>NZ_JBBOUQ010000001.1:3422500-3975000 GCF_038006125.1 Bacillus sp. FSL R10-2780
ATACATGGACTACACCGACTTATTAATAAAACTAGGTCTCTCGGCTATTTTAGGATTCGCCATCGGTTTAGAGCGCGAATTAAAACGTAAACCACTCGGTTTAAAAACGTGTTTAGTTATTTCTATAATTAGTTGCCTCCTGACGATTGTTTCTATTAAAGCTGCTTACAACTTACCACATACCGATCATATGAATATGGATCCACTTCGACTTGCCGCTCAAATTGTATCAGGAATCGGTTTTTTAGGTGCCGGTGTAATTTTACGCAGAGGAAACGATAGTATTGCGGGATTAACGACCGCCGCTATGATTTGGGGTGCTTCTGGTATTGGCATTGCCGTTGGAGCTGGTTTCTATATCGAGGCTACTTTCGGAATGTGTTTCCTTATGATTAGTGTAGAACTTATACCCTTAACGATGAAATTCGTCGGTCCTAGATCATTTCGCCAACGTGATATCGCAGTGAAACTTGTTGTACGAAATATGGACAATATCCCCATTGTAATTGAAGAAATAAAAGAAATGGATATAAAGGTTAAAAATATGAAGCTTAAAACATTAGAAAGCGGCGCTCACTACTTACATCTTAAATTGTCTATCGATCAAAAAAGACATACTGCCGATGTTTACTATGCTCTCCAACATCTTGAGAGTGTTCAACAAACTGAAGTTGAAAGTATGTATTAATTATGAAACGAACTCTCTTTTTAATTAGAGAGTTTTTCTTTTTTCTATAATGGTAACAATGAATGTAGTCCTGAAACGTAAGGAGGAATAGGAACTTGAAATCCCGTCCGAATTTAGTAGATACATTTCGTGATTCCATTATTTTTCGTTTAATTTGTTTTATTATTGTACTTACTGCTTTCTCCGGCTTTCTTATACATATATTAGAGCCAGATCACTTCACCACATGGTTCGACGGGATTTGGTGGTCAATCGTTACCATTTTCACCGTTGGATACGGCGATTTCGCCCCCCATACAACGATAGGAAAAATTATCGGGATAGGCATCATTTTATTAGGAACGGGATTTTGTTCTTATTATATGGTTCTATTCGCTACCGATATGATTAATAAACAATATATGAAAATTAAAGGAGAAGAAGCTGCTACCTCTAATGGTCATATGATTATCGTTGGCTGGAATGAGCGCGCAAAACATGTTGTAAAACAAATGCACATATTACAACCGAACCTTGATATCGTTTTAATTGATGAAACACTTTCTTTACTTCCAAAGCCATTTCATCATTTAGAATTTATAAAAGGTTGTCCGCATCACGATCAAACTTTATTAAAAGCTAACATTACAACAGCTCACACTATATTAATAACATCAGATAAAGAGAAGAACGAAAGCTTAGCAGATACACAGTCCATTTTAAATATTTTAACTGCAAAAGGACTTAATCCAAACATTCACTGCATCGCTGAACTTCTTACTTCTGAACAAATCCAAAATGCAATGAGAGCTGGCGTATCAGAAATTATAGAAGGAAATAAATTAACGAGCTATGTATTTACCGCTTCTCTTTTATTCCCTTCCATTTCAGGCGTACTATTCTCCCTTTACGATGAAATCTCTGATAACAAATTACAACTGATGGAGATTTCCCCGTCCTGCACCGGACAATCCTTTGCAAATTGTAACTATACTCTTTTAAAACAAAATATTCTCTTACTAGGTGTAAAGCGCGACGAACAATATATGATCAATCCAGTTCATTCTTTCATTCTCATCGAAAGCGACATACTCATCGTTATTCACCATTAAAAAAATGACTTTCTAGTTCTTGTACTAGTACTTTACCAATATTGATATATTTTCTTTTCACGTCTCCATCGGGATCTTTCGGCTCAGCAAATTGATCAACTCCACTCGTTCCAGCTGTTAAAGAATTAACATTATCATCTAGTTCGTCTTGATATACATGCGAAAGAATATACGGCGTTTCAAGACGGACTATTACCTGAGGCACATCTAGTTCTCCATCCACCGCTGTAAATGGTACTCGTAAAAATTGATAACCATCTTCTTCGTCGATTTTATAATCAAAACATCCTTTATCATAATCCCAATTACCACCAATACTATATCCAAGTGGTTTCATAACCTCTTCTAACTTATATAACGCATATGTACGTCCTTCTAAATTTGATTGAATCGGAATCAATCCCATCCCTCCTAGACTTTTCCTTTAGCATACCCATTCTAGTTTGAATATACCGGTGTACTTTTCAGTAAAATAATAAAAAGCGATCGGAGACCCGATCGCTTTTTATTATTTTAAACGCTCTTCTAATTCTGCTTTTAACTCTTCAAATCCTGGTTTTCCAAGTAGAGCAAACATATTTTTCTTGTACGCTTCTACTCCTGGTTGGTCAAATGGATTTACGCCTAATAGGTAGCCGCTCATCGCACATGCTTTTTCGAAGAAGTATACAAGGTAACCGAATGTGTACTCGTTTAGTTCTGGAATGTTTACGATTAAGTTCGGTACTCCGCCATCGCTATGTGCAAGTAATGTACCTTCGTATGCTTTTGTGTTTACGAAGTCTATCGTTTCACCAGCAAGGTAGTTTAATCCATCTAAATCGTTGTCGTCTAATTCGATTTTTAGTTCGTGTGTAGATGTACCTACTTTAAGAACTGTTTCGAATAGGTCACGACGACCTTCTTGAATGTATTGACCTAATGAGTGTAAGTCAGTTGAGAAGTTTGCTGAAGATGGGAAAATACCTTTTTGATCTTTTCCTTCACTTTCACCAAATAACTGTTTCCACCACTCAGAGAAGTAGTGAAGTGCTGGCTCATAGTTAACAAGCATTTCAATTGTTTTCCCTTTATTGTATAGGGCATTACGAACTACTGCGTATTGGTAAGCTGGGTTTTCTTCAAGTTCTGATTTCGCGAAGTCATTATGACCAGCAGCTGCACCGTTCATCATCTCTTCAATGTTTAGGCCACTTACTGCGATTGGTAATAATCCTACTGGTGTTAATACAGAGAAACGACCGCCAACATCATCTGGAATTACAAATGTTTCGTAACCTTCATTGTCAGCTAATGTTTTTAATGCACCACGCGCTTTATCTGTAGTTGCATAAATACGTTTGCGAGCTTCTTCTTTTCCATACTTTTCTTCTAATAATTTACGGAAAATACGGAATGCGATTGCAGGCTCTGTTGTTGTACCTGATTTGGAAATAACGTTAATAGAAAAGTCTTTACCTTCTAGTACGTCCATTAAATCTTTCATGTAAGTGGAGCTAATGTTTTGTCCAACAAATAGCACTTGTGGAGTTTTACGTTGTTCTTTAGAAAGCGTGTTATAGAAAGAATGGTTTAACATTTCGATTGCTGCGCGTGCTCCTAGGTAAGAACCACCAATACCTACAACAAGTAAAATGTCAGAGTCATTTTTAATTTTTTCTGCGCATTTTTGAATGCGAGCAAATTCTTCTTTATCATATTGAAGCGGAAGCTCTACCCACCCAAGGAAATCGTTCCCAGCTCCAGTTTTTTCGTGGATTGCATGATGTGTTACTTTTACTGCATCACGTAAATAAGTTAGTTCATTTTCACCGATGAAGGATAACGCTTTAGAATAGTCGAACGTTACATGTGTACTCATCTTTTTCCCTCCAATTATGTATATGTATTTCTGTATTCACTTTAGCGAAACTAAAGTTGTAAATCAAGCGATTCAACAATTGTAAACGTAACCATTATTTATTTTTTAGAAAAAGTTCATTTTTTGCATAAAAATTCGCATTTTTCGGTATAGATGTATATACATCCTTTTTTCGTACATTTTTCATGTATAAAAACAACAAAACTATACCATTCTATAAAGGAGTTAAATTTTCTTATTAACTCCTTGCTTGCTCACGCTTCACATTAAGGGGGGACTTTTCATGAGTACCTTGCAACGTATCGCATTAGTCTTCACTGTAATCGGCGCTGTTAACTGGGGACTGATCGGGTTCTTCCAGTTTGACTTAGTAGCAGCCATTTTCGGTGGACAAAACTCAGCTCTTGCACGTATTATTTACGGCATCGTTGGTATTTCTGGGCTTATCAACCTCGGCTTACTATTTAAACCATCCGAGAATCTTGGTACTCACCCAGAAACACATGAAATTCAATAGTCAGTATGTCTTTTTCGCCTCCGACATACGAATATGATTGCATGCAATCATATTTGCAAATATATATATCATAAGTCAAAGTAAAAGAGGAACGCTCATATGCGTTCCTCTTTTACTTTATTACCTCCGACTCTTCAATCCATTCTGCTAGCTTTTCTCGCAGTGTATTAAATCCGTTCTCAGATGGATTCGGTATAAGAATTCGTCCTTGCTTTCTTTTCGCCGCCTTTAACGATAAACTCATTTTTCTGTGTTCTTCATCAATTGAAAGTACTTTTACTTCTACTGTATCTCCGACCTTTAAAAAGTCATGAATATCTTTTACATACCCATTTGTGATTTCAGATATATGCACAAGTCCTTGTGTTTCTGCATCCAAAGCTACAAATGCACCGTAATCTTGAATTCCAGTTACTTTCCCTGTTACAACCACTCCCGTTGTATATTGTTCTGACATGTGAAACACTCCCATACGTTTACCATTTTCTCTACAATTGTAAATAGCAAAGCAGATGTATTTATTGTTAAATATCCGATTAGTGAGTAAGTATCCTAAGTAAAACACCGAGGATACCCCTACCTTATATTAGTAAATTATACCACTTTGATAGAACTCATTCAAAATTCACGAAAAAATTTCCTGTAATACGTATAATTCTCCAATATTAGGATAGAATACTAACACATGGCTTTCTAGTATTCCCCCCCTTTTTATGGACAAAACGTATTGTGTTTTGTCCTTTTTTTATTCTCTATGAACCGTTCCATTCTCTTCATTGCTTCCATAAGTTGCTCCAGCGATGTTGCATATGAACAACGAATAAATCCTTCACCACTCCCGCCAAACACATTTCCAGGAACAACAGCCACTTTTTCTTCTAATAATAATTGTTCTGCAAATTCTGCTGAAGATAGTCCGGTTGAAGCTATAGAAGGGAAGACATAAAATGCCCCGCCTGGCACATGACATGTTAAGCCCATTTCATTGAAAGATGTCGTCATAAAGTTACGACGTTTTTTATAGCTATCTCTCATTCGAATTACTTCATCATTTCCCCCGCGTAATGCTTCAAGTGCTGCAAATTGAGACATCGTCGGTGCACACATCATTGAATACTGGTGGATTTTGAGCATTAATTCTGAAAATTGCACAGGGGCTGCAATCATCCCAAGACGCCATCCCGTCATTGCAAATCCTTTTGAAAACCCTGAAATTAAAATTGTATGGTCACGCATATTTTTAATACTCGCGAAACTCGTATATGCTTCGTCGTATACGAGCTCTGCATAAATTTCATCAGATAGCACGATTAAATTATACTTCTCAACAATAACTGCTAGCTTTTCTAATTCGGATTTATTTAACATTGCGCCTGTTGGGTTATTGGGAGAACAAAGTAATATTGCCTTTGTTTTCGTTGTAATAGCTGCTTCAATTTGATCTGGCTGTACTTTAAATTCATCTTCTAATGAAGTCGCTACTGGAACTGGGACCCCGCCCGCTAACGTAACAAGTGGTGCATACGAAACGAAACTTGGTTCAATAATAAGTATTTCATCATCAGGGTTTACAATAGTACGCATCGCTATATCTAGCGCTTGACTCGCTCCAACTGTAACAATGATTTCATCATTCGGATCATAAGATACTGCAAATTGTTTTTTTAGATACTTTGCTATTTCTTGACGGAGCTCCAATAATCCTGCATTTGCTGTATATGACGTATATCCTTGTTCTAAAGAACGAATACATGCTTGCCTTACATTCCAAGGTGTAACAAAGTCCGGCTCCCCCACTCCAAGTGAAATAACACCTTTCATACTTGCCGCTAAATCAAAAAACTTTCGTATACCGGACGGTTGTAAAGATTCTGCTACTCTAGATAGGTCAAATTGCTTCACGGTGTCACCACAATTCTCTTATCATCATCTGTCTTTTCATAAATAATCCCCTCATGTTTATACTTCTTCAAAATAAAATGAGTTGTCGTTGAAACGACAGATTCAATTGTTGCTAATTTCTCAGAAACAAACATTGCTACTTCTCCCATTGTCTTCCCTTCTAATGTAATAGAAAGGTCATATGTCCCAGACATTAAATAAACGGATTTCACTTCTGAATAGCGATAAATTTGTTCAGCTACTGCATCAAAACCGACACCACGCTTCGGTGTAACTTTCACATCAATCATCGCCGTTAAACCAGTATGTTCTTTCACTTTTGTCCAATCGATATGTGTTACATAGTCCACGATAATCTTTTCACTTTCTAATTTCGTAACCATTTTTTTCGCTTCTTCTACTTCTATATTTAACAACTTCGCTAATGTATCTACAGATAAACGACTATTCTTTTCAAGACAAGCTAATAATTCCAATTCTTTCTCTGTCACCATATAAATCATCCTTCCTTTTAGTTTGTGTCTAAATTATACAAATACTCTTTCCAGTTTGAAAAGAAGATTTTTTTTGAGAATTATGTCAAAATAAAGTGAAACTTTAATCAGCGGAATGCTTTATCCCGCTGATTATTAGTTGAACCAATCGGGCTTTTACGGACAGTTGCTTTCCAACTTATATTCTTTGCCTTAGCTGTTCTTCAAGGCGGAAAGCTTACTGTCCGTTAATGCGGGGTAAAGTGAAACTTTAATCAGTGGTAGGGTTCATACCCGCTGATTATTAGCACACACCAATCCGGGTAAAGAGGAAAGGGGATGGAACCGTGAAAACAAAAGTATATATTGCCGAACCAGTTCCAACATTTGTAGAAAACTATTTATCAGAACACTGTGATTTTGAAAAATGGGATCAAAACGAGAAAGTACCTCGTGATGTTCTATTGGAAAAAATAAAAGATAAAGATGGGTTATTAAATTTCGGATCTGCTATAAATGAAGAATTATTGCAGGCTGCTCCTAATTTAAAAGTAGTAAGTAATATTTCTGTTGGCCATGATAACTTTGATTTAAAAGCGATGAAAAAACAAAATGTTATCGGAACGAATACTCCATATGTGTTAGATGATACAGTAGCCGATCTCGTTTTCGCTCTTATGTTATCTGCTGGTCGCCGTGTTTGCGAACTCAATTCCTATGTAAAAAATGGTGAATGGAACGCTGAAATCGGAAAAGAACACTTCGGACTAGATGTACATCATAGTACGATCGGTATTATCGGAATGGGACGAATTGGAGAAGCTGTCGCAAAACGAGCGAAATTCGGATTTGATATGAATGTCCTTTACTATAACCGTCGCCGTAAAGAAGAAGCTGAGCAAAAATTTGATGCTACATATTGTGATTTACAAACTCTAATCAAACAATCTGATTTTATTATTCTTCTTACTCCATTAACAGATGAAACGTATCATCTTATCGGTGAAAAGGAATTTTCACTAATGAAAGAAACAGCAATTTTCATTAATGCTTCTCGCGGGAAAACAGTAGATGAAACTGCATTAATTCATGCGCTAACAGAAAAGAAAATATTTGCAGCCGGCATCGACACATTTACACAAGAGCCGATTCAAAAAGAGAATCCGCTCTTATCATTACAAAACGCTGTAACTTTACCGCACATTGGATCTGCAACATTAAAAACTCGGCAGCAAATGGCTATGACAGCTGCTGAAAATTTAGTGGCAGGATTACAAGGAAAAACACCACCTAATATTGTGCGTGGGTAATTATAAATCCGCAAAAGGCAAGATGACGATGTCATCTTGCCTTTTTTTGTTAACATATTTTGTTTCTTGCCGGGAGATGATATGAACAAAAATCAATGGAGTGACAAAAAATGAACCATGAATGCAAATGCCCTTACTTCACTTTTTCCACTCGCGGGACTACTATTCATTACGAATTGTATGAAAATAATACTAAAAAAGAACGACCTACTTTCGTACTCGTTCACGGCTTCCTCTCTTCCTCATTTAGCTATCGACGACTCATTCCTTTACTAACAAAGGAAGGTACAGTAATTGCCCTTGATTTACCACCATTCGGAAAAAGTGATAAATCTCATCTCTTTAAATATTCTTATCACAATTTAGCAGCTATTATTATCGATTTAATCGAACATTTATCTCTCTCAAATATTGTATTAGTTGGTCATTCTATGGGCGGACAAATTTCACTCTTTGTAAACCGACTACGCCCTGAATTAATTTCAAAGACGATTTTACTATGTAGCTCTAGTTATTTAGCACGCGCAAACTTCCCTTTACTGTACTCCTCTTATTTACCGTTCTTCCACTTATACGTGAAGAACTGGATTATTCGAAGGGGCATCGTTCATAATTTAATGAATGTCGTTCATGACCATTCATTAATTGACAATGAAATGATGGAAGGCTATGCTGCTCCTTTTTATGATGATCGTATATTCCCTGCTTTAACTCGAATGATAAGAGACCGTGAAGGTGACTTATCTTCAACTGAATTACAAAAAATCGAAACCCCAGTATTACTCATTTGGGGTGAAAAAGATCGCGTCGTCCCTGTACATGTAGGACACCGTCTCCATAAAGACCTACCTAATTCCACTTTCATTTCTTATGAAAATACAGGACACTTACTACCTGAAGAAAAGCCGGATCATGTTTATGAAGAAATTATTGCGTTTGCGGCGCAATAAAGTGAAGCTTGAATCCGTGGGAGGTTCTATCCCCACGGATTATTAGCCTTCATCAATCGGGTTTTTACGGGCAGTTTGATTTCTCGCCTAACCTCTTTGCTTCAACCGAGTTTTGAGGCGGGAGTCTTACTGCCCGTTAAAACGGGATAAAGTGAAGCTTTAATCAAACCGCACAAATGAAAATAAACAAAAAGGCTGTCGTAAATTCCGACAGCCTATAATGAACAACTTCCGCCTTCTTTTAGTACGAGTAACTCTACTGCTAATTTTTCGCATTTTTCAAGTGCAGGTACTTCTTCAAAAGACATAAAGTATATATGTTGAATCTTCTTTGCGATGTATTTCGGATCATCAAACACACTTACGACGTTTACGACATCGCTCGCTTCTGTTTCATAAAACTCCGGTCCCATTTGAAACGGATCCCAATTTTTCACAACCTCAATCATTTTGTCATATGCACCCATCTATTTCCCGCCTTTTCACTTTTTAATGCTTTTCTTTATCGTATCATATCAGCTATTCTATAAGAAGAGTGAGAATTTTCATAACTTAACAGTTTGACAGAAGAAAGGAGCAAACATATGCAACTATTTCATAAAACGGTAAATCGTCGCGGAACACATAGTACAAAATGGGATACATATAAAAATGAAGAGCTCATCCACGCTTGGATTGCAGATATGGATTTTGAAGTACCAAAACCAATTCAAACTGCATTACAAAAACGCACAGAACATCCTATTTTCGGCTATACACTTCCTCCTGAAAATATTGGGGATATCATTTGTAATTGGACGAAAAGCCAATACAATTGGGAAATACAAAAAGAATGGATTGTATTTAGCGCAGGTATCGTTCCAGCTCTTAGTACGAGCATACAAGCTATAACGAAAGAAGGAGAAGCCGTACTCGTACAACCTCCTATTTATCCACCATTTTTTGAAATGGTCAAAACAAATAATAGACAATTATGTGAGAGTCCCTTATTTAAACAAAATGGCATATATAAGATAGACTTCGAGCATCTAGAAACTCAATTTAAACAAGGTGTAAAACTAATGCTTCTTTGCAGCCCTCACAATCCTATCGGACGCATTTGGACGAAAGAGGAGCTAATAAAACTCGGTACGTTATGTACGCAATATAATGTAACCGTTGTCGCGGATGAAATTCACGCCGATATTATTTATAAAGGCCATACTCATATACCGTTTGCTTCTTTATCTGAAGAATTAGCAGCACGCACTATTACTTGTATGGCTCCGAGCAAAACATTTAATATCGCTGGATTACAAGCATCGATCATTATTATTCCGAATGAAAATCTCCGTAATGCCTTTATGTCTATCCAATATAGACAAGGATTCCATGGATTAAATACATTTGCTTATACAGCAATGCAAAGTGCCTATACAGAATGTAATGATTGGCTAAATGAAATTCGATTGTACGTTGAAGATAACGCTCAATTTGCTTGTGAGTATATTCAAAATCACATACCAGCTCTTTCTGTAATTAAACCAGAAGGTAGTTTTTTACTGTGGATTGATTGTTCCCACTTGGACCTTTCTCAAGATGAACGAACAGCATTGCTTGAAGAGAAAGGTAAAATCATTATTGAGCCTGGTGAGAAATATGGAACAGGTGGAGAAGCCCATATCCGAATTAACATTGGCTGTCCTAGATCTGTTTTAGAAGAAATTTTAAACAGACTACACCATACATTCTCATAACAAAAAAGGAGGCTATCCCAAAACGATTTTGGGACAACCTCCTTTTTTCGGTAAATCGATATAATTCCACTTACCATCATGTGGTTTTAGAACAAAATCTACCATTCGCGGTAGCTTCTATTTTTTCTTCATATCCGACGCTTTTTTAACAATAACACCGCAAGCAATTCGGCCACCAGATTTACCCGTTGGTTGTGTCATACCATCATCAGCGTTTTCTGTAATAATAATAGACGCTCCATCTTTTCTATGAATCGTCGTTTTTCCTTCTTCAAGCGTTATATGCGGAGCATCGATTTCTGCTTTAATCTTTCCCGAACCGTCTGCAACTACGTTCGGTAAATCACCATTTTCCGCACCTTTCGGATTCAAGAGCCCATGTTCTTTATTATCCGGATTAAAATGATTCCCAGATGATTCGAAACGTGGCGCTTTACATTCTCCGATTTCATGTACATGTATCCCGTGTGATCCTGGTGTAAAGCCTTCCGCTTTAATCGTAATTTTCACTCCACTTGTTTGCTGAGTTACTTTTGCAGTCCCAACTTCATCACCTGAAGCATTATGTAATTTCACATCAATTTCTTTCGGCTTCCCTTGGTCACAACCCGCCATTAGAAATAATAAACAACAACTGAAAAAAAGCCGTCTTTTCATTCAATTCCCTCCAAAATACTTTCTGCCCTTAGATTGTCCGAGCATAGAGGGAAACATGCAAAAATGAATTACTGTTTCTTTTCAGCTAAAAGCTTTTCTTCTACTTTCTGTAATCGCTCTGCTTCTCGTTTTGATACACGAATAAACATACGCCACGTAGCAACCGCACCGATGATAAATAGAACGCAAACAATACCTGGAATAATATACTCCGTTTTATCTTCAGGAAAATATAAAGGCATCATATAGAACACTCCTTATCAGGGAATTTATGAAAATAATTAACATCAGAATTTTCTGTTATATCATTTTAAATTATAGTTGAAGCCTGTCATATTCTCAAGGACATTCAAAAATCAACTGATTTCTTTGACTACTTCTTATACTTTCCTTACTATAAACTTGAGGTGAAAAATATGAGAGAAACATTTGAAATTGGTGAAATCGTTACTGGTATTTATAAAACTGGAAAATACATTGGCGAAATTACAAATAGCCGTCCTGGCAGTTACGTCGTAAAAGTATTAGCTGTTTTAAAACATCCAGTGCAAGGGGATTTACATAATGTAAAACAAGCTGAAGTACCATTCTTCCACGAAAGACGTGCTTTAGCTTTTCGTGAACAGACGAACATTCCAGAGCAAATGGTGAAGAAATATGAAGGAGAAATTCCGGATTATACAGAGTCACTAAAATTAGCATTAGAAACTCAAATGAATTCATTTTCTGAAGATGATTCACCTTTTGCGGGGCGTAGTCTAGAAACACTTCAGCAATTGAAGCAAGATTACAAACTTTAAAAAACAAAACGACCAAATTACATGTTTTGCAATTTGGTCGTTACTGTGTACTTACTTTCTTTAACACTTTCGAAAAATCAACAAGTTCCCCTAATGTTGGAGGTGCTGGTTTGACTAAATACTCTTTATCTTTTTCTACTAACTTAAAAATATTATATGTCGTCATCGCATCATCAAGCGCACAATGATGCTTTCCTGTTCCTGCTTTTCCATACGCCTCAATTGCTTTCCACAGCCCTGTTTGATTTCTCTCTCCAAAAAACTTCTTATACTCAAGCGATAAATCACGACACTGTCCAAAGAATGGAAATTCTACTCCCGCCATTTCGCAATTATGCTTTAAGACTTTCATATCCATATTTCCCCACGTTACAATTGTCGGTTTACAACTCTTTTCATATTCTGCAAGTTTCTCAACAAGTTCATGAAAAGAAATTCCTTTGTCCACTACTTCCTGTTTAATTCCTAAAAATTTTTTACATCGATCCGTTAAAGACGGAAATGTTTTCGGTCTAATATGCGATGAATACGTATCTTCCACCTTACAACCAACAACTGAAACGAGTCCGACCTCAATAATTTCTGGGAAAAAACCTTTTGGCTTTTTTCTATGCTGGGGCATCGTAAACTCAAAGTCTAAAAACAAAAATCGTTGTTCATCCATACGATCCCTTCCTTATCATCTTTGTCATTCCTTTCTATTTGACACTCCTACACGAACAAGCTCGAATGCTGATTCAATTTTAAATATTCAGATTGGATGTATCTTATATATATGTTAAATGCCCACAAATATTTTTAAAAATAAGAAAAAATGACCTATGCAGAAAATATGACAAAATAAACCCTTTCATTTACATCCGCCATTTTTCTACTTTATAATGACGTTATGTGTGTTTCATCTAGTTAATTTTTTGACACACTAAGAAAAGTGAATGAAAGGAGATGAGAGTTTTGCACGAAACAACGCAAGAACTCGCAAACTGGCAGTATTATTTCGCTATCGCAGTCTTTTTAATTACATATGCCATTATTATTTCTGAAAAAATTAACCGCGCTGTCATCGCACTTCTTGGTGCAGCATTCATGGTAATTGCCGGGGTCGTTGACTTACACAATGCCTTTACGAAACATATTGAATGGGGAACAATTACATTACTCATCGGTATGATGATACTGGTAAACATTACAAGTAAGTCAGGTGTCTTCCAATACGTTGCCATTAAAGCCGCAAAAGGAGCACAAGGAAATCCAATTAAAATTTTAATTTCACTTTCCTTACTTACCGCGCTTGGCTCCGCATTTTTAGATAACGTTACAACCGTACTTCTTGTTGTTCCAGTTACTTTATCTATTACGCGCATCTTGCAAGTAAATCCTGTTCCATATTTACTTTCTGAAATTATTTTTTCAAACATCGGAGGAACAGCAACATTAATTGGTGATCCGCCAAATATTATGATTGGTTCTGCTAATAAACATTTAGACTTCAATGCTTTCTTATTCAACTTAGCACCTATCGTAATCATCATTATTGCTGTTACAGCAACAATGCTTTACTTCATGTACCGTAAGCAATTAATTGCTGATCCTGTACAAATTAAAAAGCTAATGAGCTTAGATGAAAAACAATACATTAAAGATCCAGTATTAATGAAAAAATCTTTAATAGTACTTGGACTTACTATTTTAGGTTTCATGACTCATTCCATCTTCCATATTGATGCAGCTATCATCGCCTTAACTGGTGCTACTGTCCTTATGTTAATCGGTGTGAAAGAACATGAAATTGAAGAGGTATTCGCAAGTGTAGAATGGGTAACAATCTTCTTCTTCGCGGGACTATTCGTACTCGTTGGAGGACTTATCGATATCGGTCTTATCAAAACGTTAGCTCAAAAAGTAATTGGAATAACAGGCGGAGATATTTCTCAAGCATCTATCCTTATTCTATGGGTATCTGGTATCGCCTCTGCAACAATCGATAACATTCCATTCGTTGCAACAATGATTCCGCTTATTAACGATATGGCAGTTGGGCTAGGTTTATCACCTTCTGACGCACAAGTCGATGTACTATGGTGGGCATTAGCATTAGGTGCTTGCCTAGGTGGAAACGGAACATTAATCGGGGCTTCTGCTAACGTAATCGTAGCCGGAATCGCAAGTCGTGAAGGACATAAATTCAGCTACATGGAATTCCTTAAAGTCGGCTTCCCAATTATGATCGTTTCATTAATCATTTCTCACATTTACATTTACTTACGCTATCTTATGTAGTAGAAAAAAGCGCCCCGCTTAGCAGGGCGCTTTCGTTCTTTTTTCAGCATATCCGAATTATTATAGAACCAAATATATCGACCGCTCGACAACTTTGATACGCCTACTCTTTATACCTCACCGGCTCATTCCGAATAATGAACAAATGAATCGGCAAGAAAACCGAAAACGTGATTGTATGAATGATCGTAAATAGTATGGAATTCGTTCCGTATCTATCCAAAATAGCGTAGATGAGATAAATAGACAGCACAATCGATACGGCTGTTGCTAGCAAACTTATAATTGGTACGAAATTAAAAATGAAACATCCGACATATATGCCAAATACTTTCCACCCTGCCTCTTCTTTCAAGAAATCTGGTAATTTATCTTTCGCTAAATCGCCCCATGTCTTACTATTTATAAACGGAATAAAAGCAAGAACACCATCAGTTGCACCATCATTTTTCGCCATCGTATAAAGTGCAAAAGCCGTTAACAAATACGAAATAATTGCCCAAATTATTATAACAAGAATAAACGCAAAACTAAGAGCAAAGAAACCTGCTAGTACGCTTTGATCTTCCATCTTATCCTCTCCTCTCTCTTCTCAACATATTTCATTACATTGCAAGTTATGTTTTAAAATTCACCCAAACTCTTTGTATAATAATATGAGAAAGATAATAAGAGAGGAGCACATACCTATGCATCCATTTGTAAAGGCATTACAAGAGCATTTTACAGCTCATCAAAATCCCGAAAAAGCAGAACCGATGGCACGTTATATGAAAAATCACTTCCCGTTTCTCGGTATTCAAACTCCCGAGAGAAGACAATTATTGAAAGACGTCATTCAAATACATACGCTCCCAGATAAAAAGGACTTCCAAATTATCATACGTGAGCTTTGGGACTTACCAGAACGTGAATTTCAAGCTGCCGCACTCGATATCATGCAAAAATATAAAAAGCACATAAACGAAACTCATATCCCATTTCTAGAAGAACTTATTGTCACAAAATCTTGGTGGGACTCTGTTGATAGCATCGTCCCTACATTTTTAGGTGCCATCTTTTTAAAACATCCAGAATTAATTTCTGCATATATTCCAAAATGGATTGCATCAGAAAACATATGGTTACAGCGTGCCGCTATTTTATTCCAGCTGAAATATAAACAAAAAATGGATGAAGAACTCCTTTTCTGGATTATCGGACAACTACATTCTTCAAAAGAATTTTTCATTCAAAAAGCAATCGGCTGGGTCCTTCGCGAATATGCAAAAACAAAGCCAGATGTAGTTTGGGAATACGTTCAAACTAACGAGCTCGCTCCACTAAGCAGACGCGAAGCAATTAAGCATATTAAGCAAAATTACGGAATAAATAACGAAAAAATAGGCGAGACTCTATCCTAGATAGGCACGTTCCTCTATTGAGATTTAAAAAAGAACGTGTTAGAATATGTTCATTATTATTAATATAAGTAGCGATGACGGACTTATAAGTACTTGCATAAAAAGCGATTCAGGGATAGTGAAAGCCTGAAGCTGCGAGGAAACGGCAGTCTCGAGCAATACGTGATAAAGTGGATGCACATTTTGTGTATCAACTAGGGTGGAACCGCGGGCAAACGCTCGTCCCTAGGCGATTAAGCCTTGGGATGAGCGTTTTTTTATGTTTTTTAAAGCATATATTGCTCGTTTCCAAAGTACCCATCACGTCATCGCAAATACGTTAACTTTCAAAAGGAGGATTTTATTATGTATTCAATGGAACAAGTTGTAAACTTAGCAAAACATCGCGGTTTCGTTTTCCCTGGTTCTGAAATTTACGGTGGTCTTGCAAACACATGGGATTACGGTCCACTTGGAATCGAATTAAAAAATAACGTTAAAAAAGCTTGGTGGAAAAAGTTCATTCAAGAATCTCCACACAACGTTGGTTTAGATGCTGCTATTTTAATGAACCCAAAAACTTGGATCGCTTCTGGTCACGTTGGTAACTTTAATGATCCAATGATCGACTGTAAAAAATGTAAAGCTCGTCACCGTGCTGACAAATTAATTGAAGATGCATTAGACGCAAAAGGCATCGAAATGGTCGTTGACGGTCTTACTTTCGACCAAATGGCTGACTTAATGAAAGAACATGAAGTAAAATGCCCAGATTGCGGTAGCCAAGAATTCACGGAAATCCGTCAGTTCAACTTAATGTTCAAAACATTCCAAGGTGTTACAGAGTCTAGCACAAACGAAATCTTCCTTCGTCCTGAAACAGCACAAGGTATTTTCGTAAACTTTAAAAACGTACAACGCTCTATGCGTAAGAAACTTCCATTTGGTATCGGCCAAATCGGTAAAAGTTTCCGTAACGAAATCACACCTGGTAACTTCACATTCCGTACACGTGAATTCGAACAAATGGAACTTGAATTCTTCTGTAAGCCTGGTGAAGATTTAGAGTGGTTCGCATTCTGGCGTGAAACTTGTAAAAACTGGTTACTTTCACTTGGTATGACTGAAGAAAGCATGCGTCTTCGTGACCACGGTGAAGACGAATTATCTCACTACAGTAACGCAACAACTGATATTGAATTCAGATTCCCATTCGGTTGGGGCGAACTATGGGGCGTTGCATCTCGTACAGACTTCGATTTAAAACGTCATATGGAACACTCTAACGAAGACTTTAACTATATCGATCCACAAACGAATGAGCGTTACGTGCCATACTGCATCGAGCCATCTCTAGGTGCAGACCGTGTAACATTAGCATTCTTATGTGATGCATATGAAGAAGAGCAATTAGAAAACGATTCTCGTACAGTTCTTCGTTTCCACCCTGCTTTAGCACCATATAAAGCAGCTATCTTACCATTATCTAAAAAGCTATCTGAAGGTGCTACTGAAGTATTCGCAGAACTAGCTAAAGACTTCGTGGTAGACTTTGATGAAACTGGTTCTATCGGTAAACGTTACCGTCGTCAAGACGAAATCGGTACACCATTCTGTATCACATACGACTTCGACTCTGTTGAAGACAAAGCTGTTACAGTACGTGACCGTGACACTATGGAACAAGTTCGTATGCCAATTAGCGAACTAAAAGGTTTCTTAGAGAAAAAAATCCAGTTCTAATTATAAAGTGAAACTTTAATCAGTGGGGGTTTTGTTCATCCCCCACTGATTATTAGTTGAACCAATCGGGCGTTTACGGGCAGTTAATCTCTCACCTAACTTCTTTGCTCCAACCGAATTTTGAGGTGGGAGTTTTACTGCCCGTTAATGCGGGATAAAAAAGAGGCAGCTCATAAGAGCCGCCTCTTTTCTATTTTTCACGTTTTTCTTTAATTGCTACTGTACATCTTGATATGCATAGTAAATCATCATTTTCATCAATGATGCGAATATCCCAAACCATTGTCGATTGTCCTCTATGTATCGGTGTTCCGATTGCTGTTACAATTCCATCTTGCTTTGAGCGAATATGATTTGCATTAATTTCTAATCCAAAACAAATACATTTCTCTTGATCAATTAAATTGTATGAACCAACGCTTGCCACAGTTTCTGCTAATGCAACAGATGCACCGCCATGTAAAAATCCAAACGGCTGATGCGTACGTTCATCAACAGGCATCGTAGCAACTACTTTATCCTCTGTCATTTCTAACAACTCAATTCCAAGCGAATCCATTAAAGTTTTTGACATATCGTTTTCAACCTCTCTCACCTTAAATCAAATGTATAATTTTACCTGTTTAATTTCAAACTACCTATAACACTTATATAAGGAGGTTTCACCTAAATGAAACAGAAATTTTGTATACTATTGCTTATGTTCTCCTTCCTGACTATTGTACCAAATTGTGCAATAGCAGCCAAAGCATCCAACCTGACAATCAATGTTAAGACTGTAACACAAAAAGGTAAGAAACCTTATATAGAATATCAAATTAATAGGCCTTCCTTTCACAACTTTTCTGATTCGAAATTTCAAAATAAGCTAAATTCCTATTACAAAAACTCTACTGCTACATTTAAAAGTAAATTAGAAAAAGAAGCGAAGAAATATTATAAAGAAACAGAAGGATCTAGCACACCTTTTCATCCATACGTTGCAAATGTTGACTATAAAGTAGCTTTAAACAAACCACCTTTCCTAAGTCTATATGTGAATTACTATCAATATACAGGCGGAGCGCACGGACTTTATACGTGGAAGGCAAATACATTTGATTTAAACGAAAAAAAATTATTACACTTAGACGATTTATTTCAACAAGAGGATAAATATAACGAAATAATTCGCACAGAGATTGTAAGACAAATTAAACAAAATGAAAGCATTTATTTCCCTGACGCAGCCGAAAAGGTAACGAGCACTAAAAAGTTTCACTACTTTTTAGAACCGGATAATCTTGTGATTTATTTCCCTTTATATGAAATTGCTCCTTATTCAAGCGGAATCCCGCAATTTCGTATTCCATACACATTGCTTAGAGACTATTTAAAGCCTTCTTATCAAAATATTTTGATTGACAACAAGTAAATATTTTCGCTACGATAATGTTAACCTAAACACAACTGGAGGTTAACATTATGAAGAAGCTTCATGTTTTAGATTTAGCATTAGCTGCGATGTTCGTCGCTCTTATGGCTATTGGTGCAAATATTGTATCGTGGGCACCATTCCTACAAATAGCGGGCGTCCCGTTATCTATGCAACCATTTTTCGCAATTTTAGCAGGTCTTCTTCTTGGGAGTAGACTTGGGGCATTATCAATGACTGTTTACATGCTTGTTGGAGTAGCGGGTGCGCCAATCTTCGCTAACTTCAAAGCTGGATTCGGGGCACTTTTAGATCCTACTGGTGGTTTTATTATCGCATTTATTATCGTTGCTTACGTATCAGGAAAACTAGTAGAACAAAAAGAACGACCAACATTCAGCACCTTTGCAATTGCTTCTTTCGTCGGAATCATTTTAACTTATATTATCGGTACTACTTATATGTACGGGGCAGTCAATATTTTCATGGGTGGTAATATGAGTTATAAAGCTGCCTGGATGATTATGATGTGGTTTGCAGTAAAAGATATTGCGTTTACAATTATCGGCGCTATTATCGCACCTCGCATATACTATGCTGTACGTCGTTCGGCTTATCAGCATTCTCATTCGACGATTTCATAATAAACAAGGAGCTGTTCCTATAGGAACAGCTCCTTGTTTATTATATTAAGACTCTTGCTACATTTGTTCTTCTAAAATTTTCTTCATCATTACTAGCATATCATCACGTAATTCTGGGTGTTGCAATGCCATTTCAATTGTTGTTTGAACAAATCCTAATTTTTCACCAACGTCATAACGCTTTCCTTCGAAATCATATGCAAATACACGTTGAATTTCATTTAAACTTTGAATTGCATCCGTTAACTGAATTTCGCCGCCCGCTCCAGCTTGTTGCTGTTCCAAGAACATAAAGATTTCAGGAGTTAAAATGTAACGTCCCATAATCGCTAAGTTTGAAGGCGCAGTACCTTTCGTTGGTTTTTCAACGAATTGACGAACTTGATAA
Organism: Bacillus sp. FSL R10-2780; assembly: GCF_038006125.1. NCBI lineage: Bacteria > Bacillati > Bacillota > Bacilli > Caryophanales > Bacillaceae > Bacillus > Bacillus sp. FSL R10-2780. The sequence goes on from NZ_JBBOUQ010000001.1 coordinate 3,442,337, forward strand.
CGACGTCCCTCTTGCTCTAACGGATCAATAATTCCGTAGCGATGTGTTTCTGCTTCAGGAACAGTTTGTACACCAATAACAGAAGAAAGTGTTTTGTCATACTCGTCCATTAATTGACGTAAACATGGTTTTTCAGCTTGAACGATATCATCGCCTAATAATACTGCAAACGGCTCATCACCAATGAATTTACGTGCGCACCAAACAGCATGTCCTAATCCTTTTGGTTCTTTTTGACGAATGTAATGGATATCTACCATTTTAGAAGAAGCTTGTACTTTTTCAAGTAACTCATACTTTTTCTTCTCTAATAAGTTTTGCTCTAATTCAAATGCGTTATCAAAATGATCTTCGATAGAGCGCTTTCCTTTACCAGTAACGATAATAATATCTTCGATGCCTGATTTTACTGCTTCTTCTACGATGTATTGAATTGTTGGTTTATCTACAATTGGAAGCATTTCTTTTGGCATTGCTTTCGTTGCTGGTAAAAAGCGTGTTCCTAATCCCGCTGCCGGAATAATTGCTTTTCTCACTTTTTTCATGACAAATACCCTCGCTTTTCATTCTAATTCTCTTAGTAAAGTGCAAATTTATAACACTCGCTCGTAATAATCCTCTACATCAAACAAAACTACAAGAAAAGAGGAGGCCGTTCTCCGTTCTCCCCTTTTCCTATCAGTAGCACTCTATTCTATTATAAACGATTCATAATATCTTCTTTAATAGTAAGTAACTTTTGTTCACTATTTTGTAAGGAATCATCTTGTACACCAAAGTAGAATTTAATTTTCGGCTCTGTTCCAGATGGACGTAAGCAGAACCAAGAACCATCTGCTAATTGATATTTTAACACATTTGATTTCGGTAAGTGAATCTCTTCCTTATTTCCATCTTGTAACGTTGTAATGATGCTTTCCTTATAATCCTCAACTGCAACGACTGTTAAACCAGCTACTTCTTTCGGAGGATTCGCACGGAATGTTGCCATCATCTTTTGAATCTGTTCGGCACCATCTTTTCCTTTTAACGTTAACGATACAAGGTCCTCACGGAAGAACCCATACTTCTTAAATACTTCTAACAAACCATCGTATAACGTTTTACCTTGTGATTTGTAGTACGCAGCTACTTCACATGCAAATAGGACAGATTGAACCGCATCTTTATCACGGCAGAATGGACGGATTAAATACCCATAGCTTTCCTCATAACCGAATTGGAATTCATATTGTCCGCTTTCTTCATACTGTCTAATTTTTTCACCGATAAATTTAAATCCAGTTAACGTATCAACTGTATCTAAACCGTATGCTTTTGCGATTGTACGGCCAATTTCAGACGTTACGATTGTTTTTAAAACAACACCGTTTTCTGGAAGCGTTCCGTTTTCCTTCTTTTGTGATAATAAGTAATCAAGCATTAACGCACCTGTTTGGTTACCAGTTAACACTTGGAACTCACCATCATGATTGCGAACTGCTACACCTAGACGGTCTGCATCAGGATCTGTTGCGATTAACACATCAGCGCCTACTTTTTCACCGTCGCGAATTGCATACTTAAACGCTGCATGCTCTTCTGGATTTGGTGATTTTACTGTAGAGAAGTTTGGATCTGGTAACTCTTGCTCTTTTACAACTGTTACATCTGCAAATCCAACTTCTTCTAAACCACGGCGTACCGAAATATTTGATGTTCCATGTAATGGTGTAAAGACGATTTTTAAATCTTTTCCTACTTCTTTCACCATCTCTTTATTAATAATGACATTGTTCAATTCTGCCGCATATGCATCATCTACTTCTTGTCCAATTATATGTAATAAACCGTCAGCTTTTAATTGCTCAACATCAGCAACTTCAACTGTTAATTCATTTTCTACTGCATTTACGTAGCTAATTAACTCATCAGCTTCTTTTGGAGGCAACTGCCCACCATCTTCACCATATACTTTATAACCGTTATATTCGGGCGGATTATGGCTTGCCGTAAGAACGATTCCACTTACTGTATGTAAATGACGAACTGCGAAAGAAAGCACTGGCGTTGGACGTAAGCTTTCAAATACGTATGTTGTAATACCCTGTGCACCAAGAGTAGCAGCTACTTCCATTGCGAATTCAGGTGATTTATGACGAGAATCATACGCGACAACAACACCTCGTTTTTTCGCTTCTTCACCTAATTTTTCAATAAACCTAGCTAATCCTTTTGTTGCTTTACGAACTGTATATACATTTAAACGGTTCGTACCAGCACCAAGTTCACCACGCATACCACCTGTGCCGAACTCTAGATTTTTATAAAAGCTATCCTCGATTTTCTTCTCATCTTGCTTCATGTTTTCTAGCTGTTCTTTTAATTCTGCGTCTAATTCTGCATATGAAAGCCAGCGACTAAATTCTTGTTTCCAATTCATACTTCCATCTCCTCTCACCTGTCGTACCTTCATTATATGAAAAAAACAACCTGCATCTCAATATTTTTAAAAATCTAACAGGATTTTACTATAAATATTTGTATACACTATGGTTAAATACTCCACCAAAGGGAATGAGGATTATGCAAGAATGGGGCTTGTCAGAAGAGCTCAAAATAAAAACAAAGCAGATGATTGAAATTGCTGAAAAAGAATTATCAAACATGAAGCATGCAATCGATAAAGAAGATGAATGTATTTTATGTAAAATGGAAGATATTCATCATATGTTAACAAATGTACAGACGTTAGCAGCTACATATTATATTCAAGCATATTTATCACCTTATACGGAAAGTTCACATTTCATCACTACAGCTGTCCAACATTTAAGCGCTCGAAAACACGGTGCTCTTATCGTTGTGGAACGAAACGAGACGCTTGAATCTTGTATTCAAACTGGAACAACATTAAACGCTCATTTAACCGCACCATTACTCGAATCAATTTTTTACCCAGGTAACCCTCTTCATGACGGCGCCGTTCTCGTTAAAAATAATCATATTGTCTCAGCTGCTAATATTCTTCCGTTGACGAAAAGCACAGAAGTTGATCCTGAGCTAGGAACACGTCACAGAGCTGCAATTGGCTTATCAGAAAAAAGCGATGCACTTATATTAGTTGTCTCTGAGGAAACAGGGCGTACTTCATTCGCTTTAAGCGGGACGTTATATACGATTTCTTTATAGAATACCTATAAAATAAAAAAAGCTGTTCCGGAAAGGTTCAGTATGTAATGACCTTTCCAGACAGTTTTTTTTTCATTCTTTATTCTTCTCCGAAACGCTCAACAAGTGTTGCAAGTGTACGCACCATTGCACCTGTTGCTCCAGATGGTCCTAAATCATGTGCACCTGTTGTTTCAGATGTTCCAGCGATGTCTAAGTGTACCCATGGTGTTTCTTCTGCAAATTCACCAAGGAATGTCCCAGCCATAACCGCATGTCCTTCACGGCCTGGTGAGTTATTTAAATCAGCAAATTTACTGTTTTTGACACGTTCTTTATCACGTTCAAAAATCGGCAATTGCCAAATTGGCTCATCCGTTTCCATAGAAGCCTCTAACACTTGTTCAAACAATTCTTCATTATTTGTCATCGCGCCTGTTGTATGATTTCCAAGTGCAACAATTACACCGCCTGTTAATGTTGCAACATCAACTAAGTAATTTGCACCAAGTTTCTTCGCATACGTAATACCGTCAGCTAACGCTAGGCGACCTTCTGCATCTGTATTTAATACTTCAATTGTTTTTCCGCTCATAGATGTAATAACGTCATCTGGCTTAAATGCTGTACCACTTACAACGTTGTCAGTTGATGGAATAACAGCAATTACATTTTGCTCTGGGCGAAGTTCACCGATGATCTCCATCGCGCCAAGAACAGCTGCAGCGCCGCCCATATCACCTTTCATACCAACCATGCCTTCACGTGGTTTTAAAGAATAGCCGCCAGTATCATATGTAATCCCTTTTCCAACAAATCCAATTACATCTTTCCACTCTTCTTTTCCTTTATAAATAAGAGCGATCATTTTTGGCGGTTCAGTAGATCCTTGGTTTACTGCAAGTAATGCACCCATACCAAGCTCTTCCATCTCTTCTTTCTCAAGAACCTTATAATCCATATCGTATTTTTCCGCTAATTCAACTGCATACTCAGCAAGCTTTGTCGCTGTTAATACATTTGGCGGCATATTTACAAGCGTACGAGCTGAATTCGTTGCACGTCCATGTACGTATCCTACCGTTAATGCTGCTTCAATTTCTTGTGCATCTTCTGCTGTAATAGCAATCAGTTTTTCTAACTCTACTCTTTCTTTTTCATCCGTTTTATATGTTTGCAATCCGTATGTACCAAGGCAATATACTTCCGTTGCAATATGAGCTACATCAATCGCATCTAATTTCTCTGTTACGAAAGAATCAAGTAAGATTGCTGCGTCTTTTACTTTTGCTGATTGTAACGATTTAAAAGCTTTACTAAGAGCTGCACGTAACGTTTCTGTTGTATATGACTCTTTCTTACCTAAACCAACAAAATAATAACGTTTAACACTTGTTTTTCCTAAGCTATGTACTTTTGAAATGGCCTTCTTCTTAGTTGAAAGTTCTTTTTCTTCTAATAAAACTTGTAATTGTCCTTCAAACGCTTTATCCAGTTCTTGTACAAAGCTACTCGTTTTATCTTCTTCAAATAAGGCAACAATTACCGCTTCATGACTTGCTAATTCTTTTTGTACTTGAAACATGTTCAGACCCCCTAAATTTCTCTACGTCCATTATAACTTTATTTTCGATAAAATGCGACAATTCTAAATTCTGTTATTTCATATAAAGTGAAACTTTAATCAGTGGGGGGTTTTGTTCATCCCCCACTGATTATTAGCCTTCACCAATCGGGCGTTTACGGGGAGCCCGACTCCCACCTAACTTCTTTGCTCCAGCTGAATTTTGAGGGGGGGAGTTTTACTGCCCGGCAAATAGCGGGATAAAGATGCTATCTCCTATGGTGAAATAAGACAAGAAAAAAGTCTAGCGTTATTACCACTAGACTATCTTTGTTTTAAATATTGTCCACGAAACACTTGCATCGTTTCGTCTTGATTTAACATCGTTAACTCTTCTTCCGAAAACTTACCATTTCCTATTTTCACTATATACACATTTACTTTTTTCTTACCCCATTGGCTATAAACATCTTTCACCGTATCATAATATAAATCGAGACGATTTCCTTTTATAGCACCGCCCTTATCAGCTACAACACCATATCCGTAACCTGGCACGAATAGAATTGTCCCAAGCGGGAATACGCGCAAGTCAGCAGCGATTGTGGAATATAAATCCCTTTTTGCTTTAACACCTGAATATGTAATGCCATACTCTGGATGCCCCGGCCTCTTTCCAGTTGACTCTATACCTGATGTATAACCAGTTGCAGTCATTTCTATAACACGATATTTAGACCAGTCATTTGCCTGTTCTAAAGCATTTATCACTTCTTTACTCGGAGCAACTTTTTTCTCAATTTCTGCTGCATGTACTTCTTTTACACTTGTTCCTTCATATGATTTTATAATCTCTAATAAAGAAACTCCTGTGAAAGCCTGCCATGTTACGCATAATGCGAATGCAAGTAAACAAGTCATCATAATGCGAATACAATATCGTTTTAACATTTTTATATTCCACACTCCTTCATCGTTAATCATTCCCTATACGATGAAGGAATATGCAAAAAAATAATCTCCAAATTGATTGGAGATTAAAACATTTGATATCCACTTTTCCGAAGTTTCTTAATTATGATTCCTGCTAAAGCAGCACCTACTAATCCAGTAGATAGAATAAACACATCTGCGTGTCCTAAATGCGATACACTCGTCCCAAATGAAAAAAATGTTTCTTTTGGCTTTGAAAAATAGTCCCATACACTCGCTTTATTAATAATAAGCATACAAATAATCGGATACACAATAACCATTACCCACGTAGCTCGCAAAATCATGTTGAGTAAAAATCCAATTCCAAAAAATAAAATAAAGAACAACATCATTGAAATAAGTAGTACCGGTATACTCACTTCTTCTCCCTCTCCTTCGCATACGCCGTAAACACATGATAAGCCGTATAACCAAATTGCTCTCCTGGATTTAATGTTTTGTCCATTTCAAAATGCGACTCTGCTCTTCCTTCTAATAAATATTTGATGAGTACAGAAGTATTTTGATCATCTGCAATATTTTCTGGATGTAAAAAAGCTACTTCCGACAATTCTTTCTCCTGTACGATAATGTCTTCTCCCTCTGGCTCTAGAAGAAAAATAATCATATTATCACTAATTTCATTATGAATAACACCTGAGCGAATACCAATAATCCCCTTTACATGAGCAACAATGCCTGTCTCTTCCAAAATTTCACGTTTCACAGCTTCATCAACAGTCTCGCCTTCATTAACAAAACCAGCTGGTAAAGACCATTGCCCTTTCAATCCACCGTATTTTTTCTTAACGAATAGCCATCTCCCATCTTCTGTAGCTACTAAGCCACTGACAGCTAACCACACTTTCCCTCGCTTCCCCATGATATAACCTCCTCCATCGAACGGACAGAATATTCTTTCTTTTTTATATATTATACTATATTTTCAATACGAAAAAAGCAGAAACAGCTCATAGCCGTTTCTGCTTTTTCTACTATATATTAAAAGAACTTCAATTTACCTTTTTTTAGAACTAATAAAGGTCCGCCTAGTAAGAATAAGTAACGGTTGTCGATTACTTTCTTCATGAATGAAGCTTTCCAACCTGTTAACTTTTTACCCATAACAACGCCCATTGCATCGTCATGACCTAATGAACATACAGATCCTTTATTATCAAATGCGAACTTTTTCATTTCGCCTTTGCCGCGAACTAACACAGTTAAATTGTGTGCAATGTTATAACCTTCTTGAATTGCAATCTGTGCTGTTGGTGGGTATGGACGGTTAATCTCCTCATTGATGATTAATGCTGCGTCACCAACCATGAATACATCTTCATGACCCGGAGCGTGCATGTACTCATCCACTTTAATACGTCCGCGCATTGCTTCAAATCCAGACTCTTCCACAATACCGTTACCACGAACACCTGCAGCCCAAACTACAGTTTCAGATTTAAGAAGTTCAGCATCATCACCGTTTGCAACGATAATACCTTCCTCAGTTGCTTCCTTAATTGCTGTACCGATGCGGAATTCTACACCTTTTTTCTCAAGTTGTTTTACAGCGTACTCTACTAATGCTGGATCGAAACCAGGAAGTGCTGTTGGAGCAGCTTCTACACAGATGATACGTGCTTTTTCACGTGGAACATCGTACTCTTTGCAAAGTTCAGGAATACGGTTTGCAAGCTCACCTACGTACTCGATACCAGTAAATCCAGCACCACCAACAACGATTGTTACTAACTCATCACGTTTTTCAGTCGCATATTGAGCAAACTTTTCTTCCATATGCTCACGAATTTGACGAGTTGCATTAATGTTAGTGATTGAGAATGCATGCTCTTTTAATCCTTTAATTCCGAACGTTTCTGATTCGAAACCAAGACCAATTACTAAGTAATCATACTCTAATTCACCATTTTTTAAGATAATACGTTTTTCAGCAGCTTTAATCTCTACTACTGTATCTTGTACAAAGTTCACTTTATTTGTATCGATAACGTCTTGAATATCTAGACAGATTTTATCATCTTGTAATGTACCAGCTGCACTCTCATGTAACCAAGTTGCTTGGTAGTGATAGCTATTGTTGTTTACTAACGTAATTTCAGCTTCACTTACAGATAATGTTTTTTGCAGACGAACAGTCGTAATCATCCCGCCATAACCTGCACCTAAAACTACGATTTTTGGAGTCTTCACTAAATCACAACCCTTTTCTTTATATAATAGTAATAAAAAATAATACCAAGTACTAAAAACTCTATTTGTCAAGAATGTGGAATTTATCACATTCTATATCATAACAAAACGCAGTCAAGAAATCGTACGAAATTTGTCATAGAAATTTAACATAATACTTCCCTATATTAGTCGGTTTCATTCCATAATTCAAGCACCTAGAGAATTATCAATATTTTAAAATAACATAGCGTTTTCAAGGGTTTTTCAGCCTTTTTTTCATGTATTTTCCTTTCGCTATATTTTATACGATTCTAAAACATCTATGCGTAAACTTACTTATTATTCAGTCGTTTTCAGAAGTATTATTAACTGAAATATGCTATCATTTATTTGAATGTGTCATCATTTGCAGGATTTTCATGTACATATGAACAATATATGAAATCAATATTAAAATTCCATCATCTATAGGGGGAATGAAAATGACAGAAAATCAAAAAGTTTACGACATAACGATTATTGGTGGTGGCCCAACAGGACTATTCACCGCATTTTATGGCGGAATGAGACAAGCAAGTGTAAAAATTATTGAAAGCTTACCTCAACTTGGAGGGCAATTATCCGCATTATATCCCGAAAAATATATTTATGATGTAGCTGGGTTCCCAAAAGTGCGCGCACAAGAGTTAGTTGATAACCTAAAAGAACAAATGAAAAAGTTCGATCCAACTGTTTGCTTAGAAGAAGCTGTTGATACGCTTGAAAAACAAGCTGACGGTATATTTAAACTTGTTACAAATAAACAAACTCACTACTCTAAATCTGTCATTATTACTGCTGGCAATGGTGCTTTCCAACCACGCCGCTTAGAATTAGAAGGCACAGCAAAATACGAAAAGAAAAACTTACATTATTTCGTTGATGATATGAATAAATTTGCTGGAAAACGCGTCGTAGTATTTGGCGGCGGTGACTCAGCAGTAGACTGGACAATGATGTTAGAACCGATTGCGGACAAAGTTACAATTGTTCATCGCCGTGATAAATTCCGTGCACATGAACATAGCGTAGAAAGCTTAATGAATTCCCGTGCAGAAGTAAGCACACCGTATGTTCCAGTTGAACTCATCGGTGATGACACGATTGAACAAGTTGTTCTTCAGCACGTAAAAACAGAAGAAAAAGTTATCCTTGATGTTGATGACGTAATCGTAAACTACGGCTTCGTTTCTTCGCTTGGTCCAATTAAAAACTGGGGCTTAGATATTCAAAAGAACAGCATCCTCGTGAACTCAAAAATGGAAACAAATATTCCTGGCATTTACGCTGCTGGTGACATTTGTACATATGAAGGAAAAGTAAAACTCATTGCTTGTGGCTTTGGTGAAGCACCGACAGCAGTAAACAATGCAAAAGCTTACTTCGATCCAAACGCAAAACTTCAACCAATGCATAGCTCAAGTATGTTTTAATATAGAAATAAAAAGAACTCCTTTTAGATGAGAGGAGTTCTTTTCATACCCTCTTCTTTTCCTAACTAAAATACATTCCAATTTGATAAAAAACACTACTTACTTCCAAAATATGTTACAATAAAAACAGAACGTACGTTTCTTTTAATAAAGGGAGGTTTTATTAATGAAAGAACCTATTATCGTAAAAAAAGGAGCTTTCCAAGCAATCGGTGTTTCTATTACAACTACAAACGAAAAAGAAGCATCGACTGAAGGAAGGATTCCAATGCTTTGGAATCGCTACTTCCAAGAACAAATTATGCACCAAATTCCAAATCAACAAACAAAAGAAACATTCGCTTTCTACTCAAACTACGAATCGGATGAAACTGGTACATATCAATTTACTATCGGCATGCCTGTTTCTTCATTAGAAGATGTTCCTGAAAATATGACAACTTTAACATTACCTGCCGCAACGTATGCGGTATTTACAACGAGAAAAGGTCCTGTTTCTGAAGTCATTTGTGAAACTTGGGAATATATTTGGCAATGGTCGAAAGAAAACAAGCGTGCTTTTACAACAGATTTTGAGCTTTATGACGAAAATGCAGTAGATCCAAATAACGTACAAGTGGATATTTATATTGCATTAGCCTAAAACATAAAAAAGAAGATGCCCTTGGTATCTTCTTTTTTTGTCGTGAAATAGCCACTGTGCAAATTCATTATTATTGTCTACAATGAGAAAGTGCAGTATAGAACTATTAGAAACTGTATAAAGTGAAACTATACTCAGTGGGGGTTTTGTTCATCCCCCACTGAGTATTAGCCCTCACCAATCGGGCGTTTACGGGCAGTTGGTCTCCCACCTAACTTCTTTGCTCGAGCCAAATTTTGAGGTGGGAGTTTTACTGCCCGTTAACGCGGGATAAAACGATTGTTAATAGGTTTTTCAGTCTAAAATCGGTACATAGAAAGGAAGCACTATGGAGGAACTACAACAAAATAAATCTGCTTTAGAAGGAAGCGGAAAACCGTTATTAAAAAATACGAACTTCCTTTTTCTTTGGGCAGCTACTCTCTTTTCAAGTTTTGCTTTAGCCTTTTTTACTTTTTCACAAACATGGTACATAGCAAAAACATTAAACCTTGAGGCTTCACTCGGTATTGTTTTCGTGGCTCTTAGTGTTCCAAGGCTCATCTTTATGATTATCGGCGGAGCATTAGCTGATAAATTCCCGAAAAAAAATATTATGTTTTACTCTAATATTATTCGCGCTATTCTTGTCGCAACCATTCTCACCTGGTTCATCGTCGGTGATGTAACACTATATACATTTGCTTTGTTCGCTTTGTTCTTCGGACTTGCTGACGCTTTCTTCTGGTCAGCAGATGGATCTATTCTGCCTGAACTCGTAGAAAAAAGCCGTTTAACACAAGCAAATTCACTTACTCAAATGACAAACCAAGCATCTGTCATTTTAGGACCTGTACTTGGCGGTATTCTCATTAAATTTACGAACTATGAAACGATTTTTTCAATTACAATCCTGCTACTCATTATCGCTGCAATACTCGTTCAAAAAATACAATTTACCGTACCCGAAAAAAATGAAACAGACAAAGGCATGTTCACTTCTATTAAAGAAGGAATCTTATACGTAAAGGAATCACCATTCCTTTCAACTTTCCTGATTTGTAGCGCCTTTCTAAACTTATTTTTAATCGGTCCGATGCAAGTCGGTTTCCCTCTTTTTGTTAAAAACGTTCTGCACGGTGATTCACTTCAATTTAGTTACTTAGAAGCATCTGTCGGCGGTGGAATGGCCATAGGTGCTATCATTGTCGGGTTAAAAAACATTAACCGCAGACGTGGTCTATTTTGTATTATCATGATGCTACTGTCTGGTGTATTCTTCTTATCCATCAACTTTAGCACTGTACTTTGGCAAGCGTTATTAGCCGGAATGTTTTACGGTATTACAATTGCGATGGCTATCGTTCCACTTATGGCAATGATTCAATCAACAGTAAAAGAAGAGATGATGGGACGCGTTATGAGTTTACTCATGCTTTCATCGATGGGATTCATTCCGCTCTCTTACGCATTTACATCGCTTGCACTTGGGATCGGCATTCCAATTGTAACGGTTATGAAAAGCGGTGCAATCGCGGTTATCGTCTTCGTACTATTTGTAGCGATTCGTGTTCCAGTTGTAAGAAAGTTCGATTAAATACTTGGAGTCATGTATTATACGCATGGCTCTTTTTTAAACGGATCAAATAACGGTATTCCCTTACTTCTCCTTAATGCCGCTCCCCACTCTAATCCAATTTCTAAAAATAAATCTCGCATCGTACTATACAACAGTGCTCCAACATCTTTACGAATTTCTCCGTACTTATACGCTCTCACAACACTTTTCACCCTCCAAATTAAATTTCCACGCACTTCTTCATCAGCTAATATTCCCTCTAATACAGCACCTTGTTCTAGTAATCCGCTCTTTTTATAAGCAAGTTCCACCTTACTCCAAAATATATTAATCTTCTTCGGATTACTCGTCATCGGTATGAGCGCGTATATAAAAGGCTTCGGTATATCGTGACGACAATACGTTTCATCAAGCTCGTACGTTACTTTTCTTTTCTCTTTTATTTGTGGAATGTTTTTAGAAAGAATTGTTTCCCCCTCATTTTTTTGCTCATTTCCACTACAGCCATCTGCACGATCATCACTTTCACATGCGGACATCTTCATACGGTCATCCATGCGGTCAATCGCAGATTTAAGAAATACATATAAGTTTGCACTATATCCGCCGCGCTTATATCTTTCTTTTGTCGCAACACGCTTTATAATTCCAAGCTCCTCTAACTTCGCAATCGAGCGGCGTACCGTACGAATACTCTTTCCAACATTTGTAGCAATTGTCTCCATTAACGGACAAGCAACCCCCACTGTTTTTTGTTTCTCATTCACCGCATACTTTCCTAAAAAATGAATAATGATAGAATCCGTTTTATTCAATTGAAATCGATAGCACTTCAAAACTTGTTTTTGATATACATTAAACTCTTCTTTACTTCGAAATTCACTATATGGTTTCATTAAATTATATAAGCTTCCCATTTTTATCACCTCATTTATAGGTAAGAGTCAGGAAGAGAAATTGGCGGGATATTTAATATTTTTTATTGGAGATGAAAATATGATTGTAATTAGCGCTTGTTTAGGTGGCATTGCTTGTCGTTATGACGGCAACGATAATCTCGTTTCAAAAATAGAAGAGTTATTACAAAGGGAAGACACCACCCTCGTTTGCCCCGAAGTATTGGGCGGTTTACCTACACCTCGTCCTTCGGCTGAAATTATTGGTGGTAATGGTGATGACGTTTTAGACGGGACAGCAAAAGTGATAACGAAAGAAGGCCAAGATGTCACGGAGGCTTTCGTGCTTGGTGCTTATAAAGCATTAGAACAAATAAAAGGTTTAAACCCAGAATATATTATTTTAAAAGAACGCAGTCCATCTTGTGGCAGTTCTACTATTTACACAGGAGAATTTAATGGCAATAAACAAATCGGTTACGGGGTCACAACGGCTTTATTTAAAAGACATGGATTTATAGTCATTTCAGAAGAGGATTTTGAGAACGAAAAAAGGAATTGACCCTGTTCGTCAATTCCTTTTCCATCTGTCTTATTTCACACCTAATTTTTCTTTCACTTTCGCAGGAAGTTCGTCCTTCTTCACTTCTTCCCAAGCTGTTACACCTTTTTTATCTGAGTGGAATACGCGTAAGAATGCTTCTTTACGAAGGTTTTTCGCAGCGGTAAATTCCATTTCTTTTTCTTTACCATCCTTATCAAATGCAGGTAACTTATACTCGAATGATTTGTACGGCTGACCATTATCAGCTTTTTCATTCTTTTCGATTCCATCAGTAGTAATTTGAACGTAGTACTCATCTTTACCCATACGGTTTAAATCACAGCCAACTAACAAACTTGCGAATACAACTAAAATACTAAAAAGTGCAATATATCTTTTCATTTCCTTCACCTCATGTGTTTTTCTTATATTGTTATCTTAAAGCCTAAGCTTTAAAGAAGAAATTCAAAAACATGACATGAACATTACACTTTTGTAAGATAGTAAAAATCCGTATGTACAACCGTTCAAATATAATTATTTCTTCACTCTAGAAATTGGCCTTCCCCTTCATGTATCCTCTTTAGCCTTCTTCTTGCATATATTCACTATCTTTGTCCTGCTCTTTTTCTTTTTAAAGGCAAAAGAAAAGACCTTCTAACGATTTGATTTCATCGCTAAGAAGGTCTTTATATGCAACCTACCCATTCAATTTCCATTTAGCATAACGGAATGAAAAAACTTAGCACTCTTCCGGCTTACCAGCATTCGACGATGTACGGAAAGATGATCCGCATCCACATGATGCAATTGCGTTTGGATTATCAATTGTGAATCCGCCGCCAAGCATAGATTGCTTATAGTCAACTTTCACTCCTTTAACAATCGGAGCACTTTCTTTATCGATAACAAATTCAACACCGAAAAACTCAAGAACTGTGTCGTCTTCCTTTGGTTCTACTTCAAATCCTAAGCCGTAAGAAAGACCACTACATCCGCCGCCATGTACAGCAAGGCGCACGTACTTCTCTCCATCTTCAGCATCTTTTAACATATCTTTAATTTGAAAAGCTGCTTGTTCTGTTACTTCAATCATGAAATACACCATCCTTTCTGTTCTCATTCTATTATACATCTTTACGCTTCTATCTTGTACTCATACACTCCGCGGCAAATTATTTCCGCAGGTCCTTTCATTAATACATTTCCTTCTTCTGTCCATGCGATCATTAAATCGCCGCCTGCTAAGTGAACTGTAATTTCTTTATCGTGTTCCATTTTTCCATTTAAAATTGCCGCAACGACAGCTGCGCATGCTCCTGTCCCGCAAGCTTGTGTTACACCAGATCCACGTTCCCAAACGCGGAAATTCATCTCTTCATCATTCAAAATCTCGATAAATTCAACATTCACTCGCTCTGGGAACATTTCATGCGTCTCAAGAACCGGTCCTAACGTTGTAAGAGGCGCTTTTTCTACATCATCAACAAAAATAACCGCGTGCGGATTCCCCATTGAAACAGCTGTAAATGCATAACGGTGATTATTGTATAAGAAGTTTTCACGAATAAATGGTGTTTCTCCTTCACCAAGCATCGGTATCTCTTCACGTGTTAAACGAGGTGCCCCCATGTCGATTTTCGCTAATGTAACTTTGTCATCTTCTACCGTTACTTCTGCCGTAACAATACCAGCTAACGTTTCAATTGTGAAAACTTTACCTTCTACTAGTTTATGCTCATACGCATATTTCGCTACGCAGCGTAAACCATTTCCACAGCTCTTTCCTTCTGAACCATCGTTATTAAACATGCGCATTTTTACCGGTGCCACGTCAGAAGGACAAATTAAAATCATTCCATCTGCACCAATACCAGTATTAATATTTGAAACCTTCTCCGCTACAAGTGCTAAATCTTCTTCTCTAATTTGTTCCTCAAACATATTTACATATATATAACTATTTCCAAGACCATGCATTTTTGTAAAAGAAAATTGGCTCATTTTTATTCACTCCAAAAATAATTTATTATTTCAAGTATAAAATGCATGCTTTTAGAACACAATACGAATGTCCCCCCTTTCTCATATTTGACAGTATTTTGGCAATAAGCCGTTCTTACACAAATCGCGTAAGAAAAAAGCCCTTCTAAAAGGGCCTTTTTTTTCGAAATAAACACTCCTAATAAATGAAAAAAGAAAAACGTTGCCTGTTTGCAACGCTTTAAAACATCGGATTTTCATCCATATAATCATATATATTATTTACAAGTTCTTCTACTGTTGCACCTTGTACAACTTCACCATTTACAAGTGCAAATGGACCTTCAAAACAAATGCCACAATACCCTAAACACCCATATTCCATGACATCTAAATTAGGATCTTTTTCTAATTTTTCTAAAGCCGCTTGCGAACCGCTTGCAAGGTTACCTACACAAAATTCGATTAATGGTTTAATCAAAACTCTCCCCCCTGTATCTCTAAACAAATTACCATTTACTTTAGCAGGCATGAAGTGCATACCTAATTTGCGAAACGGATAAGTAACCCTTTGTTACCATTCCACTTTATTTATAAGAAGAAAACTAAGCTGTTTCTTGTTGTTTTCGTTATATATTCTAAACTATCTAGTTACTTCACTATTTCACTTCACAATAGATAGTCTTCCTTATATAACATACTACTCATAATGAAATAGTAAATAGTAACTAGAAAATGAAAACAGTTTACTTTACTTTTCTTCTTATTGTACAACAGAGTATTCATTCATGCATTGTTATTTGTTCACAAATTCGATATAATTTGATTGTGTAAAGTCAAAATATTTTATTAATATAAAATTGTATGATTAGGGGATATTTCAACAGAAAAGGGGTAATCCATCATGAAACACCTCGTAATACTGGGTGGGGGCTACGGTGGAATGAGAATTCTGCAGCGGCTACTTCCAAGCAATCAACTTCCAAATGATGTACAAGTGACATTAATCGACAAAGTACCATATCATTGCTTCAAAACTGAATATTATGCATTAGTTGCGGGTACAATTTCAGAAACGCATATTCGTATACCGTTTCCTGAACACCCACGCCTCAATATTCAATACGGCACAATAACAAATATTGATCTCGAAGAAAAGGCTGTTCATCTCGATGGCGGCGAAGCAATCCCATATGATGATTTAATTATCGGACTTGGGTGCGAAGATAAATATCACAACGTTCCTGGGGCGAAGGAATATACACATAGCCTACAATCAATTGAACAAACACGTAAGACATATGAACAATTAAATAGCTTAGAACCAAATGCAACAGTAGCTGTCGTTGGGGCTGGTTTAAGCGGCGTTGAAGTGGCAAGTGAACTTCGTGAGAGCCGTTCAGATTTAAAAATCTATTTATTTGATCGAAAAGATAGAATTTTATTCCCGTATCCAGAGAAATTAAGTAGATACGTAGAAGAATGGTTTGTAAAACATAAAGTTACCATTATACGAAACTCTAACATTACAAAAGTGGAACCAAACATTGTATACAACCATGATGAACCACTTGAATGTGATGCAATCGTATGGACAGCTGGTATTCAAGCAAATGAAGTTGTTCGAAACCTTCCAGTTGAACAAGATGGTAGCGGACGGGTTGTTTTAACTAAATATCACAATATTCCAAATAATGAGCACGTTTATGTTGTAGGAGATTGTGCAGCACTTCCACACGCACCATCTGCTCAACTTGCTGAAGGTCAAGGAGAACAAATTGTCCAAATATTATTAAAACGTTGGAATAACGAACCACTTCCTGATGAACTTCCTGTTATTAAATTAAAAGGTGTCCTCGGTTCTCTCGGTAAAAAACACGGATTTGGTTTACTAGCAAACCAACCATTAATGGGGCGTGTACCGAGATTATTAAAATCCGGTCTTCTTTGGATGTACAAATATCATAAGGGTTAATACTTTAAGGGCTGTCTACTATGTAGTCAGCCTTTTCACGTCTATTTAGAAAGGAGCAATTTATGTTTATATTAAAAGACATCAAATATAAAGATATTCTACACATTCCTTACTTACAAATTCAACAAGAAAAAATAACTTGTATTATCGGTGAAAGTGGTAGCGGAAAAAGCACATTACTTCGTATGTTAAACGATTTACAATCGCCAACATCTGGCACAATTGAATATAACGGAAAATCTATTTTAGATTATCCTCCCATTCAATTACGCCGTGAAGTTGTCATGCTCGGACAAACTCCGCCTATTTTTGATGGAACAATTAAAGATAATTTATTAATGGGACTTCGATTTTCTGAAAAGCCATTTCCAAATGACGATGCCCTGCGGGACGCATTAACGACTGTTAGTCTAGATAAAAAATTAGAAGATAACGCCTCTTCTTTATCAGGTGGCGAAAAACAAAGACTTGCTTTCGCTCGCATTATACTAATGGATCCGCCCGTCTATTTATTAGATGAACCAACTTCGGCACTAGATGGTGATACAGAACGCCGCGTTATGAAACAATTCACTCTACTAGCAAGAGAAAAGAAAAAAACAGTTATCTTCATTACACACTCACAGCAACTTCCGGAAGAAATTGCAGACGATATTATTGAAATTAGTAAAACAAACGGTGCAACTAGAAAGGAAGTGCTATCAATTGAAGGGCGTTATTGAATTACAAATTTGGCAACTTGCAGCTGCATATATTTTCATCCTTATTTTAATCGGGCTTGTGAAATTAAAAGGAATACCACGTGAGAAACAAATTACAATTGCTACATTACGTATGACGATTCAACTTGTACTAGTCGCCTATGTTCTTACATACATATTTGAAAATAGTAATCCGTTTTATACAATAGCTCTCATTACTTCTATTACTACATTTGCAATTTTTAATATTTATAAACGAATTAATATTCCAATGTCAAAAGAATTAAAACGAGTAGCCGCCCTCTCCATGATTACTGGATCAATTGGCCCTCTTCTACTATTTATCTTTGTCATTATCGGGCACGATCCTTGGTATGCTCCGCAGTATATCGTTCCTATTGCCGGCATGCTAATCGGTAACGCTATGACAGGTATTTGCCTCGGGGCAAATACCTTTTTAAGCAGTATGAAATCACAAAGAGATCATATCGAAGGTGCACTTATGCTCGGCGCAACACCGAAAGAAGTAGCTGCTCCGCTCATTCGGGATGCTTTCGATTCTGCTATTTTACCAACAATTAATTCTATGGTCGGAATGGGAATTATAAGTCTTCCAGGCATGATGACAGGACAAATTTTATCCGGTGTATCACCATTTACAGCTATCCAATATCAAATTGCGATTATACTTGGCATTTCTGGAAGTACAGCTTTCTCTGTTATTATCTTCTTACAGCTTGGGTATAAAACGTTCTTTAATAAGCGGTGTCAGTTGAAAGAAGTTGAAGTACAATCATAAACTAAGTGTTACGCGCCGAGGTAAATGAAATTATATCAACGATTCTATTAGAAATATCGATTTACCGACAAAAACTGACAATAAAAAAAGAGGAGGCTACTCGCCTCCTCTTTTTATTTACTTACGCCTTCTTAACGAACTGTGATTTTAACTTCATAGCTCCGAAACCGTCGATTTTGCAATCAATATCGTGATCTCCCTCAACTAGACGGATACTCTTTACTTTCGTACCAATCTTCACAACTGAAGAAGTTCCTTTTACTTTTAAATCTTTAATTACAGTAACAGCATCGCCATCTTGAAGAACGTTTCCGTTCGCATCTTTTACAACTTTTGCACCATCATTATTTTCAGCTTCCGCTTCTTGGCCCCACTCATGGGCACATTCTGGACATACGAAAAGAGCGCCATCCTCATACGTATATTCTGAATTACATTTTGGACAATTTGGTAAAGTAGCCATAAATTCATTTCCTCCGTTCATTATTTATACGTAAAAATCACTTCTGATGTTTACATGTCGATAAATAAAATTTGTATAGCATTTCTTTATACTGCCATAGTCTCACGTTATTGACAAGCCTACCTCAAATTCTCATTTTTTATTGTATTTTACAAAATTTTAATTAGTATGGCGCTCCCAATAAACAAAAGAAGAACCTTTACAAGATTCTTCCTTTCCAAATAAACGAGTTTCTCTCTAGAAAAACCACATATTTTCTTCAACGTAAATTTGATACTCTTCTGCTTCTTCTTCACTTAACTTTTTATTATTTAAATAAATTTCTTGCCATTCAAAGTAATCATCATTTAAATATACAGCGAATTTAATTTTCACATTTTTCTTTTCTTCATAATCATAACCAGTAAATTCTACTACGTCATAATCTTTTTCTTTTTTAACGTACTTCCAATTTGGTTTGTCTGTGATAGACTCTAAAGCCTCTCCTTCAAGACTTAAGCGAACAACGTTTTTAATATTAGATTCAGTCGGTAAATGTGCTAAACCGAAACTTATCACGCCAAATACCGCAATTACTATTGCTTGTAAACCAATCATAAGCCCGATATGAGCGCCGCCTTTTGATTGTAAATAATACTCTTTCTTATAATCAGGCACATCTTCTGCCTTATGTAAAATACGGATAACATGCTTATAATACAATCGATTCCCTTGCCATCCAGTAAACAGCATCGTCCCCACATATATTATAAAATCTATCCACATTGGTATATCAATAAAAGTAGCTGTAATTAAAGTAGGTACCGCTAATAACGTAAGTATAATAAATAACTGATACATTTTACGATAAGCTAACCAAAAGTGCGGGAAGATAAATGCTACCCAATTCCACGTATTTTCTTTCTCGGGATTGTTCACTTGTCCCCACTTAAAATCGTAATATGCTGTATTCTTTTGAACACCTTTATGTAGTTCTTGCTGGGAGATGGTTTCTTGTAAAACAGTTTCCTTCACGTACATCATCCTTCTCTTATTTCGATATAATTTTATTGTATATGCACAAATCGAAGGAATCTAACAAAAAGTACATATATTTCACAAAAATGAACGGAAATCGAATATATTCCGACAATTATCGGTTTCATATTTCATTTTACTTTTAAATATATTAAAATACTTATGAATGATGCATTTAATACACTAAGTTAAACATTTTACATATTTTATAATAAAAAATGTTTCACATGAAACTTCCCATATTTCGTATTATTTTTCTATCATTTTCGATTAGGTTCAAATGTGGGCTTCATATGAAAAAACTAGTAGAAAACACAATTTGTTTTCTACTAGTTTTTTATCACAGTTCTACATATTTAGTCCCCTTTTATATCCTCCCTACGACTCCCAAGTAATATTCATTTCTTCAAACGACTCTTTACTCACTTCCAACCCTTCGCTATCATTTGTTCCAATCATCGCTACCTCCTCTTTAGACAACGTAATTTCCTCGGTTGGATTTTGAATTTTTCTCTCATACACTAATTGTAAAAGATCGATTTGTTCCTCTGTCAGTTCATACTCTTCTTCCAACCTTTCAATTGCTGATTTCGTATCAAGCATTGGGATTTCTAATAAGAATCCACCGTTCTCTTCCATCTCTTCAAATGAATCGATTGAATATGCACCGTTATCATCAATCCAAAATGCTGTCGTAATGAAAAGCACTGTTTCCCCCTCTACCTCTTCTAGTAAGTATTGGAGTGCTTCCTCTTTAGCAATGTCTACTACTTCCGAAGGCGCCCCTTCAAAATAATTTGCCGCATCAATCCACTCGTCAATTCGCTCACTATTCACATCTTGAAGACATACGATTGTGTACTTCGGATGAAAGGTAATTGTACCTCTTCCGCCTTGACTATCTTGCACACTATAGTTAAAACCATCCCACGAACTTTCATGTGAGAAATCAGGAGCATGTGCTACAAAAATTGCATCTGCAATCGATCTTAAAATACATCCTTTCCATAGTTGTTCTTTACTTATATGAAAGTTATATTTACTCATTCTCTTCCCCCGTATATATATGTTTTTTAATATTGTCTTTCGACTTCTCATTTCTTGTAAAGTACTTTTTCATTATATAAAAATAGTAAAAGCACCCTTCATACAAAGGATGCTTTTACTATTCACCTACCACTTTCGCCTACACTCCTTAATCACACTAAGCAAATACCTCTTCGTCATATCAGCCCGTCTCCAACTAGAGAGCTTTCGCTTTTCCTTTGGATTATGCCGTATTCGCTCTACTTCTCTTAATAAAGGCTCCCACTTATGAGAGTAAAGTTCCAACATGTATTGCAATCCTCTATCTTTTGAAACGATTGTTTTATGATCTAACGTATATAAAATGCGTCCCATCGTAACGACAGCTGATTCTACCCATTCTTCTATGAAAAATAAATAGGGACGCTTCGCTTTTTCAAGCCAGTAATGTTCTACGTTATATTTCATTGTATTTACTACATCGTTCCACTTTATTTGAAAGGGAAGGTCTTCTGCTTCTTTCCCGATAACTGTAATGCCTTGGTTTTTCAATGTCCACCATGTTACCGCGTTAATATCCCAATGACCAATATCAGCCTTACCATCTGCACAATACACGTACTCATTGATTTCATGATTGTATTTCCCTAAGTCATCAAGCGGAATATACATACCGTCCATTCTTTTACCTAACGTACTTTTCCTAAGTTTTTTATGTAGCTCTATAATTTGCTGTTTTTCAGCTTCATTCACGGAATCACTTATTACCGTAACAAAATCAACATCGCTCGTTTCTATATGAAATGCTCCTAGCGCGATGGATCCGTAAATATATACCCCCACTATTTTTTCATCTAAAAAAATTTCTTTTAATTCTACTATGTACTGCTCCATTAATTGCTTTACTTCTTCTGGTAAAGCATGTTTTATTCCATTCTCCACATCTATCCCTCCATTAAAAAAAGCCTTCGCAAATTCGCAAAGGCTTCCTGTTTTATAAATATTTCTCGATTTCTTCGTAAACATCCTTCAAACGAGGATTTCCTTCTCCAACAATTTCTCCATTCACAAGAACGACTGGATAAAATAAATCTTCCTCCACTACTCGCTCTGCGAATGCTTTTTTATCCTCATCTTCTTGTTCTTCTTGAAAATCAATATAATCAAACTGAAATTTATTTTCTTGTCCTTCATATTTACGACCAATCGCCGCTTGTAACCACTCAAACGTTTCTGTTGAAGATGGCATTCCAACGCAGCTCGCACAAATCACTTTCGTCCCATACACTTGCACATTAACCATTTCTTCTCCCCCATTCCTCGTTCTAACAGTATATTCAGATGTCTTATTGCATAAGCACATCATTTTACAAACTTATTCCATACCCCTATACTGAAAAAACACGTTGTACACATGCTAAAATATTTCGACAATAAAACAAGAACAGAAAAAATAGATTTTCCCCTCTATCTTGATTATAATAAAACTGATGAAAGGAGTCGATAAAAATGGAAAACCCACATATGCAAGAACAAGTACTAGAAGTATTAGATAAATTACGTCCATTCTTACTTCGCGATGGCGGAGACGTTGAATTAGTAGACATTGAAGAAGGTATCGTAAAACTACGCCTTATGGGTGCATGCGGAAGCTGCCCAAGTTCTACAATCACACTAAAAGCTGGTATCGAACGCGCACTACTTGAAGAAGTACCAGGCGTTATTGAAGTAGAACAAGTATTTTAATCTAAAAGCAGAAGCGGCTCGTTCAAAGCTACTTCTAAGAAAAGAGACCAAATTTGGTCTCTTTTTTTGTACGCAAACAAGACATACTCCCCTACACTATTAACATCATAAAACAAAATTGGAAATCCTTCTCAAAAAATGCGATAATTAATATATAGTGAATCGTTCACACATATAAAGCGAAAAACATAGGGGGACGACGTATGCCAAAAATAGGGAGTACTTTTGTAACAATTCAAGAATTAGAACAGAAAAAAGAATATTTATTAAGTCTTTCACCCGTTATACCAACATGGAATACGAGCTATCAATTTTTATTTAAAGAAATACAACAAGAATTATTAAAAAAGGTAAATGAAAAAATTGAAAGACACCACATTATTTTAACTATATGTACAGATCAAAAAGTAGGAGCATAGCTTCTTATTATATAAAGATAGACACGGGTATCTGTTGTGGTATAAAAAAGAGACCTCAATTGGCCTCTTTTTTATACTTTTAAGATAGCCAATCTAATTTCCTAATGCCTAACTTATCAACTGGTAAACGAAATGACTCGTAAAAATGATTCATAAATTGCTCAGTGCGCTTCACATCATGTAAAATGATTTCTAAACGAGCTCTATAGATGCCTTTTTGTTCTTCGTTTCCTGTTTGATAATATCGTTCAACCGTTTCAAAGTAGTGAAGCGGGAACAGAAGCCTTGCGAATAATAAGCGCCAACCAAATGAAGAGAGCGAATAATTACGTTCATAATCTGTAATGAATTGAACTACCGTTTGCTCCCAATCTTTCTTTTTTTCTATCATCATATAGCGAATACATTCTGCTATATCCCTACTTGGGTGATCATATACCCAATCAAAAGGAAGTTTTAAGCGCTTCGTTTGATGCCATAATAGAGGTGTAAATCGTTCTTGACAAATTGTTGCTGCGTCAGTTATTTGTGGAGTATCGTCCATTTCTGTATCGACAACATATTGAATTGCATTTTCTGCAACTCCTAAGTAATACGGGAAGGATTCAATAAACAATTGATCGAATACGTCTGAAGGATGGTTCATCACTTGCGATTGCCAAAACCTTTCTAATTGGTCGAGCCTTTTTTCCCATAATGCTTTCCATTCACCAATGCGGCTTAATTGCTCAACTTCTTCTGGAAAGAATGCACCACGTTTATGGAATATAGAAAGCTCACTTCCTAATGATGTAGCATGTCGCTCTAACATACGCATACCTTTTAATAAGCAGTAATTTTTTTCTTCTATCTCACTTACATGGTAGCCGTGTATAGTCGGAACGAAAGTCGCAACAGTTATATCCCCTTGCTGGTTCATATAATCACTGAGCTTTTTCATCTCTACAAGTACTTCTTCCTCCATTTCTCCAATTGGAACAAGTACATAAATTTTGTTGCGAATCCAAAAGCTTTTATAGGGGCCAAGGGGGATTAATTCTTTAACATGCATGTGATAATGCTCATAAATATGCTGAATCATCGCAGTCGCCACCTATGGTTTTTCTTTATATATATGAGCTTGTGCTCGCCTTTCATTCCTATGCACATGATAAAGCAACGAAACGTATACAAATACTAAAAAGAAAAAAAGGTGATAAACATGAAAGACTCAAATCAACTACAAGAAAGAGCATTACAACTATTACAAGAACGCGGTGTAACAATTGACGATATTGCTGATCTTGTTCATTTTCTTCAAAAGAAATACCATGCAAATTTAGAGATGTCAGAATGTCGCTATAACGTTGAGCGTGTACTATCAAAACGAGAAGTACAAAACGCACTTATTACAGGCATTGAACTTGATGTCCTTGCTGAAAAAGGACTATTAAGTCAACCGTTACAAGATATCGTAAAACGCGATGAAGGACTATATGGAATCGATGAAGTCATCGCACTTTCAATCGTTAACGTATACGGGTCAATTGGCTTCACGAATTTTGGATATATCGATAAATTAAAACCAGGTATTTTAGAATACTTAAATGATAAATCAACTGGAAAGGTGCACACATTCCTTGATGATATCGTTGGTGGAATCGCTGCCGCTGCTTCAAGCCGTTTAGCGCACCGTGCTGAGCATTCAGAGTAACGTGTCTAGGCCGTCAGTTTCATACTGACGGCCTTTCATATTCCATCAGCATAAACTCTCTTCCACGGCTCCAAAAAACAGGTCCTACTTGAAATCCAATGTTTTTATATAGCCTAATCGCTCTCTTATTGAATGTCGCTACACTCAGTCGAAACATTTTCGAATTCAATTCCTCAGTAGCAAATGCTATTCCCGCTTGAAAAAATATTTCCCCCATCCCTTTCCCTGTCAAATCCGGCTTCATTCCAAGTCCGATATCTACAACATCTTCTCCCTCATATAAATTGGCATCTCTTCCGCCTGGAACTTGTGCATTTTCTCCAAAACAAAAATAGCCGATAAATTCTCCCTTCTCATCACAACAACCGTAATACGTCCCATCTAGCAACTCTTCTATTCCTTCAGCCTCTCCTGAAAAACTATATAAATTGTACGGTTCCTCATACGTCCACATATTTATCTCATTCGCTTCTTCCTCTGTTAATTTATGTATTTCCATTCCTCTCGCTCCTCATCAAATATTCTATATATATATATTTACTCATTCATTTTTCACATTCAATTTCCCTCTAATTACAATATGCATAATTGCATGCGCACACCCATTTAAAAAATGCTAAAATTTATTTGAATCGCTGTTGTTACACTTCTTGATTAAGAAAGACCGTTAACCGGAAAATTAACGTCTTATCAAATTCAAGCAATTGGCACATGTTGTCATCATGAAAGACACTCGAAAGAGTGTCTTTTTTTCTATACCTGAGAAGGACCTGCTCATTTACAAAATAAATGCATAAATTAATATAACTCTTTAAACGCATTATTCCCTTTCTATATGTTGCGGCGTTCGTTGCGACAGATTCGGATAATAAAAAGCACTCCAGCCAGAGTGCTTTTTACTTTCAAACAAGGAGGTTACATATATGGATAGTACTCTCGTATTTAACTTCGGTATCGGTATTGTTATCATTTTATTCGTCTTCTTTGTACTTTGTATGAGCGGGATATAGCAATCTTTTATGCCGATAATTCCTTTAAAGTATCACTTAATTTGAACTTTCTTAATTGTAATGAAGCAATCATTGCCGCTCCCGCTCCGAGCACTAGACTAGCTAGAGCTAATATGAAAACTTGATTATAAGGAATGATAATAACCGTTAGATCTAAGCTTGATAACACAATATAACTAAACAAAACCCCACCAAAAATGCCAATACAACCAGCTATCGCTCCAAGTAAAGTTCCCTCTAATAAAACAATCCGTCTCATTTGCTTCGGAATAGCTCCTACCGCACGAATCATACTAATTTCAGCACGTCTTTCATGTAAACTTGAGACAATCGCATTCATTAACCCTATACCAGAAATAATGAAAACAATTACAACTAACAAGCGAATTAACATCATCATTTGCGATAATAACTGCTCCTGTTCTTTTAATAAATCGTAGCTGTTAATAACCTCTACGTTCTCTTTATTATTTGTAATTTGTTTTACTTGCTTCTTAATCTCTTCAAATGATTGATTAGAATTTGTCATAACTTGAATTGCTTCATATCCTTGCACGTGAAACTTATCACGAGCCCATTGTTCATTTACGAAAATGTCTAATCCTCTTCCCCTTAATCCTTGCTCAATAATCGAAACGACTTTAATCGTTTGTTTTTCTTTCCCTTTTCCTTGTACTTCAATCGTATCATGCAACTGAATCCCTAATGTTTTAGCAGTTCTCTTCGTAACGACTCCCTCACCATCTTGTAATGGCTTATTTAAATCTCGTCCTGTAATCACTTTCGCTTTTGTTACTTTTTGATAAGCAACAATATCATTCCCCACAACCTCTATCACATCATATTCAAAATCATCTTTCCTCACATTTTCATACCACTCTTGATCCGCTTTTTTAAAATCATAATTTATAAGCTTCGCTGTAAAGTCAGTAACATTTGCTACGCTCTCTTCTACACCATCAATTTTTTTAACCTTCTCCATCCAACTAAATGGTAATACTTCAGTACTTTGCGACTCTACTGGAATTCTTATTACTAAATCAGCTGGTAAATGTTTTTGTAACCCATCTTTCATGCCCTCGTAAATAGAGTTTATATACATTGTTCCAACAAGTGCTAACATAAAACCAAATGCTAGTATAGCAACAGACACAGCTGCCTTATTCCGATAACGAATTACATTTCGGCTACTAATCGTCGTTTCAATTCGTAATATCATTTGAAGTGGTTTTGCAATCACTGGTGCTATCATCCGAATAAATAACGGAATCGCAAATAACAAACCGACCGCAAATAACAGCGCACCTATCGCACTTGGATTAAAACCGATATACCGCTCTAATACGTTACCCGCTAGTCCAATAACAGTACCAATGATTAAAATGCTACAACTAAAAGCACTCCACCTTTTTTCTTTTTTCTCATTACTAGGAAGACCTGGCCTAAGCGCTTGAACTGGCGGAATCTTTCTAACCATGAAGGCTGGTATAATAGCCCCTATGATAGACATAACAATTCCTAGTAAAAACGTAATGAGTAAAATCTCGCCTGAAATCGAGAATGATTCTTTCCCTGCACCCTCAATATTCACCCATTTATTAATAAATGATGCGGCGATTTTTTGCGTACCTGCTCCAAGAATAACTCCTGCTAGTGATCCGATTGCCCCAATACATAAAGCCTCTAATAAAACGACTAATATAATTTGATTTGGATTACTACCAAGTGCACGTAATAATGCCCATTGCTTAAATCGACTTCTGACAGATAAGAAGAAACTTCCCATTATTAAAAGGGCTACAACAAATAAGGCAATACCACCTAAACTAAAAATTAATGGCTTCATTACATTTAGTCGTTCAAATGCCTTATCTACATAAGTACGTTGGTCCACCTTTATATTTTCAATCTTTTTATGTACATCAAAAGCAATTGCTTTTTTCATATTTACATCTTGTACTTTCACTTGAACGAGATTGAATTGATTTGGTAAATTTAATTCTTTTTGAAGCCAATGGATTGGAAAATAAGCACTATGCCCCATTGACGCCATTAACGGTGGATTTAAAATACCGACAACTTTCACAGCCTTTTCACCATGCTGCGGGAATGGCAGTTTAATCGTATCTCCTACCCGTATATTTTCACGATCTGTATACCCTTTTGTCAGTGCTACTTCAGCACCTTCTTTCGGATATCGTCCTTCTAATATTTTATAAGAATGCATTTCTGGAGAATCTTGCTCAACACCCCAATAAGATGGCTTTCCCGATAATTCTTTATAATGTGGAAAAGGATACGGTATAAGTGCTTTTGATATTTTTTCAGCATTTTCTAAGCCATCTATTCCTTTTAAACTTTCATTATTTAAATACATATCATTTTTTATATAGCCAAATTGTAAATTATAATCTCCATACCGACTTACTACTTGTTCCTTCACACTTTGCTCTACTGATTGATTACCTAGTAATAACATCGTCGCTAACATAACACCTAAAGCTGCACCGAGAGCAATCAACATATTTCACAACCAATTTTGTTTCATCGATTTTACCGCATACTTAATTACCCATCGCATCACCTTTACCTCCTACTTTAAAGTGACGATTCATAATCTCTTGAATTTGAGTAACTTGTTGCGGGATATTTCGAAATTTCCATCCTTTACTTTCAGCATGCTCATGAATCACTTCACCATCTAATAAGAAAACAACTTTATCAGCATGGGCCGCTACGAACGGATCGTGCGTTACAATGACAGCTGTTTGCCCTAATTCATCACATGCATTGCGAAGTGCCGCAATAATATTTTTGCTATTTTCTGAATCTAAAGCCCCTGTTGGCTCATCTGCTAATATAATAGCCGGCTCATTTGCAAAAGCTCTTGCTATCGCAACCCTTTGCTGTTGCCCACCTGATAACTGTGCTGGTAAATGCTTTTCTTTTCCTTTCAATCCAACGAGCTCTAATAAACGATTTGCTGTCACCGTTGCCTTCTTTTGCGAAACATTATCTAATAGTAAAGGCAGACCTACATTTTCCTCCGCATTAAACACTGGAATTAAATTAAACTGCTGAAAAATAAAACCGATTTTATGCCTTCTAAATAAAGCGAGCTCTTTTTCTTTTAATGTTGAAATCTCCGTACCATCAACTCGAATACTACCTACCGATGGAATATCTAATCCACCTAACAGCTGAAGTAAGGTCGTTTTACCCGATCCACTTGCCCCCATAATACAAACAAAATCTCCTTTTTGAATTTGAAGATTAATATCTTTTAAGATTTTTACTTTACTATCCCCAATATCAAACGATTTTTCTAACCTTTCAATTTCAATAATATTCATCCCTATATCCCCTTCTCTTTCTATTTACCAATCTATATATTCTATTCGAAATGAAAAATTCCTACTATTTTGTATTTTTTTGTAATATACTAACATTTATATTAACCGGCAGTAAGTGCCCGATTAGTGTGAGCAAATAATCAGTGCGGGATGGACACCCCCCACCGATTAAAATTTCACTTTATTTCTCACGTCAGAAAAATTGACTCTCGTAAAAAAAGTAACCATAATAGTTACACGAATATATAAAAACTATTCACATATCCACAATTAGGAGGAAGAACAATGAAACATGTAATCGTTTATGCACACCCGAATATAGAAAGCTTCAATCATGCAATTTTAGAAACTGTAAAAAGTGAATTAGAAGGAAAAGGTCATGAAGTACGCGTTCGTGATTTATACGAATTAAACTTCAATCCAGTATTAGGTGCTTCCGATTTCATCTCATTTTCCCAAGGAAATACACCAGAAGATATTAAAGAAGAACAAGAGCATATCTCTTGGGCTGATAGTATTACATTCATTTACCCAGTTTGGTGGGCTGGTCTTCCTGCTATTTTAAAAGGATACGTTGACCGTGTATTTAGCCACGGCTTCGCTTATGCTTACGGTGAAAGTGGCATTGAAAAGTTATTAAGCGGTAAAAAAGGATTGTTATTATCTACAATGGGTAATACGAAAGAAGCATACACAGCAGGCGGTATGTTTGACGCAATGAAGAAAACAGCGGATGTTGGTATTTTTGAATTTACAGGCATTGAAACACTTGAGCATACATTCTATACAAGTGTTCCTTCTGTGGATGACAGTGTGCGTAAACAATATCTTGAAGAAGTTAAAGACGTTGTGAATCGTGCATTTTAATAAAAAACTCCGGTTATAACAACCGGAGTTTTTTATTTCATCATCAATTTCGGAATATATCTTTGAAGTATACTTTCTAATTCATTCATATCTTCCTGTCTAATAAGTAAATTTACATTGTCATTCATTTTTTCTCGCCCGCGATATAAAAATATATTTTCTTTTGGATTTTCCCATGTTGATGTTTTATAGCCTTTTAATTCTTCGTATGAATAAAAGTTTAATCCGTCTATTACACCTTTGTCATATATTTGTACACTTTTAATAAGATGGATAGCTATTAAAGTCATAAAACAACTTGCTACAGCATGAATACCTAACTGAACGAGAAACTGTTCAACTGTACCAATATCACCACTTATGTACTGAGCATATATATACATACATTGCCCGATGAAGTACGCTGGTCCAAGTAATGCAATCCAACGTCGCTTCACCCGAGGATATGTTGCAATAAGTTTTCCCGCGCTTTTTTTCATTTCATTTATTTTATATATCTTCCATAGAACAAAGAACAAAACACATAATGTAAAAACAAACATAATGCATGACATCCAGTACACTCTTATTCCCTCCCTTTTATATCATTACATGTAAATTTTACATTTTATATACCTATAGTACATATGCAATTATGCATAAAAAAACAGGCAACCTCTTCCGGTTACCTGCCCTTCATTACATCTTCTCAATCCACTCCGTCAAGTTATGCACAACTTGCGTCGGTTGTACTTCATATTCTGTTAACTTCTCCACAGTTGTTACTCCAGTGTGGACAATAAGGGTATGCATACCAGCATTTATCCCCGCTAAAATATCTGTATCGTAGTTATCCCCAACCATTAAAGCTTCTTCTTTTCCTACGCCAAGCACTTTTAACGCTTGTTCCATAATGATTGATTCTGGTTTTCCAATAAAGATTGGATCCACACCTGTTGATACTGCTACAACTGATGTTAATGAACCGTTACCCGGTAATAATCCGCGCTCGGTCGGAATTGCGATATCCCCATTTGTTGAAATAAACGTTGCACCGTTACGCACAGCAAGACATGCTTTTGCTAACTTTTCATATGTGATGTCGCGATCTAATCCAACAACGACGAAATCAGGATTTTCATCCACAAGTTCAAATCCTTTTTCAACAAGAGCATCATGTAAGCCCTCTTCACCAATCATATATACAGTTGCATCTTGTTTACGCTCATAAATAAAGTTCGCTGTAGCCATGCTCGTTGTGAATACTTGCTCCGCTTTCGCTGGAATATCGAAACGAACAAGTTTTTCTGCAACTTGTTCTGGTTTACGAGTTGAGTTATTTGTAACGAATAAATATGGAATACCGCGTTCTCCTAATGCTTTTACGAAGTCGCTTGCTTCTTCAATTTGTTCTTCACCGCGATACATCGTACCGTCTAGGTCAATTAAATAGCCTTTATACATCTATTTTTCTCTCCTTCTATGCTAACGTTCTCACCTATCATACCACTCTTATATTAACCCCTTTTTCAAAAGAAAAAAACGCTTTACCCTAAAGCGTCCCATAACGTTCATTTTTTCTCTTTTATTTGATACGAGCAATTACAATCGCCTTCACACATGTTCGTTAACGTCTTCACATTTGCATCTACAAATAACCGCTTGTACATATCTTTTTCATCTTCACACACTTGCGGGAATTTCTCCGCTATTTCCTTTAACGGACAGTTTTGCTTTTCAAGTATGAAAGAACGTTCCCCATCTCTCTTTACTTGAACCATATAACCATTTTTCTCTTGCATAGCGGCTATTTCCTGTACTTTATACGCTAAATTACTTTGATTACTTATCTTCTTTTGCAACTGCTCTTCCATTCGTTTTGTTCTCGCTTGTAAAACGTAACGAAGCATTTTTTCATCGCCCATTCGAGCTAAATCATCTAGTATTTCAATAGCAAACTGCTTATATTCTTTCGGGAATGTATCTTCTCCCTTTTGACTTAATCCATACAAATATGTTGGTCGTCCAACATGCTGCCTTACCATCTTTGAATAAATTAGCTCATCTTTCTCAAGATTACTTAAATGCCTTCGAATTGCCATTTCCGTAATTTCTAAAGCTTCGGCTAATTCTGCTACAGTATGCTCGCCCTTTACCTTCAACAATTGTACAATCTCTTCTTTCGTCGTACGTGCTTGCCCCATAACTCGCCCTTCTCCCTTTTCTCATATACAATATAAGATCCCCAAAGGAATCCCCGGGGATCTTATAAGCACAATTATTCTGGTACAAATGCAGATACAGGCCCTAATTCCTTTTCTAAATAACTGTGAATATTCGCTGGGTATTTCTCTACCACGGCGATATGTTTTTGAATCGTCTTATATAATTCATCATGATTCATTTGAATATAATCTTGCGTAAGCATTTTTCGAAGAAGAATAATTTCTTTAATATGCGCTCCCTCTTCTCCACTTATAACTCTCTCGTCCATTAAAATATCAATAATATCTTCGTAACTTCCTGGATCGCGCATAATAAATCCATCAATCATCGCATTCCCTACATCTAATATACAATCGATAATAAGATGCGCCATGCGCTCTAATGCGTAAAATTCAAACTCGGTTTCATATGTCTTTTTCTCTTGAAATGTATTTGTTGCTCGTTCTAAACATACTAGCATTTGTTCTATTTTCTTTCTGTCTACGAAGTACATGAATGTCACCTACCTGGAAATTAAAGCATTTACATTTTAATTGTAACGCTTTCTTCTGAAAAAATCGACAATTTTTCGAATTCACCTTTTCCTCGTTATTTGTTATAGTTATATTTGTATGATTTTTGAAATTGGAGGAATGCAACCTTGGAACGTGAACTCGCACTAGAAATTGTCCGTGTAACAGAAGCAGCAGCCTTAGCATCCGCACAGTGGATGGGCCGCGGAAAGAAAAACGAAGCAGATGATGCAGCAACTACAGCTATGCGTGATATGTTCGATTCAGTAAACATGGCAGGTACAGTTGTAATCGGTGAAGGAGAACTTGATGAAGCACCGATGTTGTATATTGGTGAAGAACTAGGAACAGGTAACGGTCCAGAAGTAGATATCGCCGTTGACCCGTTAGAAGGTACAAACATCGTTGCGAAAGGCCTTGCAAATGCAATGGCAGTTATCGCAATCGCAGATAAAGGAAACCTTCTTCATGCTCCGGATATGTACATGGAAAAAATCGCGGTTGGTCCAAAAGCAGCTGGTAAAATTAGCTTAGATGATCCAATTGAAAAAACAATTGATATTGTAGCAGAAGCAAACAATAAAAAAATTCGTGACCTAACGGTTATCATCCAAGAACGTGAACGTCATCAAGATATTATTGACCGTGTTCGTGCAAAAGGTGCACGCGTAAAATTATTTGGTGATGGAGATGTTGGTGCATCAATCGCTACAGCTTTACCTGGAACAGGTATCGACTTATTCGTAGGTGTAGGCGGAGCTCCAGAAGGCGTTATTTCTGCAGCAGCATTAAAATGCCTTGAAGGTGAAATGCAAGCTCGCTTAGTTCCAATGAACGAAGAAGAAGAAGCTCGTTGTCGTGAAATGGGATTAGAAGATCCTCGTCAACTTCTTATGTTAGATGACTTAGTATCTGGTGATGACGCAATCTTCTCAGCAACAGGTGTATCTGCTGGTGAATTATTAGACGGCGTGAAATTCCTTGGCGGAGATTTAGCTGAAACATATTCTATCGTTATGCGTTACAAAACAAGAACGGTACGATTTATTAAAACACACCACCATTTAGACCATAAACCACACTTAAACTTAGATATTTAATAAAGGAGCCATGTGTATGGAAGAACGTTTCTTTCTGTACGACGATACTGTCGCTACAAAAACTCGTTTCGTTAGCTTTCTGGGGGAAAATGAGCGTCATGATTTAGCGCTTCTATACTCCGATCGTCATTACGGTAAAACGATAGTCCTTGATATGCAGAGCAACAAATTTGCTATCATCGGTCCTGACGATTTAAACGAACCAGGCTACTTAGAGCATGCATTTTCGATGTCTGAAGAAAATGCAGAAGAATTACGCTCATTTTTATTTGAACTTATATAATTTATCTTATACACCAGCTAAAATAGCTGGTGTTTTTTCATTATAAGAGTTTTGAATTTTCAATCTTCCATGTTATACTTATGAACAAATCTATTTGGATAGAAAGGACGTTATCTACGTATGCCAACATTTACTTTGTAATGGACCAGCAATTGGATAGCATTACTCTCAAAAAAGCACCGTGCTTTTTCAAGGGAGTAGTCTGCCCATTCCCATTACGAAGGAACGTAACGCATCTGTAGTATGATGTTTACGGAGGTTCCTCTTGGGGGAATCTCCTTTTATTTTTGTCTACTTCTCATGTCTTCATACTACAAGACATCCAAATAGCTGTATTACGTTCCTTTGCCACTAATATAAGAGGTGAAGGAAAATGCAGAAAGTACAACTTTCTTGGAGTTTATATGAAAACGAGTTATCCACAATCGAAAGATATTGTAAAAATTGTAGGCGTACTACCCTTTTTACTGATACGAATATTCGCAGGCATAACGCAAATGGAAAAAACATATACCGATTTGCAATTTATAAATGTCCGAAAGATCATACGTGGAACCAAAAGCTTCACATTTATAAATCATTTACTGATCATGTCGAAACTGTCGATATGGCTCAGCAAGAACAAACTGAAACAAACACGATTATTTCTATTACAGAGTATAAAGAAAGTGGTATAGAAGAAATAACAATAACATTAGAAATTGTTCTCGGATCTCACCGAATTGATAAAGCATTATCCACATATATTTCAGATTGGAGCCGCGCTGCCATTGTGGATAAAATTAAAAATGGTCGTATTCAGTTAAACGGACGACACCTGAAACCAAACACAACACTCACTGAAGGTGATTTCATCTCAATTTGTTTATAAAGGAGACGATTATGCTAAAAATAAGAAAAGGCACAATTGATTTATTGGACGAATTAGATGTGATGTATGCAGAATGTAAAGAAGCACTCTTACAGAACAAAATTTATCAATGGGATGATTCTTATCCGACGCGAGAACACATTTCCTATCATTTAGAACAAGACGAATTATATTGTCTATTCCAAGACCAAGTACTTGTCGGCGCTGTTGTCTTAAACGAAGCAGAGTCTCCAGAATACAAATTAATTGACTGGTCAGAAACAGAAGGACACTTTCTTATCGTCCACTCTTTTGTCATCCATCCGCTCGCGCAAGGCAAAGGATATAGTAAAGTACTATTATCCTTTTGGGAAAGCGAAGCAAGGCAGATGAGCTACAAAGGAATACGCCTAGATTGTTTTACAGGTAATCCCGTTTCATTAGGCCTATATGAAAAAAACAATTATATTTGCCGAGGTGCTGTTTATTTCAAAAGTAAACAGCCTCCTCATAATTGGTATAACTGCTATGAAAAAATCCTCTTACAATCGTAAGAGGATTTTTTTATTTCTTCACTTTTCGTAATACAAAATGTGCACAACCGAAGTTACAGTACTCGTATAAATACTCCGATAAAGTACTAATTTTCGTATCATATGTCGAACGTTGATTACTATCATCAAAGAATCCACGCAATCTAAGTTGCTCATAACCCCAGTCTCCAACGATATAATCATATTTATTTAAAATTTCTGCATAGCGCTCTTTAAGTGCTTCTTCACTAAAACCGTCACGAAAGTTTTTAATTACTTCGTACTGAACATTATTAACGCTCACCGTAGTATGAATCTCTTGCTTTTGCTCCATTATGAACTTCCTCTCTAAGCATTCTTCTTTTTATCGTATCACAAAGCATAACAACCAACAATTTCAAATACAAAAAATTGAAAATTAGTGCATGCTATGGAGAAGGAGGTGATACATCGTGAAAAAGCAAATTATCCTCTCTCTTCTCACTCTTTCCTTATTTGCAGGCTGCCAATCAACTAATAAAGCCGAAATGGAGCGTGAAGAAGGAAGTCGTGTTCTTGTTTCCAATAAAAACGACATGTATCATACGGAAAACACAAATACAAGACTCACGAGAGTCGGTTATTCTTCTAAACAGAAGCATGAAGTATCTAACAAGCAAGTAGGCGCTATTAACCGTGAGAAAGTCGCCGAAATGATTACGAGCATGACAGTCAAACTTCCTGACGTCACCAATGCCGCTACACTCGTTACCGACGACGAAGTGTTCGTTGTATACCGTGCAAACACAACGGATCCGAAACTCGTAACAGATCAAGTATATAAAACAGCTTTGTCCATCGTCCCTCGCTATTATAAAGCATATGTATCAACAAACCAAAAGTTGATTTCTCAAATTCAAGGTCTCCAATCTGGTAGCTTAAACGATAAAGAATATGAACAAAGTCTTGATATGTTAAAACGTGAAATGAGCAAAAATCCTCATTTGAATAATACGGGGGATCAAACTTTAAATAATATGATAAAAAAATAAAAAGGTGGAGAAAACATCCACCTTTTTACTATTTCTTACGATCCGCATAAACCTCCATCGCATCACACATAAACTGCGCTAATCCCCCGCCAAACTTATCGATATTTTTCGTAAAGCGCTCATCAGCAACATACATTTGACCGAGTCCCTTAAAGGCCTCTAATGAATATTCACCGAAGTTTTGCAAGTAATCGTACCATACCCCGATTGCTTCTTGCGCCTCTTTAGAATCCGGTGCTCCATTTCGAAGTGTTGCTAGCTTTCTGTAAATATTATTAAACTCCTCCTGTTTCTCTGTAGACATACCCTTCGCTGTTTTATTCGCTTTATCTACAGCCTCATCTCCCCATCGTTCACGTGCTTCTTCTTCATACGGATTATGACTAAAATCAAATCCTTCAAATTTCTCTTTATTCGTCATCTCAATCTCTCCTTTTGTATGCTGAATTGTTTTATTAATCGTCGCTATCACTTTATCCAATCTAGCCCGCTTTTCAAGAAGCATTTTCTTATGAAGCTGTAATGCCTCTTCACGGTCGAATGAAGGACTCATGATAATCTCCTTAATCTTCTTTAAAGGGAAGCCAAGCTCTTTAAAAAATAAAATTTGCTGCAACGTTTCTAAATTTTCATTGGAATACAGACGATATCCAGACTCTGTCGTCTCATCTGGGGTTAACAACCCAATTTCATCGTAATGATGCAGTGTGCGCACACTAATTCCAACTAAATTAGCTACTTCTTTTACCCTCATTGTCATGCATATCTCCCCCTTAATACATACGATAAAGTATGACGCAACGTTAGAGTCAATAAGTAAATTCATTTTATTGCTAAAAGTTTCATCTCGCCTATATTTCATGCATAATAGATATGTACATATATTAGAAAGCGGTGAAAGTATGGTTTCAAATACTGTAATTGCCAGCATCACAATTCAGCTCATTCTCTCGATTTTGGTCCCAATTATTGTACTCGTTTATTTCCGTAAGAAATATAGTATTAATTTGAAAATAGTTGGCGTTGGTGTCCTTATCTTTATCGGGTTTACCCAAATTCTCGAAACACCATTCCAATTATTCATGCGCGGAAATCCAACAATAGGTCCAATTTTAGAAAACCCATTTATTTTCGCAATATATGGTGGGTTGACTGCTGGTATTTTTGAAGAACTAGGTCGTTTCGTTGCCTTTTACTACTTACTGAAAAAATATCGAGATTATAAGGACGGTCTTGCGTACGGAATTGGACACGGCGGTATTGAATCGATTTTAGTCGGCGGATTCGCTGGGCTTCAAACTCTTACCTTTGCAACATCTATTAACAATGGTAGCTTCGCTCAAATGGTTGAACAATACCCACAGTTGAGCCATATCAAGGACTTGTTAATAGAGCAACCTGCCTATTTTTACTTACTTGGTAGCCTAGAAAGAATTATGGCATTAGTACTGCAAATTGCCTTCACAATGCTTGTCGTATACGCGGTAAAACAAAAGAAATACATTTTCCTCGTATACGCTATACTCTTCCACGCACTTGTAGACTTTTTCGCAGCACTTTACCAAACAAAAATGATTAACATCTTTGTAGCAGAAGGAATTACTCTTCTCTTCGCGATTGGTGCTTTCGTTCTTATTCGAAAAATGAAAGAGAAATTAGTGAGTGTACCAGAGTAAAAAATAACCCACCAATTGGTGGGTTATTTTTTATGTGGATTATCGCAATAGTGATAGCTTTGTCCACTTACAAACTCCTTCTTTGTTTCTGCATCTATAACTATATACTTCTGAAACTCATCTCCTTCATCTTGAGAAAAAGAACCAAAAAAATAAACTTGGCGATCTGGATGAACAAACGAATCTTGAATCACCACTCTACTTCGACAGCCGACAGCTGTTTTTTGTCGGAAGGTAAATTCTGCATCTTGTACTTCTTTAAATAAGATTTTTTTACGAACGCTATATGTTGCATTTTTGTATTCCTTATAAACCTTCTTATCTAACTGTTCATAAAATAGATCTTCATTCACAAACGATTTATTTTGATTGCTCGGATATTCTAATTCTTGATTGGATTGTGCATATGCTGTGGACAATTGTATGAGAAAACAAACACTGAATACAATACATATCATTTTTTTCATAATTGCACCTCAAATTTTGATTTATCCACATTACTTTTCCACAGACTTAGATCACTATGCCCTTTCCAAGAAAAAGGGATTTTTCCACATTTGTCGAAGTATATATCGTCAACTTGAAAGATGGGGATGAAATATGAAGAAAATTATTGTAATCAGGCATTGTTCAGCAACTGGACAAGAGCGTAATGCCGAATTAACAAACATGGGAAGAGACCAATCAAACACCGTTGCTACATTCCTCATGGAAAATCATCTACAAATAGATCATATTATTTCAAGCCCATTTGTCCGAGCTATCGATTCTATTCGGCCATATGCCCTCCAAGCTAATTTATCTATTCAAGAAGATGAACGGTTAGCAGAACGTATATTAAGTACTGTTTCAATGGATGATTGGCTTCAAAAACTAGAATACACTTTTACCAATATAGATATTGCCTTTTCGGGCGGAGAGTCAACAAAACAAGCGATGGATCGCGCCACCTCACTTATTCAGGAAGTTTTAACACTAGAGCATGACACAACATTACTCGTTACACACGGCAACTTACTCACATTAATTTTAAAGCACTTTGATCATACTATTGGCTTTGACGAATGGAAAACTTTAACGAATCCTGATATTTATGAAATTACACTTGATGAACAATCTATCATAAAACGATTATGGGAAGCGCCATCCAAGTAATATCCCTTTCCAATACATTCAGTTGACACTGCGAGAAGATATGCTAGGGCTGCAGTAAAACATAGAGAGGGGTATCATTCAATATGTACGAAGACGTACTTTCTTTACTACATAAAACAAATGCTTCTTATGAAAAGTTTGAACACGAGCCAGTACTTGACTATGAGACTGATCGCATCGTTCGTGAAAGGCTCGGCTTACAAGGTACGCCAAGTAAAAGCCTATTTTTAAAATCAAAAGCCGGGGCGTATTACGTATTCTTTACGTTAGAGGGAACTCGCCTCAACCGAGGAGAGATGAAAGAAATAACAGGAGAAAGCTTATCTCTCTGTTCTCCTGATGAGCTAAGAGAAGAGACTGGTTGCATGCCAGGATGTGTAGCTCCTTTCGGTTATTCACAAGATGTAACGATTATTGTGGACAGTTCGATTTATACTTACAAGAAAGTTTTAATCACACCTGGTGTACCCGAATTTACAATTGAATTATCCACAGAGGAATTAAAAAGAATTTTATCAACGTGTCAAAATACTGTTTTAGAGTATAAGAAAAAGGAGAGCTAATATTAGCTCTCCTTTTTCATTATTTCGCTTCTGCTACTTTTTCTTTCGCAGAACGTACTTGCTCGTCCGCATGATAAGAAGAACGTACAAGTGGGCCAGCTTCACAGTGGCTAAATCCTTTGCTAAGTGCAATTTCTTTAAGCTCTGCAAATTCTGCTGGTGGGTAATATTTAAGAACTGGTAAATGCTTCTTAGATGGTTGTAGGTATTGTCCAAGAGTTAAAATATCCACATTGTTTGCACGTAAGTCATCCATTGCTTCAATTAAATCTTCTCTTGTTTCACCTAAGCCCACCATAATGCTCGATTTAGTTGGAATATCAGGCTGCATTTCTTTTGCTCGACGTAAAAACTCTAATGAACGGTCATACTTTGCTCTAGCGCGAACTCGGTTAGATAATCGACGTACTGTTTCAATGTTATGGTTCAAAATATCTGGTTTTGCATCCATTAACATTTTTAAGTTTTCTTCTACCCCAGCCATATCAGATGGTAATACTTCGATAGATGTGAATGGGTTTTTACGACGTACAGCACGTACTGTTTCAGCAAAAACAGCTGCTCCGCCGTCCTTTAAATCATCACGTGCAACCGCTGTTATAACAACGTGCTTTAAGCCCATTTGTACTACAGAATCCGCTACGCGTTCTGGCTCTTGTAAATCAAGCTCAGTTGGCAAGCCTGTTTTAACCGCACAAAAACGACAAGCACGTGTACAAACCGCACCTAAGATCATAAATGTTGCTGTTTTCCTTACAGCCCAGCATTCATGAATATTCGGACATTTCGCCTCTTCACAAACTGTATGAAGATTTTTAGAACGCATCATTTTCTTTAAGCCTGTATAGTTTTCATTCGTGTTTAACTTAATTTTCAACCATTCGGGCTTGCGCTTATACTCTGTTTGTTTTGTCATGGTTATCAACTCCGCACAATATGAAATAGTTTACCGTGTTCGCTTCTTTCAATGTAACATATCTATTCTAACGTATGAAAGCGATTTGCTCAAATGAAGATTCTAAGATTTTTTCCAATCGTTCCCTATAATGAAATACTCCGTATATCCCACACTAAAAAGAGTGATGTTGTGAAAGGAGTCTATTTCATGCTTCGAAAAATTTCTCTTTTGCTTTCGATTTGCTTTCTTCTCCACCAAAACATCGCTTACGGTGAAGATAATCAGCAAAGCATATATGAAAAGCGCATGGCACTATATAAAGAAACTGAGCAATCTTCAAGTATTCCGTGGTATTACTTAGCTGCAATGGATCAATACGAAAGAAACATACGGAGCGTAAGAAAGGATATTCCGAAAAAACCAGATGCCATCATTTCCCTTTATTTCAAACCTGAAATATGGGCTGGACCTGCTAATAGTAATGATACTCTCCCCCATACGATTTCTCTATTTGGCGGAATGGGTTTAGATGGTGACAAAGATGGATTTGCAAATGCAAATAACGATCGTGATCTTCTGTATACAGCAGCAACTATTTTAAAGAAACAAGGAACGTCAGAAGAACGTATTAACATTATGCTTTGGGAATATTATAGACGTGCAAAAACAGTTGAATTAATTACAGAATACGCCCGAATTTATAAACATTATGGACGCATTAATTTAGAAGGAAATGCTTTCCCTCTCCCGATTCGCAGTGACCATAGCTATCGTAGTACTTTTGGTGCTGGTAGAAGTTTTGGCGGCAGGAGGATTCATGAAGGAACCGATATTTTTGCTGGATATGGCGTACCAGTACGATCAACTTGCTATGGCGTTATTGAAACAAAAGGATGGAATCGTCTTGGTGGATGGCGCATTGGTATTCGTGACCTTCATAATAATTACCACTATTACGCTCATTTAGGCGGGTTCTCTAAAGAAATACAGCTCGGACAAATTGTCGAACCAGGAAAAGTAATCGGATTTGTCGGTAGTACTGGTTATGGTCCTCCTGGTACAGCTGGAAAGTTCCCGCCTCACTTACATTTCGGCATGTATAAAGACAATGGCTATACCGAATGGGCTTTCGATCCATACATGCATTTAAGCCTTTGGGAACGAAAAGAACGAGCAAATACAAAACGATAACCGTAGCGAATTGCTACGGTTATTTTTTATCTGGTACAACAACTCCGCCACTTCCGTAATAAGTAGGTACTTCACCTTGAACGATGCGCGTCGCAATCGGAATGTTTTGCTTCACCTTAATTTCTTTCGTGCGTAACGGAATCATAACTTGTAACGTCACTTCCACTTCCATAATAATTTTGATCGCCGTATTATTAATTCCTTGCGGCTCAACTAGCTGTTTAATATCTGTATTCACATGACCAATTGGCGTAAAATTAATCGGAATATCTGGTCCTATATTACCAAGAAGCGCATTATCAGTTATTCGCCCAAAAGGAACTGACATAGATACCCCGTTCTCTTCAAAAATACCAAGTGCTTTCGTATCCCCTTTTTCTACTTGTTGTAAATATTTCTCTATGTATGCAGTAGTCGATGTTAATATTTCATTTACTTGTTTCGTATTTAAATCAATTGTAGATACTTTCCCGTTCTTATCCGTTTGTACTTTCATTAATGAATCTACATCAAACCCTTCATTAATTCGGTCTTTTACCGCTTTCGTCATAACTGCTGTTGCCATTTTATGCGTCTCTGTTTCCCCATACTTAATTAACGTTGGCTGAATACTTTTATTCACAATCCATAAACCTTGAACTACCATTACGATAAAAATAATAAACGAAATAAGCAGTATATACCGAAAGGAAATCGGTCCCCTTCGAAACCGCGAATTTTTCGAACGAAATATGCTCATAAGAAAACCCTCCTTCTTATATTATTTCTATGCAAGAAGGAGGGACGATATATGCTTATCTCATTTTTAATAGTGCATCTTTTCCGATTGTGCCTACCGGAATGCCTAAAGCTTCGGCTTCAATCGTTACTGATTCCAGCGGTGCTTCAAGAAGTTGTTCAATCGTTCTTACACCAACCGCACGGCCAGCAATAATTCCTCGATCGCCTAACTTCTCATTTAAAAGACCTACATCTAGAGCACCGCACATAATATATCCTTTATCGCTCATTACAGCTAGCAAATTTGTCTTCGGAAGTTTTACGCTAACAGCAATGAACGTATAGTTATCAATTATAATTGGCTCTACATTAACCATAGTTCACACTCCTCTCTTTCTTATCTTTATGACAAGAGAAAAATGAGTGTTACAAGTTAACTAGCCTATAGTTTGACTGAAGATGTATAAGTTATCAACATGTCTGTTAGTACATCTCTAAGTAATTCCGGCATATAATATTGTTTGTCAGAAAGTGTGGATAGCTCTGGGTATAAGTATCCGAATGTAAACATATCAATCGTTCCTACCGTATATATACGGTCTAATTCCAGCGATTCGCCGTTAATCAATACATCTTCTAGTAAAATTTTATTCCCTGGAATCGTATCTGGAATCACTTCCAGCCCATCGTAAATCATTTTCCCCATTACTTTTCCGCGAAATCCGAATCCTTTCACCTCAAGATTCTCCATATTCGGGCGGCGCGCTTTCAAAATAACTTCTCTTAACGTTTTCCCTGGTACTTTTAACAGACATGGATTAATTGGATGTGGACAAATTCGATGAATATCTCCGCGCGTCACAACACCTTCATTTAATCCCTCAAGAAGTACACCAGCGTTCACCATCCCAACATCCGCATTACACCACTCTTTAAGCGCACTTGCCAACATATGAGAAAACGTCGTCTCCTTAAACCAATCAACCGGCAATGACTCTTTTAAATGAACGACAGGCTCAGCCATTATCTGTTTACTTTCTTCCTTTAGCATTTCAATTGTGGATAACGGCTCGCTATAAGCACCTAACCGTTCTGTCTTAATCGCTCTACCGTCTTTTTTCATCAGTCTCTTCGTCTCTTTATCCACAGCAAGCTGAACATGTCCAACGTAATGTCCCCACTTTTCACAACAGCAAAGCAAAGTATTATCCACAAGAACACCGCGCTCAAATAAATGATGCGTATGTGCCCCTAAAATAACATCTATATCATAATGCTCAGCCATATACTCGTCCATACTTTTTCCAAGATGAGAAAGTACAACCGTAATATG
This sequence comes from Bacillus sp. FSL R10-2780, assembly GCF_038006125.1. Taxonomy (NCBI): domain Bacteria; kingdom Bacillati; phylum Bacillota; class Bacilli; order Caryophanales; family Bacillaceae; genus Bacillus; species Bacillus sp. FSL R10-2780. The sequence continues at coordinate 3,486,434 of NZ_JBBOUQ010000001.1, forward strand.
AGCTGTATCCTTAACTTCTTCTAAAATAGATTCTAAATGGATGATTGGATCTTCGATATGCCAATCGAGCATTTCATAAAACTCTGGATAAGCTACCGTTAATCCAATAAAAGCAATCGTAATCCCATCTGTCGTTGTATGTAATTTATAAGGCCGCGCCCACGCCGGACGTACACCTTCTTTTTCAAATAAATTCGCTACGAGCACCTCAAACCCAGCATCATCATATAGACGATTCAAATGCTCTTTCGCCAATGTAATTCCTTCATTATTTCCGATCGTTACATAATCATATAACGCCTCATTTAAAAGCTTCGTATTCCCAAGTCCATTTGTCGCTTCCGAAATACTATGAAAACGATCCACATGATCGCCAATATCCACAGTTAAAACAGTCTCTCCCGCTTCCTGTCTTCGCTTTTTCTCCCCTAGTACAAACCGAGAAATTTGCGGCCAATTTTCAAAATGACTATGTATATCGTTTGTATGATAAAGGTGGATGATCGTTTCTTTATTTATATTCAGAGAAAAAACCTCCTCTCAGTTCCTTACTGCCATTTACGCTACACGTACGCAATAATCCTGTAAATACTTTTCGTCTTTTCTTGCTATTCTACATTGTACTCGCATTATAAGAAAAAGCCAAAGATTGCCCTTTTATTATGGAAAACTTTATATTACTTTTTCTAGTGTGTGAAATGATTCTAGCTGGTGGAGCGGGGATTTGTCAGAAAGTTTAACAGAGAGCTTGTTGGCTGGGTCTTCGGCGGATTTGTCAGTATCTTTGCCTTACTTCCATATAGGTGCTCCTCTCGTATTTGAATGTTGAGGGGTATATGAGAGATTTCTTTTGTCTCATTTTATCGATAAGTCGATATTCCTTGTCGAAACGTCGATATATTGGAATAATCGCTGATATATTCCAAGTTGTGGTCGATATATTTGAAAAATCGCTGATATATTTTACCGAACACCCACCTGGGTATCCCTTCCCAACCAGACCAGCTTACCCAACACAAAAAAGCGCCCTGCATGCAGGGCGCTTCCTTCATTCTACATATTAACCAATAGAACCTTCCATCTCAAACTTGATTAGGCGGTTCATTTCAACTGCGTATTCCATTGGAAGTTCGCGAGTGAATGGCTCGATGAAGCCCATTACGATCATTTCTGTAGCTTCTTGCTCAGAAATACCGCGGCTCATTAGGTAGAATAATTGTTCTTCTGATACTTTAGATACTTTCGCTTCGTGCTCAAGTGAAACGTAATCGTTTTTGATTTCGTTATAAGGAATTGTATCAGATGTAGATTGGTTATCCATGATTAACGTGTCACACTCGATGTTAGAACGAGAGTTTTTCGCTTTTGGTCCGAATTGTACGATACCACGGTAAGTTACTTTACCACCATGCTTCGCAATCGATTTAGAAACGATTGTTGAAGATGTGTTTGGTGCTAGGTGAATCATTTTCGCACCAGCATCTTGGTGTTGGCCTTTACCAGCAATCGCGATAGATAATGTTAAACCACGAGCGCCTTCGCCTTTTAAGATAACTGCTGGGTATTTCATCGTTAATTTAGATCCGATGTTACCGTCAATCCATTCCATCGTTGCGTTTTCTTCACAAACCGCACGTTTTGTAACTAGGTTGTATACGTTGTTCGCCCAGTTTTGGATTGTTGTATAACGGCAATATGCATCTTTCTTAATGATGATTTCTACTACCGCACTATGAAGTGAGTTAGTCGTGTAAACAGGTGCTGTACAACCTTCTACGTAGTGTACGTGTGCGCCTTCGTCTACGATGATAAGCGTACGCTCGAATTGTCCCATATTTTCAGAGTTAATACGGAAATACGCTTGAAGTGGTGTATCAACTTTAATACCTTTTGGAACGTAGATGAATGATCCACCAGACCAAACTGCAGAGTTTAATGCAGAGAATTTGTTGTCTGTTGGTGGGATTACTTTTCCGAAATGCTCACGGAAAATATCTTCGTTCTCTTTTAATGCGCTATCTGTATCTTTGAAGACGACTCCTAGATCTTCTAGGTCTTCTTTCATGTTGTGGTATACAACTTCAGATTCGTACTGTGCAGATACACCAGCTAAATATTTTTGCTCAGCTTCAGGAATACCTAATTTATCAAATGTTGCTTTAATTTCCTCAGGTACTTCATCCCAAGACTTCTCAGATTTCTCAGATGGTTTTACGTAGTACGTAATTTCATCGAAATCTAAGTCGTTTAAGTCGCCGCCCCATTGTGGCATTGGCATTTCATAGAACTTATCCAGTGATTTTAAACGGAAGTCTAACATCCACTGTGGTTCTTCTTTCATACGTGAAATCTCTTCAACGATCTCTTTTGTTAAACCGCGTCCAGCACGGAAAATCGAAACGTCTTTATCCTTGAAACCATATTTATAATCGCCGATATCTGGCAGTTGCTTCGCCATGTTGGTGTGTCCCTCCTTATATAACCTCGTTTTTAGGAACCTTTAACATTACTTATCTTCGTTTAAGCCCTTTTCTAACGCTTTCCACGCTAATGTTGCACATTTAATACGTGCCGGGAACTTGCATACGCCTTGTAATGCTTCAATATCTCCTAAATCAATGCTGTCATCATACTCTTTTCCTAGCATCATGTCAGAGAAAATTTTAGAAAGCTGAAGAGCCTCTTCAATTTTCTTTCCTTTTACTGCTTGTGTCATCATTGAAGCTGAAGACATTGAAATTGAACATCCTTCGCCTTCAAACTTCGCTTCTTGTACAATACCCTCTTCTACTTTCATCGTAAGTTGAATACGATCGCCGCAAGTTGGATTGTTCAAGTTAACGGTAACACTATCTTCTAACACGCCATGGTTACGAGGATTTTTGTAATGATCCATAATAACTTGACGATATAACGTATCTAAATTATTAAATGACATTTGTGAAATACTCCTTTGTCTTGATTAGCGATTCAACAAATGTATCAATTTCTTCTTTTGTATTATATAAATAGAAGCTCGCACGTGCTGTAGAAGAAGCTTTCAGCCACTTCATAAGTGGTTGTGCACAGTGATGTCCTGCGCGAACCGCAATGCCTTCTACATCTAATACAGTTGCTACATCGTGAGGATGTACTTCATCAATATTAAATGTAACTAGACCAGCGCGATGCTTTGGACCATAAATTGTAACGCCATCTACTTCTGATAGTCTCTCTAAAGCGTATTGCGCTAATTCATGTTCATGCTTTTCAATATTATGAAGACCGATTTCTTCTAGGAAATCAATTGCCGCACCAAGTCCGATTGCATTACCAATAATCGGTGTACCTGCTTCGAACTTCCACGGAAGCTCTTTCCAAGTAGACTCTTGTAAGTCTACGAAATCAATCATTTCACCACCAAATTCAATTGGTTCCATATTGTTTAGCAATTCTTTCTTACCATATAATACGCCGACACCTGTTGGTCCGCACATCTTATGAGCAGATAATGCGTAGAAATCACAGTTTAAATCTTGTACATCCACTTTCATATGAGGTGCACTTTGTGCTCCATCAACGATCATGATTGCACCGTTTTCGTGTGCGATTGCTCCGATTTCTTTTACAGGGTTAATCGTTCCAAGTACGTTTGACACGTGCATAATAGAAACGATTTTTGTATTCGGTGTAACTGTTTGACGAACATCTTCTAAAGAAATTGTACCGTCTAGTTGAAGCGGAAGGTATTTTAAAGTTGCACCAGTTTTCTTCGCAACTTGTTGCCACGGAATGATGTTACTATGGTGCTCCATGTAAGAGATGACGATTTCATCGCCTTCTTTTACATTATCAAGACCATAGCTAGCTGCTACTGTATTTAATGCAGTTGTCGTTCCGCGCGTGAAAATAATCTCTTCCATTGATTTCGCATTAATAAACTTGCGAACTTTCTCACGTGCACCTTCATACGCGTCGGTAGCTTTCGTACCGAGCGTATGAACACCGCGATGCACGTTAGAATTATACTCTTTATAATAACGTTCTAACGTTTCAATGACTTGAATTGGTTTTTGAGAAGTTGCTGCACTATCGAAATAAACAAGTTGTTTGCCGTTCACTTTTTGATCAAGAATTGGAAACTGTTTGCGTATTTCATGAATATTCATTAGCGAACTTTCCTTTCAATTACCTCAACAAGCTGTGCTTTTACTCCTTCAATTGGAAGCTCATTTACTACAGGTGCTAAGAATCCATGGATGACTAAACGTTCTGCTTCGCGTTTTGGAATCCCACGGCTCATCAAGTAGTATAATTGGTATGGATCTACGCGGCCTACTGAAGCTGCGTGACCTGCCATTACATCATCTTCATCGATTAAAAGAATTGGGTTTGCATCACCGCGAGCTTTCTCATCTAACATAAGAACGCGAGAAGATTGTTGTGCATTTGATTTAGATGCACCGTGTTCAATCTTACCAATTCCATTAAAGATAGATGTTGCACTATCTTTTTGTACTCCGTGTTTTAAAATCCAACCTTCAGAGTGTTTACCGAAGTGAACAACTTTAGTTGTAAAGTTTTGTGTTTGGTTACCACGGCCAATTGTTACTGTTTTTGTATCAGCAAATGATCCGTCGCCCATTAAGTTCGTAACGTTCTCTGAGATTGTATTTCCGTCATTCATAAGGCCTAGAGCCCAATCAATACGAGCGTCGCGTCCAACAATGCCGCGGCGGTTAACGTAAGTTGTTACGTCTTTTGCTAATAGATCAACCGCACCGAATTTCACTTGTGCGCCTTGTTCCACGATTACTTCTGCTACGATATTTGCAATACCTTTAGCATTTTCATTTGCAACGTAGTTTTCTACATATGTTGCAGTACTGTTCGCATCAGCTACGAATAATACGTGGTTATATACGTTAGCTTCTTCGCCGTCTACTAAGAATACAGCTTGAAGTGGAGTTTCAAGAACAACGTTTTTCGGAACATATACGAATGCACCGCCGTTGATTAATGCAGCATGAAGTGCAGTTAGACGATGCTCGTCTACTTTCACGCCGTCTTTCATTAAGTACTTTTGTACTAGTTCAGCATGCTCTGTTGCAGCTGTTACGATGTCTGTAAAAATAACACCTTTTTCTTTCGCTTCGTCTGCTAAAGAAACGAACGCAGTTGTACCAGCACGTTGTACTAATACGCTGTTATTTTCATCGATTAAGTTTTTCACTGCTTCTGGAAGCTCTGTTAAAGAACTTACAGGCTCTTGCTTAGCAGCGTCGCCTTTTCCGATAAAGTCCCATTTTTCAATTTTCGTTTTATCAGGCGTTGGCATTGGAAGTTCAATTGCTTGTGCAAGAGCTTGTAAGCGGAACTCAGTCAACCAAGCAGCTTCGTTTACTTCGCTTGCGCGCTGACGGATTGTTTCTTGATCGAAAGGTAATGTACCGATTGTCATGTTTATGCTCCTCTCTTACGCTTCTTGCTCTGCTGTTTCGTCTTCAATACCTAATTCTTTTTTAATCCAGTCATAACCTTCAGCTTCTAGACGTTGTGCAAGCTCAGGGCCACCAGATTTAACGATACGACCGTTCATCATAACGTGAACGAAGTCTGGAGTGATGTAGTTTAATAAACGTTGGTAATGCGTAATCATTAGGCAACCGAAATCTTCGCCGCGCATTTGGTTAATACCTTTAGATACAACTTTTAATGCATCGATATCAAGACCTGAGTCGATTTCATCTAAGATTGCAATTTTTGGCTCGATCATCATTAATTGAAGAATCTCATTACGTTTTTTCTCACCGCCAGAGAAACCTTCGTTTAAGTAACGTTGTGCCATTTCTGGATCCATTTCTAGGAATTCCATGTTTTTATCTAATGTACGGATAAATTTCATAAGAGAAATTTCTTCGCCTTCTTCACGACGTGCATTAATTGCAGAACGTAAGAAGTCAGCGTTTGTTACTCCGCTAATTTCACTTGGATATTGCATTGCTAAGAATAGACCTGCTTGTGCGCGCTCGTCTACTTCCATTTCTAATACATCTTCACCGTCGATGATGATGCTACCTTCTGTTACTTCATACTTTGGGTGACCCATAATCGCAGAAGATAAAGTTGATTTACCTGTTCCGTTAGGTCCCATAATTGCGTGGATTTCTCCACCTTTTACTTCAAGGTTTACACCTTTTAAAATTTCTTTACCGTCGATTGATACGTGTAAGTCTTTAACCGTTAATGTAGAACCAGCCATCTCAATACCTCCATTAATCCTCTATATACATTTTAAAAATTACTAAAACGTTCATATTCTCATTTTATTCTCATTCTAATCTTATAGCAAATAAAATGATATCGCAAACACTAAGAAAATGTAACAATTTTTTCACAAATGTATATAAGTATTTCCTTTACATCCTCTTATGATACACCTTTCTTCTTATATATATAAAGAAAAAAGGACTGGGTTATTCCCAGCCCTTTCCAGCACCTATTCGTTCACAGGAAGTACAGCACCTTTATATTCTTTGTTAATAAAATCTTGAATTTCTTTTGAATGTAGCACTTCTACTAGCTCTTTAATTTCTTTTTTCTTCTCGTCACCTTTACGAACTGCGATAATATTTGCGTAAGGAGAGTCTGATCCTTCAATTGCGATTGCATCCTTTGTTGGATTTAATTTCGCATCAATTGCGTAGTTTGAATTAATAAATAAAGCATCACCTTCATTGTTTTCGTACAGCTTCGGTGAAAGTCCAGGTTCTACATCTGTTTTAAACTTTAAATTTTTCGGGTTTTCTACAACATCTTTTACTGTCGCTTTAACAACATCTACACCGTCTTTTAATTTAATAACGCCGCCTTTTTGTAACAACGCTAACATACGACCACGCTCAGCTACGTTATTACTCATAATAACCGTTCCTCCATCTGGAAGATCTTTTAAGCTTTTATATTTCTTAGAATAAATGCCCATTGGCTCTAAATGAATTTTTCCTGCGTTTACAATTTTATATCCTTTTTCTTGAATTTCTTTATCTAAATACGGAATGTGTTGGAAGTAGTTCGCATCAATTTCTTTATCCGCTAACGCTTTATTCGGTAACACATAGTCCTGGAATTTTTTAATCTCTAATTTAATACCTTTTTTCTCTAATATCGGTTGTGCTTTCTCTAAAATAACAGCGTGCGGCACGTTAGAAGCTCCGACAACAAGCTTATTTTCCTCTTTCCCCCCGCAGGCGGCTAATGTAAATACAGACAGTGCTGTAACAACTGACAGTATAATCTTTTTCATATGATGTCCCCTTCTCCCCTATAGTTATGTAGTTAGAAAAAGGAGCCGGCATACACCAGCCCTTCTTCAAACGATTATTCTTTTACAGGAACAACTGCCCCTTTATATTCTTTATTAATAAAATCTTCAATTTCTTTAGAATGCAGCACTTCTACAAGAGCTTTAATCTCTTTTTTATCTTTATCGCCTTTACGAACTGCTACGATGTTAGCATATGGAGAATCACTACCTTCAATTGCAATTGCATCCTTTTCTGGGTTTAATTTCGCATCAATTGCATAGTTAGAATTAATTAGAACTGCATCGCCTTCTTTATTGTTATACACTTGTGGTAATAAACCAGGCTCAATATCCGTTTTGAACTTTAAATTTTTCGGATTATCTGCAATATCTTTCGGAGTCGCTTTAACTGGATCTACTCCGTCTTTAATTTTTAAAACGCCTTCTTTTTGTAAAATTGCTAAACCACGTCCATGATCAGCAACAGAATTACTCATAATAATTGTCGCCCCGTCTGGAAGTTCTTTTAAGCTTTTATATTTTTGAGAGTACACGCCAATTGGTTCTAAATGAATTTTCCCCGCTATTTCAAAATCATATTTTTTATCTTTAATTTCTTTTTCTAAATACGGAATGTGCTGGAAGTAGTTTGCATCTAAATCCTTATCCGCCAATGATTTATTCGGCAACACGTAATCTTGGAATTTTTTAATTTCTAACTCAATTCCTTTTTTCTCAAGTAATGGCTTTGCCTTTTCTAAAATAACCGCATGAGGTACGTTAGAAGCACCAACAACTAGTTTCTTTTCATCTTTATCTTTCCCACCACAAGCAGCTAGACCAAAAATTGAAGTTGTAATAAGTGCTGTAAGTAATAATTTTTTCATTTGAAATACCCTCCTGTTTTTCATTATCTTTTATCTATTCGAGTCGTTAAACTATCACCAATCCACTGAATGAGAAATACAACTAGTAATACACAAATTGTCGCAACGATTGTTACATCGTTATTTCCTCGCTGGAACCCTTCTAAATAAGCAAGTGTTCCAAGGCCACCAGCACCAACAACACCTGCCATTGCCGTATAGCCTACTAAAGCAATTGTCGTTACCGTAATACCAGATACTAATGCCGGTAACGCTTCTGGAATTAATACTTTCAAAATGATTGTGCTTGTTTTTGCTCCCATTGCTTTTGAAGCTTCAATTACACCTTTATCAATTTCACGAAGTGCGATTTCAACCATTCTCGCGTAAAATGGTGCCGCTCCAATAATTAAAGCTGGCAGCGCTGCACTCGCTCCGAGAATTGTTCCAAGAAGAATCTTTGTGAATGGGATTAATAAAATAATTAAAATGATGAACGGTATAGAACGGAAAATGTTTACGAACGCTCCAATCACTGTATTAATCGCTTTATTTTCCCATAAATTATCTTTCGCTGTCATAAAGAGTAATAGTCCTAAAATAAGTCCTAAAACAAATGTGGCAAGCGCTGCGATTGCCGTCATATATAACGTTTCACCAGTTGCTTCTAACATTTGATTCCAATCAACATTTGCGATTAACTTATCCATGTGCAATCACCTCCAGCTCTACTTGATCTTGATGAATTCCTTCTATTGCTTGCTGGATCGCTGTTTCTTCACCATTTAAATGAACGACTAGACTTCCGTAAGAGCCGTTATTCGTTTGTGCGATATTTCCTTGCAAAATGCTAACTTCTATATCACCGCGCTGCATTAACCTTTGAAGTACCGGCCTTTCTACCGCTTCACCGACAAACTGCAAACGAATTACTTTTCCATCTGGATACTTTTCTATTAAACTTTCAATCGTTTCATTCGTATCTTCAGAATCAGTTAACTGCTGTACAAATCGTTTTGTAATGTCTTGCTTTGGATTACGGAATACGTCAAGTACTGGACCCGTTTCTACAATCTTCCCTTTCTCCATTACAGCAACTCGATTACAAATTTTGCGAATAACATGCATCTCATGCGTAATCAATACAATTGTTAAGCCGAGACGCTTATTAATATCTAATAATAAATCTAAAATTTGATCCGTCGTTTCTGGATCAAGAGCTGACGTTGCTTCATCACATAAAAGTACTTGTGGATTATTTGCTAACGCTCTTGCAATCCCGACGCGCTGCTTTTGTCCACCACTTAGCTGAGATGGGTACGCGTCTCCTCTTCCCTCTAATCCAACAAGATGAATTAACTCATCGACACGTTTTCTTCTCTCTGCCTTATCGACACCTGCAATTTCAAGTGGGAATGCGATATTTTCACGCACAGTTCGTGACCAAAGTAAGTTGAAATGCTGAAAAATCATTCCGATTTCTTGTCTTGCCTTACGAAGTTCATTTCCAGTAATCGCTGAAATCACACGATTCGCAATTGTAATTTGGCCAGAAGTTGGTTTCTCTAACTGATTAAATAATCTGATTAACGAACTTTTCCCAGCACCACTATATCCGATAACACCAAATATTTCGCCTTTCTCTATTTGTAAGTTGGCGTTATCTACAGCAGTGACATCACCGCTTTTTGCCTTATATATTTTCTTTACATTTTCTAATAAGATCATGATGCTCACCCCTCTTTTGTTTGGACAGACTCCGCATTTTTTTATTTTTGATACGTGTAGTCCATCGTTATAGCTCCTCTTATTATTTGAATATCCTCCGCATTCAAACAACAAAAAACCTTTCCGCTTCTAGAGAAGCAGAAAGGTTTATATGCGTATATAACAACATTATCCCTCTCTCTCATCTCTCAAAGCATTTGCTTTGCAGGAATTGGCACCATTTCAACATAAGTTGACGGTTGCCGGGCTTCACAGGGCACAGTCCCTCCACCTCTCTTAATAAGAGAAATCAGATTAAATTTTCGTCTGATTTAAAATTTATGAAATTGTCTATATTTTATGAATTGAATTGTATCAATATCCACACGCCGTGTCAACAGAAATTTTCGCAAAAAAAGAAACTTCAGAATTTTAAGCCCCGACTGACATCGGTTTACATATATGAAACATCGATTCAACTAATAACATCGTTCGATACGTTCCAGAATATTGTACCCGTCCATCACTCATTAACGTTTGCAACCTCATATTTCCAGTCACTAATTTTTGTACATCCTCTTCCTCTAAACAAACGATTTGTTCCGTTCCTCTCGCCTCTTTCAAAAGTTCTATATAATCTCTTGAAATTTGTAACGAACAGCATTCATCTCCAAAACGAAAATTAACAGTTCTTTCTCCTTGCCTTAAAAGCGGTTCTAAATGATATTGACCATTAGCGTAATTTACAAATGATTGAAGCAAAGAATATAATTTCATCCTAAACCACATCCCTCATATCACTTTCTATTACATACCATTCCCTCTTATTAAAGAGCAATCCTGTTACTTTCGCTCGACAAATACTGTATCTATCACGCATGTCGACATATTTCCCAAGAAATATGTCGAGGCGGCAAAAACTTTGCCGCCTACTTTAATTCCGTATATAAATATTCAACCGAATGAAATGCATATATTTTCTTCATCAGTGTCCCATTTTCAAAAACAAGTAAACACGGTACACTTTCTATCCCATACTCTTTCGCTAAATGCGGGGCATAATTTAAATCTAACATCCCAATTTTCAAATCTTCAATCGTCATCTCGACGACCGTTAACATCTTCTTTGCTAACTGGCATGTTCCACACATTGGTGTATACACATATAACACTGTTTTTTCTTCATTTCCTATTAGATCTGTAGCTTCGGCACCTGTCCAATCAATCACTTCTATCATTCCTTACCGTAAATATTCTGTATAAACGTCAATGTCAGCTCCCCATAATACATTTGCTAAATGTGAAGAAGGTGCAGTCGCCACCTCGCGATACGAGCGATCAATATAAATATGCTCTGCTTGCGGAAATTCTTTTCGGAATTGTTTCCTTAACTTTTCTCCTGCATCATCAGCATCCACTAGCACATATACGTCCTTATCAAAAAGTTGATCAATGAGCTCATCCATTTTCGACAAACCAATTGTACCATTTGTACAAACAATTTCCACTGGTTCACGAATAATAGATTCAATCTTTCTTCTATCCGATTTACCTTCTACAATAATGACTTTTTCCACATAAATCATATGTCATCACCCGATCACCATATACTATACAACCTTTAACTTAGTATATAGTATATTCGTTATTTTCATGTTGTTTCCTGTTTATTTTTGCAAAAGAAAAGCGCAAGCGGCTCGTTCAGATTGTGAGGGGGATGGAGCTTCTGACGTAGAGGCGCTTTTTGCCTCGCAGGAAGACGCGAAGCCACCGAACATTCTAGCCGCTGGAGCTAGACAATGAAAAAAGTTTTTTCAAAAACGTTCTCCTATATAATAATTAATATATATGTTTTTAAATTCATTATGTACACAACATAAAAAAGGACAGCACAAAGGCTGTCCTTTTTCTTCGACTATAATTAGTCTTGGTTTGTCATTTCTGCATATTTTTCTGCAGTTAATAACTTCTCAACTTGGCTTGCATCAGAAAGTTCAACTTTAACCATCCATGCACCCTCGTATGGAGATTCGTTAACTAGTTCTGGTTGGTCACTTAATTCTTCGTTTACTGCTACAACTTTACCACTTACAGGTGCGTATAATTCAGAAACTGTTTTAACAGATTCTACGCTTCCGAATGGCTCGTCAGCTTGGATTGTTGCACCTACTTCAGGAAGTTCAACGAATACGATATCGCCTAACTCACCTTGTGCAAAATGAGTAATACCGATAACAACCGCATTACCTTCTGTTTTTACCCATTCGTGTTCTTCAGAGTAACGTAAATTATTTGGAATGCTCATGACTGTACCTCCAGTGAATGTATTAATTATGTAAAAATACCTTATTGGTATTTTTTCCACGCACTTTCAAACTGCTCTTCGTTAAAACCAAGTGTTACACTCGTTCCATCTGTTACAATTGGACGTTTAATTAACATGCCATCAGATGCTAAAAGCTCGTACATTTCGTCTTCGCTTGCATCCTTTAACTTATCTTTTAAACCAAGTTCGCGGTAACGCATTCCACTTGTATTAAAGAATTTTTTTAATGGTAATTCACTTTTCTCATGTAAATTACGTAAATCTTCTTTTGACGGTGGATTTTCAACAATATGAATCATCTCATATGCTACATCGTTTGCCTCAAACCATTTCTTTGCTTTTTGACATGTGCCACACTTTGGATATGAATAAAATGTTACTGTCATAAATTCACCTACTTTTTTACTAACCTTTACCTTTATCATATAGAAAACATTTTATTATTTCAAACGATTATTCGCTAAACTTTTACTTATTTCGTGATAATTTTTAATAATCCTGCTAATTTTTCTTATTTTTCCGCCATTTATTAAGAAAAAATAAATATATAATTTTTTTAAAACTTTTTTCTCATTCCATGCCGAACATATATCTTAAACAAACGTTTGATTAATTTCATATTTTTCTACCTCAGCCTTTGGAATACGTAGATTCTTTCATACCGAACATATACCTTAAACAAACGTTTGATTAATTTCATATTTTTCTACATCCACCGTTGAAAAATATGACTTTTCCCATACCGAACATACCTCTTAAACAAACGTTTGATTAATCTCATGTTTTTCTATATCACCGTTGGAAAACATGATTTTCTATACCGAACATATATCTTAAACAAACGTTTATTTAAAAAATAAGAAGCCCTTTTACAGGCTCCTTCATCATCGACTTAAATAGTCCGAAATGGTTTGAAATACTACTATATACATATTATGAATATTTTGATCCGAAACCGTATCATTATATAACCCTATACCCCAATATTGTCCTTCGGGTCTTCCCATATTCACAAAACCTTGCGTATACATCATTGCCCTATCCCTTGGAGCATTGTCAAAATCTAAATCTTTTTCAGTAAAAATCAAATACGGTCTATCTTGTAAACCAATAAAAAACACCGGCTTCTTTAACGATAAAAATAAGTCCGTATACTGTTCCTTTGATGCTTCTTGAAAATATTCTTTCATGACGAGAAAACCATCAACTTTTTTGGATTTCTCCTGCATCTCTTCTAACTTCACGTTTTCAAACTTTATATTTCTAAATGTATCTTTCGGCTTTTCACCAACAACTCCAATGACGAGCGCTCTCCCGTTATATTCTAATGTATCTCCTTCATTATCCTTGGCACATCCAGTACCCACTAGGCATAACAATATAAAAAATAAGAAATAAAGTGAACGCTTCATATAGCACCCTCCCCCTCTTTTAAGTCAAGTGACAAAAATGTAAGGTGAATTCAAGAAAATGTAAGTGAAATCGATAGCCCAATTGGATTTTCTATATTATAATCAATTGAATTTATTTACATTACTAAAACATAGGAGATTATCATGAAGAAATTTAAACTTTCATCTCTTCTTCCGTTAAGTTATATACTTCTACTCGTACTCGTAAGTCCCCTTTACGATGTATTAAATAAATCTACTGTTCACGCAGTAGATGTCACAACTGTAGTAGATGATTGGATTCCATTTGTGAAAGCATTTATTATTCCTTACTTACTTTGGTTTCCATACTTATACGGTGCACTTATTTATTACTGTTTTGCTGATCGAAAGCAATATTATGTCACTTTAAGTAGTGTAATTCTTGGAAAACTTGCTTGTTTTTCGATTTACTTTTTTTGGCAGACAACTGTGCCACGCCCAACCGTCGTTGGAACAGATGTATTTTCCGAACTAGTCCGCTATATTTATAGTATTGATCAACCAGTAAACTGTTTCCCAAGCATTCATGTCCTTACGACATTTGTAATTATGTTAGCTGCCTTTAAGCGTAGAGAACAGCATGCTTTGGAATATTACATCCTTACTTTCTTCGGTACGCTTATTATTTTATCAACGCTATTTACGAAGCAGCATGCCTTTGTAGACGCCATTTCTGGAATGACGCTCGCAAGCATACTATACTTCGGTGTTCAACTATTATTAGCAAAAGAAACAGTACGCGTTCCAGTAAAACGAAATCATAAAATGTAAAAAAGCAGACTGTGGCTTCAGTCTGCTTTTCCCTATATTAAGGAGATTTTCAAATTAAGATTGCGGTACAGTCATATCACCAGAATGAATACGACCTGCTTTTTTAAGAGCAATGTAAAGTATATAAGAAACAGCTACTGGGATGATGATATAAGTGATCACCATCGCTGGGACAACCTCCCACCCTTGGCTGGAAATTAAATTAATTGGTGCGATAAGAGAGCTTAATCCAAGACCTGCAATTTCTTTTCCTGCTTCCAGTTGGAAAATCAGTGCTGATACTGGGCCCACTATAGCACTGGCAACAACAGTTGGGACGAGAATCATTGGATTTTTAGTAATGTTCGGCAACTGTACTTTTGGAGTACAAAGTGCCTGAGCTAATATGCCACCTAAATTATTCTCTTTCGCTGAAATAACAGAGAATCCGATAAACTGAGCAACACATCCTGCAAGTGCTGCACCTCCCGCAACACCATCTAAGCTAAGTGCTATCGCTAAAGCAGCCGATGAAGCTGGAGAGATAAGTAATAGTCCCCAAACTACAGCAATCACGACAGAAGCGATAAATGGGCTACCAGCTGAACTATCTTTAATGAATGCTCCAACTGTATTTAAAACTGGGCTAATATTTTGAGCTAACCAAATACCGACTAAACCAGAACCTAATATTGCTGCAAATGGAACGAGCATCATATCTAAAGCAGTTTTTCCACTTAATCGTTTACCAATATAAACTGCTAAAGTCGCTGTTAATAATGCACCGATCGGTTCACCTGTTTTAATGATGAGACCAGCTTCAGTAATTGAAATTGAACCAGCACCAATTGCTCCAGCTACCATCGCCGAGAAAATTACGAGCCCGTTTGCACCGAGCATAAAAGCAATCCCGGCTCCAATTGCTGGTGCCATAAGTGATTTTGCAACAACTCCGATTGTAATAAGTAATGGGATATCAACAATTCTTCCTATATTTTCGATCAGTAAACCAATTCCAAGGGATACGAAGATACCCTGTGCGATTCCGGCAGAAGCTTTAAACACACGAGACATTATATATTCCTTCATTTGTTTCACCTTCTCCTATAATTTAGTAACTAATTGTTTTCATATAATCGCGTAAAACATCGTTTGATTTCGCAAAGCGGCTTTCTTCATCTTCTAATAAGTTCAGTTCTACCACTTCTCTTATACCGTCTCTAGTAATAATTGCTGGCACTCCTGTACAAATTTCGTATTCGCCATATTCACCATCTAAAATAGCTGAAACAGCGATAACACGGTGATCATCATTGAAAATTGAGCGAGCAATATAAGCTAGAGAATTTCCGATTCCGTAATAAGTAGTTCCTTTACGCTTATAAATTTCCCATCCAGCTTTTGCAGTCTTCTCCACAATTTCATCTAAATCTATTTCACCAAATCGTTCTTTTTGTTCCTCTAAAATTTGCAGAATCGGTTTTCCACCAACAGTTACGTGAGACCAAGCAACCATTTGAGAATCACCATGTTCTCCTAATGAATACCCATGAATACTGCGAGGATCTACATGTAACATTTCAGATAAAATTGTTCTTAAGCGAGAAGAATCTAGTGATGTACCTGTACCAATCACACGATTTCTAGGTAATCCAGATAGCTTCCACACTTGATATGTAATAATGTCAACTGGGTTCGATGCGAGTAAGAAAATGCCATCAAATCCACTTTCCATTACGCCGCCAACAATACCTTCCATAATCTTAGCGCTTGCTCCTAAAGTGTCTAAACGACTTTGTCCAGGCTTCGGCGCTGGTCCTGCTGTAATAATGACAATGTCCATATCTTTGCAGTCTTCATAACTTCCTGCATATACTTTTGTTCTTGTATTTGTAAAGTTAATGCAATGTGATAAGTCCATCGCTTCTCCAACTGCACGTTCATGATTTATATCAATTAACAATAGCTCTTCGCAAATCCCTTGGTTTACAATGGAATACGCACAGCTTGATCCAACTAATCCAGTACCGATAATTGCAATTTTTCTTGTATTTCTATTCATAGCAATCTCTCCTAATCGATCATGTAGTCTATTTCTTTCGTTCTTTACACTCCTAATTATAGAGGTTCTCACGATAGAAACCATGGATACTTTGTGAAATATTGAGCAAAGTTTTTGTCCTTTTTGTGAATTGTTATATTTGATTTTTGTCATATTTGTTACAACTGGAAAAATATTTATTATGTATTTATTGACATATACCAAACAAAAAAAACGAGCGAATCCATTCGCTCGTTTCATTCATCGCGCTATTCCGCACTTAATTGACTTTTTAATTGTTGTACAATCATTGGATTAGCAGGCGCTGCCGGCTTATAATAACTTTTTTGCTTTGCGTATTCATACATATTACGTTGACGAGATTCATCTTGATTACGAATTTGAATTAACGTTTGATGTAACTGTTCATTATCAGATTGAGAAATATAATTTGCATAACTTGTTAAACTTGAATTTAACCCTGCTAAATAATCATTTACCATATCTTTTTCATTCATTTCTCTCTTCCTCCTATCCTAAAAAAGTCATTAACTGCTGTTTCGTATTTCGTGCATCTTGCGCATCCTTTTGTAGCATTTGTTTCAACTCTGGATCTGTACAAGCCTGTGCATACTGGTCCAATTTGTTAATAATCGTCGCATGACCACCAATTAAATGACGTAAATTTTCTACTTCAAGCTCTGTTAAATTTTGCATAGAACATACCCGCCTTTCTTTTTTCATTCGTCATTAGTATTTGGGTTTTTTTGGATTGTATGCATAAAAAAAAGTCGCAGTATACAAAGCCTAATTTCCATTTTTTTACACGCGTGTTCAAATATGCAAAATTACATATTTTTAACTTGTATTTTCACATTAAAATATAGGCATATACTATAAAATAATTAACATGAAAATCCCTTTAAAATACTTCTCATTCTTTGCAATTCCACCATTTTTCTTATTCATCATCTCTCGTCTTCTTTTACACCAAATAATAAATTATTAATGAAAGGAGAAATAAACATGAAAACACATGACTTCCTTACAGAAATCCAGAAAGGCTCTGAACCTAATCCATATCAAGATCCTATCGTATTTATTTTCCTTTGTTTTTCCTTAGCCATATACACATTTTTAAAACCATCAAAATAATATTATCTAGCAAAAAAGAGCCTCTAAATTATTTGAGGCTCTTCCCTGTTAAATTCCGCTTTGCTTCTTCAATCGCCCGTTGCATTTGCCATAATGGATTTTCAATCATCTTCCCGTGACCTGTCGCCAATATAGACGGCTTATACTCCAGCAATTTCTGAGCGCTTGTTAATGAAACTTCTGCATCCCAAGTACCAAACATAGGAAACGGAAAAAGCCACTTCAATTGCCCCGATACCGCTATCCCGCCTCTCGTTTGAAATGCATCTCCAACAATGAGTGCATCATTTCTCGTGTCTAAAAACGCCATTGATCCCGGTGTATGACCTGGAGCTGCAATTGCTACAAGAGAACCTATTTGATCTCCCTCTTGAAGGAGAATATCTGGAATCGTCTTTATCCTTTTTGACACACTCACTTTTACCTGCGTGCCTGGTTCCCCTAGTTGCAGTGACAAATCCCCTTCAAGTAAACTTGCATCTCTTTTAGAAATATAGACCGGAACATTCGGCAATTCTTGTTTTATAGCATCAAGTGCTCCTATATGGTCATCATGCGCATGTGTAATAACGATATTCGTAATCGGTTTCCCTATTTTTCGGGCTGATTCTAAAATCCGCTTTGCACAAAATGGTAAAGCTGCATCAATTAAAGTTAATCCAGCCTCCTCCTCAACAAAATAACAGTTGATTGGAAATAGATGCGGGAAAAATGCTATTTGATGAACTGTTTCTGCTTTTATTAACTTCATCCCCTTTACCTCCATTAAAAAAAGCCGTTTACAAATACATATGTAAAACAGCCCTTTTTCATTTAATATTTTCTTTTCAAAACTACGATAGTTAAAGCATAAGAACAAAGTACCCCTGCTAATAAAAATGAATTCGCTAATTTATATTGTTCGCCTGTCAATGAATATAGATTCCCAATTAAAAAGATAACTAAATATAGAAATAAAAATACAAATAACGAAATTTTAGCTGCATTCCCCGTAATATGCTCGCCCCTTTCGTCTTCCCCCTCATTCTTCTGAAAACGTGTTGAATATAAAACACCTATTAGTCCTGCTACTGAGATTATTATCCCTACTACAATACTCATTCCGTTTCCCCCTCTATCTTATATTGAAAAACTTCATGAAACTCCTTACCTAAAATACGTGCAATTTCAAAAGCTAAAATTAAAGATGGATTGTAACGATTCGCTTCAATTGAAGCGATCGTTTGTCTACTTACCCCAGCTTGGTTCGCTAAATCCGTTTGTGACCAGCGTTTTTCTGCTCGGAGTACAACGAGATTATTTTGTAACGTTCCACTCTGTTTCATAACCTCTCCTCATTTTACATTATTTTCTATATTTTAATTGTAATTTATTTTTAACATTATGTAAATTATTTTTAACATCAATAAAAATAAAAAACCAGCAGCCAACAGGCCACTGGTTCCCCATCATCTATTAAACTGTGTAACGCTCATCTTCTAAAATTTTCGCAGCGATTTCACGTTTCTTCGGAATTACGTTAAGTGGTGTGTGGCGAGTTAATTTGCGTAATGATGATAACATCATGCGCAGCATGTCGCCATTTTCAACTGCGATAAGTGTTTCTTTCGCATCTGCTTCGATTTCGTTGAATGCTTCTTGGCAGAATACTTCAGTGTATAATACTTTTTGTTTATTCTTTTCAAGACCAGTTGTTTTAATTGCTTTTTCTGTACGAAGAAGAGCTGATTCCATTGCGTAAAGGTTACTTACGATGTCAGCGATATTCACAAGAATTTCTTGCTCTTTATCTAATGCTTTACCATATTTTTGAGCAGCTAATCCAGCTACCATTAAACCGATTTTCTTCGCGTTCTTTACTAAATGTTTTTGAAGTGCTAATGGCTCATCGCCTACTTCTTCTGGCATCATCATCATTAACTCTTCTTGTAATTTTTGTGCTTTTTGAAGAAGTGGTAATTCACCTTTCATCGCTTTACGTAAGAACGTACCTGGTACGATTAGGCGGTTAATTTCATTCGTTCCTTCGAAAATACGGTTAATACGAGAATCACGGTACATTCTTTCAATCTCGTACTCTGCCATAAATCCATAACCACCGTGAATTTGAACACCTTCATCTACTGTATAGTCTAGTACTTCAGAACCGAATACTTTATTTAAAGAGCACTCGATTGCATATTCAGCGATAGAAGCTGCTACTGCTTTACCGTCTTTTACTTCTTCTTCAGATAACGTGCTCATGCGGCTTTCGAATAAACCTACTGTACGATATACAGAGCTTTCAGCTGCATATGTTTTCGCTGCCATATTCGCAAGTTTCTCTTGAATTAATGGGAAGCGAGCGATTGGTTGTTTGAACTGTTGACGTTGATTTGCATATTGTGCTGAAATTTCTACTGCACGTTTCGCAGATCCAACTGTACCAACACCTAATTTATAACGACCGATATTTAAAATGTTGAACGCGATAATATGACCTTTACCGATTTCACCAAGTAGGTTTTCTTTCGGTACTAATGCATCTTCTAAAATTAACGTACGAGTTGAAGAACATTTAATACCCATTTTCTTTTCTTCTGGGCTTGTAGATACGCCAGCGTATTCTTTCTCTACGATAAATGCTGAGAAGTGCTCGCCGTCTATTTTTGCGTATACGATAAATACGTCAGCGAATGCAGAGTTTGTAATCCATTGTTTTTCACCATTTAATACGTAATGTGTACCTTCTGCATTTAAACGTGCAGTTGTTTTCGCACCTAATGCATCAGATCCAGAACCTGGCTCAGTTAATGCATATGCAGCTAATTTTTCACCAGTTGCAAGTAGTGGTAAATATTTTTTCTTTTGCTCTTCGTTACCGAATAATACGATTGGTAAAGATCCGATACCAACATGAGCACCGTGAGTGATTGCAAAACCACCAGCGCGCGAGAATTTCTCTGCGATTAACGCTGAGCTTACTTTATCAAGGCCAATTCCGCCGTACTCTTCTGGTACGTCAGCGCCTAATAAACCAAGTTCACCAGCTTCTTTTAAAAGACGCACAGAACGATCAAACTCGTGTTGCTCTAAATATTCAAGCTCCGGAAGAACTTCATTTACGATAAAGTCCTCAGTCGTTTTTGCAATCATTTTATGCTCAGATGAAAAATCTTCTGGCGTAAACACTTGATCAATCGTAATCTCATCTACTAAAAAGCTACCGCCTTTAACCGCACTTCCTACTGTTTTTTCCATGAAAATTTCCTCCTTCATATTTTCATGAGCCGCTTCTCTCTTTTGAAAGAAGCTAGCTCTCCCATTTATTTTTTATAAACCTTTGTTGCTTCCATTCTTTGCTTAAGCGTCCTCTTGTTTTGAGCGAGCCACCTGCACTTTTTTTATAATCTAGTTCCAGCGGCTAGAATGTTCGGTGGCTTCGCTTCTTCCTGCGAGGCAAAAGCGCCTCTACATCTGAAGCTCCATCCCCCTCCCATTCTGAGCGAGCCGCTTACACTTTTTTTATAATAATTCAAATACTCCCGCTGCTCCCATTCCGCCGCCGATACACATTGTTACGATACCGAATTGTTGGTTGCGGCGTTTCATTTCGTGAATAAGGGATAGTGTTAGTTTTGCTCCTGTACAGCCAAGTGGATGTCCAAGTGCGATTGCACCGCCGTTTACGTTCACTTTTTCTTCATCTAAACCAAGTTCACGAATAACTTGGATAGATTGAGAAGCGAATGCTTCATTTAGTTCGAATAGACCGATATCAGATAGCTCTAAACCAGCTAATTTTAACGCTTTCGGAATTGCAGCAATTGGACCGATACCCATTATTTCTGGTGGTACACCAGCTACTGCAAATGAACGGAATTTCGCAAGTGGCTTCATGCCATCGCTCACTGCTTTTTCACGATCCATTAATAGTACAGATGCTGCTCCATCACTCATTTGTGAAGAGTTACCAGCCGTTACAGAACCACGAACGTTAAATGCTGGACGTAATTTACCTAAAATGTCTAGCGTCGTCTCCGCTCTTACACCTTCATCTTGTGCGAAAATACGTGTTTCTTCTTGCAGTTTGTTGTTTGCTCCAACAGTGCGTAACATTACATCTACAGCTACTGTTTCATCCGCAAAGTTCCCTTCAGCTAACGCTTTTGCTGCGCGCTGGTGACTTCTTACCGCAAAAGCATCTTGCTCTTCACGAGAAATTCCATATTTCACAGCAACTTGCTCTGCTGTATGTCCCATACCCATATAATATTCTGGAGCTGCTTCTACAAGGCGACTATTCGGACGAACAACGTGCCCCATCATTGGAACTAAACTCATTGATTCCGCTCCGCCTGATAATACAGCTTCAGAGTGCCCTAGCATAATACGCTCTGCTCCGTAAGCGATACTTTGTAAACCAGAAGAACAGTAACGGTTAATTGTAATAGCTGGAACATCGTAAGAAAGTCCTGCTAGCCCGCCGATATTACGAGCCATATTTAAGCCTTGCTCTGCTTCTGGCATCGCACAACCGAAAATTAAATCGTCGATTGGCCCTTCATAATTCGCACGCTTTAACGTTTCCTTTACTACTAACGCCCCTAGATCGTCAGGACGAACTGTTTTTAATGAACCCCTCTTTGCTTTTCCAATTGGTGTTCTTGCTCCCGCAACAATGACAGCTTCTCTCATGAACGATATCTCCCCTCGTTATTAGTTACGTAATGGCTTTCCTTTTACAAGCATGTGCTGCATTCTTGCTTGTGATTTCATCTCACTTACTAAGCTAATAAATGCTTCACGTTCTACATCTAATAAATACTGCTCATCAACTTCTGTTCCGTACGGCACTTTTCCGCCCGCAATGACATATGCAAGTTTCTTCGCAATGTGAAGATCATGTTCAGAAATGTAACCTGATAAATGCATTGCTTCTGCACCAAGTACAAGCGTTGCATAGCCTGTTTCACCAACAACTGGTATCTTTTTACGAATCGGCGCTTTATAACCCGTTTCATATAAAGAAAGTGCCTTTTGTTTCGCATCATATAGTAAGTGATCACCATTCACACTAATACCGTCTTTATCGCCTAAGAAATTGTTAGAGACAGCTTCTTGCGCTGATGTAGAAACTTTCGCCATCGCTACAGATTCGAATACTTTATTCGCAACTTTTTGTAAGTCGAATTCTACACCGTTTGCCATTTTGTTTAAGTGTTTAATGTATAGCTCTTTGTTACCGCCTCCGCCAGGGATTAAGCCAACACCTACTTCTACTAAGCCCATATATGTTTCGCTAGAAGCTTGAATGCTCGCTGCTGGTAAACAAACTTCTGTACCGCCGCCAAGCGTCATACCATATGGCGCTGCTACAACTGGCTTAGAAGAATACTTAATTTTCGTCATTGCATCTTGGAAATTTTTCACAACCCACTCAATTTCAAAGTAGTTGTCATCTTGTGCTTCCATTAAGATCATTGCAAGGTTCGCACCAACGCAGAAGTTCTTCGATTGGTTTCCGATAACAAGACCTTTATAATTTTTCTCTACTTCATCAACAGCGTAGTTAATCATTTGCGTAATATCCATACCGATTGCATTGCTCTTCGAATGGAATTCTAAGCAAAGGATGCCGTCGCCTAAATCAATTAAGCTCGCTCCGCTATTTTTCTTTAACACACCGTTTTTCGCTTTTAATTGCTTAAGCGAAATTGCTTTTTTGTTACGTTCGATTAGCTTATATTCACCGTTATCGTAATAGTAGCTATCGCCATTATCATGTTTATAGAAAGTAGCAAAACCTTTCTCTACCATTTCTTTCACCCAAGTAGGAACAACTGCGCCGTTTTCTTCCATCTTTTGAATGGACTTTTCAACGCCGATTGCATCCCAAATTTCAAATGGTCCTTGCTCCCAGCCGAAGCCCCATTTCATCGCTTGGTCAATTGCAACGATATCGTCAGCAATTTCTTTATGAAGTTTTGCAGAGTATAAAAGAGTTGGTGTGATAATATTCCATAACAACTCTCCTGCGCGGTCTTTCGCGTATACAAGCGCTTTCAATTTATTCGATAATCCTTTTTCTTGCTTACTTAACTCGATAGATGCAGCTTTTAATTTTTTACGCGCTCCATATTCCATCGTTTCTGGATTTAATTCTAAAATTTCTTTTCCTTGCTTTAAGAAGAAGCCTTGACCCGTTTTACTTCCAAGCCATTTTTTATCAAGCATGTCATGCATGAAAGCAGGTACTTTAAATACGTCGCGCTCTTCTTCTTGTACATTTTCATATACGTTATTTGCAACGTGTACAAATGTATCTAAACCAACAACATCTAATGTACGGAACGTTGCGCTCTTCGGACGACCAATTAATGGACCTGTTACAGAGTCAACTTCTCCAATGCTATAGCCACGCTTAATCATTTCTTGAAGCGTTACAAGCAAGCCATACGTACCGATGCGGTTTCCAATAAAGTTTGGTGTGTCTTTTGCGATAACAACGCCTTTTCCAAGAACGTCTTCGCCAAATAGTTTCATGAAGCTTAATACTTGTGGATCAGTTTCTTTCGTCGGTATTACCTCTAGAAGTTTTAAATATCGTGGTGGGTTAAAAAAGTGTGTTCCTAAGAAGTGTTTCTGGAAGTCGTCTGAACGACCTTCTGCCATCTTTTCAACGGAAATGCCTGATGTATTTGAACTCACAATTGAGCCTGATTTACGAACAGCATCTACTTTTTCAAATAGTTTCTTCTTTATATCTAAGTTTTCAACTACTACTTCAATAATCCAATCTACGTCAGCAAGACGCTCAAGATCATCTTCAAAGTTACCTGCTTCAATCAGCGCTAGATTACCTTTCACTGTCAGAGGAGCTGGTTTTTGCTTTACTAGTTTTTGCAAAGCCGTGTTACTAAAACGATTTCTCACACTTTTATGTTCTAATGTAAGTCCCTTCGCTTCTTCTTCCTTCGTAAGCGCCGGTGGTACAATATCAAGCAATAATGTCGGAATACCAATATTAGCTAAGTGTGCCGCAATCCCTGAACCCATTACGCCTGAACCTAGAACAGCAGCCTTTTTAATTTGGAACATCCATTTCTCCCCCTATTCTTGAATGAATGCTCATTCAATTTTTCGACATAAGTCGCAATCAATGAATGAGCCTCTACTAATAAATATATGATACAGTTTGAATTTTCGCAATATATTTATTGATAAAATTTTCTGAAATAAATATATTTCTTTCATTTGGCTATGCTATACATGTGTATTTTCTTTATTAAAATGCACTTTTCCTTTTTTATAATCTGACGAAACTGGAGGAATATATATGGCAAAACTTAAGAAGAACCCTTCAAAAGCTGGAATTAGCGCAGCAAGTGTAACTGGAAATGCAGGTCCGCATAATCACGGTGTTGAAAAAGGGCGTCAAGGTAATAACCAACAATATAAGAAGCATAATATGGGCGAAAAATAACGCTATATTTTTGGGCAGAGAACGTGGCATAATGATTAATGGCTGCTTTTTCTGCCCAATTTATTTGTACATATGGAAAACAAAAGAGGGAACGACGATGAAACGAACAGTAATTATGATTGTAATGATCGCCACACTATTTACAGGGATGATTTTCTTCTCTTATGCTCACAGACAACAAGCTGTAAAAGCAGATCAACCTAGTATTACTGGGCAATACGGGATTACAATCGATGCAGACACAGGTGAAACTTTGTATGGAAAACGGGAAGATGAGCGCTCTTATCCCGCTAGTATAGGGAAAATGATGACTGCCTTACTCTTACTAGAGAATGTAAAAGAAGATGAAGAAATTACGGTTACAGAGAATGCGATTAAAACGGAAAGTCAAAGTAAGAAGATTAAGCTTCGCGCCGGTGAAAAGTTAAAACGTGATGAGGCATTAAAACTTATGCTTATTATTAGTGCAGACCCAATCGCTGAGTCAATCGCTGAACATATTGCGGGATCAAAAGAAGAGTTTGTGAAAATGATGAATGCTAGAGCGAAGGAACTTGGTACAAAGCATGCGACTTTCAAAAACGCAAGTGGTGCTGATGCACTTGGAAATAAAGTATCACCTTATGACATTGCTATTATTACGAAAGAAGCATTAAAGTATCCAATTGTTTTAGATTATATGAACTCAACACGTACTACTCTACATACTTCAGAGCGCTCTCCAAAAATTGCAAACTATGGACGAGAAGAACTATCTGACGATCCATATGCCATTGGAAGTAAAAGCGGTTTATCAGCACTCGGAAAATACACAGTCGTAACAGTTGATGAAAAAGACGGTAAACGCGTCATTAACGTCGTGTTATCTTCTACTCGTACACAGCTATACCCTGATACGAAGAAAATGGCAAACTACGCATTTCAGCAATTAAAATAACCAAGGAGTATTTTCTCCTTGGTTATTTTTTGATCATACCTTTTAATACGAACGCAACGTTTGCTGGACGTTCTGCTAGACGACGCATGAAATAGCCATACCAGTCGTTTCCATAAGGTACGTAAACGCGCATTTTGTAGCCTTCTTTTACTAGCTCAAGTTGACGCTCTGTACGAATACCAAATAACATCTGGAATTCAAATTGATCCCTTGGAATGTTGTGTTCTTCGGCAAGTTTTTTTGTATATTCAATAATCGCTTCGTCATGTGAAGCAATTGCAGTGTAATTTCCATTTAATAAGTGCATTTTAATAATCTTTTTATAATTGTCATCTACATCTTTCTTTTCCGGGAACGCTACTTCTTCAGGTTCTTTATAGGCCCCTTTTACAAGACGTAAATTAGGATTATAAGCGTTTAAATCTTCCATATCCTTTTCTGTACGATATAAGTAAGCTTGAATAACAGTACCAATATTATCGTATTCAGATTTTAATTGTTTAAAGATATCAATTGTTTTCCCGCAGCGCGTATAGTCTTCCATATCAATTGTAATAAACACACCATTTTCTTTTCCAGCTTCTAAAATACGGCGCATATTGTTCATTACGATTTCGTCAGAGATATCTAATCCCATAGAAGTCATCTTTAAAGAAAGCTGCGAATTAAGACCTTCTCTTCCAATTGCACGAATCGCTTCAATCGATTCGCTAGCCATTTCATTTGCTTCCGCTTCGTTATCAACGAATTCACCTAAATAATCGATTGTTACACAAAGACCTTGCTTATTTAATGCTTTAATTGCAGCTGTCGCTAATTCAATCGTTTCCCCTGCGACGAAGCGACCTGCACCAAAGCGTAAACCGTACTTTTTAGCCAGTTTTGTTAGCGCTTTATTTTTAGATAAGAAAAGAAACGAATTTCGCATTAATTGTTCCATGTAATTCACCCCTACGACTATGATTTATCTGTTTTTTACCCCTCTTCGAAATTATATCACTGTTTAAAATTATTTGATACAAATAATTATTTAGATAATTTATAAAATACTATCAAAACATTTAAAACCCTATATTCCCGTTTATAAATATGAAGAAAATATTTTTCGACATTCAGAAAAAACGGGTTTACTAGGGAAAAAATGAGCATGCCGAAAATATTCGACATGCTCACAAAACCATTTATATTTCACCTAAATTATATGAGGATATTAATAACAAAAACTTGAGGTAACATTATCTCAAGCCTTCTTACTTCTCATTTCGCTTCTCATCATTCAGCTTTTTAATATTCGTAATTAACTGTACCATCTCTTCTTTTGCATCTGGATACGTCTCATTCCAATGTTTCACTAAAGCTGGCATCGTCTTAGCCATATAAGAATAAAGTGCCCATTTCTGTACCTGCTCTTTTCGCTCTTCGTTGCTCTCTCCAAGTAATAATTCCGTGTATTTCTCTAGCAAGCCATCAAACTGCTCATTAAACTTTTCACTCATCTTATTTTCCTCCTATATGAAAAAAGCAGCGAAAATCGCTGCTTCTTCTTATAATTTTGATCGAACAGAGTTTAATTTCTTCTCCATTGTGCTTACTTTATCACGACGATCATCGATACGAATTGTTGTCGCAACGCGCTGTGCACCTTTCGTATATGGAACTTCATGCATTTGTTGAATGACTTCTAAAATGACAGGAAGATCTCCTTCAATTACTGTATTCATCGGTGTTAATTGATACTTCACGCGATCAGCATTTTTCTCTAGCACCTTTTGTACTTCTGCTACATATTCACTAACACTTGGATTACCTGTTCCTACTGGAATAATCGATACATCAACAATTGCCATAATAATCTTCCTCCTATAACTGCTTCTTATATATCCATTATCTATTTTACCGAAATCCTCATCATTTTACTAATACGTTACTCTTCTACTTTAAACTGCTCAACCACTCTCTCTAAGTCCTGCATATTCTCTGTCAAACTTTCCATCGTATGAGCTACTTTTTCTAAATGATTCACTTGTGACTCAGTTGCTGCATTTACCTCTTCAGAAACAGCCGCGCTCTCTTGACTTGTGCTAGCAATTGTTTGCATAACTTCTGTAATGTCTTCTTGCTCGTGACCTATGTTATTTACCTCTTCTACAATTTTTCCAACTGATGTACTAATTGTGCTTACAACTGACATAATTGTGCGGAATTCAGCCTCTGCCTCTGTCGTAACTTTTTTTTGTACATCCGCAATGTCTTTCAATTTACTTACAACTTCTACAACTCGTTTTACTTCTAACTGCACATCGCTAATCATTATTGCAATCTCACTCGTTGCCTCTTTTGATTGTTCAGCTAATTTTCGAACCTCTTCCGCAACAACAGCAAAGCCCTTACCTTGCTCACCTGCACGTGCTGCTTCAATTGAAGCATTTAAAGCCAGTAAATTCGTTTGATCCGAAAGACCTTTTATAAGTTCTACCACATTTTGAATCGATCCAACCCTTTGCTCTAACTTACCGGATGCTTCTTCCGTATGAACAACGATAGAAGATGATTGTTCTCTTGTACGAACTAAATTCCGCATCGTATTGAGTCCCTGCTTAGATGCTTCTTCCGCCTTGCCAGTCACTCCCTTTATTTCACCAACGGAACTATTCATTTCTTCCATCGACTGCGCCATATTTTCAAGTTGCGCTGAAACCTCCTCTACACTATTAGCAAGAGTAGACGCGCCTCCGCTCACATCATCCATTGCACCTGAAACTTCTCTACTAGCTGCTACAGTTTCATTCGTTAAATAATGCAGATTGTGAGTCGATTGCTGTACTGTCGATACACTATTTTTAATTTTACTTACCATTTCATTCATTTGCTCAACCATATCATTAAAGTGAGTCGTAAGCGTACCAACCTCATCTTTACTTGTCACCTTCATTTGTAGTGTTAAATCACCTTCCGCTACTTTTTGAACGTGATTTGTTAATAGTTGTAATGGTCTTGCTAATCTTCTTGAGAATATATATGATGCAACTATTCCAATTAATAAACTTATACACGCCGTTAAAATAACCGTATTTCTTGTTTCTATTAGTAAGTTATCAATGGACTCTTTCGGATATACAATCCCGATTTTCCATTTCATCTTATCAAACAATTGACTATAAGCTACTACATCTTTTCCGCCTAATGTCGCCGCCGCAAATTTCGTTTCATCTTTATTTAAGCTTTTAACAAGTGGTTCTTTCGAAACATCTTTTCCTACTTTCTCCGGGTACACAATGGCAATATTTTTATCATTTACAATAAACATTTCTCCGCCATTATTATATTGAATATTATGGAGCAACTTCTGAATCGTTCCTAGCGATACATCCATTGCAACAACCCCTAACACAGAACCATCTTGCCCGACAATGGCTTTTGAAACTCCAATACTTAACTTACCTGTCGCGATTTCATATTGTGGTTGTCCCCAAATAATCGATTTTGTATCTGCTTCGGATGTTTTATACCACGGACGACTTGTTGGATCATATCCTTCAGGTACTTTTCCCCCATCAGCAAGATTTGCACTCAACATTTTTTTATCTTTCGTCCCTATGTAGACATCTAAAATATCAGGATGATTCTTTTTAAACCTTGAAAATTCCTTTAAAATAAAACTCTCCTCTTCTGGGGTAACCCCATCTTGTAGCATGTTTTGAATATCATCATGAGTTCCATAATGCCCCATATCTTCTTCAATTCGCTGCATAAATGCAGTTAACTGCTCTGTCACAAGATCCATCGTATTTTCAGAATACTGGTCTAAGGAGTGCGTTTCTTTCTCTTTTTGCAATTGATACACAGCTGTACCTAATATTACAAACATCATAGAAATAAGTACCGAAAATACTACTGCAATTTTTAAACGTAAACTTCTCAACATCTTCCCTCAAGCATCCCCTTCTCGATGAAATCTAATTATGTTAATCACTATATTAAGTATAATGGATAAATCAGAAAGCTCAATCCATATAGTTTAAAAAATTGAAATTTATTCTCATTTCAATCAGCTTAGTTATTATCTCGACACTTGTGTAAAAACAAATAGTTCATTATCCTTAACATATAATCTCATTCGTTCGGAGGGAACTATGCTACAAAAATTCGGTTTCTCACAATATGAAAGCCAAGCTTATGAAGTTGTCGTATCAAGCAATGACCCATTAGATGCAACAACTATCGTTAAACATTCAGGTGTTCCAAAAGCAAAAATATACGAAGTGTTAGCACGACTCATTGATAAAGGGATGGTAATGGATTCTGTTTCTGAAAAGAAAAAATTGTATACAGCATTACCACTCAAGCTAGCAATTGAAAAGTTAACGACAGAATTCCAATCTAATATTCAAGAACTTGAAAATAATATTTCTAAAAAGTCATTTACAGATGACCGCGTTTGGAGTTTAAAAATGCAGTCTTCTATTAAAGTACAAAGTAGGCAACTTATAGAAGATGCCAAAGAATCCATACGTATCTCAGCATGGAACGATACCCTTTTAGAATATCTTCCTTTACTAGAACAAAAAGCAAAACAAGGCGTCCAAGTCGAGTCCCTCATAGTTGGAAAAGTGGAAACAGACTTAGAAAACATGCATTTTTTAATCCCAGCTCAAGAACCTAACGCATTAGAGCGTTACTTACTACTCATCGTTGACGATCGTGAAATTTTATTTGCTGGTGTAGAGCAAGAATCATGGCAAGCGATGAAAACAATGTCACAACCTTTCGTGAAGTTCTTTACGGAGTTCTTCTATCATGACGTTGCACTTGCGAAGATTACAGAGAAGCACCATGATCTCTTTATGGAAGATGAGGAAATTAAGAGTTTGTTGATGAAATTGAGGTATTAATACATTCCTATAGTAATTTCTCACATAAAAAAATCTGTACCAAAAGGAGTTTTACATACTCATTTGGTACAGCTCTTTTTTTACGCTTTCGCTAATTCAATTTTATGTAGTTGGTTTTTCGGATGGTTTTGATTTGTAAATACAGAACGGTCATTCTTTATGTGTACGTTTTGTAAAGTTTACACCCAAACGAATAGACCATTTTACGATTTTTTTTGCTCCTTTAGCTCCATCAAAAGCTCAATAATCTTCTCATTTTGCTCCACTTGTTTCTCTGAATTTTGATAGAGGAAACGAACCCATCTAAATACAAAAACAATCACAAATAACGGAAGTACTGTGAATATAAAACCAATAATTGAATAATCCATATACTATCACCCCGCTATATACTTCCTTCTTCATTTCTCTACTAACCCCTGCAATTTTTTACACAAAAAAAAGAACCTATCAAACGATAGATTCTTCTTTCGTAAGCTGATTCGAGCGTCCTCTCGTAATAGAGAAAATCGCACAAAGCAGTGCCAATATAATGAAAACGCCACCTACCCAAGCGTTATATATAACAGATGATCTTTCAATAACAACTCCGCCCACTGTTGAACCGAGTGCAATCCCTAAATGAAGTGCAGAGTTATTTAAACCTTGCTGAATACCAGCTGATTCTGGTGCAATTTCAATTAAATAGTTTTGCTGCGCTGGTGAAATCGCCCAGCTCAGCATACTCCACAGTCCCATCATAATAATAAAGAGCGGGAATGAGAATGTCATCATCGGCAACATAAAGATTGCACATGCAAATACGATAATGATGGAAATAATACTTTTCTTCGATCCCCATTTATCAGCAAGCCAGCCTCCAAGGCCACCTCCAAGTACCGCTGCAATCCCGAAAATGAAGTAAAACACACTAATCCAATTTGATTCAACATGCATGACATCTTTTAAAAACGGTGTTAAATATGCATATAGCGTTAAATGACCCGTTAAAAATAAAAATGATGTTAACTGTGCACTTACAATTTTTTTATCCTTTAACGTAGCGATTTGTTCTCTTATTGATAATACCGATGTCGGTGGTACTTTCGTTAAGAATAATGAGATACAAGCGATCGCCATAACAGTTAATATCGAAATTAATACAAATGGCGCACGCCATCCGTATGCATTTCCGAGTACAAGACCGAGCGGTACTCCAAGTACGAGTGATCCGCTAATCCCCATAAAAATGATCCCAATTGCACGCGCACGAAAATGCGGTTCTACTACACTAGAAGCAAGTGTTACAGATAGTGCAATAATAAGCGATCCACTCGCCGCACAAATTACCCTTGAAAACATCAACATCTCATAATTCACACTAAATGCCGAAATGATATTTCCAATTAAGAAAATTGATAATGCCACAACATACAATTTCTTTCTTTCAAACTTGCCTGTTAATGCTAATAAAACTGGCCCTGATAGAGCGAATACTACTGAAAATATTGTAATAAGCTGACCAGCTGCACTAATCGACACACCTAAATCATTGGCAACTAAATCAAGCGTTCCTCCTATAATTAGCTCAACCGTTCCGACTACAAAAGCCGCAATAGCTAAAATATACACACGAAAATTCAAGTCTTTCCCCACACTTTCTCTTTTGGTTACTACCATTATAGTAACCAAAAGAGAAAGTGGACGCAAGTACAATTTTTTTACAGCAAAAAAGCAGGCGTATTATACGCCTGCCTTCAATCATTAAACTCCAGTTTCTTTCTTCTTATTTAAATACCAATACACCGGAAGTCCTGTAAATACAATTCCAATTGATAAGAAGCAACTTACCGGGTCGTTAATAATCGCACTTCCAAGTACAAACAACGATCCTAAAATCGCAACGATTGGTACAATCGGGAATAACGGTACACTATATGCACGCTCTTTATCCTTGTTACGCTTTCTTAAAATGAAGACACCAATAAACGTCATTACATAGAAAATATAAATAATGAATACGGAAATCTCAGATAGCTTATTCGGATCACTAATAAGCATTAAAATAATTCCTAATATGATTTCAACAGTAATCGCATTCGCTGGTGTTTTAAACTTCTCGTGTGCCTTTGCGATAAACTTAGAAAACGGAAGGTGTCCACGCTCTGCCATCGACATCGGAATACGTGGGAACGTTAAAATCTTTCCATTTAAACAGCCGAAAATAGAAATGATAATACCAATACTAATAATTTTCCCGCCATATTCTCCAAGTAACATGCCCGCAGCTGTCGCCGTTGCGTTTTCTCCAAGGTCCACAATTTTCGCTGCTGGTAATACATTTAGTAACGCTAAGTTAATTAATACGTAAGCAGCTGTTACAATTAAAATCCCAATTGTCATTGCCTTTGGTAATAACTTTGTTGGGTTCTTCATTTCTCCGCCAATAGAAGCAAGTAAAATCCAACCATCATAGGCAAATAAAGTTGCTAAAATTGCCATCCCGATACTTTGATTTTCTGATATCGGTACAACTACGTTGAAGATATCACTATTCCCTTTCCAAAACCCTAGCACAACAATTAATATAATTGGAATCATCTTCCCAACTGTCGTAACCGTTTGGACGATGCCCCCATATTTTGTTCCCAAACTATTTATAACGCCTAGGAACACAACTGTTCCAATTGCGATTGGTAAATTCCAGACTTTATCTAAATAGAAAAAATTGATCATTAAAGAACTAAAATACAAACCTAACGTTCCAATAATAGCTGGTCCATAAACAATTGTTTGCATCCAGCCAGATAAATACCCCCAAAAACTTCCGTAAATCTCCTCTAAATACGTATACAACCCACCATTTTTGGGAATTTGCGCTCCAATTTCGGCTACTGTTAAACCACTTGCTAACGTCAACAGACCGCCAATTACCCAAGCAAAAATAGCCATATTAGAACTCCCTGAGTAATCTAATACGCTCCCTGGTTTCATAAACACACCAGACCCAATAATAGTTCCTACTACGATAGAAAGTGCCACTGTTAAACCAATTTTGTTTTTCTCATCATGATGCATGCTGCGTATCCTCCTTCCAATTCTAGTGTGATGCAAAAATGAAATAAAAAAACACTCCTCCCTAAAAAAGGGACGAGTGTTGTATTCGTGGTTCCACCCTTGTTTCAATTAGTAAAGTGACACACTTCACCAATTTCTCAAGTCTAAATAACGGTTTTTGCCGGCAAGCAATTACTAGATATCCGTTCACTGCTGCAGTTCAGAGGTGGTAATCGATTTTCCCGTATTAGGAAGCTCACAGCCAAAGGCCTCCCTCTCTGAGAATCGTAAAAAATTGATCATGTCCTCATCATCACTTCTTGATGTCGAATTTTGTAGTTATTGTTCATTATATTGAATTGTTAGAAAAAATCAATATATTTTTTATATAACATAAGAAATATTTCTCTCCTTATATTATAACAGAAGTTACCATTTTTCTCTAATTTGCTCTCTCGTGAACAACGTGATCTGGTGAATGAAATTATATCGACTTCCCAACAAAAAACGACAACGATAGCAACCTACATAATAAGAGGAAGCTGTTCCAAAGACAGCCTCCTCACATATGTACCTTTCGGTTGCCCACACGAAAGATACGGCATAGTTCAATTATTTATCATCTTTTTTCATGAAAAATTTATGATTTGGAAGATCGACATTTAATTCCGCTAATTGTTTCTTTTCATTTTTTAGAATCGCTTTCGCTTTTTCTTTTGTCGCTTCATCTAATCCCGTAAAGATGTCTTCATGCTTCTCTTTCTCGGGAAGGTTTACGCCTAACTCTTTCAATTTCTCTTTCACTTGCTCACGTGTTAATGCTCCGGATTTTTCTTGCTCTAAAATCGACTTCGCTTTTTCTTTCGTCGCCTCATCTAAGTTTGCAAACATGTCCTTGTGCTTACCTTTCTCTGGAAGGTTTACGCCTAACTCTTTCAATTTCTCTTTCACTTGCTCACGAGTTAATGTTCCAGACTTCCCTTTCTCTAAAATCGATTTCGCTTTTTCTTTCGTCGCCTCATCTAAGTTTGTAAACATGTCCTTGTGCTTACCTTTCCCTGGAAGGTTTACGCCTAACTCTTTCAATTTCTCTTTCACTTGCTCACGAGTTAATGTTCCAGACTTCCCTTTCTCTAAAATCGACTTCGCTTTTTCTTTCGCCTGATCATCTAATCCCGCAAACATTTCCTTGCGATTACCCTTCTCTGGGAATTTCACACCTAGTTCCTCTAACTGTTTCTTTGTATCGTCCATAATCGTTTTTACTTTTTGTTTTGTCGCCTCATCTAAATTCTTCTTTGCAGTTCCTTTTGTAACTTGCTCAGCTGCTGGAGTATTAGTTGCCGCAAACGCTGGTATGCAAGCTCCTCCTATAATTCCAAATGATAAAGCACCTGCAATTGCTACATACCCAAATGTTTTTTTCTTCATAGGAAATTTCCTCCTTCATATTTCTAAAGCATGTACACTTTCGTATACAACGCCTATAGTAATGTTGGTTTCTTAAAATTTCCTTAACGATTTAAATAAAGTGAAACTTTAACTAGTGGGGGGATTTGTCCATCCTCCACTAATTATTAGCCCAAACCAATCGGGACAAAAAAACACCGCTCATCATGAGCGGTGTTTCTCTATGCATTTTGTAATTGTACTTCTTCACGTTCCATTACTTTTCTTAATACAATTGTTTGTGTCATTGTAAATAAATTACCTGTAATCCAGTACAGCACAAGTCCTGATGGTGCCGCAATACCCATAAACAAAATCATTGCTGGCATCATAATTTGCTGTATTTTCAGCATTTGTACTTGCTCTCCAGGCGTTATATTTGATTGGAACACCTTCATTTGAATAAATGTTGTTAATGCTGCGATAATCGGTAATATATGATATGGATCTGCATGTCCTAGGTTCACCCATAAAAATGAAGATGTACGAATCTCTTCAGTTCGGCTAATCGCATAATACAAAGCAGAGAAAATCGGCATTTGTATAAAGATTGGCCAGCACCCAGCTAACGGATTCCAACCGCCTGATTTCATTAGTTCTGACATTTCTTTTTGATACTGCTTTTGTTTTTCAAGATCTTTACCCACATCACCGTATTTCTGTTTCAGCTTCTGTAATTCAGGTTGCATTTTTTTCATTTTCGCTTGGCTACGATATTGCGAAACAGCTAATGGAATCATCGCTGAACGAACAACAAGCGTAATGATAATGATTGCAATCCCGAAGCTAGCTCCAGGTATATGATGAGCAACAAATTGAATCATAAATGAGATTGGATATACGAAATAATGGTTCCAAATTCCCGTACTATGTGAATCAATTGTACCTGCATTACTGCAGCCAGATAAAACAAAAACAAGTAATAATGATAAACTAATGAGCCTAGCTCGGTATGATTTTAACATGTTCATTCCTCCAATGTTTCGTAATTAATTAGCGAAACATTGGTGTATACGGACCTACCTCGTCACTCTCTCCACTCGATTCTTGTCTGCGGACAGAACGAATCATTCCATATTTATAAAAAATAGAAAATAGCGGTACATTTCTTGTACCCTCTTCACACGTATCAACTAGTTTAAACGCTCTCTGTCTACCGTTCGATGCTTGCTGACGCACAAAGCGAGAAACGTTAGCAAGAAAGAAAACTTCTAATAAACAAAGCGCCGTCGTTACAAACGATATATATAGAATTGCATCCTGCAATAAAAATTCCATTGCTTCACATCCTTAATAAAGTCATTTTAGCACATTCCACAAACATTCTCTATTTCCTTTTGTTCTCAAAAGTTTTTTTGCATATTTTCTCAAAAAATTATGCTAGAAAACTAATGTATTCGCTTTCTTTAGTATATTCACACGTATCTTTGAATAGGTTTAATTTGTTAGAAATTTATAAAATTTTTGTATTATAATAAAACTATTGCCAGTTTTTGAAAAAAGCTTTATTCTCTTCTTGTAATCAAAAATGAATATGGAGATGAAACATACTATGGGTCAACTAGGAGACGCCGATTACGTTCCCGACACCGCCTTTTTATCCTTCCCAGCAGCTAAAACATTTCACTTAGAATTTATGATACAGTTAGTTGTTATTTTTATAGCTTCTATTTTGTATGCAATTTCTATGAATATGTTTTTTATCCCGCATAATATGATTAGCGGTGGGTTCGCTGGTGTAGGGATGATTATCGGTTATTTAATGCACTACAATATCGGAGCACTTATCTTTTTACTAAACATTCCGCTTCTTATTTTAAGTCACTTTTACTTAGGAAAGAAGACAACCTTTTTAACGGCATACTTTGTAGCTGTATCATCTTTAGCGATGAACATTATCCCAGTACACCAAGTCTCAGACGATATTTTACTTTCTTCTGTATTCGGTGGTGTCATCTGCGGTGCTGCCTCAGGAATCATATTCCGATTTGCTTCTTCAACAGGTGGTTTTGATGTTGTTGGATTGATTGTAGCGAAACATCGCGATGTTTCAATTGGAGCAATCATCTTTGGATTCAACTTAATCTTACTTGTTGCAGCAGGATTTATTTTCGGATGGGATATTACGCTTTATACGTTAATTAGTCGGTTTGTAGTCAGCAAAGTAATTGATGCCGTGCATACAAAACATATTAAATTAACGATAATGACAATTACAGAAAAAGGTGAGGAAATAAAAAGCTCACTATTACATCACGGCATACGTGGGGTGACAATGGTAGATGCTGTCGGCGGCTATACAAACCATAAGAAAAAAATGATTTACACTGTCGTAACTCGCTACGAGTTGGGCGAAATGAAACGTATTATCCGCCAAGTGGATAATAAAGCATTTATGAACATTACTGAAACAGTTGAAATTGTCGGCCGTTTCAAACGTATATAAAAAAGCGCAAGGAACTACAATTCCTTGCGCTTTTTAATTTTTACACTTATTACAAAATCAGATAATTCTATAATTGTGCCCCTAAATGTGTTATAATGAAAGCAGACTTACAAAAAAGAGTATATAGACTTGGAAGTTTCTCTTATTTTTATAAGCAAAAAGAAACGAGCAGTCGGGTATATTTCAGACACCATACACGTAACGGTTTTCCAAAAGCCGTTCATCTTAGTTATTCTTCACTGATCTTTTTATAAAAAGATACGTACAACTAAAATTCACTTCAATATACTATACCTACCTTTTTGACTTCCAAATCATCTTATTACATAAGGAGATGAACATATGAATCAATATATACGATACACACTAGCTGTCCTATTTGCCATCGTCGGCGGTGCAATCTGTTTCTGGACAAACACTGAGCTTGGAGAGAATATCATTTTTAATGGAATCGAAACCCTTGTAAGCGCTTCAATTTTAGGCGGATACATTTTCTTCCTCTTCAATCCAGAAGAAAATGCTCAAAAAACAATGTTATTAACAATGATCGGAATCGTTGGCGGATGTATTTCCTACTCAATGACAAACTATACATTACCACTTCAATTAAGCTCAGCTTTCTTCCACGGTCTATGGACTTGGTTTATCGCATTCTGCCTAGCAGACGTATTCAACCTACTACAAGACCACGAAGAAGAAAATGGTCAACAAATTGAAAGTAATTCTTAAGCTGGAAGATACTCTTCCAGCTTTTTTGTTTGCTATTCTCCACGCTTGCATACCCCGCTTGGTATTTATCGAAATATATCAGCGATTCCTCGATTATATCGACCGTTTCTCCAATTATATCGGCGATTTTTTCATTATATCGACGTTTCGACACAGGATATCGATTTACCGACAATTTTCAGCAACCTACTTATACTCAATACCCCATCACTAAAATAAAAAGAAGTTACCTTTACGGCAACTCCTTTCCCACATACCCCACTCATTATTCACTAAAATATATCAACGATTTTTCAAATATATCGATCGTTTCTCCACCTATATCAACGATTTTTTCAATATATCGACGTTTCGACACAACATATCGATTTAACGACATCCTTCGACAATCAAAACGTGCAACATACCCTATCCCCCAAGCAACTTACTACCGAACTCCACGATTAAAAAGATAACTAACAGGATCGCAAGTATTTTCAATGCTACATACGTCACTTTAAAAATTACATAAATGAGCAAGACTAACAAAATAATCGCTAAAATTTCCATATATAATTCCTCCAAGCTTTGCTCTTCTTACCTCATTTTACTCGCCCCGAACTTTTTATGGAACGGCAGAAGATTACATATAGAAAAGAGGATACCTCACCCATCGTAAGATACCCTCTCCTTCAACCGCTCAAACCATTCTCTCTCCAGTTTTAAATATCCCAATTCACTCTTCTCAGCGGTCTTCAACTCTTTATCTGCTTTCTTCATATAAATATGGAAGGCTTCTATGTCTTGCTCTAAATATTTGATAATTCCTTGTGTGCGGTAATACCCATTTAAGTCCATTTTTGTAATTGCCTTTGCATGTTCCTTCGCTTCTTGCAGGGAAAGATTTCCCTCCTGATACAGTACTTTATATAAAAGATACCAACTATGAAAACTACCAACAAAATATTTATTCTCTTTTGTCACAGGTAACTGCACAATTTTCTCTAAATGCACTATCGCTTTTTCCATTCCCTCTTGATCAGCTCGGGCATAAAAGACAAGCATAAGTCCACTCATTATCTCGCTTATACTTTTATCCTCTTTTAATTTCCCCTCACTAAGTTCTATTAATCTCTCATCCCAATCTTCCGGTCTTTTGTAACTAAATAACTCACTCGATACTTGAATCGTGTATAAATGCTCTCTAGCCTTTTCATCATCTTTAATTAAAATGAGAAATTGCATGCCATCGCTTAGTAGCGTTCCCTTTATTGGAATTGCTGTGACGACAAAGATTGCAAGGTGTAAAACAGAAAAGTATAAAAGCATGTGGTAATAACTCACCATATATATATAACCTGATACAATGCCAAATACGAAACTCGTTAATGGTCCGCTTAAAGTCATCCATGCCCATTTTTTCGAAAGGTTCGGTGTGTATGTGGAAGGCGGTACTAACATTGCGACGCCACCAACATACATCCATATTTTATTTTCTCGAATTCGTATTTTTCCCTTTTCTTTTTGAACAGTAATAGGCCCTACTGTCATAAACTTAAATTTCAAACCTACTATCAAACCACATATTACATGCCCTAATTCATGAATAGCTAACACTAGCAATGCAATCCCGAAAAAGGCCCATATTTCTATAATTTGCTGTACTTTTTCTATTCGAATGAATCCGTATAAAGCGGAGCAAACGAAGGCAACTAATAATGAAAAAGCAGGTCTTCTTAAAATGTCCACCGTTTCTCTCCCCTTAATAAATCATCTTTTTATGCATTTCGTACATATATGTTCCAACATGTAATACCCAAACAAACGAAATCATAATGACCATAAAGAAATCTTTCCCATCTAAAAGTGCATACGCAATCGCCGCAAACCATGCACAAACAAGTGTCATATTTGTATATTGATATGCCTTATATCCGGCTTCATGAACGATCTGCTTTTGCCCTTCATCTGCATTCTTTGCCCACATTTCCATTGACTGAGAATACGTGACACTCTGTTCTGGATATAGAGTGTTATACCTTTTCTTCACTGTAAATCCTAACCAGGTTATAGCGATGAAGCATACTGCAGATGCCACTGTACTTACACTTACAAAGAATAAGTTCCCTTCAACTGTATACATTCGGTAAAAAGAAATAATCGAGCAAACAAACCATGATGGAATAACAATTTCCATTATTCGAAGATAAATAAGTACTATTCCTAATCTTCTTCCCTTAACATTCTCCTCTTCATCTTTCGTTTGTGCGGGCGCTCTTGTACGCTCCCAAATATAATATATAGCTATTGCGCCAAATAAACTCATCATAACAATGCTAACAACAGAAGATATTTTGCTAGTATCCTCTGTTGCAATATCTCCTACTGCATACCCTATAAACCCGCCAAATACTGCTCCTACTAACAGTTTAAATATAGCTGACATTTTCCCCTTCTCCTTACTCTCCATCTTCCTCTTCCCCCTCCACTAACATAAATATCTCCTCCACTGGCTCTCCAAAAATTTGTGCGATTTTTAGCGATAACACAATAGACGGCGCATAATCTCCGCGCTCAATTAAACTAATGGTTTGCCGAGATGAACCAATCGCTTTACCTAACTCACCTTGTGATAAACGATGCTTTGCTCTAAATTCCCTCACTCTATTTTGAAGCTTCATGCTTTACCTCTTTTTCATTTATTTAATTAAAATTGTAAATAATATCCTTTCAAATGTCAATTATCATTGTCATTTTGACGTAGATACATGTCAAAAATGGATATATATTATACTAGACATAACGTATATAATAATTTTTAAGAACTACATAATTGAGGTCAACG
This sequence comes from Bacillus sp. FSL R10-2780, assembly GCF_038006125.1. NCBI lineage: Bacteria > Bacillati > Bacillota > Bacilli > Caryophanales > Bacillaceae > Bacillus > Bacillus sp. FSL R10-2780. The sequence goes on from NZ_JBBOUQ010000001.1 coordinate 3,527,775, forward strand.
TAAACTTCCTTATTACTGAAAATAGCACCTACCAAGGTTATAGCACTGGCTTTTCTAGTGAATTTAATAAAGTGAAACTTTAATCAGTGGGGGTTTTGTTCATCCCCCACTGATTATTAGCCCTCACCAATCGGGCTTTTACGGGCAGCCCGACTCCTACCTAACTTCTTTGCTTCAGCTGAATTTTGAGGTGGGAGTCTTACTGCCCGGCAAATAGCGGGATAAATATGAACCTATGTCCATACTAAGCAACGATACGTACGAACTTTCACCTAGTAAAACGGGAACATATTATATAGTAGTGACCGGTTACGGTATCGAGGGAAAAATAAAAGCAAACTGGAAAATACAATAAAAAAGGCAGTGCTTTTGCACTGCCTCCCTTAAATCTGACATAGAATGGATTCCATATTAACTTGCGTTTTGTAAAAATACTCGTTTTAGTTGTTTGCGGAAACGAATGCCTAACGTAATTGCTACAATGACAATAGCTCCGAAAATGATTTTACCGATATGATCTCCCAGTAATCCGAAAATATCATGTAAGTTACCACCTAACCAGTAGCCACCAATTAAGAAGAATGATACCCAGAATAAAGCACCTGAATAAATTGTAATCGCAAAGCGGCGAAACGGTAAGTTAATGATACCTGCAAAGTATCCTGTAAAATGACGTACACCAGGAATGAAGAAACCGATAAAGATTAGAAAATAGCCATACTTATCGAACCACATTCTCGTTAAATCAATTTTTTTTTGTGTTAAAAATACGTACTTCCCGTATTTTTGAACAAAAGGCATACCAAGCTTATTTCCTAAAAAGTATTGGATTGTCATTCCTACACTTGTCCCAATAAAGGATAGGATAATTAAAATAGGTAAACTTAGGTCACCCTTCTGTGCTAAAAACCCCGCATATGCTAATGTTGGCTCTCCCGGAAACGGAAGTGCAATATATTCTAACAGCAAACCTACAAGTACTACATAATACCCGTATTGCTGAAATAATTCATGAACCCATTCCATGTCATCTCCCCTTTCATCCACGTACAACTTGTTACTATTATTGTATAAAAAAATTGTCGAAATAACTATCACAATAGCTTACATTTTTATTACATTTTTGTAAGGCTCCTGCTAAAGTTTTCTGTTCTTTATTTAATTATATAAATTATCGTTTTAAAACGGGATGACACCTACCTATTACAATGGCGAGAGACGTTAATATACAAATTTTATCCAGTTTTTAGCACTCGAAAATCGCCTCATTTTGTTCTCTATAAAAAACCATAACAAACTCATACTAACTTCATATTAGCTTCATATATGTATTGTAAGATTATATCGGAATTTGTTGAAAACTTTTACTACTATATTACCTAAACATTAAATTGAATAAATATAAATCGCTTTCTAAAAATGAAAAAAGGGAGAATAAGAATGGAAGCTTATAAAATGCACGATTTTATTAATACCAATATTGAACCTCATCCAAATGAAACGATTTTTAATTTACACATATGTGAAACAAATGAATTTGACGTAAGTTTAACAAAATCCACAACGCTATCTTTTGTCGTTTCTAAAAAGAATATTAAAATTGTCACGAAAAAATGGACTAATTCTAATCAAGAAAGCATGATTGGAAAAAGTTATATCATTCCAACGAAAGCGTTTCACTATTTCTTACCTATGATTTCTGAAACAGAAGATGAAATGAGTATTCAAGTACAGAGCTTCGGACTACACGGTGAGCTTTTACTAAATGAAAGATTGCTCATTGATAAAAACAACAAACATAATACAAAAATCACTACTTTTTTTGAATCACTAAATGAAAACGTACATCAAGCATTACGAGGATTACAAATTCATTGCATGTAATACTACTAAAATAGTAAAAGGAGAATATCAATGAAAAAATTACTAGTAACTATAATGTTATCGTTAGGTTTTTTAACTGTTCCATATATGTCTGCGGAAGCAGCTTCAACTAACGAACAGCTTATCGTTGACACGAAATTAAATAAAATGGATTTCTATCAAAATGGAAAGTTTATAAAAAGCTTCACTGTCGCTACTGGCAAAACAGCAACACCTACACCTAAAGGTACTTTTCAAGTGGTAAATAAAATTAAAAACCGTCCTTATTATACAGGACATATTAAAGGCGGCGATCCACGTAATCCACTTGGTGACCGTTGGCTCGGATTAAATATGGCAGGAACATACGGAACAACGTATGCGATTCATGGGACTAACAACAATCAAGCGATTGGCAAAGCTACAACACTTGGCTGTATTCGCATGTATAACAATGATATACATTGGTTATTTGAACGTATTCAAGAACGTGCCACTGTCACTGTAAAATAACCTATGAACAAGATTTACATGTAGCCAAGAATTTTATATCTTGGCTTATTTTATTTATTCATTTACAGTAGCTAAACAACTCTACTTGCATATATAATGAGAGTAGACTGCACTAAATAGCATAAAAACATTAATAAACATAGATATTAAAATTATACAGTTAGAATGTTTTATAAATTTTACATTGCATACTATAATAGAACTACTGTAATACTGAAATATTCAGTTCCAATAAACAACTCCCCTTGCTACTTTTATGATTATTTTATAGCGGGGGCTTATTATATGTATATACAACCTGAGTCACCCGAAAAATGATGAATTCGAATATTGCAGTAAAAAGCGTTATTTAGGAGGTGTTACTATGACGCATATACTGGTGATTGAAGACAACCCAGATATACAAGAACTTATTCGTGAATTTTTAACTGCTCAAAATTTTACCGTTGATGTGGTTGGTGCTGGAACGGAGGGAATTCTTCTTTTCCAAAAAAATTCATACGACCTTGTCCTCCTTGATGTAATGTTACCGGATATAGATGGTTATAGTATTTGTAAAATTATGCGAGGACAGTCTGATGTACCAATCATTATGTTAACAGGCTTACATAATGAAGAGAGTGAAATTAAAGGGTTTGAGTTAGGCATTGATGACTATATTACGAAACCGTTCCATTACACAGTATTTATTAAACGCGTAGAAGCTGTATTAAGAAGGACAACAACGAAGGAAGCCGAAACTGCAACTATACTACAATTCCATGAATTGATGTTAAATTCTACAGCATATGCGGCTTATGTTCATGGTAATCAAATTGAACTAACAACTAAAGAATTTGAGATTATATATACGTTGTTACAAAATCGAGGAAAAGTATTATCAAGAAGTGATTTGTTAAATAAGGTATGGGGCTATGAACATTATGGTGATGTAAGAGTTATAGATACACATATTAAAAATTTAAGGAAAAAATTAGGGATTACTTATATTAAAACGGTGAAAGGCATTGGCTACAAAATCGAAGCATAGTAAGGATAACATCACCAAAAATATTTTCATCAAAACCCTATTGTTTTGTGTTCTTTTATCAATTTGTCTTTATCAAATCATTTATTTTCTAGCTTTAAACTATGATAAAGGGCGTTATGCGAAAAACCCTGAAACTCAAACTGTGGAACATGCGGATTCAGTTACGAAAAACGAACAAAATAAAAGAGAACAGAATAAAGCTGTTTCAGAGGGTAGCATTTCAAATTTCCAGTCATCTATTATAGATTTCAAAACACTCTCTACGGCTATTAATCATCTTTTGCAACCTAGCCAAACTACAAAAGCAAAAGAAAATGTAGCAAATCTTTCGGAGGAAAGTAACAAAACTGAATCACATACTAAAGCGGAACAAATAGCCGCTAACACTGATTCCTTACATACACAAAATGCAGCAAAGAAAACAAACGAAACACATGATAATCCTAGTTTAGCAGATGCCTTGCAACAATTAGCTCCAAATATTGGTGCAACAATGCTTGCATTATCTCTGCTCGGTTCTTTAGTTTATGCCAAACTAATTGCCAAACCTTTTCAATATATGAGTGATACTTTAAAAGATATTATAAATCTGGACTTTTCAGATCAACAATCACCTAACAAAAATACAGATCAAACAGATTTTAATTTGCAAGTAGCCGCTTCACAAGTCCCAACCATTGTGAAGAATCTACATGAAACAAATACAGATTTACGAAATGAGCTCAAGAAAGAACAACAATTAGAACAATCTCGCAAAGAATTTATGTCTATGGTATCCCATGAATTAAAAACACCTATCGCAGCCGTTATGGGCCAACTAGATGGCATGATTCACGGAATCGGTGCTTACAAAGATAGAGATAAATACTTAAAACGTTCCTACGAGATGATGCAGGATATTAACGTATTAACGGAAAAAATGTCAGAATTATCCAAAATGCAAAATCCTCAATTCAAACCGAATTTAGAAGTTATTTCACTATCTAACATCATTGAGGACGTTATGAAGAAAGTAGATTATTTTATATCTGTAAAGCAATTAAATGTTCAATCTAATATTAAACAAGACGTACAAATTTTAGCTGATCCTAAATTTATTCAAACTGCTATTTTTAATATTATTTCAAATGCAATTCACTATACAATCGATCATCAGCATGTATATATAAAGCTTTATGAAAAACCGAACGGTTACGCATTAGAAGTATTAAATACAGGTTCACAAATTGATGAGGACAAACTCGCTCATTTATTTGAGCCATTCTATCGCGCTAATCCTGGAAATAACGGTTTAGTACAAGGTAGCGGTCTTGGATTATATATTGTAAAACAAATACTAGATAAACATCAGTTTCCTTATGGAATACAAAACACACCTCAAGGTGTAAAATGCTCAATTGTCTTTCCAAAAGCAATGTAAACTACTACTATAATTTCATACCCCAAACTCATACTTCGTATGAGTGGCGGAATTTTGTAGAGTCTCTGTCTCTGTTTCGTTCGCCCGTTGTCCTTATTAGGATAACGGGCGTTTTTTATTTATCCCGCTATTTGAGGGCATTAAAACTCCCACCTCAAAATTCGGCTGGAGCAAAGAAGTTAGGTGGGAGTCGGGCTAATAATCAGTGGGGGATGAACAAAACCCCCACTGATTAAAGTTTCACTTTATATAAGGAGGTTTTCACATGGAGAAATTTAAGTATTCATTACTAGTTTTATTCGGCGCTTGTAGCTACGGCGTACTTTCAACTATTTTTAAACTCGGATTCATCGAAGGATTTTCATCACACCAACTACTAGGAGGACAATATGTCTTCGGATGGATTGGACTCCTTTTACTCGTTCTGTTCTTTTCACGTCATAAAGTATCAAAAAAACAATTCTTTTCGTTACTAACAGTCGGCACAACAATGAGCATGACAGGTATTTTCTATGCTATTTCCGTAGAAGAATTGCCAGCCTCTATCGCTGTCGTTTTACTCTTTCAGTTCACTTGGATTGGTGTAGTCATCGAAGCGATTGCGAATCGAACATTCCCAAGCCGTGAGAAAGTTATATCTATTATTATTTTATTTACTGGTACATTGTTTGCTGGTGGAGTATTTGAAGGCCTTGGACAAAACTTTTCGACGAAAGGTATTATTTTCGGACTATTAGCTGCCGTCTCTTTCTCATTCTATGTATTTGTAAGCGGGCGCGTTGCTACAGATGTTCCGCCTTATACGAAAAGCTTTCTTATGACAACGAGTGCTACTCTTATTGTATGCTTATTTTTCCCGCCTACCTTTTTAACAGATGGTACCTTACAAGCAGGCCTATGGAAATACGCTTTCTTCCTTGGACTGTTCGGGGTTATTATACCTGTCATTTGTTTTTCAATTGGGGTACCAAAAGTAGGAACAGGACTTGGTACAATATTAGGTGCAGCTGAATTACCAACAGCAATTATCGCTTCTATTACACTTGTTCATGAAGTTGTATCGCCAATGCAGTGGATTGGGATTGTGGTTATATTACTCGGTATTTTTACACCACAACTACTTACTGCTAGGAAAGAAAAAAAACATAATCGTGTGCATAGTGCGTGAAAACATCAACTTGTATATAAATGTGAATAAAGTTACGATATGTTAAACTTTATTTCTACCTTCAAAATAACATATGATATTGCGGCTATTATTCTCGTAATCCTTGCTGTGCTTTTCTTTTTAAAAGATAAGAAAGAGGGTTATACAGCATGACAAAAGACCTTTCATTTATTTGAAAGGTCTTTTCCTTATATTTCACTTTACCGCTCCATATAACTTCTCTACCTCATGTTCAATTTGTTTTACATCGATTCGCTCAAATAATGGCTGTACATTATCAATTCGGTTTGGCAACGTGTTTTGAGGTTCCCAATTTACTTTAACACTCGATAATGTATTTCTAACTCTTTCACTTGAAAACGGTAAAAATGGTTCAAGCAGTTGTGCAAAGTTTGCTATCAGATAAACACAATTATAAATTGTTTCCTCACATGAAACTGAGTCCTCTTCTCTTTGTTTCCAAGGCTGCTTTTCATCAAAGTATTTATTTGCAAAGCGTACTGCATCAAATATTGTTTCTAGTGCCACCTTAAATTTAGTTTGTTCAATCGCCTCTCCTACACTTTTATATAATCCTTCTACCTTATCTCTCAGCTCTATATTAATATTTGCTTTTGGCACAATGCCATCATAATACTTTTCAATGAACTTCAATGTCCGGTTCACAAAGTTCCCGTATGCGCCTAATAGTTCACTATTATGACTGTAAATGAATTCACGCCATGAAAAATCAGTATCACGATTTTCTGGTGCATTTACTGTTAAAAAGTAACGAATAGAATCTGGATTATAGCGTTCCAATATATCAGGTACCCATACTGCCCAGTTTTTACTTGTCGATAACTTTCTTTTTTCTACTGTTAAATACTCATTCGAAACGATATGACGCGGGATCGCTTCTTCTCCTATTCCAAGTAATACCGCTGGCCAAATGATTGAATGAAACGGAATATTATCCTTACCATGTACATAATATGTTTTCGCATCTCTATCCCAAAACTCTTGATCAGCTTTCTCTGTTTCGTCAGCCCAGTGTTTACTCGCTGAATAATATCCTGTCACCGCTTCAATCCATACGTAAATTTTCTTATCTTCATATCCTTCCACCGGAATTGGTACCCCTATTGGTAAATCACGTGACACTGCCCTATCTTGTAATCCTTCCTTTAAATATCTCTCTGTTAATTGAATTGCATTGTCGCGCCATGTTCCTTTCTGCTTTGCAATTTCTACAGCCTCTTTAATTTGTTGTTGAAATTTATGCAATGCAAAATAGAAATGCTCTGTTTCCTGTACTGATGGCGTACTACCACATAACTTACATTTCTTTTCTAACAAATCGAGTGGATCTAAAATAGCGGAACAAGCATCGCATTGATCACCCCTCGCCGCTTCATGACAATGTGGACAAATACCTTCTACATATCGATCCGGTAAAAATTGCGTACACGTTTCGCAATAAGCTTGTTCAACAACTTTTTTATAAATATAACCTTCTTCTAATAGTCGTAAAAAGACTTTTTGAACAGTTTCATGATGATGCTCACTATCTGTACGTGTATAGTAATCATACGTAAAACCAAGATTATGAAAACATCTCTCGAATTCCTCATGATATTGATCAGCTATTTTCTTTACTGTAACCCCTTCTTGTTTTGCTCTAATTGCAATCGGTGTTCCATTACAATCACTTCCTGAAACATACAAAACATTCTCACCTTTAGCCCGGTAATAGCGCGCTAAAATATCTCCTGGTAATAAACTAGCGATATGCCCAAGATGCAACGAACCATTTGCATACGGCCAAGCGCCTCCAATAAAAATACTCATCTTATATTCCTCCTTTAAAATATAAAAAGCCCCACCCCTATCTTAAAAAAGATAAGGGCGGGGCTGGATAAACAGTCGCGATACCACCTTATTTCGTCAGTTATTCACATAACTAACCTTAACAAGTACGGAGCTATATGCTCTTATACTGTGGTTTTGATAACGAGTACCAACTCTCGTCGCCGCCTACTATTATCACTTGATAAGTTCAGGACGAAGCTCAAAGGCCATTGTTCAAATGAATATTCTTGCTTCTTCTCAGCTACCGAAGCTCTCTGGAAAGAATGGTTTCATTCTACTTTTCCTTTTCAATGCTTTTATGTATAACACGTATTTTACGACTTAATAACAGAAAAATCAAACTTTAATTCAAAAAGAACAGGAAATCTCATTCTCCCGCCGAATAAATATACGTTCACAAAAGGAGTGATAACATTGAATCAAAAGCAACTAAGCACGATAAATGAAAAAAGCTGGAACGCAGCTGCTTATGAAGCTTGGACAAATCGCCACGGGGCGCCAGAGAATTATGCGAAAAAGCTCATGGAAGATCCAATACGCGAGGTAGATCATTATTTACCCTACATACAATCTCCAAAAGGAAAGCGTATTATTAATTTACTCGGATCAAAAGGCAACAAAGCAGTTGCTCTTGCTCTTTTAGGAGCCGATGTAACAGTTGTAGATATTTCAGCAAGTAATGAAAAATATGCAACCGAACTAGCCGAAGCTGCTGGTGTCTCTATTCAGTATATCGTTTCCGACGTACTAGATTTAAATCTATCCCAATCATTTGATATCGTGTTACTGGAACTTGGCGTGCTCCATTACTTTTTAGACTTAAAGCCACTCTTTCATATAATCTCTCACTTACTAAAACAAGATGGGACATTTCTACTGCGCGATTATCATCCCGTTTATACAAAATTATTAGGAGTAGATCATCCATCATTTCGAGCAAATGGAAATTATTTCGATGAGGAACTTATTGAAGATGACGTAGCTTATAGTACTCTCCTTACGGAATCACAGAAATACGCTTTACCGAGAACAAAAATTAGGCGCTGGACACTAGGAGAAGTTATTTCAGCAATGGCAGAAACAAATTTCAAGGTTGAAAAATTGATTGAAGAACACGGACCTCATCAAAGGTGGGTCTTCCCTTCTACTTCACCCGAAGGAATTGAAGAACGCATACCCGGTCTATATACATTAATTGCGACAACATGCAAAAAAGGATCCCTTCACGGATAGGATCCTTTTTTTGCATGCTTACGCATATAAGTTGAGGTTGGAGATTACCATAATTCTGTAGAATAGGACACAAGATATTTCAACATTCGTCTCTGACTTACGTCGTCAAAAAGGGGTATGACCAACATAACGAAGAGTAATGTTTTAGTTGATAGTGATAATCGTTATCAACTAATTAGAAGTATACAGGATGTTATTTCGAATTACAATAGCATTTCTTATTTTTATTTAAGAATTTTTGATATATAAATATATCCATTTTAATTCTACTTATCTGCCTCTTTCCATTATCTTCTATAATCTTTTTAAACAAAATTCATAATAAAGAGAGATTACTTTTCAGCCCTCTTTTTTCACTTTAAAATATATCTTTCTCTCTCTTCCTCTGTCTGCTATAATGCCTAAAGGAAAGAAGAAAGCTTTGTTCCTTTAGGAGTAAGGTTTTCGTTTAATTTTTATATGAATTAATTCTAATACTAAGATTTTTAAAAAAAGGAGGCTTTTTTATCATATGAATTTTATGAGCATTAGAAAAAAACTTCTGTTCATGATGGGAACGATTTGCGCTTTATTTGGCATCGCATTAGCTTTTATTTTATTCTTTGCTGTTGACCAATCTCATAAAGCTGAAACACTACAAAAAGATATTTCCCCTCTTGCAACAGAATTAAAAGAACGTGGAGACGCGTATCAAGTACAACTTTCAGCTTTAAGGGGTTATTTACTGCAACATGATCAAGTCGAATTAGACAAGTTTCATGAAATGAGTAAGCTTCTTGAAGATAATAAAGCACAACTTCTTTCTAACCCTAACGTATCACAATCTGTAAAAGATACTATGGAACTAGGCTCTACTTGGAGAATATTTATTGAAGAAAAAGTTTTCTCTCTTGCAAAAGAACAAAAATGGGAAGAAGCATTACAACTTGCTTCTTCAGAAAATGGTACTGTTTATAAAGTTATTGGTGATTTTACAAACTATAGTAACGAACAAGCTAAGTTACGTGAACAATCCATTGAAAAAATTGATCAATCTTCACTGCTAATTGAATATATTGTTTTCTTATCACTTGTTATATGTATTATTGTTGCACTCATTCTTGCATGGTGGTTCTCTGGCAAGCTTGTTAAACCAATTGAACAAATTGATACGAAATTAAAAGAATTAGCTTCTCAAGAAGGTGATTTAACAGCACGTCTACAAGTAAATAGCAATGATGAGATCGGTGCTATTGCCACATCATTTAATAACATGTTAGAAAACTTGCAGCATATCATTAATCGTGTTCAAAAAACTTCTGTGGAAGTACAAAATGCTTCCGAAAACATGCTAGAAAAGACCAATACATCACGTGATGCGACAATAAAAGTTCAAAGCTCGATGTCCAATTTAAATGCCAGCATCCAATCACAAACTTCTAGTATGGAAGAAAGCTCGACTGCAATGGATGATATGGCAATGAGTGTTCAGCGCATTGCAGAATCTGCTTCTTCTGTAGCCGAACTAGCTGTAGCCACGTCAGAACACGCTAACGACGGAAGTACTGTTATTCAAAAATCCATTTCACAAATGACGACGATTCACGAAGCAGTAAATGCTACATCAGAAGTGGTCGAACGTCTAATCACTCATACGAAATATATTGATGCAGCTGTACAATCTATTTCCAATATCGCTGAACAAACAAATCTACTTGCTTTAAATGCTTCTATTGAAGCGGCTCGTGCCGGTGAACAAGGAAAAGGATTTGCTGTCGTAGCTGATGAAGTTCGTAAACTTGCTGAACAATCAAAAACAGCGGCAACAGATATTAACCAGTTGCTACATCAAATTCAAAATGATACAAAAACTGCTAGCTCTATGATGTCTCAAGGTCGCTCTGAAGCATTTGAAGGTATTAACGTCATTCGTGAGGCAGGCTCTTCTTTCACAACAATCGTCGGTCAAGTGAATACAGTGTCTACTCAAATCCAAGACATATCAGCAACTGCTGAAGAAATGGCCGCAAGTGCTGAAGAAATGAATGCTTCACTTAATAACATCGCTTCAATTTCTAATGAAGTTTCAAGTGAGACTGTCGCAACAGCACAATTCGCTGCACAAAAAGTCGTTGTTATGAATGAAATGACCCTAACTGCAAAACAAATGAAACAAACAGTTGAAGAATTAGATCAGCTTGTATCTCATTTTAAAACTGAATAGCTTTCCAAAAAAATATTCCTCCTTTCAAGGGAGGAATATTTTTTTGAGCTCATTTCCTGCACTTTATACGCATATCCATTATAATGAGAATCGATATCATTAATATTTAGGGGGTGCTACACATGTCACAACAAGTATTTGAAGAAAAGTTATATGCGAACTTAGAAGCTGTTATTGACCCTGAATTAGGTGTTGATATTATCAATCTCGGATTAGTTTATGACGTTACAGCAGATGACAATAATAATGCTGTCATTACAATGACAATGACTTCTATCGGTTGTCCAATGGCTGGCCAAATCGTATCAGACGTTAAAAAAATATTATCAACGAACGTACCCGAAGTAAATGAAATAGAAGTAAAAGTTGTATGGAATCCGCCATGGACAAAAGAACGTATGTCACGTATGGCGAAAATCGCATTAGGTATTCGTGACTAAATAAGGAAAAGACCTGACAATCCAGTCAGGTCTTTTTCTCTTATTATTTTACTCCTACAGCATCATAAGCTTTCGTTACAGCTTGTACAGCTTTAGAGTTTTTACCGTATAGATCCTCTGCTGATTGAAGTGCAGCTTGACGCATCATTTTGAAATCAGAGTTTGCAGTTAAATATTTTGTAAGAGCACGATAGTAAATTTTTTCTGTCGCTTCACGGCCCACTCCAGTTACTTTCACACTGTAATGCGTACCGCCCTCAGACACTAAATATGCTGCCTTATTGTTAATACTACTGTTAATATGAACGCCGCCATTATCAGCTGTACCAGTATAGCGTTTATTGTAATGATCTGGGTAACCTTCACCTGGTTTTAATGGATTTGGAATAGATGCTGGATCCTTCAGTGAACGAAGTGCATCACCTGGTTTACCAGGTGTATAAATATCTGCACCTAAATCCCAGCTCTTCTTCTCAACCATGACACCCATAATGTCAGATAACGATTCATTTAACGCTCCTGACTCATCTTTATAAACAAGATTTGCTGTATGTTCAGTTACAGCATGCGTTAATTCGTGGCCAATAACATCTAGCCCTGCTGATAATGGAATAAATGTCTTACCATCTCCATCACCATACATCATTTGCACACCGTTCCACGCTGCGTTATTCCAAGATTCACCTACGTGAACAGTAGAAATAAGTCTCGCACCTTTATCATCGAAAGAGTTACGGTTAAATGTCTTTTTATAATAATCATATACTTTTCCTGCATTCACATGCGCATCAACTGCCGCTTTATCTTCGAAGAACTTAGATTTACTTACAACTTCTTCTCCTGTATATCCAAGAATTTGTGAGAAGAAATTAAACCAGTTTTCATCCATATTCTCTGCATCAAATGTATGGACACCTTGACCTCGTGTACCATCAAATAAGTTGAACGCTCCTGTTTTCGTATCTTGAGCAATTTCAAATGATTGTCTAGCCCCTAATACTCCGTAACCAAATCCAGTAACGTGATCTACAGCATTATATTTCTCAATAACATTTCCATTTGTTGCATCAACAAAATAATGCCAATATCCTGGAGCTGGTTTCGAAACCGACGCTTTTACAAGATATGCAAGATAGTATTGACCATCTTTTTCATACACATATAAATCTTTTTTCACACCATCATAATTCTTTACTTTACCAATTTCTTTCTCAATATTAGCTTTTGCAATCGTTTCTGCTTGTTCCGCACTAATACTTGCAGATGCAGGAATATTTTTATTATCTAAATTTGGAATAACTTGTCCGAAAAATGCTTTTACATTATTCTCTTTATCAAGCGTAACCGTTTGATCTGAACCATACACAGGAATGTTATTATGCTTCTCAACTAACTTCACATGTGTTGTACCTGATTCATCGTCTTTTTCTTCACCAACGATATTGAAATGTTTATCAATATTTCCTGCTAGTTTAAACATATCCTTTTTACTCTCTAAATATTGAAAGACCGTCTCTTTTTTATCTAGTCCTTCTGGCGCTTTCCATTCTTCACCTATGTAAGCTGGTGTTTTGAACTCTTGGTGATACTGGATTTTTTGCTCTTCTGCTTTCGTCGTAGTTGCTCCAAATGCCCCAAACCCACTTGCGATAACAGTTAACGCTAATGCTGATGAAATTACTTGCTTTTTCAATCTAACACTCCCCATTCCCCTAAGAATTTTTGACACACTTATTACAATTCTAAATACTTATTCGTATACCTGTTTTTAAACATTGAGAAAGTTTTTTCTGATAATTCAACTCACCAAAAAGAGGACATCTTTTTTCGATGTCCTCTTTCCTATAACTTTTCATTCCGCTATTTATATACTGAACAACCCACTGATTAAAACTTCACTTTATTGCATTTTCATTTCAATTGCTACATAGTGAGACTTCTCTTTCGCTTGAATGTGAATATCTTCTTCTACAGCCTCCGCTGCATCACGCATTACAAGTGTTTCACCATTTACAACGCTGCTACCTTCAATTTGTACAAGGTACAATTGACGTCCTTCTTTAACAGGAAAATGAATTTCTTTACCCGCTTCTAATGATAAAGAATATAAATTTGCATCTTGGTGAATATGAATTGGTGCATCTCCATCAGAAGGAGATACCATATGGAACCACTCATTTTCACGTTTGCTCCAATCAAATTTAAACTCACCATAGTTCGGTTTATGACCATCGCGGTCTGGTAAAATCCAAATTTGCAATAGACGTAATGTTTCATTTCCTAAGTTATGCTCACTGTGAAATACACCAGTACCTGCACTCATATATTGAACATGCCCACGCTCAATTGTCCCGCGGTTCCCCATACTATCTTCATGTGTTAATTCACCATCTATAACGTAAGAGATAATCTCCATATCACGATGCGGATGCATATCAAAACCTGTTTGTGCCGCTATTAAATCATCATTCATAACACGTACTGCTCCAAAATTCATGTTGTTTGGATTATAATAATTTGCAAAAGAAAAATGAAAATGTGTATTTAACCAACCGTGATTTGCTCTTCCCATATTTTTATGATCAACTTTTCTAAACATACCCTTCACCTCATATTATCTCGAAATCGAGATATTTATTTTTAATTTTATTACTGCAACTTCTTCAGTAATTCTAATAATTGTTTTTGTTCTTCTCTATTTAACTTATCAAATTGCTCTGCTTGAAATGTTTCTTGCGGCGGGACTATTTCTTCATATAGAACCTTTCCCTTTTCTGTTAATGAAATATATTTCGTCGTACCTTCTTGTTCACGCTGAATCCAATCTAGTTGCTCCATCTTATTTAAAAGCTGAGTAACATTTCCTTTCGTAACAAACAACTTATTTCCAAGTTCTTGCTGCGTTAAACGATCGTGTCCTCCAATTTGAACTAATACATCAAACTGAGCGGCAGATACATTCCACTTTTTCAAATGCTGATTTGTCTCACGAATACTTCTATTATAAAAGCGTGATAAACGAAACCATAATAGTAATCCAAGTCTTTCCTCTGCTTTCATTCCATCACCTCGCTCATTTGATACTATTAGTTTAGAACTAAACTTAATAAAGGTCAACTACTTATTTTAAATTAGCAACAAATAAAAGCACAGTGATTTTTCTCCACTATGCTTCAGATTAAATTTCTATTTTTGTATTCATCTAGCTTCCTCTCCGCGAAATACCTCGCATCTTTCTCGATCCATCTTTCTTCGTATAGTTCATGTCCAACATATAGTACATCGTCCTTATGCTGCATCGCATG
The DNA here is from genome assembly GCF_038006125.1 of Bacillus sp. FSL R10-2780. Lineage (NCBI taxonomy): Bacteria > Bacillati > Bacillota > Bacilli > Caryophanales > Bacillaceae > Bacillus > Bacillus sp. FSL R10-2780. The sequence continues at coordinate 3,542,801 of NZ_JBBOUQ010000001.1, forward strand.
CCTGAATTCATGCAATAGCGTTTTGAGCACTTGCTCATACTCTTCCCACATACAAACGAAAATTAATTGTTTTTCTTTATGATAAAAACCACCTACCGGGAATAAAAACTCCTCTTCTTCTTCTCCTAATGATAAAAGTACATGATTCGCATCACACGTATCACAAAAAATAACTGGCGTTGCACTTACTTCAATAAGAGAAAACAAATCATTTCTTAACTTTTTGACATCCCAAGGAAGCTCCGAATCCAACACATACCAATTCTCAACTTGTTGATATACATTTTGAAACTGGAGTTCCATTTCTCAATAATCCCCTTTCCAAACTCCCTTTTCCTATATGTATGCCACAATATGGTAAATATTAAACATATCCTTCTCTAACAAGCAACAACCAGTTATTAATTTCCCATAAAAAAAAGAATCTATTTAACTATAGATTCCTTCACGATAATGCTTTATCCCGCTATTTGCGGGCAGTAAAACTCCCACCTCAAAATTCGGCTGGAGCAAAGAAGTTAGGTGGGAGTCGGGCTGCCCGTAAACGCCCGATTGGTGAAGGCTAATAATCAGTGGGGGATGAACCCCCCACTGATTATAGTTTCACTTTATATAAAATCTGACTTTACACGTCAATTGTTTAAAATTTAGCTATTCTTCGTATCCCACTTAAAGATTTTATTTAAAAATTTATATACATTCTTTGACTCTTTCGTAAGAAGAGGTCCTAAAATGGATAGTATAAGCACGTATAGCGCTGAGAATGGTTTCAATACTGACATTAAACCACCGGCGATACCGATATTGGCCATAATGATGGAGAACTCTCCCCTTGAAACGATTGTTAATCCAATATTTGTTGAAGCTTTATGAGATAATCCAGCTTGTCGTCCTGCAATCATCCCTGCTACAAAGTTTCCGATGATTGTAAGAAGGACAGCACCTAACGTTAACCATATTGCTCCGCCCAATGAGAACGGGTCTATACTTAATCCGAAACTGAAGAAGAAGATAGCTCCGAAAAAGTCTCTAAATGGAACAACAAGATGTTCAATTCGATCACTATGCTCTGTCTCTGAGAAAACTAACCCTAAAAGAAGTGCCCCGATTGCTTCTGCAACGTGAATTGTTTCTGAAAAACCAGCAATAAAGAATAGCGAAGCAAATACTACAATAATAAAGATTTCATCTGAACTAATATTGAGCAATCTATTTAATAACGGCGTAGCCTTTCTAGCTACTACGAAGAATAGAAGCATATATCCTAAAGCAATTCCAATTGAAGTGAGGGCACCTAAGAACGAAGCGTGATCCCCAAGGACTAAGCCAGAAACTACTGATAAATATACAGCAAGGAATATATCTTCAAACATAATAATTCCTAAAATTAATTCGGTCTCATTATTACCAGTTCTTCTCAAATCAACTAACACTTTTGCAACGATAGCACTAGAAGAAATCGTAATAATACCCGCAATAATTAAGATTTCGAGTAACGGGAATCCCATTATAAATCCGTATAATAATCCTAGTGAAAAGTTAATTAAAATATAAATCGTTCCGCCAATAGCAATCGAACGTCCAGATTTAATTAGTTTTTTCATCGAAAATTCTAATCCTAGATAGAAAAGAAGGAACAGAACGCCAATCCTTCCAAGGAAGGATATCACACTTGCACTTTCAATAAATTTGAGATCGATAACACCTATTGTCGGCGCGTGCGGCCCTACTAACATGCCAAGAACGATTAGAAAAGGAATTACTGAGAATTTAAACTTTCCAGCGATTACCGCCGCAATTGCTACTAAAACTAAAGCTGTACCAACTTCAAAAATTAAAGTATCCATCTAGTCAGTCCCCCTATTCGAAAGTAATTCATTGATAATCTTTTTAATTTCTTCTCTCTCACCGGAAACTACAAGCATATCTCCTTCTTCAATTACCGTTTCTGGTCCTGGATTAAATAGCTTTTTCATGTTCTTTTTCATAACTGCAATTATCGTTACGCTATATGTTTTTCTTATTTCAAGATCACCAATTGTTTTTCCAATTGCTGGAGCTGCATTCTCCACTTTGAACCACTCAATCGCTAAACCTTCAAAGACCATCTCAACATTTTCTAATGCCCGAGGTTTATATACCATCCCGCCTAATATTGCTGCAATTTGTCTTGCCTCTGAGTCACGCAATGAAATACTTGAGATGCTTTCTTCATGGTCTGTATCAAAATGATACATTTCTCTACGCCCATCATCATGAATGACAATCACCATTTTTTCGTTACCTTTCGTAACGATTTGAAACTTATAACCAATACCTGGAAGTTCACTTTCTCTTATATTCATACTAGTTCCTCCTCAACAATAAATAATTTTTTATTTGAATTTTCTGTTTTTCTGTCTTTTCTTCAACCAACTAATTTTAGAAATTCTAACCAGTCAGGATATCTGTGATTTGGAAATCTTTTATTGTAATAATAAGTGGCTCCTAAAAAGATACTTAAAGATGTAATGATGAAAAATAAATTACTTCTCATTTTCAAACTCTTAAGACTTACTTTCAATAAAGATTCTTCTTTCAAATTATCCCCTCTTTTTCGTTTTAAATTTAGTTTTTTAAAATGTAAATAATTCTAAAAATATTACGATGTAACTTAATCATAACATAAAACGCATTTAAGTAACATATTTTTTAGAAAATTTGATTCTGGTATATTTTTTGCATATAATTTTCTTATTATGAAAAAAGGAAGTGTATTATATGGTTGATATCTTTAGCAGATTCCTTGAAGTAACGAATAATATTTTATGGTCATATATTCTTATTGCAATGCTAATCGGCTTCGGTCTTTATTTCTCTTTCAAATTAAAATTTGTCCAAATTACTCATTTCGGTGAAATGGTCAGTTTAATTAGTAAAGGGTTCAATCGAAAAGAAAAGAAAAAAGATAGCGTCTCTCCATTCCAAGCATTTTGCTTAAGTGCAGCTGCACGTATTGGTATCGGGAACTTAGCTGGTGTAGCACTCGCAATTTCTATGGGTGGACCTGGTGCAATATTTTGGATGTGGTTTATCGCTATTCTCGGTGCAGCTACTAGTTTTGTAGAATGTACACTCGCGCAAATTTATAAAGTAAAAGATGGAAGCAGGTTCCGTGGTGGCCCAGCATATTACATGGAAAAAGGATTAAACAAACGCTGGATGGGCATCTGGTTTTCACTTCTCATTACAGTTGCATACGGATTAATCTTCAATTCAGTACAAGCAAATACAGTAACAATAGCGTTTGAAAATGCTTTTGGACTAGAACGAACTATCGTAGGAGCTGTATTAGCTTTATTAGTTGCTGTTATTATTTTTGGTGGTATTAAAAGCATTTCACGTATTACAGAAATGATTGTTCCTCCAATGGCAATCGTTTATATTGGTGTGGCTATTTTTGTCGTTATTAAAAACTTCAATATGTTACCAAGCATTTTTCTAGAAATATTTAACGGTGCATTTGGTTTAGACCAAGCCATCGCTGGTGGTATTGGAGCAGCAATCAAGTTCGGAATTCAGCGCGGTTTATTCGCGACAGAAGCAGGTATGGGTAGCTCTCCTAACGCAGCAGCAACATCAGATGTATCTCACCCTGTAAAACAAGGGCTTGTTCAAGCATTAGGTGTTTTCGTAGATACATTCTTAGTATGTACATCAACGGCGTTTATCGTATTATGTTCTGGACTTTACAAAGGATCAAATTTAGAAGGTATTGAATTAACACAACAAGCATTAAGTTCACAAATTGGACCGTGGGCAAGCACTTTCTTAGCGATTATTATTTTCCTATTCGCTTTCAGTTCTTTACTAGGAAACTACTATTATGGTGAAACAAATATCGCATTCATTAAAGAAAGCAAAACATGGTTACTGATTTATCGTGTTGCAGTTGTCGGAATGGTGTTCTTCGGATCAATCGCTGCCCTTCAAACAGTTTGGAGCTTAGCTGATTTCTTTATGGGACTAATGGTATTTACAAACCTAATTGCCATCTCATTCCTTAGCAAATTTGCCTACGCAGCATTAGTAGACTATATAAAGCAAAAGAAACAAGGAAAAGACCCTGTTTTCCTTGCAAGTTCTATTCCTGGCTTAAAGAATACAGAGTGCTGGGATGGACAGGATGTAGAAGAAAAGAAACAGGCTGTATAACAAATAAAAGCGGAGGCGGCTCGTTCAGAATCGCAGGGCATTGGAGCTCTCGACCTTGAAGCGCTTTTTGCTTCGAGCGAGAGAGCGAAATGACCGGAGATTCTAGCCGCTGGAGCTATATATCAAATAAAAACCCCCTATTACTTCACAGTAATAGGGGGTTTTTATTTACAACAGTTCATAATTTGTTCAAATTAATTCCAACAAAAGGGTTGATTTATACAAATTACTAGATTATAATAATTATAAATTAGTAATTTGTATAACATAATAACTCAAGAGGAGATTGATCATAATGAATACACAAGTAATCGAAGCATTAAACAAACAAGTAGCAAACTGGAGCGTTTTATTTACAAAACTACACAACTTCCATTGGTACGTAAAAGGACCTCAATTCTTCACACTACATGAAAAATTTGAAGAGCTTTACACAGAATCAGCTACTCACATCGATGAAATTGCAGAACGCATTTTAGCAATTGGCGGCAAACCAGTAGCAACAATGAAAGAATACTTAGAACTATCTTCTATTCAAGAAGCAGCTTACGGAGAAACTGCAGAAGCGATGGTCGAAGCAATCATGAAAGACTACGAAATGATGCTAACTGAACTGAAAAAAGGCATGGAAATCGCTCAAAACTCTGACGACGAAATGACATCTGACCTACTACTAGGCATCTACACAGAACTAGAAAAACACGCTTGGATGCTACGTGCATTCTTGAATCAATAATAGATTTAAAAGCGGAAGCGGCTCGTTCAGAGTCGCTTTTTTCTATGGGGTAATCGCGCAGAAATTATATCGGCGATTCCATCAAATTTATCAGCGATTTTTCCAATATATCGACTTACCGACAAATCACGACAATAATAGCACTCCCCTCCACTACTTTTATCAATATATTACAATCTCTTTTATGTTAAAATATAGGAAACACCCTTTAGTAATTAGATCCAAAAAGCTTGTCCAAGTTCATCATTTACTACTTAAATGACGGGAGTGGTTCAGTTGAAAGACTACTTAATTAGAGCATTTTTCGCGTTAATAACAGTTGGGATTCTCTTACTCATAGCTAATATTTTCAATATACGTGTCGAGGTTAAAGACTATGCTTTCCTCGTTGTTGTAGCAATTGGTGGCGGCTGGGGTGGCTGGTACCTGTATAAAAAACAAAATAAAAATAACAATAAAGGCATTCCGAAATAATATGGAATGCCTTTATTCTATATTACATAATTAAGCTTAAACCACTAATAAAAGCAGTCCCAAAAAACATCATAAAAACCCATATTCTATGGTAAATAAAAAGAATTCATTTTGAATATAGAAATAGTCCAAAATCTTGCATAACAGAGGTATGCCCCATTTGCCGCAACATTGTGGCTATATTCCCACGGTGATATGCTCCGTGGGTGACGACGTGTAGTATTGTTTCAGAAACCGTCGTATCCAGGTGCCCAGCATATGGATTATCAACCTCAAACACTTTTTCATAATCTTGTTGACTACTTAAAAGTTCTTTATATCGTTTAGATAATTCATAAAAACTAGTTTCCATTTCCTCAATATTTTTTGTTTCCAGCTGCTCTTTCAATTGGTCTGTGTGTGCCATTGCATCACTCATGCTTTTACCAGAAATAATCTCAAGCCAGGCTAAATCTGTGAGGTATATGTGAGACATTACTTTTGCCACCGAAGAAAAACCACTCTTAACTTCCTTATGGAAAATGTCTTGCGGTAGTTCTTTTAAGCGATTTAAAATAACCTCATTTGCCCATAAGTGGTAGTCATACATTTTTAATACAGAATGCCCCATGATTATTTCTCCTCCAATTTTCATTTTAATGATTAGATTATGATACATAACTGATTAAAAATTCCCAAAGGATTACATCTATAAAATTCATTCTGATTTCGATTAAAAAAACCTCTATTACCTTCATAAAAAACATTCCCTATCTTCCACAATCTGACCCTTTAACGGAACAATTCTATGTCACTCAATAATTCCTTATTCACCTTTTATTCAGATGTTCTTTTTTTAAGTCAGCAAAACATACCTCCATCTACTTCCCCTCTTCCAACGATTTCACATCTCACTATCAATATATTTAACCAAATTAAAAACACATGTCTTTTTAGAATGAATTTACATGTGTTTCCAAAAATCTATATAAAAAACAAAGTAATCAAAATGATAAAGGCATTCCAAAGTAATATGGAATGCCTTCCTTGTTATTTCCGTTTATAGTAAATAATGAAATTTAGACCACTTATCAAAACAATCCCAATAAACATATTAGAAGACTGCAAATCTCCGCCTAAACTATACTCATCGGCAATAAATCCTAACATAACAAGTGCTATCGCAGAAACACCAATACACAATACCGAAATAAACCAAAGCGAAAACTCATTAATCAGCTCTTTCTTCTGTCTGAAAACAATTAGCATTACAAGAATAGACGCTGCTAAAATACTTTTAAAAACAGGACGTAAATATACAAACTCCTCCATCTATTTTTCCCTTTCTAAAAAACATTATATTTCAACATTAACATATTTAACCAAATTAAAAACACATACCTTTTTACAATAAAAAAGACATGTGTTTCTATAAATCCCTATAAAATTGTACTATGATAATTGCTTCCACTTAGTCCCCAAAACAGGACGCTCGTAATTTTGGATTTTATGAATTAATTCGTCAGCCGTCTCAGCTGAAACGATTAACTCTTTATTCGATGGGTTCATAAAGCCTTCTTCAGCTACGCGTTCAACCATTTGCAGAATTGGTCCGTAAAAGTCTTTAATGTTCAATAAACCAACTGGCTTATCATGTATACCAATTTGTGACCAACATACAACTTCAAATAATTCCTCAAACGTTCCATATCCGCCTGGTAATGCAATGAAAGCATCCGCAAGCTCTGCCATTTTCGCCTTACGCTCATGCATCGTTTCTACTTCAATTAATTCTGTTAGTCCTGTATGAACAATTTCACCACGGAATAAACCACGCGGCATAACACCTGTTACACGTCCACCTAGGCGAAGAACTTCATTTGCCACTTCTCCCATTAATCCAACGCATGAACCGCCATATACAAGCTCATAATCGTTCTCAACAAACATTTTCCCTAACTCTATTGCCTGCTCTTTAAATTCTGGTCTCTCCCCTAAATTTGAACCTGCAAACACACAAATCTTTCTCATCCCTACACCTCGAAACTATATATTGTTATGATACAATGGGTATTGTACAACATATTGAAGGGATGAGAAAGAAATGGATATCGTCGCATTTCAAAGATGGGTGGAGGAATTTTATGAAAAACGAAGCTGGTCACAGTATAATTCCTTTATTCGCTTAAATTTCTTAACTGAGGAAGTTGGGGAAGTTTCACGCGTTGTTCGCGCAATTGAAATCGGTCGTGATCGCCCTGATGAACAAACGAAAACACAAGAAGAGCTAAAACAAGAACTAAAAGAAGAACTTGGTGATGTACTTTCTAATCTTATTGTTCTTTCACAAAAATATGATTTGGATTTACAAGACATTATGGAAACACACGTCACAAAGCTTTCAAAAAGGTTCGAAACATCTAAATGAGAACATTATCAATTGTGATATAATGTTCTTGTCAAAATAATAAGGGGGATTTTATGTTATCTAAAAAATTGCACGACGCACTAAATGAACAAATGAATTTTGAATTTTACTCTGCCCACGCTTATATGGCAATGGCTGCTTACTGTACAGCGGAAAGCTACGATGGATTCGCTAACTTTTTCCTTGTACAAGCTGAAGAAGAACGTTTCCACGCAATGAAGCTTTACAACTATATTAATAACCGCGGGGAGCGCGCTATTATTACTGGATTTGATAATCCTAACAACGAATACGAATCTGTATTAAACGCTTTTGAAGTTGCACTTGAGCACGAGCGTGAAGTAACGAAACGCATTTATCACTTATCTGATATCGCTTGGGATGAGCGTGAACACGCAACAATTACCTTCTTAAAATGGTTCGTTGACGAGCAAGTAGAAGAAGAAGCTTCATTTGATAGCATCATTCAAAAATTAAAACGTATTACAAGCGATTCAAACGCATTATTTATGCTAGATGCTGAACTAGAAAAACGTACATTTACGCCTCCGGCTGAATAATATTTTAATCACCTTAATGAATGTATTAAGGTGATTTTTTTATTTTCCCTCTAGCTTAAAATCACCTTAAATTTCCTTGTATTTGACATAGTACCAGTAAGAAAATGGTATTATTTTCAATATAAAGTGAAACTTTAATCAGTGGGGTTTTGTTCATCCCCCACTGATTATTAGCCCTCACCAATCGGGCGTTTACGGGCAGTTGATCTCCCACCTAACTTCTTTGCTCCAGCCGAATTTTGAGGTGTGAGTCTTACTGCTCGTTAATGCGGGATAAAATAATATACGAGGAGAGAAAAAATGCATCAGCGTGTAGAAGCTGTTGATGCAATCCGTGGTTTCGCTTTGTTTGGTATTTTACTTGTCAATATGACCTTAATTCAATTTGGATTCTTCGCCAGTGAAAAACCAACTTACATATTTGGAAAACTTGATGAAGGTGCTAATTGGTTTATTCAATTTTTCGGCACCCACAATTTCATGTCCCTATTCTCTTTTTTATTTGGTCTTAGCATTATTTTGCTACAAAAAAGTATTATTGTGAAAGGAAAGAAATTCTTCCCCACATACATAAGACGTATTATCATTCTTTTACTGCTAGGCTACATTCACGGCACCTTTGTTTGGGAGGGAGATATTTTATTTGCCTACGGGGTTATCGGGATTTTCTTAATGATGTTCATCAATCGAAAACCGAAAACATTGCTCATTTGGGCATCTATTTTACTAGGACTCATTATGCTCGCATCTTACCAATCGGAATCAACATCGAACCCCTACGATGATCTCGCACCTTATACCGAAAAGGAACATAAGGTCCATGAGACTGGAAGCTATATGGATCATGTCAACTTTAGATTGACTGAAAATCCTTTTGATTATATGGGGATTAACGGTGTTTTCGGATTAGTTTTCATATCAGTTTTCGCAATAATTTTTATGTCTCCACTTTTCTTACTCGGAATGTATGTGGGGAAAAAGGGCTGGCTATTTGAGGTCAATCAACATATACCTGCTGTCAAAAAAATTTGGCTTATCACTGGGATTTTCTCTTTTACAATTAAAATCTTAGCTATATTCGTGAAACATCCGATTTTAATTATGTTACAAGATAGTCTTACACCAGTAACCATGACCTTCTTTTACGGAAGCACGATTATTTTATTATTCCATTACAAAAAGGTAGCGCATTTACTAACATACATGGCGAACATGGGAAAAATGTCGGTTAGTAATTACTTAGCGCAATCTATTATCACAACAACTATTTTTTACGCATATGGATTTGGCTTATACGGTAAAATTGGCTATTTCTTCGGTATTCTTTTAACCATTGGAATTTATACGATTCAATTATTCGTTAGTACCTATTGGCTACAGAAATACCGAATGGGTCCTGTGGAATATGTGTGGAGACTGGGAACTTATTTAGAGAGACCACGGTTTAAAAAAGACTTGGATAAAGCAAGTTAAACAAAAAGTCGTTTATCCTCCCGAAGTGAGAGATAAACGACTTCTTTGTTATTTATTAAAGCATAACCCCAACGATAACCGCTGATAATATACTTACTAATGTTGCACCGTATACAAGTTTTAATCCGAATGAAGATACAACGTTTGATTGTTTTCCATCGATACTCTTCGTTGCACCTGCGATAATTCCGATAGATGAGAAGTTCGCAAATGATACAAGGAAGATTGATAAAATACCTACTGTACGAGCTGATAACTCACCAGCTACTTTTCCTAGATCAAGCATCGCAACAAATTCGTTCGTTACTAATTTCGTTGCCATAATTTGTCCTGCTGTTAGCATTTCTGATGTTGGAATGCCCATTACGAATGCTAATGGCGAGAAGATATATCCTAAAATGCTTTGGAATGTGATTCCGAAAATTGAATCGAACACACCGTTAATTGCTGTAATTAATGCTACGAAACCGATTAACATCGCCGCTACTGTTACAGCGATAGAGAAACCTAGCATAATATATTCGCCTAACATTTCAAAGAATGTTTGTTTCTTATCTTCTTGTAATTCTAAAATGTCATCTTCTTCGCTCACATCATATGGATTAATAATATGAATGATAATGAATCCACTAAATAAGTTTAGTACAAGTGCTGTTACTACATATTTTGGATCAATCATCTTCATATAAGAACCAACGATTGACATCGATACTGTTGACATTGAAGATGCACAAAGTGTGTATAAACGATTTTTTGGTAATTTACTTAATTGATCTTTTACCGTAATAAATACTTCACCTTGGCCGACAATTGCCGCTGCTACTGCGTTATATGATTCAAGTTTTCCTAAACCGTTAATTTTACTTAATACGAAACCGACTGCACGAATGATAATCGGTAAAACTTTTATATGTTGTAAGATCCCAATTAGTACTGCTAAGAAAATAATTGGTAATAATACTGTTAAGAAGAATGGTGCTTGTCCATCATTTGCTAGACCACCAAATACGAAATTAACCCCAGCTTCCGCAAATTTTAAAATAGCGCCAAATCCATCTGCAATCCCTTTTACTAATACAAATCCGACCTTTGTATTTAGTAAGAAATACGCAAGTACCAATTGAATTACAAGCATAACTGCAATTGGTTTATATTTAATTTTCTTACGATCTGAACTTATAAGGAACCCTAGTACAAATACTACAAGTAAACCGACTAGAAACATTACTAACTTCATATGTGAATCCTCCACTTCCATGAGTTATCAGTCGTATAACGAATGACGTCTGACCATTAATGTTAAAAAAATATGAACCCTTAAAATATTTTGAACTGTCTTCTAAAATCAGTAAGCGTTTACATAAATTGCAATTTATAACAGGTAGTCTCTTCTTCTCTACCGTATTTAACGTCTGAAATGGATACCACCTACAAATCAAATTGTAAGCGTTATCTAATCGAAATGCAATATAAATTTTAAAAGATTTTTATATGTTAATATATTCCTAACCGATTGGTTTTTTTATGTAAATTTACTATAAAAAATAGCCCTAGCTATGAGCTAGGGCCATCCTTTTTATAACATAACACCAACGATAATCGCCGATAAAAGACTTACTAATGTCGCACCGTATACAAGTCGTAATCCGAATGATGAAACAACGTTTGACTGGTTTTCATCAATCCCTTTCGTTGCACCTGCAATAATTCCGATAGATGAGAAGTTTGCAAATGATACAAGGAATACAGAAAGAATACCGACTGTACGAGCTGATAAATCACTAGCTACTTTTCCTAGATCAAGCATCGCTACAAATTCGTTCGATACTAATTTCGTTGCCATAATTTGTCCCGCCGTTACCATTTCTGATTGCGGGATTCCCATTACGAATGCTAATGGTGAGAAAATATATCCTAAAATAGCTTGGAATGTAATACCGAACACTGAATCAAACAAGCTATTGATTGCTGTAATTAATGCTACGAAACCAAGTAACATTGCTGCTACCGTAATCGCAATCGTGAAACCAAGCATAATATATTCGCTTAACATTTCAAAGAACGACTGTTTTTTCTTATTTTCTAACTTTAGTGTATCTTCTTCTTCCGTAATATCGTACGGATTAATAATATGAATAATAATGAAACCACTAAATAAATTTAATACAAGTGCTGTTACTACATATTTTGGCTCAATCATTTTCATATAAGAACCAACGATCGACATCGATACTGTCGACATGGAAGACGCACATAGTGTATATAAACGATGTTTGGGGATTTTACTTAATTGATCTTTTACTGTAATAAATACTTCTGCTTGCCCAACAATTGCAGCCGCTACTGCATTATATGATTCTAATTTTCCTAAACCATTTACTTTACTTAGCATAGTACCAATAGCACGAATAAATATCGGTAAAATTTTAAAGTGTTGCAGAATTCCGATTAACACTGCAAAGAATACGATTGGTAATAAAGCTGTTAAGAAGAATGAAACCTCTCCTTTATTAACAAGACCACCAAATACGAAAACGATTCCAGATTCCGCATATCCAAGAAGCGCTCCAAATCCATCTGAAATTCCTTTTACTAAAATATAACCAATTGGCGTATTTAATAAGAAATACGTTAAAGCTAGCTGAATAACAAGCATAATCGCGATTGGTTTATACTTAATCTTCTTACGATCAGAGCTTATAAGAAAACCGAGTACGAATACAACGAGTAATCCTACAAGAAACATAACAAACTTCATTAATAAAATCCTCCATTTAACTCTTCATTAACGTTGAACGTCTGACCATTAGAAATACGAAATAAACCGAACTTTCCATTTACCCCTAAAACCATAGAAATGATTATAAAAAGTCGTCTAATCTCTTATTCTAAAGCCATTAACCATTCTAACACAAATTACAACTCACATCTGCATTTTTCTTTAAAAAAATTACATTTTATTATAAAATGCTCATTAATGTTCGTCTTTTACCTCTCTCCTTATTTTATCACCATAAAAAAACGAGCATCAAATTTCTTTGATGCTCGTTCCTCTTTTATTATACAGCTTTTTCTTTATCTGCTACTGCTGGCTTGTCCCAGCACTCTGTGTTCGTTAAACCAGGGATAGAATCTGCACTGAAGACTGGATCTTTTCCTTGTTTCTTTTGTTTCACATAGTCCGCTAATGCTGCATACGCAAATCGTCCAAGAAGTGTAATCGCAATTAAGTTTGTGATTACCATTAGACCCATAAATAAATCTGCCATATTCCATACAACTTGAAGCGTCGCAACAGAACCGAATAATACCATTCCCACTACCGCAATACGGTAAATCGTTAACCAAGTTTTACTTTGTTTAATAAATTCAATATTCGTTTCACCATAATAATAGTTTCCTAGTAATGAACTGAAAGCAAATAAGAAAATGATAATCGCTAAGAAGCCGCTTGCCCACGAACCGATTTGTGAACTTAACGCCACTTGCGTTAATTCAATACCTTCTAAATTTGTTGCCTTATATGCACCAGAACATAGTACGATAAACGCTGTTGATGTACATACTAAGAATGTATCTACTAATACTCCAATTGTTTGAATAAATCCTTGTTTAGCTGGATGTGTTACATCCGCTGTTGCAGCCGCATTTGGCGCACTACCCATACCTGCTTCGTTCGCAAACAATCCGCGCTGAATACCAAACTTCATTGCAGCACCGATACCGCCACCTACAGCTGAATCCAAACCGAATGCACCTTTAAAGATTTCTGTAAACATATCCGGTATTAAATAATAGTTTTTAATAACAACGAAAATAGCTACTGCAATATAAATAAGTGCCATTGGCGGAACGATCAGCTCAGACATACGCGCGATACTTTTCACACCACCAAAAATAATAACCGCAACTAATACTGCTAATACGATTCCAACAACATAACGCTCAATACCAAATGCATTTTCAAATGCTAATGTCACTGTATTTGCTTGTACTGAGTTAAAAATTAAACCGTAACTAATTGTAATAAGGATAGAGAACCAAATTCCCATCCAACGTTTATTTAAACCTTTTTCCATATAATAAGCAGGACCACCACGGAAGCCACTGCCATCTTTTATTTTATAAATTTGCGCAAGCGTACTTTCTACGAAACTTGAAGACGCCCCAATAATCGCAATAACCCACATCCAAAATACAGCTCCAGGTCCTCCCATAGAAATAGCTAGCGCTACCCCCGCTAAGTTCCCGATACCAATACGAGCTGCTGAGCTCATACAGAAAGCTTGGAAAGAAGATACGCTACCCTTTTTACGTGTCTTTCCAGTTAAACCATCACCCATTAATCGAACCATTTCCCCTAAATGAGTAATTTGTACGAATTTCAATTTTATAGAAAAATAAAGCCCTAAACCGATTAACATTGCGATAAGAATATATGACCAAAGAATCGTATTCGTTGATGAAACGAATTGTTCTAAAATATTCATACTGTCAGTCCCCTCCCTTTTTTCTTCATAAATTGAATTATATTTAAAAAATATGTAAAAATCAACATTTTTCGACAAAATCTCACTTCCATATGTTAGGTTTTATAACATGATCATGTTATTTGTTATGTTTTATGACTTTATATTTATAAAATGTACATACTAAAACAATACATAATCCCATTGACAAAAACACCAACCTGTAACTATAATGATTACATCAAGTTGTAACAAACCTAATTACACTAAATTCATTCATTTTCACATATACACTTTAACAAAACACTTTGGAGGGATTCATTATGAAAATCGGAATTATAGGAGCAAGCGGAAAAGCTGGAAGTCGCATTTTAAAAGAAGCATTAGATCGCGGTCATGAAGTAACTGCATTCGTAAGAAACGCTTCAAAAATAACAGAAGACAACGTAAAAGTTTTAGAAAACGATGTATTCAACCTTACATCTAATGACCTACAAGCATTCGATGTTGTAGTAAACGCATTCGGTGCTCCAGCAGGTGAGGAACACCTTCACGTAGATGCAGGAAACGTACTGATCGAAGCTATGAAAGGTGCACCTAACACAAAATTACTTGTAGTTGGTGGTGCTGGTAGCTTATTTGTAGACGAAGAAAAAACGACTCGTGTATTTGATACACCAGGTTTCCCAAATGAATACCTTGCAACTGCTCAAAACCAAGGTAAAAACTTAGAAATCTTACAACAAACAAATGATATTACTTGGACATTCATCAGCCCTTCTGCACTATTCGCATTAGGAAAACGCACTGGCTCTTACAAAGCTGGTAAGGACAACCTTCTTGTTAACTCAAAAGGCGATAGCTACGTAAGTTATGAAGACTTCGCGGTAGCAGCACTTGATGAAATCGAAAATCCAAAACATGTAAACGAACGCTTCACAGTCGTTTCTGAAGCTGAGTAATAAAAAAGCTCGTAAACATAGTGTTTACGAGCTTTTTTCATCATCTGTTATATTGATTCGGTTTATGTGGTTCATTTGGTGTATAGGGTTTATTTGGTTTATTATCATGACCATTTGCTTTTTTCCAACTTACCGCTAACTCTGGACTTGTTTTTTCTTCACTACGCTCAAGTAACACAACCGCATTTTGAATAGTCGGTGTTCCTTTATGTGCAATTCCTTGTAATTTCGTTAAATTGCCTGATACTTTAAAGCTAAATCCACCCGCTGGCGTTTGTTTCGGAATTAAAATGCGGAATTTCTCTCCTACATTAAATTCTGTTTTTGCCTCGCCTTTTTCATTTACGAACTTCGCGCCTTCTGGTGCACCTGTTGCCTGTACTTTATATGTTCCGCTTTTCGCGTTTGTTTGCACTGTATATAAACCAGTTTCAAAAAACTCATCTTTTAATACTGCTTCTTGTTCTTCTGTTGGAGTTACACTCATCGTAATTTCTTGTAGTTCTTCACTAGCACTTGCTTTTGCAACTATATCTTTCGTTACTTTTTCTACATTTTTATTACGGAAATCTAAATCATTAATATCAATTTGTTTTAACGCATTCCACACCGCAAGCTGCGTTGCGTAATGTGCATCTCTCCAATCAGAAACACCTAATTCTTGCGGACTCTTTTGTGGGTATCCGTTTAATAGTACGCGGTACACGTTAATATCCACTTTACCCATTTCAGGTAAATCTTGACCACTTGGCGATTTTAAATCTACATTTAAACAAAAAGCAATTTTTCCATCTGCTGTTTTAATAAGCTCTGTTCGAATTGGTTTCTTCTTTGACCTACTGTAACTCCAATCCATTTGATACTTCGTATGGTCCATAACTTCTGCGAATGCTTTTTGAAGTGGGAATAATAAGTTCGCAAATACAAATAAAACACTCAAAAAAGTGGCCATTATCTTGAACGATCGTTTTATATTCATGTCTACAACCCCTTATAAAATAACAAATTTACTACTGTTTATTATTTAGTTAGAAATTTTTTTTATGCATAGACAAAATAAAAAAGAGCGCAAACTTTTTGCACTCTTTGAACTTACCTCTATTAGAAATCAAAGTTATCCGGATCTGGACCGACGCGGTGGTTTTCATTTAAAGCATCAATCTTTTCCATATCTTCTTTTGTTAGCTCAAAATTGAAAATATCTGCGTTTGCAATAATACGGTGTTCTTTCGTTGATTTCGGAATCGTTACAACTTCATTTTGAAGATCCCAACGTAAAATAACTTGAGCTGTTGTCTTACCGTATTTATTAGCAATTTCTTGTAATGTTTCGTTATCTAATAGTTGCCCTTGCATAAGTGGTGACCATGCTTCCATTTGAATACCTTGTTCTTTACAGAAAGCTTGTAGTTCTTTCTGCGTTAAACGCGGGTGATATTCGACTTGATTAATCATCGGCTTAATTTCCGCACCTTCCATTACATCCTTCAGGTGATGGATTTGGAAGTTACTTACGCCAATTGCACGCGCGCGCCCTTCTTTATAAAGTGTTTCTAACGCTCTCCACGAATCTTTATATTTTCCTTCAACAGGCCAATGAACAAGATATAAGTCTAAATAATCTAGTTCTAATTTTTTTAAGCTCTCTTCATATGCAGCAAGTGTCGTTTCATATCCTTGATCTGCATTCCACACTTTTGAAGTAATGAATAAATCTTCTCGAGAAATTCCTGCTTCTTTTATACCAGCGCGAATTCCTTCACCTACTGCTTTTTCATTTCCATAAATCGCCGCTGTATCAATACTGCGGTATCCAGCTTTAATCGCCGACTTTACAGCCTTTACAAGTTCTGGTCCATCTTCTACTTTAAATACACCTAAACCGAACCAAGGCATTTCTACACCGTTATGCAATGTTGTTTTACTTTGTAAATTTTTCATTATATTTTTCTCTCCTTTATTTTGCTTGATCTCTTTTTTCTAATGCCATACTCCAAGCTGTTAAAATAACAGCACCTACTACCATAATGCCGCCTACCCAAGCTGTATGAATTAATCCTAACGAGTTCGTTACAATACCGCCTAAATAAGCCCCAAGAGCGATTCCTGCGTTAAATGCTGCAATATTCATTGCTGATGCGATATCAACGGCACTCGGCACGAAACGCTCAGCCAATATAACGACATACACTTGTAGCCCTGGAACATTCATAAACGCGAATAGCCCCATAAAAATAATTGTGATAAGCCCCGCTACTTGAAATGGCGCCGTAAATGTTAGTACGAATAATACAATTGCTTGAATAAAGAACATATAAAATAATGCACGAATTGGATTATGATTCGATAACTTCCCGCCAATCATATTTCCAATCGCAATTGCAACTCCGTACACTAACAAAATGATTGTAACGGTACTCGATTTAAATCCTGTTACTTCTTGTAATAGCGGTGATAAATACGTAAACGTTACAAACGTTCCACCATACCCTAATGCAGTAATGATGAAAACAAGTAATAATCTCCCATTCGTGATGAGTTTGAATTGATCGCGAAATGATACAGACGTACCTCTTTTTAAGTTAGACGGAATTAGCATGCTGTTTGCGACTAAGGCAACGATTCCAATGACCACAATCACCATAAATGACGCTCTCCAGCCAAATTGTTGACCAATAAATGTTCCAATTGGGACACCTGTAATAGTCGCAACGGTTAAACCAGTAAACATAAAAGCAATTGCGCTAGCACGTTTATTTTCTGGGACGAGTGCAGCTGCAATTGTCGAACCAATCGACATAAAAACACCATGTGCAAATGCAGAAACGACCCTCGCGATAAGTAAAACAGTAAAACTCGTTGCTACCGCCGCAATTCCATTACCAATAATGAAAACAATCATAATCCACATTAATAACGTCTTTCGCGACATACTAGCTGTTAACGACGTTAAAACTGGAGCGCCAAATGCTACCCCTAACGCATATAAAGAAACCGTTAAACCAGCTGTTGTAACAGCAACATGTAAATCCTCCGAAATAGATGGTAATAAACCGACGCTAATAAACTCGGTTGTACCAATTCCAAACGCACTAATTGCTAGCGCTAATAAAGCAAACATACTTCTTCGATTCGTCTGAACAGCCGAAGAAGATACTGTATATGAATTCAATTGAACTCCTCCTTAATACGAGAAATCCAATCATAATAGTGTGATAAAAAGGCCTTTTTATCTTCTACAAAAATAACTTTACTGCTCATAAATGCTATTATGAATGGCTTCACTCTTTTTTTGAAGAACGCACTTTAAAGTACGATAGGTACCAAAAAGTAACATAGGCACTTTTTAGTACCGTACTACTCATTTCCCTCTTACGTATGCTATTATGAAACATATTCAACACGATAAAAAGTACGTACTTTAAAGTGCTATAGGCACTAAAAAGTAACATTTAACTTATTTAGCTTCTTTTGTTGAAGAACTGAAATTCACATTCATCAAAGGAGATTTTCATATGAAGAAATATAATATTCCTGTTGAGGCGACTTTAGAGGTTATCGGTGGCAAATGGAAAGTCGTTATTCTTTGCCACTTAACGAAAGGTACAAGGAGAACGAGTGAACTAAAACGTTTAATGCCTGGTATTACACAAAAGATGTTAACACAGCAACTACGTGAATTAGAAGAAGATGGAGTTATTCAAAGAAAGGTGTACAATCAAGTACCACCAAAAGTAGAATATTCCCTTACTGATTACGGGTGGTCTTTAGAATCGATTCTTGATTCTCTTTGTACTTGGGGCGAATGTCATCTTGAAAAAAGCGGTAACACATCGATGCTAATCGCAGAGAGTGAACAATAAGAAAAAAGGAAAAAACGAACGTAAATTTGTTTGTTTTTCCCTTTTTTTATTATTATATAGGTATACTTCTTATCGAAGTAAAATAATTTATGCGCTTTCATACCTTGTCATTACTAGGTTATGGGCTCAATATCAAATAATTAGGAATCATTTTTATGTTAACATACGTGTATATAGTATATAATATAGGATATATATTATATACACTTTCCGATAAGGGAACTTTCCATTATGCGGACAAGCCATGTATCGGACAGTTCATAAATAATAGGTAAGACGTTATGGTTTTAAATTTATGTTTTCAGCCTACTTGCTGTCATAAATTTAAAGGCATTTTATTGTGTTTTGTGAAACTTTGTATAAAGTTTCATAACCGTTTACTATCTTGCCTATCAAAAATAAGAGTATTGCTATCGTAAAGGAGAATTGGAGATGCCAGAAACTATGACTCAAACAAAGCCAGAACAAGAAACTGTACAAATTTCTGCTAGCCAAGGACAACTAGATGTACTTGATCAGTTGTTAAAACCTGAGGTACAAGAATCATTAACTACACTAGTAGAACAGCTTCCAAAATTAACTGAGCTTGTTAACATTTTAACTAAGTCTTATGACTTCGCTCAAACTGTTGCTACTGATGAAGTATTAAAAAGCGACACTGTTAGCGCAATCCAAGAGATTGTAGAACCTGTAAAAGATACAGTGAAAAGCATGGCTGCAACTGCTATCGAAGCGAAAGATCGTGCTGACGAAAGCAACGAAGTTATCGGCCTGTTCGGTCTATTAAAATTACTAAAAGACCCACAAGCACAAAAAATGTTCCGCTTTGTGAACGCATACCTTCAAGTTAGTGCAGAACGTAATAATAAATAATTTAACTTATAACAACAATTAGTAAAGACGGGGGATAACATACTATGTCAAAACAAATTGTCATCTTAGGCGCTGGTTATGGCGGTCTTCTTGCCGCTTTAAACGTACGTAAATACTACAGCAAATCAGAAGCACAAGTTACAGTGATCAACCAATATCCAACACACCAAATCATCACTGAACTACACCGCCTTGCAGCTGGTAACGTTGCTGAGCAAGCAATTGCAATGCCACTTACAAAGCTTTTCAAAGGTAAAGACATCGATCTTAAAATTGCAACAGTTGAGTCATTCTCAGTTGATAGCAAAGAAATCAAACTAGCTGGTGGCACTACGCTATCTTACGATGCACTTGTAGTTGCTTTAGGAAGTAAAACTGCTTACTTCGGTATTCCAGGACTAGAAGAAAACAGCATGGTATTAAAATCTGCTGCTGATGCAAACAAAATCTACAAACACGTTGAAGACCGTATTCGTGAATACGCGAAAACGAAAAACGAAGCTGATGCTACAATCGTAATCGGTGGTGGCGGATTAACTGGCGTTGAGCTAGTTGGTGAGCTTGCTGACATTATGCCTAAACTTGCAAAAAGCCACGGCGTAAATCCAAAAGAAGTTAAACTTCTTCTTGTTGAAGCAGGTCCGAAAATCCTTCCAGTATTACCAGACCACTTAATCGAACGTGCAACTGCTAGCTTAGAAGCACGCGGTGTTACATTCTTAACAGGTCTTCCTGTAACAAACGTTGCTGGTAATGAAATCGACTTAAAAGACGGTCAAAAAATCGTTGCTAACACATTCGTTTGGACAGGCGGCGTACAAGGTAACCCATTAATTGGTGAATCAGGTCTTGAAGTAAACCGCGGTCGTGCAACAGTTGATGCGCACCTACAATCTACTTCTCACAAAGACGTATTCGTTGCTGGAGATAGCGCTGTTGTCTTCGCTGCAGACGGTCGTCCATACCCACCAACTGCACAAATCGCTTGGCAAATGGGTGAGTTAATTGGATACAACTTATACGCAGCACTAGAAGGCAAAGCATTCGAAGAGTTCGCACCTATCAACTCTGGAACACTTGCTAGTCTAGGACGTAAAGATGCTGTTGCTACAATCGGAGCAAGCAATACTCCACTTAAAGGTTTACCAGCATCATTAATGAAAGAAGCAAGTAACGTTCGTTACTTATCACACATTAAAGGTCTATTCAGCTTAGCTTACTAATCTGAATATAAGCCCGAATCATGCCTTGCATGGTTCGGGCTATTTTTATCCGTAATTTTCTCTAACTTATTTATTCGGCAAAAGAATAATATAACCCTCTTTAATTATCAAAATATACTGACTTTTTTATGTCGAAATTGTGTATATGAAAAGAGCGGAAGTAGATATCTTCCCTACTTCCACTCTTTCACAAGAACTATTCTCCTAATTCCACTAAGCTGTAGTTCTTCTTCCCTTTGCGAATAATAATAAATCTTCCATCAAATGAATTTTCTACAGTAACATCAGTGCCTACATCCGTTACTTTTTCACCATTCATAGATATAGCCCCATTATTAATATCTTCACGCGCTTGACGTCTAGAAGGTTCAATTCCTAAATCAACTAACCACTCTACAATGTTTTTCGTCTCTTTTGAAGACTCAAATGTCGGCATCTCTTTAAATCCTTGTTCAATTTCATCAGCTGTTAACGATTTAATATCTCCGCTAAATAACGCAGCTGTAATTTTCACAGCCTGCAAAAATGCCTCTTCTCCATGAACGAATTTCGTCATTTCTTCTGCTAATACTTTTTGCGCTTCACGTTTATGAGGCTCTGTTTCTACCTTCGCTGCTAATTCATCAATTCTCTCTTTCGTTAAGAACGTAAAGTATTTCAAGTATTTAATTACATCACGGTCATCTGTATTCACCCAGAACTGGTAAAATTCAAACGCTGTTGTCTTTTCCGGATCAAGCCAAATAGCACCACCTGCTGATTTACCAAACTTCGTACCATCTGATTTTAATAATAATGGAATCGTTAATCCGAATACTTTCGCCTCATGACCTTCTAATTTACGAATTAAATCTAAACCGCTCGTAATATTTCCCCATTGATCACTACCACCGATTTGTAATTGAACATCTTCTTCTTTGTATAAATGATGGAAGTCCATTGCTTGCAAAATTTGGTACGTGAACTCTGTAAATGAAATTCCTGTATCTAAACGACTTGCGACAATATCTTTTGCTAACATGCTATTTATGCTAAAGTTTTTTCCGTAATCACGTAAAAACTCGATAATGTTTATTTTATGTGTCCAGTCATAGTTATTTACCATCTTCACTTCGCTATTCCCGCCGAAATCAAATAGCTTTTTCATTTGCGCTGTTAACGCATCTACATTATGCTGGACTACTTCTAACGTTTGCAATTGGCGCTCTGATTGACGACCACTCGGATCACCAATTGTTCCTGTTGCCCCGCCGATTAAAATAACAGGATGATGGCCAGCTAATTGGAATCTCTTCATCATCATAAAAGGAATCAAATGTCCGATATGCATACTATCGCCAGTCGGATCCACTCCGCAGTATAGTGAAATCTTTTTCTCTTCTACTAACTTACGTAAACCTTCTTCATCTGTCTGTTGATTCACAGCACCGCGCCATTCTAATTCATCAATAATATTCATCTTTTGTCATCCCCTTTATTTTTTAAAAACAAAAAGTCCCTATGTCTACGATAGACATAGGGACGATTATTCACCGTGTTACCACCCAGTTTGCATAAATAGCATAGCTATTCATACCACTCTTAGCAATAATATCGATTGCTATTCCGCTTAGCATTACCTAAGATACTCCAGAGTGTAATTCACAAGTTTGTTTGTGCTAGGTTCCAGCAACCCCTAGCTCTCTTTGATAACAGTGACAAACTGCTACTGGGCTCTTTCAACGTATATTTTATTTGTTAAATTATTAGCCATTATATTGAATCGAAAACAAATTGTCAACAATATCCAAATGTTATTTCGAAATAATTCATACTTTTATACGTTTTTTTCTTCAAAGGTTACTGTAGATTTTCTCCAATAATCCTTACTTCTCGCTCTAATTTCACACCGAATTTTTCTTCAACTGTCTTTTGTACGAAATGAATTAAATCAATGTAATCTTGCGCAGTTCCGTTATCAACATTCACCATAAATCCAGCGTGTTTTAAAGAAACTTCCACTCCGCCAATTCGCTTACCTTGCAGTCCTGATTCTTGAATAAGCTTACCCGCAAAATTATTTGGTGGACGCTTAAATACACTACCACATGAAGGATACTCTAACGGTTGTTTTGATTCACGCTTAAAAGTTAAATCATCCATTTTTTCTTTGATTTCTTCACGCACACCTTCTTCAAGTTCAAACTTCGCTTCAAGAATAATGTAATGATTGTTCGCAAATACACTCTTACGATATCCAAATTCAAATGCATCTTTCGTTAAAGTGCATAGCTCTCCATCACCTGTCATTACAACTGCTTCTGTTAATACATAAGCTACTTCACCGCCATATGCACCAGCATTCATATATAACGCTCCACCAACTGAACCTGGAATACCACAAGCAAACTCAAGTCCTGTTAAATTGTGATCCAATGCAATTCGTGACACATCAATAATCGCTGCACCACACCTCGCAACAATCGTTGTCCCCGTTACAGTAACACCTGTAATATGAATTAAACTTACTGTAATCCCGCGAAGACCACCGTCTTTAATAATGACATTCGAACCGTTTCCTAAAAACGTAACTGGAATATTGTGTTGATTCGCATACTTGATAACTTCTTGAATTTCAACATAATTTGTAGGCGCAACGAACACATCTGCTTTTCCGCCAACTTTAATATGCGTATGATTCTTCAGCATTTCATCTTGCTTCACATGACCTTCAGGCAATACTGTACTTAAATATTTATAAACCTCTTGCATATTCATTTTACGATTCCTCTATTTCTATAATCTTTTTATCCCGCTATCCACGGGCCCATAATATCCCCACATACATGAAATAAACCTAAAGTGGTGGATACAGTGTACCTAAAATCAATTCGAGACACCTATAAACCTCTTACATTATAAGAGGTGCCACTCATATTAAAATATATATCGCGTAATAAAGCAACCCAAATAGGCTACTAAACTTGACATGTAACTATATAGACAACAAATTGTAAAATATATAACTTTTACAAAACACTATCCCTCATTATCTTACTATACCATACGAAAGAAAAATGGTATTATTTTGTAATCTTTACTTTACTCACATCCATAAAAAAAGAGCACATCCCACAGAATGTGCCCTTTCTATACTCATTAAATTATTTTTCGTTCTCTTCTTTTTCCTTATCAAACCATAATAGCTCATCGTCATCAACTTCACCATTATAATTGATTAGAATCTCTTCTCCCGCTTTTATATCTTTGTAAGCAAAGAAGTTAAACGTATGATTCTCAAAGACAATATCATACGTTGCATTCGGATTATATGCATGATTAAATAACATGCCGTATCCTAAAAGGAATGCCGTATGATTTACCCCATACTCAAATGCGTAGTCAGCAAGTAACGTTTTCTCAATGTGTTCATGCTGTTCATTCGGATAAGAGATAACTGGTGCTGAGTGTATCAACTCACCCTTTTTAATATCACGAGTTGCAAATACACCTCTATTAAATTCTCCATCACTAAGTTCAGAAGTCTTAACTTCAATCATATGTGTCACCTATATATTTCTTTCTTCGAAGTATTTTTCTCCTTAAGCTTGGCAGAAAACGCGGAGAAAAGCAATTAAATTCCTACCAAGTATAAAAAGGGCACATTATTGTGCTCTTTTTAGGTGATATTCTATGAAGCCCCGCGCATCAATTATTTCAATTTAAATACCGCACTAACTGGGTTATGATCACTATTTTCAAACTTTAAGTCTTTCCCTTGTACATTTACAATTTCAACATTCGGTGAAACCATAAATCCATCAATAATAGTGACAAAGTTTTCACCTTCCACATATTTCTTCACATCATCCCTTACCGTCATAACAGATGGATCTACAGCCCATTGAAATCCTCCATCCGCAAAGTCCTTTGGTAACTCTACTAGCCATTCAGGACGCTCTTTCACAAACTTAGGATCACTTAATTGAACATTAGAAAGTAACTGGTTCCAATCCCCACCTAATATTACGTAATCACCATTTTGATAACACTTGTTCATATATTCTTTTAAATACTCTGCTTGTTGCTTTCTAATTTTTCCGCCCTCATCATAAGCAGATAAATGTACATTTACGAGCCTAACATACTTCCCATTATTAACAGGGATTTTATGTTCAACAATCGCTCGATCTAAATCGAATAAACGCTTCGGCCAAGGCTCCATTCCGGGTAGTTGGAACCGCGTTGCTGTTTGAACTGTATATTTAGAAAATGTACTTAATCCGCCCTCAGCATATCCCAGCGGTTTTGTGACTGGGACAGGAACCCACTTAGTATCGTAGTTCTTCCCAAATGACGAAGCATAATCAGATAATCCTTTTTTCAAAAACTCATGCTCATTTACATCAAATGATCGGTGGGATTTTATATCAACTTCTTGTAACAATGTAAAATCGCTATTCTCATTTTGTAAAAATGAAAGCATATTTTTCAAGTTCACTTCAGTCTGTTCTTTACTACTCGAACCAGAACCCTTTCCTCCGTCCATAAAGAAGTCTTGATCCTTATCTAATCCAGCATACCCAATATTAAATGTTGTAACTTTAAATTCATTTCCTTGCTGCAGTACACGCTCTTTGTTATTTTCAACCTTTACGTCTAAAACATTTGCTGGCTGCTCTTTTGTAAGTGTCATATAAGCTAAAAATCCACCTAGAATACCAGCTACTATTAAAATAAATATTAATACTATTTTTAAAAATTTCTTCAAAACACATGACCCCTTTTTTTGTAAAATAACATTTTATTTTTCTGTATTTTCAGTTAAATGAAGATAGATTAAAGACACAAGAAATATTTTACCATAAAGAAAAATTCATATCATTATATTTAGCTAACAAATAATCGTTGTTTCTCTCACTGCAATTATCTTGAAATTCAATCATAACATTTAAGAAGACAAGACTGTAAAGCAATTACAATCCACAACAGAGAAATTGCAACTTCAAAGAATATACAGATCCTACTTTTCGTTAACATATTTATTGGTAATCCAAAATAATATTTAGTACACTATAAATAGAACTTATAGGCGATGGAGTTCGCCGTAAATGCGAATTAGCTAATGACTCCTACCAGTATGACTACTGGTAGGAGTCTATTTTTTTTGAGTACACTATTAGAGAGGTGAAGAAGTTGAAATATATTATTGTTGGCATAGCTGGTATATTAGGAGCTCTTTCCCGTTATTATTTAGGTTTTACTATCGATACGCTTTGGCATCATTCATTACCACTCGCTACATTAACGATTAACTTAATTGGTTGTTTCTTACTTGCTTTGCTAGCCACCTATATCGCTCGGTTAAACATCTTACCCTCCGAAGTTATTACCGGGATCGGAACCGGATTTATCGGTTCATTTACGACGTTTTCAACATTCAGTGTAGAAACTGTACAGTTAATCAATCATTCACATTTTAGTATCGCATTTTTATATGTATCATGCAGTATGCTAGGTGGTCTAATTATGTCTGGGCTTGGCTATAAACTTGGAGATTTTTTACTACAAAAACACCTTGAGGAAGGTGAAATATCATGATTAACGCTTTATTAGTAGCAACAGGAGGATTCTTCGGTGCCATTACACGATTTGCAATTAGTAATTGGTTTAAAGAAAGAAACAAAACTTCATTTCCGATTGCTACATTCCTCATTAATATAACGGGAGCATTTTTACTCGGATATATAATTGGCAAAGGGATAACTACAAGTTGGCAATTATTATTAGGCACAGGGTTTATGGGCGCCTTCACTACATTTTCAACGTTTAAATTAGAATCCGTTCAGCTTTTCAACCGCAAAAAATTTGGCATACTATTTTTATATTTAAGCGCGACTTATATGATTGGTATCATCTTCGCATTCCTCGGGATGAAGTTAGGTGGCATATAAAAAAGCGACTCTTTTACCGGTCGCTTTCTTTCATAAAAAGTATGTCCCGCCATACGGAATTGAAAATAAACCAGCTGGATACACATCATAATGTACAATTTGCACAGGAAGCTGTGAATACGGCATATACTGACTCTGCATCATTTGCGCTACCTGTGCTTGTTGTTGCATTTGAATAGCCTGATGCACTGCCTGAACTGTCATCTGTGCCCCGGCCAATGTAATAGCTGGCCCTACTTGTCTTCCAAGTTGAAAATAATGGTTCATCATTATTCAGCTCACTTTTTATTTTTCTTCCATATCATATGTCTCTATTTCATAGTAAGTGTTTTATCCCGCTATTTGCGGGCAGTAAACGCCCGATTGGTGAAGGCTAATAATCAGTGGGGGATGAACAAAATCCCCACTGATTATAGTTTCACTTTATCGCGCTTGCTTTTTTCGAAACATCGAGAAAACAGCCACGAATAAAATCACAATAATTCCAGTAAAAACAAATAAATAGGCTAATGGAATTAAGAAAAATGGTTCGACTAAAGTTCCATCTGGCTTCACTTCGGAACCAATTATATTAAACATAAGTATACATAACACGCCTAAAAATATCGGACTAGAAGCTAATAAATATTTTTTCTTCATCATAATTCCTCCTTTTTATACTCTAAAATGTCACCTGGCTGACACTCTAAAGCTTCACATACCTTCTCTAAAGTTGAGAATTTAATTGCTTTTGCTTTTCCATTTTTTAATATCGAGACATTCGCCATTGTAATTCCTAATTTCTCGGATAACTCTGTCACACTCATTTTTCTTTTCGCTAACATTACATCGAGATTTACTACAATCGTCATAACAGAGCACCTCAAATCGTTAAGTCGTTATCATCTTTTATTTCACTTGCTTTTCTAATTAAATGAGAAAGTAAGGAAGTAAAAATAGATATAACGACTGAGAAGAATAAAATAAGTAATAGAATAACTAAAATGCTCGTATGATAACTTCCAGCTGTGAAAATATATAGTAATGCTCCGATATATAAAACACCTTCAGTCATAGATAAAATACTAATCCTCTTTAATCGATTCGCATTTTTTACAGTAAAGGCTTTGTGTGAGGCAATATCTGAACATATTTTCCATCCTAAAAATAAAGCGCTAAAAAATGGAATTCCTGTGATCCAAATGAACAGTACGAATGGCTTATATAGTCCCTTCAAATTTTCTGAAACTAACAATACCGCTCTTCCCGTTTCTGGCCCAATATATATGCAGAACAATAAACCAAAACATCCGCAAAGAATGATAATTAACTTTAACCATAATGACAATTCTTTTTGTTTCACAAAAATCCCCTCCTGAACTAACAGCATTTATCTATTGCTGTTTTTTCAACTTTGAAGTGATAAATCCAAATAGCAACACACCAATACCACTAAAGAACAATAGGTAGCTTACTGGTACTAGGAAAAAGAAAGGTTCTACAAGAAGCCCATTATCCGCCACTTTACTAGTTGTACCGTGCATTAATAAACAGGTAACTCCTAACGATATTAGTACGATAGCTAATAAAAATTTATTTTTCATAATATATTCTCCTTTAATTTCACAATTAATTTTTCCGCATTCCTTTTGCTATCCTCATAATAAGCCCCACTGCATTATAGGTCAACAACTATTTATTGTTTTACGATAAATAGTTGTTGTTTTAAATGATAAAAAAGACTATAGACAATCATTGTCTATAGTCTTTTTACTCTAAAATATTCTTTTTGGAACATACACATTCTTATCGCATTATGGTAGTTGCCATCAACGAAGAACTCATCTTGCAACTCACCTTCTACTATAAATCCGACCTTTTTATAAACGTGTACAGCTTTTTCATTCTCTTTATCGACAACTAAATATATTTTATGCATATTTAATACGGAAAAAGCGTAATCCATTGCTAAACGCGTTGCATCAGCTGCATAACCGTAACCTTGGTAACTCGGATCAATAATAATTTGGAATTCAGTTCTACGGTGAATATAATCGATTTCTACTAATTCGACCAATCCAACCATCTCATTATCTTTCTCAACGATAAATCGGCGCTCACTTTGATCATGTATATGTTTATCATATAAATCCTGCAGCTCCACAAATGCCTCATACGGTTCTTCAAACCAATACGACATAATATGTGCATTATTATTAAGTTCGTGTACAAACTTTAAATCTTCCCGTTCTAAAGGACGTAATTTTAATTCCTTACTCATTTCTATAACCTCCAAGTAAAATAACCTCTTCACTTAATTTCTCATTTTTTTTAGATTTCAAACGTCCTACTTACATTGTAAACTTTCAAGTAACTTGAAGGTCAAGATGTAAAAATAGTGCAAACAAAAGTCTGCACTACTACTCTTTCTTCAAATCCCTCATATTGGATATGTATAAAGCAATGAC
Source organism: Bacillus sp. FSL R10-2780 (assembly GCF_038006125.1). Taxonomy (NCBI): domain Bacteria; kingdom Bacillati; phylum Bacillota; class Bacilli; order Caryophanales; family Bacillaceae; genus Bacillus; species Bacillus sp. FSL R10-2780. The sequence continues at coordinate 3,572,415 of NZ_JBBOUQ010000001.1, forward strand.
TAAAACAAGAATAGACCCTGCATATAACAACGTCTCCATCGGTTCATCGTGAGACACGATAATTAATCGAATTAAAGCCGTAATCCCGATATAAATAAAATACCGTAATGGAAAATGATAATTCGATTTAAAATACTTAATAATTAATGCGATAAACTCGAAGTATAAGAAGTAGACAATGATGCTTTCAACTAATTTATACGGTGTGTATTTCTTCGCTGAAAATATGTATTGAATAAAAGTAATCGTCTCGTTAATTAAAAAGATAGATAAGACAATTGATAATATGATTAACGCTATATTTAATATCCACTGCAAAACACTAGCTATATAATGATCAATATTAAATGATTTCATTTTCACTTTAGACTCCCTTTCGTGTAAGTACTTGTTCATTATAACAAACTTACAATTATAGGAGTGTTAAATCAAATATGATCGTCCTCTTTCACTAGCACTTCACCATTAGGATATCTTTGCTTAATATAGTCGCTTCCCCAATCGCAAAGTACTTTTAAAACTTCTTTTAATGATTGTCCCTGTTTCGTAAGAGAATACCCAACTTTCGGTGGTACTTGATTGTATACTTTTCTAGACACAAGCCCATCTTTTTCAAGCTCTTTCAATTGCTCAGTAAGCATTTTTTGCGTAATACCAGTGACCAATCGTTTTAACTCGCCCGTTAATGCGGGATAAAAATCAAACGACTTTATTATCTCTATACAAATAGGGATTAGCAAATAATGTTACTATAACCTCAAAAAAAGAAATCTTATTTTAACTTTCCTATCGATAGGTTAACACGATAATTCCCGTACTTTAATAGTCGCCCCAGAAAGTTATCCAATTCTTCATTAGAAGCAAAATGTGTTTTTAATAAATAACATCCCTCACCACTTATACGATGCACTTCAGAAATTCCTTCTTCTCCTTGAAAGAAATTCATAAACTCTTGATGATTAACTGTTGTTACAAACAAAGTAACAAATGCAGTCACTATTTGTCCTAATTTGATTCGGTTTATTGCAATTGTATATTGTTCAATAATCCCTAAATCCTCTAATCTCCGAATTCGATTTCCTACAGCCTGCCCCGTCATATGTATTTTTTGACCAAGTTCTTTCCATTGTATTCTTGAGTTTTCTCCTAATAATTTCAGTATCTCAAAATCTGTTTGATCAATGATATAAACCAATCCTTTCATCGTGAAAGTAGAAAGCCAGAAAGTGTTTCGCCAACTTATTCTGCTTGTCGATACAATTCACTATACTTAGTTTATCCTCTTACATCACATTGTTTATCAGTTATATTTACTTATAACACAGAGGACGCAACAAAAAAATACATCTAGATTTAAAGGAGGTTACAAATATGTTATTACAAGAGATTTTATCGTTCAATGAACAATTTGTAGAAAATAAAGAATACGCTCCTCGTGAAGCGACAAAAATGCCTAAAAAACGTATGGTTGTTGTTTCTTGCATGGACGCTCGTTTAATTGAGCTACTTCCAAAAGCTTTAGATATACACGATGGTGATGCAAAAGTTATCAGAAATGCAGGTGGTAAAATTGCTTCTGCTTTCGATAGTGTTATGCAAAGTGTTGTCGCATCAGTATATGATCTAAATGCAGATGAAATCTTCCTTATCGGACACCAAAGATGTGGTGCGAGCCAAACTAATCCAAAAGGAACACTTCAAAAAATATTAGATCGTGGAGTAGCTTCACCAGAAATTTTATCAGCGATTGAATATGCTGGTGTTGACCTTGAAAAATGGTTATTTGGATTCGATGATGTCAACGGTTCAACTCAAGCTAATGTTGATTTAGTAAGAAATCATCCACTTATTCCAAAAGATGTTCCTGTACATGGTTTAGTTATTGATCCTCACACAGGTAAATTAGATTTAATAGTTGATGGATATAAAGCATTAAATGGTATGAAAAATTAATTATTACTTAAATGAAGGGAAGTTATTAGATATGAATAGACAAGAAGCTACGCAAAAAATTATGGAAGCAAAAATTGCAAAAGGTTTAACATGGGAAGAAATTTCAAAAGTAAGTGAAAACTCTGAGACTTGGGTTGTAACAGCGTTATTAGGACAAGCTACAATGACACGTCCAGAAGCAGAAAAAATCGGTAAACTATTAGAATTAGATGAAGAAGTAGTTCAAGCATTAACAGTAGTTCCACTTAGAGGTCAAGTAATGCAAATGCCTCCTACTGACCCAATCTTATATCGATTATATGAAATGATGTTACAATACGCACCAACTCTTAGAGAATTAATCCTAGAAAAAGCTGGCGAAGGTGTAATGAGTGCAATTAACTTCAATCTAGGTGTGGACACACAAGAAGATCCAAAAGGTGGCGACCCTCGTATCGTGATTACACTTAACGGGAAATTCTTACCGTTCCGTACATGGTAATTAATTAAAAATCTATCTATATAATTAAAGTAATTTTATAGATTTACAAAATCCATCCTTTTTAATCTAGCTGTGTAGAAAGGATGGATTTTTACTATGAGATTCTTTTTATACAAGGGAGAATAATATGAATAAAAAATACGTCGATACGAGCTTTAGTATTCTACAGTGGTTTGTGTTTTTATTAGCAAATGCAATTGCATTGCCTATCATTATTGGTGGCATATTCCATTTATCAATAGAAGATATCTCAACATTAATGCAACGAACTTTTTTAGTTGTAGGAGTAAGTTCATTTATACAAGCATGGTTTGGGCATCGCTATCCCATAGCGGATGGGCCAGCCGGTTCATGGGTAAGTATATTTGTCATATTGGGACAAGTCGCTATGCATCAGGGACAAAGTGCAAAGGATGTATTACAACTTTTAGAAGGCGGATTAATTATTGCAGGTATATTACTCTTCGTCCTTGGTATAACAGGGCTTGTTCATCGAATTCTACGTTTATTTACACCCTTGGTTACAGGAACTTTTCTTTTAATATTATCTCTTCAGCTTAGTGGTGTGTTACTAAAAGGAATGATGGGATTACAAGGAGCTGTAACTCATCCTGATTATACAACGGCTGCTATTGCGCTCTTTGTTTTTGCCCTTATTACTTTCTTATCAATTAAAGGGAACGGATGGATGAAAAGTTACGCTGTGTTACTTGGAATTTCATGTGGTTGGCTTTTGTATGCTGTATTAGGAAAATCATCTCATATGCCTTCACACACACCGTTAGTTAAGTTACCAGAGCTATTTTCTTGGGGCACACCTAGATTAGATATTGGAATGGCTCTAACTGCAACTTTATTTACATTTCTTTTAGTTGCAAATACAATCGCTGCTATTTCGGCTGTAAAACAAGTGGCTCCGTTATCTAAAGAAAATGAAAAGCAAATACTGAACCGCGGCGTGTGGGCAGGAGGTATATCGCATATTATCTCGTCGTTGTTTTCTACAATTGGAATTGTACCATTACCTGCATCAGCAGGATTCATTCAACTAACAGGACAAAGAAAAGTGAAGTCGTTCCTTATAGCAAGTCTTATATTAGCAGGAATTTCTTTTATTCCTTCAATTGTAAACTTTATATCCTTGCTACCAGGTCCTATTGCTAATGCCGCACTTTTAGCAACATTTGTCCAAGTAATAGGCATTTCATTTCAATCCATTTTACGTGAAGAATTAAATCAACGCCGATTAACTATATTAGGAATTTCATTATTAATCAGTTTGGGAATAATGTTTCTTCCAGAAAGTGCGTTTAGCGGAATTCCTTCTTCCTTACAATATGTTTTAAGTAATGGATTACTTGTGGGTACCATGCTTGTCATTCTATTGGAACAGTTTTGGAAAGAGTAAAATTTGTGACTAAGTAAAAAAGCGCCCTGCTTACAGGGCGCCTTTTTATACCTAATGACTAATACTAGCAGTTGGGTATAATGTTGTTCCTCCAATTGAAACTTTTATTTCATTTGTTAATGGAACATTTTGTTCATTAATAATTGTTCTCCACCATTCCCATGCAAGACCAGTACATTCTCTTGCTACGATTTTTATATTTTTTGAATTTGGTGGAAGAGGGATAACTGTAGAGTAATGAGCCGTTTTGTCTTTGCCGCTACCATCCCATGTTTTATGTGTTAGTACTTCTTTACCATTTTGATCAAATGTGAATTCATCCCAAGATACATCAAATTGCGCAACGTAAGCACCGTAATGATCCAGTGTCATTTTAGCACTTGAATATTCTGTAGTTGTCGTCTCGATATAATCTGTATTGTTATGAACAGCAGCAGTTGCATTATCTTTTAAAAAAGTACTTGTATATGAAATTGGGTATGCTGGATTTTTAAGACTTAATTCAGCATTATCTTTAATGATATTTCGGATTTCATTGAAATCTTTAGTAACAACCTTGTTATGCTCTTTCGCATCTCCGCCTAATACTACAGCAGTAAAGGTACTTTCTTCAAAAATATCTTTGTACTGTCCATTCGTTTCGACGCTGTTATTCTTAAGTAAGGCTTTAAAAGCAGCTTGTACATCTTTGCTCTTAGATGTTGTTTCTAATTTTACATAAACAGTTCTACCATAAGCTACATTTGAGACCATAACAGGTGGAGCCGAATTACTTACACCTTTACGAGTTAACTCACCAAAAGTAACACTATTATCAAAAAGATCGGATGGATTGTTAGGTAGTTCAGCACTTACGGTATAAAATATTTGCTTATATGCCGCTACCATCACTTTTTTCTCTCCATTTGCAACCGCATTAAAATCAATGTTTAGACTGTTATCAAGATATTTGGCGTTAACGTTAAGGGCACTTGCGATTTGTGATTTACTATAAACCATAGATTCTGTATACTGCATTCTTGCGGGTAACGTATGTGTTTTAGAATACTTTTCATTCCAAGTAGATACTAAATCATCTACTGCTCCAGCCACATTACCATATGTCGGATTCTGGACAGTAATTGTATTTTCTTTTCTCATGCCAGGTAAGTCTATACTAATATTTAAAGGCTTTCTCTTAGCCACTAATAAACTAGGTTGATTGTCTGCAAAAGCTTTATTTGCAAGTTGTACCGCTCCTGGATACGTACGATTCGCCACAGAATCAATAATCGAAATATCGACTGGTGAAGTTGTAAGTGATTTTTTCTCGCGTTCCACTACTACAAATTTACCATTTGAATTGATACTTTCTTTCGGAACAAAACTCTCTACTTTATCACCATTTACAGCTAAAACCCCTTGATTATTATATTTAAGATTTGCTATACCAGTATCAATGCCACTAGCATTTTTGGTTACATCAGTTGTATTACCTGCTTGTGTTTCTGCGAAGGAAATAGATGAATAATTAATAGTGCATAGACTAACTAATAAACACGCAAGGAACTTTCTTCTTTTAGTGTTTTTCTTAATATTCAGAAAAATCACCCCGTTCTTTTTTTAGTAAGATATGATAATGATTGATAAATGATAGCTAACTAATAAACCTACATAAATGCTTTCAAAAGTTCTTGAATTAACGGGATTACGCCACCTACAAATTTCAAAACTGCCATTGCGATTTCCATATTATTTCCTCCTTTTTTATTGCTACGAAAATGTGATTTATCTTTATGCCCTCATTATAGTGACCCCTTACACTTTTATCAATACACTCTTATATGCAATATTACATACAAAAAAACAAGCTGAATTCTTATAAAAAGTTATACAGAGATAAATTTTTCGTTTGGTAAATACTTGAAAATGCGAAGCGTTCCTTTGCATTTCATGAGTAATTTACAAGTTTATTGTTGGAAGCATCGCAGGACCGGAAGTAATGAAATACATGTAGGACTGTTACGAGCAGCCAGAAATATTAAGAGTTATCATGGGCAACCGCATTAAAAAAAGCTGCTGCCTATAAAATACAGACAGCAACTTCAACTAGAGTAGCAGGCATGATTTACACAAGCTACAGTATTTTTTGACATACTCATTTTTTACATTTTGTAACTAATAAACAGCGATCGGACCATAAGGACCATTGATAATTTCTATTTTTGTTTCAAAAATATCTGTCAAAATTTTTGGGTCCATAACCTCTTCTACTGTTCCAAAAGCAGCAATTTGTCCATCTTTCATAGCACAAATTTTATCAGAGTATTTAGCAGCAAAATTTATGTCATGCATAACAGTCAAAATTGTTCTTCCGAATTCATTAGCTGCACGTCTCAAATGCTCCATCATTTGAACAGAACGAGCAACATCAAGGTTGTTCAGAGGCTCGTCCAAAAGTACATATTCAGTCTCTTGGCACAATACCATCGCTACATATGCTCTTTGCCTTTGACCACCAGAAAGCTCATCTAAATATCTATTCTCTAAATTAGTTAAATCCAAGAAATCGATATATTTAGAAATAATAGATTCATCCTCTTTAGTTAACCTTCCCTTTGAATAAGGAAAGCGCCCAAATCCAACTAGTTGTCTAACAGTAAGCCTCGTTACAAAATGATTTTCTTGTCGCAATATAGTCAAAACTTTTGCTAAGTCTTTTGATTTGGATTCAGAAACATCCATATTCGCTACCTGAATTTGACCTTCATCCATATCTAAGAGTCTTCCAATCATCAAAAGTGTCGTTGACTTTCCAGCTCCATTTGGTCCAATTAAAGAAGTAAAGCCCGCTTTTGGTATTTCAATATCTAAAGGTCCTATTTTCACCTTATCAGTATAGAACTTTTTAACGTTATCAATTTTTATCATAAAGCCCTCTTCCTTAAAACTATAGTTAAGAATATTATTCCACCAAATAATTCGATAATAACTGAAACTACACCTTGAGCATGGAATACATGATACATTAAAAAGTATGCACTCGTCATTATCAAAAATCCTATAGCAAAAGCCATTGGAAAAATATATCTATGATCATAAGTTGACGCCGCCTGATAACTCAAAGTTGCTACTAAAAAGCCGTAGAAAGTAAGTGGCCCAATTAGAGCTGTTGAGATGGACATTAAAATAGCTACTAATACAAGCGTATAAATTACACTAGGTTGATATTTAACCCCAAAAGAAGTAGCAACATCCTTTCCTAGTGACAAAACATTCAAATTCTTAGAATGAGCCAAAATTAATACTGCTACAATTATGACCATAGGAATTACAATAGGAAAATATGCAGGATCTGCATGATTAACAGAACCAAATAACCTTGCTTGTAAAATATCAAACTCTGAAGGCGCAAGTAGTTTTCTCATGAAAGTTGACACAGAATTTAGCCCGGTACCAATAATAATTCCAACTAAAAGCATAAGTTGTAAATTCCCGTATTTACCGGAAAGTAACCATCCATAAAGTATCAAACTCATGAAGACCATAACAACAACTTGAAATAAAAATGATCCAATTCCACTAAAATTTATCAATGCACTAGCACCAAAGAAGAATATTGTACTCGTTTGAATTGCTGAATAAAGTGATTCGAAACCTAAAAGCGAAGGAGTAATAATTTTATTATTCGTAATAGATTGGAAAGCAACTGTCGACAAACTATGACAAACTGCAGCAATAATCATAGCAACAATAGCTACTATCCTTCTCTTAACAACTGGGATAAAAGAAGGTGAATCTATCGGAACTGGATTGTTATAAACTAAAAGTCCATATGAAGAAAGAAGGCCTAAAGCAATCAATGTTATCAGTAAAATCCAATAACGTCTTGCTTCCTTCTTAGAACGAAAAGCACTAGCTGATCTATTTTCATTATGAAGGCTAGAATCGATTTCGACATTTTCTTTATTTTTATATTCTAATGTGATCATCGTAGCCTCCTTGGTTTTCTTTGCCTCAATAAAATAGTAATAAACACGACTGCTCCCACTGTTGCAAGTATTAAAGAAACAGGTACTTCAAAAGGCTTTATAATTGTTCGAGAAATGATGTCACAGGCAGTTATTGTCCCCATTCCGATCACGCACACCCAAGGTAAATTACTCCTAAGATCATCACCTCTAAACATTGAAACAATATTTGGAACAATTAATCCCAAGAAAGGTAAGTGTCCAATAACAGCTGCAACAATTCCAACTGCAACAGAGATAAGGCCAGTCCCAAAAAGAACAATTCTATTGTAATTAACTCCAAGGCTTGTTGCGACATCTTCTCCTAGTCCAGCTAAAGTCAATCTATTAGCATACATAAAAATAAGCAAAGTAATGATAACAATCAGCCATAAATATTCATATCTTCCCACCTGAACGTTAGCAAATGAACCTACAAACCAAGTTTCAATACTTTGCGTCATTTGAAAAAGGAGTCCCAAAAAAGTAGACACTGCAGAAATAACTGCTCCAAGCATCAATCCAATAATCGGGACAATTAAAGACGAACGAAGTTTAACTCTTCTTAAAAATAAAAAGAAAATCATAGTTCCTATAAAAGAAAAAATGATTGCACCAGTCATTCTTTGAACTAAAGTCGGGGCAGGGAATAATAAATATACAAAAAGCAGGCCTAAGCCTGACCATTCAATAGTCCCCGTTGTAGTAGGTTCAACAAAACGATTCTGTGTAATGAGTTGCATTACGAGTCCTGCCATCGCCATTGCAGCACCAGTAAGCATTAATGCAACTGTTCTCGGAACACGAGTTATGAAAAACATCTCCATTCCGTCCTCTTGTCCGCGTATATCATAAACTCCAGTAAACAGTGATATAATCCCTAAAATTATAACAACTATAATCGCTATTATAAAAGGTTTTGTCCATAATTTATTGTGATTATAAAACTGGGGTTGAGAAGTATTCTCAACCCTAGAAATTATATTTTTTGACACTGTTTCGTACTCCTTTACACTACTTAGCTAAAGTTTTTGCAATATTACCAAATAACTCTATGTAAGTCTGAATTGATTCATTTGTGTAAGTATCTTCTGGTGCATAAACAACCTGTTTTTTAGAAACAGCAGTTGTGTTTTGAAGAGCAGGTGATTTAGAAATAACATCTTTAGCAGGAGCTGAAGTAGCAGCATCAGATGTTGCAGCATCACGATCTAATACGAAAAGCCAATCAGGATTTGTTTGTGCAATAGCTTCAACAGAAACGTCATCACCTTTATGACCTGCAGTAGAATTAGACACTTCTAGTGCTGGAGTCCAACCGAAAATCTCATACATTGGTCCCCAAACGCGACCAGAGTGAGGAGCAGCAAAAGCAATATTCCCACCAGTAACAATAACACTCATAACTTTATCTTTTCCATTATAAGCAGATTTTGCAGTTTCAATAGATTTATCAAAATCAGCTACTAATTGTTTAGCTTCTTTATCTTTATCAAAGATTTTTCCTAAAGTAATTGTAGAACTTTTAAGTCCATCTACTAAATTTTTCCCAGGCGTAGTAGATTTCTCAGAAACATCAACATTAAGATCAATAACAGCTGCATTTGGCACTAATTTTTTGATTTCTTCGTAATGGCCAGCAAATCTTTGACCAACGATTACAAGTTCAGGGTTTGCAGCTGCTATAATTTCAAGATTTGGTTCGCGGTGATTTCCAATATTTTGAACTTTGCTATCCTTTACATATGCTGAATCTGCAGGCATTACATCCTTTGGAGCAGCCGCTAATTTAATTCCCCAATCAGCTAAAGTTTCAAAAGTTCTATTATCCAAAGCAACTACATTTTTTGGATTTACAGGGACTTTAACAGTTCCATGTGCATCAGTGATTTCAACCGTTTTTGGCTTATCACTACTATCACCTTTATTAGCTTTCGAAGTTTCCTTACTTGAATCTGAGCAAGCTACTAACATTAAAGTGAAAATTGCTAGAATACTTACTAATTTTAAAAGCATAGTTTTTTTCATACGTATACTCCTTATAATGTAATTTAGTTCGAAAATGATAACGTCCATAGATTAAATTAGATAGTAACCTTTATGCATCTAAATCGCTATTGATAATCATTTTCATTTGAATATCCTGTTAATAAGTATAGTCATTAATTATGTGAAAATCTTGTGAATGGTGTGAGTTAATAAAATTAAACATAAATTAGATACAGTCTCATCTAATGCGCACCAGAGTCATCCCCCACACGTACTAATCAATAGATTGGGCACCTTATAAACCATGATTCCTACTGCAAAAAAAATGACCATTAATAGCTAATTATTTCATAATCCATTGCCTGGTAGCAATATTCTTTTTATAGTTTCCGTCTTTTAATATTTCTCAGAAACTATTTGATTATCAGATTTAATAGAAAAAACGAGTAAAACTGAATGAAGCAGTTTTACTCGTTTTTTCTATTATGCTAGATATTGTTTATTATGACAAACTGTACTTTACCTATTATCTTATTTTTATCATTCAACCATTGAATAGCCCCTGCCATGTATCGTTTGAATATACCTGTCTTTCTTCTCGCACTTTAACTTTTTTCTTACATACCCAATATATAAGTCTACTACATTTGGATTTACTACTACGTTAAATCCCCAAACCTGATTCAAAAGCATTTCACGGCTCAATATTGTATTTTTATTCTTGATTAAAAATACAAGTAAATCATACTCGCGCTTAGTAAGCGAGAGATTTTTACCACCTTTTTTCACAATATTGCTAGATGCATCAACAAAGAGATCTTTAAACTGAAAAAAGTTTGTCTCATTTTGCTGGATACAGTCACTTCTCCTTAAAATAGCTTGAACCCTTGCTACTAATTCTTCTTTCACAAATGGTTTTCTTATATAATCATCTGCTCCTGCTTGTAGCCCTGCTATGCAATCCTTGCTAGAAATATTGTCGGTCACAATAATGATCGGTGTCGTTTTAACAAGTCGTATTTGTCTGCAAATTTCTGGTCCCGATATACTTAATGAATCCCAATCCAATATGATAATATCCCAATCTTGTTCATATATTATATTTAAACCTTGGTTTTCATTGTGAAGTTTTAAAATGAAATAGCCTTCTTGCGTTAGACCGCTTACGATTTTCTTTGCAAAAGACCGTTCATTCTTAATTACCAACACCTGCTTCACCGATGGTTCACCTCTACTTCAATATAACTTAGTTAGATAAAAAATTATCCCAAAAAAATAATTTAAGATTTATAAATATTAAATTCCTAAAATAAGCCATTATAACAGCTTATTAGGATAACTCTATACAATCTTACAATAGATATGGATAAAAACACAAAATATATGAAGATTTAAATAAATGTTATTTAATCATTAAGGGGCAGCTATAGTATCTACCTGCTTATCATCAATAACTATTTCTTCACTTTCTGTTTCAGGGGTACCGCCCCATCCCCATCAACTTAAGCATTTTATAAAACCACAAAACAAAAAGAACCATAACCCCGCCAATCTGGCAAAGTTATGGTTCATATCATACAAAATAAAAAACCACCAAATATGTATTGGTGGAGACGGTGGGAGTCGAACCCACGTCCAAAAATATCGGCACTTAAGCTTCTACGAGTGTAGTCGATATATTAGCATTTCGCGAACTCTTCGGCCTATCGACAGGCTTCCAAGTTGCTAGTCTGATTGTTCTCTTCCTTCGCCCTCAGACGGCGAACTCCGGCGTAGTCCACTTAGTTTGAGTCCCTTACCCTACCACATGGACGATGGAGGGAGGAACCTTTAGTGCAATTAAGCAGCTAAAGAAAGATTGTTTTGTTTGCCAATTATAGGCTTTGACGTTTTAACGAGGCCGATCCCCTCGACTCGCAACCTAAGCTCGAACTATCCCTGTCGAATCCGTAACGTCCCCATGATAAAAATGGAGCATACGAAGAAATATCGTGATAGCTACTAAGAGCTGTTTTTCAATGTGCAACAATCTTACATAAGTTATTATATCATACGCGCGCCGTTTTACAAATGTAAATATCTGTATTACATCTTTTGACGATCACGGAACACGCGTGCAATTTCACGTTTAGCTTCTTTCTCTTTTAAATCGTGACGCTTATCATATTGCTTCTTACCTTTTGCTAAACCAAGTGCCATTTTCGCAAATCCATTTTTCAAATAGATTCTAACTGGAACTAATGCATATCCTGTTTCTTTTGCGTAACCTGCTAGCTTATCAATTTCTTTTTTATGAAGAAGTAACTTCCTTGTACGTAGCGGATCGTGATTGAAACGATTCCCTTGTTCATATGTATTAATATGCATATTATGAACCCATACTTCACCGTTATGTATACGTGCAAACGCATCTTTCAAGTTCACGCGTCCAGCGCGAATCGACTTAATTTCCGTTCCTTGAAGGACAAGCCCTACTTCGTATGTTTCTTCGATGAAATAATCATGAAATGCCTTTTTATTTTGCGCAATAACCTTACCTGTACCTTTTGGCATATAACGTCCCTCCTCTATTTTTACCATTGTAACAAATGTAAACAAAAAGCGAAAGTGGCTCGCTCATAATGCGAGGCGAAGCCACTCTTTTCTTACTTGCGCTTTTTCTTTTTCTTCTTGAATCCTGGTACATTTTCAAAGAATCCTTTTTTCTTCTTGCCATTACTATTACTATTACCATTACTATTACTATCTTTTTTCCCTGGCTGACTAGCGGATGTGGATGCTGATGCTTTTCCTTTTCCTTGGCCACCACGATCAAACTTTCTTCCTGTGCCGCGTTCGCCACCGCGCTCATTACTACGCTCGCTACGTCCACCGCGTTTCTTTCTACCTGTTCTTGGCTGTTCAATCACAACTGGACGATCTTTGAACTTGCGACGAGGTGTGCCTTTCATGCCAACGATTTCAAAGTCGATTGCTCGCTCGTCTTTATTTACGTTAATAACACGAATTGTAATTTCGTCACCGATGCGGAATACGTTACCTGTACGTTCTCCAATCATCGCAAAATGTTTTTCGTCATAACGGTAGTAATCATCTGTTAAATAGCTAACGTGTACAAGGCCTTCAATTGTATTTGGAAGCTCTACGAATAAACCGAAGTTTGTTACAGAGCTAATCATACCGTCATACTCTTCACCGATCTTATCAACCATATACTCTGCTTTTTTCATTTCGTCTGTTTCACGTTCTGCTTCAACAGCGCGGCGTTCCATATTAGAAGAGTGCTCTGCAATCTCAGGTAAGTTTTCACGCCATTTCGCTTGCGTTTCGTTGTCTACTTTACCATTAATGATGTATTCACGAATCAATCTATGAACAATCGTATCTGGGTAACGACGAATTGGCGATGTGAAATGCGTGTAGAACTCAGTTGATAAACCGAAATGTCCTAAGCTGTCCGAATCGTAACGTGCTTGCTTCATAGAACGAAGCATAACTGTTGAAATGACTACTTCTTCTGGCTGACCTTGAACCATTTCAAGAATTTGTTGCAGCGCACGAGGATGTATTTCGTTCGCACGTCCTTTTACTGCATATCCGAAGTTTGTTACAAACTCGAAGAAACGCTCAAGCTTATCTTCTTTCGGATCTTCATGGACACGGTACATAAACGGTACGTTCATCCAGTGGAAGTGCTCTGCTACTGTTTCGTTCGCAACAAGCATAAACTCTTCAATTAACTTCTCTGATACAGAACGATCACGCATTACAACATCAGTCGGTTTTCCTTCTTCATCTACTAGTACTTTCGCTTCTTTAAAGTCAAAGTCAATCGCACCGCGGCGCATACGTTTTTCACGTAAAATTTGTGCTAACTGCCCCATTTCTTTAAACATTGGTACTAGCGGCTCGTAACGTTCAATTAGCGCTTCGTCTTCATCTTCTAAAATGCTTCTTACGTCAGCATACGTCATACGCTCTGTCGTTTTAATTACACTTTGGAAAATCTCATGCTTTACAACATCACCTAGATTGTTGATTTCCATTTCACAAGATAGTGTCAGACGGTCTACTTTCGGATTTAATGAACAAATACCGTTAGATAAACGATGCGGAATCATCGGAATTACACGGTCTACAAGATATACACTCGTTGCTCTCTCCGCTGCTTCAACATCAATTGGAGAACCTTCTTGAACGTAATGACTTACATCCGCAATATGAACGCCAAGCTTATGGTTACCGTTCTCAAGCTTCGTTACTGTAACAGCGTCATCTAAGTCTTTCGCATCCGCACCATCAATTGTAACAATCATTTGATCACGTAAATCACGGCGATCTTTTATATCTTCTTCTGAAATCGTTTCTGGTACACTGTTTGCATGTTCCATCACTTCTTCAGGAAATGCTAAAGGTAAATGATGTTTATGAATGACAGATAAAATATCTACTCCTGGGTCATTTTTATGACCTAGAATTTGAATAACTTCACCTTCTGCGCTTAAACGGTTCTCTGGGTAGCCCGTAATTTTCACAACTACTTTATGGCCTTCTACAGCGCCCATAGATGCACTTTTCAAGATAAAAATGTCACTTGTCCAGCGTTTATTATCAGGTATAACAAATCCAAAGTTCTTTGACTCTGTATATGTACCAACTAGTTCCTTCGTTCCACGCTCTAAAATACGAACAATCGCGCCTTCTTGGCGTGATCCACTTGATTGCGCGCTAACACGTGCTAATACTGTATCACCATGAAGTGCGCCATTTAATTCTGTAGGCGGGATGAAAAGATCATCATCTCCTGTTTTCTTCTCTTCTGGAACGACGAACGCAAAACCACGTGCGTGCCCAATTAATTTACCGCGTACTAAATTCATTTTTTCTGGAAGACCGTAGCGGTTACTACGTGTGCGGATAACAAGCCCCTTCTCTTCCATCATTACAAGTGCCTTTACGAAATCTTTAAAGCCCTCAGAGCCTTCGATTCCAAATGCAGCTTCTAATTCTTGTATCGTTAACGGTTTATACGCTTCTTCCCTCATAAATAATAACAACTTATCAATATGTTCTTGCATGATTTCTTCCAAGCAGAAATACCTCCTTTAAACCCTTATATTATTTAGTGTATCCGAAAGATGGGGGATGTATAAAGTGAAACTTTAATCATCTCCCAATGATTTTTTACAGCTTTCATAAAGTGTAACTTTAATCAGTGGGGTTTTGTCCCTTCCCACTGATTATTAGCCCACACCAATTGGGATAATAAATTCCCTTATGAAAAAAAGAGGCAACTAGATCTTACCAATCTAGTTGCTCCAAGAAGTTATATACATCCTCATGTAGCACATCACGTTCTTTATCAAGTGTAATGACATGCGTAGAGTCTTCATACCATTTAATGTCTTTTAACGTAGATTCTACACCGTTATAAATAATGTTAGCACTATCTGTATTAATCATCTCATCATGACGTGCTTGTACAACGAATGTTGGAGCATAAATCATATCAACATTATTGCGTACGTCACGAATCAACTCCTGTAATGCTTTTAATGTATTCATTGGTGTCTGTTTAAATTCAAACATTTCCTGCTCAATTCGTTCTGGTGATTTTTGCTCACGCTTTTTATATTCGCGGGCATATGCCAATATACCTTGGTACATAATTTCTTCACTTTTAATGTACATCGGTGCACACATTGGTACAACACCTAAAATCGGTAATGTATAAGCAAGTTTTAATGAGAATACTCCGCCTAATGATAATCCAACCGCAGCTATTTTCTCGTAACCTTGATCTTTTAAATGCTGGTAGGCATTCATTACATCTTTCCACCAGTCTTCAGGGCCTGTATGAACAAGCTCTTGTGGTGGTACGCCGTGTCCTTTATAAATTGGCGCATGACAAGTATAGCCTTTCTTCTCTAAGAAACGCCCTAGCATGCGTACGTCAGCTGAGTTCCCTGTGAATCCATGTAATAATAAAACAGCGCGGTCTCCACCTTCAAATGTAAATGGTTTCGGAGATGCTAATTTCATCATGTACTTCTCCTCTTTCTCTTCTGTAATCTAGTCGTATTCTTTCTATTCTTAGTGTACCATATTTATAATTCTATAATCTAATTAGAAACTTTTTTTGAATAACAAATCAAAAAAAGAAGAACCATTAGCATAATCCGCTAACGCTTCTTCTTTTAATTTTATAAGTTTAAGTACGTAACAGCAATTGTTAGTACAAAGAACAACACAGCTAAAACAACTGTAACACGGTTTAATACCGCTTCAATTCCACGTGCTTTTTGCTTACCAAATAATTGCTCTGCACCGCCTGAAATTGCACCTGAAAGGCCTGAGCTATTACTAGACTGCATAAGTACCATAACAATCATTAAAATCGATACAATAATAAGTAAAACAGATAATAACGTATGCACTTGGCGTACCTCCTACAAAGATTCAGTTATTTTAAATGTAGCATAAATCCTATAGAAAAGCGAGAGCTATAGAATCGCTCTCGCTTTTCTTCTATTACATAAACACCATTGCGAATAACGGTCCAAGCAAACATGTCAAAATTGCTGTTAATGTCATTGTTACCGATCCAATAACACCTTCATGCTCATTATTTTTCATCGCTCTCATAACACCCATAATATGAGATGCACATCCAAAGCCAATCCCTTTACCAACTGAGTTTGTAACGCGGCTCCATTTTAATAAAATTGGTCCTGAAATCGTTCCAGTAATCCCTGCGATAACGACGAAGGCCGCTGTTAAGGACGGGACACCACCAACTTGTTCAGATACACTCATCGCAACTGGCATTGTCACTGATTTTGGTAAAGAAGATAAAATTAAGCTTTTATCTGTTCCCATAAGTGTGGCGATAGCCAAATCACTTGCAATAGCAACTGTTGTACCTACTAATACCCCACCAGCAATTGGTACAACATATTTTTGCAGAACATGACGTTGTTTATAAAGCGGGATTGCAAATGCTACAACACCTGGTCCGAGTAACTTCGCAATCCAGCCACCACCACTTTCCATATAATTTTGATATGGTATATCAAGCATTATAAATAAGAAAGCCATTAATCCTGTTGCAACAAGCATTGGAATGGTAAATGGTGTTGGAAATAATTTGTAGATTTTTTTAGATAATTGATATAATAGCACCGTAAAAAGAACCCAACCGATTCCGATTAATATTTGGCTCATTGTGTCTCTTTTTCCTTTCTATTCGCAAGATATTGTCCTGTATGTCCTGCGACAATAATAATTAAAAACGTACTCGCTACAACTGTAATGAAAAGAGAAATTCCTTTACTCATAAAAAAAGCACCGTAATTCATTAAGCCAAGCGTTGGCGGAATTAATAAAAACGGCATAATAGCAACGAGTGTTTCTGCTCCTAAATCAAACCATTTCACTGGAAGTACTTTTAGGCTAAGAAAAACAAGCAGGAGGAACATCCCAATCAAACTTCCTGGAATCGGAATATTCAACATTTCTTGCACCCAATTTCCAACCATATAAAATACATAAAGAGCAGAAATTTGGACAAGAATCTTTGTAAGTTTCATGTTCATCATCCCTCATGTTTATACGATCTTCTGTTAATATCCTTATCATAGTATAAATTGTAAAAACCTGCAATTTATCAAATCGACAACGAAAACCCACTATATTATACGCTTACACCCTTGATATGACTGCGTTTCCGCATATAATTTATGTCAAAAACCTTGACCTAATATACAAAGTTTATATATTCTGAATTTTGATGGGTATTATTTCAATAAAATAAAATCCTTCACTCCATTTTTCTTCTGCCTTCTCTCTAGCACACATATATATAGATAGGTGGTGAACATATGTCTAAAAAAGTTCTTATTTTTTGTGATCCTGGAATCGACGATACGATAGCCCTCCTCCTCGCATTCTTTATCGATGAAATTGAAATTGTTGGGATAGTCACCGATTACGGCAATGTTCCAAAAGAAATGGCCGTACAAAATGCTCATTTCCTTAAACAAAAATCAAGAAATAGAGATATGAAAATATTTGGTGGTTCAGACCGTCCTCTCAATGGAGGTCCTCCCGCTTTTTTACCGATGTTCACGGTAAAGAAGGGTTAGGGCCAATCATCCCAAATGAAAAGTTACAAAACGGGGAAATGGAGAATTTTTTTGAAGTTATCCCTCTTATCGAGCAGTATAAAGACGAACTAGTCATTGTAAGTTTAGGACGACTCACTTCCCTAGCTGTTTTATTTATTTTATGTAAAAACTTAATGCAGCAAATTGCTATCGATTTTGATTATAATCTCTTCTTCAAATACTTCATGTCACTTATGACGGACGAACAATTTTAGCATAAAAAAACAGACCGTGATTTCTCACGGTCTGTCGTTATTTTCTACAATTATCGTTTGATATTGTAGAAAGATTGTAAACCAGCGTAAACAGCGATTTCGCCTAGCTCGTCTTCGATACGTAATAATTGGTTGTACTTAGCAATACGGTCAGTACGGCTCATAGAACCAGTTTTGATTTGGCCAGCGTTAGTTGCAACTGCGATGTCAGCGATTGTAGCATCTTCAGTTTCACCAGAACGGTGAGATACAACTGCTGTGTAACCAGCACGTTTAGCCATTTCGATTGCTTCGAAAGTCTCAGTTAAAGTACCGATTTGGTTAACTTTAATTAAGATTGAGTTAGAGATACCTTTTTCGATACCTTCAGCAAGTTTTTGAGTGTTAGTTACGAATAAATCGTCACCAACTAATTGTACTTTATCACCGATACGCTCAGTTAATAATTTGTGACCATCCCAGTCGTTTTCGTCTAGACCATCTTCAATAGAGATGATTGGGAAGTCTTTGCAAAGCTCTTCGTAGAAATCAACCATTTCTGCAGAAGTTAAGCCAGTACGGCCTTCGCCTGCAAGGTCATATTTACCAGTTTCTTTGTTGTAGAACTCAGAAGAAGCAACGTCCATTCCTAAGAATACGTTCTCTCCAGCTTTGTAACCAGCTTTTTCGATAGCTTCGATGATTACTTCTAATGCTTCACGGTTAGAACCAAGGTTTGGAGCGAATCCACCTTCGTCACCTACTGCAGTGTTAAGACCTTTGTCATGTAATACAGCTTTAAGTGCATGGAATACTTCAGCACCCATACGGATTGATTCTTTGAATGTTGGAGCACCAACTGGTAAGATCATGAACTCTTGGAAATCAACGTTGTTATCAGCGTGAGAACCACCGTTGATGATGTTCATCATTGGAGTTGGTAATTGTTTTGCATTGAATCCACCAAGGTAACGGTATAATGGAAGACCTACGAAGTCAGCTGCTGCGTGAGCTACTGCCATAGATACACCAAGGATAGCGTTAGCGCCTAGTTTACCTTTGTTTGGAGTGCCATCTAATTCGATCATAGCACGGTCGATACCAGCTTGGTCAGTTACGTCGAAACCAACGATTTCTGGAGCGATTGCTTCGTTAACGTTGTTTACTGCGTTCATAACACCTTTACCAAGGTAACGAGATTTGTCACCGTCACGTAATTCTACTGCTTCGTGCTCACCAGTAGATGCACCACTTGGTACGATAGCGCGTCCGAATGCGCCGCTTTCTGTGTAAACTTCTACTTCTACAGTTGGGTTACCACGAGAGTCAAGGACTTCGCGAGCATAAACATCAATAATTGTTGACATAATAAATTCTCTCCTTTTTATATAAGCAAATTATTTAATAATTGTTTTACCTGTCATTTCTTTCGGTTGTTCCACATTTAAAAGTGTAAGCATTGTTGGGGCGATATCTCCTAAAATACCACCTTCACGAAGCTCTACATCATTTTTTGTAACGATGAAAGGAACCGGGTTAGTTGTATGAGCTGTCATTGGTCCACCCTCAGCAGTTAACTCCTGATCGGCATTACCATGGTCAGCAGTAATAAGTGCTACACCATCTTTTGCAAGAATCGCTTCTACAACTTTTCCTAAACATTCGTCAGTTGCTTCTACTGCTTTAATTGTTGGTTCCATCATCCCAGAATGGCCAACCATATCACAGTTTGCAAAGTTAAGAATGATAACATCATGTTTATCATTTTCGATGTCATTTACTAAAGCGTCCGTTACTTCATAAATGCTCATTTCAGGTTTCAAGTCATACGTTGCAACCTTCGGTGAGTTAATTAAAATACGCTCTTCTCCTGGGAATTCAGCCTCACGACCACCGCTAAAGAAGAATGTAACGTGCGGATACTTTTCAGTTTCCGCGATGCGAAGTTGCTTTAATCCCGCTTGCGCAACAACTTCACCTAATGTGTTATCAAGGTTCATTGGCTTGAATGCCACGTAACCATCTACAGTTTCACTGAAATGTGTCATACAAACGAATTCAGGAATGTGAGGTACTTTTTCACCACGATCGAACTCACGGAAGTCTTCGTTTGTAAATACACGAGCAATTTGAATTGCACGGTCTGGACGGAAGTTATAGAAGATAACTGCATCATCATTATTGATTGTTGCAACTGGCGTGTCATCTTCGTTAACAATTACAGACGGCAATACGAATTCATCATGAATACCATTTGCATAAGAGTCTTCTACACACTCTTCTGCTGATTTATAAGTAGGGCCTTCACCATTCACCATAGCACGGTAACATTTTTCTACGCGATCCCAACGCTTGTCACGGTCCATGGAGTAATAACGACCAGAGATAGTCGCGAATTGTCCTACTCCTGTTTCTTTAATTACTTCATTTGTTGCATCGATATAACCTTTTGCTGTTTGTGGTCCAACATCGCGGCCATCTAAGAATGCATGGATATATACTTTCTCCACGCCTTCTTTTGCTGCTAAGCGAAGAAGAGCAAACATATGGTTCATGTGACTATGCACACCACCATCAGAAAGTAAACCGAATAAATGAAGAGCAGTACCTTTTTCTTTCACGCTTTTAATTGCATTTTGGAAAGTTTCGTTCTGATCGAACTCACCCTCACGAATTGCAACGTTTACGCGTGTTAAGCTTTGATATACGATGCGGCCAGCACCGATATTTAAGTGACCAACCTCTGAGTTACCCATTTGACCTGCTGGAAGACCTACTTCCTCACCACAAGCTGTAAGCGTTGTGTGAGGGAATTTGTTCCAGTAACCATCAAAATTAGGTTTCTTAGCTTGTGCTACAGCATTCCCGTAAGTTTCTTCACGTAGTCCGAAACCATCAAGAATGATTAAAGCTGTTGGCTTTCTCATTTTACCGCCCCCAGAAGACCTAAGAACGAAGCAGGCTCTAAGCTAGCACCGCCAACTAAAGCGCCGTCGATGTCAGATTGTGCCATATACTCTTTAATGTTTTCTGGTTTTACGCTACCGCCGTATTGAATACGAACAGCTTCTGCAGCTTCTGGAGAAACAGCTTCTGCAACAACTTTACGGATGTGCGCACATACTTCATTTGCATCTGCAGAAGAAGAAGATTTACCTGTACCGATAGCCCAGATTGGCTCATAAGCGATAACAGTTACTTTAACTTGCTCTTCTGTTAAACCTGCAAGTGCTTTTGTCACTTGACCTGCTACTAGATCAAATGTTTTTCCGCTTTCGCGCTCTTCTAAAGTCTCACCACAACAAACGATTGGTGTTAAACCATGTTCAAATGCTGCAAGAGTCTTTTTGTTTACTGACTCGTCTGTTTCAGCAAACATTTCACGACGCTCAGAGTGGCCAAGTACTACGTAGCCTACTTTTAAGTCGCTAAGTGCTACTGGGCTAATTTCGCCAGTGAATGCACCATTTTTTTCGAAGTGCATGTTTTGTGCACCTACTTGTAAGTCAGTTCCTTCAGCCTTTGCTACTAAGCGCTCTAAGAATAGAGCTGGCGAACAAACTACTGCATCAACAGCTGAAGCTGCTGGGATTTGACCTTTAACTTCCTCTACGAAGCTAACTGCTTCAGCTAGAGTTTTATTCATTTTCCAGTTACCTGCGATAATTGGTTTACGCATGCTTTGCACCGTCCTTTTTCTTTGGCTGCTACTTATTTGTCGTTAAGACAAACTACACCTGGAAGTTCTTTACCTTCCATGAATTCTAATGACGCACCGCCGCCAGTAGAAATGTGGCTCATTTTATCAGCCATACCGAATTTTTCAACAGCTGCTGCAGAGTCACCACCGCCGATAACAGAGTATGTACCTTCTGCATCTGCTAATGCTTGTCCTACTGCTTTTGTACCTTCTGCGAATGGAGTCATTTCGAATACACCCATTGGTCCATTCCATACAACAAGCTTAGAGTTTTTAATTACATCTGCATAAATTTCACGTGTTTTAGGACCGATGTCCACGCCTTCCCAAGTAGAAGGAATAGAGTCGATACTAACGATTTGAGTTGTTGCAGTTTCAGAGAATTCCTCAGTGATTACAACATCAACTGGCATGTAGAAGTTTACGCCTTTTTCTTTTGCAAGTTGCATAAATTCTTTAGCTAGTTCAATTTTGTCGTTTTCACATAGAGATAGACCAATTTCATGACCTAAAGCTTTAACGAATGTATAAGCAAGTCCGCCACCGATGATTAAGTTATCTACTTTGTCTAATAGATGACGAATTACACCGATTTTATCTTTTACTTTCGCACCACCAATGATAGCTGTGAATGGACGTTCTGGGTTAGAAAGTGCTTTACCTAATACATCTAACTCTTTTTCCATTAATAATCCAGATACTGCTGGTAGGTAGTCTGCGATTCCTGCTGTAGAAGCGTGAGCACGGTGAGCTGCACCGAATGCATCGTTTACGAAAATATCAGCAAGAGCTGCAAATTCTTTCGCAAGTTCTGCATCGTTCTTTTCTTCGCCCGCATAGAAACGTACGTTTTCAAGAACTACTACGTCGCCTTCGTTCATTGCTGCAACCATTTCTTGTGCAACTGGTCCGAATGCTTCGTCCGCTTTTTTAACATCTTTACCAAGAAGCTCGCCTAAACGTGCTGCTACTGGAGTAAGACGTAATTCTTCTACTGCTTGACCTTTTGGACGGCCTAAATGACTTGCTAAAATTACTTTCGCACCTTGCTCTACTAAATATTGAATTGTAGGAAGAGCTGCACGGATACGAGTTTCATCTGTAATTTTGCCTTCTTTCATAGGTACGTTGAAATCAACGCGGCAAAATACACGCTTACCTTTTAAATCTACGTCACGAATTGATTTTTTGTTCATTGGATTTCCCTCCGACTACTAGTTAGGATTGACAAAACCCATTCAAAAGCTTATCACATTTGCTTCTAAAACGAAAGAAGAGAGAGAGGGAACAACCCCTCTCCCTCGTTTTGTCATTGATTGCTTATATACTTAAGAATTAAAGACCTTTAGAAGTCATGTATGCAGCTAGGTCTACTACGCGGTTAGAGTAACCAGTTTCGTTATCGTACCAAGAAAGTACTTTAACCATGTTACCTTCCATTACCATTGTAGATAATGCATCGATTGTAGAAGAATCTGTGCAACCGTTATAGTCGATAGATACTAATGGCTCTTCGCTGTATCCAAGGATACCTTTTAATTCGCCTTCAGAAGCTGCTTTGAATGCTGCATTTACTTCTTCAACTGTTACTTCTTTGTCAAGTTCAACAACTAAGTCAACTAGAGAAACATTAGCAGTTGGAACACGTACAGCGCCACCGTTTAATTTACCTTTAAGTTCTGGTAATACTAATGCTACAGCTTTAGCAGCACCAGTAGATGTTGGGATCATGTTTTCAGCTGCTGCACGAGCACGACGTAAATCTTTGTGTGGTAAGTCTAAGATTTGTTGGTCGTTAGTGTAAGAGTGAATTGTTGTCATCATTCCGCGTTTTACGCCGAATTTTTCGTTTAATACTTTAGCGAATGGAGCTAGACAGTTTGTAGTACAAGAAGCATTAGATACTACGTTGTGGTTAGCTGCATCGTATTCTTCGTGGTTAACACCCATAACTACAGTGATATCTTCGTCAGAAGCTGGAGCTGAGATGATAACTTTCTTAACTGATCCACCTAAGTGTTTCTCAGCGTCTGATTTTTTAGTGAAACGGCCAGTAGATTCTACTACTACTTCTACTCCGTAGTCGTTCCATGGTAATTGAGCTGGGTCACGCTCAGCGATAACTTTAATTTCTTTACCGTTAACAATGATGCTGTTTTCGTTAGCAGATACTTCTGCATTTAAAGTTCCGTGAACTGTATCATATTTTAAAAGGTGAGCTAATGTTTTAGCATCTGTTAAGTCGTTGATTGCTACTACTTCTACCTCAGAGTTGTTAAGAGCTGCGCGGAATACGTTACGTCCGATACGTCCAAATCCATTAATACCAATTTTAGTCATTTAAATTTCCTCCTTGGGGGATTATATTAAAGGGTAATACCCTTTGTTAATTGTTTTGCTGCACCTTCATCTGTAATTAGAATTGAAGTGTGCCCTTGCTTTATTACAGCCTGTATTGCTTTTGCTTTTGAAGAACCTCCAGCGACTGCGACAACGTGAGATACATGTTGTAAATCTTCAAGTTGCATACCAACTGTTCTTACTTTATGAACAACATTTCCTTGTTCATTAAAGTAGTAACCGAAAGCTTCGCCAACTGCTTCGCTTGCCTGAATCTTTAACCAATCTGCTTCTGAAGTATTTCTACGACGTGCCATTGTTAACGCATCACCAATTCCATGAATGACGATATTGGAAGATCGAATCAACTCAAGAACTTCTTTCACGGAGGGCTCTGTTACAATAGACGCATATGCTTCGCTACTAACGTGATCTGGAACATACAATAAGCGATAATTACTCATCGTATTTTGTGCCATTTTGGCGCAAATGGTATTGGCTTCTAACTCGACACCTTCTCCAATTCCACCACGTGCTGGGACAAATAGCATATGTAAATCTTTGCAATCAAGTTGCATCATGTCCGCAGCAGCAGCTAGCGTACTTCCTCCAGCCACAGCAACGATATTATTCACTGTCAGACGGTCTTTTATACAAGTCACACAAGCACGGCCCATCTCCAGTTTGACCCAAGGTGATTCATCACTATCACCAGGGACAACGAAAACTTCATCCAAGTCTAATGTTTCCTTAAGTTGTTTTTCTAAAACCTTTAACCCGGAAATTTCTTTCATAAAGTCTTCCAAAGCAAGAACTAAAGCTGTTCCTTCTTCTGTCAAAGTCATTCCAGAAGAAGCGACGTGAACTAAGTTTTGTTCTTTCAAAACTTGAACTTCACTTCGCAATACTCGTTCTGTCATACCGAGACTTGCAGATAAGTTTCTTCTTCCAATCGGCTGCATAAGCCTAATGTACTGAAGCACTTGCATTCTCGTTTGCATAACAGGTAGCAGATCAGGTAATAATTTTTTTGTGTTCTGAATCCATGAGCGCATATCTTTTCTCCTCACTACATCGGTTCATTTCCCTTCGTGGTCACTTTATGTCCCGTAGTGACATTTTGTGTCCCACTTAGGTTAAAAAAATAATCCCTGCTACGTGTATTATTGTAACAGGAGACAGAAACTTATTCAACTCTTAACTGCATTGTTTATATAGTTTATTATGACACCTTTGTGAATGTTACCATATTCTACTTGTCTTCCGCCTATTTCTACAACAGGAATCATTAGATGGTATTTCTCTAAAAGGTCATTATCTTCATATATATCTATTTCCTCAATTTGAAAAGAATATTCACATTGTACTTCCTTTAAAATTTGTTTCGCCTTCACGCAAAGACCACAATCTTTTTTTGTATATAGTACAACCTTCATCTTCTTCACCTATCCAATTGTTTTTCTTAGAGACGAAGCAGGAATATGCATTTGTTCTCTATATTTCGCAACCGTTCTGCGAGAAATAACGATCTCATGCTCTTCTTCTAATAATTTTGAAATCTTTTGATCCGAAAGTGGCTTTTTCTTATTTTCTGCTCCAACAAGCGTTTGAATGAATTGTTTCACACGCTTTGTAGAAACCGCCTCATCTTCCGTCGTAGAAATAGAATTACTAAAGAACGATTTCATCTCAAATAAACCATGCGGCGTTTGCACATATTTATTACGCGTTGCACGACTAATTGTAGACTCATGCACACCTAACTCTTCCGCCACCTCTTTTAAAGCAAGTGGTTTTAAATACGCTGGACCTTTCCAGAAGAAATCATGCTGTTTTTCCATAATAATATTCATCACTTGTAAGAGTGTTTGTTTTCTCTGTTTCAAACTGCGCATAATCCATTGCACATGTTGATACTTTTCAGATACATATGAAGCAACTTCACTTTCACTATTATTTAGTAACGCACTATACTCAGAGTGAATCTCAATTCTCGGCATATTCCGTTCGTTCATTTGTAAAACGAGATGATCGCCATCTTTTTTTACCGCCATATCAGGCACGATATAAAGTGGTTTATCAGAAGAAAATGCAAGACCTGGTTTCGGCTGTAATGATGTAATACAGTTCACCGCATCCTGTAATTCCTCGTTGGTACACTTCAACACTTGAACGAGCTTTCGCCAATCTTTCTTAACGAAATAATTAAAATGATCATCTATAATCTCTTCCGCTAAACCATTTCTTCTTTGTAAGCGCTTCAATTGGATTGATAGACATTCCTGAATATTACGCGCACCTACCCCTGCTGGCTCTAACGATTGAACAAGCTCTACAGAACGGTCCACTACATCGATCGGCGCAGAAAGAAGCTCTGATAGCTCTTCATTTGGTTCTTGTAAATAGCCATTTCCATCCATGTTCATAATAATGAAAGAAGCTGCTTTTCGCTCTTCTTCATCTATTTTATAATACTGTAGTTGATTTAATAAATGTTGCTGAATCGTTGTAGAATCCACACTGTAGATTTCCATTTGATTCTCGACTTGTTTGCCGGTACTTTTACTTGTGTTAGAGCTCTTTTTCTTCTCCCTCTCGAAACCACCTAACTCAATAAGGGGATTCTCTAACGATTGCTCATATAAAAACTCCGATAATTCTTGTACATTATACTGGAGCATTGTAATCGCTTGCCTTAACTCTTGTGTCATTGCCAAACGTAAGCTTTGTTCTTGTAAAAGACTTGCCTTCAAACTAATCTCCCCCTTGTTTCTATTGTACAATAAGTTTGGTAAAAGGAGAATCCTATCGCAGATACCCATTCCAAAATATTATTAATTTATATGTATTAATGAGATTTACATCTTACAACCGAAAAATGAATAATATTGAAAGAAAATAATAACGCGTAAAAATTATTACCACATACTAATAGTAATTCTTATAACCAGATATAACAAGAGAGAAATAAAAAAAGTCCTAACCTACAAAACGTAAGTTAGGACTTTTTGACGCGCCCAGAGGGATTCGAACCCCCGACAGACGTGGTACCGGAAACCACCGCTCTATCCGACTGAGCTATGGGCGCATGATAAAGTTTTATAAACGGTTTATTATCAAGGTTTTAAGCCTTCTTCTATTCCGCTTTTCCACATTTAATTGCTTGCGAAAAACCTCTAATAGAAGTGAAATATAACAAGTAAAGACCTGCTTATTTTCTTCTCATAATAATAGCAATAAAATCCATCTAAATCAATAAAAATATCCCCTTAATCCTTTATATACCTTAGCTAGGAGCCTATAAAACATGTCCTTCCCCTAAATTTTCCAATCATAAATTCACCCCAATTCACAAATTATAATCTTTGAATTGATATTCCAAAGGGGGCTTCATTCAATGACTGTAATTACAAAACTAAAGCAAACTGTTTCTGGATTAAAAAGTGCACAAGCTAGCTTAGAGGGATTCGCTCTTGATACGGATAACCAACAAGCAAAGCAACTTTTCCAAACAGCTGCGCAGCAAACACAAACAATTATTGATTCTTTAAATCCACGTGTTGAAGAAGTCCAGCAAGAAGAACCACAATACACACAGCAATAACCAAAAGTGCCATTTCATCTAATGGTACACAATTTGAGAAAAAGGATGATATGCAGTCATCCTTTTTCTCTCAAATTACATACTGCAATAGAAATGGAATGATTATAATGCGAAAACTCGGCCTCATAACCGCGTTATTTGTTCTTCTATTCGGTTCACTTACCGGATGCGATAATAGCCCGTTAGATAAAAAAGTAAAGAAAGAAGAAGCTAAGCGAACAGATGAAAAAAAGGGCCCTAAGTTAACAAAAATGAGTACAGAATCCTTTAATCAATCTATATCGCAAGACGCTAAGAAAAAAGCCCTCGCTATAGATGGCATTATAAAAGCTACCGCAGTTAATACCAATTTAGATCTTTACATAGCCATCAAACCTGAACATCATGAAAGATTTGGTTTAAAGCCTTTACGAAGTAAATTAAAAAAGAAATTAAGTGATGAAAATCCTACTTTCGATATTCGTGTAAGTACAGACAAAAAGATTTTTATGCTCCTAGAAGAACTTGAAAACAAAATTAAGAACAAGAAAGTAAGTAAGGATGGCATTAAAGAACAATTGAAACTCATTCAATCAGAAATGGGATCTAATATTTAAGCTTTCTAAAAGAAAAGGAAGGATTGCCATGTCTAGTAAAGATAAAAACTTAACTCCTGTACAACAGGAATATAAAAAATTCGCGCAAGAACGAGAACCGAAGCGTCCTGTCTTAAAAAATTGTATAAAAGCTTTTTTCGTTGGTGGTTTCATTTGCTTCATCGGGCAACTTATTTCTACTTTTTACATCACGTATTTTGATTTCACTGAGCGCTCAGCAGGGAATCCGACAGTAGCAACTCTAATTTTCATTTCCATGTTACTAACTGGATTCGGTATATACGATCGTTTTGGACAATTTGCTGGGGCTGGCACAGCGGTACCAGTTACCGGTTTTGGTAATTCTGTTATCGCAGCATGCATTGAACACCGAACGGAAGGGTTCGTCCTAGGTGTTGGCGGTAACATGTTTAAATTGGCTGGCTCTGTTATTTTGTTTGGTGTATTTTCTGCTTTCGTCATCGCACTTATTAAAACGATTCTCGTTCAATGGGGAGGGCTATAAATGTTACAAGGACACCGAACATGGGTATTTGAAAACAAACCAGTCATTATCTCAACCGGGGTAGTCGGTGGACCATTTGAAGCGAAAGGTAATATCCCTGAAGACTTCGACACCCTCCATGAAGATTTATGGCTTGGACAAGATTCTTACGAAAAGGCTCACAAAATTTTATTTGAAGAAGCTTGTAGCCGTGCTACAGAGAAAGCAAAACTTCGAAAAGACGATATTCAATTCGTACTCGCAGGAGATTTAATTAATCAAATAACCCCAACGAGCTTTGCATGTCGTACACTCGGAACACCTTATCTTGGATTATTTGGAGCTTGCTCTACTTCTATGGAAGGATTAGCGCTCGGCGCAAGTATTGTAAATGCAAAAGGCGCAAAATATTTATTAACTGGAGCATCAAGTCATAACGCTGCCGTGGAAAAACAATTCCGTTATCCAACTGAATATGGTGGACAAAAGCCCCCTACAGCGCAGTGGACAGTGACCGGTGCAGGCGCAGCGATTTTAAGTGATACAGGAAATGGTCCAAGAGTTACTTCCGCCACAATTGGGCGAGTTATTGATATGGGTTTAACAGATCCGTTTAATATGGGAGGCGCGATGGCCCCAGCTGCTGTCGATACGATTGAAGCCCATTTACGCGAACGACAAATCGACGCCTCTTATTACGACTTAATCGTAACAGGTGACCTTGGACATGTAGGACGCGAAATCGCTTACGACCTACTACATAAACACGGTACAAAAGTAAAGAGCGAACAATTCCAAGATTGCGGAATCATCATTTATAGAGAAGGTCAACCTGTCATAGCTGGCGGAAGTGGTCCTGGATGTTCGGCAACAGTCGTGTACGGACATTTATTAAATAGAATGAAAAAGGGAGAATTCAAAAAGATGCTAGTTGTTGCAACAGGTGCTTTACTATCTCCACTTACATTCCAACAAGAAGAAACAATTCCATGTATCGCTCATGCTGTATCGATCGAATTTGGAGGTGCAACATAATGATTTTTTTCTGGGCTTTTGTTATTGGTGGACTTATATGTGTAATTGGTCAACTTATGTTTGATGTGGGTAAACTTACTCCTGCCCATACAATGGCAACACTCGTTGTTGTTGGGGCTATATTAGATGGATTCAATCTATATGAACCATTAATTGATTTTGCGGGTGCAGGAGCAACTGTACCAATTACAAGTTTCGGTAACGCCCTCGTTCACGGCGCTATGGAAGAAGCTGCAAAACATGGAATTGTCGGCGTTATTACCGGTATGTTTAAAGTAACAAGCGCTGGTATTTCTGCTGCTATCATTTTTGGATTCATCGGAGCATTGCTATTTAAACCGAAAGGATAAGAGGTGCTTTCATGACTGTTATCGCTAGTGTAAAAACATGCCTCGCTAGTTTAAGGGGTGCTCAAGCAAGCTTAAGTTCCCTTTCGTTAAATTCAGCAGACGAAGAAACAAAACGCGTCTTTCACGAATGTATGTTAGAAATGGACAGCGTCATCGCTGATCTAAAGGATAGAGTTTCATTATTAGAACGTGAAGAACCTCAATATAAAGGTTTTTAAGCAGACTGGAGGAAATTGCTATGTCTCACCTACCTGAATGGACACTCGTCATTCTACGCTCTGTATTTATATTAATCATGTTATTCGCTATCACAAAATGGTTAGGAAAAAGACAAATTTCTCAACTTTCCTTTTTTGAATATATAGCGGGGATGACAATTGGTGATATTGCCGCTCAAGTATCTACAGGGCTAGATCAAAAATTTTTCCATGGTGTCTTTGCGATACTCATTTTCGCTGCAGTACCTTTTTTCACAGGTATTCTTTCCTTAAAGAACAAAACAGCTAGAGATTTTTTTGAAGGGAAGTCTACCGTTTTAATAAAGGATGGTAAAGTACTTGAGGATAATTTAAAGAAAGAAAAGTATACAAGCGACGAGTTACTCGAGCTTCTCAGAGGAAAAAGTGCATTCAACATAGCTGATGTAGAATTTGCTGTGCTAGAACCGAGCGGGGAATTAAATGTATTATTGAAAAAAGATCGTCAACCACTTACAGCAAAAGATATCAGCTTAAAAGTGCCAAACGAAAAAGAATCACAAACTGTAATTATGGATGGAAATGTATTAGATGAACCTCTTTCAGCAAGTGGACATAACCGCGCTTGGTTACATTCTGAATTAGAAAAACTCGGCGTTGTCATTGAAAATGTATTTCTCGGTCAAGTTGACTCATACGGACAACTTACTATCGACATTTATAATGACAAACTTCAAATGCCTTCTCCTCAAAACAAACCTTTACTATTGGCATCTTTAAAAAAATGCCATGCTGACCTTGAACTATTTTCTTTAGAAACAAAATCGAAATCAGCAAGTGAAATGTATAGTAAAAACGCGAAACAAGTCGAAACAATTTTAAATAAAGTAACCTATCTTTTAAAAGAATAACTACCGAAAGAACGCTTCAGTAAAAAGGCGTTCTTTTGCCCTTTCTACACCTTTAATCACGTTTAAATTTATGTAATTCGGTTATGATGTTGAAGATACATAAGCAGGGAATTTTAAAAACATAGCGAATAAATCATGATACAACTACATATTTTTTTGATTTAAAGTGGTTTCGTTTGACCTTTATTGACCATAATTGTATTATAAACTAATAAAGCTTTCAAAGGAGGAAATAACAGATGAATTTAATTCCTACAGTAATTGAACAAACAAATCGTGGAGAACGCGCTTACGATATTTACTCTCGACTATTAAAGGACCGCATCATTATGCTTGGTAGCGCAATTGATGACAACGTAGCAAACTCAATCGTTTCCCAGCTTTTATTCTTGGAATCTCAAGATCCAGAAAAAGATATTCACATCTATATCAACAGCCCTGGTGGTTCTATCACAGCTGGTATGGCAATTTACGATACAATGCAGTTTATTAAACCACAAGTATCAACAATCTGTATCGGTATGGCTGCATCTATGGGTGCATTCTTACTTGCAGCAGGTGAAAAAGGAAAACGTTTCGCTCTTCCTAACAGTGAAGTAATGATTCACCAACCACTTGGCGGTGCACAAGGTCAAGCGACTGAAATCGAAATCGCTGCAAAACGCATCCTATTCTTACGCGAAAAATTAAACCAAATTCTTGCTGACCGCACAGGTCAACCACTTGAAGTTCTACAACGCGACACAGACCGCGACAACTTCATGACAGCAGAAAGAGCTCTAGAATACGGCTTAATCGATAAGATCTTTACAAGTCGTTAATAAATTAAAAGCGGAAGCGGCTCGTTTAGAATCGCAGGGCGTTGGAGCCCCTGATTCCGAGGCGCTTTTTGCCTCGAATGAAGGGGCGAAACGACCGGAGATTCTAGCCGCTGGAGCTGGATATAACTAAAAGCGGAAGCGGCTCGTTTAGAATCGCAGGGCGTTGGAGCCCCTGATTCCGAGGCGCTTTTTGCCTCGAATGAAGGGGCGAAACGACCGGAGATTCTAGCCGCTGGAGCTGGATATAACTAAAAGCGGAAGCGGCTCGTTTAGAATCGCAGGGCGTTGGAGCCCCTGATTCCGAGGCGCTTTTTGCCTCGAATGAAGGGGCGAAACGACCGGAGAT
Source organism: Bacillus sp. FSL R10-2780 (assembly GCF_038006125.1). Taxonomy (NCBI): domain Bacteria; kingdom Bacillati; phylum Bacillota; class Bacilli; order Caryophanales; family Bacillaceae; genus Bacillus; species Bacillus sp. FSL R10-2780. The sequence goes on from NZ_JBBOUQ010000001.1 coordinate 3,604,978, forward strand.
TCTAGCCGCTGGAGCTGGATATAACTAAAAGCGGAAGCGCCCTGTCAACAGGGCGCTTTTTTTATTATGTACAAGGGCAGCGCATACCCCACCGATCATTCGTTACCACACCAGCCAAGCTGCTCACAAATAGCAGAATAAAAAAAGCTATCGCACATTCGCGATAGCCTTTTATTGTACATATGCAGCTAATGCTTCCAAAGCCTCTTCTGCATCTGAACCTTCTGTTGTGATTGTAATCATGCTACCAGTTCCGATTGCTAAGCTCATAATCCCCATTATGCTCTTTGCATTAACTGTCTTTCCATCTTTCTCAATGAAAATATCAGAATGAAAGCGATTTGCCTCTTGTACAAACAACGCAGCCGGACGTGCTTGTAAGCCGTTTTTTAATGCAACTTTAACCACTTTTTGAACCACAGCTCCATTTCCCCTTTAACCTCTTATTTTTTTGCTACCGTTTCCCCCGCGCGTAATTTCTCTGCAATTCCATCGATTTTACGCAAACGATGATTAATACCCGATTTACTAATTTTCCCCCCGGATACCATCTCACCTAACTCTTTCAATGTTACATCTTGATAATCTCTTCGTAACTGTGCAATTTCTCTTAATTTATCTGGCAAAATATCAAGCCCAACGGTCTCATCAATATAGCGGATATTCTCAATTTGCCTTAGCGCTGCACCAATTGTTTTATTTAAATTAGCTGTTTCGCAGTTAACTAAACGATTTACCGAATTACGCATATCGCGAACAATTCGAATATCTTCAAATCTTAAAAGTGCATTATGAGCACCTATAATATTTAAAAATTCTGTAATTTTCTCAGCTTCTTTCAAATACGTAATGTACCCTTTTCTTCTTTCCAACGTCTTACTATTTAAATCAAATCCGTTCATCAGTTCACATATAGAATCATTATGTTCCTTATATAACGAAAAGATCTCTAAATGATAAGATGATGTTTCTGGGTTATTTACCGAACCACCTGCTAAAAATGCACCGCGTAAATACGATCGTTTACAACATTTCTTCTCGATTAATTCCTGCGATATATTTCGAATAAACGAAAAGTCATCTCGAACAATGTGAAGATCTGCTAATATTTCGCGAGACTTCTCAACAAGCCGCACGATATATACATTATTTTTCTTCAATCGCATTTTTTTACGAACAAGTAATTCTACCGTCACATCATATCCTTTTTTCAAGAGCGTATAAATCCTTCTTGCAATTGCTGCATTTTCCGTTTGAATATCGATAGATAGGCGACGGTTTGAAAAAGAAAGCGATCCGTTCATTCGAAGCAACGCCGATAATTCTGATTTCTCACAGCATTCCTTCATTTCAAGGTTGGTCAACTCTTTCTTTGTTTCTGATGCAAATGACACAGTCAACACCTCCTTATACTATTACTTGGGAACAAAAATCTTGTCCTATATGAATGAGGAGCGTTACCTCAAACGAGGCAACGCACATTTATAACAATGAATATAAAATAGAAGCTAACTTTAATGTATCATGTCTTACAACACGCTCATCATATTTCGCTAATCGCTCTTGAATGATTTCGATATTATGTTCAGCAAAACGATCTGTATCCAGTGCAACTGGTTCCGACATTTCTTCCTCATATAACTTACGTAATTCACGAGGAATATCACGATTATTTACAATCGCAGTGTCGATAAATGGTTTACCTAAATGATCATGTAACGCCTGCACATGATCAAACGCAGTATAACCCTTCGTTTCGCCCGCTTGCGTCATAACATTACATACATATACCTTCTTCGCTTTTGCAGCAAGAACAGCATCTCCAATTTTGTTAACAACTAAATTCGGTAATATACTTGTGTACAGACTTCCTGGACCGAAAACAAGCAAATCAGCTCGTTTAATTTCCGTCAACGTTTCACATAACGGTTCTACATCTTCTGGAGTTAAAAAGACACGATTAATCTTCTTCCCGAAATAAGGAATCTTTGATTCACCTGTTACAATTTCTCCATCTTCTAATTCTGCATGAAGTACCGCACTTTGATTCGCTGCTGGTAATACACGTCCTCTGACATTTAATACTTTACTCGTTTCCGTAATCGCGTGGTAAAAGTCTCCTGTAATCGAAGTCATACCTGCCAATAGTAAATTTCCTAAAGCATGCCCTTTCAGTCCGTCCCCAGTTGTAAAACGGTGCTGAAATAAAGCTTCCACTAATGGTTCTACATCCGATAACGCAACAAGTACGTTACGAATATCACCTGGAGGTGGAATTGCTAGCTCATCACGTAGTCTACCTGAACTGCCTCCATCGTCGGCTACTGTTACAACCGCTGTAATATCAACAGGGTATTGTTTTAAACCTCTTAATAAAACAGAAAGTCCAGTTCCACCTCCCATGATAACAATTTTAGGTTTTCTCTCTTTTTTCATCCCTTAATGGCCCTTTCTCTTCTCCACATCACGATGAGATACATGAACGCTATACTCTGGTTTCAAATGTTTCCCAAGGTACTCTGTAAGCGTAACAGAACGATGTTGCCCACCTGTACATCCAATCGCAATTACAAGTTGACTCTTACCTTCTCTTTTATAATGAGGCAGCATGAAAGTGATAAGATCCGTCAATTTCTCTAAAAACTTATGTGTTTCATTAAATTTCAACACATACGACGAAACTTCTTCATCCAGTCCTGTTAATGGCTTCATATGTGGAATATAATATGGATTTGGTAAAAAACGAACATCAAATACTAAATCAGCATCAATTGGAATTCCGTACTTAAATCCAAATGACATAACATTTACACGAAATGCTTGCTCAGTTTCTGTTGAGAATAAGTGAACAATTTTCTCTCGTAATTCTTTCGGTTTCAAATCAGATGTATCAAGCACAATATTCGCTCGCGCCTTCATATCAGTTAATAGACCACGCTCAGCTTCAATTCCCTTTAACGGCAAGCCAGTTGGCGCAAGTGGATGTGAACGTCTCGTTTCTTTATAACGAGTTACAAGTGTGCTATCTTTCGCATCTAAAAATAAAATATGAGGAATAATCCATGTACGTTCTGATAAATCGTCAAGTGCTCCCCATAAATATTCAAAAAACTCTCGGCCACGTAAATCAATACCGAGTGCTACTTTATTCATTTTACCTTTTGAATCTGCCATAAGTTCAATAAACTTCGGCAATAACATCGGTGGTAAATTATCTACACAAAAATATCCTAAATCTTCAAAACTTTGTAACGCTACCGTTTTTCCAGCTCCAGACATCCCTGTAATAATTACCATTTTTATATCATTATTCTCTGTCATCGTATCCTCTCCTTGCAGGTTTAACTCGGATCTAATCGATATGAAAGCAACTCAAAATCTGGGGTATATACAAATGTACCGTAGATTATACCATTCCCTTTAATTAAATAATCAATAATATGATAATCTCCTGGTGCCATTGCTAAATCATCAATTTTATCAAATGTATGCCAACCAATGATGCCTTCTTCGCTCTCTAATTTGTTTTCTCCTGCAAAATCTGTTGCTAAAAAGGAGAACATCATCCATTCAGAAACAACTTTATCACCTTCTTGGATGACAAAAGTGAAGACCCCTTTTAATGCTGGATTCTTTAAATAAATACCTGTTTCTTCACGATACTCGCGAACAACGGTATCTCTTACTGTCTCACCACGCTCCATTTTCCCGCCCGGTGCAACCCACCAATTTCGGCGAGGTTTTTGGAGTAAGAGTACTTCATTATCTCTAATTAACACACAGTTTGTCACTCTTTGCATGTTTCTTCACCTCAGCTACTTGCAGCAAAATTTCTCACTGCATACTCATTTCATTATACTATCAAAAACAGTTTGCTACAACGAAGGTGCCAGTCCCCTTTCGCTAAGCAATTGTAAAAATTTTTTCTATAACAAGCAATCAAAATGCCTTACTTCCCATGAAAAATACATAAAAATCCCCTTAACGATAAAAATCGTTAAGGGGATTAAAACACTTATTTCTTACCGAAATAAGTAACAACCGCAAATCCTAAAATAAAAGTAATAATTGAACTTACAATTGAAATGCCACCAGTCGGAATGCCAGGGAACACAATGACAATCGACCCGATAACGAGCCCAATAATTGCCGCAAATGTCATACTTTTATAACGATCTAACAAATAACTAATTCCTTTACTACTTACAACAAATCCGGCCATCACACCGGCACCGATAACCACGATTAACGGTAAATTGAGTGTAGTTAAAGCGTTAATTGCTGTTGGATACACACCAATAATTAATAAAATAAACGATCCACTAATTCCAGGAAGAAGCATAGCCATACTAGCCATCCATCCTGCGAAAAATAAACCAATTGCATTTAAAATTGTTAACGTCGTAATTGGATCCGCTGCCTTATCTGGTTTAAAGAATGCTGTTATTGCAACAAGAATTGCTGCAATTATTAATAAGGCAATATGACTACCTTTAAACGTTGCCTTTGCATCAGCTTCTCTCATTAACATCGGTAATATACTAATAATTAAACCGAGGAAGAAAAATTGAGTCGGTTCATAATGATTTGCTAATAAATATTTAATAACGTGACTTAACGTTAGAAAAGCTGCCGCTACACCAGCTGCAAGTGGGATTAAAAACGCTAAATGTTTTTTCCATTCACGGCTAAAGAATCCGCTAATTGCTGCGAGCAATTGTTCATAAATCCCTAACACAACAGCGATTGTTCCGCCGCTCACACCAGGAATTAAATCACTAACGCCCATACAAAATCCACGATATATATTACGCCATTCCATACTGAATAAATTCCTCATTTCTTATAGTGATTTTTTCCGTAAAGTCCAGTATATCAATAAGAAATCTTATAATCCTAATTGTTTTTGACAAAACTTTGACATTTCCACAAAAAAAGAAAGCTCCTATCGGTAGCTTTCTTCTCAAAAGGTATATTACCCCTTATTTTTCTGTTACAGTTTTTAATTCTTCTACTAACTCTTCTATATAATGCTGTGCACTTTGTGCTGCAATACTACCATCACCTGTTGCAGTTACAATTTGACGAAGCATTTTTTCACGAACATCACCAGCTGCGAAAATACCAGGAACTTTCGTTTCCATACGCTCGTTCGTTTCAACATAACCATTTTCGTTTGTAATACCTAACTCAACAAACGGTTTTGATAGTGGTAACATACCGATGTATATGAAAACGCCGTCAGTTTTAACTTCTTGTTCTTCTCCGCTGTTTACATCTACAAGTGTTACGCTTCCTACTTTACCATTTGCATCGTTAATTTCTTTTATAGTGTGATTCCAAATGAAATCTACTTTCTCATTTTGGAAAGCACGATCTTGTAAAATTTTCTGTGCACGAAGAGTGTCACGACGGTGAACGATTGTTACTTTTGATGCGAAGCGTGTTAAGAACACACCCTCTTCAACAGCAGAATCTCCGCCGCCAATAACAACAAGTTCTTTCCCTTTAAAGAATGCACCATCACATACTGCACAATACGATACACCGCGGCCGCCAAGTTCTGTTTCACCTGGCACACCAATTTTTTTATACTCTGCACCGCTTGCAACGATAATTGCACGTGCTTTATATTCTTTTTTACCAGCAATAATTGTTTTGTACTCTTTACCATCGATGATTGCTTTCACATCACCGTATGCATATTCAGCACCAAATTTCTTCGCATGCTCAAACATTTTATTTGATAAGTCTGGTCCTAAAATAGACTCATAACCTGGATAGTTCTCTACATCTTCTGTATTTGCCATTTGTCCACCTGGAATACCACGTTCAAGCATCAGTGTGCTTAAATTCGCACGAGATGTATATACCGCAGCTGTCATACCAGCTGGTCCTGCACCAATAATAATGACATCATAAATTTTTTCTTCTGACACACTATTCACTCCCATTCATTCATACACATTAAGTTACCCTCATTATACTGTTAGCATCATTTTTTTCCCAATGATTTGCCTACCCTACGTGTGCGTGCGCTTAACAGCTTGCACATACTTTCGTACAGTCGCTACAGATACATTATATACATCACCAAGCTCTGCCTGTGTCATCTTATTTCTTTGTTCGCCGCGCACAATATATTCAATTGCCGCTGACCAACCGTACACATTTGTAAAAGTCGCTCCAGATGTATATAAACGTATGAACGTACAAAACCAAAAATTTAAACACTCTTCGATTAATTCATCGTCTTTTTTCGTATAATTGTATAATGCATCCGCGATTCGTACGCACTGTTCAAATTGCTGTAAATCAGCTGGGATGCTTTTATGACTATTAAGTAAAAAGAAATATTTTGCAAGTTGCGATACGATTGGAACACCATTTTTCGCTTGCGTTACATCAAAGAAGAACCCAACCTTCTCTGGTGTTGACAATTCATTCATTAAATATAAAGCTAGCATTTTCTCTTCTAGCGTCGTACTTTTCTGAAATGATTTTCGTAACTCTTCAAATAAAAGATTTTGTCCTTCATCTGCTAAATTCAGTGCATTCCACGGTTCTTTTCCTTTTTTATCAGGATGCAATTCTACAACATGTTGCCACATTTTTTCAGCTACTTGCTGTTCCTTCACCATATACGCAGAGTATGCAAACCAGTAATAAAAACTAACGTCTCCTTCGTATCCTTGACGCTTTAATACTTTGAACCATTTATATGCAGGTTCAAAATGACCAATTGTTGCAAGCGTTGTTCCAAGTTTCAAACGATGCTCAAATGAAATTGGATATACCGAAACTAACTGCCCTGCTAATGACTCTACTTGCTTATGCTCTCCAATTGAATATAGAAAAATAAGCGTATTACAAAGCGCATGCATATTACCAGGACTTTTCTCTAAAATCATTTCTGTTAACTTAAGCGCTTGATCTACATTACCTGATTGAAAATGTGCAATCGCTAAATTATTATGGCCCGACCAAAATTCTGGATATTCTTTCGTAACAACTTCTAGTGTAGCAATCGCCTCTTCTAATTGTCCGTTACGAATGTAGCGGTTCGCTTCTTCTTGCATAACAATTAGCTCATCTTCATCCTCAATCTCTTCCGCACCCATTGCTTCTTCTTCCATAATCTCAAGCAATTCTAATGTATCTTCTACGAATTCCTTCTCTTCCGCAACTTCTAAATATCGCTCTGCATACTTCTTCGCCTGTTGAAACAAGCCCATATATGCATAATTATTTGAAATAAAATAATAGCATTGCTCAAGTTCAGGATTGGATCTAACAAGCTTTAGAAATATCTGATTCGACTCTTGATATTCACCAGATTCAGATAATGCTATTGCTAGTTGGCATAAAATAAATGGCTCCTTCTCGCTTTGTGACGCTCTTCGAAAATATTTAATTGCATCTTGCAATTTTTGCCCTTTATAAGCCCTCATCCCTTTTTTATAAAAGAAGTCCGCTAATTGATTAAAAGAGATAACTTGTCCGCTCTCCTTATATATTCTTTGATTTTTCCCCATATATCCTCCAGTTTTTTGTTTTCTTCGCTCACACATTCTTCTATCTATAAGTATAAACGATTCCGTAAAAAACAAAACAGTATATTATAATCAAATATTTCCTTTTTATTCATAAAAAGAGAAGAGAAATGTTACATTTTTAACATCAACCTTCTCTAGTAGGCATTTCCTCTTTCGTATAAATAATACGCATCGGATTTCCGCCTACGAAAGCGCCGCCTGGTACATCTTTATGGACAAGTGTGCCTGCAGAAACGATAGCACCATCTCCAATCGTCACACCTGGTAAAACTGTCGTATTCGCTCCGATCATAACTTCATTCCCTATGACGATTTCTCCGAGTCGATACTCACGAATTAAATATTCATGCGCTAAAAGCGTTGTATTATAGCCGATAATTGAATTGTCTCCCACAGTAATCTTTTCTGGAAACATAATATCTGGCATTACCATAAGTGCAAACGACGTTTTCTTTCCTACTTCCATCCGTAAAAACGTGCGATATAACCAATTCTTCACGGATAAAAATGGCGTGTAACGTGCGATTTGGATGATAATAAAGTTTTTCATTACCTTCCAAAAAGAAACTGTTTTATACACATTCCACAATGAATTTTCTCCTGAAACAGGATAGCGCGTTGTCCGTCGCACTGAACTCTCTCCTCTACTTATATAAAGTGACACTTTAACCGGTAGGAACCCTTTTCCCCACTGATTACTAACTCTCATCAATCAAGCATTTACAGGCAGGAATCTTACTACCCATTAATACGGGACAAAATCGGTAGTAAATCACTCATTTTATCTAGCACATAATCTGGTTTATACGCTTCTAAATATGCTCTACCTTTCAATGTCCATGAAACCGCTACTGTTTTCGTACCTGCATTTTGTCCACCGACGATATCATGATGATTATCACCAACCATCAATGTTTCTTCTGGCTTTGCATCTAATAATTTCAATGCTTTTTGAAGTGGTTCTGGATGTGGTTTCACATGTTCCACATCATCAATCGTCACGACAACATCAAAAAACTGATCAAGTTTCGAAAGCTTTAATCCCATTTCAACCGTCTGTCTCGCTTTCGTTGTAACGATGCCGATCTTATAACCTTGCTTCTTCAATTCTTGAACCGTTTCATATACAGTTTCATATTCTTCCACTAATTCATCATGATGCTCATGATTAAATTGACGATAACATGTAATCATCTCTTCAACCTTGCTTGCATCAATCTTACTAAAAGTGTCGTGCAAAGATGGACCGATAAATCCTAATACATCTTCACGCTTATACTGATTAGAATAATAGTGATTTAACGTATGTAAAAAAGAAGAGATAATAAGTTCATTTGTATTAATTAACGTTCCATCTAAATCAAATAACACTGTATTTATTTTCATCGTCCTTAATCCTTTCATTACCTGAATATGAAAGAAGCAGCATCTTATATAAGATGCTACTTTTCTCTAATTTTCTAAATATCTTTTATCAGCTTGCCCCATTTTTCGTCTCACAATAATGAAAATGATAGAAATAACAACAATTCCAATAGACATTACTTGTGCAATACGAAGTGGTCCTAGCATTAAACTATCTGTACGCAAACCTTCTACGAAGAAGCGTCCCACTGAATACCAAATTAAATATGTGAAGAATAATTCACCACGGCGTAAATTCACTTTTCGTAACGCGAGTAGTAAAATAACACCTGCAAAGTTCCATAATGATTCATATAAAAACGTTGGGTGATAATACACACCATCAATGTACATTTGATTAATAATGAAATCCGGTAAATGAAGACCTTCTAAAAACTGTCTCGTCACTTCATCACCATGCGCCTCTTGGTTCATAAAGTTTCCCCATCGGCCAATTGCTTGTCCTAGTAAAATACTCGGCGCAGCAATATCCGCTAACTTCCAGAATGAAAGCCCGCGTCGTTTCGCAAAAAGGATCCCTGTAATAACAGCCCCGATTAAACCACCATGAATCGCCAAACCACCTTGACGAATATTAATAATTTGACTCGGATTTTGCGAATAATATTCCCATTCAAAAATGACATAATACATTCTCGCAAAAAGAATCGCAATTGGTACTGCAATTAATACAAGATCGATAAATGTATCTTTGTGAATACCAAGCCTTTCTCCCTCGCGAGTTGCTAGCCAAAGACCTAATAGCACACCTGTACCGATAATAACCCCATACCAATAAACAGGGAACGGTCCGAGTTGGACTGCTATACGGTCAAGCTGTGGTACAGAACCTAACAGCATATATATGACCTCCCTCTCCAGAGTCTACTCTTGATTTCCTAACTCAATCGCACTCATTAATCGTTCAGAAAACTGCTGTGCCGCATTGACTCCCATACGTTTTAATCTGAAGTTCATCGCTGCTACTTCAATAATAACAGCCAAGTTTCGACCAGGACGAACTGGAAGTGTAATCTTCGTAAGTTCTGTATCAATAATCTTCATCTTCTCTTCATCAAGACCTAAGCGATCATAATTTTTCTTTTGATCCCAAATTTCAAGATTAATAACAAGCGTAATACGTTTATAATTTCGTACTGCCCCTGCACCGAATAACGTCATTACGTTAATGATACCTAGACCACGAATTTCTAATAAATGCTCAATTAAATCAGGTGAGCTTCCTACTAATGTGTCTTCATCTTCTTGACGAATTTCTACGCTATCATCCGCAACAAGGCGGTGACCACGCTTTACAAGTTCAAGCGCTGTCTCACTTTTCCCGACACCACTTTGACCTGTAATTAAAACACCAACGCCATAAATATCTACTAACACACCATGAACAGCTGTTGTTGGCGCTAACTTACCTTCTAAATAGTTTGTTAAACGACTTGATAATCTCGTCGTCGTTTGAGCAGAACGTAATAAAGGCACGCCTGATTCACGTGATGCTTGTAATAACTCATCCGGTACATCTTGATTACGAGTTACAATAATACAAGGCGTCTCTTCAGTACAAAGCGCTTTCATTCTCTCTTGCTTTTGCTCTGTCGTTAACGTATCAAAGAACGTAAGCTCCGTTTTTCCAAGAAGCTGCACACGATCAGCTGGATAATATGTAAAAAATCCTGCCATTTCAATTCCAGGTCGTGATAAATCACTCGTATCAATCGGACGATGAATCCCTTCTTCACCACTTACTAACTCCAATTGAAATTGTTCAATTAAATCTTTTGTCCTTACTTTCGGCATATGTATAAACCTCCACTCCGCTGCGGGTTCAGTCTCATTTGATGTAAAATTCCATTCTATCGGATATTGTACCATTTTTTTCTGGAAACAAGAAACATGGTTTCTAATAAATAGAAAAAAACATTTCATATGAATCATGAAATGTTTTTCTTTTTGTCATTTTCTCTTTTTTTCATGTAATGGTTCAACAATTACTTTTTCAATTATCATATTAAAAATCGAAATACAAATCGCCGCAACAATCGCTACACCAAATCCAGATATATTAAAGGCGTCCCCTAATAATGAATCCGTCATCTTTAACGTAATCGCATTAATAACGATTAAGAAGAAACCGAAAGTTACAAGAGTAATTGGTAGCGTAATTAAAATTAAAAGTGGCTTTACAAATACGTTTAAAATCGCCAATATAATACTCGCAATAATTGCAGTTTGTATATTTGCTATGTAAAATGCGTCTGGTGCAAGCCCCTTTAAAAGTCCGGATACAGCGATTAACACAACGCTATTTACAAGAAGTGATACAATCCATCTCATTTCCTTACACATCCTTTTAACATATATATTTAATCATACGCTAATAGATAATAAACGCAAGTAACATGCAAACTCTTATACCAATTTATTCTATTCTTTATACTTGTATACCTACTAACAATCTTACCAGTTTTCCCTTGTAAAATAAGGGCCATACCATCTATGTTCGTGCGTTTTCACAAAGGTCCAAGTAAAGTCTTTGTCTACAATATAGATATCACCTTTAAACGCATCGTCTGTTTCCCGTAATATATCCTCCATATGTAATAAACGTGCATCCTTTATTAGCAGTACATCATCACAATGTTGATAGAATATGTAACAATCCTTTTTCACTTCATTATGAAATATACTCTCTGCTCCTTCACCTTCTAAACATTTCTTCTTTTCATAACTAAATATGTGCCATAGGTAACCACAAGCATACTTATCTCCATGAAGAAAAATGTCTTCTTTTTCTTCATCACTTAAATGGTTTGCAAAGTGGTCCTCCCAGCGTTTTCTAAAGTATATGCCCCACTTTTGAAACTCTCTCACCTTCATATTTTTCTTTCTCAAAACATCTAAAAACTCCATTTTATCCCCCTATGAAATAAAAACCGAGTGTCATTTCCACTCGGTTTTTATTAATAAGCTTATTGTGATAACTCTACTTCTTTTATTTTCTCTTTCATTCTTGCTTTATCACGATCTAAAATCTCTTTTAAATACTTAGCTGTATACGAGCGTTCTTCTTTCACTACTTGTTCTGGCGTTCCAGAAGCAACGATTTGTCCGCCTTTGTCTCCGCCTTCCGGTCCAAGGTCAACGATATAGTCAGCTGTTTTAATAACATCTAAATTATGTTCAATAACAAGAACTGTCTCGCCGCTTTCAACAAGACGCTGCAACACTTCTAGAAGACGTGCAATATCATGTGCATGTAAGCCAGTCGTTGGCTCATCTAAAATGTATAACGTACGCCCTGTAGAACGACGGTGCAATTCAGAAGCTAATTTCACACGTTGCGCCTCACCACCTGATAACGTCGTAGCTGGTTGCCCTAATTTCATATAGCCAAGCCCTACATCTACAAGCGTTTGAAGTTTACGCTTAATTTTCGGGATATTAGCAAAGAACTCTACCCCATCTTCAATTGTCATCCCTAACACTTCAGAAATATTCTTATCTTTATATTTCACTTCTAACGTTTCACGGTTGTAACGTTTACCGTGACAAACTTCACACGGAACATACACGTCTGGTAAGAAATGCATTTCGATTTTAATAATTCCATCACCACGACACGCTTCACAACGGCCACCTTTTACGTTAAAGCTGAAACGTCCTTTTTGATATCCACGCACTTTCGCTTCATTCGTTTGCGCAAATACATCACGAATATCATCAAATACACCCGTATATGTCGCTGGGTTGGAACGTGGTGTACGCCCGATTGGTGATTGATCAATATCAATAACTTTATCTAACTGCTCAAGACCTTTAATTTCTTTATGAGACCCTGGCTTCGCTTTCGCCTTATATAACTTTTGAGCTAACGATTTATATAGCACTTCATTAATCATCGTACTTTTTCCAGAGCCAGATACGCCTGTTACCGCTACGAATGTTCCTAGAGGGAATGACATCTTCGCATTCTTTAAGTTATTTTCTTTCGCACCGATAATCTCCACTTTACGTCCGTCACCTTTACGTCTTTCAAGTGGTACCGGAATAAACTCTTTACCGCTTAAATATTTCCCTGTTAATGAATTCTCGTCTTGCATAACTTCAGCTGGTGTACCTGCTGATACAACTTGACCACCATGAATACCTGCACCAGGTCCGATATCAAGTAAATAATCAGCAGCCATCATCGTATCTTCATCATGCTCAACAACGATTAGCGTATTTCCTAAATCACGCATTTCCTGCAAAGTGCGAATAAGACGATCATTATCACGCTGATGCAAACCGATAGAAGGCTCATCGAGAATGTAAAGTACGCCAGTAAGGCGAGAACCAATTTGTGTCGCTAAACGAATACGCTGCGCCTCACCACCTGATAGAGTTCCTGCGGCACGACTTAACGTTAAATAATCTAAACCGACATTCACTAAGAACCCAACGCGCTCCTGAATTTCTCTTAAAATTAAATGAGCAATTTTCTGTTGTTTCTCAGTTAGCTCAACAGTTGAGAAGAATTCCTGTACTTCTTGAACAGAATACTTCGTTACATCGGCAATCGTTTTATCACCAACGAAAACAGCTAAACTCTCAGGCTTTAAACGTCCACCTTTACACTTCGGACAAGCTTGCTCTGCCATATACTTCTCCATTTGCTCACGAACATAATCCGAACTCGTCTCACGATAACGACGCTCGATATTCGGAATAACACCTTCAAATAAAATCTCATTTTCTTTCACTTGACCAAATTCATTCACATAGCGGAAATAAACCTTCTCTTCCCCGCTTCCGTACAACACTTTATCAAATAAATCCTTCGGTATATCTTTCACTGGCATATCCATATCGATGCCGTAATGATTACACACAGATTTTAATAATTGCGGGTAATATTGTGAACTTGTCGGTTCCCAAGGAGCAATCGCATGTTCATTTAATGATACATCCCAGTTCGGAATAACAAGTTCTAAATCTACCTCGAGCTTTGAGCCAAGTCCATCACAAGAAGGACACGCGCCGAACGGACTATTAAACGAGAACATACGCGGCTCTAATTCTCCGATTGAAAAACCACAATGTGGACAAGCATGATGTTCACTAAATAGAAGTTCTTCCTCTCCCATTACATCGATTAAAACTCGGCCCCCGCCAAGCTTTAAAGCACTTTCTAGTGAATCTGCAAGTCGGCTTGCAATTCCTTCTTTTACAACAATACGGTCAATAACAACTTCAATTGAATGCTTCTTATTTTTATCTAACGTAATCTCTTCAGATACATCCAGCATCTCTCCATCAACGCGCACACGAACATAACCTTGCTTCTTAATATCTTCTAATACTTTCGCATGCGCACCTTTACGCCCTGACACGATAGGCGCTAGCACTTGCAACTTCGTACGTTCAGGATATTCAAGAACACGGTCTACCATCTGTTCCACTGTTTGTGATGTAATTTCAATTCCATGATTCGGACAAATCGGCGTACCAATTCGTGCGAATAATAAACGTAAATAATCATAAATCTCTGTTACCGTTCCAACTGTTGAACGTGGATTACGACTCGTCGTTTTTTGATCAATTGAAATCGCTGGAGATAAACCTTCAATCGTATCAACATCCGGCTTATCCATTTGTCCTAAAAACTGGCGCGCATACGCGGATAAAGATTCCACGTATCTGCGCTGCCCTTCTGCATAAATCGTATCGAATGCTAACGATGATTTTCCTGAACCAGACAATCCCGTCACAACAACAAGCTGATTTCTCGGAATGGTTACGTCAATATTTTTTAAATTATGCGCTCTAGCACCTTTTACAACAATAAAATCTTTACTCACTCTTTTCACCCTTCCGCTTTTAATTCTAATAGTAAATCTCTTAATTCAGCTGCACGCTCGAAATCTAACGCCTTTGCTGCTTCTTTCATCTCTGCTTCCATCTTCGCAATTGTATTTTCACGTTCTTTTTTCGTCATCTTCTTAGCTGGTGTTACTTCATATGTTTCCGTATCCTCAGCTGCTGTTGTCGCACGAATAACGTCACGTACTCCTTTTTGAATCGTCTTCGGCGTAATACCATGCTCCTTATTGTAAGCTTCTTGTATACTACGACGACGCTGCGTTTCTTCAATCGCAATTCCCATTGATCTCGTTATGCGATCTGCGTACATAATAACGCGGCCGTGTTCATTACGTGCCGCACGACCAATTGTTTGTATTAATGAACGCTCTGAACGTAGGAATCCTTCCTTATCAGCATCTAAAATAGCTACAAGTGATACTTCCGGAATATCTAATCCTTCTCGTAATAAGTTAATACCGACAAGTACATCAAACTTACCAAGGCGAAGGTCACGAATAATTTCAATACGTTCTAACGTTTTAATTTCAGAGTGAAGATAGTTCACTTTAATTCCTACATCTTTTAAGTAATCTGTTAAATCCTCTGACATTTTTTTCGTTAAAGTCGTAATTAATACACGTTCATTTTTCGCAATCTGGTCATGGATTTCTCCTAATAAATCATCTATTTGTCCTTCAATTGGTCGTATATCAATTGGTGGATCTAAAAGCCCTGTTGGACGAATAATTTGTTCTATTGCTTTCGGTGACTGCTCTAACTCGTACGGTCCTGGCGTTGCCGAAACGTAAATAACTTGATTCGTTTTCTCTTCAAACTCATCAAACGTGAGCGGTCTATTATCTAAAGCTGATGGCAGACGGAATCCATGATCAACAAGCACTTGCTTACGTGCTTGGTCCCCGTTATACATCGCTCTTACTTGCGGAACCGACACATGCGACTCATCCATAACAATTAAGAAATCCTCTGGAAAATAATCTAAAAGCGTATACGGTGTTGAACCTGCTGGACGAAGTGTTAAATGACGGGAATAGTTTTCGATTCCTGAACAAAAGCCCATCTCGCGCATCATTTCTAAATCATAACGCGTTCGCTGTTCTATGCGCTGCGCCTCTAACAACTTACCGTTATCATTTAATTCTTTTAAACGCTCTTCTAATTCCTTTTCGATATTTTCAATAGCAACCTTCAGCTTTTCTTCACGTGTAACGAAGTGAGATGCCGGGAAGATTGCCACATGATCACGTTCTGCTAATACTTCACCTGTTAATGCATTTACTTCTCGAATACGATCGATTTCATCACCGAAAAATTCAATTCGAATACAGTGTTCGTCAAGTGATGCCGGAAAGATCTCAACTACATCTCCGCGCACACGGAATGTACCACGCTTGAAATCAATATCATTACGTCCATACTGTACATCAACAAGTTCACGAAGTAATTGATTACGGTCCTTTTCCATACCAACTCGAAGTGAAACAACTAACTCGCGGTATTCTTCCGGAGAACCTAAACCGTATATGCATGACACACTCGCAACGATAATAACATCATCTCGTTCAAATAAGGAAGACGTTGCCGAGTGGCGTAATTTATCAATTTCATCGTTAATTTGCGCATCTTTTTCAATAAACGTATCCGTATGTGGCACGTACGCTTCCGGCTGATAATAATCGTAATAACTAACAAAATACTCAACAGAATTGTTAGGAAAGAAATCTTTCAGCTCACTATATAACTGCCCTGCTAACGTTTTATTATGAGCCATCACAAGTGTTGGCTTCTGCACTTCTTTAATGACATTTGAAATCGTAAATGTCTTACCCGTCCCTGTCGCTCCAAGCAACACTTGCTTTTTCTTTCCACTATTAATTCCCTCTACAAGCTTCTCTATCGCTCCCGGCTGATCACCTTGCGGGGAATATTCTGAGATAATTTCAAATGGATGTTCCAACTAAAAACCGACCTCCTCATAAAAATCTGTATTATTATTTTACCACGAATGCCCATAAAAAACCTAAAAAAACGAACAGATATTCGGTAAAACTTTCGACAAGTTATACATAGAAAAAGGAAGGAGAACACATTTCTTTCCTCATCAAACTTTCTCCAACATTAACGAGCAGTCGACCCCACACTAATTAAAGTTTTACTTCATTTTAAAGAGACATATAAAACTAGCTCTTTTTCCTACTGTCATCCTCTCCTATACAAACTATTGGTATACTAGAAAAAGCTACTTTCCTCTATGAAAGTAGCTTCTTATTTCCTTTCTCCTTCTTCGGAAAAATAACATATGAAAATGAAATCGCAGTATCCGCTAAAAGAATAATAGCCCATACTTGGCTTACACGGCTTGCTGTTTTATTTAAAACGATTCCTGACTCTAACCAATTTCCCCACTGTTCTACTGGAATAAGCCCATACATGAAGAAAAGGAATATATGAACCGCAACAAACAAAATAAGATGTAAAACCCAATTTTTTATTTCCTGCTTCGCATGCGCCATCCCTGTTACTTCAAGTGATTCTTCGATAATAGGCGCCGGTTCATTCCGCCACTTCGCAACTAATTTTTGTACATATATATCTAATTTCTTCAAATCCTTTTTCCCATAAAAAACTGCATATAATAAAATGATTACCGTAATGATTTGAAAATTAGAGAACTTCCCAGTTTGATAGTAGTCCACTACTCCTAAAGTTAAAATAAACACTTCATTTACGAGTAGCACAATCCCCATAATAAAACTTGCCTTTTTCAAGCGAAATCCATACCTTAGTAAAAAGAATCCGATAGCTGATAACCAAAATACAATCTCTGCCCCAATTAAAAAATACCAACGATATTCTGCGAGTATACTCATTTATCCCTCTCCCTTTCGTCATATATACGAAAAGCCTCATCCATATATAATAGAAGCTCTTCTTCAATTGGATACATACTCATTTTCTGTGAATCTTCTTTTGACTTTCTTACTTCCCACAATTTATCTAAAAATGCTTCATCACCATTAGCCATCTCTAAACACTTCTGCATTAATTTCTTCGTTGCCTCTTGTACTTCATCACACGATGCTTCCTTACCGTCTTTCATAAAATTACGTAATTGCTTTAATAAATCTACCCACTCTAACACATTCGGATCTTCCTCACTCATATTTGGCAAATTATGAAGTAAATCTTGCTCTTCTTTCGAAAAGACTTCATTTTGAAATATTTCACGTATACGAGGAGACTGTTTCGAAAGCTGAATAAGCTCAAACATAACTTTCCAATCCAGTTCTCCCTCCACATCTACCGAATAAACAACCGCTTGTAAAACACGCTCCATTCGATTAAACTTCTTTTGTTCTTCCTGTACAAATTGAAGTTGTTTTTCAAGCGAACCTTTTAAATTGAGCTCACCTGTTACTAACATATTCGCAACCTCTTTTAATGAAAAACCCATTTCTTTTAAAAATAAAATTTGCTGCAAACGAACAACATCTCTCTCGCTATATAACCGATGTCCTCCATCAGTTTTCCCACTCGGCTTTAATAAATCGATTTGATCATAATAACGTAACGTCCTTACTGTAACCCCTGTTTCCCTCGTTAGTTCTTGAATTGAAATCAACTCCATCACCTCTTCTCCTTCATTATAAAAGGTGACGTAACGTAACTTTCAAGTAGTTTGTAAAAAAAATACAAAAAGCTGTTTATACCTTTTGTATAAACAGCTTTTATGGAAGAAGACCCTTTTGTATAGCACGTCCACAAGATAAAATAATTGCCCCAACAACAACACTTGTTGCTGTTTTATGATAATGCGCTAAAATTAATAAATAGTACGATAAACCTACAGCACCAATCATAATACATACACTTGGCACTGGATTGCGAGAGAAGTTTTGCATCCCCCACAAAAGTGCAAATATAGCCGTCGCAACACATAATACCGCTAATCCCATCCTGTTTCCCCTTTATATATTTATTTAATTCCCCTTGCTGCTAATACACTCGTCGATGCCATGCTAATTAACAGTCCAAAAATAACTATATATAATAATTCATTCACATCCACGATTTGTCTATCTAAATACTTATTTACAGAAAGATACGCGATAAAAAACAAAAAGAAACCTACCATACAAGCCGTAAAATATTGCTGCATTTTTTTCATGATTCTCTCATCTAATGCAGGTACACCTTCTTCTTTCCATCGCTTTCGCTCCTTATACTCAGACACAGCGTATAAACTAATAAGGGCTACATTTGAAATCAATATCGCTCCCCACGAAATATTTAAAATGACTAAACTTGTATTTAAAATAAGCCCCGCTAAAGATAAGCTTCCTATAAACCTCATAACTTCTTGCTTATTCATGTATTATCAGCCTCTTTCTTATTTCTAAACTTCCACTTCGGCCAATAATTCACAACGAAATAAACAAACTGCCCTAGTACAAATAAAACGAATGGCATACCAGCATTTCCATAAACAATTAAATTGTACAAACTCCATATTGCTAAACTTATCACGAAAAATAACCCTACATATTTAAACGCTTTATCCGATTGAAATCTCTCAAACTCATCTTGCATTTTCATTCCTCCTATCGCTATGCTCGTTTTCCCGCCATTGCTCCTATGAGGAGACTACCAGCAAATAAGAAACTACATACAATGAATATTTCTGGCGTAGGTATGACATCTCTGCCTACGATTTTACTAGCACCAATGTAAACAATGAGAAGGACAAATGCGAATATAAGCGAGACATTTACATGCCTTTTTATATTTTCATTTACTCGCTCATCTATATCTGGAAATCCCTCTTTTTTGTACTTACGTTTTTTATAATACGTATACACTGTTAAAAATAGAATTGCTAAAATGTTACTAACTATTAGCGATAACATCGGTATGGATGGATCCATAATACGAACTAAAACGTCCCCTCCACATAATCCTAAGACAGTAGCGATATACAACTTTTTAGTATCGTTCATTTTCTCTCCCCTTACTCCAGCGTAAATATTTCCTCTACCTTCATTCCAAAATATTTGGCGATTTTTAGGGATAACTCTAGACTCGGGTTATAGTGGTAGTTCTCAATCGCCACGATTGTCTGCCGCGTCACTTGCATCGCCTTTGCCATTTCAATTTGCGTTATGTGATTTTGCTTTCGTAATTCTTTAATTTTATTTTTCACACCCATAGACTCCACCTTCGAAAGTAAAGATATCTTTACAAATTTTAGAAAAACATTTCACTGAACACCTTCTCTAACACAGTAAGACAGGAATTAAATTTATATCAGCGATTTTTTAAATATATCAGCGCAACTTAAATTATATCGGCGATTTTCCAAATATATCAGCGCAACTCCATTTATATCGGCGATTTTTTAAATATATCGACTTACCGACAAATATCGACACCCGTAGCACTATAGGCATAAGAAAGAAGCTGTCCCAAAATATCTTTTGGGACAGCTTCTTCGTCTTACTACATAAATCCTAATGCATATACAAGAACGTACCCAAGTACCGAAAGGCAAACCGAGCCAATTAGCCCTGCCACAAATGCCCTACTTCCTAATTTGCGGAACGTTTTAAACTCTACATTTAAACCTAGCCCTGCCATCGCCATTGCAATAAGCATGTACGCAATTACTACAATATATCCGGCAACAACTTCTGGGATAATCCCAAGCGAATGCACCGCACTCATTGCTAAAAATCCGAAGATGAACCAAGGAATCGGAAGGTCGCGCCACGATCTTTTTTCTTCGCTTCCCTCGCTCTTGCCAAACCATAATCCAATTAAAATCGCTACTGGTACAAGCATCGCTACGCGCGTTAATTTCACAATAACCGCGATGTCTACAGCCGTGCTACCGCCTGGCGCCGCAGCAGCGATAACATGAGCGATTTCGTGCAATGTCGCACCTGAGAACACACCGTAACCGTACGGAGAAAAGCCAAGCACTGGGTATAATAGCGTATAAATAAGTGTAAATATTGTACCTAAAATTGCAATAATCGCTGCCCCAACCGCTGTTTCTTCATCTTTCGCTTTCACTTGCGGTGCAATCGCGACGACCGCTGCTGCACCACAAATCGCCGTTCCGCACGCCGTTAAAATTCCAAGTTTCTTTTCTACTTTAAATACTTTCGTTAGTCCATATACAACGAAAATTGTAAATGTAATAACAACCGCTGCGATGACCAATACTTTCGGCCCCGCCTTCGCAATATCAACAAGATTTAATCGCATTCCAAGTAAGATAATCCCAAAGCGAAGCAACTTCTTACTCGCAAAGTTCGTTCCCGCTATCGCTTCTTGAGGAATCCCGATTGCCGCGCGCCAAACCATCCCAATTAGAATAGCAATTACTAATTGTCCCATAATATTTAAAAATGGAAGCTCCGCTAAATATTTCGCGGCAATGGCGATTAATAATGTAATCCCAATACCTTGCGAAAATCCAAAGCCCTTCTTCTTTTGTATAACAAGTGTTTGTTCCACCTTGTACCACCCCGATAATCGTATTGGAACATGCATGTTCTTTCTAGTTACATTATAAGAGAGTTTTTATAATAAGTTTAATATCAATATTCAATCTCTATCATCAGAAATACTTATGATAAAATAAAAGCAAAAATAAAGGGGCCTAACAAATGAACGTCGACATTTTAAAAATCTTTGTGACTGTCGTTGAACAAAAACATTTCTCTCGTGCAGCAGAACTTTTAAACCTTTCACAACCCGGTGTAAGCATGCACATTCGCAACCTGGAAAATGAATTTGGAACTACACTCATTCAGCGCTCCCCAAAGCACGTCCAAGTTACAGAAGCAGGAAACATATTATACATACACGCAAAGCAAATGCTCTCTCTTTACGAAGATGCCAAACAAGAAATTAATGACCTACATAACGTTGTAACAGGGACGCTCCGCATTGGCGCTAGCTTTACAATTGGCGAATACTTACTTCCGAAAATACTTGCGCGCTTTGCCAATGAAAATACACACGTCGAAGTTCATACATTTATATCAAATACAGAAGAAGTTTTGCAAAGCCTCCGCTCTAATCAAATTGATATCGGCTTAGTGGAAGGCCAAGTCGTATACGCTGACGTAGATGTTGAAACGTTTATGCAAGATGAAATGAAGCTCGTCGTCCCTCCAAATCATCCATTGCTTCACATCAAGGATATAAACGAAGCTACTCTCCAAGACCAAGTATGGGTATTAAGAGAAAGTGGCTCTGGGACACGTGCCTATAGCGATCGTTTTATTCATCAACATCATTTAAAAATGAAACGATTCTTTACATTTAGTAGCATTCAAAGTGTAAAGGAAGCCGTCGCTGCCGGGCTTGGCATCGCTATACTTTCTGATTGGACCGTGCGGAAAGAACTACTAGCTCAAGAACTATTCCACTTCGAAGTTCTAACTGAAAAACTAATTCGTCCATTCTCCATCGTGCGCGGCAAATATTTCATTCCGTCTAAAGCCATTCAAGTGTTTTTAAATCATGTAGATTCTTTTGCGAAAAAACAGAGTTGACCTTCACATTAGTGTGAAGGTTTACAATACCTTTAAAAGGAGTGAAACACATTGCGAATTGGGGAGTTATCTAAAAAAACAGGGGTCAGTGAGCGCTCACTGAGACATTACGAAGAAAAGGGATTACTCCCTTCAAACCGCCTCACAAACGGCTATCGTGATTTCGATAAAAGTGCCATTGAAAAAGTAGAGCTTATTCAAATGTACTTACAAATTGGCTTAAATTTAGAAGAGACAGCACGAATGTTGCGCTGCCTCGAAATAGAACCACAGCTATACGAAAATCCGTGCAGCAGTATCCTTGCACTTTACGAAGACAAACTCAGTGAGGTAACGAAACAAATCACATTACTTTCCAACATTCAAACGAATTTACAAAAACACGTTTCACTCCTAAAACAAGCAAAAGAAAAGGGATGATTACATGTTCGTCATACATGGCAGTTCAAGACAAAGCGGAAATACAGAATCTTTAACACATATGATGATTGATGGAATTGAAGCAGAACAAATTTACTTACGTAATCATATTGTCCACCCCATTACGGACCAGCGCCATGATACGGAAGGATTTCAACCTGTAAATGACGATTACCAAACTTTAATAGAGCAAATGCTAGAACACGATACAATCATTTTTGCGACACCCCTCTATTGGTACGGTATGAGTGGTCATATGAAAAACTTCGTCGATCGCTGGTCACAAAGCTTGCGCGATACATCTCTTCATTTTAAAGAGAAAATGAAAGGCAAAAAAATGTACGTCGTCATCGTTGGCGGAGACAATCCGAAACTGAAAGCATTACCACTTATCGCCCAGTTTCAATATATCTTTGATTTTGTTGGTTCATCATTTGAAGGGTATATTATCGGGGATGCGAACGGATTAGATGAAATCAAAAATGATGCTGAAGCACTCACAAAGGCACAACTGTATAATAGCGAATTCAAAAATCACAAACAGAAATAAGTTTGACAAACCCATTTGTATGCGCATACAATAAAAATAATATTATGAAAGGAAGGTACTTTGACCAATGAAGTTCTAATTCTCTTATTTATTTCATCCATCACAAATAGTGAACAAAAATGATGAAAACTAGCAGGGGATTAGTCTGTCCATTTGTCGATACTTTCTTTCGAGACGATCATGTAAAAATCGTTTATTAATGTACGATTTTTACATTGAAGGGCGACGTTTATCCTCTCTAGTGAAACTAGGGAGGTTTTTTTATGACTATTTTATTCGCACGTAATATTGAAAAGAGCTTTGGTGATCGTACCATATTTACGTTACCATCACTAGAAATTCACGCACACGATCGCATAGGAATTGTTGGAGTCAACGGAGCTGGAAAATCTACGTTATTACAAATATTAAGTAAAGAAATAGAAGCTGACCAAGGTATAGTAACTCACCATAGTTCTATCGCTATCATTCCTCAGCTTAGCGAGGAACTGCCGGAAACCGCTTCTTCTCTTACAAAAGGAAAATGGAATATTTCAAACGTTGCAGATTCAATGAGCGGCGGCGAACGAATGCGCCTAAAGATTGCTCATGCTCTCGAACAAGATGCAGGCATTCTATTTGCTGATGAGCCAACAAGTCACTTAGATATGTTCGGTACAGAGCAATTAGAAAAGGCACTTTTATCTTATAACGGTGCACTTGTTTTAATATCGCATGATCGTGATTTTCTAGATACCATATGTACCAAAATCATCGAAATTGAAGACGGTACTATTCAAGAATATAAAGGGAATTATTCAAACTATCGAAAACAAAAAGAACGTGAGCGAATACAAAAGCAAGCGGAATATGAGCAATATGTACAAGAAAAAAATCGTTTAGAGCAATCAATTTTACAAAGAAAGCAACGTGCTTCTAGCATGACAAAAGTCCCAACGCGGTTCAGTTCATCTGAATCTAAACTTTATAAATTAAGTGGGGCACATGGCCAAGAAAATGTTAGCAAAGCAGCGAAAGCATTAGAGACACGTCGCGAAAAATTAGAAAAGAAAGAAAAGCCAAAGGATCTTTCTCAAGCTCATTTTGACGTGCAATACCATACACCTATTCATAGTAAAGTGGTGGTACAGCTTAATAAAGCAACAAAGAAAATAGGTGACCGCACACTATTTAAAAATATGAATGGAACTATTTCCCCTGGTGCAAAGCTTGCTATTTTAGGCGCAAACGGAAATGGAAAAACAACTTTGTTCAATATGCTTCTCACAAACGAGCGCGGCATTCAGCTTTCGAAAAGCTGTAAAATTGGATACTTTGAACAAACACTATCAATTTTAAAAACAGATAAAACAATTTTAGAAAATGTTCTAGAAGAAACAAACTATACGGAGTCGTTCGTGCGAACAATACTTGCACGGCTCCTATTCCGCCGTGAAGATGTTCATAAACCTGTGCACGTCTTAAGTGGCGGTGAACGAATGAAGGTTGCACTTGCAAAAGTATTTTTAGGAAACTATAATATGCTTCTGCTCGATGAACCGACAAACTATTTAGACTTAGCAACTCAAGAAGAATTAGAAAGCATGTTACAAGAGTATCCTGGCACCATACTTTTCATTAGCCATGACCGCGCCTTTATTCGTTCTGTTGCAGACCATATTCTAAAAGTAGATGAGAGAGAGCCTAGAATATTCCACGGCAATTACGAGCAATACACAAAAAGAACAACTCAAGCTTCTGTAAATATTACTGAACAAGAATTATTACGGTTACAAACAAAATTAACAGAAATCATCAGCCGGATTTCTATACCAAATCCTCACGATGACATCACATTTCTCGAACAAGAATACGAAAAATTATTAGTTCAAATTCAAAAATGTAAAGAAGCGCTCTAATGTCTTCCCTATATATCGACGGGATCTTCCGCATTTCCCAAGAAATATCGAGGCTTCGACATAGAATATCGACTTAAACACGATAACAGCATCAATAACAACAAAAAAGCCGTGCACCAGCACGGCTTTTCACTTTATCCCGCTATTTGTGGGCAGTAAGACTCCCACCTCAAAATTCTGCTTGAGCAAAGAAGTTAGGTGGGAGATCAACTGCCCGTAAACGCCCGATTGGTTCAACTAATAATCAGTGGGGGATGAACAAAACCCCCACTAATTAAAGTTTCACTTTATATACGAACAGCAGTCCCACTCACCGCAACCATTAGCATCCCTTCGCGAACTACTTCGTAGTCCACGTCGATACCAACAATCGCGTTCGCATTTTTTTGTCTTGCGAGAGTTTTCATCTCTTCCATTGCAATGTCGCGTGCTTCTTTCAATTTACTTTCGTAAGCGCCTGCACGGCCACCGACCACGTCGCGGACAGAAGCGAAAAGGTCACGCACGATATTCGCCCCCATAATTGCTTCGCCATTGACGATATCAATATAGTCAGTAATCTCTTTTCCTTGAATTGTAGAAGTTGTTGTTACAATCATGCTTTATAGCCTCCCATATAAGATTTCCACTTACTTATGGTGCACTAATTCAGCAGAAATTATATTTACGAACTAAACTGTGCTTCGTATAACCTACTATACCCTCCGCCACGCTCAATTAATTCAGCATGTGAACCTTGTTCTGCAATACCATCTTTATTTACAACGACGATGCGATCCGCATTTTTAATAGTTGCTAGCCTGTGAGCGATAACTAACGTTGTACGACCGACAGATAGTTCAGCAAGTGATTTTTGGATAGCAAGTTCCGTCTCTGTGTCTAGCGCAGAAGTTGCTTCATCTAAAATTAAAATTGGTGGGTTTTTCAAGAACATACGGGCAATTGCTAAGCGCTGCTTTTGTCCTCCTGAAAGTTTCACACCACGCTCACCAATAACTGTATCTAAACCGTCTGGTTGCGAGTAAATTAAGTCCTCCAACTGGGCACGTTTTACCGCCTGCCAAATTTCAGATTCTGAAGCTTTTAAGTTTCCGTAAGCGATATTTTCACGAATTGTTCCTGAGAATAAGAAAACATCTTGCTGCACAATTCCGATTTGCTTACGAAGTGACGATAACGTCATCTCTTTCGTGTCAATGCCATCAATTTGAATCGATCCAGATGAGTGTTCATAAAAACGCGGTAATAAACTACATAGTGTTGTTTTCCCTGCCCCTGATGGTCCAACGAAAGCAACTGTTTCACCTGCATGTATTTTCAAACTAATACCGTTTAAAATCGGCTCTTTATTTTCATATCCGAACGTGATGTTATTGTATTGAATATCGCCGTGTACATGTTTAACTTCTATTGCATCTTTAGAATCTACAATATCCGGCTCTGTTTCCAGAAGTTCTACATATCTTTTAAAACCAGCGATTCCTTTCGGATAACTTTCAATAACCGCATTAATTTTTTCAATTGGGCGGAAGAAAATGTTCGTTAACAAAACGAATCCAATAAATCCACCGTACGTTAATTCACCTTGCAGTACGAACCATGTACCACATATTAATACAAAGAGTGTTACAAGACGCATCAGCATATAACTAATAGATGAATTTAACGCCATAATTTTATACGCCATTAATTTTGTTGTACGGAAACGAGCATTGTTTACAGCAAATTGCTCTTTCTCAAACTTTTCATTTCCGAATGCTTGTACAACGCGGATACCACCAACATTGTTCTCAATACATGCATTGAAATCAGCAACGTCTGAGAATAAACGTCTAAACGTACCTGTCATTTTTTTGTTGAAGTAAAGTGCCAACCATAATAAGAACGGGATTACGAAGAATGTTAGAAGTGCTAACTTCCAGTTAATCATCATCATAAATGAAAATGCTCCGACTAAAGTCATAATGGCAATGAATAAATCTTCTGGTCCGTGGTGAGCAATTTCCCCAATTTCCATTAAATCGTTTGTAAGACGTGAAATTAAATGACCTGTTTTATTATTATCAAAAAATCTGAATGATAGCTTTTGAATGTGATCAAATAATTTCTGTCTCATATCTGTTTCAATGTTAATACCAAGCATATGCCCCCAATATGTAACGACATATTGCAAACCTGCATTTAACACATAAACTGCGAATAAACCGAAACAAGCCCATAAAATAAGCGTCCAGTTTTGTCCTGGTAATAACTTATCAATAAATTGATTTACGATAAGCGGGAAACCAAGTTCGAGTAAGCCTGCGATAACTGCACAGGAAAAATCAAGTATGAATAAACCTTTATACGGTTTATAGTAAGAAAAAAATTTACGTAACATATCTTTCCTCCCTTTTCCAAATTAAAAGACTCCCTAAATGATAACCATTATCAAATAATTGTTCAAGTTATCCGTCTATGAAACTAAAAAAACCTTCATCTGTGTTTGATGAAGGTTTCCATTTTATTTTACATCGCTTCCGAATCCCACTCATGCTCTTGCTGGACAAACACAACACCTAATTCATGATGTCCCCCAGCATATAACGCCGTTTGAGCAAGACGAAGCTCACCATTTGTATCTACTACTTCTAATTTACAAAACGCCCCTGTCGTCTTCGTTTGAAGCGCGTCATAAAACTCTTCGGTACTTCTTGGAATGACTCCATTTACTTTCGTAATAACTTCTCCAGGCTTTAAATTCATCTCTGCCCCAATTGTATTAGGAATTGTATCTAACACAACAAGTCCATCATTACGTGCGGCAAAGTATGCTGGTCTTTTCTCGTCTGCAATTTTCTCTTGCATCGAGATTGTAAAGCGTCCAAGCATTGCGACTCCCATCGCGATAATTGCGAGTACGTGCCACCAGTAACTTGCGATACCTAAAACGAGTACGAGCCCCGCTAATCCATAGACACGTCTTCCTGTAAATAATAAAGCTTCCGTCGGCTCATAACTTCTAACTTTTCTCATAAATCCAATTAGAAATGGTACGAGGAATAAAGAGTATGTAGTCGAACCTATTGAAACGACAGGCCACCAAGAAATAAATCCTGTCACCGCATCTCCTGGTATAAGAATAAATACTGGTACAAGCCATAGACGATTTGATTCATGTAGTCCAATTCGTAGCCCACGCTTACCTTTGTTAATTTTTGGCGTAGAATAGCGAACCGCATTTTTAGAGATTAATAACCCCTCTACAACGAGCATAACGCCTAGTAAAATAGCAAGGGATACAATCGTACCCTCTTCACCTTCTCCAAGCTGTAAGAAGGAAACTGGCATCTTAGACGATAACAACAAGAGTGCAATAGCGATTCCGAAAGTATAAGCTACAGATAAATATCGATACATAGCAGTTAATCCAAATAATAACGTCCAAAGTAAAATTGCCCATAAACTCGCTTTTGAAACAACTAGCCCGAGTCCAATCGTAATAATAGATACGATTAATCCGTACCCAATACCTGCAAATAGAGTTGTTCGTAGTTCAAACCAAATATCATATACTTTAAAAGAAAAATCTTTTCGTTCTCGTAATATACGTAAGTATCCAACGAAGATACTACTAATTAAAAATACATAGACAGCAGGGTGTAAGAAAAAACGTCCAACTGCTCGTAGTATTTCAAAAAGCCATGCCTCCACGAATTCATTCACCACCATTTATATCATTTTTTCTTTTTATCTTATCATAACTAAAGAAATGTTTGTTTAACACATAAAAAATACAGGCATCAAAGTGCCTGTATTCTTTCTTATTTCGCTATTAATTTCAATGCCGTCTGTAATTGTAAATCATTTTCTCCAGAACGGATTTTTTCAATAATTTTAGTTTGAAGCGCTTCAGCTGTCTTTTTATCGAGTTGTCCTGTTGCTTCCATCTCATTCGCATTTTGGAATGCTTTTAGTGCTGATTCTGTCTCTTTGCTAAAGTACCCATCTTCACGTCCTGGTACATAGCCTAAGCTCTTAAGCATTTCTTGCGCATGTTTTACTTGTACATCATTTGAATTGTATGAAAGTGTCTTTTCAATTTGAATTGGTGTCGCATGATAATAATCAGGTTGCTTCACTTCTACAGTTGGCGCGATTCCTTTTTTATGAATCCAATTGCCATCTGGTGTTAACCATTTAAACATTGTTAATTTAATATTGCTACCATCTTTAAATGGAACAGCTTGTTGGACAGTACCTTTACCAAACGTTTTTTCACCAATTAAATCGTATCCTTCTCCCTCTTTCAGCGCACCCGCTAAAATCTCTGAAGCAGAAGCACTTCCATTATCAATTAATACTGAAATTGGATATGGCTTTCTTTCTTTCAGTTCCGTAGAGAATTTCTTCTTCTCACCATTTCGCTGTTCTACTTGTAGCATTGGCTTTTTATCTGTCATGATGTCTCCTAGTATGTCTTCTACACTATTTAAATAGCCACCAGGATTGCCACGTACGTCAATAACTAAGCCTGTTATATGTTTCTTCTCTAACTCTTTTAACTGATCCTTAAATTCTTTCGCAGTATTTTCAGCAAAAGAAGTAATTTGCATATAACCGATGTCTTTTCCGCTCTCTTGCTTTACGGAACTAAATACAGTGAAAATCGGAATCTTTTCTCGCTTAATTTTAAATTCTATCGGATCAGCCACTCCTGCGCGCTTAATTTCAATTGCAACAGTCGTTCCTTTTTTACCACGAATTTTTAATACTGCTTCTTCACGTGATAAATCTTTCACACTATTTCCATCTACAGATAAAATTTGGTCATTCGGTTTAATTCCTATCTTTTCTGCTGGTGAACCTTTAATTGGCGATACGATAATAAGCTTACCGTCCGTCTTGTTTACTTCAGCTCCAATCCCTTCAAGTTCAGGATCTAGCGACTGACTAAACTGTTTTGCCGTTTCTTTATCCATATACGTGGAATAAGGGTCCTTCAGCGTAGACAACATTCCCTGTATCGCACCTTCGACTAATTTGTCGTCTTTCACGTCTTCCACATAACGTGAATCAATTAGTGCATACGCCTCATTAATCTTTGCCAAATTCCCTTGCGCTGTGCCAGCATTACCATTCGATACTGTTTGCGTTACATATGCTGGGTTTATCCCAAGCCAGTACATACCACCAAACATCCCGCCAGCACCAATTAAAAATGCAACAACCATTCCAATAATTGCAACTCTACGTTTCAATGCGGAATTCCCCTTTCCAGAACACACAGGTGGTGTAGCAAAAGGCATCACACGATGTGTGATGCCTTTACCTATTTCTACTATATGATAAGCTTGTACGAATTATGTTTGCAACTTTTTATACTTTTAAGAAGCGACGAATTGACATTACACTTCCCCACATACCGATTAATGCACCGATTAACACTAATAAACCAGCTAATTGGAATACGAATGGGTTGTATGGTAGAAGCTCGAAAATTGTTCCGCCAAGTTTTTCATTAAACACACCTTGCAATGAATTATATATAACTAAAATTAGGCCAATTGGAATAATTGATCCTAATACTCCTAGGAATAATCCCTCTAACAAGAACGGCCAACGAATAAACCAGTTTGTTGCACCAACAAGTTTCATAATTTCAATCTCAGTACTACGAGCATAAATTGTAATTTTAATTGTGTTAGAGATTAAGAACATCGCTGTGAATAGAAGACCAGCAATTAACGCAATCCCGATGTTACGACCAGTTTTTACAGTATCAAATAATTTTTCAACTTGACCTTTACCGTATTGAACAATACTTACAAACTGCATTTTCTCAATCTTTTTCGCAATAGCCGCTGTATCTGTTGGTTCTTTCGCCTTTACAACAAATACATCTTTCAGTGGATTATCTTGCTCAAATAACTCGAACGTTTTTCCACTATCGCCTAAGCTTTTAATTAAACGTTTCAACTCTTCTTCTTTAGAAGAATATTTAATAGAATCTACTTTCGCAATTTTACTCATATCTTCTTCTAATTTCTTTTGATCAGCTTCTTTTGCTGCCGGATCAATATGCACACGAATTTCTACATCTTGCTCTACTTTCGTCGCAAAATGGTTCATATTCATAATCGCTGCCAAAAAGACACCTACAAGTAATAACGTAACTGTTACTGCACTTACAGAAGCAAATGTCATCCATCCGTTACGGGATAGATTTTTCACACCTTCTCGCAAATGTCGACTAAGGGTTTTAGCCTTCATATCCGTATCCTCCCTCAATCTCATCTCGAACAATTTTTCCGCCTTCAATTGCAATTACACGATGACGAATTGTATTTACGATATCTGCGTTATGTGTCGCCATAACAATCGTTGTACCACGCTCATTAATACGTTTAAAAATACTCATAATATCAAGCGCTGTTTCAATATCTAAGTTACCTGTTGGCTCATCAGCAATTACAACCTTTGGTCTATTTACAATCGCTCTTGCAATCGCCACACGTTGTTGCTCTCCGCCTGAAAGTTCGCCTGGAAGTGCATCTGCACGATCATCTAGACCTACAAGACCTAACACTTCTGTAACACGTTCACGAATCGCATCTCGTTCTTCTTCAATTACTTCTAAAGCAAACGCAACATTCTCATATACCGTTAATTTAGGTAGCAATTTAAAATCTTGGAAAATTACGCCTAATTGACGACGGAAATATGGAACATCTCTTTCTGCTAATGTTTCAATTACAAGTCCATTTACATTAATTGATCCTGTAGATGGCTTCTCTTCACGATACATCATTTTAATAAATGTAGATTTTCCGGCTCCACTCGGTCCAACTACGTATACAAATTCACCTTGTTTAATGTTAACTGTGAGACCAGCAATGGCTTTCATACCATTTGGGTACTCCTTATAAACATTCGTCATTTTTATCATTATTTATCACCCAATACTTAATGATTTTTTTCGAAATACTTTTCTGTACATTTGAAAATAAAAGAAAAACCTTTATTTTCGCTCGACCATTCTTGTTGAAGGTAGCTTCCATACATGCTTTTTATTAGCAACGCTACTCTATGTAATATATTTCATCAAAATTCTACAAACCCCATTGTAACATCAATCGGTTTCCAGTTCGGATACAATTTTGTTACAGTTATGTTACATCCCAACAAAAGGTAAACGAGCTCATGTAATTACTTAACTCGAAGCACTTTTCGGTCAAGTTATACAATCAGCTCGTTTATTAGTTACGTTTCTTATTTATGCTCCGCTAACCATTCAGCTACTTTTTTCGCATCTTCACCTTGAATAATTCCTGGTGACATTGAACCGCGACCTTTTTCAATAACCTTTTCAATCTCTGCTGCGTCGTATTTCTGTCCTACTTTTCGTAAATCTGGTCCAGTTGCTCCTGATAAATCTTTAGCATGACAACCTATACAACTTTTTTGGTAAATTTGTTCTGCGCTATCTGTGCTTGCAGATTGTTTTGATGGTTTACTCTCTTCTTTATTTCCACATGCTCCTAAAGCAAAAACGACTGATGTCCCTAACGCAATAGCCAACAATTTCTTTTTCACTTCCATCGCTCCCCATTGTTGATATTCTTTTCATTCATAACTAGGCAATAGTTTTCATAACACATTCAGTATTCATTATAAGCATTATCTTTATATAGAAAAACTAAGGTATATTTCATATTTTTCACAAATATAGTGAGAAGCCTAATAAAATAAGCTTTCATAAATTGTTTCAATTCTGTGAACACCTTAAAAAGTTCTATAAAGAGCCTTTTTCTCCAAACCAAAAATGAGAATCCCTATATAAAGCCCTACCCTATTATCGCTCTGTTTTACTATTCTCTACTTTTTACAAAACAATATACGGCATTGTATTCTACATGTAATCTCATCAAAAAGAGAAGTTGTCGCCTCCAACTTCTCTTCCTCTTTATTTCATCAATATAAATAAGATAAGCCTCTTTATATCCTCTTGGACCTCAACATGTGCCAACAATTCTGTTGGCTTTTTCTCTTATTAAATACGAGAACGTAAATACGCATCAATAAACGGATTAATTTCCCCATCCATAACTGCTTGTACGTTACCAACTTCTGTATTTGTACGATGGTCTTTCACAAGAGAATACGGATGGAATACGTAAGAACGGATTTGGCTGCCCCATCCAATTTCTTTTTGCTCTCCGCGAATCTCATCTAATTGTGCTTGTTGTTCTTCTAATTTCTTTTGATATAATTTCGCTTTCAGCATTTTCATCGCATGTTCACGGTTTTTAATTTGAGAACGCTCTGACTGACATGTCACAACCGTATTTGTTGGTAGATGCGTTATACGAACTGCTGAATCTGTCGTATTAACATGCTGTCCGCCTGCCCCACTTGCACGATACGTATCTATTTTCAAATCTTCTGTACGCACTTCAATTTCAACTTCATCATTGAATTCAGGTACAACTTCACAAGATACGAACGATGTATGACGACGACCTGAAGAATCGAACGGTGAAATACGTACAAGACGATGTACACCTTTCTCCGCTTTCAAGTAACCGTAAGCGTTATGACCTTTAATTAATAATGTAACACTCTTAATACCAGCTTCATCGCCCGGTAAGTAGTCAACCGTTTCTACTTTAAACCCACGTTTCTCAGCCCAGCGTGTGTACATACGTAATAACATAGAACCCCAGTCTTGTGACTCTGTTCCACCTGCACCTGGGTGTAATTCTAAAATAGCGTTATTTTTATCATAAGGATCGCTTAATAGTAACTGAAGCTCGTACTCATTCATTTCTTGAATTAAAGTTTTCACTTCAGATTCTAATTCCTCATGTAAATCTTCATCATACTCTTCTTTAAGTAGGTCATGCGTCATTTCTAAGTTTTCGAACGTCTCATCTAACTGACGGAACCTTCCAACCATATCTTTCAGCGCATTCGCTTCATTAATTACAGCTTGTGCGCCTTGTTGGTCATCCCAAAATCCAGCGCCCATCATCGTTTCTTCTAATTCTGCAATTTGTTTTTCCTTAGTAGGGAGGTCAAAGAGACCCCCTAAAAGCCGCTAATCTCTTAGCCATTTTCTCTAATTCTTGCCTAATTTCTACTAATTCCATTTCCTTCACCTCTATGTAATTGCTGTTACTTTCATATGAAAACAAGGGAAACTCTCTCCGCTTATTACGGAGAGAGTTTAAACCTTTTCATTATACATTTTTGATGTAAAAGTTTGCAAAGCAGACTGAACTACAGTTCCCTATTACTGCCCAATGCCACAACAGTTTTTATATTTCTTGCCACTACCGCATTTACATAAATCGTTGCGTCCCATTTGGTCACCTTTTACAACCGGTTTTTTCTTCGCGTCTTCACCATCACTTGATGGATGAACAGCTTCACCTTGAACAACTTCTTGACGCTCTAAGTTTTGCTCAATTTCAGCTTTCATAATGTAACGAGAGATTTCCTCTTCAATAGAAGCGATCATCGACTCGAACATTGCGAATCCTTCCATTTGGTATTCACGAAGTGGATCAATTTGTCCGTAAGCACGTAAATGAATACCTTCACGAAGGTGATCCATTGCATCGATATGATCTGTCCATTTCGTATCTACAACACGGAATACAACAACCTTTTCGAATTCACGCGTCTGCTCTTCAGGTAGAAGCTTCTCTCTTTCATTATAACGCTCTAACAATTTCGCGATAATTGATTCGCTCATTTCTTCTGGAGCAAGGCGACGTAACTCTTCTTCTTTTACATCTCCTTCTTCAAGAAGGTTTGTATTTAAGTAATCGACAAGACCTTTAATGCTCCAATCTTCTTCGATTTCTTCTTGCGTATGAAGTGCAACAGCACGTTCTATCGTAGATTTCATCATACCTTCAATAATGCTGCGTAAGTTCTCTGAATCCATTACTTCTTGACGCTGTTTATAAATTACTTCACGTTGTTGACGGAGTACATCGTCGTATTGCAATAGCTGTTTACGTGCATCATAGTTATTTCCTTCTACACGTTTTTGTGCAGATTCTACCGCACGAGAAACCATTTTACTTTCGATTGGCTGTGAATCATCCATACCAAGGCGATCCATCATCGCTTTCATATTGTCAGAACCGAAGCGGCGCATTAGTTCATCTTCCATTGATAAGTAGAACTGTGTTACACCAGGGTCTCCTTGACGACCAGAACGACCACGTAACTGATTATCAATACGACGACTTTCGTGACGCTCTGTACCGATAACTGCTAGGCCAACATTTCTAATATCGTCGCCTAACTTAATATCCGTACCACGACCAGCCATATTCGTCGCAATTGTTACAGCGCCTTTCATACCAGCTTCTGCAATGATATCTGCTTCACGCGCATGGTTTTTTGCGTTTAAGATATTATGACGTACACCTTTACGTGTTAACATTTTTGAAATAAGCTCTGATGTTTCAATTGCAACTGTACCAACAAGAATAGGTTGCCCTTGCTTATGACGATTTACAATATCCTCAACAACTGCATTGAATTTACCTTCCATTGATTTGAAGATTAAATCAGCACGGTCATCACGAATAATATCTTTATTCGTTGGAATTACGATAACATTCATATTGTAAATACTACGGAATTCTTCTTCTTCCGTTTTCGCTGTACCAGTCATACCCGATAATTTTTCGTACATACGGAAGTAGTTCTGGAACGTAATTGTTGCAAGCGTCATACTTTCATTTTGAATTTCTACGCCTTCTTTTGCTTCAATAGCTTGGTGTAAACCTTCGCTATAACGACGACCTTTCATAAGACGACCAGTGAATTGGTCTACGATTACGATTTCGCCTTCTTGTACAACATAATCTGTATCAAGGTGCATAACAACATGTGCACGAAGCCCCTGATTAATATGGTGAAGAAGTGCTACATGTTTTAAATCAAATAAGTTTTCAATATGGAAAGCTTTCTCTGCTTTCGTAATACCATCTTCAGTTAACATTACATTTTTCGTTTTCACATCAAATGAATATTCTTTTTCATTTTCTAATGTACGAACGAATGCATTTGCAAACATGTATAGCTCTGTTGATTTTTGAGCTTGCCCAGAAATAATAAGCGGCGTACGTGCTTCATCGACTAAAATGGAATCGACTTCATCGATGATAGCAAAATTAAGTGGACGCTGAACGCACTGCTCTCTATATAACACCATGTTGTCACGTAAGTAATCGAATCCAAGCTCGTTATTTGTGCTATACGTAATATCAGCAGCATAAGCAGCTTTTTTCTCTTCACGTGACATACTATTTAAGTTAATCCCTACAGTTAGGCCAAGGAACTCATGAAGTTGTCCCATTTCATTTGCATCACGTTGTGCTAAGTATTCATTGACTGTAACAACGTGAACACCTTTTCCTGTTAATGCGTTTAAATATACAGGTAAAGTAGATGTTAACGTTTTACCTTCACCTGTTTTCATCTCAGAGATATTTCCTTCATGTAAGGCGATACCACCCATTAGCTGTACGCCATATGGACGCATTCCAAGAACACGATTTGCTGCTTCACGAACAACCGCAAAAGCTTCAGGGAGTAGATCATCTACTGTCTCACCTTTTGTTAGACGTTCTTTAAATTCAATCGTCTTTCCTTTTAATTGTTCATCAGTTAGTGGCTTAATAGATGATTCTAATGCATCAATTTGCTCCACTGTCTTCTGCATACGTTTAATTTGGCGTTGGTTGACATCAAATACCTTTTTTAAAATACCGATCATAGGAAATACGCTCCTCTTTTATTAAAATAAAACTTCCGATTGCTTTCTTTTTCTCTTTACAATCAGTCGTTATAAAAATCAAATTTATGTTATGCCAATTTTTCTCCTAATTAAAAAACCTAAAATGTATAAACCTAATGATAATTGTAACACTTGTCTTGTAACTATGACAACAATCGTCCAAATGTCGAGCCTTAGATTCAGAAAAATTTTTCATTTAATTTGTTCCAACAAACTAATATTTCAAATTCATATTACAAATTTTGTATTAAATCTAAGTAGTATTCTTTCAAGTTCTCTTTTAAAGAAGATGGCTCAATTATTTTTATAGTTTTACCAAAACTAGCTAGATACGAGATGATAAAGTTGATTTCAGCAGGCTCATATGTTCCTATTAAGTATGTATCTTCGTGTTCTTCCCATAATTTCATCGAAGGATATTGTTGTTGCTTGAATATCTCTATCCCCCTCGCAGTAATTGAGCATTTAAATTGAATAGCTTGTTCAGTTGCCTTCCAAAGACTATGTGCGTTATGTATATTTATGTTTTCCAAATCCAGACTATCCTGAGCACCTACCATTTCTAACGACCGAATACGATCACAGCGAAACACTCGATAAGCCGATTTATCTACATCGTAAGCCTGGCAATACCAATAACCTTTCATTGCATAAATCGAAATCGGCTGAATACGGCGCATTGTTGTTTGTTTCGGCGTTACATAGTTTATAGTTAAAGCCCTATTTTGAACAGCAGCTAACAAAATCTCTTCTAGATAACCACATTCATGTGCTTGTTCCAAATGAAAAAAGGACACTCTTTTTTGCAAGTTTTCAATTTGCTCACGCTGTTTTGACGAAACACTATCTAAAAATTTCTTATTAATGGAACGAAACGAGATTTGAAAAGGAATACTTACAAAACTACTTAGTGCTTGCATTGCAAAATAAAGTGCAAAAACTTCATGATTTGTAAATGAAATCGGTGGTAATGTCATCGTTTTTATTAAACGATACCCTCCATACCGACCATACTCTGCAAAAAGAGGTACACCCATTTCCTCTAATGATGCAATATCACGTAAAGCTGTCCTTTTTGAAATTTGAAATTCATCCATTAAATCTTTCAATGTGAATATTTGTTTTTGATTAATAAAACGTAGCATCTGATTTAAACGTTCAACTTTTTTCATAAATTCTCCCTATAGGTGTCGTATGTTGGCACCTTATATTTGTATAGTAATAAGTGTAAACATATATGAAGGAGGCAATACAATGAACTTTGAAGTAATCCCTTTTTTATCATTAAATGGGCAAGGTGCTAAAGCAATTGCATTTTACGAACAGTATTTAGACGCAAAAGTTTTATTTAAAAAGAATTATAAAGAAATGAAAGAAATAGATCCGAATTTCACGTATAAAGAAAGCCAAGAACATTATATTACCCATTCTGTTTTACAAATTGGCACTAATAAAATTATGATTGCAGAACAGGCAGTGGATTCCACACGCCCTTGGCAATTAAGTAATAGCTCATCATTATGCATTCAATCTAAAGATTTCCAGGCCATTGAAGCACTCTATCATAATCTAATTAAACATGAAGAAGTTCATATTTTAACACCTTTTGAACAAAACTCCTTCAGCCCTGGTTATGCCATTGTTCGAGATCCTTTTGGAATTGTAATACAATTTACAGTAACAAGACATGACTTCTAAATCCCATTACGAAATACAAAAATAAAAATATATAAAAAAGAAATATATATAAAAGAAATATATATAAAAGCGCAGCCTCTTCTGGCTGCGCTTTCGAATTATTATTTAGTTTCGATTAAACCATATTTCCCGTCTTTACGGCCATATACAACATTAGTTTCATTTGTATCAGCATTTGTGAAGACGAAGAAACTATGTCCTAGCATATCCATTTGTAAGATCGCTTCTTCAACGTCCATCGGTTTTAAATCGAATCGTTTTGTACGTACAAGTTCTAATTCATCCTCTTCTACCGCATCCAGAACAGCTACTGCTTCTGGAAGGATAAAGTTAGTTTTCACAGAACCCTTTTCACGTAATTTACGGTTTACTTTTGTTTTATGTTTACGAATTTGTCGCTCAATTTTATCAACTACTAAATCAATCGCAGCGTACATATCGCTATTTGTTTCTTCTGCACGAAGTAATAAATCTGTAAATGGAATTGTCACCTCGATACGTTGCTTGTCAGAGTATACCTTTAAATTAACTTTAATCTCTGGGAATGTATCAAAATAACGCTCTAATTTACTTAGTTTTTTTTCTACATATTCCCCTAATGCTGGAGTTACTTCAATATTTTCACCACGAATGTTGAATTTCATAGATGAATTCCTCCTTTCAAGCCTATGTACTATAATTTCGACATTGGCTTAAAAACTCCTTCTAACTTTTTTAAAAAAATTAGTGGAATTGCGATTTTTTTATCGTTTTTTGTTGAAATGAAAAGATGCATCGTTTCTATCTTTATTTTATCCTATTAACATCGTGAATAACGAATGTAACTGTGGACAATTGGTTACAGAAAAGAAACAACTTTTTGACAACTTCCTCACAACAAAAAAGCCCTTGGTACGAGCAAGAGCTTTCACCATCTATATAATGCTGCTAAAAATACAGCTCTATCTTTTCCAAAAACTTAATTTTTACAGTTTCACAACATTAGCCGCTTGTGGTCCACGTGCTCCATCAACAATATCAAACTCCACTTGTTGACCTTCTTCTAACGACTTATACCCCTCTTGTTGAATAGCAGAAAAATGAACAAACACATCATCACCATCTTCACGCTCAATAAACCCAAATCCCTTTTCTGCATTGAACCACTTTACTCGTCCTTGCATGTTCATTCCATTCCCTTCACTCTTAAAATCAGGGCATCCGCCCCATATTTTGACTATAACGAATGACAAGACTGTAAGTCAAAGAAGATCTGTCGTCTTTTTATTATTCCTTTCGACATTCACATATTAACCTCTACAAAGCGTCAAACAAGAAACTTCTCTCGCTCCTCGATCATACAAAAGGCTTCCAATTTGCCTAACAGTAATTCCTGTCGTATACACATCATCCACGATTAAAACATGTTGCTCATGAAACATCTCTTCTCCCTGAAAATAAAAAGGATTAACCCCCGATATCCTTTCTTTACGTTTCTTCTTACTTTGTTTTTCTGTTTCTATTCTTCTTAATGATGTACAAAACATTTTGATAGGCAAACAAGAAGCTAGTAACTCCGCTTGATTAAAACCACGCTCGTATTCCCGCTCTTCACTAAGAGGGACCGGAATGGCAACTGAAACATTCGCAAAATATTTTTGAAAAAGACTTCGAAAAGGCTGATGAAAAATATGCACTAATTCAGCATCTCCTCGAAATTTAAACTGTGCTAATATTTCTTTCATCCCTTCATCATACACATACAACGAACGATTTATGAGCGGCGGAAACCTCTGCTCGTTCGTCCACCTTATGCAGTCCATGCAAATATCCCCGTTTTTATATTCAGCTGGTACAAGTTCTAGCGGTCGGCCACACTCCTTGCAAATATCCCCTATAATATAGGAAAGTTTTTGTTCACATCTATCACATATATACTTTTTATGAAGCTTAACAAAAAAAGTGTACCAACTAATCGCATACGAAATATACTCATCACAAAGTAGACAATGCATCAATCTATCAATCCTTGTTCTTTAGCATTCTTATTCATACTTTGAATATGTTTTTTCGCACGCACCATCGCCTCTGTCTTTCCATAATGAAAATAGATGACATCTCCATGCGGTTCATCAGAGCTTCTGCCAGCACGCCCTGCAATTTGAACGAGAGCACTTTCTGAAAATATTTCTTCCTCAGCTCCTAAAACTGCCACTTGTAATTTTTTCACAGTTACTCCTCGTTCCAAAATTGTCGTTGTAACTAATAAAGGGATTTCTCCCTTTCTGAAAGCTGCTACCTTCTCTTTTCTCGCCGGATCTTCTGCATGCACACCGTCAATTTGATTGTTTAATGATTTTAATAACTGACTAATTTCTTCTACATATCGCACATGAGGAACAAATAGAAAAATGGGGTATCGTTTAGATAAGTACATATTTAACCATTGTAATAAAGCACGAGGAATTTTTTTACGCATAAGACCCTTTTTCCAATTTCCGCACCACCGAAATATCGGGACTGGCAATGGATGACGATGATAACGTCCTGAAATAATAACCCCTTTTTGCTTACCATTCCGCAATTTACGCTTCCACTTTTCATCTGGAGTTGCAGTTAAATAAATACGTGCTGCCTCCTCTTTCATCGCTTCGTTTACTGCATAATGCAACATCTTATCCGCATGATACGGAAAAGCATCTATCTCATCTACAATCATGACATGGAACGCCCTATAATAACGTAACAATTGATGTGTAGTTGCAACGATTAACGCCGCATCTTTTTCTCGGTCTAAACTCCCTCCGTATAAAGCAGCTACATTTATATTTGGAAACACTTCTTGTAATCTTGGTGCTAATTCAAGTACAACGTCCGTTCTCGGCGTTGCAATACAAACTCTCTCTCCCTTTTGTAGTGCCTCTGCAATTCCGCGAAACAACATTTCTGTTTTTCCAGCCCCGCACACCGCCCAAATAAAAAATGATTCTTTCTGCTTAACAGCGTCAACGACACTTTGCGCCGCTAACTCCTGACCAGCAGACAAAACGCCTTCCCACTGTAACGGATTCAAATAATTTTCTCCGCTTATTTCAGCAATCCCGCGAACAAGTACAGCACATTCACTTATCCTGCCCATCGTTATGCACTTCCGGCAATACGTGCATACTTTACTGCACCTTTTGCATAGAAACGATGCAAATAGTCTCTGCTCTATATTTCCGCAGCGCTGGCACATATATTTTGAAGATTTCTTACTTACCCCTTGTACACAAACGACGTCTCGATTCTCTTTCAAATGATCCAATTTATCCTGTAACTCTGAAGAAAGTTCTTCTAACAATAACTGTCTACCAGCTAACATCATCAATATCCACCTCCAGCACTACTATAAATCCTTCTCTTTATCTCGTAAAAACACAAAAAAGCCGATAACCTACTTATAAAATAGTAAGCTATCGACTTTATACACGTTTTTTATTCAATTATAAATCCTATAATCTACCGTAACCTAAGAAATGTTTTTGGTTGTAAGAGCTATTTACACTACCGTAAGTAACACCTGTTGACTCATCAGCAGCATGAATCATTTGACCGCCACCAATGTAAATACCAACGTGAGATACGCCTTCTCTGTAAGTACCTTGTAAGAAGATAAGATCTCCTGGTTTCGCTTCAGATGCGCTAATCTGTTGTACAGAACTCCATAGGCTTCTAGTATCTTGACGACCTAAACCGTAAACGTAAGAAATTAACCCACTGCAGTCAAATCCACCGTTTGAAATTGACGCACTACCCCATACGTATTTTAGACCTACTAAACCTCTAGCTTTTTCAACAACATCCTGTCTGCCACCACTTTCATTACCTGGCACTGGAGTTGGAGCTGGAGCTGGTTTTTTCTCTTCTTTTTTCTTAGGCTCTTCTTTGTTAGCTTGTCCATCATTGTTTGCTGGAGCTGCTGGTTGAGCTTGTGTTTGCGCTGGTTGAGCAGCTGCCGGTTGTGCCTGTGCTTGTGCTTGCTCTGCTTGTTTTTGAGCAGCTGCTTCTTGTGCAGCTTTTTCTTGCGCTTCTTTTTCAGCGATTTGTTGTAATTTTAATGCCTGTTGTTCAAGCTCTTTCAATTGACCTTCCGTACTTGTCATTGAAGTTACAACTGTTTCCATTTTGCCACTCATATCATTTACTGCTGTTTCTTTTTTCGCTTTTTCAGCGTCAAGTTCTTTCTTAGCAGTTTCAATTTGAGCTTGTGCTTCTTTTAATTCTTTTTGTTTTTCTTTTACTGTCTCAACATCTTTTTTCACGTTCGTTTGATCTTCTTGTTGAGTTTTCATGATATCTTCGTCAGACTCAAGAATTTTAGACACAGAATTTAAACGATCAACTAAATCTGCAATGTTTTTAGAGTTTACAAGAACTTCTGTTACAACGTTCGTGTTCGGTTGTTCTTGTAGTGCAACTAAACGTTTTCTTAATAACTCTTCACGTTTTGCAATCTTTGTTTGTAGTTCTGCAATATCTTTATTTTTATTTTCGATTAATTGCTCAGTATCAGAAACTTTTTTTGTTGTTTCATCAAGTTTTGAAGCGTTCTCTTGAACAGACTTATCCAAACCTTGGATTGTTTTGTTTAAGTCATTCATTTGTTTTTGTAATTCATCACGTTCTTGTTGTTGTTTATGTAAAGTATCATTTTGTGTGTTAATTTGTGATTTCACGTCAGAAATTTTATCTTCTGCAAATACATTTGGTGTTAGCCCTGAAAACATTAACCCTGCAACTAGTGCGCAAGATGCCATTTTTAGCTTTTTCATTTTATTTTTTACACCGCTTTCTTTTTTCATTTTCCGTATATAACCTATTAAAATTTATACCATAATTCGGGAGTTTTTTTGCTAATGTTACGGTTTTGTAAAATAAATGTAACATTACATTTATCTCTATAGCGAAGTATATCTAAATTTGTATATATATGTAGAATTTCAAGAGCCTTATGCCGTTTTTTATAGAATTGAAAAAAACGTAAGGGAATCCCTTACGTTTTGAAAATACTCCAATATGAATGAGATAGAAACGTTACTTCATCCATTTCTCAGCCCAATTTTGGACCTCATCCATAACACTTTCCAACGCTTTCCCTTTATCAGTTAAACCGTACT
Organism: Bacillus sp. FSL R10-2780; assembly: GCF_038006125.1. Classification (NCBI taxonomy): domain Bacteria; kingdom Bacillati; phylum Bacillota; class Bacilli; order Caryophanales; family Bacillaceae; genus Bacillus; species Bacillus sp. FSL R10-2780. The sequence continues at coordinate 3,648,893 of NZ_JBBOUQ010000001.1, forward strand.
CGATTCTAACTGGTACTTCTGGGTAAACACTACGAACTACAATACCTTCACCTTCTAATTCCTTTAAACGTTCTGACAACATACGATCGCTCATATTCGGTATAATATCTGCGATTTCTCTGAAACGTTTCGGCTCTTCAAGCAAAGATTTAATAATTAAGCCAGTCCATTTCTTACTAAGCATTGTAAAAGCTGACTCAAACTTTGGACATAAACAAGAATTATGCTCCATATGTTTCACCTCTCTTCTATTATAAGATAGTTTCTTGTAAAAAGTAAGTAATAAAACTTTCCTCATTATTTAATTTTACGTACATTTTACCATTTCCAGATATTAACTTGTCAAATCCCCGTAAAATATCCGTAAAAAAACCCTCTTCAAGTAAGAGAGCTTTTATATCTTTATCATTTCGTATACCAACCTAAACCAAGCGCACCTTCACCTAAATGCGTCCCAATTACAGCTCCGAAATAACTCGTGCGAATTGTAACATGAGGATATATCTCTTCTAATTCTTGTTTCCATTCATTAGCTTCCTCTTCACGATTCGCATGAATAATAACAGCTTCCATAGGTACACCTTTATTTGCCTGCTCATCAAAGATTTCAACGATACGCTTTAACGCTTTTTTACGCGTACGAATTTTTTCGAATGGAATAATTACTTTATCTCTAAAGTATAATACTGGTTTTACTTGTAACAAACTACCGATGAAAGCTTGTGCGCTATTTAATCTTCCACCACGTTGTAAATGATGTAAATCATCCACTACAAAATAAGCATCCATCGTTTGCTTCATTTCATCAAAGCGAGCGATAATCTCTTCTGGGGCTTTCCCTTCACTTACTAATTTCGCCCCTTCACGCACGTAAAATCCTTGTACTTCACAACTAATTTCAGAGTCGTACGTATATACATCAATACCATCTACCATCTGTCCAGCTGTCGTTGCTGTTTGGTATGTACCACTAATTCCACTGGAAAGGTGAATGCTAATAACTGCATCATATTCTTTAGATAACTCTTCATATAGCTCTAAAAACTTTCCAATTGCTGGTTGCGAAGTTTTCGGAAGATCTTCTTGTTCACGTACTTTTACATAAAAATCATTCGCTGAAACTTCAGCCTCTTCTTGATAAGATTCCGTTCCAAACACAACGTTTAATGGAATCATATATATATTGAGTTCATCACGAATATGCTTCGGTATATATGCTGTACTATCGGTAACAATAGCTGTTTTCATTTTCGTACCTGCCTTATAAAAAATTTTTATCCCCTAATTTTACACGAAAACTAGAAAAGGTGCATCCATACATAAAAATGCCGGTTAGAAACTACAATCACCCGCGCGACAAATTACAACAAAAAAATAAAATACTCACCAAAAATTTCAACATATTTATAAAAAATGTTTGAATATAAAAACAACCGCTTTTAAAATGTAAAGTACTAGTTATTTTGAAAGATAGGGGCGTATATCATTGTTATTACAATATTTAACAATCAAAGGCTACGGTGAGCACGAAATCGTCATTCAAAAATCAAGATTCATTTGCTATGTGAGTCGCGCCACAACGGAAGAGGAAGCTCAAGCATTCATACAAAAAATAAAAAAACAGCATTGGAATGCAACACATAATTGTTCCGCATATTTAATCGGCGAACAAGATCAAATTCAAAAAGCGAACGATGACGGTGAACCGAGCGGCACAGCTGGTGTACCTATGTTAGAGGTATTAAAAAAACGAGGTCTAAAAGATACTGTTGTCGTTGTTACGCGCTATTTTGGCGGCATTAAACTTGGTGCTGGCGGATTAATTCGCGCATATGGAAAATGTACAAGTGAAGGTCTTAACCACGTAGGCGTTGTTGAACGAAAACTAATGCGCGTTATGCAAACAGAAATTGATTACACTTTGCTTGGCAAAGCTGAAAATGAATTACGTAATTCAGAATATGCCATTAAAGATATACATTATCTAGAAAATGTCACATTTGATGCGTATGTAGAAGAGGACAAAAAACAACCATTCACAGATTGGATGATTGAATTAACAAACGGGAAGTGTACAATTAAAGAAGGAGATATGTTGTACTTAGAACAAGACTTTATCTAAGAATAGCTAACTTATCGCCTTTAAAGATTAATGTAGTGAATTAATTCCCTACAAATGAATAAGGAGATTATATATGGAAGAACGTTATTATCATCTCCAAAATAGCAGAATAAAAAAGAAACGTAGAAGAAAGTTTTTCTTCTTTCTTATTTTCGCATTTTTATTTGGTAGCGTAGGACTTTATGTGTTAAATTCCTACACTTCTCTCATGGGGATGTACAGTGGATTTAACCGTGAAAAATCGGATTTAAGAGCCGAAGATGTAGAAATTACAAAGGAACCTTTTACAATCCTCATTATGGGGATTGAGGATTATGCAACAGACGGTCAAAATGGTCGTACAGATTCACTAATGTTTGCGACAGTCAATCCGAAAACTCAAAAGGTTTCGCTTATGAGTATTCCTCGTGATACTCGCGTTCCAATCGTTGGAAAGGACAAAGAAGACAAAATTAACGCTGCGCATGCTTACGGTGGAGAAAAAATGGCAATCAAAACTGTCGAAGGTTTTCTAAAAGTTCCTGTAGACCATTATATTAAAATCGATTTCCAAGGCTTTAAAGGTATCGTTGATGCTGTTGGCGGTGTTACCGTTGATGTCCCTTTCGATTTTTGGGAACGTTCTGACGTGGATTACTACAAAAAAATCCAATTTAAGCAGGGACAGCAAAACTTAAACGGTGAAGAAGCACTCGCTTACGTCCGTATGCGAAAGCAGGATCCAAACGGCGATTATGGTCGGGCCGCTAGACAAAGACAATTACTAGCCGCTGTTGCTCAAAAATTAAATTCCGCCTCTACTGTATTTAAAATTAAGGATTTAACGAATGTCGTTGGAAAATATATAAAAACCGACATTCCTATTTCAGACGGACTTGCTCTTTACAATAAACTATCTGGATTTGATCCTTCTACCATACAAACGTTAAAACTTGAAGGAGAAGACAAAAAAATAGGTGGTATTTATTACTTCCTTCCGGATCCAATCAGTGTAGAGACGGTACGTAAGGAAATTGAAAAAGAAATAGGGGAAAAAGAACAAGCCCCAACAGAGACTACGAAAAATGAGAATACAAATTCCGATTCAAATTCTAACTCCAGCGCAAAAGCAAAGAAGGAACCGAGTGAGAACAAAACACCACCTCCTCCTCCCCCTTCTACAAATGCTCATGCAGAGTGGATTATGAGGAATCATGAATAAAAAAAGAGCCAAATCGTATACGATTTGGCTCTTTTTATTTCACGCAATTGTTGTGGGCTAATAATAAACGGAGGATAAAAACCCCATTTATTAAAGTTTCACTCTACTTGTTGAAATGTTGTAAAATCGCTTCTACAATACGCTCTGATGCATGACCATCGCCGTAAGGGTTAGATGCTTTCGTCATCTTATCATGAGCTTCTTTATCAGATAACAACTCATCAGCAAGACCAAAGATTGTCTCTTCATCTGTTCCTGCTAATTTCAGCGTACCTGCTTCGATACCTTCTGGGCGTTCCGTCGTGTCACGAAGGACAAGAACTGGCACACCTAGTGATGGTGCTTCCTCTTGTACACCACCAGAATCAGTTAACATTAAGTATGAACGAGCTGCAACGTTATGGAAATCGATTACATCTAGCGGCTCAATTAAATGAATGCGGCTATGCTCGCCTAAAATATCATTCGCTATTTCGCGAACAACAGGATTCATATGAACAGGGTATACAACTTGTACATCTTCGTGCTTATCAACAAGACGCTTAATTGCACGGAACATATTGCGCATTGGTTCTCCTAAATTTTCACGACGGTGTGCTGTCATAAGTACAAGACGATCATTTCCAAGTTTCTCTAACACCGAATGGCTATAAGTTTCTTTTACAGTTGTCTTCAGTGCATCGATCGCTGTATTTCCTGTTATGAAAATGCGTGACTCATCTTTATTTTCTTTTTGTAAGTTCGTTGCTGATTTTGTTGTAGGTGAGAAATGAAGATCCGCCATTACACCTGTTAGTTGGCGATTCATCTCTTCTGGATATGGAGAATACTTATCCCATGTACGAAGTCCTGCTTCAACATGTCCTACTGGAATTTGATTATAGAAAGCAGCTAAGCTTGCAATAAATGTCGTCGTTGTATCACCATGCACAAGTACGATATCAGGCTTCGCTTCTTTCATTACTTTATCTAAACCTTCTAAACCACGTGTTGTAATATCAATTAACGTTTGACGATCTTTCATGATATTCAAATCGAAATCTGGCGTAATTCCAAAGATATTTAATACTTGATCTAACATTTGACGGTGTTGTGCTGTTACAGTCACAATTGATTCAATCTTTTCTGGGTGCTTTTGCAACTCTAATACAAGAGGTGCCATTTTAATTGCTTCTGGTCGTGTCCCGAAAATTGTCATTACTTTTAAGCGTTCAGTCATTTCATTGCCTCTTTTCTTTCACTAGTTAAAACTTCTATTATCGCATATAAAAATATGCATGTGAAAATACACTTTTTAACGCGCCTGAGAAACATTACTATTACAGACGTCTTTTCGCCCAACTGAGTAATAATTTAATCCATGCTCCTCGGCATCCTCATTAGTATAACAATTTCTCCCATCAAATAGAATAGGTTCCCTCATAAGCTGTGCATACTTTTCTAGCGGATAATTTCGAATTGATTCCCATTCTGTTACGATAAAAACTGCATGTGCCTCTCTAATCGATTTATCTATACACTCAGTGTATCGTATCGTATTTCCAAATAAACTTCTTACATTTTGAATAGCTTGCGGGTCATATACAACCACATCCGCACCTACATTAATTAATTCTTCTATTATAATAAGAGATGGCGCTTCCCTAATATCGTCAGTATTCGGTTTGAATGCTGCACCAAGAACCGCAATTTGCTTCTTCTTCATATCTATAATTTTCTTCGCTTTTTCAACTAACAACAACTGTTGTTTATTATTCACTTCAATGACTGCTTTCAACAAGCGAAAATCATGAGAAACATTCCCTGCAATTTGCACAAGCGCTTTCGTATCTTTTGGAAAACAAGATCCTCCATATCCGATGCCTGCGTTTAAAAAAGATGCACCAATTCTCTTATCCATCCCCATCCCTGTAGCTACATCTACTATATCTGCACCCACTTGCTCACATATATTAGAAATTTCATTAATAAAACTAATCTTCGTGGCTAAAAAAGCATTAGATGCATATTTAATCATCTCAGCACTTCGAATATCTGTAATATACGTTTCTAAGCTTAATTTGCTGTACAAATTCTCTACTTTCCTTGCCGCTTCTTCACTACATGATCCAATTACGATACGATCACCATGAAAAAAATCATAAATACCAGAACCTTCCCTTAAAAATTCTGGATTCGATACAATATATAATTCATGTCTACCTTGTAGTTTCTCCTCAATCCATTTTCTCATTACATCATTTGTCCCTACAGGAACCGTACTTTTCGTAACAACAATAATATCGTTATTCACATATGTTCCAATATCATCACAAGCACTACGAATATACGTTAAATCTGCTGTTCCATCTAATGAAGATGGCGTTCCAACTGCAATGAATATAAACTCTACATCATTAAATGCCGTTGATTTATTTGCTGTAAAAGTTAAATGATTATTTTCGTATGCTTCATTTATTAATTCATTTAATCCACATTCATAAATAGGTAACTCGCCTCGTTTAATCCGTTCAATTTTCCCACTATTTATATCAAAACATGTGACTGAATGTCCTAATCTCGCCAATCCTACTCCCGTAATCAATCCAACATACCCGGTACCTATTATCGTAATTTTCATTTTCCTTTCGCACAGGAATATACATAAGAAAATATACGAATACATAGAACTCCCCCTGTGCTTCCCCCTCTCACACTAAGAATGAGAAAACTCTTTCACTTCTTTATTATATGAATTGTTTTTTTATTATTTTTTAAGATTTTGTAAAGTTAAATGATGCAATATATACAAAATGTAAATTCCCACATTTTAACACGGAACTTACTCATTTTTACGTGCAACACTTATAATAAAATACTTGTTATAAATGAGGCAGATACACTGCCATATTCCAAGTCGTAATATGAACAACCTTCTCAAACGATCCAACATTCTATGTACAATTGTCATATATTCTATGCCCTTCCATTTACAGCTAAAAGAAAAAAAGATTGAATTCTAATCTTTTTGTGATACCATATGTTATGAGCCTGCAAATAAACATCATAATTTTCAGATAAATACAATTAGAAAAATTACGTTAAACTATAAAGGGTGGGGTATTAATGGACTCACAAGTGATTTATGCCATTTTGGCATCTTTCATCACTGTACTCGTCGTTACTCCTTTAGTTATTAAATTAGCTTTCAAAATAGGAGCAACAGACAAGCCAAATGCGCGTAAAGTACACCAAAAAATTATGCCTCGTCTTGGCGGGTTAGCAATTTTCATCGGTGTAGCCGTAGGATTTGTTGTCGGTGGATTGTACGAACAAAGAATGTTATCGATAACTTTAGGTGCTATCATCATTGTTATCATCGGGATTTTAGATGATATGTACGAACTATCTGCGAGGGTAAAATTCGGTGGACAACTATTAGTTGCCATCATGATTGTAAAAAGTGGATTATTAGTGCAAGTATTATATATTCCAATTCTTGGAGATACTGAACTCGGATGGCTTGCTTATCCAATTACTGTATTTTGGATTGTAGGTATTACAAATGCCATCAACTTAATTGATGGATTAGATGGATTATCCGCAGGGATTTCATCTATCGTACTTGCAACGCTAGCATATATGGCCTTCACTAGCCCATGGGGTACTGGAGCAGCTATTATATTACCTCTAGCACTGATTACATTAGCAAGTACAATTGGATTTTTATTCTACAACTTCCATCCAGCAAAAATTTTCATGGGAGATACAGGAGCACTATTTTTAGGATACTGTATTTCTGTTATATCGTTACTTGGATTATACAAAAGCGTAACGTTATTCAGTTTTATCGTTCCAATCATTATTTTAGGTGTACCTATATTTGATACGACGTTTGCAATTATCCGCCGTATCGTAAATAAAAAGCCTATTTCAGCACCTGATAAATCGCATTTACATCACCGTTTGCTTGCAATGGGATTCTCTCATCGTAAAACGGTACTAATTATTTACGCATTGGGTATTTTCTTTAGTGTAAATGCAATTATTTTCAGTAGTGCAACATTATGGTTATCCATTATTCTTCTTTTCATTTTAATCTTCTTTACAGAAATCATTGCTGAAGTAATCGGTCTTGTACACGAACGTTACAAACCAATTATTTCCTTCTATAAAAAAGTGAAAAAACGCGAAGACTAATTGTAGTATAGCCTTTACTATTATGAAATATTCAAATAGCACCCTCTTCCAAGGAAGAGGGTGCTATTTTTTTGTTTTTTATTCCTTATTTCCTATTTCCAAAATATAGATTGTTTGAGAGTGCCTCTATTGGAGAAAGATATACGTATATCGAAGGTAACGAAAAAAGTATCAAATTTTCATTTTTACATCTTGATTGTCAAACTGAGGGTGACTGTTATGCTCAAGCGATTACTTCAATGTATAATTTTATTTTTAACTATTACTATGTACGCATCATCGAATACAAAAGCAACTACAGACATTCAAGCAGAAGATCACCAAAGCACTCAAACTACCTCTCCTACAAAAAAAATTGCGTACTTAACATTTGATGACGGACCAAATAAATACACACCACAAATTTTAAATATTTTAAAAGAGAAGAACGGAAAAGCAACTTTCTTCGTTATTGGTGGAAAAGTGCCCCATTATAAAAAAACGATGGAGCGATTGATTAAAGATGGACATTATATCGGTCTCCATAGTATGTCACATGATGTAAAACGTCTTTATACTGGCGATCCATCTGTTTTAATTGCAGAAATGGAGCAAACCCAAAACATCGTCCAGCAAGTTACACATTTAAATACACATCTCGTTCGTGTCCCATACGGTAGCATGCCTTACTTAAAAAAGAATTACCGTGATGCACTCGTATCTGCCCAGTATAAAATGTGGGATTGGACAATTGATACATATGACTGGAAAAGCTATGATAATCCTTCCGCAATACTAGAAAGAGTACGAAATCAAAGCGATGAACAAGTAGAGGTTATTTTAATGCATGATTCTAGTGTCACAGTGCAAATACTCCCAAAAGTAATTGATTATTTACACTCACAAGGATATAAACTACTTCCCTACAATCCATCTTCCCATCTCGAAGTGAATTTTTGGAAAGACACAAGATTGTAACAGCTTTAGTGCCTATGTACTAAAGCTGTTTTATCCCGCATTAACGGGCAGTAAGACTCCCACCTCAAAATTCAGTTGGAACAAAGAAGTTAGGTGGGAGATTAACTACCCGTAAACGCCCGATTGGTGAAGGCTAATAATCAGTGGGGATGAACAAAAACCCCACTGATTAAAGTTTCACTTTATTTTTCTCTTCCCACACTTCTCATTTTTGTGTAAAATTTTAAATAGTGATGAAGTTTCGAGGTGAATAGAAATGAAACGAATAGATCTCATTTTTAACGCAATACAAAAAGGGAATTATACAGAAGGTGTAACAGCATCAGAACTCGCTACACTTCTACAGTTAGACCGTGCAAATGTTAGTAGCGATTTAAACAAGCTTGTGAAAGATAATCGTTTATTAAAAACGAGTACACGCCCTGTCCGTTTTTATATAGAAACGAACACTTCATTGGAAACGCATTCAACAAAGGGCACTTCATTAGATACATTTGCTATTGAAAATACAAGCCTAAAAATTGCAATTGAAAAAGCAAAAGCTTCTATTCTCTATCCTCCAAACGGTATGCATACTTTACTACTTGGAGAAACAGGTGTCGGAAAATCGATGTTCGCTTCTTTAATGCACGAATACGCAATTGAAGTGGAACAACTTCCAAAAGATGCACCTTTTATCGTCTTTAACTGTGCTGATTATGCAAACAATCCACAACTACTACTTGGACAGTTATTTGGGATAAAAAAAGGAGCTTACACAGGTGCCAGTGATCAAAAAGGATTAATTGAAAAAGCACATGAAGGAATTCTTTTCTTAGATGAGGTACACCGCCTTCCTCCAGAGGGACAAGAAATGCTTTTCACCTTTATTGACCGTGGGGTATACCGCCGCCTTGGAGAAACAGAAAATGAACGTAAGGCACGAGTGTTGATTATTACTGCAACAACCGAAGAACCAAATTCATTTTTACTAAAAACATTTACAAGACGTATTCCGATGACCGTTACGCTTCCACCACTTCGTGAGCGAACACATAAAGAACGGTTTGCCTTACTACAGCTATTTTTCACAAATGAAGCAATTCGTCTAAGGAAAGAGATTCATGTTAGTCCAAATACAATGCGCGCTTTCGTCTTTTACAATTGTCCAAATAACATCGGCCAATTGAAAACGGACGTACAAATTGCCTGTGCGAAAGCTTATTCTGATTTCGTAACAAAAAAACGTGATTCTGTCTGTGTTTCAAGTACAGATTTACCTTGGTATATGAAAGAAGGATTATTTATTGAAAGAAAGAGCCGTCATCTATATCAAATGCCAAATGAAACATTTGTATTTACAGGTGATGAAGGTTGGAGTAAACATACAATAAAACCCGAAGGAAGTCGCTCTTCTATTTACGATTATATTGATTATAAATATGAAGAACTTCAAGCACGTGGCATTGAAGAGGAAGAATTAGAATTATTAATAGAAAATGATATTCAAAGCTTTTTCGTCCAATACTTTAACCAAATATCTAAAAAAACAAGTCATGAAAATGTTTTTAAAATTGTGGATCGTAATATCGTTTCCGTATGTGAAAAAATTGCGGAACTAGCTGAAAAATATTTATCTAAAACTTTCGATGAAAAAGTGTTTCTCGCTTTAAGTTTACATGTACAGACAACTCTACAACGTTTACAGGGCGGGAAACAAATTCACCACCCACAATTAAATCAAATTCGTACGAAATATAAAGAAGCTTTTTCCGTAGCTATGCAATGTATTCAGCTATTAGAAGAAGAATTACAAATAACAATGCCTATTGATGAAGCTGGCTTTTTAACAATGTTCTTCGTTGTTGATCCAATTCCTGCCTCACAAACAGAAGTAAAAGTATTAATATTAGCACACGGTAATGGCATCGCAACAGAAATGGCAAACGTTGCAAACGAACTTCTCGGTATCGATGAAGTAACTGGTATCGATATGCCCTTGCATGAATCACCAAAAGACTTCTTAGAGCGTGTTAAAGTGTATATGAAAACACTTCAAAATGTAAACGGGCTTCTCTTACTTGTTGATATGGGATCTCTCGCTTATATTGGTGATATATTAGAAACTGAATTCAAAATCCCTGTCCGTGTTCTTTCAATGACGAGTACACCACACGCACTAGAAGCAGCTCGAAAAGCTCAGCTTGGCTATTCACTAGATGCACTATACGAAACAGTGAAGAACTTAACGCCGTTCTATTTAAACGTACAGGAAGAAAAGAAAAAGCCACTATCACCAATGAAATCCGTGATTTTAACAGCTTGTTTAACTGGCGAAGGAAGTGCTTTAGCAATTCAAAAAATGTTAGAGAACTATTTACGCTTTGATAAAGACTTAATTGAAATTATTCCGATTAGCATCGTTCATGAAAAAGATTTAACGAAAATGATCGAGAACATAAAAAAAGAGCGTAATATCATTTGTATCGTCACGAATTTCGATGTACAAGTACCTTGCTTAACATATCATTTCCAAGACATTGTAAACTACACAGCTATTCAACCAATTCAAGAATTGATTACGTATGAAGAAACATATGCGAAAATGGCTGATATTCTTGAACAACAAATGCAGCGTAACGATGGGGCATTACTTATTAAAACAATTCGCTATGCATTAAATACAATTCAGGAATTGATTTCTTTACAGCTAACTCCCGACAGTTTAATGGGTGTGATTTTGCATATGAGCTGCATGGTTGACCGTCTTCAAAAAGGTGAAAGTCTCCTCCCTCATCCTGATAAAGAGAAACGAAGACAAGATGAGTACTGGATGTATATGAAAGTGAAAAAAGCACTGCAACCTATCGAAAATACATTTGAAATACAAATACCAGATGACGAAGTATTTTATGTAATGGACTTCTTCATCAAAAATCAACCTGTACAAAGTTAAACTAGGCAATATTTTAGAGTAGTACCTAATACGTAGTAAGTGAAATTATATCGGCGATTCGACATAGGATATCGACTTACCGATAATAATTTACAAAAACGGCAACCAGTATAATTAGAAAAGGCTGTTCCAAAATGTTTTTTTGGACAGCCTTTTCGCTTACTTCTTTACTTCCCTTATTCTCCCCCTTATTTCTCCCTTTTTATTAGATTTCGTATAAACATTTACATATACATTTGCTTGCATTATCTCTTGAAACAAGCTGTCAAATGCTCTCCCCTGTAAAGGCCCTTCAAAATCCTCCACTTTAGCTACACCAGTAACGACTCCTTCATTCACACTAATTCCTTGCTCTAACGGACCAAACAAACTTAAAACAACTGGACCAATTTGATTCGCTTTTCCTAAATGAATTTGGCATGACATGATTTTTTTTATGTTTTTTAATATGACCCGATATTGCAACTTCTTTAAATCTTCACTAAAAATGAGCTCTGTTACACCGTAAGCTTCTGTATTTACAGGAGGTACTTCCCTCTTCCCTGTTAACCTAGCAAAGAAATGTGTTGTCATACGGGCATTCTCCTCATATAAATTTCCCAGCACTACTTCTACTACCTTATGGTTTAGACATAATCATTTATGACTTTTTCAAATTTTAATTACAACTAAAAGATTCACAAAATCTTTACATAGAAATCATTTCATTCACTTTACTGCCTCTTGTATAATGCACATAGAAAAACATTCTAGGAGGTTCTTTTGAAGATTAACAACTACTCTTTTCGATTATTAATGGAGATTTTTCTCGTATCATTTAAATTAGGACTTACTTCGTTTGGAGGCCCTGTCGCTCATCTTGGTTATTTCCACCACGAATACGTGCAAAAAAGAAAATGGATGGATGAACGAAGTTACGGGGACTTAGTAGCGCTATGTCAATTCCTTCCTGGCCCTGCTAGCAGCCAAGTCGGGATGGGAGTTGGATTATTACGCGGCGGATTATTAGGAGCCATTATTTCATGGATTGGATTCACTCTCCCGTCTGTGCTCGTTTTAGTCTTTTTCGCTTCCTTCCTGAACCAGTTCGAACTTGGAAGTACAGGCTGGATTCATGGACTGAAACTTGTAGCGGTCGCAATTGTCGCTCATGCAATATGGGGAATGGCTCAAAAGTTAACACCGGACCGAAACCGTGCAACAATCGCGATTGTAACTGCCGCAATCGCCCTATTATGGCCAAGTAGCTGGACACAAGTCATTCTCATTATAGTATCTGGCTTTATTGGTTGGTTTTTATATCGCGGTCAGCCAATTAGCCAAGCAAATAAAATAAACGTACCTATTTCAAAAATGGTAGCCATGTCTTGTCTCATCTTATTCTTCGGGCTATTAATACTGCTACCAATGTTACGACCGTACTCTTATTTCATCTCTTTATTTGACAGCTTCTATCGCTCTGGTGCACTTGTATTCGGAGGAGGGCATGTCGTACTTCCTCTTCTTGAAAGTGAGTTTGTACAAAACGGGATGATGACAAAAGAACAATTTCTAGCTGGATACGGATTAACACAAGCAGTGCCAGGGCCACTATTTACATTCGCTTCTTATATAGGAGCAGTGCTAAATGGAACCGCCGGAGCAGTTATTGCAACGATCGCTATCTTTCTTCCTGCCTTCCTGCTCGTTGTTGGCGTTTTACCGTTTTGGGACAGTGTAAGGAGAGTATCTTACATACAAGGTGCACTACTTGGAGTAAACGCAGCCGTTGTCGGTATTTTACTTGCAGCTTTTTATGATCCAATTTGGACGAGTACAATTATGAATTCTGTAGATTTCGTTTTTTCTTCTCTTCTATTTTGCTTACTCGCTTTTTGGAAAACACCACCTTGGGTTATCGTTATACTCGGAGCCTTCGGTGGATATGTTCTATCCATTTTGTAAGCACAAAAAACGACGGCCCCATTTAGCCGTCGTTTTCCTATTAAAACTTCACAAGCTCTATTCCCTCAGGCAATTCGCTCTCCGTTAAAATACGCAACTCTTTCACGCGATCCATTACGTAAGAAGAACGTTTCACAAGCTCTGGGTCAATATAAGCTGGATGCACCATAATTTCTACCGTTTGCTCGTCCTGCACTCTTTCCTTTAACTTCACAAAATAATCTTCCGTCACACCGTCAGCGTAAAAATCACTGTAAAACACATCTGAAAATGGGTGCACCGCTCGCTCTTCTTCACAACGACGAATTGGAACATTATATTTACTTGCTAAGCTCTCAAGAACGTCGTGTAAAAGCGGTAATCCATGCACGTGATGATGACTATCTAAATGAGTTGGTGTTAAACCGTAAGACAAAAATTTCTCAATTTGAGCCGTCCACTCTCTTTCAACCTCTTCTGGATTTATATTGCCTTCCCATACAACACTTTGTTTATGAAACAATCCATCGCTACTCACAAGTGATGGCACGTCTTTAAGAAGCGGTTCTCCTGCCGTTAATACGAGATGCACTCCTACTCCTAACGTTTTATACTCTTTCGCCAAACATACGGCATGCTCTGTCCCTGGCATATTCATCATCATCGTTGTTGAATTTACAAGCCCGTTTTTATGTCCATCAATAATTCCGTAATTCGTACCTTCTGTAAGACCGAAATCATCTGCATTTACAATTAGTTTAATCATCGCAATACCTCCTACTAGAATTAAAAAAAGCGGGCTAAATAGCGCCGCTTTATTTCTCTATCTTCTTAAAAAATTGTGGAAGATGTTCTTTATGAGCTTCTAACATTTCATCTAAAATTTGTTTTGCAACTTTATCTGATGGTACAAGTGGATTAATTGTCATAGCAAGCAGCGCCTTATGATAATCCCCTGTAATAGCAGCTTCAATTGTTGTGCGCTCAAATGATTTAATTTGCTGTACTAAACCGCGAACTGGTACCGGTAAGTCTCCTACCGCAATTGGTTTTGGACCTTCTTTCGTAATAATACAGTTCACTTCAACAGCCGAATCATGTGGCAAGCTTGCAATTGTTCCGTTGTTTCGTGTATTAACAGGCTGGATATCACCTTTATTATTATAAATAGACGTAATTAAGCTACATGCTGCGTCACTATAATAAGCTCCGCCACGTTTTTCTAATTGTGGTGGTTTAATATCTAAATTCGGGTCTTTATATAACTCGAATAAATCATTTTCTAATTGTTTTACTACTTCTGCACGTGTACCTTTTTCAATCGAAGCTTCTTTCTCTTCTTCTAACATTTCACGTGTTTTATAGTAGTAACGATGGTATGGACATGGAATAGCGCGAAGACCACGAATGAAATCTGGCTCCCAGTTAAGCGCAGCGATGTTTTCCATCGTAATTTGCTTTTCTGGATCTGTTACAAGTTCTAATACACGATCCATTACGCTTACGCCATCCAAGTATACATCTAATCCGTATACCATATGGTTTAAACCAGCGAAATCAACATGGACACGGCTTGCATCTACTTCAAGTAATCTTGCAAGACCCATGCGAATTCCAATTGGAACGTTACATAAGCCAACTACTCTTTGGATATTCGTGTAGCGGAGTACAGCTTCCGTTACCATACCTGCTGGATTTGCGAAGTTAATAAGCCATGCATTTGGACATAGTTCCTCCATGTCCTTACAAATATCTAAAATAACAGGAATCGTTCTCAGCGCTTTGAACAAACCACCAGGACCGTTCGTTTCCTGACCAATTACATCATATTTTAATGGAATTGCTTCATCTTTTGCACGTGCTTCTAATAAACCAACGCGAAGCTGTGTTGTTACGAAGTCAGCATCTTTTAATGCCTCACGGCGATCAAGTGTTAAATGGATATCAATTGGTAAACCTGATTTTTTCACCATACGTTTTGCTAAGTTACCAACGATTTCTAACTTCTCTTTCCCTGCCTCAATATCTACTAACCAAATTTCACGAACAGGAAGCTCATCATAACGTTTAATAAATCCTTCAATTAACTCTGGTGTATAACTAGAGCCACCGCCGATTGTAGCAATTTTAATTCCAGTCATGCTTTATTCCCCTTTCGCTTCTAGCTTTTTATAAAGGTCAATAAATTCTGCTGCTAATTCTTTTACTGTAATAGAATTCATTAAATGATCTTGTGCATGAATTAAAAGAACACTAATCTCTGTTTTTTCCCCTCTTGCTTCTGATTGTATGAGCTCTGTTTGGAAATGATGCGCTTCATTAATCGCTTCTTTCGCCTTTACCATCGCTTCATCTGCTTCCGCCATTTTCCCCTGTTTGGCAAATTGCAGTGCCTCCATTGCAAAGCTTCGTGCATTACCACTATTTAAAATCAATTGGAATGGAATTTGTTCTGCTGTAGTCATCATAATTACCGCCCTCTCTATAAGGTTCAACCGATTTAAATACCCCTTCAGTTTGAACATGTCTATTAAATTATTATTTTATTAATGATTGTTTGGTGTTCTTGTAGATGGGTCTCATCTTTTTGAACATGATATAAAGGTAATTGTTCTCACAGATAATGTTATCTGTGAGAACAATCTCTATGTTACATAGGTACAGAGTTGTTATTTCCTTGCGCTGCTGCTTTTTCAGTACGAACAACTGAACGGTCAGATAACACAACGAATGGATAATAGATTACCATTGCAATTACAAAGTTGAATAACTGTAGAATCGCACCAGAAATATGTCCACCTGTTACAAGATAACCACTAATAATTGGTGGTGTTGCCCATGGAATCATCACAACTGTTTTTGGTACCCAACCAATAGATATAGCTGTATAAGAAGTAATTACTAATACAATTGGTGTTAGGATAAACGGTAAGAATAAAATTGGATTTAAAATAATTGGTGTACCAAAGATTACTGGTTCGTTAATGTTGAATGCACCTGGACCAATTGATAGACGAGATACACCACGTAGTTGTGCACTTTTCGCTACAAGTAATACAACTACTAAGAACGCTAATGTTGCACCAGAACCACCAAGATATACGAAAGTATCAAAGAATGGTTTTGTAACAATGTTTGGAACATCAAATGCAGATGTGCCACCTTTGAATAAATTAATATTTTTCTCTAATGCTGGTAAGTATAATGGCTCAATAATACCACCAACGATATTTGGACCATGTAAACCGAAGAACCAAAGAAGATGAACAAGGAATACAATGACAATTGCACTTGGTAATGTCCCTGCTAAACTTTGCAATGGTAATTGAATCGTATTAAAGATAAATTCATGAACACTTGTACCAGCTAATTTCACTGCTAGTTGAATACCTGCAACTGCTGTTAAGATAACAAACGCTGGCACTAAAGCTGCGAACGATCTTAAAACTGCTGGTGGTACTCCATCTGGCATTTTAAAAGTAATTTCTCTTTGTACAAAGAAACGGAATACTTCAGTAACAAGAAGTGCCACGATAATCGCTACGAATAACCCTTGTGCACCTGTCCAAGCTAAGTTCAATCCGCCTTCTTTCGGTGTTGTTGGTGTAAGAATAATTAACGCACCAAATGAAATAATACCTGCTGACAAACCATCAACGCCGTAAGATTTTGCTAAGTTATAACTTGTTGTAAATGCTATGATGAGTGCTAGAATTGCGAAAGAGCCGGTCCACATTCCACCGCCAACTTGTTTCCACGTTTCACCAAACAAACCTTTCATGAAATCTTGGAAAGCCTCAGATGGAAAACCATTAATTAGTGATGCAAGTGCACCAACTAAAATAAGTGGCATAACTGCAATAAATCCATCACGGATCGCAGCTAAGTGACGTTGCGATCCGATTTTACCAGCGACAGGAACAATATATTTCTCCATAAATGCAATAAACTTTTGCATTTCGCTTCCCCCCTAATTATTTTTTAAGTGTTAATGCGTGATCTAAAACTGCTTCTCCATTCATCATGCCGTAGTGCATTGGGTTAATAACATCGATTCCAACGCTTTTTTCATCAGCAAGCGTTTTCATTGAAGAAAGCATGTAACGAACTTGCGGTCCTAATAATAGTACATCTGCTTGATCGATATTGTTTTTTACTGCATCCCCAGATACAGCCCAAATCTTACCTTCTAGACCACGAGCTTTTGCAGCCGCTTCCATTTTTGTAACTAGTAAACTTGTAGACATCCCTGCTGAACAACATAATAAAATATTCATTTATAAATCCCCCTTGTGTGGTATAAAAAATTTATGTTTTTTATTTTTCTTTACACTATTTATTAATGCAATTAGCGTGCCAACTTTTTAAAACGCCTAAAATCAACGTTTTTTCGAGCAATTCATTTGTGTGTTACCGCTTTCAAACAGTGTGTCACCCGAAAAACACACAGTGTGTTATAAAACAACACGCTTTTAACACATAACTGTATGAAAATAGATTAGTGTTTAGTTGTCTAGTTGTATTTAAAACAAAAAACACTAAATTTTTTTAAAGCGTGAAAAATATAATAACGAAAAATATAATATTTCGACTCAAATCAAAAACAAATACCTATTCAAGACACTCGTCTAACTATTGTCCAGTCAAACTCTATTAAATTACATAGAATAGAATAAAATAAAGTATTTCGAAAGGGGATTCCAATGCCAAAGCATAGAAAAAAGAATAGAATGAAGATTTATAGAATACAGTTTCAAAATAAATGGTATAAACATGAGGAGGGTTCTGAACTAGATTCAAACACGTATAAACTAGACAAACAGGACACTGAAGATACGCAAGACAAACCAGGTAAACAAGACAAACAAGACAAACAAGATAAGCAAGACAAGCAAGATAAGCAAGACAAGCAAGATAAGCAAGATAAACAAGACAAGCAAGATAAACAAGACAAGCAAGATAAACAAGACAAGCAAGATAAACAGGACAAACCAGATAAACAAGACAAACATGACAAGCAAGACAAACAAGATAAGCAAGATAAACAAGACAAACCAGGTAAACCAGGTAAACCAGGTAAACAAGACAAACAAGATAAACAAGACAAGCAAGACAAACAAGATAAACAAGACAAACCAGATAAACCAGATAAACAAGACAAGCAGGACAAACCAGATAAACCAGATAAACAAGACAAGCAGGACAAACCAAATAAACCAGATAAACAAGACAAGCAGGACAAACCAGATAAGCAAGACAAGCAGGACAAACCAGATAAGCAAGACAAGCAGGACAAACCAGATAAGCAAGACAAGCAGGACAAACCAGATAAACACGATAAGCAAGATAAACAGGACGAAGACGATAAGCAAGTACAATCGGAAAATGTAATAATAGTACCAACAGATTCGCACAGCTTAGATATATGGGATGAAATTTCACTAAAAGAAATACAAGCTGGCGAACATACAAGTTTATTTGAAGAAAAAAGCAATTATCAAAACATTAACTTACTCCAAGTAAGCGATATTCGTCTATATTTGGATAAACAGCTACAATTTAGTTCCGTCGATGAGCAAATCTATCATGAGGCACTAGTTCATCCGATTATGTCAAAGGTAATAGATCCAAAGCGTGTTCTCATATTAGGCGGTGGCGATGGCCTTGCTTTAAGAGAGGTTTTAAAATATGAAACGGTTATCCATGTAGACCTCGTCGACTTAGACGACGAAATGATTAAGATGGCTCGCAATGTTCCAGAATTAGTCGCTTTAAACCAACGCGCATTTTTTGATGATCGCGCAAATGTACATGTATGTGACGCAAAAGAATTTCTGAAATCTCCTTCCTCTTTATATGATGTAATTATTATTGATTTTCCGGATCCAGCGACAGAAGTATTAAGCACTTTATATACGAGTGAACTCTTTGCCCTTATAGCTACGTTCCTAACAGAGGATGGCGCATTTGTTTGCCAATCTAATTCACCTGCTGATGCACCTCTTGTATATTGGAGTATTGGTAACACAATTGAACATGCCGGATTAACTGTAAAAAGCTATCATACAATTGTTCCTTCTTTCGGAACTGACTGGGGATTTCATATTGCCGCTAACTCCTCGTTTGTACTCGATCAAATTGAACAATTTTACGTAGTACCATCCCCTCGAACATTACCTTCTCTTCTTACTCCTTTATTTCAATTTAAAGAAGAACATTTAGAGCACCGCAATAATGCCGTTTTAAATTTAGAATCTGACCTTACCCTACATCATTGCTATCAACAAGAAATGAAGTTCTAATAATATTTTGACAAGGAAGGGAAAGTATATGGAATATTCTACGTTTGGGCGTCATATAATAGTAGATTTATGGGGCGTAGATTTTTCTCTATTAAATGATCTTCATTTTTTAGAGCATCATTTAGTTGCCGCTGCGAATCGCTCTGGTGCCCACGTTTTAAATGTAAGTAACAAGGAATTCCACCCATATGGAGTTACGGTATTAATTTTATTATCAGAAAGCCATCTCTCTATTCACACTTATCCTGAAAAGAAATTCGCAGCAATTGATTGTTATACTTGTGGCACATCTGTTGATCCTCAAAAAGCCATTGATTCTATAATAAGCGTATTAAAACCAGAACGTATGCATATAAAAAAATTAATTCGTGGTGTAGGAGAATTTGTTACTATCGATTAGTTATCATCCCCATTTATCCATGAAGAAGGAGGCTTGTTAATATAAAAATACCATCAGTGGAACTTATAACACTCCACTGATGGTAAGCACACATACATAGTCTATTCATCTTAATTGATGATTGAATTTTGCTATTTTTCGTTTCCATATAAAGTCAGCATAAACCTGGAAATATTAAATACAATCATCCATAGGTAGCCCTCTTTTCGTCATAACTGTCTCTTTTAAAAACATAAAAAAACCTTGCATACGCAAGGTTCATTCAGCTACTCACATCTTCCTATATAATTCTACAAACTCACTCGCCAATTCCTTCACTGTAATTGCATTCATTAAATGATCTTGCGCATGTACCATCAGCAGGGTAACTTCTGTCTTTTCCCCGCCAGCTTCTTTCTGTATGAGCCCTGTTTGTAAGCGGTGCGCCTCTTGCAATTCATTTAACGCTTCTTGTAGTTTAGCTTCTGCTTCCTTAAATTCACCGCGCTTAGCACAATCAATTGCTTCCATTGAACAACTTCTTGCATTTCCCCCGTGCAAGATTAAATGAAAAACTTTCGTCTCTATCGTATCCATTTTATTTCTTTACTCCCCCTTTTCTTCCGCTACTTTTTGTTTATCCCATATTTTTAAGAATGGTAAGTAAATAAAGAATGCAAGCGCAAAGTTAACGAGTTGCAAAACAACCCCTGAAATTTTCCCGCCTGACCCTAAATATCCACTAAAAAGAATAGGTGTAGTCCAAGGTACAGCAGCTCCGCTCGGACGTGCAACCCATCCCCATTCCATTGCGAAATAAGAAACAACCGTTAATACGACTGGAACCAGTATAAATGGAATAAGTAAAAGTGGGTTCATTACAATTGGCATGCCGAAAGTCACCATTTCATTAATATTAAAAATACCAGGTGCAATCGACAATCGTCCTAAACTTTTCAATTGCTGACTTCGCGCAAATAATAACATTCCTACAACTAAAGCAAGTGTTGCACCAGAACCGCCCATATAAATCCATAAGTCAAAGAACTGCGCAGTAATCGTATTCGGTACATCTTGCCCAGCCTGAAAAGCAACTCGGTTTTGGTCCATTAACGACAACCAAATCGGGCTCATTACACCGCCAACAATTGCAGCGCCATGAATTCCACACGCCCAAAGTACATGGACAATAATAACGGCTATTACCGCGCCCCAAAGACTCGCACCAAGTGCACTAAGTGGTTCTTGTAAAATTTTCCCCACAATATTATGGATACTGCCGAAAGAAGTATTTTCTATCATTAAGCGCAAGATCCAAATAACAGTTACAACAATAAATCCTGGAACGAGTGCTGCAAATGAACGTGTCACAGCTGGCGGTACCGTTTCTGGCATTTTTATAATCAGCTTTTTTTGTACAATAAATCTATAAAGTTCAGTAGATATAAGTGCTATAATCATCGCAACGAATAACCCTTGGCTTCCCATTAAAACAGCTGGTATAGCCCCTTCTACAAGTACACTTTCTTTCGTACTTGGTATTATATATGCAACTTGAAACGGAGTGGCAAGTAAGAATGTCACAAGTGATAACGCCCCTGCCGCTAATGCATCGACCTTATAGTATCCTCCAAGTCTGTAAGCGATTCCAAAAGTGGCTATTAAAGACATTATATTAAATGTTGCGCTAACTGGATACCCTAAAGCTTTTTGCCAGCTCTCCCCAAACACTCCTGCCATAAAATCATTATACCCTGGTATGGGTAAAGCACTAATAATTAGAAAGAAAGATCCAATAATCAAGAAAGGCATCGTCAAAATAATTCCATCACGAATCGCTTGCAAATGTCTCTGCTCTGCAACCTTTCCTGCTACTGGCATCACATATTTCTCTAAAAATCCAATCATCTATCCCACTCTCCTCATGGTTTCATTGACAAAGCTGCTTGCAAGATAGCTTCTCCATTACAAAGCCCATAATGGACAGATTGAATGACATCAACAGGTATTCCTTTCTCCTTACATAATTCTTTCATTTTCGGTAATAAATAACGTACTTGCGGTCCAAGTAAAAGTACATCTACATCATCGATATGATTTCGCACTTCTGAACCTGATACAGCCCAAATCTTTACCTCTATCCCCCTTGCCTGTGCCGCTTTCTCCATTTTTGTAACTATCAAACTGGAAGACATTCCCGCTGCACAGCAAAGCAAAATATTCATCCTGTTTCCCTCCCTCTTTTTCTAAACCTAAGGTATGATACAGCCCTTGCCACCACTAGGTTACAAATATATATGTCTAGATTTCTAACTGTATGCCGAGCTTAAAAACAAAAATTTCTCGGTTTTCACGCTATTCCATCTATCCGTATTTTCCTAGTAAAGAAGTCTCTAACTCGCTATAATGATTCAGTATGATTTTTTATAATTGATAGGAGGGTATATTTATGAAGGCATATCGCTTTCCGCTTATTTTATTATCTTCTATCCTAATTGGTGGTTTCATTGGTTATTTCATGGGTGCCGATGCAGTTGCTTTAAAGCCGCTTGGTGACATTTTCTTAAACTTAATGTTTACGATTGTTGTACCGTTAGTGTTCTTTAGCATCGCGTCATCTATTGCTAATATGGATGGATTAAAACGTTTCGGTAAAATTATGTCTAGTATGGCTGGAACTTTCTTATTTACAAGTATTTTAGCTGCTATTTTTATGATTATTATTGTGAAAGTATTCCCGCCAGCACAAGGTGTTGTATTAGAACTAACACAGCCTGATAAAGCTGAAAAGGCAGTTAGTGTTGCTGATCAAATTGTCGGTATCCTAACAGTATCAGACTTTTCAAAGTTACTATCTCGTGAGAACATGCTAGCTCTTATTTTCTTCTCTATCTTAATGGGGGTTGCAACTTCAGCAGTTGGTGAAAAAGGGAAACCATTCGCTACATTCTTACAAGCTGGTGCAGAAATTTCAATGAAAGTTGTATCTTTCATTATGTACTACGCTCCAATCGGACTAGCTGCCTACTTCGCAGCATTAGTTGGTGAATTCGGACCACAACTTCTTGGAACTTACTTCCGAGCAGCAATGGTATACTATCCGGCTTCTCTTATTTACTTCTTTGTATTCTTTACATTCTATGCGTACCTTGCAGGTCGCAAACAAGGTGTACAAGTATTTTGGAAGAACATGGTCTCTCCTACAGTTACATCACTTGCAACTTGTAGTAGTGCCGCAAGTATTCCAGCGAACTTAGAAGCAACGAAGAAAATGGGTATTTCTTCTGACGTTCGTGAAACAGTTGTCCTTCTTGGATCTACACTTCATAAAGATGGATCTGTTTTAGGCGGGGTATTAAAAATTTCTTTCTTATTCGGTATTTTCAACATGGAATTCGAAGGACCGAAAACATTAGCAATTGCACTTGTTGTTTCTCTATTAGTAGGAACAGTAATGGGTGCTATTCCGGGCGGAGGTATGATTGGTGAAATGTTAATCGTTTCTCTATACGGATTCCCACCAGAAGCATTGCCAATTATCGCCGCAATTAGTACAATCATCGATCCTCCTGCAACAGTGTTAAACGTAACAGGAGATAACGCTTGTGCCGTAATGACAGCTCGTCTTGTAGAAGGTAAAAACTGGATCAAAAATAAATTTGCTTAATATATGGAAAGAGGATGCTCGTTGGAGCATCCTCTTTTTGGTGTTATTTTTCAGTGAATCGATATATCGGAAAAATCGTTGATATATTTGAATTTGTGATAGATATATTAGCAAAACCGTTAATATAATTTTATCCCGCCACAAATTTGTTATAATCTTCACAAATATTCCACACCTTTCATCCTTTCTCCGTACTATAATCATGTATGGAAAAGGAGATGTACACAATGACACAAAGCGCACCAGAATTTAAAGTTTTGCAAAGCATTGCATTTCTTGCTGTCGTTTTGCAAAGTTCCTTATTATATACAATGAATCAAGGAAATGTCTTACTCGAGCAATCTCTCATTATGGGTATGCTATTTAATCTTGCAAAATTTTCAGCACCTGCATTCATATTTATCGTCGGCTTCCATTTAATTCGGCAATATACGAAGCAACTCGTTTACAAAGAATATATTTATGAAAAAGCCACACATTTACTCATCCCTTATTTCTTCTGGTCTATTCTTTATCTAGTAACAACAAACGATGTCATTACACTACAAGGCGGACTAAAAAGTTTATTACTCGGAACAGCTGCACCTCATCTTTGGTACGTTATTATGATGTTCCAAATTCACTTATTGTTCCCGTTACTATGCACACTATTTTATTGGTTTCAAAAACGAACAGAAAATAAAAAAGACATATATAAATATATGACCATTTTCGCTTGTCTATATTTCTTCTTAATGTGGTACTCTTCTCACTACATTTTTAATGGAGAGAAACTGACTAGTTCAACCATTTTACATTATACAGATCGTTCCTTCTTCTTCTACTCATTCTATTTCGTCATGGGAGGAATAGCTGCTGTAGCATTACAAACTTGGCGTATATTTGTCATGAAACATATTCCGCTTATAACAATCTTATTTTTCATCTTATTTTTATTCATCAATTATGAGTTATTTAGTTTTTACGGCGCCAATTCTATTCATTTAACCGTTTCTACTTATTTAAAACCGTCCATGTTTCTATATATCGTATGCGAAATTATGATACTGTACGTGTTATCTATTATGATTGTAAAACGAAGAGGCTTATTATATAAAACGTTAAAATTTATCGGAAACTATACGTACGGCGCCTATTTAGCCCACTTTTTCTTTTTACATATAGGCACAAAGTTTCTTTCTCTATTTGCACTACAAGAAAACACAATAGTATATAGTCTATTACTATTTTCAGTAACAGCCGTACTTTCTATATTCACAATGGTCCTTTGCAGCACACTACCATTTCATATGTGGATTACAGGACCGTCCCCTACAACTAAGATGAAATGGGCGATTCTTTCAATCCGAAAGAACCATGAAAAACTATTCAAACCATATATTTGATATAATAATACACATATAAGAAAAGAAAGCAGGAGACACCTATGATTAATCAAATTGGACAAATTATGTTATATGTAAACAATCAAGATGAGGCAGTACAATTTTGGACAGAAAAAGTAGGGTTTCATATCGTTGCTGAAGAAAATAACGGCCAAGGATTCCGATGGATTGAAATTGCTCCGACAAACGAAGCAGGAACAAGCATCGTCCTTCACGATAAAGCGTTAATCGCGAAGATGCAGCCTGAATTAAACTTAAATACACCTTCTCTAATGTTCTTCTCTAATAACTTAGATCAACTGTATAAAGATCTTTCTGAGAAAAATGTCACAGTTGGACAAGTTGTAGATTTACCTACTGGTAGAGCATTTAACTTCGCCGATAATGAAAATAATTACTTTGCAGTTATGGAAAAGAAATAAGAAAAAAGTGCCACCCCTAGGGTGGCACTCTATTTTTTACTCTTCTCCAATTCCATTTCAGCTAGAAGTGGTAGTACGTTATCGAAAATATGTGTATTATTATTCTCACCTGTTACATATCCACCATAATATCTACTAAATACATTATCATTTCGGAATGTAGTCATCCGCTCATACAATTCCTTCGCAAACTTTGTATCACCTGTTTGTAGTACGTACAAAATTGTTAATCCGTAAGATGCTGGTGATTCATAGTTCACAGCTTGTTTTCCCGTTTCTAAGTTATAACGTCCGTATAACTTTCCGTCTTCGCGAAATTTCTTCTTTATAAATTCTAAATAAGCATCTGATGAAAGACCGCCTAAACTGCGATGATAAGCAACGTATGATTGATCAATAAGATTCACTTCTTTATCGTACGTAAATGTACCATCTTCTTTATACTCTTTCGGAAATGCCCAACCCTCTCTCGGATAATCAGCTAAAAACTGAACAACTTCCTGATACTGCTGTGCAGAAATTTTTCCGTACTTTTTCATATAAGAGAATGCATGAGGATTTATATAAGATGTTGTTGTAAACTTATTTTGTTTACCTGCATCTGCATCATAATAATCCACGTAATAATTATCTTTTTTATTATAACGAAGTACAGCATTGCTCAATTGATCAGCAAGGTTTTTATAGCGCTCTTCCTTATACATTTCATAAGCACGATATAATTGTTCAATAATACGAAGATCATCTATAAGTGCATTTGTGGCTGACTGCATTTCTCCCTTTTCAGAGATTTTCCATAAAACGATGTGTTCCTTATGTACAAAATTATTTTGAATGACCTTTACTTGCTCATCAAATAGTGACTGATCATCTTTATCAAGCGTATATTGTAACCATAGTCCTGCCGATTCTGATAAAGCTTCACGGCCCTTCGCTTCACCCATTCCTGCCTTTGTATCCTCTAAACGGTACGTTGCAAGTGTCCCATTTTCATTTACCATATGCCTTAAAATAAAATGCTCCGTACGGTTTCCTTGTAAAGCCGACCAAAATACAATTCCGACTAATACGATTAAGAAAACAACTCCAAACCCTATATATAAACGTTTTCGCAAGCTTTTCACCTCCCTATTAAGGCTAACCTTAATTTTAACAGAACATACGAAAATTTAAAAAAGACAATCCGTTAGATTGTCTCTCCCACCTTATCCTTCGCAAACCTCTTTAGAAGGTCTATATAGCGATTCCACAAGTCGATCATATTCACGACGCGTAATTTCTTTATTATACAACTTTAATAATAAATCTCTATGCTCTCTTGAAAATGCCATCTTTTTAATGACTTCAGGATACATAAAACACCCTCTCCATTTCACATAAACTTCTTCATCCCGGAAACAGAACTTACGTTCGCATAAAAGATTATAAAATATTCAGCCATAAAAAACAAACAAAATATTATCAAATTTTAATTTCTTTTTTTTGGGAATATTCAAACATTATATTACCATACTCATTTTTTAAATACATATATATTTTTGGTAGTTTTTTGAATAAATCTTCCAATTCAATCAGAAAATAATGGCAAAAAAGAAGAGGAGTATACATATGGATACCGTAACATTAGCAAGGGCATTTTTTGGTTCTTCATTAGCATTCCACATCATCTTTGCAACGCTTGGAGTTGGGCTTTCTTTAATGATTTTTATAAGTGAAATACTCTATCACTGGAAGAAAGATTCCGACTATGCCATTATGGCAAAAAGATGGACAAAGGCTTTTGCTATCCTTCTCGGTGTAGCAATTCCAACTGGAACAATTGTTGGTGTACAAATTTCACTTCTTTGGCCTGGTTTCGCCAAAATTGTTGGTCAAGTTATTTCCGTTCCGTTTCAAATTGAGATTTTCGCCTTCTTTTTAGAGGCTTTATTCATGTCTATTTATGTATATGCAGCTGATAAACTACCTCCAGTTATGAGATTAATCTCGCTATTTTTCGTTATGATTGGTGCCACTGCATCCGCCGTGCTTATTACATCAGCAAATACATGGATGAACACACCTGCGGGCTTTTCAATGGGGCCAGATGGCTCAGTTTTTAACGTTGATCCGTGGAAAGCTTTCTTTAATCCAAGCTTTGGCACAAGTGCATTCCATGTCGTTATTACAGCCTATACAACTGGAGCAGCTGTTATCGCTTCTATCGCTGGATTTAAATTATTAAAGAAAAATTTAAGTGCGCGTGAAATTGCTTACCATAAAAAAGGATTACTGTTAGGGCTTGTCGTTACATTTATCACTGGTGCTACGATGTGGCTTTCAGGACACGAATCTGCTATTGCCTTACATAAACATTCACCTGAAAAACTAGCATCTGCTGAAGCTTTGTTTGAAACGACATCCCACGCTCCGTTATCGCTTGGCGGGGTTGTGGATCCTAACACACTTGAACTAAACTATGCCCTTGAAATTCCGAACATGCTTAGCTTATTAGTGGGACTAGACCCTAGCACCGTTGTAAAAGGTCTAAAGGAATTCCCGCAAGAAACGTGGCCACCATTTTACACACATACACTGTTCAACTTAATGGTCGGCACTGCTGCCTTTACCTTTGCAGTTGCAGCTATTGCCCTCTTATATTGGCACTTTGTTTACCGAAAAAAAGGAGTAGAATTACCGAAGTGGCTTCTTTGGGGAGCTGCCGCATGTGGACCCGTTATGTTGCTCGGTATTGAATTCGGATGGATTTTTAGTTGTAGTGGTCGTCAGCCATGGACAATTTATGGCATGCAACGCACGGTCGATGCTTCTACACGCGCTGATTTCGTCGGTCCTTTATTTGTTTTATTCATCATTTTATATATTGGGCTCGGTATTTTAACAGTCTTTGTACTACGGACATTCTTTAAGAAACATCCGTTAAAGAATGATTTACATCACGAAGGAGGCGATTCTCGTGCATGAGGAAAGCATTGCAATCATCATCTTATGGGCTCTTATTTTCGTATATAGCATACTAGGGTCTATTGATTTTGGGGCTGGTTTTTGGGGCATGGTATACGCTAAACACCCGACGCTTGCTGCCAAGCTTGCTAATCGGTACTTATCACCAACTTGGGAAGTAACAAATACGTTTCTTGTCTTTGTCGTTGTCGCTTTTCTCGGTTTCTTTCCGAAAGCAGCCTTTACCCTGGCAACGGTTATGTTTGTACCAGTTATGTTAATTTTAGTACTCGTTGCGATTCGCAGTACATTTATGGTATTCGCTTACTCCCTGCCAAAGTACCAACACCTTCTTCGTATTATTTCAGGTATTACGGGGCTCTTAATCCCAGCTCTATTAATTACCGTGCTGCCCGTTACAGAAGGTGCTTATATTACGATGTCTGAAGGAAAAGAAGTGCTCCTTTACGGAAAACTTCTTTCTAGTCCCGTTATTTATTGTTATATGCTCTTTGGACTAACTTCGGAACTATTTCTATCCTCTCTCTTTCTTGCTGATTTTGCTAGGGAACAAGGTTCTGAAGATACGTACCGAATTTATAGGAGAAATGCCATCATACTTGGTCCTGCAACGCTCGTGACTGCTATTATCGCTCTCGTTGTAATGGACCCTGAAACACACTGGCTTATGCAAGGACTAATAAAGCAATTCCCATGGTTTACAGTCTCTATCATTTTATTTGTTATCGGATATTCCTCCCTTTGGTGGACAAATAAGAAGTATGGCACACTAGGCTTTCCTCGCATTGCAGTTTTAGCTGTCGTCGCTCAATATGCATTTGCAAGCTACGCTTACGGCGTCGCCCATTTACCGTATATCATTTATCCGGACGTAACTGTATTTACAAGCTTTACGACGGTCGAAACATTCTATGCACTTCTTATTCTTTACGCAATCGGGATTGCAATTTTACTACCCGGATTCATTTTCTTCTGGAATTTATTCTTGAAGGATCGAACTTTTTTGAAGGAAAAATAATAAAGTGAAACTTTAATCAGTGGGGGTTTTGTTCATCCCCCACTGATTATTAGCCTTCACCAATCGGGCGTTTACGGGCAGTTGATCTCCCACCTAACTTCTTTGCTCCAGCCGAATTTTGAGGTGGGAGTCTTACTGCCCGACAAATAGCGGGATAAATGAGGGGCATTCGTACATAGAATGCCCCTCATTTATTAGACGTCTCTCCTACTAGTTATTACACTACCACTGATACTTGTCCTATAGCTCAAAGAACACATATTCACTCTATTCCATTATATGCCTAGTTCTTCTTATTTCCTGCTGAATATACTAGCAATATAAACTTGAGACAAGCTACATTTGTTCAAGGGAAAATAGAAAGGTAGGTTAAATATGAGCATTGAAATATGGATTACTATTATTGTATTCTTCTTAACAATGATTGTTGTCTTTTGGCGACCCCGTGGCTTAAATGAGGCATGGCCGGCAGCAGTCGGCGCTGGCATTATCCTCATTACTGGACTTGTATCAAAACCAGACGTCATGGACATTATAAGTAAAATCGGCGGTGCCTCTATAACGATATTAGCGACCATCGTTATGGCGGTTATATTAGAAAGCTTCGGCTTCTTCCACTGGTCCGCAGCAAAACTTGCGAATTTAGCAAAGGGCTCCGGTCGCCGTTTATACTGGTATATTCAATTACTTTGTTTTCTTATGACTCTTTTATTCAATAACGACGGTAGTATTTTAATTACAACACCGATTTTGATTTTACTTCTGAAAAACCTTCAATTAAAACCTCATCAACAAATCCCTTATTTATTAAGCGGTGCTTTAATCGCCACTGCATCTAGTGCACCAATTGGTGTAAGTAATATCGTAAACTTAATCGCCTTAAATATCGTCCATATGACTCTTTACATGCATACAGCTATGATGTTTGTACCTGCAACATTAGGATTATTGTTTATGTCATGGCTCATGTATACAGTTTTAAAGAAAAAACTCCCGAAAAAATTACCTGTTTCTTCATATGATATTGAAGAAATTTTCTTCACGAAAAACTTCCATCCGTTAAAAGGAAAAAATTCTGTTGATACGAAACAAAAACGTACAAAATTTATGTTAAAAGTATTAGGCTTCGTCTTCCTTATGCGCTGTCTTCTATTCGTTGCATCCTTCTTATCGATTCCAATCGAAATTGTTGCTGTACTCGGTTCACTCGTTCTTCTCATCTGGAGATGGTACTACTTACGAACAAACCCAGTCGATATTTTAAAAAAGACACCGTGGCACATTTTAATTTTCGCTTTCTCTATGTATGTAATTATTTACGGGCTTCATAACGCAGGATTAACAGCGGCACTTGTAAGTTGGCTCGAACCAGTTGTAAGTCAGCATCTACTCTATGCCAGCTTTGCAATGGGCGGACTCGTTTCCCTCCTCTCTAACGTCTTCAATAACCACCCTGCACTTATGATTGGTACCATTACGTTAACGGAAATGGGCCTAGATCCAGTCACATTAAAAACTATCTATCTCGCAAATATCATTGGTAGTGACATCGGTTCACTATTATTACCAATCGGTACGCTAGCTTCCCTCATTTGGATGTATATACTAAGACAAAACAAAATTAAAGTGAAATGGAAAGATTATTTAAGCGTATCTCTCATCGTAATCCCACTCACAACAGTCGTCACATTATTCCTCTTATACTACTGGGTACAATTATTCTTCGCCTTATAAAGTGAAACTTTAATCAGTGGGGGGGGTTGTTCATCCCCCACTGATTATTAGCCTTCACCAATCGGGCGTTTACGGGCAGTTTATCTCCCACCTAACTTCTTCGCTCCAGCCGAATTTTGAGGTGGGAGTTTTACTGCCCACAAATAGCGGGATAGACAACAGAAGCCCCCTTTGCTACCGTCTTAGCAAAGGGGGCTTCTTCTATATTTAAGTTAGGTACAGTGTGATCAATCAAGTAAAGAGGTATAACGTGTTATTAATATAAGTGACTACCAGTTTCTTTGAATTCTACCGCTTTCTCTTTCATTCCTTTTTCAATTGCTTCTGTCGTTTCTAAATCATTTTCTTTCGCATATTCACGAATATCATGTGAAATTCTCATACTACAAAACTTTGGGCCACACATTGAACAGAAATGAGCTGTTTTCGCCCCTTCTGCTGGCAACGTTTCATCATGATACTCCATCGCACGTTCAGGATCTAAAGATAAATTAAATTGATCGCGCCAACGGAATTCAAATCGTGCTTTCGAAAGTGCATCATCACGCTGATGAGCCGTTTTATGCCCTTTCGCAAGATCGGCTGCATGCGCAGCGATTTTGTACGTAATAACCCCTTCGCGAACATCATCTTTGTTCGGTAAGCCTAAATGTTCTTTCGGAGTTACATAACAAAGCATCGCCGTTCCAAACCAACCGATCATTGCAGCTCCAATTGCTGATGTTATATGGTCATAACCTGGCGCAATATCTGTCGTTAACGGTCCAAGTGTATAGAACGGCGCACCCTGACAAATATCAAGTTCTTTCTCCATATTCTCTTTAATTAAGTGCATTGGTACATGCCCAGGTCCTTCAATCATAACTTGCACATCATGTTTCCAAGCGATTTTTGTTAATTCACCAAGTGTTTCAAGCTCAGAAAACTGTGCTTCGTCATTTGCATCTGCAATAGAACCTGGACGTAATCCATCTCCAAGAGAGAACGAAACATCGTACTGCTTCATAATTTCACAAATCTCTTCAAAATGAGTATATAGGAAGTTTTCTTTATGATGGAATAAACACCACTGCGCCATAATTGAACCACCTCGCGAAACAATACCTGTCATACGCTTTGCAGTAATTGGAATGTAACGAAGTAATACACCAGCGTGAATCGTGAAGTAATCAACGCCTTGCTCCGCCTGCTCAATTAACGTATCACGGTATACTTCCCACGTTAAATCCTCTGCAATTCCGTTTACTTTTTCAAGCGCTTGATAAATTGGCACAGTTCCAACTGGTACCGGAGCATTACGAATAATCCACTCACGCGTTGTATGAATATTTTTACCTGTAGATAAATCCATAATCGTATCTGCACCCCAGCGAGTCGCCCACGTCATCTTCTCTACTTCTTCTGCAATAGAAGACGATACAGCAGAGTTTCCGATATTTGCATTTACCTTTACGTGGAAATTACGTCCAATTATCATCGGTTCCGCTTCAGGATGGTTAATGTTCGCCGGCAAAATCGCACGACCTTCTGCAATCTCCTTACGAACAAATTCAGGCTCTACCCCTTCACGAATCGCAACATATTCCATCTCAGACGTAATAATGCCATTACGCGCATAATGCATTTGCGAAACATTTGCACCTTGCTTCGCTCTAAGCGGCTTACGATCCATTTGCGGGAAAACAGGTGTATGTTTTGAAGCCACTTTCACACCGTCATCCTCTGGTTTCACTTCGCGCCCTTCATATCCTTCTACATCACCACGCTCCAGGGTCCAAGAGTGGCGCGGCGTTGGAATCCCTTTTTCCAGCTCCACTTTATACTCTGGATCTGTATAAGGTCCACTCGTATCATACACACGGATTGGCGGATTTTGAACACCGTTCGTATCACTTTGTTCAATCTCGCGCATCGGCACTTTCATACCTTCACGTGGCCCATCCACATACACTTTCTTACTTCCTGGTAAACTCGATTTCAATTCAATTTGCTCTGCAGAAACAGACTGTTTCATAACCTTTATTGCCCCCCTGTTCGTGACAAGGACGAGATATGGCCAGCGTATGCCAAAATAAAAAGAGCCAGGTCCATAAAAAAATAAGGACCTGGCTCATAAAGACATAATTATGTAAAGCCGTTAACTTCCCTACGCTGGTACGAGCCAGATCAGGTCCAAAGGGTTAAGAAGTTCACACGCTTCTCTCTCAGCCTACGCATACGTTAGGCACCCCTAGTTTATCACTGATTTAATTTTCAATACTTTCCCATCATACCCTATAATCTGAAAAATGCAAAGGTTATTTCTTTTTTGTTTACGGGATCATCCAAGTTAAATAATAAGCCTGCACATACGTCATAATCCCAATAATAGTAACGAAGAATAAACTATGCTTCAATGTAAAGCGGAACAAATCTGACTCTTTCCCAGCAAGTCCAACTGCCGCACAAGCAATCGCAATTGATTGCGGAGAAATCATTTTACCTGTTACACCGCCCGTTGTATTTGCTGCAACGAGAAGCACTTCAGATACACCGACTTGCTGCGCTGTAATTGCTTGTAAATTCGAAAACAGTGCGTTCGCTGACGTATCTGATCCTGTTAAGAATACCCCAATCCAGCCTAAGAATGGTGAGAAGAACGGGAATAGTCCGCCAGTTCCTGCAAGTGCTAACGCTAATGTAGAAGATAAACCAGAATAGTTTGCGATAAATGCGAATCCTAATACGAATCCAATAGATAGAATTGGCATTTTTAGTTCGTTTAACGTTTCTTTAAATGTGGCTACTGCATCTTTTGCACTCATTTTCAAAATAAAGATAGAAATGATACAAGCAATTAAAATTGCTGTTCCAGTCGCTGATAAAACATCTAATTTCAAGATTGCTTCATAAGGTGTTGGTTTATTTACAATTGGCTCTGCTTTCATTACTAAATTGTGCAAGCCTGAAACTTCAAATTTAAATACGAGACTTTCTAAAGCACCACCTGGAGCGAATAATGCTTTAAAGAAACTTTGGCTCCAAATGACTACCATCACAGTTAAAATAATGAACGGAGACCATGCTTTTACTACTTTTCCTACTGTTAGTTTCGGCATAGATGTCGTCGTTGCTGCTACTTCACTATTTGCTTCTTTAGACTGATAAATTTCTTTCGGCTGCCAAACTTTTAAGAATAGCGATAAACTTACTAAACTTACAAGCGCTGACGTAATATCAGGAAGTTCTGGCCCTAAAAACGTCGCTGTAATAAACTGTGTAATTGCAAATGAACTACCGGCTACAAATAAAGCAGGCCACGTTTGTCTTACTCCTTTAAAACCATCCATTAAAAATACGATAAAGAACGGAACAAATAAAGATAAGAACGGTAATTGATGCCCAGCCATTTGCCCAATTTTATGTGGATCAATGCCTGTTACTTGTCCAGCAACTGTAATCGGAATCCCCATCGCTCCGAACGCTACTGGTGCAGTATTTGCGATTAAACAAAGACCTGCTGCATATAAAGGATTTAGCCCAAGACCTGCAAGAAGCGCTGCCGTAATCGCTACTGGTGCACCAAATCCTGCTGCCCCTTCCAAAAATGCTCCAAATGAAAATCCGATTAAAATAACGAGTAAACGATGGTCATTCGTAATGGATAATACAGATGCACGAATGACATCAAATTGACCTGTCTTCACAGAAATTTTATATAAAAATACTGACATAATGATAATCCACGCAATTGGCCATAATCCGTATAAGAAACCGTATCCGGTCGCTGCCATTGCCATTGTGAATGGCATTTTATACGCAAATAAAGCCACCAAAATCGTTAATACAACTGTAATAAATCCTGCCACATACCCCTTCATGCGGAAAACTGCTAAAGCTAAGAAAAAAAAGATGATTGGAATAAGTGCGACTGCTGCCGAAATCCAAATGTTACCGAACGGATCGTAAACTTGTGTCCATGTGTTCATTGTTCTCTCCCCCTAAAGAATCCCCTTTTAAATAGATATAACCTTATCAATAGACTGTCAGGTCATCATACCTTTAAGTCTAAAAAAATATAAACGCCTACGAAAACGTTTTCATTAATTTTATCACACCAATTTTCATTTAAAAAGATTTTTTTGAAAATTTTATCATTTAAACAGAAAATCTTACAAAAACGTCACGTTCTTGTAATGTTAATCGATAGGAAGCTTACCAAATTTACTGCATACTAAAGGTATAACAACGGACATTACTTATGAGGTGATATATATGAACGGAAACAAAATATTAGCAGCTTTATCATACTTTAGTGTATTATTTGCGCCTATCTTATTCCCTATTATCGTGTGGATTGTGGGTGATTCTGAAACGAAACCACATGCAAAACATGCTCTATGGACACATATTATTCCAAGCATTGCTTCATTTATTGGATTAGTTATTTTAGGAATTATGGGCATCGGATCTGATCAACCAGACGTAACACTTGGAACTGGAGCAATCATCGTCTTATGCATTTGCGGAATCATTAGCTTATACTACTTCATTTGGAATATCGTGAAAGGGATTAAGGTACTGAAAGCTTAGTTTTAAACAAACGTTTGATTAAAAAGAAACTGTCGCATAATCGTAAATGAAATTTTATCGGCGATTCGACAAGAGTAACCTACCTATTAATAAGAAAAAAACCGTCCCAAAATACCTTTTGGGACGGTTTTTTTATCTTCTGCGTTTCTTCTTTTTTCTCATCATTTTCTTTCGGCGCGTATTTGCTTTATCCGCTATAATGTGGAGCGTACTCGCCACAACAATTCCCATTACAAACGTTACAATTTCAACCTCGTATTCCTTCGTAATTTCTATTAAATTTCCGTCGAACGCTATTATATTTAATAGGAATAAAAACGGAGAAAACACGATTAACATGTATGCAATACGAATAATATCACCAATTATAATCGTATGTGTGAAGAAGGAACGATGGGGCATTACGCTCCGATATGGATACCAAAAAATGCGCAGGAATCCCCATTTATTATACGCATTACTGTACGTATCTAAATCCGGTGTTAAAAATGCAGTACCTACTAAAAAGCCAATTGCAAAAGTTAATAAAAAATCAAAATTTGTTAATCCATACGAAAAGAGCATAAACAAAACAACCGGAAGGGATATTAAGTTTATTTTCGTATGCGTTCTTCCTGATGGCATAATGCACTTCCTCGCTTACGTTCGCCCTGTCATCCGACAGGTCTCACCTATTGATCTAATTTTTGATCGATAAATGATGTGTCTATATCCGAACCAAACCATTCTGCCAACTTCACTCGTGCCTTATCTTTCACTTCTTCATTTACGTATATCGATGCTTGTAATAGTGCGGCCATTAACGCACCTAAATCATCCGTATAACCAATTCCAACAACGAAATCTGGGATTGCATCAATCGGTGCAATGAAATAAGCAAGTGCTCCGATTACAATAATTTTCACTCGTTTTGGAACATCCGGTCTTTGCAAAACGTAAAACAACAATAAACTCGCATAGATTACCGACTGCCCTGCCTGCTTCGCAACATGTTTTATTTTCTTCCAAAACGCTTCAAC
The DNA here is from genome assembly GCF_038006125.1 of Bacillus sp. FSL R10-2780. NCBI lineage: Bacteria > Bacillati > Bacillota > Bacilli > Caryophanales > Bacillaceae > Bacillus > Bacillus sp. FSL R10-2780. The sequence goes on from NZ_JBBOUQ010000001.1 coordinate 3,685,672, forward strand.
TGAAAATTTTTGTTTCATTCAAAAGCCTCCCTATTTTTCAAAAGAAATAAGCTACAATATGTTATGTTATCAGTAAAAGTTCATCAAAATTACACATAATCTATCAATGAAATTTCATTGTAACAAACAAAACCAAAAAGAACAAGTGTTCGTTAATTTTTTCGTGTTTTCCTTCATATAATAGTTTTCTAGACAACCACTTAAAGATTTCTATTCCATATTTCTCAACCAAAAAACTTTCAATTTCGCTTAACATTCTTTTCTATTTTTGTTATATTTTCTAGTTGACGAGCCTATAAACGAATGTTAAAGTTTTCTCTGGTAGTGACAAATCACATACAAAAAATGTAAAATGTTATAGTGTTTCTCAGAAATGAATTTTGTTGTATAATACAGAAATGACGTTATGCTTATGAGCAGCACAAGAAACCAAAAAGGGTATGCATAGTTAAAGTCGTATATGGGTGAATATAGAAACTCTAATTATGGCCAAGAAAACTATGTATTTTTTATTTTAACATTTTTCGCTCCAAAATCGACCAAGCCTGATAGAGAAAGGGTGGAAATGAATGAAAGAAACCATGAAATCACAATTTCAAAATGTGCGTTTCACTTTATTCGTAGCTTTGGCCGTATGGCTAAAAACCTACATCATTACACGCACTAGCTTCGATTTAAAACTTGAATCTTTCATGCAAGAATTCATTTTATTCATTAGTCCATTAGCAGCATCATTACTGTTTGTGGGTCTTGCATTATTTGCAAAAGGGAAAAAACGTAACTATATAGCACTAGGAATTAACTTTATCTTAACGTTCATCCTTGTTGGTAACGTAATGTTCTACGGATTCTACAATGACTTCGTTACTTTACCAGTACTAGGACAAACATCTAATTTCGGAAGTTTAGGTTCTAGTGTGAAAGAATTATTTAACTTCAAAATCATCCTTGCATTTGCGGATATTATCGTATTCTTCGTTCTATTGAAGAAGAAAAAGAAAGATTTTGCACCGACAGAACGTGTAGCACGTCCGATGCGTTCCCTATACTTCGTGTCAACAGTTGCTATTTTCAGCGTAAACCTAGGACTTGCAGAAGCTGAGCGTCCAGAACTATTAACACGTTCATTCGACCGCGTTATGCTTGTTAAAAACTTAGGATTATATGTACACCAAGCATACGATCTTGGCTTACAAGCAAAATCAAGTTCACAAAAAGCATTTGCTGATAGTAGTAAATTGCAAGAAGCAGAAAACTATGTGAAAACAACACAAAGTAAACCAGATCCAAATATGTATGGTACTGCAAAAGGGAAAAACGTAATTGTTGTCTCTCTTGAATCGTTACAAACATTCTTAATTGGTGCGACAGTAAACGGACAAGAAGTTACACCATTCCTAAACCAATTTGCGAAAGAAAGTTATTACTTCGATAACTTCTTCCATCAAACTGGGCAAGGTAAAACATCTGATGCTGAATTCTTAGTAGATACTTCAATGTATCCACTAGACCGTGGTGCTGTATTCTTCACACACGGTAATAACGAATATACAGCAACTCCAGAAATTTTACGTCAGCAAGGATATCACACATCAGTATTCCACGCGAACAACGCAACGTTCTGGAACCGTAACATTATGTATCCGGCACTTGGTTATGATCGTTACTACAACGAGCTTGACTACAAGATCACGCCAGAAACAAAATTAAATTGGGGATTAAAAGATATCGAATACTTCGATCAGTCTATCGATATGTTAAAACAAGTGAAGCAACCGTTCTATACTCGCTTCCTTACTTTAACAAACCATTACCCATTCACTTATGATGACAGTACGAAATTAATCGACGAGTACAACTCTGGTGATGGAGTATTTGACCGCTATATGGTAACAGCTCGTTATTTAGACGAAGCAATGAAACACTTTATTGAGCGTCTAAAAGCAGAAGGTATTTACGACAACTCTGTTATCGTATTCTACGGTGACCATTATGGTATTTCTGAAAACCATAACCGTGCAATGGCACAGTTCTTAGGAAAAGAAGAAATTACTACATTTGACCATATGAACTTACAAAAAACACCGATGTTTATTCACGTTCCAGGTCAAAAAGAAGGTAAAACAATTTCAAAACCAACTGGTGAAATCGACATTAAACCAACAATTCTAAACTTACTTGGTGTAGATTCTACGAATCAAATTCAATTCGGTCATGACGTATTCTCACCAGACAATAAAGGATTCGTTGTTCTTCGTGATGGTAGCTTCATTACAGATAAGTACATGTACACAAACAGTACATTCTACGACCGTAACACAGGTGAAGTTCTGCAATTACCGAAAGAAGAGGCTCAACCACTTATTGACCGTGCACAAAATGAGCTAAATATGTCAGACAAAATCATTGAAGGCGACTTACTTCGCTTCTCTGAAAGCAATAAGATCAAAACTGGCGAAGTAAAAACGGCTATTAAAGAAGAAAAGAAGAGCGCTGAGTAATCTCAGCCTCTTTTTTATTTTCCTCTCTACAAATTCTTCTATACATTAACTTTAAAATTACATAACCTTCACCTAATATTTACACCACATTAACGAAACATCTTTATAATAAAATATGTAAACAAGGTTCCACATATTTCTTATCTCTCATCTTCAATAAGATCCCTTAGAGAAATATGCGCATCATTTGTTTTCAACTTTCTTATACTTGTCTTTCCAAGTGTTTTGTTTGCATAAATGAAACCTTTAAAGACGATGTCCCTATGAAAGATAGCTACCCTCCTTGTGCAACATTCCATACGAATGTTGCTTTTTTTTTTCAAAAAGCAGGATTCTTATTTCTCATTTTCGAATTTGTATATACAAAATGCTATAAGTCACCACTACTTCTCTATGATTTGCAAATAAATACATATACGTCATATGAAGAGAATTGCTTACATAAAAATAACTAGAGTGCTTTTTATTCATGTACTAACGAAAGGATGGGACGAAAATTGGCATACGAAAGATTTGTACTATGGAATGATGCAGTTATTGATACAACGAAACATCGCGCGTACATAGAACTTGAAGAAAGAGGTTTACAATTTGGCGATGGCGTTTATGAAGTTATTCGCCTCTATAACGGAAACTTTCACTTATTAGACCCACATTTAACAAGATTATATCGATCCATGGAAGAAATAGAATTATCACTCCCTTTCTCAAAAGCCGAACTCATCACCTTGCTCTACAAATTAATTGAAAACAATAATTTCCACGAAGATGGAACCATTTACTTACAAGTATCTCGTGGTGTACAAGCTCGAGCACATGCATTCTCATATGACACAACTCCGACAATCTACGCTTATATTTCAAAAAAGGAAAGACCAGCTTTATGGATCGAATACGGTGTACGTGCTATATCAGAACCTGATACGCGCTGGCTCCGCTGTGATATTAAATCGCTAAATTTATTACCAAATGTATTAGCTTATACGAAAGCTGAACGCAAAGGATGTAAAGAAGCACTTCTCGTACGAAATGGTATTGTAACGGAAGGTAGCCATTCTAACTTCTTTCTCATAAAAAACGGAACGCTATATACGCATCCAGCTAATCATCTTATTTTAAACGGAATTATTCGTCAGTACGTCCTTTCTTTAGCTAACACTCTTCAACTTCCTGTACAAGAAGAGCTTTTCAGCGTTCGCGATGTTTATCAAGCAGATGAATGCTTCTTTACGGGAACGACTATTGAAATTTTGCCGATGACCCATCTCGATGGAACTGCGATTCAAGATGGTCAAGTTGGCCCTATCACCAAATTACTACAAAGGTCATTTTCTCAAAGCCTTTTAAAATCCAACAGCACATCTTCCTAAATACGAATAATCTTCTCATTTTCCACATCAAATATATGTATTTAAATGGAAATCAAGGTGTGAATTTATGCCTTGATTTTTTCTTGTAATCTTTTTGTCATATTCAGATTCCCGCATAAGTCTTGACAGTAATCGACATGCTCTTTAGAATTTTTAACAGTTGGTAAATATTTCTTAACTACATTGCAGACAGAAAGGAATCGAAAAATTATGAAAAAATACCTTGCCGGTCTTGCGGCAGTGTCTGTAGCAGGAGGAGCAGCCCCTACACTTGATAGCGTTCAAGCTGCCCCTGAACAAAACACACAAAAAGCTGCTACACAAACTGTCCAAGCTTCCGCATCAAACAATTCATCATATACGGTGAATGCTAGCGTGCTACATGTTCGCGCAGGATCAAGTACTTCTCACGACGTCATCTCTCGCGTTTATAATGGTCAATCATTAAACGTAATTGGAGAAGAAAATGGTTGGTTCAAAATTAACCATAATGGACAAACAGGCTATGTTAGTGGCGAATTTGTATCAAAAAATGGTGCAAAAACAAATAACAATGTAAGTACAGGTGGCAACAATAAAGTTACTGCTGATGTATTACGTGTACGTACAGCTCCTAACACTTCTAGTTCTGTTTCAGGACGTGTATATGAAGGACAAACTTTAAACGTAATTGGAGAAGAAAATGGTTGGGTGAAAATCAACCATAACGGACAAACTGGTTATGTTAGTAGCCAATTTGTATCAGGCGCTTCTTCAAATACTGGCTCTACAAGCAATAACAACAATAGTAACAATGAAGCAACTGTTCAACCAGCAAGCGGAAACTATACAGTAAATGTATCTTCCCTTCGCGTTCGTACAGGTCCTAGCACTTCTCATCCAACTGTAGGTTCTGTTAAACAAGGACAAGTAGTACAAGTTGTAGGCGAAGTTCAAGATTGGTTCAAAATCAATTACGCAGGACAAACAGCTTACTTAAGCAAAGACTACGTAACAAAAGGCGGCTCTAACGAAAACGTTACTCAAGGTAACAACCAAGAGCAAAATAATAATGGAACTGTTCAAACTGGTGGTACTTACGTCGTTAACGCAACATCTCTACGTGTTCGTACAGGCCCTGCTGCTTACCATAGTGTAATTGGCGGCGTGTTAAATGGTACAACATTAAACGTAGTTGGATCTGAAAACGGCTGGTTTAAAGTAAACTACCAAGGAAAAACAGGCTATGTTAGTAGCGAATTTGTAAAATTCGTTAAAGGTGGCACGGCTACTCCTGAACAACCGAAACAACCTGATCAAGGTGCAATTGGCGACTACTACATTAATGCTTCTGCACTAAATGTACGTAGCGGCGAAGGTACAAATTATAGAATCATAGGCGCACTTCCACAAGGACAGAAGGTTCAAGTAATCTCTGAAAACTCTGGATGGAGCAAAATTAACTACAACGGTCAAACTGGTTACATCGGAACACGTTTCCTATCTAAAACACCAGTTGGCGGCGCAGTAGATAATAAACCTAACGACAATCAAAATAACAATCAAAATCAAAATAACAACAACAACAACAATAATAATAGCGGTGATAGTTCTTCTCTACTTGCATACGCGAAATCTATGCAAGGCGTACCATACGTTTGGGGCGGTACTTCTGCTAATGGTGTTGACTGCAGTGGTTATATCTACCACGTATTTAAGAAATTTGGTCATAACATTAGCCGCCAAAGTGTTGCTGGATATTGGAGCAGCTTATCACAAACTTCAAATCCACAACCAGGTGACTTAATTTATTTCAAAGACACTTATAAAAAAGGCCCTTCTCACATGGGTATCTACCTTGGCGGGGGATCATTTATCCAATCTGGAGATAAAGGTGTAGCAATCGCTTCATTAAACAATTCTTATTGGAAAAGCCATTTCTTAGGGTATACGAAAGCACCTTAAGTTATAGTTTCAGAGCCTTCTAGTTTACTAGAGGGCTCTTTTTATTATGTGTTCCCTATATCCCCCTCCTTTTACTCTCTATCCATGAAAAAATAATGTATCCATTTTCCTATTTCGTACACTATATTCCATGAAAATTGTCCAAAACGTTATCATAATGAATATATTTCCACAAAAAACATAACCTATTTCATGTCAATTCATTTCATATGTGTTTTTTCAAAGAATTTTCTTTTTATTTAAACTTTTCGTTAGACGTTTGACCTCAGATGTCCATTATGATAAGTTACTTAAGATGTTATATTCGCAAAAGTATAGACAACTGGTTTATACACTTTTTTACTATGAGGAAGGAGCATACACTGCATGAATATTTTATGGGGAATTGGCGGCGTGATTGGAGTATTAGCAATCGCTTTCTTATTATCTTCCAACCGCAAAGCTATTAATTGGCGCACAATTTTAATCGCGCTAGCATTACAAATGACATTTTCATTTATTGTATTACGATGGGATGCTGGAAAAGCAGGCTTAAAAATTGCTGCTGACGGTGTTCAAGGATTAATCAATTTTTCTTACGAGGGAATTAGGTTCGTTGCTGGGGATTTAGTCAACGCAAAAGGACCTTGGGGATTTATCTTCGTTATTCAAGCACTACTTCCAATTGTATTTATTAGTTCATTAGTTGCAATCTTATATTACTTAGGTATTATGCAGAAATTAGTTAGTTTCATTGGTGGTGCATTAAGTAAACTTCTTGGAACTTCTAAGGCAGAAAGCTTAAATGCAGTAACGACTGTATTTTTAGGACAAACAGAAGCACCAATTTTAATTAAACCTTACTTAGCACGTTTAACTAACAGTGAGTTCTTCACTATTATGGTAAGTGGTATGACAGCTGTTGCCGGATCGGTTCTTGTCGGCTATGCAGCGATGGGCATTCCGTTAGAGCATTTATTAGCAGCAGCAATTATGGCAGCTCCATCAAGTTTATTAATTGCAAAATTAATTATGCCAGAAACAGAAAAAGTAGATAATAACGTTGAACTTTCTACAGAACGTGAAGATGCGAACGTTATTGACGCAGCTGCACGCGGTGCATCTGAAGGTATGCAACTTGTTATTAACGTAGCAGCAATGTTAATGGCTTTCATCGCATTAATCGCTTTATTAAATGGCCTATTAGGATTGGTTGGTTCTTGGTTCGATATTAAACTTAGCCTTGATTTAATCTTCGGTTACTTACTATCACCATTTGCAATCTTAATCGGGGTTTCACCAGGTGAAGCCGTGCAAGCAGCAAGTTTCATCGGTCAAAAACTTGCAATCAACGAATTCGTTGCATATGCAAACTTAGGACCACACATGGCAGAGTTCTCTGCAAAAACAAATATGATTTTAACATTCGCAATCTGTGGTTTTGCAAACTTCTCTTCTATCGCAATTCAATTAGGTGTAACAGGAACGTTAGCTCCTACTCGCCGTAAACAAATTGCACAATTAGGGATTAAAGCAGTTATCGCTGGTACACTAGCGAACTTCTTAAACGCAGCAGTTGCAGGTATGATGTTCCTATAAATTCATGAAAGCCTCCTTTTTAAAAAGGAGGCTTTTTTATATAGTATAAACATAATTTTTATATATATTAAATCCTTTATGTATAGATGTATAGACAATATGTTACAATAATTAGTATGTCTGTTTATTTTTTCTTGTACAAGAGGGATACTACTTGATGTCGCTCGCTAAAAAAGGACTTCCAGCTACATGGTCCATTTCTTAATAATTGTGCATACTACAAATATCCAGCACGAATTATCTTTAAGGAGGAACGTTTCGTGAAAGATAAGTCCTATAAAGTCCTCTCTATGTGGATTTTACAAATTTTATTTTATTTTACTACTGTACATGTGACGAAATATGAGCACGCGCTCATTTTTACAATTATATATGTCATCATAAATGTACTATTCCTATTTTTAGCTGATAAAACAGCATTTATTTTCTTCATACTGGGAACCATTATTTCAGTATTCTATTTATTTTATGAAGCATGGCTTCACTTATGGAGTACATCAGATCAATGGGAATATATTATTACCCACTTCCTGATGGCAGCTAACTTCTTCATTGTTTATATTTCAACCCATCTATTAAAAAAGGTTATCCTTAAAAATAAAGAGTTAACTGAACGAGTGAGAGTGCTTGAGCAATACATTGGAGAATCAAAATTATTAACAAGACAAGAATTCGAAAGACGACAAGCATTATTAACAACTGCGATGAATCGTCGTAATGAAACAGGCATTATCATTTTCTTCGATTTCACTTCCTTTAGTAAATATACGAAGGAAAGCGTCATGGATCGTGTAGCTTCATTATTAGTTGATACAGTCAGAACTGACTTTGACCTTGCTGCTGAATATGACAGCAACACATTAGTCATTTTATTACAAAACACAAATGAAGCCGGTGCTGACATTGTAATGAACCGTCTACATCCAAAAATGAAGCAATGGCTTGCTGCTGAAGCAATTCAAGATATTAAAATAAAACGAGAACAAATCAATACCAAAGGACATATCCCACTATGATGACACTCGTTATGCTTCTTTTATTTATTTTGTTTTGTGTACTTGTTTTCTGGATCAGCATCACATTTTCAATTAAATATGTATTGATTTTTACGGCCTTTCTATTCTCTGGTTTACTCGTTTATTACTCTTTCTTAACAATTGCGGGCTTAATTCATCGAAATAGTAAACGAAAAGATCGTACGCTAGAACATTATCCAAGTGTAGATATTTTAATACCTGCCCATAATGAAGGGGTTGTTATTAAAGATACATTGGAAGCTATGGCAAAGATTGAATACCCAGGCAAACTAAACGTTTATTTATTAAACGATAACTCTCAAGATGAAACACCTGAAATTGGCGATGATTTCGACAGAGCTTATGCTCATATTCATCACATTCGTGTACCACCTGGCGAACCAAAAGGAAAATCGCGTGTATTAAACTACGGCCTTAGCATTTCGGATGGTGAATATTTCTGTGTTTACGATGCAGATAATCAACCTGAACCACATGCACTGCGAATGCTCGTAGAACATGCTGAAACAACAAAGGATGCCGTTGGAGCAGTTGGACACGTTCGTACAGTAAATGAAAAAAGAAATTGGCTTACACGAATGATTTCATTAGAATTTCAGATTTTCCAGCTCCTTATGCAATCTGGACGCTGGCTATTATTCCAAACAGGTTCACTAACCGGAACAAATATGCTTCTTCGTCGTTCCGCATTAGAAGAACTTGGCGGCTATGACCCTTATGCAATCGCAGAGGATGCCGAATTAACATTAAGAATTACCCAAAAGGGCTATCTCTTACCAATCGTCCCGGAATCGATTACATGGGAACAAGAACCTGAGCATTTAAACATTCTTATTAAACAGCGTACACGTTGGCTTCAAGGAAACTTATACATTTTAGAAAAAATGTTTTCTTCGTTAAGCTTCTTTAAAGGGAAACTTCTCGTCCATTCCTTACAACAAGTTTTAGTGTATGTCGTATTTTGGCTATTCCTAATTATTTCAAACGTTTGGTTTGTAATTGGACTGCTCGGCATATTCCAAATTCAATATAGCATTCCACTACTATTCATGTGGTATGTCGCATATATTACATATGTTTCTCAATTATTTAGTGCCCAGAGCGTCGAACGAACCTTTACACCGACCAACATTTTCATAAGCGTCATTATGTACTTTACGTACGCACAGCTCTTTACGTATTTGTTTATTCGCAGTCTCATTCTTTACTTACGCGCAAAGAGCAAGAAACAAGTAATTGGTTGGGATAAAACAGTACGATTTAAAAAAGAAAAATAGATTTCATTAAAAAATAAGCACAGAGCGCCGTATGCTCTGTGCTTATTTTTTACCGTAATACTATATATCAGACAATACCCCTTAGCAGAAAGTTATTTCACGTCCATCCCCCAACGAACGATCGACCTTCATTTATATACGAAAAAGTGATTGCTATTTTTGTAGAACCAATTGCTTCTCTTGATGCTCTTTACGAGTTTCAGTCTTCGGTTCCGTGCTTTCTTGGGCATTTCGATGTGCCACACGTTTCAAGCAAATATGCTTCCACTTTCTTTCGTAACGTTTCATTATTCTAGTTGTCCCCCTTGAATGCGATTTAAAACTATTTGAAATCGCTTACAGAAAATAATATAGCACATATACATAAAAGTGACAACACATTTCCGACATATTTTTGTCAAAAATATGAATATAGTGTGTAAAATATCGGATATTGTCGAACCATATCGATTTTTCTTTTTAAATTACCGATATCTATAGTATTCCCCAACAAAGTAATGCTTTTCCTACAATGGGATAGAACAGTGAAAAAGGACTGCCGACATTCGACAGTCCTAATACTATTTATATATACAGAATTTTTTTCTTCTATTATTAATGTTGTTTCATACGCCCTTCTTTTTGCAACTCTTTAAATAGTGCTGCAATCATAAAGAAAATAACAAATACAAATGGGAATGCCGCAATAATCGACGCAGTTTGCAGCGCCTCTAATCCACCGACATACAATAAGGTCGAAGCTATCGCCGCTAGAACAATACCCCAAACCATTTTGATGCGATTTGGTGGGTTTAAGCTACCATGTGTCGTTAACATCGCTAGAACAAACGTAGCAGAGTCTGCCGATGTAATAAAGAATGTTGAAATAAGTAAAATAGCTAACACACATAAAGCCGGGCCCATACTACCCATCTGGTCTAACATAGCAAATAATCCTACTTCTGTGCCCATTTCTTTAATTTGGCCATATATATTCGCCCCGTCGAACAATTCCATATGAATACCTGTTCCTCCGAAAACAGAGAACCAAAGTGCACCAATTACTGTTGGTACGAGTAACACACCAATAACAAATTCACGAATTGTACGCCCGCGTGACACACGAGCAATAAACGTACCTACGAATGGTGACCATGCAATCCACCATGCCCAGTAGAAAATTGTCCATGACTGAATCCATTGATTTCCGCCTTCATTTAATGGACTTAAACGGAAACTCATACTTGGTAATTCTTGAATGTATGATCCGATTGTTGAAGTGAAATAATTCATAATAAAGTTTGTTGGACCTGCAAATAATACAATTATCATAAGTGCAAACGCTAAAATAATATTCGCATTACTTAAATATTTAATTCCTTTATCGAGTCCCGTTTGTGCAGATAGCATATAAAGAACAGTTACAATTCCGATGATTACTAACTGTGTCGGTAATGAGTTTGGAATGGATGTTAAATAACTAACACCACCCGCAATTTGCTTTGCCCCAAGTCCTAATGATGTTGCCACACCAAATACTGTCGCAAATACAGCTAGAACATCAAACATATGTGCAATACGGCCATGTTCACCGCCTTTAAATAGTGGACCCACTGTCGCACTAATTGTACTTGCTCTTCCTTTTCTAAATGTAAAATACGCAATACATAATGCTACAAGTGCATATAATCCCCACGGATGTAATCCCCAGTGGAAAAACGAGAAACGAAGTGCAAGACGTGCACTCTCTTCAGTCGCACCCTCTCCAAACGGAGGTGTGTATAAATGATTCAACGGTTCTGCAACGCCCCAGAAAACCAAACCGATTCCCATACCGGCACTAAATAACATAGCAAACCATGTCATATAACTATAATCAGGTTCATCATCATCTTTACCTAAACGAATCGAACCGTACTTAGAAACAATTAAGAAAATAGCAATTCCTAAGAAAATAGAAACGGAAATAATATAGAACCATCCAAACTTACTAACTAACGCAGCTTGAATTGCAGTCGTTACATTTCCTAAGCTACCTTTTCCAATAATAGATTCGGGAATAATCCCCCAAAGTGTAAATGTAATACATAATGTTAATGAGACAATAAATGTTTTCGTCAGTTTCCTCATCAAATCCCCCTTCGTATGTTTCATTTCTTGTGAATATCATAAATTCCGATGTGTTAAATCGGATAGAAAACCATAGTTTTTTGTGGTGATTTTCTTTCGGCTCTCTCAAGTTTGCCTTCACCAATTAGAGTTCTTATGGACAGCCTTACCTTCCGTACAACCTTTTCACTCTGCAAGAGCTACAAGATTGGAATACTACTGTCAAATTGTGTGAGAAAAATGCGGATGGGAAGAGATTTTCCCAAAAAAGGATGTGTTACAGTTTTAAAAAAGGGCAGATTTATTCTTTATAACCCTTTCTTCTTGTAACAATTATGCGGTTTTTTTGCTAGTATATAGCGCGTGTTTATAACTTCACAAACGAGATGTTTATGTTTATATAACTATATTACCCATAAAACGGTAAAATACTCAAGGAATGTAACTGTATAGTAATCATTTTGTAACACGTTAGCAATACTTTTATCTCCACTGAAAAAAAATGTTGTAGTAAAAATTTTGACTATAACTATAAACCTACTAAAAGTACGGAGTGAAAAACGCTTTCCTCTAATTCTAGCTATATTACAAATTGTTAATGACTTATTACGAATGGTTTGTAATTGTGTGTTTTCCCAAAATCCGAAAAAATCTGTTGCTATAATGAGGACACGAAAACAAACGCAATGGAGGCTATCATGAAAAAATTAATTGGAATAGCAACAGCAGCAGTTTTTGGTCTTGGGATTTTCACCGCATCTGCTAACGCAGAAACTGTTGTAAAAACAGACGTACTAAATGTACGAGAAAACCCTACTACTGAATCAAAAGTTGTCGGTAAATTACAGAATGGTCATAAATTAGATGTTCTAAATACAGAAAACGGATGGTCACAAATCAAATTAGATGGTAAAGACGCATTCGTAAGTACAGAGTTTACAAAGAACTCTTACTATGTAACAGCTAACGTATTAAATGTACGTGCTGAAGCGAACACAAACTCAGAAATTCTTGGAACGCTTAAGAAAGACGATATGATCGAAACAACGAACCAAGTACAAAATGAGTGGTTACAATTTGAATATAACGGGAAAACGGCTTATGTTCATGTTCCTTTCTTAACAGGTACAGCACCTGTTATCGAGAAACAAGAAACGCCTGCTCCTGCTAAAGCTCAAGCACCTGCACCAGTAAAAACAGCTGCTAAGCCTGCTGTGAAAGCTGCTGAAACTAGCGAACCTTCTAATGGTCGTGAGTTAACAGTTGTAGCTACAGCATATACAGCTCATCCGAGCGAAAACGGTGGCACATACGGCGGCCGTGTATTAACTGCAATGGGTCATGACCTAACAGCGAACCCAAACATGAAAATGATCGCTGTTGACCCGAAAGTAATCCCATTAGGATCTAAAGTATGGGTTGAAGGTTATGGAGAAGCAATCGCTGGTGATACTGGCGGTGCAATTAAAGGTAACCGTATCGACATTCTACTTGGATCAGATAGCGCTGCTAACAAATGGGGACGCAAAACTGTTAAAGTGAAAATTTTAAAATAACCAATGACTGCTAAATTACAGCCGGTTCTCTTTATTGAGAGCTGGCTTTTATTTTTTATATAATACATATAAGGAGGTGACGTCCATGAATTTACAAGCTAAGGTAGACTGGGTCGGTACACCAAAACCGTACATATATAAAGATGATATAACATATGATGCTATCGCAATTGACTTCTCACTCACAAATGATGACAATCGCTATAAATTAATTGTGCTCAAGTCTGAAGAAAATACACATTACAAAATCGTACAATATGGAATAAAGCCAGGCTCTCAAAAGCCATTTCCTATTGATATTCCATTCGAGCAAGGAATGCTACCGCTCGTAGAACACATATTAAATGATCCATATGTACAAGCGATATTAAAGGAAGCACGCTTCTAATTACAAAAAAAGAGACTGTTCAAAATTGAACAGCCTCTTTCTTATATTAACGAGTCGGACCAGATACTTCCTCTGATTTCAGCGTATTATTTGCTCCAAGAGAATGGTACAATATCTTTCCATTTCCATTAACAGTAACGATATGGTCATTATTAAAGCTCTTGAATTTTACAGAGCCATCACCATAACGAATATGATATTCTTCATATGTCGTTACTTTATATTTCGTCGCACTTTGACGTTCTACATTGCGAATGTTCATTGTCAATAAATCTTCTGTAATTCCTTTTTTCTGTAGATATTGTAAGTAATCACGGTCTTCCTTATACGATTTCCCACTCTTATCATAATCATTTTCAATTAAACTAAAATCGTTTAATGCAATTGCACGTACGTTATTATAAATATGATTTTGTACAAAATCTCCCACCGCTGAACTAGAAGCTTCTTTCGGGAACCTTAAGTAATATGTACTTTGATCTCCAACTTTAATACTTTCAGATTTCATCACACCAAATTCAGCGTTTTTCTCTAAATGTACTTCTACCGTTTCATCCGTCGGTACAGGACCAAGTTTATAACTTCCGTAATTTAACTTTCCGCGTTTCTTGCCATTAACAAATACAGTTGCATCGTTTTCATCAGATGAAATGGTTACATAATTTCCTTCAAGTGATAAATTCACTTCTACTGTCCCATTCTTTTCATCTGCTAAATCCACTTCTTTTTCTGTCTCTAATTCAGCAAGTTCCGTCTTCGCCTTTGCCTTTACAACATAAGTACCCGGGAAGTATGGACCTAATTCTTTCGAAGTTTTATCACTGGAAAGCTCTGTTTCTTTTTTATCATTCACATATATTTCAGCATTCTTTGCAGTTGTGCTAACATTCATGTAATACGATTTCATGCTGAACTTATACTTCGGATATAAGAACCACTCTTTCCCGTCTTCTATAATTTTCCCATCTTTAAAAGATGCTTTATCACTTGCTAACTTTTGATTGACTATCTCTTTTTGTAAATAAGACAGTAATGCTTTATTATACGAAGGGTTATCCTTTAAATAACGTAAGTACGCTTTAATATCTTCGGTCTTGACCTTTAAGGTTGGATCGTCTACTTTCAAAATCTCATCGATTGCATTAACATCTTTATTTTGGAATGCTTCGATCATTGCATTTACTTGCTTTTCCTTCGAAAACTTGCTTGCGCCGAATTTATATGCGCCAAACAAAATAGCAAAAACAATGACAAAACCTATAAGTAAAAACATGTTTTTCTTACTTTTCACTGGCTTTGTTTCTCTCCGCATTTCTGAATGAGAAGAAGCTGTTTGATCAGCAATTTCTTCTACTTTACTTCCGCAATCAGGACAAAAGTTCAAATGATCTGCAACCTGCTTTTTACAAGTTCCACAAAACTTCAATATGCTCTCCCCCTACTTTTTCGCTAATTTCATTCCGGCCAATGCCGCTACATATGTCACAATAAAACTAAACAAAGTTAAATATATAAATGAATTTTGCATAAATAATACAGTACCGCTCGCTTCGAATACATTCATTACATTTCCAGACACATCAATTTGGAACTTAGAAATTATGTTCATTACAACCATCATAATTGTGTAAGAACCGCTGCATACCGCTAATGTAATATACATATTCGTAGTCGGTAATGCTGCTAGTTTTCTTCCGGATCTAAACATAAAAAATAACGGAATAATAAGCAATAATAAACCGTAATGGAATACGCTATTTACTTCTTCCACTTCAGCAATATCTTCCGGAGTTCCTCCTTGTGCAATCATTATATCTTTAAATCCAATTCCATTTACAGAAATACCCGATACGAATGAAAAGGCTAATTTGTTATCAGCTGATTTCTTACTAATTCCTTTAAACTCATGATCAAATGCTGGACTTGATACTTCTAACGGAGAAAAATGAGCCATACTCCATAATTGAGGTGTTAATTCTAATGCTAATAATGCACCTTGCGTTTTTGAAGCTTTCATTTCTTTTAACGGTTCAATACTGTCTTCGTTACTTACTAACGCCATAGCTAAAATACACGTTACTACCGCTGTCACTAAAAGTCCTTTTATCATAGCTGAAACCCCATAATAAATAGATGCCCCATATGGCATTAACTCTTGAAACGCTGCTGCCATATTGTTTTTGCTTGTATGAATAATAAATCCTACTAAAGTGAATAACGTTCCACATACAAAACCACTTAGGAAGCTCTTTATAGCTGAATAACCAACTGTTATCTTACCTGCATCTGAGAATGGAATTACAAAAGATTGTGATGCTACAAAGCTTATGATAAGTAAAAATATTCCATATACAATACCGACTATTGCTGCTACAAAAATTTGATCCTTAATCGTCTTCGCAACACGTTGTTTTCCTAACCATATTCCCGTACCAGCTAAAATAATGAATGGAACAATTAATAATAAAACAAATGGAGTATGCCAAGATAAAGATAACATCAATCCACTATCATCACCGGCTGTAAAACCAAGCAAATGATAATTTAATAGCGTAGAAGTTGCGCTTGCATAGAAACTTGGTAGCATTTCCAGTTCTTTCGTAAGATTGCTAAACATCTCACTTAATATAGAAGCAAATAATAAACTTCCAATCCAACCAGCAACTAACATGAGAACACTTGCAATAGCCCCACCAATTAAACCTGTTTTTAAAGTTTCTTTATCTGCTGTAAATGCAACTTTAGGAGCACTATCCATCGTAGGTAATTTTACAAGTTGTTCTTTTTTCTTAACAACAAATAAAGAATGCCCACACTTTTGACAATATACATTTTGCTGAGCATTTTCATTACCGCAACCTCTGCAATACTTAGCAGTATCTTGATCTAACGTTACTGTATCTACTGCCCCCGCAATCTCCATACTTCCTTCATTAGGACAATAATTCACTTCTTCACCATGTTGTTTTCCGCACGTGCGACAATACATCTTATTCACTCCCCACTTTGCTTAATTCCACAAACCGGGCAGTAAGTAGAGTTTTTATCAATATACTCATTACATGTAATACAATTTTCCTTTTCACTATTACTTTCTACCGCTAACATCGGGTTAGGATTTCCACATGAACCACAGAACTTATCATTTATTGATAAAGACCCACCACATTCACAAGTAGCTTTCTCTCCTTGTTGTTTTTGCAATTCAACTATTCGTTTTCTTGCTTGATAAATAGCAACATCAAACTCTTGAATTGGAGCAATCACTTCTTTTAAACTCGCTTCATTTACTCCGTTTCCTCTTAGTTGAACATATACCTGTTGTCCGAGCTCTAATAAAACTTCTGCTTTTTTCTGCATTTGCACTTGCATTCCTTTTTTCAACTGAGCAATTTCTTGTGCAATTTGCAACTTCTGCTTTCCTTGTTCTATTCCCTCTTGTAACTTATTCATTCCACTACCTAATTTCGTCTGTAAATCTGACAAGTCGATTCTCTCCCTATAAACATATAGTAATATGTAAAATTAACATTATATATATTACCATGATTTTCTAATTGTGTAATTAGAATTTCATTTTTTCTGTTTTGAGCATTTTTTGTTTATAATGGTAAAGGAAAGAAATCTGTGTACGGAGGAATATTATGCTGCAAGACTCAATTACGAAAGATGAAATTATGATGATTGCGAATGAGTTCGTTCAAGGACTTGATCCACAGCAAGTTGCTGATCAGGAGCATGTCGCTACAGCTCGGCACCTATATCGTAGTGGTGTTGTCTATAACGTTGACTTTGATGGCTATACGCTATCCGGAACTGTAAATGCTGAAGGCAGTGTATATAGCGTTCACATCCCGATTCGTAATGTCACTGAAAGCTATTGCGATTGCTTCGCGCCAACGCAATGTCAGCATATGCTTGCTGTGTTACTATCTGCAGCTTCTAGTTTTGGGCAGGTAGGAGATGTATTAACTTTATTCAAAAATAATACAAAACCTTCTCTTCCTCCTATTCGAACTGCACGACAAGTATTGCAATCATCAGCTTTTGAAGAAATGGATTATAAAAGTTGGCAAACATACTTTGAAAATGAATATGAATCATTTAAAAAAGAACAAGCGCGGCTCACTTATAAACAAATGTATTTTCTTATGAGTCTTTTTACAGACTTCTATACAAAATTAGAGCGGAAAGCTCCGCGCATCGTTGCTATTCATGAATTATTTAAGTTGCACGCGGCACTTTATTGCTTTCAAAAATTATTAGAAGAAATTCAAGAATTTGAAGCAAACAAACTATATTCTTATCACCAACCAGTTAACGTCGTTCGCCTATTCGTTGATAAAGTTGAATCTACCGTTAGGGACCTAAAAACAGAGGAGATTCCAGAAGAATCCAAACCGATTTTACAAGAAACAGCTCGGCTCATACATGAAGCATTCTTCTCTACCGATGCCTATACACAAGAGCGATTCTTCATTTATCGTCACGTATGGGGTGAACTGTTAAGAACAGAAGAGCAGCTACAAGAAGAAGAAAAACGAATCGATACTAAAATCAATCCACTTTCCAAAGCATTAGCATCTTCTCATCTGCTCTTTTTAAATAATGAAGACTTATCGGCAATGGAATTACTCAAAAAACAGCCTGCTTCTGTTGTGAGCCTTTACTTCTATTGGTTAGAAGAGTTATTAAGTGCGATGCAGTGGGACCGTGCTAAAAGCTGGCTTTCCTTTACTTATAAACAAGTAAAAGAAACGATAACGGAACAAGAGAATACCGTCTTCATACAAGATATCGTTCGATTATTTGTGATGATGTATGAGACATATGCAACGCATACGAATGAACAAGCGGGATTAGAAATGATTTTACAAGAACTATTACCGTATAGTTTCACAAATTATGAACAATACGTACTAGCGAAGAAACAATACCATGCATGGACGGAACTTCAGCTCTTATATGGATTCGAAGTAATCGAACTTTTGAAAGAACCATTGAAAGATATTGAAAAAGAAGCGCCCGAAGCAGCACTTCCTCTTTATCACCATGCCGCAATGGAAGCAATTGAAGAGCGAAATCGCAAATCATATAAACGTGCCGTTCGTTACTTAAAGAAATTACGTATGCTTTATAAACGACTGAAGCGAACTGATGAATGGGATGCTTTCATTATTCATATCGCTAACTTACATTCACGTCTGCGTGCACTACAAGAGGAATTACGGAGAGGAAAATTAATCGATGATCATACAAACTGAAGTAACAATTAGGCTCCAGCACGTTAGTCAAGGTTGGTTCCTTTGGGGAGAAGATGATAGCGGTACGCTCTTATCCGTAGCAACTTGGAAAAAAAATGCATTCGCATGGCACTCTACTTCCTTCTACGGAACATTTTTAAAAGAAGCAACGTATGAGGGAAAACAAGGCGTTATGTTAACGAATGCACAGGCATTTGAATACATCGCAAATAAACCGATGAATTCATTTGCAAATATGCAAATGAACGGTCCTATTACGGCACTTACAAAGGACGCAAGTGAATTATGGGACGCTTTCGTCAGCGGCAGCTTCGCACCTGACATGAAGCATTGGTCTCAGCAGCCATCTTGGAAAGTTCAGAATACCTCAATTGAAGATGACATGTTAGCATCGCTTTTCTCTGCCGCTGTGAACGAAAGTATTTTGCAAGATGCTCGCTCAAATGACGGATGGGAAGATGCAAAGAGACTGTATGAACATTACGACTTTACGAAAAGGCAATTGGAAGCAGCACTACATGAAGAAGATTGGCTTCGAAAAATTGGTTACATTGAAGATGATCTTCCATTTACAGTCGGCTTAAGACTACAAGAACCGCAAGAAGAACTTGAAATGTGGAAGCTTGAAACAATCGTTACACCAAAACGTGGTGCGCATCGCATATATGTATATGAAAGTATCGATTCCTTGCCAAAACGATGGCACGATTACGAAGAACGGATTCTTGAAACACAAGAAGGATTCAGTAAGCTCGTACCGTGGCTAAAAGAGGACGACAAGTTCCGAGAAGAACTCTTTGAAACGGAAGCTTGGAACTTCTTAACCGAAGCAAGCAATGAATTACTCGCAGCAGGTATTACAATTTTACTACCATCATGGTGGCAAAATTTAAAAGCAACAAAACCGAGGTTACGTGTACAGCTGAAGCAAAGTACAGCACAAACACAGTCTTTCTTCGGCATGAATACGCTCGTTAATTTCGACTGGCGCATTTCAACGGACGGAATTGATTTATCAGAAAGCGAATTTTTCGAACTCGTTGAGCAGAACAAGCGTCTTTTCAATTTAAATGGTCAATGGATGAGACTTGATCCTGCCTTCATTGAAGAAGTAAGAAAACTAATGCACCGTGCCGATAAATATGGACTAGAAATGAAAGACGTGTTGCAGCAACATTTATCTAGCACGGCGGAAACAGAAATTGTAGAAGACGATAGTCCGTTTAGCGATATTGAAATCGAACTAGATGGATATTATGAAGAACTTTTCCAAAAGCTTCTGCACATTGGAGATATTCCAAAAGTAGATACACCATCTTCGCTACAAGCAACACTCCGCCCGTATCAACAACACGGGATTGAATGGTTGCTATACTTACGAAAGCTTGGATTTGGGGCATTATTAGCCGATGATATGGGACTTGGAAAAAGTATTCAAACGATAACTTACTTACTATACGCTAAAGAAAACAATCTCCAAACAGGTCCTGCATTAATTGTGGCACCAACATCAGTCCTTGGAAATTGGCAAAAAGAATTTGAGCGTTTCGCACCAAGTTTACGTGTTCAGTTACACTATGGTAGTAACCGAGCTAAGGATGAGTCATTTAAAGATTTTCTTCAATCAGCAGATGTTATATTAACTTCTTATGCATTAGCTCAGCTTGATGAAGAAGAACTTAGTACGTTATGCTGGGACGCTGTTATTTTAGACGAAGCACAAAATATAAAAAACCCACATACGAAACAGTCGAAAGCAGTAAGAAACTTACAAGCAAATCATAAAATTGCTTTGACCGGTACACCGATGGAAAACCGACTTGCTGAGCTTTGGTCTATTTTCGACTTTATCAATCATGGGTATCTCGGAAGCTTAGGACAATTCCAGCGCCGCTTCGTCACACCGATTGAAAAGGACCGCGATGAAGGAAAAATCCAGCAAGTTCAGCGGTTTATCTCGCCGTTTTTACTGCGTCGTACGAAGAAAGATCAAACAGTCGCATTAAACTTACCAGATAAACAAGAACAGAAAGCTTATTGTTCACTAACTGGTGAACAGGCTTCCTTATACGAACAACTTGTTCAAGATACATTGCAAAATGTAGAAGGATTAAGCGGAATTGAAAGACGCGGATTTATATTACTTATGCTGAACAAGCTAAAACAAATTTGTAACCATCCAGCCCTTTATTTGAAAGAAGAAGAACCACAAAATATCGTCGAGCGCTCTATGAAAACAAAAACGGTAATGGAGCTCATCGAAAATATAAAAGACCAAAATGAAAGTTGCTTAATCTTCACTCAGTACATTGGCATGGGGAACATGCTAAAAAGTATGTTAGAAGAAACATTCGGTCAGCGCGTCCTCTTCTTAAACGGGAGCGTACCAAAGAAAGAGCGTGACAAGATGATTGAGCAGTTCCAAAACGGAACGTATGATATCTTCATCTTATCGTTAAAGGCCGGCGGAACAGGATTAAACTTAACTGCTGCTAACCATGTCATTCACTATGACCGTTGGTGGAATCCAGCTGTAGAAAACCAAGCAACAGACCGTGCTTATCGCATCGGTCAAAAACGCTTCGTTCACGTTCATAAGCTTATTACAACAGGAACACTTGAAGAGAAAATTGATGAAATGTTAGAACGAAAACAATCATTAAACAACGCCGTCATTACAAGCGATAGTTGGATGACCGAACTATCAACAGACGAACTAAAAGAATTACTTGGCGTATAAGGTGGATGTTTCTATTCCCACAAATAGCGGGATAAATAAAAAAGGAGCAAATCTCTAACTGAGATTAGCTCCTTTTTCTATTCCAAAACCAATTGCTTATTATAATTCCTGTTAACCCGCCGCACGTATCAAGCAATGAATCTTGCCACATCGGTGTACGGTCTCCCGTAAACCATTGATGAATTTCATCAAATGTTGCATACCCCGCAACGAAAAGGAGGGCGTATGCAAAGCACCTTTTTCTCGAATAACCCGATCGATGAAAAGCATAATACGTCAATGAACCAAGCATAAAGAACACCATAAAATGAGCACCTTTACGAAGGAAAAACTCAACAAATCCACCTACACCTTTATTTGCAATACTAACAGGCGTACCTCCGCCATAATCGATAGATACCCATGAAAAATGCTCTTTCACAAACTCAACATTTATATATTGCTCAATATCCGAGCGCATATCCTGTTTTTTATATGGCTGTGCCGAAGAATAGAAAATAATCCCCATCCATAGTAATACAGGAATCCAAAATAACCATTTACGATTCATTCTCCCGAAAGCTCCTCTCTTAGTCTTTTAAGAGTACCAAAAAAAAGAAAAAATTTCACGCCAAAACATGACATTTACCCCCTATTTATAAAGTGAAAGGGGGTGATAAACATGGCAGTTGAAACAATCGTAATGGATTTAACTTTACGCCTTGTATTAAACGGAGGATTAGACAAAAACGGTAAAACAGTTTTTAAGAACAAGCAATTCAAACGTGTGAAAACAAATGCAGATTTAGGAAAAGTGCATGAAGTAGCACGTGCTCTTGCTTCACTACAGAAATCATCACTTCACGCTGTACAACTTGTAAGCACGTCAGATCTTTCTAACCTGTAATTAAAAAGGAGGGAATAAAGCATGCAAGTACTAGAGTTAGTTTTCGTAAAAGAAGATGGAAAAACAGTTGTCTTTTCTATCGATAATCCCATTACACCAGTAAATGAACTAGTCGTAAATCAAGTAATGGATACCATTCTTTCTTCATCTGTATTTTCATCAATTGGTGAAAATACTCGTAAAAAAGGAGCTCGCCTCATAGAAAAAAATGTATCTGAGGTTCAGATCACTCCGTAAATCAAAAAGACGAATCTGCATTATTTTGCAGATTCGTCTTTTTTCTTCGGCATTTCAATTGGAATAAAAATGTTTGAAAAACCAACACAAACATACTTATAATTCTCTCCGCCTAAATCAAACTCTGTCGTATATGTTGAGAAGAAAATATAATCATTTCGCTTTGTATAATGTTCGATTAATAATCCAACTTGTGGTTCAACATACTTATTTGCCAATTTCTTTCCCGCTGATGCTAAGTCGCCAAGTATACCCTCTTTATTTTCTTTCTCAACCTCTTCTAACTTCTTACTCACATCATTACGCTTCATAAATTGTTTTGCTGCCCAATCCGTATATTCTCCCTTACCCGGATTACTGTTTGCTAAATAAACTAAGAGAACAACAGCTAGAGCCATAATAATATACTTTTTTTTCATGCTATATCACCGCCTACTCTTTTCTATTTTCATATATATGTACAAGCGATGCAAATTAGAAAGACTATCATCTATTGATTGTAAACGAACCGTAAAAATTTACAATACGAAACAAAAGATTAACAATGATTTTACATTATTCGTATATAATTATATTAAGAATAATAATTTTATAAGGGAGGATTTTAGAATCATGAATAATGAAAATGATATTTTTATTTCTAGTTCTACAATGATGCTCGAACCTTGCAAACACCCTTATTACCGGACAAAAATGATCGACAGTAGCGGCAACCCCCTGCACTCTTGCCAAACAGCTATCCAACTCATAAAGAAATCTTGTCTAACACATGTTCATTCTACTTATCAAGGTAGACGTCGTGCAGTCCAAATAAACTTTAAGCTCAAACAAAATGTTCCAATTCCGATTAATCATAAAGAATATATTTGTGCTTTCCCAACAGAATCTCCTTCTTCTCCAAACTGCATTTGGTTGTTCTATAACCATATAGAGGAGATAGAGTTTTCCAAAAAAACTAACAAGGCTAACATTCATTTTTTTAACGGAACTACCATAACAATACAAATAGGTTCTCATAAGTTACAGCAACAATTTTTCAAATCTGGACATATATTATCCCGAATGAACATAAAAGATTCACTACACTTAAAAAACCCCTTGCCACATTTACTGCCTTAATGTAAATAGAATGGAACGCAATATTTCCTTTGCCTTCCATTCTACTTATTGTTCTTATCCCCTTACACTATCTCTCATTTTCTCAAGTGCTTGTCGATATACCCATCTCACTTGATAGTACGTCATCCCCATTTCAGACGCTATCTCCCCCATATTTTTCCCTGAGAAAAATCGCTCTGAAATGATGTGCCTCTCTCTCTCATCTAACACACTCATAAAGTCCTTCGCTCTCGTTCCCGTATCTTCACACTCAAATCGTTCCTCATAATCATCCGTGCATACATACCGCTCTTGCACTACGCATTCTTTCTTCAACCTTTCCAATATATAACCACGTACCGTTACAACCGCATAAGCAGGAAAACTACCTTTCTCCTCCTCATACCTTTCATACGCATGCCAAAGACCAATTAAACCACATTGATAATACTCTTCATAATCTTGGTAAATATTTAACCTCTTTATTTGATTTACAATCATACCTTCATACAAAACAACCGTATCTGTAAAAGTCGCTGGCTTCACACAGTGCCCGTTTCTAAAAGGTATACCTCTTTAGTATTCCGCGGTACCTCTACAATATAAAATGAGAAAGGAAATTTCATTGTGGGTAATTTCAAATAATACTGCCGGAATTTGAAATTACACTAGGCAGTATTTGAAATTCTGCTTGGGGTATTTGAAATAGGGGTAAAAATAAAAAAGGTGACTCTCGGAAGAGTCACCTTTTTTATTTTATTATTGGAACATACCTTGTAACGCACCCAGTCCAAGAGTTAAGACAAAGAAGACAATAGTAATAGTTGTTGCCTGCTTTTTACTTAAACTTGCCGTAATTTGAAGACCTAACCACGTTATAACAAATCCCCAAATTGTAAATACTTCAAATTTACTTGCAATACCTTTTACAACCCCGCTACTTGAAGCAAAGATAGGACCTAATCCAGTATACATTTCTTGTCCTGATCCACCTAAAACAAACGCTAAAACCGTATTCAACAATACGCCAAGTAATGAAATAATGCTTGAATATACGCTAATTGTTAATAATTTCTTATAAGAAGTATCATTGCTCATAAACATCATTAATACTTTATACACCGCTGCACTAATGAAGAAACTTATCCCCATACCTAAAGCACCAATTCCGAATCCCATACCAAACGTCACTGCAGGTGGAACGTCAAAACCTAACTCCTTATTAAGCTTAATGGCTTCTGGGGTTAAAGAGCCTACATAAGCAGCAAGTCCACCAATAACTGCTCCTAATAAAACAAGTATCCAAAACGCACCCCAAACCGCATTACTAGTCTTCATTCTCTCAAACTGTACACCAGGAGATGTAATCATTCCTAATAATGATGGCTTCTTCGCACCTACATCTTGCGTATTAATATTCGCTTCCATTCTAACGCCTCCTTATTATATTGGCATATTAGGTAAAAATGCCGCAATTAACATAACAATTGCCGCTAAAAATACCGCTTTAATAATGAATAAAACGATAATTGGAATGGCTGCTTTCACTTTACTTAATCCAGCTGTAATTTGTAACCCTAACCAAATTAAAACGATATTCCATAAATAGAATACTTCAATCGTACTACCGATTCCGTAAGCAACTGAACCTTCCTCAAATAACGGTCCTAAACTTGTATACGCAGTTGGTCCAACACCTAAAATTAAAGCTATAACACTATTAATAAGTAAACCAATAATAACAGCAATGTTCGCATATACAATGATCATTACTAATTTCTTATAAGAAGTATCATTTCCGAAGAACATCATAAATACTTTATAAATAGCTGC
The DNA here is from genome assembly GCF_038006125.1 of Bacillus sp. FSL R10-2780. Classification (NCBI taxonomy): domain Bacteria; kingdom Bacillati; phylum Bacillota; class Bacilli; order Caryophanales; family Bacillaceae; genus Bacillus; species Bacillus sp. FSL R10-2780. The sequence goes on from NZ_JBBOUQ010000001.1 coordinate 3,711,469, forward strand.
AATAACGACTGTTGCAAGCATAGCACCTACTGCTCCCCAGATCGTACCAGAAATCACATCTGATACAAGTGAGCCCTGATCTGCAAGTGCACCTAATTCTTTTTTCATTTTGATCATCTCAGGCGATGTGTACGTAACATACGCATTTAAGCCACCTACAAGTCCTTGTAGCAATGCAACTAGGAAGAACATACCCCAAACTTTCTCACTCGTCTTCATTCGCTCAAACTGTAAGCCTGGAGATGTAATCATTCCTAATAATGACGGCTTCTCTCCACCAACTTTTTGCGTATTCAAATTCGCTTCCATTCTAACGCCTCCTTCTATGTATATAACCCGTTCTAACGGGCGGTTCACATCCTCATTTTGAGGCTACGAACCGCCCACTAGAACGGTAATGTGTAGTAGAGAACCCTTCTCTACTACACTAATAATTTACTCATAACGAAGTGCTTCAATTGGATCTAATTTCGCAGCTTTGTTCGCTGGAATTAATCCGAAGATAATACCTAGTGTCATAGAGAACAATACGCCCCCAACGACAACTTCCCATGAAACGAGCGGTGGCCACTTCGCAAATGTGGAAACGATATATGCCCCGCCATACCCAAGACCAATTCCGATTAAACCACCTAGAAGCGTTAACATAACGGCTTCAATTAAAAACTGTAATAAAATTTTACTACGTGTTGCTCCAAGTGCTTTACGTACTCCAATTTCACGCGTACGCTCCGTTACAGATACAAGCATGATGTTCATAACGCCGATACCACCAACGACTAGTGAAATACCAGCGATACCACCGATGATCATCGTCATAATACCTGTCATTTTTGAAATACCTTCTTGAATTTCTTTTAAATTCATAACCTCGTATTTACCAGTTGTATCACTTGGCTTACGACTATTTAACACATCGGCAGCTTTTTTACCTGCTTGCTCTAAATTATCTACATTTTTTGCTTGAACAGAAATATTTTGAATTTCATCTTTTCCATACAATGTCGGCCATAATGAAATTGGAACTAGTGCTTCTGATGGTCCCATTCCCATAAACTCATTATCTGATTTATAGACACCAATAATTTGCATCGGTTGACCCTTCATTTCAATAATTTTACCGACTGGATTGGCATCCTTAAACATCTTTTCTTCCATTTGCTTACTAATCATGACAACGTTATTACCTTGATCCACATCTGATTCTTGTAAAGAACGTCCTTTTAACAACTTTACTTTATTTACTGCAAAGTACTCACTGTCTAATCCAGTAATATTCACCATTTCTATTTTATCTTCAATATCAATTGGTTCCATACTTGAATTTGTTGTTACAACATGTGCGATCTCTGGAATTTTTTTAATTTCAAAAATATCTTCCTCAGTTATCTTCGGTGCCTCTACCATTTCCATACCGAATGGATCATTCATATCTGCACTATAATGAATCGGAACCGTTTGATTACCTGACCCAACAAATTGTGATTTCAGTGCCGCTTCCCCGCCCTGCCCAATCGCAACGACAGTAATAATAGATCCTACACCGATAATAATCCCAAGCATCGTCAGAGCTGAGCGTAGTTTATGAGCTAGAATAGAAGATAAGGCAATTTTCATACTATCTAGTAAGCTCATACCGCACACCTTCTATCTTCTGTAATTTTCCCATCCCTTAGTACAATGCGACGAGAAGAATAAGCAGCTACTTCCTCTTCATGCGTAACCATAACAATCGTCGTACCTTCTGCATTGAGCTTCGTGAAAATATCCATAACTTGTGCACCAGACTTCGTATCAAGTGCACCTGTCGGCTCATCGGCCATAATGAACGTCGGATTATTTGCAATCGATCTCGCAATCGCTACACGTTGCTTCTGTCCACCTGATAACTCACTAGGTAAATGGTGTACTCTATCTGATAATCCAACTTTTCCAAGCGCTTCAAGAGCTCTCTGACGACGCTCTGCTTTCTTCACCCCACCGTAGATGAGCGGAAGTTCAACGTTTTCCACTGCGGAAAGACGCGGAAGTAAATTAAAATGCTGGAACACAAAGCCGATATATTCATTACGAATTAAAGCTAGTTTTGACTCGTCTGCTGTTAAGATATTCACATCATTCAGCATATATTCGCCTTCTGTTGGACGATCTAAACAACCGATAATATTCATAAGCGTTGATTTACCAGAACCAGACGGTCCCATAATAGAAACGAACTCACCGCTTTGAATCGTTAAACTAATACCATGTAAAATTGGTACTGCCAATTTACCTTGATAATATGTTTTGGAAATATTGTTTAACGTAATCATTTCTCTTTCACTTCCATTCCGTCATACACGTTGTCGGAAGGATTTTTAACCACCTTTTGCCCCACTGTTGTGCCTTCTACAATCTCTGTCCAGTCTCCATCAGTAGCACCTTTTTTCACATTTTGTTTACGAAGCTTTCCTTTCTCTTCGATATAAACAAATGCATCTTCGCCTTTTTCTACAATGCTCTTAGTTGGAACAGCAATCATCGTTTTGTTCTCTAAGCTTACTTGCAGAGAAACGTGATAACCTGGAGATAAACCATCTTGGCTATCAAGACTTGCTTTATATGTATATTGAGACATATTTTGAGTTCCCTCACCAGCAGCTTGAGCCATCTCTGCACTCGTTGGGAATTCACTTACTTCCGTAATCTTACCTGTCCACTTCTTCTTATTATTTGCTTTCGCAGTTACAGTGAACGTTTGATCTTTTTGAATTTGTGACTTTTGAAGCTCTGTTAAAGTCCCTTGAACTTGGAACGGGTCTTTAGAAGCAACTTGTAAAAATGCTTTCCCTTGACCACCTAATGCTTGTGATGAACTTTGCGCTGCATCTTTATCTAACTTTTGTACAACACCCGTAAAGTTACTATAAATCGTAAGTTCGTTCTGTTTTTTACTTAACTCTTCTTTTTGCAACTTCCCTTTTTCTTTCTCAAGGTCAGTTGTTTTTTGTGCCATTTCTAATTCACTTACTTGCTCTTCCATTGGGTCTGTTACTTCTTTCCCAGCCCCACTATCTTTTACCTTCTTAATTTCTTTCTTCAATGAATCAATCTTCTTTTTCCCTTGATCATAACGCATATCAGCCATCTTCTGATCAAGATCAGCTTGCTTCATTTGAAGATTAATTTCTTCATTATCATAAGAGAATAATTTCGTTCCTTTTTCTACTTCTTGTCCTTCTTTCACTGCAATATCTTTCACTTTTCCTTTAGTCGGATCCGCATAGAAACTTTCAATATTTCCTGGCTTCACTTGACCAGAAATTAATTTCGTATTATTAAGCTTACGCTCTGTCACTTTCTCAAAACTTACAGCATCTGTCTTCGCCGTACCTTTCTTCTTGCCTTGCATTACAAAAATATTAACTGCTGCAACAATAACAATTAGTGCAATAACCCCGATAATAATCCATTTCTTCTTCTTGTTTGGAGTACGAACCGTATTTGGTAACAATATTCTCTCTCCTTTTATATCTTATAGTTTAATAGATATTCAATTGTATAAAACTTTCTGAAAATTTTAATCCCACTTACATTGTTACACTCATTTTACAAAGTTTTACACAATCATTTATATTGTAACAAAAATACCAATGATTAGAAATATGACATCCTATCTTTTAAGATAGTTTTAAGGAAAGATTATTGTATATAGAAAAAGCCATCCAAAATGATAATTGGATAGCTTTTCTTAATAAAATATTACGCTACTTTAGGACCTTTTCTCTCATGTCCACGTTGCACGATAAATAAGAATACTGTTGATAAAATACCGCCTGCTAATAGTAAGATGAAACAGCCGTCCCAGCCAGAACGATCAACAATAACACCAATTGCTGCGTTTGCTACAAGACTTCCACCTACATAACCGAACAGACCACACATACCAACTGTTGTACCTACTGCAAATTTTGGTACTAATTCCATCGCACTTAAACCGATTAAAAACTGTGGTACGTAAATTAAACAACCGATAATAGAAACTGCAATACTTACAACAAGTACGCTAGATGCTTGCCAATATACAACCGTACCAACAACAACTCCGGCCATACTCATAATACATAATGGCATACGTTTTCCTTTAAATAACTTATCGCTTAAAAGACCAACGATTAATGAACTTGGAATTGCCATCCCTTCAAAAATCGCGTATGCAGCATGTGCTTCTGCTTTTGAAAAACCTTTAACTGTTGTTAAATAAAGTGGAACCCAGTTAATAACACCGAAACGAATTAAGTAGACAAATGCATTCGCAATACATAAATACCAAACGAACTTATTTGTCACTACATATTTCATTAAAATTTCTTTTGGTGACATCTTATTAGCATTATCTGCTTTTTCAAGATTTTCATAATCATTACGATACTCATCAATTGGAGGAAGACCTTCAGATTCTGGTGTATCCTTCGCATTAATCCAAACAAGAACTGCAATTACCATTGCGATAATTGCTGGGAAAATAAATACTCCGCCCTGCCAATTATTTTCACCGAAAATACCTACACCAATTCCGACAAGGGGCGGCACTAGCATTCCGCCAACGTTATGTGAAATATTCCAAATACCTGTTTTCGTACCACGTTCTTTCTTCGAGAACCATTTCGTCATAACGATACTACAAGGTGGTGCTCCCATACCTTGTACAATACCATTTAGGACAAGTAATGTAACAATCATCCCAAATGAAGATGCAAAACCGAAACAAATATTTACAAGCCCTGATAAGAATAATCCGACTGCGATAAAGCGCTGGGCGAAAGCTTTATCTGATAAATTCCCCATAAAGAACTTACTAAATCCATAAACAATTGCCATTACTGAACCTAGTAATCCAATTTCAGCTGTACTAAAACCATATTCTTGTACTAAATACGTACTTGATAACGTAAAGTTACTGCGCACTAAATAATAAGCAGCATATCCAACTGAAATTCCAATTAGTACACGAATACGCAGTAATGTATATACTTTAGCGATCATATCCGCTGGTAATCTCTCAATTGCAGGTGCTGGCTTAAGCCATTTAAACATATACTCTCGTCTCCTTTTCTCACTTTTGAGAGAGACGCTGTCTATTCCATATCTCGATTATCCCACTATTTGATATATTTTTGTTCGTCCTTCTAACTGGCTGACCTTCTATCTCTTTCTGATTCTTCGCAAACATCGTTGGTACGCCAAACGAAACTTTTTCTAAAATGTGCCCCGCTTCTTCTGATAAACAATAATCAATAAATAAGTCCGCAATAAAACCACTCGGTGCACGCTTCAGTTTCGAAATCGCATTAACAGATAACCCTGTTTGCTCAGGCTCATTACTTACAATAGGAAAGCCTTGTTTCTGAAGCATTCTCTGATCTCCCGCAAAATTGATGCCTATCATATATTCACCGCTCGCAACCAGTTCTGCGGGCATATAACCATTCACCGTTACTTCACCAACTTGCCTTGCAAGATTCTTAACATACTCTTTCGCTTCTCTTTCACCTAAAGTATCAATAAGTGATTGAAACAAAGTATATGCTGTGCCGGAAACATTTGGATCAGGCATTGCAATCTTACCCGTATATACCGGATCTAATAAATCTTGCCACCTTGATGGATATGGAAGACCGAGCGGCGCTATTTCTTCATTCCACCGCTCTTTATTAATCGCAATTGCCAGTTTCTCCACCTCATAACCGTACCAATAACCGTCTTTATCTTTAACAGTCTTTGAAATACGATTCGCATGCTGGCTCGTAACAGGAATAGAAAGGTTCTTTTGCTTCATCATTTGATGCGCATCCACTGTACCGCCAATAATAATATCCGCCTTCGGATTTCCAGCTTCCTCTTCCACTCTCCGAAGAAGTTCTTCTGTCGATAGACGAATAAATTCATATGTACACCCGCGTTGTTTACAAAATGACGAAAGCAAAGCTTCACCAACTTCCTCGCGGGCCGCTACATACGCAACGAGATGACGATCATCCAAAATAGGGAGACCACTTTTATTATATTTAATAGAGGTTGTATCTCGAGAGCAACTAGACATCGCTCCTCCGATTACTAGCAAAAAGAAGAAAAAGGCTATCTTTCTCATGACACACTCTCCTTTACAAATAACTCTGCTAGGGAGCCCTTCATATACATGACATTCCCGTTATTATCACCGAGATATTGCACAACAAAGTAAGATGGATACACAGAAATAGTTAGAATATCTTCACGCTCATTCTTTATACGCTTACCTGTTTTATAAGCAGTAACATAAGCAATCGGTTCATTCTGTGATTGTAATAATTTCTGAATTTCTCCGTAATCTGTAATTTGCTTTGCGTATCGAATAGAATCAAATATTTGCGTAAGATCTATAGTACGTATTACATCCCCTTGCCTCACTACAACTTCCTTTGCCTCCGCAAAGAAATTACTAATGCGCTCTGGTGTATAATACAGACTTAACAAATACGTTTGAAATGCTGAGATCATCGGATCCGTGCCATTCTTTCCGTATACATTAGCCTCATACTGGAACAAGTCACCTACTGCAAAAGTACGCTTATGTCCATTCAAGTACGTTACTTCTCCAGTAAATACTTGTTCTTGATTCTTAGCTTCTCTCGGCTCTATTCGAATTCGGTCAAAGAATGAAACAATCGTATGCAACCGAACTTCATCCGTTACAACAATTTCTCCCCACTTCTCATGCCTTACTTTCACTTCAGTAGGAAGGGATTCATTCACTCTTTGTAAAACGGCTTGTTTGTCATCCACAATTGTGATTCGATTATATATTTGCTTCTCAATAACATAAAACAAAATAAGAGAAACGATCATACAAAAGACAAACACAAGAATTTGAAATGATAGCCTTTTCATTTCTGCCTACCTCCAAGATAAAAAAACGTTGTTTCGAAAATACCGCATAATTGTTTCATAAATGTATCATTTAACCGCTTTCAAGTTTTTTATGTCTTCCATCCTTCTCGGAAGTAAAAATGTAATACATATTGTATTTCCCATTTCTTCACTACTCTCAATTCGCATACTTCCGCCTTGCTTCTTCATAATCTCCTGACAAATGTATAAGCCATAACCATTCCCGTAACTAGAAGGAAGCACCTTACCTTCCGGAGACTCATTCCATTCTGCAAGCACACCTTCATCCATACCAATACCATCATCATGAACAAAAACCTTTGCTTCCTGCTCATTTATAATTACATTCATACGAACTCGCGTAGCATCACTATATTTAATCGCATTATCAAGCACATTCAAGAAAATTTGCTTCGTCTTATCAAAATCCGCAACGACGTGTACTTCCGTTAACTCATTCATAACTTCAATTTCAAACTGCTGCAGGCGCGGTTTCACAATTGAAACTGCTTCTTCTGCTAACTCTTTAATATTCACGACTGTAGGTGACACTTCAAACGTACTCTTCCCGTACTTTGAAGACTTAAGTAATTCCTCTACAAGTGATAATAGACGCTCACTTTCTACAGACACATAACGAAGGCTCTCCTGCACATCTTCCTTCGATTGTAACTTCGGAATTAAATCCACATAACCGATAATTGCCGTAAGCGGTGTTTTCAGCTCATGCGTAATGCGGTCCAAGAAATCTTTCTGTTTCTCTTTCTCTTCTTTCAGCTGCTTAATATGCAGTTCAATCCCATCAGCCATCGCATTAAAGGACGCTGAAAGCTGCGCAATCTCCACATACTCATTCAGCACAATCTTACTTTCATAATCCCCATTCGCAAGCCGATGTGCCATTTGCCTTAACTGATCAATTGGTTTATGAAGAGACTTCGCCAAACGAATCGCAAAGAAAATACCAGCAGCTACTAAACAAAGAGACGTCATTAAAAACGTCCAACTCACATTTGTTAAAACTTCCTTCTCATCCGTTAACTCATTTATAAAACGAATACTCCCAATGACATCGTTTCCATAATAAACCGGACTTGAAAACAAAAGAATTGGAGCTGGGTCTCCCTCCTCGAAAACATAAGATTTCTTTCCCTTCAAAGAACTCCCAATATCAATATTCCGATGAAGTAACGCTCCCTTTTGTGTATCTGCAACAACATCCCCATTCTTCCCAATCATCTGTACCCGGACATCCATTCGCTTCGCTAAATAAGAAGCAATTAAAAGCGAATTAGGACCTAGCGTCTCCACTTCTGCTTCCTTCTCTAAATAATTCATCGTATAAATTTGTGCTTCCACACTTAACTTTTCTAAGGAATCCGCCGCATTATGATACACATTCTTCTCCAGTGCAATATAAACAACCGCATACAAAAGAACAAGAATTGGAATCAACAATCCAACTATCCCAAACACCATATTTCGTTTTAAAGACATATCATCACCTTTTAGCAATCAAGCTTATACCCAACACCATAAATTGTCTTAATATACTCCCCGCTCGCGCCGAGTTTCTTGCGCAGCCTCTGCACCATAATATCAACCGCTCTCGTATTCCCTATATACTCAAACCCCCACACTTTCTCTAGTAGCTCATCCCTCATGAATACACGCTGCGGATTTGAAACAAACAACTGACACAAATTAAACTCTCGGTACGTTAACTGAATCTCCTGCCCACTCACATGAAGCTTTCGTTCCTTTGGACAAATAAGTAAATCACCAGCCCCAATCACCTCATGATTTAAAGGAACCTCCTTCTTCGTCACGCGCCGCGCCATATTCTTCACCCGAAGAATAAGCTCCGCATAATTAAAAGGCTTCGTCACATAATCATCCGCTCCAAGCTGAAGACCAAGTAACTTATCATTCATCTGACTCTTCGCTGTCAGCATGAGCACCGGAATATCACGCTCCTTCTCCCTGAATAAACGTAATAACTCATACCCATCCGTATCAGGAAGCATCACATCTAAAATAAGTACATCCGGCTGCTCATTCCATCTCTCTAAAGCTTCTCTCCCATCAGCCGCCGTCAATACTTCATACCCTTCCATCTCTAACTGCATCCGAATCAAATTACGAATACTCGATTCATCATCTACTACAAGTATTTTCATCATTCTCCTCCTTCCATCCTGTATTATAGTACAGTTTAGTATAGCAAAAATAAGACAAAAAAAGAGAGGGTATTGTCGAACATATGTTGAACGACAGTACCCTCTCTTTCACTTATTATATTTTATTTAGCATACCCATTCGGTTGTTTCTGATGCCAATCCCACGCATGCTCGATAATTGTCTTCACATTTACATACTCAGGATTCCACCCTAACTTCTCTTTCGCCTTTTGAGAAGAAGCTACTAAACGTGCTGGATCTCCTGCACGACGTGGCGCTACCTCAGCTGGAATCTCATGATTCGTAACTTCACGAACTGCATCAACGATTTCTTTTACACTGAAGCCATTACCATTTCCTAAGTTATAGAAATCACTTTCTCCGCCATTTTGCAGATCCTTAAGCCCTAAGAAATGAGCCGCCACTAAATCTTCAACATGAATATAATCACGGATACAAGTACCATCTGGTGTATTATAATCATCACCGAACATCATAATCTTCTCACGTTGACCTAACGCCACTTGTAAAACAAGAGGAATTAAATGTGTCTCTGGACGGTGATCTTCCCCAATAATACCACTTGGAGTTGCACCAGCCACATTAAAGTATCTGAAAATCTTATAACGTAAATTTGAAGCTTGGCTATACCAATGAAGCATCTTCTCAATCGCTAACTTCGTCTCTCCGTACGTATTCGTCGGATTTGTCATCGTTTCCTCAGTAATAAGGTCTACATCTACCTCACCATAAGTTGCTGCAGTAGAAGAGAAAATAAACTTATCTACTTTAAACTCATCCATTACCTCTAGCAAGCAAAGTGCACCATACACATTATTATTATAATATTGAAGAGGCTTCTCCATACTAACTCCAACTAAAGAATCAGCTGCAAAATGCATAACCGCCTCGATACTTTCTTGTTTAAAAACATCTCTTAAAAATGCTTTATCACGAAGGTCACCGTTATAAAACTTCGCACCTTCCGTAATCGCGTCTTCATGACCAGTTTGTAAGTTATCTACTACTACTACAGATAAACCTTCATCAACTAGTTTTTTAACAGCGTGAGAACCGATATAGCCCGCTCCGCCGCAGATTAGAATTGAATTCATTGTCTTCCTCCTACATATGTTAGGATTTCTTACTTACTCACTTTCTTATTATAAAAGGTATACGATTGCTCGTATACCTTTTGTATATATTCTTTATTACTTAGTTACAAAATAACCCTAACCATCTTTACAAGTGGTCAGGGTTATTAAAAATTAACGATTTAATTCAAGATGTGCTTTTAACTTATTCGTTAAATCTTGTTTTGCTGCATCTGGAACATAGTAGTACCAAATACCATCGGCAGCTTTGTGTCCGTCGCCTGGGATTTGGATATCTTCACTATTTTCCAAGCAGTTTTTATAATTCTTTTGCATATCAAACATTTGATCCTGCGTTAAGTTTGTTTTTACATTCTTTTGAATTGCTGCTAGCACATCTCCATAACCTGTTAAAGAAGAGAAGCTTGCACCTTTTTTGATAACTCCTTGCATGACTTGACGTTGGCGCATTTGACGACCAAAGTCACCACGTGGGTCTTGTTTACGCATACGTGTATATGCTAAAGCCTCATTACCAGTTAAATGAATATTTCCTTTCGCAAAATGATGTCCATCCTGCGTAAATTCTAAATCATTATTTACATCTACCCCGCCGACTGCATCAACGATATCTTTAAATCCTTCCATGTTCACTTCAATATAATAATTAATAGGAACATTCAAGAATTTTTCTACTGTCGCTACAGACATATCTACTCCGCCAAATGCATAGGCATGGTTGATTTTATCACTTTTCCCTTTTCCAACGATCTCCGTATACGTATCACGAGGGATACTTACTGTTTTCATTGAATTATTTTTAGGATTTAACGTGATAACCATTAAAGAATCTGAACGTCCTTTATCCTCACCACGTTCATCTGCTCCTAATAGTAAAATTGAAACTGGTTCACCATTATTAACTTTTTCTCCAACTTTATTGTTGTTTTGATCACGCTTTAGAGGTTTATGAACTTCCTCTAATGTTTTGGATACAGAAGAATATACATTATAAGCGTAAATTCCTCCACCTATGATTAGTACCCCAATGATGCCGAGTACCCAAAATAAAATTTTCTTTTTCATTATTGTAACCCTTCCTTCTTAAAACCTCTCGTTAACCTAACTGATCATACATGTAAACTCTATTATACAAAGTATGAAGTCATTTAATAAAGCTAAGTTATAAATTAATTCACAAAAAATAGACAAATAACAATTATCTATCGTTATTTGTCTACCATATATCTTAATATATTTATTCTTTCTTGTCACCAAGTGCAAACGTAATTTCTGTCTCACAAGCGATTTCACCATCTACAGTAGCAATTGCTTTTCCTTTTCCAATTGCTCCACGTACACGCGTCATTTCAACTTCTAAACGAAGCTGGTCACCTGGACGGACTTGTCGTTTAAAACGGCAATTATCAATGCCTGCAAAGAATGCTAAACGACCACGATTTTCCTCTTTCTTCAGCATAGCAACCGCGCCAACTTGTGCTAAAGCTTCTACAATTAAAACACCCGGCATTACAGGATAATCTGGAAAATGCCCATTAAAAAACTCTTCATTAGCTGTAACATTCTTTATTCCAATAGCACGCTTTCCTTCTTCTACTTCTAAAACTTTATCCACAAGTAGAAATGGATAGCGATGCGGAATAATTTCTTTAATTTGCTGAATATCTAACATATTGTTCTCTCCTTACACACTAAATTGGTCATACCACCACAACACTGTCCTTATTATCCCATTCTCTCCCGTTTTTGTCACGGAAAAACAAAAAAGACGCTTTCTATAGAAAACGCCTTTGTAAACAAATTCGATGCAGTATTACAAAAAGGTCCGACTGCATACACTTATGGATTACATCCTAAATTTAGAAAAATGAATTTAGAGCGGTGGATCTAAAAGGTGCAACAAATAATGGAGTAATAGGTCAAGCTTTCTTTACATTGCCGGAGGAAGTTAGACTGACTGAGAAAAAAAATTATGATGCAGATTTAATTTTGTTACTAACTGAAAAAGAGGTGCTGTAAAATAGATTAGTTTACAACCATTAAAACCTTAAAGGATTTGGGCTGTTATATCGATGAGGAGGTTAGTAAATTTGTAGAATATCAAAAATTATACCTGAACAATATGAGCAAATCACAGGATCCTCGTATAAACTAAAAGTAAATTTAGGGGAATTTTATGAAGAAATTAAAGATAGCGATTATAGGGAGTTGTGCATCAAGGGATAATTTTAATTCTATGTTTATACCGCATTATAAAGATTTTTACAATTGTGTTTTTCATCAAAATCAAATGTCTATGATTTCTCTTGTCTCACAGCCAATTCCTTACGAAGCTTCAAAAGTTGATGGGCCTTTGAGCCCTCATGATAAGAGACAATTTCAAACAGAATTAGAGAAAAGTGCTTACGCCCATTTAATAATTAATCAGCCTGATTATCTTATATTAGATTTTTATGCCGATGTTCTTATGGGGGTTAGAGAAATAGGAGATTCCTATATAACTAATAAGAAATGGAAATTTTCTCAAACCACTTTGTATTCGGAGTTACATGAAGGTAATGAAATTACCTTAAACAAAAATCCAGAAAATTATTTACGTTTATGGAAAGAGAGTGTAGACTCTTTTTTTGAATTTGCTAATACCTATTTTCCAAAGTGTAAGATAATAGTTCACAAAACACGATTTACTGATGAATATTTAGATGAATCATCAGGAGAGGTAAAAAAATTAAATGATAAAATAACCCCGATTGATATCAAAATATGTAACAAATGGTGGGACATTTTCGATAACTATATTATTGAAAATTATCAAGTTAGAAAAATTGATTATAAAAATAATTACTTAGCAAGCGAAAGTCATCCTTGGGGGCTTTTCCAACTTCACTTTGAAGATACCTTTTACAAAGATTTTACTAATCAATTACTTAGTATAATTGTTAATGATTTAAAGTCTGAACTAGACTCGATTGAAAAGAATGATAACAATACTAGATTACTAAATCATAATCCTAATTTTAATTTAATATTGAATCCAACTTTTAACCTCGGTAAATCATTCTGGTCTGAATGGAATGACTCTTTCTCTATTGTAGAAGGCGAACAGGACAAAAATCATAGTAAAATAGTTAATATTAATAGGGAAGGACTTACGAAAAATCCGATAGCATCTTTATGGTCAAATCTTATTGAGATTAATGCGGATGGGGAGAAAGTTTTCACCTTATCTTTCGATATGAAAATATCTGATGTGGAAATATTCGATAGTCATCAAGCCTTCTTCTGTGTTAGGACCTTTGATAAAACAGATCAATTTTCTCAGAAGGATGCAGTTTGGTTTAGGTATTTTAAATTGCAAGAGATATCTATTCAAGAAGGTGAATGGTATCGTTATACCTTTGAAATTAAACCATTTGCAGGTAAATATATTAGGTTAGGACCGTATATGTTTCAAAACGGGAATATTTCTTGGCGAGAGCTTCAATTAAAGTAAATAACAGTGATTCAATTGATTAATTTCTAATTTTGGGCGAAAATTAAATTACAAACATCTAAGAGGAGTCGGTGCATTGCGCTGGCTCTTTTAGTATTTGGTAGGTTCATATACAGTAAATGTAAAGTAACTCCAAAATATACAATAAAAATTGATTTGGAGTTGTTTTTTGTTTACTTCACTTTTTTGGTACTCTGCATCTAGACTTTAAATCCGTTGACCACGGCAAGACTTTATCAATTTTTATTATTTAAATCAATATTGGGGATTTAAACAATAAAAATAAAGGAGATAATGATAGGGACTTAAATTGTTCTCTTTTTCGGTTTCAACCACACTATACATGATGGTACTTCCTCTAACATCTCACGGTGTATTTGAGAACATCCAATTCACACACTCATTTTTATTTTGATTTTCAGCCATTAATATAGCCGATTAATTGGTAGGTTCTGTTTTTGACACCAGAAATTTTTTGATAATCACTGTTTTTATAATTTTAAATATAAGCTTCTCTCTTTCTTTACTAAGTGTTTTTTTACAAAAAAACTTCACATGTAGTATGTAAGGAGATTATCTCATAAGTTATTTACAAATAGTAGGTGGGGACTATTTGACGCTTACTGAAAAATATAAAAAAAGATACACCCTTTTTCCTTTACTAATATCGGTATAACAAAATAATAGCAAATGACACGGAGGTTGGAAAAAGAGTGTATATCAAGTTAGGGAAAGGCAGCATGCTTAAAGCACTACTTACCTTAAGTGTGGTATTCACAACTTATTATAAAGGACAGAGATAGGAAAGAAAAATCTAATATTTATTGTTTTTCCTTGCTATTTCCTCTAATTACTACAAATTTCTCCTTTTTTCTTGCATTATCTTAAATGTTATATTTGGAAATTAAAATTCATTATACTTTCTAAAAGAGCTTTTATATTTAATAGCTAGTATGTAACCCCATTTGCAAAAAAATCCCCCAACTTTTTATACAGAATTGGGGGATTTTTATTTGTGTATCATGAAAAGTTAATTAACAACCAGTTCGCTTTCCACTAGCTTTTTCATGTAGTCTAATAGCTCGTTCTTTAGCTCTTCATGTTGCAATGCCATTTCAACAGTTGTTTGAATAAATCCAAGTTTTTCTCCAACGTCATAACGCTTTCCTTCGAAGTCATATGCAAATACACGTTGAATCTCATTTAAGCGTTGAATCGCATCTGTTAATTGGATTTCTCCACCCGCTCCTGTTTGTTGGTCTTCTAGGAACATAAAGATCTCTGGTGTTAACACATAGCGTCCCATAATTGCTAAATTAGATGGTGCTGTTCCTTTAGCAGGTTTTTCAACAAACTTACTCACTTGATAACTACGACCTTTTTGCTCTAACGGATCAATAATGCCATAACGATGTGTTTCATTCTCTGCAATAGTTTGAACACCGATGACTGATGAGTGTGTTTGCTCATATTCATTCATTAATTGACGTAAGCATGGTGTATCCGCTTGAACAATATCATCACCAAGTAGTACTGCAAATGGCTCATTCCCAATGAATTTACGAGCACACCATACTGCATGTCCTAAACCTTTCGGCTCTTTTTGACGAATATAGTGAATATTAATCTTTGAAGATTCCTGTACCTTTTCAAGAATTTCATGTTTCCCTTTTGATAGTAAATTTTGTTCTAACTCAAAAGAGTGGTCGAAATGATCTTCAATTGCACGTTTTCCTTTTCCCGTTACAATAATGATATCTTCAATTCCAGACTCGATTGCCTCTTCCACAATATATTGAATTGTTGGTTTATCAACAATCGGTAACATTTCTTTTGGCATTGCTTTCGTTGCTGGTAGGAAGCGAGTTCCTAATCCTGCAGCTGGAATAATGGCTTTTTTTACTTTTTTCAATGGTAATCCTCCTAATAATATAAAACTTTTATGCTTGTTTGATTCTACAAATAAAAATACAATTATTATACTACTGTCTTATTTTAACATATCGATAGCAACTATCTGCTCAATTGTTGAACCGTTAGAAATGAACTGGAAATCAACCTTATTAGATCGATATATTAATAAAGGACTCTTTTCATCCGTCAATTGAGCATTACCTAATTGCTCAATTAATTTCGATTTCAATATTGTCGCATTTTTTAAATTCACTTGCTTAACAATTGATTGATTGTTATACAAAATATCAACATCTTTATATTGAGTTAACATTCCTTCTGGTAATTGTTGTTGATCTTGAGGAGTACCTAGTGCACTAACTACATCCTCTTTACTCTTGCCTAAAAAGGCAAGGTATTGTTCTAAATTTTGAGGGGTTCCCTCAAATTGTTTCAATTTATTAATAACGTCCTCATAAGATAAAGCCTGATTAAATGGAATTGAACTTACGATTTCTTCGCTAATCCAACCTTCTACACCATTGTCATAAACAATTTTTAACCAATTGATTCCAGACTGTTCATCTTTTTTCTGATCCTTCACTACAAAACCTGTTCCAAATGTCATCGTATTAATTACTTGTCCTTCTAAAGCTGGCATACTCCTTACACGTGCCTTTGCAGAATTTATATACCGAACATCTAAATCAGCTAATAGGTTTTTCTCTTTTTTTACAGGTTTTTCTTTACGAGTTTCTTTTTCCACCGACTCTTTCGCTTGTAAAGAATGAAAGATATTATCCTTTTGCCAATACGTTAGTCCACCTATCGTGATAAGTAATATAAAACCAATTAAACTTGTCATATACTTACGATTTAGTCGTTTCTTCTTATGCTGCAACGTTTTTCCACGTAATAAAGAAGCATAGTCCGTAATTTCTTTTGATGCATTTGGTTCACTTTCTGGAACATGATTTACCACTTCCAGTCCTTTTCCTGCTTGCTTTTCCATTGCTTCTTTTTTGAACTTTTGTTGTTCTTCTTTACTCATCGCCTTGTATTCTTTTAAGAAGCTTTCATACTTCGGCATTACTTCTTCAATAGGACCATAATCTCTAATTTCACCGTATTCAAGCCATAGAGCCTTTGTACAGAATTTCTTCACTTGTCCTAAAGAATGGCTAACAAAAAATATTGTTTTTCCTTGATCCTTAAATTCATTCATTCGCTTTAAACATTTATCAGCAAATGTTTGATCACCTACTGATAAAGCTTCGTCAATTACGAGTACATCTGGATTAATACTAACGGAAATTGCAAATCCTAAACGTGCTTTCATCCCACTAGAATATTTTTTCACTGGCATATCAATAAACTTACCAATATCAGCAAAATCAATAATTTCAGGTGTCAATTCTTCAATTTGTTGTTTACTTACTCCCATCATTAAACATTTAAGCTCAATATTTTCTCTACCTGACAATTGATTATTCAATCCAGCTGCGATTGCAATGAGTGCAACTTTCCCTTTTATGTCGATACTCCCAACTGTAGGCGGTGTAATTCCAGCAATCAAATTCGACATCGTTGATTTTCCAGAACCATTTACCCCAACAATACCAATAACATCACCGTTTTGAGCTTTAAATGTTAAGTTTCTTAATGCATAAAAGTCTTCACCAAATCCTCCTGGATATATAATATCCTTTAATTTCTCAGAGTTTTTGCTATGCATTTTATATTTTTTTGTTACATTATGAAACTTTACTGATTCATTCATTTTTACAACCCTCATCATAGATAATCTGCAAAGTGCTTTCTAAATTTCACATGTAGTGTTGCACCAATTAATAACATAAAAAAGACAATCGTCCAAAAGTAAAGTGCATATTTAATATCTTCATGAACCCAACCGGTCCCTAAAAATGCATCTCGATAACCCTCAACGATATAACACAACGGATTCAACTGCATAATCTTTTGAAGAATTGTTGGCAACTTATCTGGTGTCCATAAAATCGGTGTTAAATACAATAACATACGCATTAAAGACTGAACAACCATTTGAACATCACGAACAATCGTAGCCAATGTAGAAGTAATTAAAGAAAACGCAAATATAAACATAATTGTTGCAAACATATAATAAACAAGTTGAATATAATGAATTGAAATTCCTTGACCTGTTATTAAGAAAAGAATTGTTACAATACCAACTAGTATCAAATGTTGATAAAAATTCGACATAATTACATAACTTGGAATAACACTCATTGGAAAGTTCATCTTTGAAATCATATTTAGTCTTGTATAAATTGATTTAGAAGCTTGAAGAATAGATGGGCTGATAAAGAACCAAACTGCTAAACCTGACATGAGCCAGTATACAAATGGTACTTCATCCACTCCTTCTCCTCCTCTTATTCCCATTCCAAACACAAACCAATAAATACTCATTTGAATTAAAGGATTTAAAATTTCCCACACAAGCCCTAAGTAATTATTATTATTCGTACTTTTTACTTGATAAATAGATAAACGCTTAATTAAATAAAGGCTGTTTACCTGTTCTTTTAAGACCATAATCATTGAGTTCATCTTTATTGTGCCTCTCCGAAGAATATTTTCTCTACTACTCGCTTAGAAGCAAATCCATCTTCTAAATAACAATAACTATTATAGAAGTTATTATATTTCCCTACAAATTCACTTAAGTCTAGAGTTTCAAATCTTAATATTTCCTCTAGCACTTCTTCTGTACTCATCACAACCGGTCCAGGGGCTTCCGTTTCTAAATCAAAATAAAAACCTCTTAATTTATCACGATAAGAATCAATATCATACGTATAAAAAATGATTGGTCGTTTCAAATTTGCATAGTCAAAAAAGACTGAAGAGTAGTCTGTAATTAACAAGTCAGATAGCAGATACAACTCATTTATATCGACATGCTTAGAGAAATCATAAGCAAATCCTTTATAAGATTCTAAATCAAACTGTTCTGCCACTAAGTAATGCATGCGTAACAAAATAATATAATCTGAACCCAATTGTTTCTGCAAAAGATTTAAATCGAGTTGTAAATCTAATTTATATCGACCTTTACTATAGAATTGATCATCTCTCCACGTTGGCGCATATAAAATAATCTTTTTATCTGTAGGTAACCTATTTTTTTTCTTTAAAGTATCCATTGTCTTAGAATTATTATTTGCATATAAAAAATCATTGCGAGGATATCCCGCTTCAACAACATCCTTTTGAAATTGAAAAGCTCTTTTAAATATTTCAGTCGAATATGCATTCGGGGAAAGTAAATAATCCCAGTTTTGCGCTTCACGATGAAAGTTATCCTTATACTTTTCTGTTGTTGTACCTGGCATATGAACTTCTTTCATATCTCCCGCCAATTTCTTAAGAGGTGTACCGTGCCAAGTCTGTATATAAGTAGTATGATTAGGTTTTAGAAGCCAAAGTGGCATTCTACTATTTGTTACCCAATACTGTGCACGTGCCAATAAAATAAACCACCGAATCGAAAACCTTTTTACATACGAAATATTTTGTTGATTAAATTGTGCTGTGTAGTTTTTATTTACGCTCCAGACCATTTGAAAGCCACTGTTATTGTGCTCCATATATTCATATATCGCACGAGGATTACAACTATATTGTTTTCCAGAATAACTTTCAAATACAATTAAATTCTTTTTAGGTGGTAAATAGCTAAAAAACAGAAACAATAATTTACATAATATCTTTACAATTCGATGATTCTTTATTTTTTTAATTAGACTCATTTGACTTATACCACTTTCTAACTTAGTCATTTCAAATTAATTTGAAACTTCGCCTTTTCCCGTTCTTCCCATTAATGCGTCTACTTCTTCTTTTGCATTTTTCCCATTAAATAAGACATTGTATATCGCATTTGTGATTGGCATTTCAATATACAGTTTTCCAGCTAAATGATACGCTGCTTCAGCTGTGCGAACACCTTCTACGACCATGCCCATATTTTCTAACACTTCTTCTAAATTATGACCCTTACCAAGTAAGTTTCCAGCTCGCCAATTTCGACTATGAACACTTGTACAAGTTACAATTAAATCACCAACGCCTGTTAAACCTGCAAAAGTAAGCGGATTTGCTCCCATCTCACACCCTAATCGTGTAATTTCAGTTAATCCACGTGAAATTAAAGCTGCTTTCGCATTATCTCCATAACCAAGACCATCTGAAATTCCTGCACCAAGAGCAATAATATTTTTTAATGCTCCACCTAATTCCACACCTAGTACATCTCGATTTGTATAAACTCGGAAATTTGTATTCATAAATAGTTTTTGTGTTTTCTCAGCAGCTTGTAGATGATATGAAGCAGCCGTTACAGTAGTAGGATGACGAAGACTCACCTCTTCTGCATGGCTTGGACCTGAAAGGACAACAATACTTTCTACCAACTCTTTCGGCATCTCTTCCTCAATCATTTCTGAGATACGTTTAAATGATCCTGGTTCAATTCCTTTACTCGCATGGATAATTGTTATTGGTTGTTTTACGACGTTCTTTAGTTGTTGCATCACACTACGAATTGCTTTCGTTGGGACAACTAATAATACCGTATCTATCCCACTCATTGCTTCCTCTAAAGACCCATACCCTTTTATTGTTTCAGGAAGCTGAATTTCAGGTAAATATGTTTCATTCGTATGCTTCTCATTAATTTCATGGATTTGTTCCGCTTTATTTCCCCAAATCCTTACTCCATGTCCGTTATCTGCAAGAACCATAGATAACGCTGTTCCCCAGCTTCCTGCACCAATTACCGTAATTTGTTTCACAATTCTCACCCTCTTATCATCTTAAAGATATTAAAAGTCGTACCCATTCACGTAAGAAGCTAAGTGATATAAACATAGTTCACTTAGCTTCTTTGATACTTAATTTATAATAACGACTAAACAAGCTATAACAGCAGTCTTATTTTAATAAAACGAAAAATACATACTAATCGGTTATTGCTTATTTTCTAGTGCATTAAATACAGCAATCCACTTTTCAATGTAGCCTTCTGCAGAAAAATGATCCAATACCTTTTCACGAGCTTTTTTACCCATTTCAATAGCTTGATCCGGATTATCTAACAAGTATGCCATCTTATTAGCTAACTCTCCAATATTTTTATTCTCAACTAAGATTCCGTCCGCTCCATCATCAATAATATCCTTAGGACCAAATGGAACATCGTAACTAATTACAGGAGTCGATTGGTACATAGATTCTAATATTACTAATCCAAATCCTTCATACCTTGAAGATAGAATAGTAAATAACGACTTCCCATAAATTTCTGCTAAATCAGTAGTATATTTATTTAAGATCACCTGTTTTTCTAATCTAAAATCATGAATTAGTTTTTTAAGTTCACTTTCTAAAGGACCGTTTCCGTATAGTTCGAACCTAGCATCCGGATGATTTTTTACAGCAATTTTGAACGCTTTAATTGCATCATCGATAGCTTTTTGAGAATGATATCTTCCGACCATAGATATCAATTTACTATCTTTATTTCCCTTATAAACTTCCGTGAAGGCAGTTGAATTTGGAATAACATAAGCATTATTAAAATCTCCAAATTGCTTTTTAATTAGCTCACTTTGGTTTTCAGTTAATAAAACTAAAGCATCTAATTTACCATAATTCTCTAATAAGTGTTTATGACTCGGTCTAATTGGAGAACCTTCAACAAATGGAGGATCAAAATGATTTAAGTGGACCGTACTAATTCTTGTAGCAACCTTCGGATCTACTTTCATTAAAGTATGTGTTAAAAAGATTCCATCGTTGATAATAATTGGCTTTGTAATACTCTCCTCACATAGCGATTGAATCCAATGAGCGTGGAACAACAGATTTGGATTTGTCCCTCCAAAGCACATTGCTTCTCCAGTTTCTCTATCAAATACAAAGATTAAATGTGGTTTCCCTGTTTCTTCATGTAATGATACATTTAGATATGGGAATCCATCGACTGTATAATAAATTTCTTGCTTTGCTTTGTTCTCATACGTGAAATATGTTACTTTTTTAACCGTTCTTTCTTTACCATATTCTACACGCTTCAATCTTGTACGATTTTCATTAAAATAATCGATAAAAGATAATTCATCTTGATTATTCCATTTTTTATATTTAACATACTTACCTTCATAATCGAAGTATCTAGCCTCTTTTCGGTTCTCAAACGAGGTTTTTTGAACAATAAATCCTTCTTCATCAAGACCACTCGCAACTTGATAACTAGCATGTTGTTCATCTGTAATATCAGTTCTTGTATTTTTTTTCCTATAATACTCATAAATATTTAGAATACGAACATCTTTTGATAACCTATTAGTTTCATGTAACTCACGCTCAATTTCCTCATATCTTTCTGAGTAATCAATTGTTAATAAATTCACATCGTAACCATTAGCAGCTAGGCCGCTCGCTCTTTCGAACATTACTCTTGTTAACCCGCCTCGATTAACATCAATACTACTATTCATCATATAAATTTTCTTCATAATCGTTGCCCCGTTCCACAGTCTTATGTTAATGCTTAGATTCCTTGTATACGATTTTTAAATTATTCTTAAATTTTTAAAACAATTGGTTAACAATCTTTTCAGATGCACGTCCATCATCAAATTGATTATATTTCTCTTTAAAACGCGTGATTCTCTCTTGATACTTTTCTGAGAACATATCAATATCTTGGATTTCTTTTACGAGTGTCTCTGTGTTTTCGATAAGTGGTCCTGGTGCCTCTTCTTCAAAATCAACATACATACCTCGTAACTTATTTTTATAGTTATCGTAGTCATACGTGTAAAATAGCATCGGTTTATTTAATAATGAGTAATCGAACATAACTGAGGAATAGTCAGTAATCAAAATGTCAGCTATTAAATACATATCTCGAATATCACCATAGTGACTATAATCATACGCAAATCCTTCATACTCACTTAACGAGAATCCTTTTTTCGAAAAATGATGTAGCTTAACAATAAAGATATATTCATCACCAAAATGTTGTTTTAATTGGTTCAAATCTATAGGCATCCTGAATTTTCCTTTTGTTCTCCATGTTGGAACGTAAACAATAACTTTCTTATCTAAAGGTATACCCATTTTTTCTTTGATTTTATTAATACTCTCTTTATTATTATCCCTAAATAATTTATCATTTCTTGGATAACCGACTTTTAAGAAATCATTGTTGAAATCATACGCACTTTTGGCAATCTCAGAAACATAATTACTTGGAACTGATAAATAATCCCAACGATGACATCTTCTTAAAAACTTCTCTTTCTGAACTTCACCAATAACTTCTCCTGGTGCATCTAGGCCTAAAGTTTTTAATGGTGTTCCATGCATCGTCTGAATTTCAGTTACATCTTTACGCTTTTCATAAAAATCAGGGAAGTTAACATTATTTACAAAATGTTTAGCTGTTGCTAAATAATAATAGTACTTCAATGAATTAATTCTAACTGTCTCTGCATTTCCTGGTATATTTGTATGATGATCTCTTAAAAACCAAACTGTTTTGTAATCTTTTTTATGTTCATCAATATATTCATATACTGCCCTTGGATTACATTCGAAATTTTTCCCCCAATAAGATTCAAATACTACAGCCTTCTTTTTCAACGGTAATAATCTCATTAAAGGATATAGTACTTTCTTAATTACTTCTTGCCTTCTTGGTCCCCTTTCAATCCACTTCCATTCAGGTTCCACTTTCAACCTTAAAAGGTTATCCTTCTTTGAACGGTACATTACATACTTATAATCTTGAAAAATTGTTCGAACACTATCCATGTTTTCTTTTTTAAATTCTATTTTGTTCTCTAAATTCTTTTGCCCAGTTGTCTTTAGCTTTAACTGCCAACGACCACTTTCAAACATAGATACATTGTTTTGATATAATGGGAACTCAAAATACAACAGCGTATGTCCCTTATTCGTTTCGGACTTACTCATTTTTACACTTGTTTCTTCATGTCCATTCATTTTTTCAATAATTAAGTTATGTTCAACGTTCCTTCTATCAACACCAAGATAAAAGTTATTCGCAACTTTTATGCTCAGTTCCGCTCTATTATCAACAATTTTTAACGATTCTACTTTTGGAGAGAATTTATCTACTCTAACTAGTAAGTTCCCTGCCGGACTATGATCAATTTCTATTTCATTTACACCAATACTACTAATTTCATTGAATTGAACTGGCATAAGCGTTAAAGGATTTTTATTTTTATTTTCAACAATATGCCCAAACCATTCTCCACGATCTTTTATCTTACTTAACTTAGATACTTCTATACTTGTCTTAAATGCATTCGTATCATCAATTTGTTGCAATGGTATTATAATAGATTTTCCTAATTCATAGTTAACCAATAATAACTTTGAGTTTTTAAATGAGAAAGAAGTATTTCCTTCAAATATTAGATGTTTCTTATTTCTATATATTTTTTTCACTGTCGATTTTGTTTGATTCACTTCTAGGCGAATATCCCATGCAGCATTATACTTTGGATAAACAATATTCTCATCAAAAACTCTGTACTTAGGCTTGGTTTTCAAGCCAGCAACTGGTTGTCCCAATCTAACAGTTCTTTCAATTCCATCATTTTTAATAGAATAAAAAATATAATATTTATCACTTGTTAACTCATAAGATTTTACAATATCAGCAAAATTAATTTTAATTTCAAACCCTGACCAGTTATAGTTAAAAGCTCTTTTTAGAGGGATTTTCGAACTGATAGCGATACCTCTTTTAACTGTAATATCTGTTCTTTTATGGATTGTTATATCTTCTACTGGAATTTTAACTGAACCTTGTTCGTCACTTATGAAAACTTTAATTTCAGCATCAGATTTTTTTTTCACATTTAAATTTTTGATATAAGCATATCCTTTAACTTCTAAACAGTTTCCGTCCCAGCTTACACTCTCTACCTTTTTAATTGCTTCAAATTCTTCTTCTAATACTCTTAATTCCATTGGCAATTTTTCGATATAAGGGTAATCAGCAACGTAAACATTTCCCTTTTTAATTGGTCTAGAATTCTTTAGTTCAGTTTTTTGGAACTCTAACAACTGTAATAATTCCTGTTTTTCATTGTTCTTTACTAGCTGATACTTTAATCGATCAATAACTTTTAACTTTTTGAACACAGACATATCTACATTTTCCAAATACTCGGATACACTTTTAAGATATGTGTTTATATATTCATCATCGGCTTTATCAAGTTGATTAAGATATACTAACAAATCGATACTAAGATATTTATAATCTTTTTCTTCTTTTACTAATCCATCAATATTATTTTCACTAAAATGTTGATCTACCATTCCTAAAGCTTTCAAACGATCCGTTAAATTATTGATATCGGTCCTTTGCTGTGTGATCGATTGATCCCCTGCATCACGTGCTCTCCACTTATACACAATACTCGTCAACACATCTACACTTTTTGCTTTAAAGTGAGCTGGAATCGTTACTGGAATATCTTCATATAGCATCGCTTCTGGAAATTGGAATTTATGTTCTTCCCAGAAGCTCACCTTATAAATTTTATTCCATGCTGTTGTATCATAAAGTAATTCTGGCGATTCTGTGATATGTGTCTTTAATTTATTTTCACTAAATACTTTTTTGTGCAAGACAGATGGGAACTCTTTTGTAGAGTTAAACCTCACAACATTACCTATAATAAAGTCCGAGTCTGTTTGTAAAATTGTGTTCATCATCATCTTATAAGAACCGTTAGGAATAATATCGTCTGAATCAACAAATGTCACATAATCTCCCGTAACAAATTCGTATCCAAAGTTTCTCGCTTGGCCTAATCCACCATTAGGCTTTTTATACGCATGAAAGTCTGTGTACTTATCAGCATACTGAAACATAATATCAGAGCTATTATCTTGAGAACCATCATCAACCATAATTACTTCATAATTGTCATACTCTTGCTCTAATAATGAATCTAAACACTCTTCTAAATATCCCTCTACATTGTAGATAGGCACTACTATACTTAATTTAGGTAAATCCATTAAATTATCTCCCTCTATAAACATTAATATATTTAAACTTTATAAAACTGGATAACCCCCTGAAAGTTCACTATATTAACATTCAGAGATTTCCTATATTTTACGACTTAAATAAATAGTTAACCAATTTCTCACTCGAATTTCCTTGAGAATACTTATTCCACTTCAATTTAAACTCTGTTAAAACTTCTGTATCAAATGAGCCTTTTGTAATAACATCGATTAACTCATTTGTATTGTACACAACCGGTCCTGGAACATTCCTTTTGTAATCTCCAATAATCCCTCTTTTTTTTGCATACTTCTTCAAATCATATGGGAAGAATACCATTGGTTTATTCAAAAGACAAAATTCAAAAGGAACCGACGAATAATCTGTTATTAAAATATCCGTCACTAAAAATAAATCATTTATATTAGGATACAAAGAATAATCATATACAAAACCCTTATATTTATCTTGATGATTTAATTTATTTCTTACCGCTGGATGGAGCTTAATTAAAACGATGTACTCATCTTTTAAAGCTTTATACATCGTATCAATATCCAAATGCAAGTCAAAATCGACTAACTCTTTATCTCTAAATGTTGGAGCATATAAGATAACTTTTTTACCCTTCAAAGATGGATTTATTAATAAAATGTTCTCTTTATTCTCTTGCTTACGCTGTTCATAAAAAAACAAATCTGTTCTCGGAATACCTGTTTTTAATATCCTGTCATCCGATAAAACAAAGGCATCCTTATAAATATTAGCAAGTGCATCCGATCCGACAACAATTTTATGGAAGTTTTTATAAACATCGAAAAATCGTTTTTGGGCCCGTAGACTCCTTTTGTTAAAAGAAGGTGCCAATAATCCAAATTTTTTTATAGCACCTGCTGCGTGCCAAATTTGAATACATTGCACCCCTTTTTTAAAATTAACTTTCGCTAACGATCCGAAATAGTTATCTATAACAACATACTTGGAAGTAGACAAATGGTAGACCGACTTGATTGTATGAAAAATATTCTTCGTTTCAAATTTATAAGATTTTACATCCGAGTAGCTATCCACTTCATATTTACATGTAGGCTTATATAAGAAAACTACGTTGTAATCAATTTTTTGACGTTTCATTTCATCATAAATGAAAATCAAGTTTTCTCCATAAGACATAATAAAAGTCACTTTCCTTTTAACAGGGAAAATTTTCATAATATTATGTAGAATTGCAAATAAGATGAGGTATACCTCTACAATAATTTCTCTAATCATCTAATATTTATCTAGCAACTAGTACTAGTTCCTTTTTTATTTTCGTAGTGGAGATTCCAGCTGTACGTGGTAAATATACAACTTCGCAATGTTCCGCTAAAAAGTCAAACTCACCTTCCCAATCATCACCCATAACAAATAAGTCGACATCATAATTCACAACATCTTTTGATTTTTGCTCCCAATCATGTTCAGGAATTACTTCATCTACATAACGGATTGCTTCTAAAATCATTTTACGATTCTCGTAGCTATGATACGATTTTTTACTCTTTAATTTATTAAACTCATCTGAAGAAACAGCAACGATTAAATAATCCCCTAAATCTTTCGCTCTCTTCAATAAATTAATGTGTCCCCAGTGTAATAAATCAAAAGTACCGTATGTAATTACCTTTTTCATAGTTTCAAGTTCCCCCTAAAAAGTATTTTTTATTTTTTTTATAATTCACTTAATAGTAGCTTAAAAGAGATTCCCCTCTTACCCTTAAAACATCTATTCCATCCTTGTAAAGCGAAAATAGCTTTACATAAAATTAACATCAAGTTCACACGAAATTCACAAAAAAAATTATATCATATTTTTCATTTACAAACTATGACAATTAGCCAACATTTCTTGTCATATCCAAACAATGTGATGATTTTTTTGTCGAATATTAGCGTTTATGCGTTTTTACTTATAAAAAAGGTGCCAAGGAAATATTTCCTTGGCACTTTTTTCTTATTATTGACTTTACATTACTTCAACAAACGCTTCGGTAATTTATCGATATTCTCTAACATAATACCTGTACCAACAGCAACACATTGCATTGGGTTTTCAGCGATTAATACTGGTACCTTTAATTCTTCTGCTAGAAGCATGTCGATACCGTGTAATAAAGCTCCACCGCCTGTTAGAATAACACCGCGATCGATAATGTCCGCAGATAGTTCTGGTGGTGTACGCTCTAGTACGCCTTTTGCAGCTTGTACAATAATAGCTGCGTCTTCTTTTAGTGCTTCTGTAATTTCTTCAGAGCATACTGTAATTGTACGTGGTAAACCTGTTACCATGTCACGTCCGCGAATTTCAAGCTCTTCACTGCGTGCACCTGGGAATACTGTACCAATTTTAATTTTAATATTTTCTGAAGTACGTTCTCCAATTAATAGCTTATACTTACGTTTAACGTAGTTTAAGATTTCCATATCAAACTTATCGCCAGCCATTTTGATAGAGGAAGAGGTAACAATATCACCCATAGAAAGTACGGCAATATCTGTTGTACCTCCACCAATATCAACAACCATGTTTCCGCTTGGCTGGAAAATTTCCATACCAGCACCAACTGCGGCTACTTTTGGTTCTTCTTCTAAAAATACTGTTTTACCACCTGAACGTTCAGCAGCCTCACGAATTGCTTTTTGCTCTACAGATGTGATATTTGTTGGACAGCAAATTAAAATGCGAGGTTTTGAAAAGAAGCTCTTCACGTCCAATTTGTTAATGAAATACTTTAACATTGCTTCTGTAATTTCGAAATCTGCTATTACACCATCTTTAAGTGGGCGAATTGCCACAATATTACCAGGTGTACGTCCCACCATACTTCTTGCTTCTTCACCTACTGCTAATACTTTTCCACTATTACGATCAATTGCCACAACAGATGGCTCATTTAATACAATACCCTTACCTTTAACATGAATTAATACGTTAGCCGTACCTAGGTCAATTCCGATATCTCGCGCAAACATTCCCGTCATTTCCTCCTCGATATTCAAAATCAGGTTACACCCGAATTCTTTTACACCTAATTTCTGATTTTATCATAAATTTAACAGAAACGTAATATTCGCAAAAAGAATTCTTCTGAAAATTATTACCGAATTCGCAAGGAATGTTTGCTATTTTAGATTTATTGGCGCACAGGGTTTTCTGTATCTTCTTTTCGATACTTCTGCTTTGTTGCTTCTCCTCCTCTTAAATGACGAATAGACTTATGATAATCAAGAATTTCCTTCACTTCATTTGCGAGCTCTGGATTAATTTCTGGCAAACGTTCTGTTAAGTCTTTATGGACTGTACTCTTTGATACCCCAAACTCCTTTGCGATTACACGCACTGTCTTTCTTGTCTCCACGATATACTTGCCAATCTTGATAGTTCTCTCTTTGATGTAATCGTGCACACCACTCGCCTCCCTAAATTGGATGTGAGAAGTGTGAAATGAGACTCGCTGCATACGACTATGAAGTAAATGTGAGTGCTGTTTGTAAGCGTTAAACATTCTTGGATTTATAATGAAATGATTCACGATTTCTCACCTCAAACACTCTCTTTGCATTGGTTTATACCATTGTATTGCCCGCACTACTGATATATGCTACATGTTCACTATTTTTGCGGACTAAGTTAAGAAAAATTACGTTTTTTTGTGAGAAATACGTTAACAATGACAATTATGGCGAAAAAAAGTGACACCTCTTTATAAAAGGTGTCACTCTTCTCTTTCATACTCTTCTTCTAACAACTGATGGTGGGGGACTTCTTTCTTACCGGCAATATAATAATATAAAGCGAATAAAACAAACAATAAAATGATAGCAATCGACAGAACAGATAAAAATGACACAGTATCCCCTCCCTTTTGTAATATATATTCGAGAATCTCGTCATTTTTCCTTGTTATTGCAACTTTTTTCTCGAAATTGATTATTTTTATATGAAAATAAAAAAATCAGCTCTCCTAATGAGAACTGATTTTTTTACTTTATTATTCTTGTGAAGAAGAACCGTTAGATGATTCTGTAGAACCATTCGTTGATTTTTCTTCTTTTTGAGATTTCTCATCTTGTTTACCGTTCGTCTCTTTATCACTAGTCGAGCCGCTTGTTGATTTCTCTTCTTTTTGAGATTTCTCACCTTGTTTGCCGTTCGTCTCTTTATCACTAGTCGAGCCGCTTGTCGATTTCTCTTCTTTTTGAGACTTATCTTCTGTTTTACTTTCTGGTTTCGTGCTTGTTGACTTTTCTTCTTTTTGAGATTTGTCATCAGCTTTTTTACCAGAAGCATTTGTCGCCTTTGCAGCACCTGCATCAGCTTTAATTTCTGCTACTGATTTATTTAAGTAATGCTCAGGGTTCACAGCCATATTGTCTTTACGTACTTCAAAGTGAACGTAAGAACCAGCTTCTTTATTCATTGCATTTAGACCTGATTTTCCTAACACTTCACCTTGCGTGATTCTTGCACCTTTTTCTACTTTCACACTGCCTAAGCTTTGATAAGATGCTGCTACACCATTTCCGCTATCTACCGTTACAACATAACCAAGAAGTGAATCTTTTTCAGCTTTCGTTACTGTACCACTTAAAGCAGCTGTAACATCAAATTCTTTTCCGTTTTTCGCAGCAATGTCAATTCCTTTATTCGGGGAATATGTGTTGTTATAAAAGACAAGTGCTTTTTCTTGTTCCGCCTCTGATGCTGCATCTTCATAGAATT
Organism: Bacillus sp. FSL R10-2780; assembly: GCF_038006125.1. Classification (NCBI taxonomy): domain Bacteria; kingdom Bacillati; phylum Bacillota; class Bacilli; order Caryophanales; family Bacillaceae; genus Bacillus; species Bacillus sp. FSL R10-2780. Next base: position 3,741,944 of record NZ_JBBOUQ010000001.1, read on the forward strand.
TCTTCTGTACTACTACTTCTGCATTTACTGCAGCTGGCATTTTCACTACTTCTGAAGATTTTGTTACCGGTACTGCTGGATCTTCCGTTTGTGTATACGGTGTTGCTTGATCTTGGTTCGGAGCTTTCTTTGGATTAGCTCCCTGGAACCATAGCGCAACCATTAAGATTACCGCCGCACAAGCAATGTATAGTGCCGGAAACACCCATCTTTTTTGAAATAAATGTACTACCTTTTGTGACTTTTTACTATTTCTTCCTCGCATTCCATCATCACCTCAGCAATCATTTTGAACAATATTCACTCATCCTATACAACCTATAACTAATTACTTTTCGACAAAATCTGTAAAAATATGTATAAGAATTGCAGAATTTCCGAGGAAATGATGAAAAAAGAAAAAACTGAGCGTTTGAGCTCAGTTTTTAGTCCATTTGTTTCTTTTTATATACGATCCAACATGCAATAAGCGAAAGAATGAACCAAACTGTAATGTTCAACACATGACCACCCATACTACTAAAACTAGCTCCATCTACTAAACTGCTCATCGCTTTTGTAATATGAGATGTTGGAAGATATTCAATCATCGTCTTAATTGTTTTATTTTCGACAAATGGCTCAAATTGTACAGCTAAATACATCGTCATTAAAATAGGCATTCCGATTAATGATGTTTGCGGTACAGAAGATGCAAGTAATCCAATCATTGTTCCAATCGCGATAAATAAAATAATTCCACATAAGAATATCAATCCTACCAATGGAAGATTTATATTTAATTGATCTAAAATGAATAAATTCGCAACGCAAATGACCATCGTCAGGCCCGCTGTTAATAAACTCTTTCCAAGAAGAACTTCAACAGAAGATGCTGGGGATAACATTAACACACGTAGTGTATGTTTTTCTTTTTCTTCTGCAATTACCATAGATTGAACAAAACCTGCGACAAACAGGAGGGACATTATAGTAGTAGTACCCAACACTTGCTTGCCCACTCCAAATTTGCTATATATAACCGAAAATATAAGTGGTAAAGATGCCATTAACAACACTTGTGAATTTGTCTTAAAATCTTGTACTTCTTTCCTAAAAATAGCTGATACACGTCTCATTGAAAATGTCATTATAATCCCCTCCCAGTAACTTCAATAAAGATATCGCCTAACGTTGGCTCGTGTGAATGAATAGATAGTAATTCGCCTTTTTTCATCCATTCTGAAATGCGTTTTGCCCCTAATTCATCTTTTTTCACAATTTCTTTCTTCTTATCTGTTAACACAACTTGTATTTGATCTTTCGCGTATTGCAAGCGAAGGTTTTCTGGTGTATCAAGAGCTACTATTTCTCCTCCACATAGAAAGGCAATGCGGTTACAAAGCGTTTCTGCTTCGTCCATGTTGTGCGTTGTTAAGAAAATCGTTGTTCCTTCTTTATTTAAGTCTTTTAAGATTTTATGAATGTTTTGTACGTTTACTGGATCAAGTGCAGATGTTGGTTCATCTAAGAAGAGGATATCTGGTTTATGAAGAATTGCTCTCGCTAGTATGACGCGCTGCTTCATTCCTTTTGATAACTTTTTCACTTGTGTTTTTTTATCATCCAATAAGTTCACTTGTGCTAGCACTTCATCAATTCGTTCTTTTTTGCAATCGTATAAGTCACAAAATAATAGTAAGTTATCATAAATGCTAAGTCTTTCATATAAGCCGCTATTGTCTGTTAAAATACCGATTCGTTTGTAATCAATGCTACTTGGTCCTTTAATGTCTTTACCTAATACTCTTACAGTTCCAACGCTATGAAGCAATTGAGAAGTTAATATTTTCACTGTTGTCGTTTTCCCAGATCCACTCGGTCCGAGGAATCCGAAAATTTCTCCTTGCTTCACCTCAATATTTACATTTCGAAGGGCTGTTTTTCCATCGAAACTTTTCATTACATCTTTCATTTCAATTGCCAATGTCATTTCGTCATCCCCTTTGTTTTTCTTTTTATAGATGAAAGTCGCTTTAGCTCTTTTCGTTTGTTTGTTTCGGTTTTCTTGACTCAATCATATGAAAAACAAAGGGGTTACGCAGTAAAATACCGGTAAAAGGAGTATTTTTACCGGTGAATGAATCCTATTTTGAGCTTATTGAAGCTTTTTTCATAGCCCAATTACACCTTTTAATTCATCCATTCGTCCTTTCGAAAGCGGAATGGAGCTTTTCCGTTCATCATCCAAAATTAAACTAAAACTATTTCGTGTCCAAGTAATAACTTCTCGTACTCTTTGTAAATTAACGAGGTACGAGCGATGACATCTGAAGAATCCGAATCCTGTTAATCTCGCTTCTAATTCACTTAATGTTAATGCGCATACGAAATCGCCTTCCCGAACATGAATATGTGTCACTCCATTTTGCGTTTCAATGAAATGAATCTCCATCGGATCAAGTAAAATGATTTTATCATTCACTTTCGCTGGAATTCTTTCTAACTTCATTTGCGGAATCATTTGAACTACTTTTTCTCGATCGATCTCTTCAGCTTCTTCTTGCTCAATTTCCACCTTTTTCACACCGTCTTGGTTTAATATATATACATCTTCTGTTAGCGAGAGCGCATCTGATAAGAAGGAGGACGTAATAAAGATCGCCTTTCCTTGCTCTTTCATTTTCATAATTGCTTTTCGAATAATGATTGTACTTTCTGTATCTACATTTTGCTCTGGCTCTTCCAAAATAACTAAATCCGGATTATGAATCATAACTCGCCCAATATGAAGGCGCCGTTTCTCTGAAAATGACAATTTTTCTATTTTAACGTTTAACTTATCTAGGAGACCGACATATTGTACTACTTCTTCTATACTCATATTTGATTCATAAAGCCCTAATAAAAACTTGAAGTACTCTTTCACCTTCAAACGGTCGTATGCTTCATCTTTCAAAAAACAAAAACCGATGCGTGAATATACTTTTTTTCCAATCGGCTCCCCTTCAAATAACACACTGCCCGAAGAAGCCTCTTCTTCTCCGATAATAATGCGGTGCAACACTTTAGCTGTATGATTATTGCATTGCAAAACAACACATTGTCCTTTTTCAACCTCCAGTTCAACTGCCGGTAACTGGTTCGTCTTCCCTAACTGTTTCAACTCCAGTAACGCCATTCTGTCTCCCCCAAATGTTTTTTATCTTATTATACCAAACAATTAATGGAAAATTATGATATTTTATACAACGTCACTTAAAATACGTCAACAAAGAAGGCCATCCATGTTAAAGGATAGCCTTCTTCTCTATTTCTGCTCCACCATATAAGTTTTCAACTGATCACGAAGTGCTCTTTTTAAGAATTTCCCTACAGATGTTTTCGGAATTTCATTTACGAATAAAATATCATCTGACATAAAGAGTACCTTCCATTTTTTTCTACAAATAATGACAAAAGGGTTGTCGCCTTGCTGAACAATACCATAGCAACTGAAATTATATTAACGATTTTTCGAATATATCTATCATAACTTACAATATATCAACGATTTTTTAAATATATCTATCGTTACTCACAATATATCAACGATTCGACGAGGAATATCGATTTACCGACAAAGTTTTACAATAGTAGCAACCTATATAATAAAGGTGTATGTGCACCATCATCTCTATTTTTTCACCATCAATTTCCCTTCATAATCGTTCATCGTTTTAATTTCGATTCCTTTATAATAATGAGCGACGATATCTGTATATTTCTTACCTTCTTGTGCCATACCATTCGCACCATACTGGCTCATACCAACGCCGTGACCGAAACCTTTCGTCTTAACGATGATGTTATCTCCTTCTTGTTTCCACGTAAAGTCTGAGGAGCGTAAATCTAACTTTTCACGAACTTGCTTTCCCGTTAATGTTTTCCCTTGAAACGCTACATCCTTTACTCGCTTTCCTTCCGTGAGGTCTTTAATATTACCAACCTTTCCGTCCGCTAGTACTTTCACACCGAGGCGTTTTTGAAAATCAGCTACTGTGAATGTTTGTTCACTCGTAAATTTTGGAGAGGCTTGATCCCACGGACTATCTACACTCTTTAAGTACGGATAATCATTTCCCCAATAATCAGCTGCATTTTCTGTTCGTCCGTTACTCGTTGAGAAGAAGGATGCTGAAATGGGTTTTCCATCATACGTTAAAACTTGTCCTGCGGTTTTCGAAACGGCTTCCTCAATTTTCTTTAAATTATTTTCGTAGTTATTACCCCATTGTTTCTTCAATTCCTCTTTGCTTTTGTACACTTGATCTTTCACCGTATCTGTCACGTCCGCATTGTTTTTCTTACCACCGCTTAGCATGCGCTGCACTACAAATGTTCTTGCTGCTAATGCCTGCGCCTTTAGCGCCTCTATTTCAAAGCTGGCATTCATCTCAGAAGCTACTACACCGGCCACATACTCCTCCATAGGTAATGTTTCTACCTTCTTCTGCTGATCACGATATACAGCAACTTGAACCGCTGTATCCACTTTCCCTGGAGCTGGTATACTTTCTATCGCTGGAGGAGTTTTAGAAGCTGCTTCTTCCCCTACTTTTGCTTTCGCAAACGGAATAACAAGAGCAGCAGGTACAATGATAACGAGCGCTATTAGGAGCGCTACTGTAATGAAAAGTGGCTTTGAAAATTTCATCCTATTCCCCCAATATAAAGTTGGATTCCTTTCATTCTTATGGAACTACGGGATTTTTTAGAACATACTTGGGGGTATCGATATAAAGTGAAACTTTAATGAGGTGGAGTTTTGAGGTGGGAGTCCTACTGAACGCAAATAGCGGGGGAAATAGGAAATTTTCTAAATATTTTTACTGAGACGTGCATAAGTATAGAATTTATTGACTATAACAGTAATAACCCAAAAAAAAATAGCCTCTACGTCAAAAGACATAGAGACTATTTTAATTAAGCGTGAAGATCAGAAACTTCTTGTTCTTTCACTTCTTCTACTTTTTCGTTTACACGTTCAATAGTTGCACCTAATGCAGCTAATTTCTTATGGAAATCTACATAACCACGGTCAAGATGTTTTAACTCTGTTACACGAGTATAACCTTCTGATACTAAACCAGCTAAGATTAATGCTGCTGCAGCACGTAAATCAGTTGCGCCTACTTCAGCACCTTGTAAGCTACTTGGACCGTTCATAATTACAGAACGACCTTCGATTTTAATATCAGCATTCATACGACGGAATTCTTCAACGTGCATAAAGCGGTTTTCGAATACCGTTTCTGTAATCATACTTGTTCCATCAGCATGTAGTAATAATGCCATCATTTGTGATTGCATGTCTGTTGGGAAACCTGGATGAGGCATAGTTTTAATATCAACCGCTTTTAACTTATCTGGGCCGATAACACGTACACCTTCATTTTCCTCAATAATTTTAACACCCATTTCTTCCATTTTCGCTGTAATTGAGCGTAAATGTTCAGGCACAGCATTTTCAATTAAGATGTCTCCACCTGTAATTGCCGCTGCAACCATGAATGTTCCTGCTTCAATACGGTCAGGAATAATAGGGTGGTTTGCACCATATAATTTCTCAACGCCTTCAATACGAATCGTTCCAGTTCCAGCACCGCGTACTTTCGCTCCCATTGCATTTAAGAAGTTAGCTAAGTCAACGATTTCTGGCTCTTTCGCTGCGTTTTCAAGGACTGTTGTCCCTTTTGCTAATGTAGCTGCAGACATAATGTTTTCTGTTGCGCCTACGCTTGGGAAGTCTAAATAAATTTTAGCTCCTTTTAGTTCTCCCTCTACGTGTGCTTCAACAAATCCATTACCAACTTTTACTTTCGCTCCCATTGCTTCGAAGCCTTTTAAATGTTGGTCAATTGGACGTGAACCAATTGCACATCCACCAGGAAGTGCAATACGAGCACGACCGTTACGTGCTAATAATGGTCCCATTACTTGAACAGATGCACGCATCTTACGTACATACTCAAATGGTGCTTCAATGTTTAATTCTTTAGAAGAATCGATTGTTACTTGGTTATTTTCAAATACGACTTCAGCATTTAAATGACGTAATACCTCGTTAATTGTGTATACATCAGATAATACTGGTACTTCAGATAGTACATTCTTTCCGTCACTCGCTAATAGGGCTGCAGCGATTATAGGTAATACAGCATTTTTTGCGCCCTCAACACGCACTGTGCCGCTTAACCGCTTTCCGCCACGGACGATGATCTTTTCCAAATTATTCCCCTCCGTGTCCTTTTTTCAGTATCTATTCACTCAATACTCAGAAGTTATGATCGGTGTGCCAACCACAATTGTATCTTTGTTGTTTGTAGAACGTATTGCTATTTGCACATTTATTTTCTCTCTATTTGTTGAAAGAGCGTCATTCCACTTTTTATTATATGCGGAGACTGATACAAATGCTCTTTCTTCTATCTGCTCGATCGCTCTTGCTGAAAGATCTTTCAAAACCTGATTGGTTTTATTTTGCAAAACACCTTCAATCTTATCATTCAATACACCTTGAACACAAGTGTAAATTATAGGTTTTTCGCTAAAAATTTCATTCATTCTCTGAACATACTTTGGGTCCCATTTCGCCCCGCTTACTTCAAATATAATGAAAGTGTTTTCTTTAGTATTTTCCTTACTCCAAGTTACTACTATTCGTTCTTCATGTGAAGAAGATTTTTTATAGGATGTAGCCTTATATCCATCTGGAGATTGTTCTAATTCCCAACTTTCAATGTTTGCCTCTTCCTTCACATCGTTTAACAGTTTTTGAAACGTATGTATATTAGAAATTGTTTTCGTTTCTCGCGCTAACCATGACCACCGCTCTACTTTTGCATCATTTTTCTCTAAAGCTGCAATCATGCTCTCCATTTTCTGTTCATCGCTTATAGGTTTCATCTCTTTATATCCAACCAAAAATAAAACAACACTCACGATAACGATAAGAATGGCTTTAAACTTCAATTTCATCCCCTCCTATCCCCATTGTTAACGGAGATATGAGGTTCTATACACTTACTTTACTAAATACGTTAAACTCTTTGAATAGCCTAAATAATCAAGGAAAAAGTTACTTACAGATGTCCCAATTGTAATTGTAATTAGGATGAGTAATACTCTCGTCTGCATCACTTTCCCAGACTTCATTAAGCGCTCAATGTGAATACCTTGTAAGGCCCACCACGTAATGGTAATAAATAATAAATGTGAAACAATGGCAATCAGTGCTTGTTGCCCTAAAAGATGTGCCAAAAAATCGACCCCTTTTTTTGCTTGGCTACTACTTACGCAAAATGTAAAAAACGATACCATAAATAAGTAGAAGCCACACTTTTTCACACGCAAATAAGCATCTTACATTTTACATCGTAATTTTCTGTTAAAAAACATATACCTACAGGTGTTTTCATTTGCTGTTACTCCACAATAAAAAGCGTAGAGTACAGACTCTACACCTTTTATTTTTACTATTGTACCACGTTCCCTAAGAAGAAGAAATCTTTCATTAATGGAAAATATTCATAGAAGAAATTGTAACCAATCATCGGCATAATCCCCAGTATTACAATTGAAATTGCGCAAAGACTTATGACAATCTTTATATTTAACGGTAACCGAAGCTTTTCTTCTGTCTCTCCCGTGCGGAAAAACATTTGCTGTAATATCCGGAAGTAATATACGAATGAAATAACTGTTGTCCCCATCATAATAGAAACTAATACGTAATGAGCAGGTTCAACATGAAGTGCCCCTAAAAAGATGTTAATTTTCCCGATGAAACCTGCTGTCCCCGGTATTCCAGCTAACGATAAAATAAAGATCGTCATCACTATAGCTGTAAAGGGAGATCGCTTATATAACCCTGTAAAAATCGTCATATTTTCCTTATCATTTTGTAAGATTAATCCGTGGATGATTGCAAATACCCCTATATTCATAAGCATATATGCAAGCATATAAAACCACATACTATCCATCGTAAACTGTGATAGCGCTACAAGGGGCACGAGCAAATATCCAGCGTGCGCGATACCCGAATAGGCAAATAGACGTTTTACGTTGTATTGTTTTAATGCTACTACGTTCCCAACAATCATCGTAATACTCGCTAGCACCGCAATGTATATGCTCATACGCCCGTATAAAGATTGTGCGTCTCCTTGGATTGCCACACCTGCAAAAACCATTAGGAACAGGCGAGTAATGAGTAAAAACCCAGCAATTTTAGAAATTGTTCCAAGAAAGGCAGTAACAGGTGTAGCGGCTCCCTCATACACATCTGGTGCCCACATATGAAACGGCACTGTTGCAATTTTGAACGAGAGTCCAACGAGCAGTAGTAGAAATGCAAGAGCTAACAATAATTGAATGCCACCAGCCAGCTCTTGCGTAAATACCTTTTGCATTTCCACTATGTTGGTCGACCCTGTAATACCGTATAAGTAGCTCATTCCAAAGAGCGTAATTGCTGTTCCAATTCCTCCGTTAATGACGTATTTCATCGCTGCCTCATTTGATGCGCGGTTTCTCTTTCGGATTCCTACTAGAATATAGGAAGAAAGCGAAAGCAACTCTAAACCTACAAATAGTGTGATGAAATCAACACTTGAAGCCATGAACATCGCTCCAAGAAGCGCCATTAAAATTAAATAATAATATTCTCCCTTATCTTGAATAGGCTCCTTCTCATCATCGCTCATTGCCATACATAAAATGAGAGCTACTCCGCCTAACAACAACGTTTTAAACCCTTTTGAAAATCCATCTAGCACAAACGATCCATTTAAAATATCTCCTGCCGGTTCGCTGTATAGCGAAATTAATGACACTATCGCTAACAAGACAGCGGCAATTGCACTAATCGCTACGTACCTATGGTTCAGCTTAAAAAACAAATCACATATGGAAAGAAGGATGGCCGCCCCGAGAATAATGAATTCTGGTACCATGAGATGCCATGATAAGCTAAGTAATGTGTTCATATCCATCCTACTTCACCCCCAATGTTTTCAATGTAGTTTGAAGTGGATCCCCTAGTAGTTCTGGCATTACCCCTATTGCAATAATACAAACGATAAGCACTATAACAGGAACGTACTCCCATCCGTGTATATCAGATTTCACTTCCCATTCTTTCTTACCAAATGTCACTTGAAGTGTCGCTCTTAATACGTATACAGCGGTCAAAATAATTCCAAGTACGCCTGCGGCAGCGATAACCGGTTTTCCTTGGAATAAACCGAGAAAGGCAAGGAATTCGCTAATAAATCCAGACATCCCTGGCATTCCAAGCGATGCCATACCGCCCGCTAGGAAGAAACCGCTAAGTACTGGAACACTTTTTGCAAGTCCACCAAGTGCTGTAATATCCGAAGTCCCGAAACGCTCTTCAATAATGCCAAGCAAGAAGAAGAGCAAGGCCGCAATTAAACCGTGAGACACAACTTGGAACAGCGCCCCTTGTGTACCTGGTGCATTTAACGCCGCAAGACCCATTAATACAATGCCCATATGCGAAATACTAGAGTAAGCAAGTACCTTTCTAAAGTCCGTTTGGATGAGTGCTAGAAAGGCCCCATACAATAAATTAATTACCCCTAAAATCGCGATTAGCGTTGCAAAATCACGAAAATATTCTGGGAATAATCCTTTCCCGAAGCGAACAATACCGTACGCGCCAATCTTCAGCAAAACCCCCGCATGAAGCATAACTACAGCAGGATGCGCTTCTATGTGTACATTGACCATCCAGCGATGCAAAGGGAAAACAGGGAGTTTAATCGAAAAAGCAATCATTATGGCAAGAAATAAACCGAACTGTAAGCTACTCGAGACAAGGGGTCCTCCCCCAGCAGCTACACCCGTTAATATCTCTTTAAGCTCCGTAATATTCGTCGTACCTGTTTTCGCAAATAAAACCGAGAAAACGATAAGTAAAATAGCTGATCCAATACCGTTATATATTAAATAACTATATGCAGCCTTTTCACTCGACAATTTCCCCCACTTGCCAATTAATAAAAACATTGGCGGCAACGTAATTTCAAAGAAGATGAAGAACAGCATTAAATTTTGAGCAGCGAAGACACCGAGCATGCCTATTTCTAACATGAGTAACAGCATGTAGAATGCTTTCAAATTTCTTTTAATAGAAAATGCCGCAATAGCTGCGAGCATCGCTAGAAGGGCTGTGAGCACCATCATTACAAGCGATAAACCATCAATACCAAGCTCGTAATAAATTGAAAACCACCTTTTGTCCACTGCTGTGAAATCCCCAAATTTAATCCATTTCACTTTTTCATCAAATATCGATAAACTCTTTCCTGAAGCGTATGTACAAGCAAGGACGATAGCAATTCCAAATGGAAGCGCCGTTCCGAATAAACCAAGCGCCTGTACTGTACGCGATTCTCGTTTCGGCGTTAATAAAAGCAAGAGAATTCCTAAAAGTGGGGAAAAAATGAAGAACGTTAATAGCAATCCATTCATCGTAAATCCCCTCCCGTATATAACAAAATAATTAGGAGCACTGCGAGCGAAACTGCTGTTACAGTTCCATACACTTGTACATTCCCGTTTTGAAGCCGTGATCCTAGGCCACTCATACCTTTAACGAATCCAGCAATTAAAACTGCGATTCCTTCTACAACGTATACTTCAAATAAGCGAAGCACATGAGCGATTCCTTTCGTAATAGGAAGCACCGTCACATTGTATAGTTCATCCACATAATATTTTTCTTTCAAAAGGTTATAAAGAGGCGTCCCTTCTCCGCCGGCCCAACCTCTAGAGATAGATTTCTTACCATATATGAAATATGCGAGGGCAATTCCAGCGAATGAAACGAGCGTCGCAACAACCATAATCCAAACAGGTCCATGCACTTCCTTCACCTTGAATCCTATATCCTTCGTCAGCCAATCCCCAAGAAACGTCCCGAACCACGGTGTATTTATATAGCCTGCCACTACCGCAAGAACACCAAGGACAATCATCGGATACGTCATGGTGCGAGGCGATTCATGCACCTCTTCCTTCGTCTTCGTTTCCCCTGTAAAGACAAGAAAGTATAGACGGAACATATAAAATGCTGTTAGAAATGCCGCAATTACTGCTAAAACGAATAGAAAGTAATTGCCATTCATCCAAGCCGCCGCTAAAATTTCATCTTTACTAAAAAATCCGGAAAGAAGAGGAACACCACTAATTGCAAGTGTGCCTATTAAAAATAGTGCACCGGTTACTTTCATCTTTTTCTGTAAACCGCCCATTTTATTAATGTTTTGCGTATGGACTGCATGAATTACACTTCCTGCTGCCAGAAACAGTAATGCTTTAAAAAAGGCGTGTGTCGTTAAGTGAAAGATACCAGCTACATAACCAGCAGAGCCTAGCGCAAGCATCATATACCCGAGCTGACTAACTGTAGAATAAGCAAGAACCCTCTTAATATCTGTTTGCACTAGACCAATAGAGGCCGCAAAGATTGCGGTGAAAGCCCCAACGATTGCCACAGTTTGCATCGCTACCGCACTTGCTGAAAATAGCGGAAACATCGTCGCTACTAAATATACGCCGGCTGCAACCATCGTTGCCGCGTGAATAAGTGCCGAAACAGGCGTCGGTCCTTCCATTGCATCTGGCAACCATGTATGAAGCGGGAACTGACCCGATTTCCCCATCGCACCGATAAAAATTAATATCGCCGTTATTGTAATCATAGAAGGAGAGAGGTCGCCCGTATGAATCGCTTTAAAAATCGCGTCATATTCAAAACTACCTGCGTGCCAAAAAATTAAAATCATCCCAACAAATAGCCCAACATCCCCAATGCGTGTCATAATAAAAGCCTTTTTCGCAGCAGCTTTCGCTTCTTCTTTAAAGAAATAAAAACCGATAAGTAAAAACGAACCAAGGCCGACTAACTCCCAAAATATATAAAGCTGTAATAAATTCGTCGATATAACTAGCCCAAGCATCGCAAAGGTAAAGAGCCCTAAATATGCATAAAAGGTTGATAATCTGGTGTCACCTTTCATATAACCTTTTGAGTACACATGTACAAGAAAACTCACAAGCGTAACGATAAACAACATTAAAGCTCCTAATGCGGTAACTTCAAAACCAAATGATATATCTATATCTCCTACCCTAAGCCATACCCACTTATGCTTCACTGCCTCGGATGAAAACCGTTCTATTAGTACCACTACCGCGGATATAAAGGAGAGAAAGGTAAAGAAAATACCTAGTACACTACTTCCCTCTCTAATTTTCTTCCCGAACACAATAAGTAACAAAAATGAAACAAGCGGGAAAAGCGGTATGAGCCATGCATAATCAATCATTGTTTCCTTCCCCCTTTTCGGTCACAATGCTATCCTTTGAGCGTATCCATCTCATCTACATGAACTGTCGGGCGATTACGGTACAAAGCAATCAAAATTGCAAGACCTACCGCTGCCTCCGCTGCCGCTACAGACATCGTAAACAGCGAAAAAATTTGTCCTGTTAAATTCGGAAACAAGCCTAATTTACTAAACGCTACTAAATTTAAATTGGCGGCGTTTAGCATCAATTCGATACAAACTAATACAATTACTGTATTTCGCTTTGTTAAAGCTCCAAATAAGCCGATGCAAAACAAAATAATCGCAAGTGTTAAATACGCAGAAGCTGGAACGCTACTCATGGGGAATCCTCCTCTCCCTCATCCTTCTTCGCAAGGATAATCGCTCCTACAAGTGCTACAAGTAAAAGAACTGAGGTTAACTCAAATGGAATAATATATTTTGAATAGAGCAGTGTACCGATTTGAAGTGTGTTGTTTTCATGGAGAGGTAAACTTCCTTGTGTGCTTTGATTTGAAAAATCGATACTATTAACAGCGAAATACATAACTGCTCCAAATGCTACAACCGCAAAGAAGATAATCCATTTTCGAAGAGTAAGGCGCGATTCATTTTCCGCGTTATGTTTCGTTAACATAATGCCAAAAATCATAATAATAGTGATCGCACCAGAGTAAAGTAAAATTTGTGCAACTCCGATAAATTCGGCTGATAAGAGAAAGTACAAACCCGCAATGCTAAGGAACGTAAGCACAAGGGCCAGCATCATATGCATTACTTTCGTTAAATTCAGCATAAGAACGCCGCCGATAATCGCAGACAAGGATAATATAAAGAAAGCTACAAACTCGCCATTCATGCTTTATTCTCCTTCCTGACGTTCTCGTCGTTCTCGTCAAGCCACTGCAAATTTTTAAATAAATCATCACGTGAATACTCTGCGAGTTCAAAGTTATTTGTCATTACAATCGCCTCTGTCGGGCAAACTTCTGTACATAAATCGCAAAGAATACAAATTTCAAAATTAATATCATACGTGTCGATAATTTTTCCTTTTTTTGTAGGATCAGGATGTTTTTTTCCTGTTAATTGAATGCAATCTGTCGGACAAATGTTGGAACACTGATTACAAACAATACATTTCTCTGGATAAAACTTTTGAATACCTCGAAAGCGGTCTGGTAATGGCAACGGTTGATTTGGATAATCATACGTCACCTTTTTCTTACTCAAATTACTAAGCGTATATTTTAACCCTTTAAATAGTCCTTTCATCTCTTGCTGGCACCCCCTTCATAGATTAGAAGAATAGCTCCTTAATCAATGCCGTTAAGAAAATATTTGCAAGTGCGATTGGTAATAATACTTTCCATCCAAACTCCATTAACTGGTCACCTCTTATACGTGGGAACGTAACGCGGAACCAAATCAATAGAAAGACCACACTGCTGAATTTCAAAGCAAACCATACGGCTCCTGGAATAAATCCAAGGAACATAACTGGATTCCATCCGCCTAAAAAGAGTACTGTAATTAAAGATGCCATTCCGAAGAAATATACATACTCTGAAAGCATGAAAAACGCCCAGCGAAACCCTGAGTATTCCGTATGGTATCCTGAAACAAGTTCTGACTCCGCTTCTGGTAAATCAAACGGCGTCCTATTTAACTCTGCAACTGCCGCGATTAAGAAAATGACGAAACCGATTGGCTGTGCGAAAATGTACCATACCTTCTCCTGCGCCGCTACAATTTCATTCAAGTTAAGACTACCAGCTAACAAAACGACACCAATTACACTCATCACAAGTGGAATCTCATAAGAAATCATTTGTGCCGCCGCTCGCATCCCTCCTAAAAGGGAATACTTATTATTTGATGCCCATCCCCCAGTCACAACTCCGATCGTCGTAATCCCAGAAACAGCAATGTAATACAGTAACCCTACGCCAATATCCGCGAACTGAAATTTATCGGTAAACGGGATAACCGCAAGTACCATAAATGCTGGTGCGAATGCAATAACAGGTGCTAATATAAACAACGGTTTATCAGCAGCTTTCGGAATGCTATCTTCTTTTAATAATAGTTTCAAAACATCAGCTACCGTTTGGAGTAAACCGAACCGGCCCCCAACTTGGTTTGGCCCAATCCGTCCTTGCATAAATCCCATCACTTTCCGTTCTGCCAAAATACCGTATGTAACGAAGCCAAGGACTGCAAATAATAGAAGCACCGCTAACCCGAAAAAAATGAAGAAATTCGTCCAGCTTGAAGGTGATTGTAAGAGCGTCTCAATCATTAGCCGTCAACCTCCCCAAGTACAATATCAACCCCACCTAAAATCGTAATTAAATTGGCGATATTTTCACCTTTCAATAGTTTCGGTAAGATTTGCAAATTATAAAAAGACGGTCTGCGAAATTTCAAACGGTACGGCTCTTTCTTTCCATCACTAGCAATATAACAACCAATCTCTCCCCGCGGTGACTCTATACGGACGAACACTTCTCCCTTAGGTGCTTTAATAATTTTCGGGACTTTCGCCAGCACAGCGCCGTCTTTCGGGAACTGCTCGGCTGCTTGCTCAATAATTTTCAATGACTCCTCAATTTCCTCCATCCGGCAAACGTAACGATCCCAAGCATCTCCCGTGCTCCCAACAGGAACATCAAAGTCAAAACGATCATAAATAGAATACGGCTCATCTTTACGAAGATCCCAGTTTACCCCCGTGCACCGTAAATTCGCTCCGCTTAAAGAATATGAAATTGCCTCTTCGGCGTTATATACGCCAACGCCCTTCACACGATTTAAGAAAATTTCATTTCCGCTAACGAGGTCGTGGTAACCTGCCAATTGCTCTCTCATATACGGAACAAACTCTTTCACCTTTTCAATCCAACCGTCTGGCGCATCCCACTTCACGCCGCCGACTCTCATATAGTTGAAAGTAAGCCTTGCACCGCACAATTCACTTAATAAATTTATAATCATCTCTCGTTCACGAAAGGCATATAAAAATGGACTAACCGCTCCTATATCAAGCAAGTTCGTTCCCCACCAGACGAGATGGCTCGCAACTCTCCCAAGCTCCATCGCAAGCACCCGTAAATATTCAGCACGCTCTGGAATCTCAAGATCCATCATCGTCTCTACAGCATGGCAAAGGACGTAATTATTCGTCATCGCTGATAGATAGTCCATTCGATCTGTATACGGGATAATTTGCGTATATTGTAAGCTCTCAGCGATCTTTTCTGTTCCGCGATGCAAATATCCGATAACCGGTGTAGCCTCTTTAATAATTTCCCCGTCAATCTTAATTACAAGCCGAAACACACCATGTGTACTCGGGTGCTGCGGTCCTACATTTAAGAGCATCTCTTCCGTACGGATCACAAGCTACACCTCCACATCATACGGTTCATAATCTTTCCTAAGCGGATACCCTACCCAATCATCTGGCATTAAAATGCGAGATAAATTAGGATGACCTTCAAATACAATACCGAGCAAATCATACGCTTCACGCTCCGGCCAATCTGCCCCTTTCCAAAGCGGCGTCACCGATTCTACTTGCGGCGCTTCCCTATCCAGCTTTACCTTCACTGCTACTGACTGTTTCTTTCCATATGAAAATAAATGAACATACACTTCCATATGTGTCACAAAATCCGTCGCATGTAGCTCTGACATATAATCAAAAGCAAGTCCCTCATGGGATCGTAGCAATTCCATCACTTCATAATATTTTGAAGGCTCCACCACAAGCGTTGGAACATCTTTTGAAAGCTTATTAATATAGGAATCTACTAATGCATATTCCCCTATCTTCTCCTTAACAATCTCCACATAGCGATTTAAATATGGTTGGTTAACTGATGGTTCTTCCTGCTGCGGTTCATCTTCTATCTTATTTACAGCTCCCTTTGCCTTTGCCCTTGCCGCTGCTGCGGCTTTCGCTTTTGCGGCTGCAATTGCTTTTGCTTTCTCATCTCCAGAATCCCCATCACCTTGCGAGGATTTCACTTTCGCCAACGCTGCCGCTTTTGCTTTTGCAACTGCTACAGCCTTTGCCTTCGCTTTTGCTTTTTCTTCGTCCGTTACTTCTTCGTTTCCTTCTCGCTTCTGCTTCGCTAGTGCCTCCGCTTTTGCTTTGGCTGCTGCTGCGGCTTTCACCTTCGCTTTGGCTTTTTCTTCGTCCGTTACTCCTTCGTTTCCTTCTCGCTTCTGCTTCGCTAGTGCCTCCGCTTTTGCTTTGGCTGCTGCTGCGGCTTTCACCTTCGCTTTTGCTTTTTCTTCGTCCGTTACTTCTTCGTTTCCTTCTCGCTTCTGCTTCGCTAGTGCCTCCGCTTTTGCTTTGGCTGCTGCTGCGGCTTTCGCCTTCGCTTTGACTTTTTCTTCGTCCGTTACTTCTTCGTTTCCTTCTCTCTTCTGCTTCGCTAGTGCCGCTACTTTCGCTTTGGCTGCTGCTGCGGCTTTCGCTTTCGCGGCTGCAATTGCCTTCGCTTTCTCATCTCCAGAATCCCCATCACCTTGTGAGGCTTTTGCTTTAACTTTTTCCTCGTCCGTTACTCCTTCTGTTCCTTCTCTCTTCTGCTTCGCTAATACCGCTGCTTTTGCTTTTGCGGCTGCTGCGGCTTTCGCCTTCGCTTTGACTTTTTCTTCGTCCGTTACTTCTTCGTTTCCTTCTCTCTTCTGCTTCGCTAATGCCGCTGCTGCGGCTTTCGCCTTCGCTTCTTCTACATTAATCCCCTTATCTTTTGGTAGCGCTTTCTCTTTTTCTCGATGTTCTTCAAGTTTAGACATTTCCGCCTCATGTTTCGCAGCAAGACGTTTTCGCGCTTCCTCTTTCGCATGACGGGCTGCTTCTCTTTTCATGCTTTCTAAGTCTTTATTTGGATCACTCATTTATTCGTCACCTGCTTCCCGGTCCTCGCCTCGTAACGAATTTTTTCTTTTAATTTATTAATTCCATAAATTAAAGCAGCAGGATTTGGAGGGCATCCAGGAATATACACATCAACTGGTACAATTTGATCTACACCTTTCACAACAGCATACGAATTCACATACGGACCACCGGCTGTTGCACAAGACCCCATCGCAATTACCCACTTTGGTTCAGGCATTTGATCATATAAGCGCCGAACAATAGGCGCCATTTTCTTCGTTACCGTTCCTGACACAATCATGACATCTGATTGTCTTGGTGAAGTCCGAAAAAATGACCCAAATCGATCTAAATCGTAATGTGATGAGCCTACTCCCATCATTTCAATCGCACAGCATGCCAGTCCAAATGTCATCGGCCATAAAGAGTTGCTCCGCGCCCATCCCTTCAACTGTTCCAATGTAGAAAAAAAGATATTTCTTTCTAATTCCGCTCGATCCCGCGGGTGTAATTCCTCAAAATTTATAACCATTGTAACACCTTCTTTTTCCAAGCATACGCTAATCCAACTAGCAACATCACAACAAAAATGAGCATTTCAATCAGTGCAAATAAACCCAGCTTGTCATATGCAACAGCCCATGGGTATAAAAATAAAGTTTCTACATCAAAGATGACGAACAATAAAGCGAAAATATAATAACGAGCATGAAACCGAATATTTGCATCATGAAAAGGCTCAATTCCACTCTCATACGTCGTCGCTTTCGCTGCACTCGGTTTATTTGGACGCAGCATTTTTCCTAATGTAAGAGCCACTACCGGCAGCAATATACCTAATAGCAAGAAAATCAAAACGATCATATAACTATTTTCATATACACTTGCCATTGTGAAACCCTCCCCCCTGAATTAAGAACAAGTTCACATAGTAAACAATATGTCTTACTTGCATTATTTATTATTTTTAAATTTTTCTAAATAATGCAACTATTTAGTCCATTATAGCAAACTTCAAATTCCTATGTCGATATATTGGGAACAGAAACAACAATTAATACTTACTGAGCAAATCTATTTTTACAACTCATAATAAATGTGTAAAATAAATATAGAAGTTCTATATGTTTTTCAAGCAATCCTAAAAAACATAAACTACAAAAAGGTGGTTCTTATGTATATACAGTGGGTGATATAAATGAAAAAACAAACACATGTAAGTATTCTAATAAGCATTGCATTGTTGTATATAACTATTCATTACGTATCAATGCCCTTTTTATATGAATACGCACTTCCATTTCAAATATTAACTGGAATAAGTACCATATTAATTGATATTACAATTTGTAGTTATATATTTTACTTTTCCAATATGAAACAAGGGTTAGCTCGTTTATTTTGGATGATATTAACTATCGGATCTTTCTCTTATTTCATCGGCGATATAGTAGTTGCTTATCAACGCTTAATTTTGCATGACTACTATACATTCGTTGATCCATCAGACTTTTTTTACTTATTATTTTTAATTAGCTTTGCATTTGCCTTTCTATATGAAATTATTTATGGCCGAGACTTGTTGGAGCAGCTTTTTACGATATGTGATATTTGTATTATTGTTACAGCTCAATTTACTTTAAGCTACTATTTGCTTATTGAAAGAACCATTCATATTTTTACAACATCATATATCGACATGTTTGTTCAACTCACGTATCCAATGGCTGATTTACTCTTTCTTTTAATAGGAATCAACCTCTTATTCAGGCCATTATTCTTACTACCAAAACAAGTTGGCGCTCTTCTTGGCAGCTCTTTAATTTTGTATGCTACTACGGATGCTATTTATGCTTATATCAAATACTTCCAGCCCGAGCACTCTATGTTCACAGTTGCTCCATTATATCAAGTAACCCTAGTATTAGTAGCAATCGCTTGTATACTTCACACAAAAGAGCCTGAAAAACAAGAACAAGTATTACTAACACCTCAAGTGGGTGAATCAATCCGATTATCATTACCGTATATTTCTGTAGTGATGCTTATTGTTTTTCTATTGGTCGAAAATGTTTTTGCACCTAGCGTAGTAATTGGACTTATAGTAACTTTCGCCTTCGTTCTCATACGCCATATGTTAGTTCGAAGACAAAATAAAATATTATTGCTAGTACAAATGCAATTCAACTTGGAACTCGAGAAACAAATCGAACTACGTACAGAAGATTTAGTAGAACAAAAAAATGAGTTATATCATAACCAACAAATGTTTAAATCTTTATATGAGCATCATCCAGATCCAATTTTCACATTAGATTTGTACGGTAATTTCCTCAATGTGAACAACGCTGGAACTACTTTACTCGGTTATCAAACGAATGAATTATTAAACCAACCATACTATTCACTTATGTATAAAGAAGATTTGGAAGAAATCATTAATGCCTTTCGTCACGTTAAAAAAGGGAAATCTATTTCTTTAGAAATACGGGCATATCATAAAAATAGGGATATTTACTACTTGCATGTTACAGCTGTTCCCATCTTTTTAAAGGAACATATTTCTGGGGCCTATTTAATGATTAAAGATATTACAGAAAGCAAGCATCAACAAGAACAAATTAACTTCCTAGCATATCACGATACCTTAACGGAACTTGCAAATCGCCGTTCATTTCATCAGCAGTTAGAAGAAGCAATTGCACGAGCAAAAATATCGAAAAGACCTTTTGCTGTTATGTTTCTAGACCTAGATCGCTTTAAAGTTATTAATGATACACTCGGTCACCGGGTAGGAGATCTCTTATTAATTGCAGTAGCAAAAAGGCTCGAACGAATATCAACACAGAATATGAAACTTGCTCGACTAGCTGGGGATGAGTTCACAATCCTTATCGAAAATTATCAAAAGAGGACAGATGTAAAAAGGATAGCTGATATGATTGTAGTAGCCATGAACGAACCATTCGAAATCGAAAATCAACATTTACGAATCTCACCGAGTATCGGGATTGCCATATACCCTGAAGCAGGAGAAGACCCACTATCTATTTTACAACATGCCGATATGGCCATGTATGAGGCAAAAAATAAAGGGAAAAATCGTAGCTCTCTTTACACGAAAGAACTATATAAGAAAATGGAACGTAAAGCTCGAATCGAAAAAGATTTGCCACTCGCTTTAGTAAACAACGAATTTTATCTCGTCTATCAACCACAAATTGATACGACAACAAATAAAATTATCGGTGCTGAAGCATTAATACGTTGGAAACATCCACTATTAGGTGACATTTCACCATGTGAGTTCATTCCAATTGTGGAAGAGACTCCGCAGGTCATCCCACTTGGACATTGGGTGCTACAAGAATCTTGTCGTCAACTAAAAATATGGCAAAGTTTTGGATACACAAACTTAAAAATGAGTGTCAATTTATCAGCGAAAGAATTTACACAAAATCAATTCATCGAAAATATTTCACGAATACTAAAGGACGTAAAGATTGACCCGAAAGATGTAACACTTGAACTAACAGAACGAATTGCGATGATTGATGAAAAGGAAACATTATCGAGACTAAAGCAATTAAAAGAATATGGTATTCAAACGTCCCTTGATGACTTCGGTACCGGCTACTCTTCTCTTGCTTATTTATCAATTTTCCCTATCGATACATTAAAGGTACCAAAAGAATTTACACAACTAGCCGATCATCGACCTGAAGAGAGAGCCATCGTTTCCACTATCCTTTCTCTTGCAAATACTTTAAATCTCTCTGTCGTTGCTGAAGGAATTGAAACAGAAAAACAGCTTAAGTTTCTGCAAAAAAACAACTGTAAATACATGCAAGGTTACTATTTCAGTAAACCTCTAACAAGTAAACAGTTTATAAAATTTTTACAAAAAACACCCAGTATGAACCAATAGTTCACACTGGGTGTTTTTTTAAAGTGTTGGAATTTTTTTTTCGTAATATTCCTCTGCAATCTCTTCGTAAAAAGCTGCTGCCGTTGTATAAAAATATGGAATTAACCATAAAAATCCAATCCCTAATGTAATACAACTTAATATAAACCAACCAATAAAACTTAAACATAAAATGAAATACTCCATCTTATGTCCAGCCATCATACGACGACTTTCTGTAATAGCTTGATTTATTGAATACTCAGGATGATCATTTATAATAAAATACGTCATCGCATAAGAAAATGATTTAATAATGCCTGGAATAATAAATAGTAAGCACCATAAGAAAATATAAATGTTTACTACTATATATAATAAAAATGACTTTATAAACTTACTTCCTGCTGCAAACCATCTGAATATATGCCCAATACGCGCTTCTTTTTCACGAATTATATGTAGCGCTAAACAATAACCCCCTAGCGTTAAAGGCCCCACCAGCAATATTGTAATAACCTCTATTGAAAGTGAGCTATTCACTTCTTTCCACTCCCAAACCTGAGAGAGAATGAACTGAATACTAAAACTAAAAACTGAAGTAAGAATCGAAATAAGTAATGTTGCCCCAACAGCTAAGCCCCATTTTCCTTCTAGTGAATCTAGCGCTTCTCCTTTTAAATCACTAATCATAATTAGCCTCCAATACGTAACAATTCTATTAGTATAGCATGTTCCTACTGCAATTCACCTTTTGCAATATAGCGATAAAAATGTGCTGTCGTTGTACCTACATATGGACTAAGCCAAAGAAACCCTATTCCAAGAGTAAGAATCGCTAAAATAGCCCACCCTATGAAGCTAAGCCATAGAAGAAATAAATCTAGTTTATGTCCCTTCATAAGATTCTTACTTTCTTTCATCGCCTGTGAAACGCTATAATCTGGATTTTCAATCATCACATAATACGTCATCGCATAAGAAAAATACATTACAATCATGCCGACAATTGAAATAGCTAATAATACGAAGAAAGCAATTGCAAACGACGTATTCCCTTCTTCACCCAAAAACGCGAATAAACCTAGTAACAACATCGGAATCCATGTACCTGTATATAACAAAATCGCAAGCATTGCCCACATTGTTTTCATCATTCTTTTAAAGCCGCGAAATCCTTCAAATAAATAATCTACTCTAGCATCTTCTCGTTTACTAATTTGTAGCAACACATTCGTATAACCGTACGATGTAATACTATAAGATGCATTACTCAAAATGATCATTATGCAATAAAAGATCCCAAATGTAACACCTGCTCCGATTGATATTGTTTCCTCTTCAAGTGAGCCTGTTAAACCAGCAAATAAGAAAAATATAATAAGTCCTGGAATTAAAAGTATAAGCATTGCGGCCATTGAAACAACATAACTTAAAATAAAATATAAAATCGTTGATCCAACACCTAGTCCCCATTTTCCCTTTAAAGAGTGCAACGCTTCTCGTTTCATTTCACCGATCATTGATTCATCTCCTTTATGAAATATAAATTGTTGTACATTCTCTACTTATACGAACAACAATATAATTATACCTATTTTTCAAATTTATTCCATCCATTAAATTCAGTTCCAGTTTCGACATTTAAATAAAACACAGCTATGCATAACAAATAACTAACCTGCAGTTCTTTTTATTTCTTGATTTTTACCTGGCATGGGGCAGAAAAAAGCCCTGACCGCTTCTATGCATGGCTAGATGCTCTCTCCTACCTAAAAAAAGGCGTCTTTTCCTCTTTTAATTTATATCCATAACAAAAAATCCGTAAAGGCAAGAGCCCTTACGGATTTTTTTACTTCATATCAGAAACGTTTAAACGGTTCACAGCACGCTGTAATGCCATTTCTGCACGTCTAAAGTCAACATGTGCTTGTTTCTCTTGCATACGTTGCTCAGCGCGACGTTTCGATTCATTTGCACGATGGATGTCGATATGGTTTGCTTCTTCAGCAGATGATGATAATACAGTTACTTTATCTGGACGAACTTCGATAAAGCCACCGCTTACTGCTACATAATCAGTGTGCCCATCATGTTTCAGACGAACTGCACTAATTTTTAACGGTGCAACAGTTGGAATGTGACCTGGTAAGATCCCCATTTCCCCACTCTCTGCTTTTACACTTACCATTTCTACTTCTTTTTCGTAAACCGGTCCATCAGGAGTTACAATACTGACTGGAAATGTCTTCATAATTCGTCCCTCCTAAGGCCTTACGCCATCATTTTCTTCGCGTTTTCAATAACATCTTCAATGCTACCAACAAGACGGAATGCATCTTCTGGAAGGTCATCATATTTTCCTTCTAGAATTTCTTTGAAACCACTAACTGTATTTTTTACAGGTACGTAAGAACCTTTTTGACCTGTAAACTGCTCAGCTACGTGGAAGTTTTGAGATAAGAAGAATTGAATACGACGAGCACGATGTACAACTAACTTATCTTCTTCAGATAACTCATCCATACCTAAGATAGCGATGATATCTTGAAGCTCTTTATAACGTTGTAAAGTTTGCTGTACTTGACGAGCTACTCCATAATGCTCTTCTCCTACGATTTCTGGAGAAAGTGCACGAGATGTAGATGCTAATGGATCTACGGCTGGGTAAATACCCATTTGTGTTAAACGACGCTCTAAGTTTGTTGTTGCATCTAAGTGAGCGAACGTTGTAGCTGGTGCTGGATCCGTATAGTCATCGGCTGGTACATATACCGCTTGGATAGACGTGATAGATCCTTTATTTGTAGATGTAATACGCTCTTGTAATTGACCCATTTCTGTTGCAAGTGTTGGTTGGTAACCTACCGCAGATGGCATACGACCAAGAAGGGCAGATACTTCAGAACCTGCTTGCGTGAAACGGAAGATGTTATCGATGAACAATAGTACGTCTTGTCCTTGCTCATCACGGAAATGTTCAGCCATTGTTAAGCCTGTTAATGCAACACGTTGACGTGCTCCAGGTGGCTCGTTCATTTGTCCGAATACCATCGCAGTTTTCTTAATTACGCCAGAATCGCTCATTTCGTGGTATAAGTCGTTACCTTCACGAGTACGCTCACCTACACCAGCGAATACAGAGATACCACCGTGTTCTTGTGCGATGTTGTTAATTAATTCCTGAATTAATACTGTTTTACCTACACCGGCACCACCGAATAGACCGATCTTACCACCCTTAATGTAAGGGGCAAGTAAATCTACTACTTTAATACCAGTTTCAAGAATTTCTACTTTAGTAGATAACTCTTCGAATGCAGGCGCTTGACGGTGAATTGGATCACGACGTACATCGGCAGGAACTTCACCATCTAAGTCAATTGCATCACCTAATACGTTAAATACACGACCAAGTGTTGCATCACCAACTGGTACAGAGATTGCTTTACCAGTATCTTCTACTTCTGTGCCACGAACAAGTCCATCTGTGGAAGACATCGCAACTGTACGAACTGTGTCATCACCTAAATGAAGTGCAACTTCAAATGTTAAGTTAATGCTTGCTCCGTTTTCGTTGCTTTGTTTTACCGTAAGGGCGTTGTAGATTTCTGGTAGCTTTCCGCCATCAAACTTAACGTCTACAACCGGACCCATGATTTGCGTAACGCGCCCTTTATTCATCGGGTTCCCTCCTAGCTTTCTTTTAATTAGCCAGCTTTCTAAGAGAAGTCGGCTTTTAATTTTTATTAGTTTATAGCTTACGCGACTCTCCTGTTCTGGACGAGCCGCCTACGCTTTTTATTGAATCTAGCTCCAGCGGTTAGAATGTTCGGTGGCTTCGCTTTTTCCTGCGAGGCACAAATCGCCTCTACGTCAAAAGCTCCATCCCCCTCTCATTCTGAACGAACCGCCTACGCTTTTTATTACTATTCTAACGCTGCTACTCCACCAACGATTTCCGTAATTTCTTGCGTAATCGCTGCTTGACGTGCACGGTTGAATGAAAGTGTAAGTGAATCGATAACTTCCATTGCGTTGTCTGTAGCACTCTTCATTGCTGTCATACGCGCCGCGTGCTCACTTGCTTTACCGTCTAGTAATGCACCGTACACTAAGCTTTCTGCGTATTGTGGCAATAATACTTTTAAAATTTCTTCTTCAGAAGGTTCGAATTCATAAGCTGTCGTCGGTTTGTCAGACGCCACATCCGTAAGCGGTAAAATTTTATTCTCCGTTACTTCTTGTGAAATTTTACTTACATAATGATTGTAGTAAATGTACAGCTCATCATAAGCACCATCTGCGAACATCGCAATTGCTCGAGAAGCAATATCTTTAATATCAATAAATGATGGGTGGTCAGATAATCCAACTACTTCATCAATGATGTTAAAGCCGCGACGTTTTAAATAATCACGTCCTAGTCGTCCAAGCACAATAATTGAATATTGGTTTGAATCCATATTATGACGTTCACGAATTACGTTACTTACTGTACGTAATACGTTACTGTTATAACCACCTGCTAGTCCGCGATCAGATGTAATAACGATGTATCCTGTACGCTTTACAGGACGCGCATTTAGCATTGGATGATTAATCCCTTTACTTCCTTGCGCAATGCTCGCTACTACTTCTTGAATCTTTTCCATATACGGAACGAAAGATTTAGCATTTTGCTCTGCACGGTTTAACTTAGATGCAGATACCATCTCCATCGCTTTCGTAATTTGACTCGTTTTCTTTGTCGAGTTAATCTTCGCTTTTATATCGCGTAAAGATGCCACAGGTTTTCACCACCTTTTTTCCGGAAGTTGGCACGATTAGTAAGAATCCTCTTCCTAATCTACGTTGCAAGATATTCTTGCTCATGATTGAAGGAAAAGAATAGGTGCACCTACTCTTTTCCTTTACATAACCGTCAGCAATCTCAAAAGCTGAGATGCCTTTATATGATCTAGCTAAGTCACAGTCGACTTCACTTTTATTTATCTAGCTCCAGCGGCTTGAATGCTCGGTGGCTTCACTTCTTCCTACGAGGCAAAAACCGCCTCTTCGTCAGAAGCTCCATCCCCCTCACATTCAGGACGAGCCGCTTCCGCTTTTATTTATTATTCAGAAGCTACGAATACTTTTTTAAATCCGTTAATTGCTGCTGCAAATTTGTCGTCATCCGCAAGTTTCTTAGTTGTGCGAATTTCGCTTAATAAGTCAGCTGCATTTGAATCTAACCAAGCATGGAATTCTTCTTCGAAACGAGTGATATCTACTACTGGGATATCATCTAGGAATCCACGTGTTAAAGCGTAAAGAATGATAACTTGTTTCTCTACACGTAACGGTTTGTGTAATCCTTGTTTTAATACCTCAACTGTACGAGCACCACGGTTTAATTTCGCTTGTGTTGCTTTATCAAGGTCAGAACCGAACTGAGCGAACGCTTCTAACTCTCGGTAAGATGCAAGGTCAAGACGAAGTGTACCTGATACTTTACTCATTGCTTTAATCTGAGCAGATCCACCTACACGAGATACAGAAGTACCCGCATCGATCGCTGGACGTACGCCAGAGAAGAATAGGTCAGATTGTAAGAAGATTTGTCCATCCGTAATAGAGATTACGTTGGTTGGGATGTAAGCTGATACGTCCCCTGCTTGTGTTTCGATGAAAGGTAGTGCAGTTAAAGAACCGCCGCCTCTTGCATCACTTAATTTTGCTGCACGCTCTAATAAACGAGAATGTAAGTAGAATACATCCCCTGGATATGCTTCACGACCTGGAGGACGACGTAATAGTAATGAAAGCTCACGGTAAGCCGCTGCTTGTTTAGATAAGTCATCATATACTACTAATACGTGTTTACCATTGTACATGAACTCTTCACCCATTGTTACACCAGCATAAGCAGCTAGGTATAATAATGGAGCTGGTTGAGAAGCTGATGCAGTTACAACGATTGTGTAATCTAATGCACCGTGCTTACGTAGTGTTTCTACTACGTTACGTACAGTTGATTCTTTTTGTCCGATAGCTACATAGATACAAACCATATCTTCATCTTTTTGGTTAATGATTGTATCAAGTGCAACTGCTGTTTTACCTGTTTGACGGTCACCGATGATTAACTCACGTTGACCACGGCCAATTGGTACAAGAGCATCGATCGCTTTAATACCTGTTTGAAGTGGCTCATGAACAGATTTACGATCCATTACACCTGGTGCTGGACTTTCGATTGGACGAGTGTTTGTTGTATTGATTGGGCCTAAACCATCAACTGGTTGACCTAATGGGTTTACAACACGACCGATTAGTTCTTTTCCTACTGGTACTTGCATGATGCGACCAGTACGACGAACTTCGTCACCTTCACGGATTTCTGTGTAAGGTCCTAAAATAATGATACCTACGTTGTTTTCCTCTAAGTTTTGTGCTAGTCCCATAACGCCGTTAGAGAACTCTACAAGTTCACCAGCCATAACGTTATCAAGACCATGAGCACGCGCAATACCGTCACCAACTTGGATAACTGTACCAACATCACTAACTTCGATTTCAGACTGATAGTTCTCGATTTGTTGCTTTATCAGTGCGCTAATTTCTTCAGCTCTGATGCTCATGTGCTTCACCCCTATCTATTCTTCATTAATTCACGCTGAATACGTGCTAATTTTCCTTGTAAGCTTCCGTCGTAAATGCGATTTCCAATACGTACTTTAATGCCGCCTAGTAAATCTTCATCTACAACATTTTTCACGCGAATTGCATCTTTTCCTGTTTTTTTTGCAAATGCTTCTGCAATGTTAAGTTTTTCGTCTTCTGATAGAAGACGAATAGAATATACAGTTGCATCCGCTACGTTACGCTCTTCATTAGCAAGAACAACATATTCATCTGCAATTTCAGGTAGAATATCAATACGCTTGTTATCAATTAAAATATATAACGTATTTAAAATAGATTCAGAAACAGATGCGAATACGTTTGCAAGAAACGTTTTCTTCTGCTCTTTTGAAATGTTCGGTTGCGTTAAAAAGCTATGTAGTTCTTCGTTCTTTACATAAACGTTTTGTACAAGGCGTAATTCCTCTTCAAACATTTCTAATACGTGTTTTTCTTTTGCAATTTTGAAAAGAGCGACAGCATAACGTTTTGCTACAATCCCATTGCTCATCGCGCTTCTCCTACTTCTTTAATATAATCGCGAATTAACTTCACTTGATCTTCTTCTTTTAACTCTTTTTCAATTACTTTAGAAGCAATTTGAACAGATAAAGAAGCGACTTGTTCTTGTAAAGCAGCAATCGCTTGCTCTTTTTCGCGTTGAATTTCTTGTACAGCAGATGTTTTAATTGATTCTGCTTCTTCTTTCGCAGCAGCAACAATAACATCTTTTTGATCTACAGCTTGTTTTTTCGCTCTTTCGATTAACTCTTGTGCTTCAACACGCGATTGTTTTAACATTTCACGTTGTTCTTCTACTAACTTCTTCGCTTCAGTGTTACTTCTTTCTGCAGCGTCGATTTCATTAGTAACATGCTCTTCACGTTCTTTCATAATTCCCATTAAAGGACCCCACGCAAATTTGCGTAGCATTACTAATAGAAGTAAGAAAATGAACAATGTATAAGCAATCGTTCCAAATGGAATGGAAGCACCTAAT
Organism: Bacillus sp. FSL R10-2780; assembly: GCF_038006125.1. Classification (NCBI taxonomy): domain Bacteria; kingdom Bacillati; phylum Bacillota; class Bacilli; order Caryophanales; family Bacillaceae; genus Bacillus; species Bacillus sp. FSL R10-2780. The sequence continues at coordinate 3,770,797 of NZ_JBBOUQ010000001.1, forward strand.
AATAAAGTTGGCACAAGGATTCACTCCCTTCAAAATATCTAAATTGATCCTATGAAAAAAAAAGACATACATTTCGTTCATAAAGCAATGGCGAAGAAAGTTCGGAAAAACACTCTTCGCCATCTATGTAAGGGGAGTCTCCCTTATTTGTTCATTACGATGAAAGCAATAACTACACCGATAATTGGAAGTGCCTCAACTAAAGCAACCCCGATGAACATAATTGTTTGAAGTGCGCCTTTTAATTCTGGTTGACGAGCAACACCTTCGATTGTACGTGATACGATAAGACCGTTACCAATACCTGCACCTAATGCTGATAAACCAATTGCAATTGCAGCTGCGATTACACCTAAACTCATTTAATTTGTCCTCCTTTGTATTATAAAAAAATAAATTTTTTCTTACTTAAATTATATTAATGGTCATGGCTTACTTTATGAGCCATATAAACCATCGTTAACATTACGAAAATAAATGACTGGATTGATCCAACGAATACACTGAATCCCATCCATGCTAACATCGGTACAAGTGCACCTAATGCTCCAAAGAATGATGCTCCGCCTAACTTAGCAAGTAATCCTAATAAGATTTCACCTGCATAAATGTTACCAAATAAACGAAGACCTAACGTTAATGTGTTAGCAAACTCCTCAATAACCTTTAATGGGAATAAGAATTTCATAGGTTGGAAATAACCTTTAGCATATTCTTTCGTACCCTTCATCTTAATTCCATAATAATGGGTGAGGGTAACTACCATCACGGCTAATGTTAATGCAACTGCTGGATCAGACGTTGGTGATCTCCACCATGCAATATGTTCGCCAGCCTCAACTGTTGAATACATGAATGGTAAACCAAGGAAGTTCGATACGATGATAAACATGATAAGCGTAACGCCAAGCGTTAAGAAACGTCCACCTGTTTTCCAGTCCATCGTACTATTGATAATCCCTTTCACGAAGTCAAACACCCATTCCATGAAATTTTGCATTCCGGTTGGGCGAAGCGCTAAGCTGCGAGTTCCGATAACAGCGATTAAGAAAACAATAACTGCTGCTACAGTAACCATCATAACTGATGACAAATCGAACGTTAAACCTAGAAATTTAACTAATTTACCGTGTTCCACTAGTAATTCACCTCTCTTCCCTGCTCGTATACTCTAAATAAAGAAAATCTATGATCATGACAAGGTATCCTGTCAGCAATCCTACACCTAAGCCCCACATCGCAATTAACTCTTGATATTTGGCTGCAAATAAAATTAATAACCCAATCGTGGCGAATCTTGAATATGTACTTACCGCTGTCGCCTTAAACTTCACGTTTTCTCCATTTGTTACGCGATCTAATAGCTTGTCTGTTCTACGTGCAATGATGCGCAAACTAAGAAAACTGAAAATCGTTCCGATAATCAGCCCAAGAAATACATCCTTGTAAGAGGTAATTCCCCATCCTAGCACTAGAAGCGCAAGCAAGTAGTACATATATTTCTTTTGTCTTTGGACAAGTCCATGTACGTCTATCATCATTGCTCTCCCGAATAGTAATGTTGAATGAGTCGAATCATTGCGTATACCCCTGTTCCTAACCCGAGTAATAACCCTATAATAAGAAACAACGGAAACGTTCCAACCTTATTATCAATCCATTGCCCACCAAAGATTCCAATAAGAATAGAACCAACTAACTGAGCAAGTATTCCTGACATTAAAGCATACGCTTTTATATGGCTGCGATCGTTTTTTTGCAAGGATTCATCCCTCCAATATGTAACCCTCATTCACGATGTGTTAATAATAACTCATTTTTCTGCATAAATTCTATACAAAATAAAAAGTTTACATTTTCGTCACGGAATAGATGCATTTTTGTCACTGAAAGCCCTACCATCTATCCCCGTTGTTAGCATACAATAGGGTATTAACAGTGTCAACGAGAAATCGTAAAAAATCAAAAAATTTGAGTATTAGGCATTTCCTCCCAAAAATGAAAACGTTCCCCTTCTAAATACTGGTTAGAGATATGCAATTTCTAACAGATCTCTCTTTATAATAGAAGAAAATGTTCACAAGTTTGTCACTATTATATTTTTAAGATATAGCGCTTTCCTTCCATAATATAGTGTTCTCTAGACGTAAGACTTCTATATTATATGTGATGTGTATATAACTTATGTTGTATATACCCTGTATATTTATCTCCCCCTCCCCCGTGCGCTGAGGGCGAAAAAAAACGAGAGGGGAATCCCCCTCTCGTCTGTTGTCTTACTTCGTTCCGAATAAACGGTCACCAGCATCACCAAGACCTGGAACTACATAACCATGGTCATTTAACTTCTCATCTAATGCTGCTATATAAATATCAACATCAGGATGCTCTTCCTGTACTACTTTTACTCCTTCTGGAGCAGCTACGATACACATTAATTTAATGTGCTTTGCACCGCGCTTTTTCAGAGAATTAATTGCTTCAGCCGCAGAACCACCTGTTGCTAGCATTGGGTCTAGTACGATAAAGTCACGCTCTTCTACATCCGTTGGAAGTTTCACATAGTATTCTACCGGTTGCAATGTTTCAGGGTCACGGTATAAACCAACGTGTCCTACTTTTGCTGCTGGAATTAATTTCAGAATTCCATCAACCATTCCTAAACCTGCACGTAAAATCGGAATTAAACCAAGTTTTTTACCAGCGATCACTTTTGTTGTCGCTTTGCTTACAGGCGTTTCAATTTCAATGTCTTTAAGTGGCAGATCACGAGTAATCTCGAAAGCCATTAAGCTTGCTACTTCGTCCACTAATTCACGAAAATCTTTCGTACCTGTATTCTTATCGCGAATATATGTAATCTTATGTTGAATTAACGGGTGATCAAATACATACAGTTTTCCCATGTGAATCTCTCCTTTAGATGATATTCATGCGTTTACACGCTTTTTTACACTATTTACGATTGTAAAGAAAACGCTACTAATATTCAAGGGCAAATTTGGTAAAATCATGATTTTGCGATGAATCTATCTAGTATCTTTACCAATTATGGGAGCTGTATCCTTCATTATATCGCCAAAATTTATTCATCATTTGTATACATACTTTAAAAGCAATATATGTCCACAAAAAAGACTACTAAAACAATTACGTTTCAGCAGTCTTTTTTAATCTATTATAGATTTGTATACATTGGGAATTTGCTCGTTAACGCCTCTACACGTTTGCGCGCTTCTTCTAGTTCAGCTTCATTCTCATGATTTTTTAATGTATGAGCAATAATTGCTGCAATCTCATCCATTTCTTCTGAACCAAAACCACGAGATGTTACCGCTGCTGTACCGATACGTACGCCGCTTGTTACAAATGGGCTTGCTGTTTCAAATGGAATCGTATTTTTATTCACTGTAATACCAACTTCATCTAATACGTGCTCTGCTACTTTACCTGTAATTTCTAAGTTACGAACATCAATTAAGATTAAATGATTGTCTGTTCCACCAGAAACAAGTGTAAGTCCTTCTTTTTGAAGGCCTTCAGCTAAACGATTCGCATTATTAATGATATTTTGTGCATATGTTTTAAAATCATCTTGTAGTGTCTCACCAAATGCAACAGCTTTTGCAGCAATTACATGCATAAGCGGGCCACCTTGAATACCAGGGAAGATTGATTTATCAATTTGTTTTGCAAATTGTTCTTCACATAAAATCATACCACCACGTGGGCCGCGTAATGTTTTATGTGTTGTTGTTGTAACGAAATGTGCATGTGGTACTGGATTTGGATGTAAACCAGCTGCTACTAAACCAGCGATATGTGCCATATCAACCATTAAGTATGCTCCCACTTCATCTGCAATCTCACGGAATCGTTTGAAATCGATAACACGAGGATATGCACTTGCACCTGCAACGATTAATTTTGGTTTATGTTCTTTCGCTTTTGCTAATACATCATCGTAATTAATGCGATGAGATTCAGCATCCACGCCATATTCTACGAAATTATATTGTACTCCACTGAAGTTAACAGGGCTTCCGTGTGTTAAGTGACCACCATGAGATAAATTCATACCAAGTACTGTATCGCCTTGCTCTAAAATCGTGAAGTATACTGCCATGTTCGCTTGTGCACCAGAATGTGGTTGAACATTTACATGCTCTGCGCCAAAAATTTCTTTCGCGCGATCACGTGCGATATCTTCTACTACGTCTACGTGTTCACAACCACCATAGTAACGTTTTCCAGGATATCCTTCAGCATACTTATTCGTTAAAACAGAACCTTGCGCCTCCATTACTGCTTCACTTACGAAATTTTCCGAAGCAATTAACTCAATCTTTGAACGCTGTCTTCCTAGTTCTGCCTCAATTGCAGCAAATACCTTTTCATCTTGACGTTTTAAATGATTCACCAAAATCCCCCTTTTCTGAACGAATTACATCAATTCCCAATAGTTTTTTCTCATTTATTCAGAAAAAACGAAAATTCAGGTTGTAATTCTTTCGAACCTTCATGTTTTCAACTACATTCTAACATGACTTTCTATATCATAAAAGAAAAAAAAAGACCAAAATTGGTCTTTTCTTTCTTCTATTATAAAGTCAGACTACATACCTTTTACCTTTCGATATAAAGCTGTTATAAGACTTTATAATTTTTCATGTTTAACGACAAGGAATAGCTTCTTCATTTGCCGCATAAACAGCACGTGCTCCACCTATTAGTTTCCCACGTGTTTTCGCCATCGTTACATGCGCACTTCCTATTTCCTTCACACTTGTACGAACCGGTACAGCTACATGCTTTAAATGCATACCGATAAATGTATCACCGATATCCATTCCTGCATCTGCTTTAATAAACTCAATTACTACCGGATCTTTAAAATTGTGATACGCATACGTCGCTAATGCACCACCTGCTGATCTAACAGGCGTAACTGTTACAATTTCAAATTGATATTTCATCGCTACATCTCTCTCAACTACTAAAGCACGATTTAAATGCTCACAACATTGAAACGCCAATTCAATACCTGTTCGTTCTTGAAATTGTTTAAATTCAGAAAAAATCGCCTCTGCCACTTCCATCGTTCCTGATGTTCCAATTCTTTCACCTAGCACTTCGCTCGTGCTACACCCCACTACAAAAATTTGGCCTCTTTGCAGTGAAGCTTGTTCTTGGAAATCAGAAAGCGACATTTGCAGCTGTTCTCTTACCTTTACGATTTCTGTCATTACGCCTCTTCCTTTCACAGGTTGGTTCACCAAATTATATTTCATACTACTTATAGTTAGAATCTATTACTTTGTTTCGTACGTTTTAATTTTTCCTACGCGGTTTTCGTGACGGCCACCTTCATAGTCAGTTGTTAGCCAAATTTTTGCGATATCACGCGCTAGACCAGCTCCAATTACACGCTCGCCCATTGCTAACATGTTAGTGTCATTATGCTCTCTCGTCGCTTTCGCACTGAAAGTATCATGAACTAATGCACAACGAATACCATTTACTTTGTTTGCTGCGATTGACATACCAATGCCTGTCCCGCAAACTAAAATGCCACGATCCACTTCACCATTTGCGACCATTTCTGCTGCCGGAAACGCAAAATCAGGGTAATCAACAGAACCAGCTTCACATTCACAACCTAAATCAATATATTCAATATTTAACTCTTCTAATAAACTTACAAGTTCTTTACGGATATTCATACCGCCGTGATCAGATGCTACCACTACTTTCATTTTTACCCCTCCAAAGTTTCAATCAATTATCTTCATTTCACACTCGCTACCTTAATGGAACGAAGTGATCTCCAATATCGTATTATACACGAAACATCAACCTTCTGAATGTTTTTTCAGTAAAGTTTGTACAAGTTTTTCCATCTCTTCTAACGTTTCTTTATAAATAGAAAGCGATCCGCCAAATGGATCTGAAATATCCTTACTTACACCCTCAGTTAATCCATATAATGTATCCAATTTCTTTTCAACACTCGGATAATGCCCAAGTACAATTTGCTTATGGTTTTCCGTCATTGTTACTACAATATCCGCCCAATCAACTAAAGTCTCGTTTACCTGCTGTGCAGCATGATCGATTACAATTCCTTTTTCAGCTAAAGCTTCCTTTACATGTACCGACGCATCGCTTCCAGGATAGGCAAAAACACCAGCAGATTGCACTTCAAATTTACCTTCTCCATAATGACGAAGCAAAGCCTCAGCCATCGGACTACGGCATGTATTTCCAGTGCAAACAAATAACACCCGTTTCATCCAAACCCACCCCTTTTTTTCTGTTTCCTACCATTTATCCCCGATTGATGAAGGCTAATAATCAACAGGGGATGAACACCCTCCACTGATTAAAGTTTCACTTTATCATAGCGTACATTAGAATAGAACAAAAGAAATGTGAATATACGAAAGGCGCATTTCTCTTATATTTTTTCTAAGAAAAATGCGCCTTATCCACATATATGTGAAACCCTATTTCCAAGCGCCCAAAGTATTTACCATACATAATGAACACACTACGAAACAAAATAAGGAATCCATTTCATACGAAACAGATTCCTTTCATACAATAATTATTTCATTGTAACTTTCATTACTTCTGTTGAACCTTTTGTAGCTGTTACACCTATAGTTGTCTTAATAGACTCAGCTGCATCTGTGTTTGTAATAACGATTGGAGTAATTGTGCTTTTCGCTTTTTCACGAATTAATTCTAAGTCGAATGAGATTAATTTATCTCCAGCTTTTACAGATTGTCCTTCAGAAACGTGAGCTTCGAAACCTTCACCTTCCATTTTTACAGTTTCTAATCCAACGTGGATTAAAATTTCTGTACCGTTTTTCGCTTTAATTCCAATAGCATGTTTCGTGTGGAATAATTGTACGATTTCACCATCAACTGGAGATACAACTACACCTTCAGTAGGATCGATTGCAACACCGTCACCCATCATACGACCAGCGAATACTGGATCTGGTACTTCTTCAATATTTTTCACTGCTCCAGTTAATGGAGCTACGATTGTTTCTTCATTTGTTTTTGAACCAAAACCGAATAATTTTTTAAACATAGGATAGTCCTCCTTATAATTTACCTAAAAGTTTATAGGGCAATCTCTATTCAAGATCGAAATACACGTAAGACTTCATACTTCGAATGTTATACTGAAAAAACGCTTTCGAAATAAATCATGTCGTTACTACTAGACTCTTATTGTAGCGCCTCACAAAATTCCAGTCAATTCTGATTGTCTGAATAACAATAAGAAGTTAACTTCTACTTATATTTTCTCTTTTTTTCACTTACTCGTCTAGAGGTCTTTACTACATTTTATTTTTTGTTGTTAATTTGTAAAATTTCTTTCGAATTTTTATTGAAATCCACTTGACTAAAGTAAGTAACTATTTTATTATTACTTACATAAGATAAGTTAATAACTTTTAGGAGGTTTTTGAAATGATGGATATCGGTCTTCTTATTATTCGTCTTATTATAGGAATTACATTCATGGGTCACGGTGCTCAAAAATTATTCGGTTGGTTTGGTGGCTACGGGCTGAAAGGAACAGGTGGCTGGATGGAATCAATCGGCTTACGCCCTGGTGTATTTATGGCATTTATGGCTGGCGCAACTGAACTATTAGGTGGTTTCTTATTCGCAGCAGGTATTTTCACTGTAGTTGGTTCATTATTTATCGTAGGAACAATGTTAGTAGCAATCTTCACAGTTCACGGAAAAAATGGTTACTGGGTAACACAAAACGGATTTGAGTATAATTTAATGTTAATCGCTGTTGCAGTTGGTGTAGCTTTAATCGGCCCTGGTGCTTACGTTTTACTTTAATGTTTATCTCTATTTCGAGATATTTACCAAAAAAGAGATTACTTCAAATTGAGGTAATCTCTTTTTTTACATCATCAAAAAAATATTATTTTCAGCAGGAGATTCCCATTGATATCTTGTAAACAAACAATAAGTATTCATATTTAGAAAGGGGATTACAACATGTTATCCATTAATCCAAACGAACAAACCGAAAAAGATAATTACAAATTACTAACAGGAAGTATCATTCCACGTCCTGTTGCATTCGTTACTTCTGTAACTAAAGATGGTGTATTGAACGGTGCGCCATATAGTTATTTCAATATCGTCGCTGCCAATCCACCACTTATCTCGGTTTCCGTACAACGCAAAGAAGGAAAACCGAAAGACACTTCCCGAAACGCAATCGAAAAAGGGGAATTTGTCGTACATATTTCTGATGAATCTTACGTAGAAGCGATCAATGAAACAGCAGCCAACCTACCTCCTAATGAAAGTGAAATCGAATTAGCAAAACTAACACCAATCGACAGTGATGTCATTTCAGTACCAGGGGTGAAAGAAGCAAACATTCGAATGGAATGCGTATTAGAACGCGCTATCCCGCTCGGCGGAACCGAAGACTCACCAGCTTGTGATCTACTAATTGGCCGCGTCGTTCGCTTCCACGTCGCAGAACACTTATACGAAAACGGTCGAATTCACGCCGAAGAACTAAAACCAATAAGCCGCCTTGCAGGACACAACTACGCAAAACTAGGAGAACAATTTGAATTAGTGAGGCCTATTTAAAAGTGGAAGCGGCTCGCTCAGAATCGCAGGGCATTGGAGCTCTCGACCTTGAAGCGCTATTTGCTTCGAGCGAGAGAGCGAAATGGCCGGAGATTCTAGCCGCTGGAGCTGGATATCCCCTAAAAGCGGAAGTGGCTCGCTCAGAATGAGAGGGAGATGGAGCTTCTGACGTAGAGGCGCTTTTTGCCTCGCAGGAAGACGCGAAGCCACCGACCATTCTAGCCGCTGGAACTGGATACAACTAAAAGCGGAACCTTAGACGCAAGGGCCTAGGAGCTGGAGCTAGATATCACCCTAAAAGCGCGACCGGCTCGTTCAGAATCATAGGGCATTGGAGTCTTTCATCATTCAAATATAAAATCCCCCGCTTTAAGCGGGGGATTTTTTCACTGTAATTCTTCCTTCTTCTCCTCTAATGCAGGTAATTTCTCTTTTTTAGATCTACCCAGCTTTATTACAAAGAAATATAAGGAAAGTAACGTAATAAGGAAAACAATTAAAAATGGATACGGTGAATAAAACGCACGCGCCGCCTCCGATTTTCCTGCAACAAATTTTAATGATTCGATATCTAAAAACTCAGCAAACATTTGTACACCGAGCATACTAAACCAAAAAACAAAAAAACTAATAATAATACCAAAAACTTGCTTTAATCTCGTCATTTGTACCATCCTTTCTATATTTGTGGAGTATTGTATTCAAATGCACAGAAAGGAATTAACTCACCATTCACGAATCAATTTAACCCAACCTAAAACCGCAATTTGCAAAATAACGCCCCAAAAGATAAGCCTACGTAACCACCTTGGAAAAAAAGTTATAAATACGACATACCATTTCAGCAACCTATTCATGTTCTCCACCCTCATATAAAATTATATAGGAAAAAGGAGATACAATCCAAACCCAACAAGAATAATACCACCTACTATTTCACCGTATGTACCAAGCATATTTTTGGCATGGCTACCAAGCAATAAACCCATCCAAGCTAGTAACATACTTATTAGTCCGAACAGTAATATCGTAATAATTGTCTCTGCTCCGTAAATTCCAAGACTAAGACCTACTGAAAAACTATCTATACTAACACCAAATGCAAATACAAATAAACTAATTCCAATTGGAGCAGTTCTAGTCTCTTCCCCTTCTAAAATAGACGAATATACGATATAAAACCCTAGCCCAATTAATAAAATAGCTCCTGCAAAATTCGCGACATCCCCATACCTCTCTGATAGAAAACGTCCTAGTACCATTCCGATAAATGGCATAATAATATGAAATATCCCAATCGTCATACCGATATAAAGGATTTGTCTTAACTTTAATGTTACCATCCCCATACCGAGGCTCACTGAAAATGCATCCATCCCCAGGGCGAATGCCATAATTATTAAAGGTATTAATTGTTCAAGTGTCATTCATATCCCCCCTCGGACGTGCTACTTCACAATATGCTTATCCGAGGAGAAATATTCTGTTTGCTAAAGGTACATTATCATTCAATAATAATCTGATGTCCCGCAGCTTTTGTTAAACGATTCATAATTGCATTTCCTATGCCTTCATTCGGGAATGATTCACTAAAAATAACATCTACTTCACTTGCATCAAACGTTCTAAGCACATCATATAACTTAGTCGCAACGCTGGCTAAATCGCTTCGCACACCACAAGACAATACAACATCTGCACTATACACATGCTGATACTCTTCTGTCGTTAATACACCTACTTTAAACCCTTCTTTCTTCTTCTCATCCACAATACGTTGAATAAACTCACGGGACCCTTCAACAATACTAAGTGGCGCTTTCGGTGCATAATGTGTATATTTCATTCCAGGTGATTTTGGTTTTTCTTTCTCATCCTTTAAAGCTGGATCTAAAGAAACATTTCCTATCACTGCTTCTAATTGCTCCTTCGTAATCCCGCCTGGACGTAAAATCGTCGGAACCTCGCTCGTACAATCAATTACAGTTGACTCAACGCCTACTCCTGTTGCCCCGCCATCAACAATACCAGCAATTTTCCCGTTTAAATCTTCATACACATGAGAAGCTAACGTTGGACTTGGGCGTCCTGAACGATTCGCACTCGGTGCCGCAACAGGCACGTTTGCCTCTTCAATAAGAGCGAGCGCTACTGGATGATCCGGCATCCTCACTCCGACTGTATTAAGTCCGGCCGTAACCCTCTCTGAAATCCCTTTTTTTCTCGGTAAAATGATTGTTAATGGTCCTGGCCAAAAATGCTCCATTAACTTTTCTGCAACCGGCGGAATTTCTCTTACGATACCATCTAACTGAGATTTTGTTCCTATGTGGACAATCAGTGGATTATCGCTCGGTCTCCCTTTCGCTTCAAAAATTTTCGCTATCGCTTCATCATCCATTGCGTTTGCTCCTAACCCATATACCGTTTCCGTTGGGAAGGCCACCGCTTCATTTTCTCTTAATAATCTCGCTGCTTCTTTTAATTGTGGATAATATTTTTTTCTTTCCACAACATTATCCACAACCCACATATTTGTATGCATTTTTTCCCACGTCCTTTTCTACCATGAAATACTTGTCTATTTTTAGTTTACTATGAGATTTATCCAAAAGACAAACAAGGTTTATCCACAAAATGTGGATAAACCTTGTTAATCCGTGGATAACTTTGTGAATAGCTGACAATTTAGTATTATTGCATTTAGCTCTTTTATATTTTTACAAAAGTGTTCTAACTGTCGAATTTCCTCTGGCACTTCCTCTTTCTCTATAATGACAAAGTTAAAAAACTGAAAGATTGTCACAGATTGTGGATGATTTGTGAGTAAGTACAATTGTCGAATATCTTTTTCTTTCATATACTGCAAAAACATCTCAAAAAAATATAAGAAAGTCTGTTTATCCACATTAGGTGTGAATAAACAAGAACGGATAAGTGCATTTCCCCCACCTTGTTCATATCCAACTACCGCTCGTATTTCTCCCGCCTCTTCCAAGATCATAAATTGTGCGTACAACTCATTTATTTTATCATCTTTTTTATTAGCTTGTCCGAAAAAAGAATGCAATCTTTCTACATCTGCTTTCGTAGCAAAATACACGTTCTTCATAGTAAATCCCTCCTCATTGATATATATGAGGAAGGATTTAGTAATAGTACTATTTAGAGAATAAAGATGTAAAAACTTCGACGATAAATAATTTAACCTCTGGTTTTTCTTCTTCCTCTTCTACTGTTACATACTCATTTTCCTTTTCTTGTTTTTGCTCCACAGGTTTTTCCACTTTTTCCACAGTTGTTGTTTCTACTTTTTTTACAGGCTGTTCTTCTACTTGCGTTTCATGTTTTACTACTTTCTTTTCCTGGACTGTTACTTTTTCAGCTTTTTCCGGCTTTACTACTTTCGTTTCTTTCACCTTATCCACTTTCTTCTCCGGTACATCCACTACTTCCTCATCTGGTTGTCTCACCTGCTCCTCTTCAGGAGATTCAGCTTTCACAACATGTTCTTCCTTCCTTACAGCTGTACCACTTGAAAAATCTAAGAAACACATCGGTGGAAATAATACACACCACCAGTTTGCACCTTCACCTTTTCCAATTGTAATAAGTACCGCTTCATATTCTCCTGCCGGATAAATAAAATTCCCATATACCTTTGTAGGAAACTTCACATTCTTACCGAATTTCACTTGAAATGCCTCTTTACTTCCTTCTCTTTTCAGCGTATTCTCCACTGTCTTTTCAATTTCAGGAATATGATTTTGAATTACTTTTCGCGCTTCTTCAAATGACGTTAAATCCGCTACCCATCCATCAATTTGCGCTTTCACTTCATCACGTACTTTACGTTTTAATGCCTGATCTTCATCTGAATCACTATTTGCTAAAATCCGTAATCGAACGGCCTCTTTCGGAATAACTGAAGGCCCTTTCGCATCAGCTTTCATATATCCAAACTGCACAAGCAACTGTGCACCAATTAATAATAGAAGAAGATAAGCAATAACTTGTTTTTTCATTTCCTCCACCGTCCCTTCTACAAACAGTGTGGACAGACTTTCATCTTTCTAAACTATTAAATTCAAAATCTATGTCAACTCCCCCCACTGAGATGAAGCGTTTCAATGGGGGCTTGAGTTAGAACTCTAGGTCTTTTCGTCTATCGCTAGACAGTTTGACGCTCTAGAATTCATGCCACCTTACGGTAACACCCCAAGTATGTTTTTGGTTGGTACTGGCAACGAACTATTGTTTTCCCACTTGCACCACCCTTTCGAAAAAGAGCAATTCTTCCTTATGGAAGAAGCCACCACTCAGATGAACCCGGCGTGTGCTACAAGCCCCGATAAGTCGAGTACACATGGATGGTTGACGCACCCACTAAGCTATGCGCGAAGCAACAGCCTTACGTTTTTGCACTTCTAATAGAATCGGCGTTTTCACTTTGAGATTGTCATCCAATTCTACAACTCTTGATTTTTGCAATGTATTCAATGCACCATTAATATCAGCATGGATACATGTTCCTGCTTTACTTTGGTACAGACCACGAGTGATTCGTTTGCCACTAAGGAGATAATGTGTTCTATCCTCCTTAGACCAAACTGGAATCGGATCTTTATCTAGGAAACTAGCTTTTGAAGTATAGCTTTCTTCTTGTTTCAAAAATCGGATACCTGCTTTTACACATTTATTCTCAATTGCTGCAATCAGTTTATGAAATGGGATTTGAACAAATTTTTGGTTATTCTTTTTTCCCATATCAGATTTTTGTTTCCAACCAGTGTTATAACCTACGACAACCGTATCTATGCTGCATGCTTTCACTTTTTTGAACAACAGGCCTACAGTTTGTGAAATGTAACCATTTATTTGTCGTTCTCGTTTATGCCAAAGTGCAGCCATTTGGTTCGTTACAACACGTTTTGAAAGTCCATTTTCCATATTTTTCAGTTGTAGATTACATATCATTTTGTTGAAGTACTGGTTAATGGATTTTAGTTTTTTTCCATCAATTAAGAATGTATCACCTGTATTTGTTGCACAACTTAATAATCTGTCTACACCTAAATCGCAACTCAAAGCGTTACTAGTAGTCGTGGATTGTTTCTTCATTTGAGAAACGTGCATTTCATATGTGTAATGCACCTCAAAGAACCGACCTTTTTGCTTCGGTACAATCTCAATGTAGGAGATTTTTTTATTTCTTAAGTTTTTAGGCATACGTATTTTAATGGAACCGAATTTTTTTCTGAATGCAACATTCATCGGAATCATCCAATACCCGTTATCATCCACTTTTGGAACTTGATAGATTTCAATGATTCGTTTGTCAGTTGAACGAGAATAATTCGGAAACTTAGGACGACCTGTGAATGTTTCAGGTTTTTTCTTCCACTGTTCCAATGCTTTAAAAAAGCTCTTCACTTCTGTAAATAAGGCTCTACGAATCGCTTGAACAGAGTTTGATTGAATGCCCCAGTAGTTCATATCGGCTTGCATAGCAGTGTCCACTTCTTTTACAGTAGCCATCTTGTTATTATTCAAGTAACTTTGTTTAATCGTGTACAATCCAACATTTCGCAATGCTTTTGAACTATGTGACATGCGTTGCAGTAAACGAAATTCTTTAGCCGTAAGGCAAGCTCGTCCGATATTCTGTTTCTGAGTGAATCGTTGGATGTTTTCTCTTTTCTTTTGTTTACGTAATACTTTCACTACTTTCTTTTTAGCCATTGTTTTCACCACCTTTCTTAGAGAGTTCATTAAAATTATTTCTTTTGGCGCAAGTAACCGAATGATGATTATTATCCAATTTCGTTGTCTTAAAATATATTCCCTCCTTATCTACGATAGATTATATCGTAAGACAAAAAGAAACAAATATTCGCTCTCAAAAAAATTATTATGAACGAAACAAAAGAGTTCAGCCTACCTTCTGACGGCAATTCATCTCCACCTGAATTGTTGGGTTTCACCCGTAACACAAATCAGATGGAGTCTTCTTGCTGAAAAGGATAAATTTTCCCACAAAAAAATAGAGTAAGGTGTGAACCTTACTCCATCTCTGCAAATACCATGCGATCTTTTCCATTAATGTCAAATACAACTTCAACTTGAGCACGCGGGAAAGTTTGCTGTAATAATGCTTTCACATCTTCACCTTGCCCTACACCAATTTCAAACGCCACAATCGCCTTTTTCTGTAATACATTCGGCAATTCCTCCATAAAACGACGATAGAAATCTAGTCCATCTTCCCCACCAACAAGCGCACGCTTCGGCTCATGCTCCTTCACAACAGTAGAAAGACCACGCCAATCTTCCTCTGGTATGTACGGAGGATTGGAAACAACAACATCTAACTTCTGACCTGTTTCATAAAACGGAGACAGTAAATCGCCGTGATAGAAAGTTACATCCGCCCCTAAAGTTTTTGCATTTTCTTTTGCAACTTCAATCGACTCCTGCGCGATATCTACTGTATACACATGAAGATTTTTATTTTCTAAAGCGAGCGTAATAGAAATCGCTCCACTACCTGTTCCAATATCCGCTATGTGAAGCTCCTCATTACCGAAATGGCGCTCAATTCTCTCTAGCACCCCAACTATAAGTTCCTCTGTTTCCGGTCTTGGTATCAATACCTCTTCATTTACAAAGAATGAGCGGCCATAAAACATTTCATAACCGAGCATATATTGGATCGGAGTACCTTCTACGTGCTTGTGGATAAATTGTGCAAAACTTTTCTCTTGTTCCGCAGTTATTTCTTCACGCATATTCATGAGCATTCCGGTTCTGTTCGTCTTTAATACATGACAAAGGACAATTTCTCCCGCATTTTCATCTCGTCCATTTTCCTGTAAAAAAGAAGAAGCCCATTTCAGGGCTTCATAGACACGCATTACTCAGCTGCCTCCATCTTTTGAGCCTGATCTTCCATCACTAAGGCATTGATGAAATCATCTAACTTACCTTGTAGGATTTGATCTAGCTTTTGAATCGTTAAACCGATTCGATGGTCTGTAACACGGTTTTGCGGGAAGTTATACGTACGAATACGCTCTGAACGATCTCCCGTACCAACAGCTTGTTTACGGTTTTGATCATACTCAGCTTGCGCTTCTTGTCTAAACTTATCATAAACACGTGCGCGTAATACTTTCATCGCTTTTTCTTTATTCTTAATTTGTGATTTCTCATCCTGACAAGATACAACTACACCAGTCGGTAAATGTGTTAAACGTACCGCTGACATCGTTGTATTAACGCTTTGTCCACCAGGACCACTAGAAGCAAACGTATCAACACGAACATCTTTTTCATGAATATTAATTTCTACTTCTTCTGCCTCTGGTAATACAGCTACAGTTGCTGTAGATGTATGAATACGTCCACCAGATTCCGTTTCAGGAACACGTTGTACACGGTGAGCACCATTCTCGAATTTCAGCTTAGCGAAAGCACCTTTACCGTTAATCATAAAGATAATCTCTTTATATCCACCTAACTCTGTATAGCTCGCTTCGATAATTTCAGTTTTCCAACCTTGCACCTCAGCATAACGGCTATACATACGATATAAATCACCAGCAAATAAAGCTGCCTCGTCACCACCAGCAGCACCACGAACCTCAACGATAACGTTTTTATCATCATTAGGGTCTTTTGGAACAAGTAAAACTTTCAGACGCTCTGATAATACTTTTTCTTGACCTTCTAACTCAGAAACCTCTTCTTTTACCATGTCACGCATATCAGCGTCTAACTTATCTTCTAACATTGCTTTTGCATCTCGTAATTGCTCACGAACATCTTTATACTCACGGTACACCTCTACCGTATCCTGAATATCAGATTGCTCTTTTGAATACTCACGAAGCTTATTTGTATCGCTAATAACCTCTGGGTCACTTAACAACTCATTCAACTTCTCATAACGATCTTCTACAGCTTGCAAACGATCTAACACACCATTCACCTCTACATCCTAGTATCTAATACAAATAGTATATGGTACTTAATCAAAAAAACGCAAATTATATTTAAAAGCACAAGCGGCTCGCTCAGAATGGGAGGAGGTTGGAGCTTCTGACAGAGAGGCGCTCTTTGCCTCGCAGGAAGAAGCGAAACCACCGACCATTCTAGCCGCTGGAGCTAGATAATATTTAAAAGCGCAAGCGGCTCGCTCAGAATGGGAGGAGGTTGGAGCTTCTGACAGAGAGGCGCTCTTTGCCTCGCAGGAAGAAGCGAAACCACCGACCATTCTAGCCGCTGGAGCTAGATAATATTTAAAAGCGCAAGCGGCTCGCTCAGAATAGCTAAGGTTCTCTCGTACAAAAGGTGCTTTTTACCTTGAGTAGCGGAGGTTCTTAGACACGAAGAGCTCGCCACCAATCTTCATCTATTTTCGAAAAAAACCCGCTCTACATAGCGAGTTTCATTTATCTTTGTTTTGTAGGTACTGCATGACAATGACGACAACGTGGTTCATACGATTCTGAAGCCCCAACTAAAATAATTGGATCATCAAATGCCGCTGGTTCTCCATCGATTAAACGTTGCGTACGACTTGCAGGAGATCCACATTCAGAACAAACTGCCTGCAATTTAGTTACATGTTCAGCAATCGCCATCAGCTGAGGAACTTGTCCAAATGGTAGACCACGGAAATCTTGGTCTAATCCAGCTACAATGACACGATAGCCACGATTTGCCAATACTTGCACCACTTCCACAATGTCCCCATCAAAAAATTGTACCTCATCGATTGCAATAACATCCATTTCTTCTGTTACATGGTTAAATATATCTTTTGAAGCTGAAACAGGAACTGCTTTAACCTTTAATCCATTATGTGATACAACATCTTCTTCACTATAACGATTATCAATACATGGTTTAAATACAATCGCATGTTGTTTCGCAAATTGCGTACGGCGTATACGGCGGATGAGCTCTTCTGATTTTCCAGAAAACATACTCCCGCAAATCACTTCAATCCAACCATTTTGATTCATTAAGTACATTGAGCTCTCCTTTCATCTACTTTCCTAATCTAAAGTAGGGTAAAGGTTTAATATTTTCGCAAAAAAAACAGACAAGCGAATACATACACTTGCCTGTTTTATGTTCTTTATTACTTAATACCGTATTTCTTATTGAAGCGGTCAACACGTCCGTCTGCAGTAGCAAACTTCTGACGTCCAGTGTAGAATGGGTGAGAATCAGAACTGATCTCAATTTTTAGTAATGGATAAGTGTTACCATCTTCCCACTCAACAGTTTCGCTAGAGCCTTTTGTAGACCCGCTTAAGAATTTGAAGCCAGTGTTCGTGTCCATAAATACAACTTTATTGTAATTTGGATGGATTCCTGCTTTCATTCTTTTCATCTCCTTCCGCCCTGAATCATTTTCGAAACAGAGTTTTTCATCTTCAGCTGCTTACACAACTATATTGATGAAACACATATGATGAAATTATAACAAGGCTAACTCCATTTTGCAACTACCTGTTTTTGTCTTTTTAAAAATTAAAAGCGCAAGCGGCTCGCTCAGAATCCAGGACACTTCAAGCTCTCGACCCAAATATGATTTTCATCCCAAAAAACAAAATTATTTCCATATATTACTCTCTCTAATATTACCTTAAAAACATAAAAAACTCGCTTACTACGAAATAAGCGAGTCCCAATCTTTTCCCTTTACTTAGTTGCTACATACCTTTTTGAGTCTGCAACAATGTTTTGTAAAAATTCTTCATTTGTCTTTGTTTGACGAAGTTTACGTAAGAAGCCTTCAACAAAGTCTGGTGTATCACGCATTGTTTTACGAATACCCCATAGTTTGTCTAAATGTTCTTTCGGAATTAATAGGTCTTCTTTACGCGTACCAGAGCGACGAATATCAATCGCTGGGAAGATACGGCGCTCAGCTAATGAGCGATCTAAGTGAAGTTCCATATTTCCAGTTCCTTTAAACTCCTCGTAAATTACATCATCCATACGAGACCCTGTATCAACAAGAGCTGTTGCTAAAATCGTTAAGCTACCGCCCTCTTCGATATTACGCGCAGCCCCGAAGAAACGCTTCGGTCTATGAAAAGCAGCTGGATCAATACCACCCGATAAGGTTCTACCACTCGGTGGAATAACAAGGTTGTAAGCACGCGCTAAACGGGTAATACTATCCATTAAAATGACAACGTCTCTTTTATGTTCTACAAGACGCATTGCACGCTCTAATACAAGCTCAGCTACTTTAATATGATTCTCTGGCACTTCATCAAAAGTAGAACTTACAACATCACCTTTAACAGAACGTTCAATATCTGTTACTTCCTCTGGACGCTCATCAATTAAAAGTACAATTAATTCTGCTTCCGGATGATTTGTTGTGACACTGTGTGCAATTTCTTTTAACAGACTTGTTTTACCAGCCTTTGGAGGCGCAACAATTAAACCACGTTGTCCAAATCCAACTGGTGCGATTAAATCCATGATGCGTGTCGGTAACTTTTTCGTTTCCGTCTCCAATTTCATTTGGCGATCTGGGTATAACGGTGTTAATGCAGGGAAATGTACACGCTCTTTTGCTGAGTCTGGATCATCTCCATTTACAGCTTCAACTTGTAGCAATCCAAAATAGCGCTCATTTTCTTTCGGAGGTCGTACTTTACCAGAAACCTTATCTCCATTACGTAAATCGAAACGACGAATTTGCGAAGCCGAGATATAAATATCTTCTGAGCTTGGAGAATAATTGATAGGACGTAAGAATCCAAATCCTTCTGATTGAATAATTTCTAATACGCCTTCCATGAAAAAGAAACCTTCTTTTTCTGCTCGAGCTTTTAAGATAGAGAAGATTAGCTCTTTTTTCGTTAACTTGCTGTAATACGAAATCTTAAATTCCTTCGCAAGCTCGTATAACTCTTTTAATTTCATGTTTTCTAATGCTGCAATTGACAAATTCATTCAGACACCACACTTTAACGTTTTTCTCTTTTCACATGGGTAAAGGGGAAAAATACGGAAGGCAAATAAATAATAATGAAAGGCAATAAGTTCAAGTAGGGTAATATTCACTATTGTAACCCTTTTATCTAGTTTTAATCAATACATTGAAACACAAATACAAGAAGCGAAGACAAGAAAATTTATCTTCGCTTTTCATATTTCTTTCTTTTTTCTACTCGCCTGATTTTAAGGCAGAATAGATAAGGCATTTTTTCTTTTATTTAATCCAGTTCCAGCAGCTAGAATCTCCGGTCATTTCGCTCTCTCGCTCGAAGCAAAAAGCGCTTCAAGGTCGAGAGCTTGAAGTGCCCTGCGATTCTAAACGAGCCGCTTACACTTTTTACTTAATCCAGTTCCAGCGGCTAGAATGGTCGGTGGCTTCACTTCTTCCTACGAGGCAAAAAGCGCCTCTACGTCTGAAGCTCCATCCCCCTCCCATTCTGAACGAGCCGCTTGCACTTTTTATTTAATAACCAAATTCGGTTTTTTATTTAAGCTATGGCGGCCGTCTACGAAGCGTACTGTGCCTGATTTTGCACGCATAACAAGGGATTGTGTTGTTCCGACGCTACCTTTAAATTGAACGCCTCGTAATAGTTCTCCGTCTGTTACACCTGTTGCTGCAAAGATTGCATCGTCACCTTTTACTAAGTCTTCCATACGAAGGATACGATTGATATCTTCAATACCCATTTTTTTGCAACGCGCTAATTCAGCTTCGTTTTGAGGTAAGAGCTTCCCGTGAATTTCTCCACCTAAGCATTTTAATGCAACCGCAGCTAATACACCTTCAGGTGCTCCACCAGAACCGAATAAAATATCTACACCGGTACGGTCAAATGCTGTATTGATTGCTCCAGCTACATCTCCATCGTTAATTAATTTAATACGAGCACCAGCTTTACGAATTTCTTCGATAATTGCTTGATGACGTGGACGGTTTAAAACTGTCGCTACAACATCTTCGATATCTTTATTTTTCGCTTTCGCAACTGCACGTAAGTTGTCGATAATAGGTGCGTCAATATCAACTGCACCAACCGCTTCTGGACCAACCGCTATTTTATCCATGTACATGTCAGGAGCATGTAACAAATTGCCGTGATCTGCAATTGCAATAACAGCAAGCGCATTCCAGCCGCCAGCCGCTACGATATTGGTCCCTTCTAAAGGATCAACTGCAACGTCTACGCGCGGTCCATATCCTGTTCCCAATTTCTCTCCGATATATAGCATTGGCGCTTCATCCATTTCACCTTCGCCAATTACAACTGTACCTTTCATCGGAATTGTATCAAATACATCACGCATAGCTGATGTTGCTGCACCATCTGCCTCATCTTTTTTTCCGAGCCCCATCCAACGCGCTGATGATAATGCTGCAGCCTCTGTTACACGTACTAACTCCATAGATAAACTTCTTTCCACAATAATCCCTCTCCTTTAAGTCTTTATATTTCTGCCGTATTTTGTGAACCGTGTTTTTCTATAAAGTGTACTTCCGTTAGTAGTGATTCTTCGCTCCCCATTAACGGAAGTATCACCACCTTATCCCGATTGGTGAGGGCTAATAATCGGCATGGGATATCCCATACTGATTAAAGTTTCACTTTATGCATTCTTCATTTCTTCAATTTCTTGCTTTGTCATTTGTTCTCGCCAAATGTTTGCACCAAGCCCTTTAAGCTTGTCTACTATATTTTCGTAACCTCGATCAATATGATCAAGTCCCGTTACTTCTGTAATGCCATCTGCCATTAAACCCGCAATAACAAGGGACGCACCAGCTCGTAAGTCACTCGCTTTCACCTTCGCACCTTGCAATAAAACAGGTCCAGTCACAATCGCTGAACGGCCTTCTACTTTAATCTGTGCGTTCATACGGCGCAATTCATCAATATGCTTGAAACGTGCGCTGTAAATTGTATCAGTTACAACTCCTGTTCCATGCGCTTTTGTTAAAAGCGTTGTAAACGGCTGTTGTAAATCTGTTGGAAACCCTGGATATACAAGCGTTTTCACATCAACTACTTTTAACTTTCTATTGCCGTTCACTGTAATTTGGTCATCGTTCGTTTCAACTTGAACACCAGCTTCTCTTAGCTTCGCAGTAACGGATTCTAAATGCTGAGGAATAACATTATCAACTGTTACTTCTCCTCCTGACGCTGCTCCTAAAATCATATACGTACCAGCTTCAATACGATCTGGAATGATAGTGTGGTGACAACCATGTAAAGAATCCACACCATCAATTCGGATTACGTCTGTACCAGCACCTTTAATACGTGCTCCCATACTCGTTAACAATGTAGCTACATCAATAATCTCTGGTTCTTTTGCTGCATTTTCAATAACAGTTCTACCTTTCGCTCGTACAGCCGCTAGCATAATATTAATCGTAGCTCCTACACTAACAACATCTAAATAAATACGCGCTCCACGTAGTTCATCTGCTCTTAAATAAATGGCACCTTGTTCATTTGTAACATGTGCCCCTAACGCTTCAAACCCTTTAATATGCTGATCAATCGGTCGTGGCCCTAAATGACATCCACCTGGAAGCCCAATAACAGCTTTTTTAAAACGGCCAAGCATTGCACCCATTAAATAATAAGAGGCGCGCAATTTTTTCACTTTTCCATTTGGTAAAGGCATCGCAACCATGTTAGAAGGATCGACTACCATCTCTTCTTCCTGCCCATAAGTTACTTTCCCTCCAATTTCCTCTAGTAAGTCTCCTAATATTTTCACGTCCGAAATATTAGGAACGCCACCGATAGTTACTGGAGTATCTGCTAAAATTGTCGCTGGAATTAGTGCAACAGCACTGTTCTTTGCACCACTCACGCGAATCGTTCCATTTAAAGCTCTTCCGCCTTCAATTAGCAATTTTTCCATATTGAGCTCCCTTCTTGTGAATGTATTTATCTACTACTTCTTTATAAGAAGTAGTAGAAGATTCCCCCTTAAGAATCTCAATCACTCTTTCCATCCTGAAACCCAATAAGTAGAAAACCATCACCTGTAGCTCCCCTGCTGTACAAATAGATGAAGATTAACTATTCATCGAATCAAATTCCTCAATTCAGATACTTACCACATTTATTAATAGGACTATGCACATTATTTTCTATATTCGCAAACCAAAAATTCACTTTATAAAATCTTTAGACTTGTTCACGCTTTCATTATACAACGAAAGGAAACCGTCTAAAAGACTAGACGGTTTCCAAAACGGAATTTTATTCTTACGCTTTACCGTTAGAACCGAACTCACGCATTTTACCAGCAACAGTTGCTTTAATAGCGTCGCGGCCAGGTCCAATATATTTACGAGGATCGTAAACTTCTTGGTCTTTGTTTAATGCTTCACGAACAGCTTTTGTAAACTCAATTTGGTTCTCAGTGTTTACGTTAATTTTTGAAGTACCTAAAGAAATAGCTTTTACGATATCAGCAGTTGGGATACCAGTACCACCGTGTAATACTAAAGGTACGCCAGTGAAGTCGCGAACTTGTTCCATTTCAGCGAATCCTAAGTTAGGCTCACCTTTGTAAGGACCGTGTACAGAACCTAAAGCTGGAGCTAGGCAATCGATACCTGTTGCTTCAACAAGGTGTTTACACTCTTCAGGATTAGCGTAGATAACGCCTTCAGCGATGATGTCATCTTCTTGTCCGCCAACTGTACCAAGCTCAGCTTCTACAGATACGTTACGAGCATGTGCGTATTCTACCACTTTTTTAGTAGTTTCAACGTTCTCATCGAATGGGTGGTGAGAAGCGTCGATCATTACAGATGTGAAACCTGCATCGATTGCTTCTTTACATTTTTCGAAGCTTGAACCATGGTCAAGGTGAATCGCTACAGGAACAGAAATGTTCATTTCTTCGATTAAAGCTTTAACCATAGCTACAACTGTTTTGAAACCAGTCATATGACGAGCTGCACCCTCAGATACACCTAAGATTACAGGAGATTTTTCTTCTTCCGCAGCAGCTAAGATAGCTTGAGTCCACTCTAAGTTGTTCATGTTGAATTGACCAACTGCGTATTTTCCTTCTAGTGCTGTGTTTAGCATTTCTTTCATAGAAACTAAAGGCATGGTGAATCCTCCTAAAAAACGTTTTTTGTATCCGATAAATTCTTATCGCTGGTAGTATGACCAGAATAAGGTAAAATATGTATATTTACATACCGGACTTCTTTCTACACTCAATAGGATAACAACTTGTACTCAAAAACTCAACTGTATTCACCTGCTCAATAGTCCATGTAAACGCTTTTTTCCATATTTTTTATAAAAAATTCATTTTTTACGCCTCTACAGCAAGCTGATCTCTCACCGCTTGACGAATCTCATCAATATCAAACGGTTTAGCAAAGTGCATTAAAGCTCCTAAATCTTTCGCTTCTTGAATCATATCCAATTCTCCATAAGCAGTCATTAAAATCACTTTAATACTCTCATCAATTTCTTTTACATGTTTTAAAATCTCTATACCATCCATACCTGGGATTTTCATATCTAACACTACTAAATCTGGATTATCTTTTTTCACGATATCTAAAGCTTGAAATCCATTCGCTGCTTGAAACGTCTGATAACCTTCTTTTTGGAACACTTCATGCAATAAAACACGAATGCCATATTGATCATCAACGATTAAAATTTTTCCTTCCATAACTCCCAACCTTTCTGTGTAAGTACAAGATTTAAAGCTTCTTATATCTTATCGGTTTATTTTCGCTACTCTTTGCCAAATCCCTTCCTATTCTTTCTTATTTTACCGTTTCCTATTTTGTTATGCCACCCTACTATTTCCCCTTTCCAAAAAAAATAAGCTATAATGAGAACCAGCTAACACGAAAGAAAGGAGCAACAACATGTTAAAAATTTTCTCGACTCAATTAAGTGGATATTTCTCCAGAATTTCTCAAAAAGAAGAAATGAATATAGAAGATAGCGCTCGTCTACTTGCCCAGGCGTTAATTGGTGACGGCTTCATTTACTTGCATGGTACAAACGAAATGGAGGGTATTGTTTCAGAAGCATTATTTGGTGCCGAACCAATGAAACAGGCAAAACGTTTAATAGAAAACGGTGAACTGGCGGCAGTGACTTCTGCGGACCGCGTACTTCTTATTAGTCGTTTTTCGACAGATGAAGAAATTATAACAACCGCGAAAAAACTTCATGAAGACGGCCAATCTATCGTTGGAATCTCGGCTATTCAAGAAGGTGCTGAATCACTGGAACAATATACAGATGTACATATTGATACAAAGCTGTTAAAAGGTCTTATTCCAGATGATGAAGGTAACCGCTACGGGTTCCCAAGTTTAATTATAACTTTATTTGCTTATCACGGATTGAAATTTACAATTGATGAAATGTTAAACGAATATTAAAAAAAGCGCCCTATTTCAGGCGCTTTTTTTTATTACTTGCTCTCTTTATTCGTAATAGAAGCACTTACGAAATCATGGAACAATGGTTGCGGACGGTTTGGACGAGATACAAGTTCTGGATGGAACTGTGCTGCCACGAACCAAGGATGATCTTGTAATTCAATAATTTCCACTAGACGACCGTCTGGGCTTGTACCAGAGAATACAAATCCTTCTTTTTCCATATCTGGACGGAATTGATTGTTGAACTCATAACGATGACGATGACGCTCATATATAACCGGCTCGTTGTAAGCATTGTAAGCATTTGTTTCTTCAGCAAGCTTACATGGGTATAGACCAAGGCGAAGTGTACCACCTAAATCTTCTACATCTTTTTGTTCTGGTAATAAATCGATAATTGCATAAGGTGTGTCAGGATTAATTTCAGAAGAGTTAGCTCCTTCTAATCCTAATACGTTACGTGCAAATTCGATTGATGCAAGTTGCATACCTAGGCAAATTCCTAAGAATGGAACTTTGTTTTCACGAGCATATTGAATTGCAACGATTTTACCTTCTACACCACGATCGCCGAAGCCACCTGGTACAAGGATACCATCTGTGTCGCCAACTAATTCTTTTACGTTCTCTGCTGTTACGTGCTCAGCGTTTACCCATTTCACTTCTACATCTGTGTCGAATGAATAACCTGCATGACGAAGTGCTTCTACAACAGAAATATATGCGTCTTGAAGCTCTACGTATTTACCAACAAGAGCGATTTTTGTTTTCTTAGAAAGGTTACGTACTTTATTAACTAGTGCAGTCCAATCTGTCATATCTGCAGCAGGATTGTCTAATTTTAAGTGATCGCAAACGATTTGGTCCATGTTTTGTTCTTGAAGAGCTAATGGAACCGCATATAAAGTATCTGCATCGCGTGCTTCGATAACTGCTTTTGTATCGATGTCACAGAATAATGCAAGCTTGTCTTTCATGTCCTGAGAAACAGGTAATTCTGTACGAACAACGATAATGTTCGGCTGAATACCTAAGCTGCGAAGCTCTTTAACGCTATGTTGCGTTGGTTTTGTTTTCATTTCACCCGCTGCTTTTAAGTACGGGATTAACGTACAGTGAATGTACATTACATTGTCACGACCGATGTCGCTCTTAATTTGACGAATTGCTTCTAAGAATGGTAGAGACTCGATATCACCAACAGTTCCACCGATTTCTGTAATAACAACGTCGGCGTTTGTTTCGCGACCAGAACGATATACACGTTCTTTAATTTCGTTAGTAATGTGAGGAATAACTTGAACTGTTCCTCCTAAATATTCACCACGACGCTCTTTTTGAAGAACTGAAGAGTAAATTTTACCTGTTGTTACGTTGCTGTATTTATTTAAGTTGATGTCGATAAAACGCTCATAGTGACCTAGGTCTAAGTCCGTTTCTGCACCATCATCTGTTACAAATACCTCACCGTGTTGGTATGGGCTCATAGTCCCTGGGTCTACGTTAATGTATGGATCAAACTTTTGAATAGTTACGTTTAAACCACGATTTTTTAAAAGTCTTCCAAGAGATGCTGCTGTAATACCTTTACCTAAAGACGATACTACACCGCCTGTTACAAAAATATACTTAGTCATGAAAATACTCCCTTCTACTTCGTTGTTATATAATCACCGTTGCAAAGCGCAACGTATGTAGATAACAGTGTATCTATCTTATTGTTAGGCTCTTTTTATTTTCTAAACAAAAAACAAAAAAGAAAATTGCTCCCCTCATCACATAAAGTAATAAGTAGGGAGCAATTTTCTTTTATATTTACACTTTAAAAGTATTATCGTCCTTTTTTAAAGAGCCCAAAAATGATTCTACATGGACGATAATGAAAAGTCAAGAACTAACGCTCTTCCTCTTCTTCTTCTTCAGTTTCATCGTACTCAAGTTCTTCTTCTGCGAAGTCTTCATCATCTTCTTCTACATCATCAAGATCATCATCTTCATCATCTGCGTCTTCTTCTTCAAGAACCTTGTCCAAATCTTCTACATCTTCTTCTTGGTCTGCGTTTCCTTCTGCATCGCCGAATTCATCTTCATCTTCTTCGATGTAGTCGTCAAAACCGTCCTCTTCAACTTTACGTTTCTTCTTCGGTTTTGGCTGAGGCAGAATTTCTTCATCAATTTGCTCATATGGGTACCAGCTGCGTAGCCCCCAACGATTTTCTCCTAAATTAATGAAACGTCCATCGATGTTTAAATCTGTATAAAATTGTGCGAGTTTCGTATTAACTTGTCCTTGAGATAGTCCCAGCACTTGAGCGATTTCTTGAACCAACTCGTTGAATGTCGTTGCTTGTCTTTTATTCCCTAAAACGCTATGTACAACTTCAATCATTGAACATTCTTTTAGCTCTTCTGGTGAATATTGCTTAAAATTCACTTATGCGGCACTTCCTTTCTTCAAATATAACCTTATATACAACGGTCTGCTTAAAAAAATCCATACTATTCATTATAAACAAAAGTCGCACAAATATGCTACAAAAAAAAAACGGGAAACTTTATATGGTAATAAAGTGAAACTTTAATCAGTGGGGTTTTGTTCATCCCCCACTGATTATTAGCCTTCACCAATCGGGCGTTTACGGGCGTTTGATCTCCCACCTAACTTCTTTGTTCCAGCCGAATTTTGAGGTGGGAGTCTTACTGCCCACAAATAGCGGGATAAAATTATAATTTGTCCATTCCTTATTTCGGAAACATATGCGCACCTTGCAGTACATACCTAATTTGCATTTCTGTATATTCTTCGAGAGTATACAGTTTTTGCAGGGCCCAACGTCTAAATCCCCACATTTGTCCTTGTATGAAAATATTATGTGCAAGAAGCTGTATTTCCTTTTTATTTAGTGTAAATGTCCCATTTTCAGTACACTGCTCTAAAATATTCTCAAACATCCCGACCATTTGAAACTCTTTTTCTAATACATATGGGAGTGATTCTTTCGGTAAAAAACGTACCTCTTGATACATAATTAATACTTCTTCTTGCAATTCATCCATCACTTTAAAATAATTCGTTATCGCTATCTTTAAGCTTTCTATACTTCCCTTCTCTGTACACACTACTTTCTCTAACCGCTCTTTTACATGTTCATAAATACTATCACAAACTAAATATAATACATCATCTTTTGTGCGAATGTATTCATAAAGTGTTCCGATACTAAATCCAGCCGCTTTCGCAATTTCTCTCGTTGTTGTACGCGGGAATCCTTTTTGCTTAAACAGCTGCACCGCACCTTTAATCATTTGTTCACGCCTTAACGCAACTAATTTTTCATCTTTCACTGACGCATGTACATTATGTTTAACCATCCCTTCACCTCTCTCTATTATTTTTGGAAGTAAAAAGCGTAGGAAAATACCTACGCTTTCGTTCCTACTTCGTTAACATACGAGAAATTACAAGCCTTTGAATCTCTTGTGTTCCCTCATATATTTGTGTAATCTTTGCATCGCGCATATAACGCTCTACTGGATAATCTTTCGTATAACCATAACCACCAAATACTTGTACTGCTTCAGTCGTTACCTTCATCGCTGTATCACCTGCAAATACTTTTGACATCGCTGACTCTTTCCCGTACGGAAGCCCTTCAGATTCAAGCCAAGCCGCTTGATATGTTAAAAGACGCGCTGCCTCTACATCCGTTGCCATATCTGCAAGTTTAAAGCCAATTCCTTGTTGCGCCGCAATCGGCTTCCCAAACTGATGACGTTCTCTTGCATATTCTACAGAAGCATCTAAAGCGGATTGTGCAATCCCAACCGCTTGCGCCGCAATACCATTACGACCGCCATCTAACGTTTGCATCGCAACTTTAAATCCTTGGCCCTCTTCCCCTAGCAGATTCCTTGCAGGAATACGGCAGTCTTCAAACATAATTTCAGTCGTTGGCGAAGAGCGAATTCCTAACTTACTTTCCTTCTTCCCAACTGAAAACCCTAGCGTATCACTCTCCACAATAAATGCACTCGTGCCGCGCTGCTTCGAATCAGGATCTGTTAATGCAAAAACAACATAAATATCAGCAATGCCGCCATTTGTAATAAAGATTTTCGAACCATTTAAAATGTAATGGTCTCCATCTCGTTTTGCAGTCGTCCTCATTCCACCAGCATCTGATCCAGAGCTTGGTTCTGTTAAGCCATATGCACCAATTTTCTTCCCTTCAGCCATTGGGCGCAAAAACTTTTGTTTTTGCTCTTCCGTTCCAAATTTAAAAATTGGCCATCCAGCAAGTGAAGTATGTGCAGACAACGTTACACCTGTAGAAGCACAAACGCGGGATAACTCTTCAACGGCAATTACATACGCCAAGTAATCGCTTCCAATTCCGCCGTATTCTTCAGGCCACGGAATACCGGTCAAACCAAGCTCTGCCATTTGATCGAATAAAGCGCGATCAAATCGCTCTTCCTCATCACGCTCTGCTGCTGTCGGTGCTACTTCATTCCTTGCAAAATCCCGAACCATTTTCCTTATCATTTCATGTTCTTCTGATAATTTAAAATGCATTCCCGTCTCCCCCTCTGCCTTTTTATAAAGCTCGACTAATTACAAGCTTTTGTATTTCGCTCGTTCCTTCATATATTTGTGTGATCTTCGCATCACGGAAAAATCTTTCTACTGGATAATCTTTCGTATAACCATAACCACCAAATACTTGCACTGCTTCAATCGCAACTTCAACAGCCGTCTTAGAAGCAAATAATTTCGCAATAGAAGCTTCTTTACCGCATGGTAATCCTTGTGCTCTTAGCGATGCCGCTCTGTATACAAGTAATCGCGCTGCTTCTACGCTAGTCGCCATATCTGCAAGTTTGAATCCGATTCCTTGCTGCGCCGCAATTGGCTTTCCGAATTGCTCACGCTCTTTCGCATAATCAATCGCACTTGCAAGCGCCGCTTCCGCGATTCCTAATGCCTGCGCTCCGATTCCAATTCGCCCAACATCTAAATTCGCCATTGCCACCTTAAATCCTTGTCCTTCTTCACCAAGTAAATTCTCAGCCGGCACTTTCATATCTTCAAACGTAAGTTGCACTGTACGAGAACCAAGAAGCCCCATCTTATGCTCATCTTTTCCGATGATTAAGCCTGGTGTATCTTTCTCTACTATAAATGCTGAAATCCCGCTTTTCCCCGCCTCTGGATTTGTAGACGCGAAGACGATATATGTACTTGCTTCACCACCATTTGTAATAAAGACTTTCGATCCATTAATGATGTAGTGATCGCCTTTCTTTACAGCTCTTGATTTCAAACTGCCTGCATCTGATCCTGCATTCGGTTCTGTTAGAGCAAATGCGCCTAAATATTCACCAGTCGCCAGTTTAGAAACATACTTCTGCTTCTGTTCTTCTGTTCCGAAATACAAAATCGGGTTCATTCCAACTGACGTATGTACAGCTAAAATTACACCAACCGTTGCACTTATCTTTGAAATTTCCTCAATTGCTAAAATATAAGAAATAAAATCCATTTCTGCCCCGCCATATTTTGCAGGCGCTGGAATACCCATTAGTCCAAGCTCACCCATCTTTTGCAAAATCTCTTTTGGGAACACCCCT
The DNA here is from genome assembly GCF_038006125.1 of Bacillus sp. FSL R10-2780. Classification (NCBI taxonomy): domain Bacteria; kingdom Bacillati; phylum Bacillota; class Bacilli; order Caryophanales; family Bacillaceae; genus Bacillus; species Bacillus sp. FSL R10-2780. The sequence continues at coordinate 3,801,527 of NZ_JBBOUQ010000001.1, forward strand.
TGTTCCATACTAGGAACAAAGGGAGCTATTTCCTTCTGCGCAAAATCTCGAACCATTTTCCTCATTATTTGTTGCTCTTCAGTAAAATGAAAATTCATGTACTTCGCCTCCGTTTGCTATATATCTTTTTAATAATTTGGTAAGACCACTACTTTAATAAAGGGAGGAATTTATTCGTAAACGTAGAAACCACGACCCGTTTTACGTCCTAACCATCCTGCATTCACATACTTACGTAATAATGGACATGGGCGATATTTACTATCTCCTAATCCTTCATGCAACACTTCCATAATGTATAAACACGTATCTAAACCGATAAAATCAGCTAATGTAAGTGGTCCCATCGGATGATTCATACCGAGTTTCATTACTTCATCAATCGCTTCTTTCGTCGCTACACCTTCATATAACGTATAGATTGCTTCGTTAATCATCGGTAATAAAATACGGTTCGATACAAACCCTGGGAAATCATTTACTTCAACTGGCACTTTCCCGATTTTTTTCGTAATATCCTCAATCGTTTCGTACACTGCATCATCTGTAGCTAAACCACGAATAATTTCAACAAGTTTCATAACTGGAACTGGATTCATAAAGTGCATGCCGATTACTTTCTCAGGACGTTTCGTTACCGCTGCAATTTCCGTAATTGGTAGCGATGACGTATTCGTCGCTAAAATTGCGTGTTCTGGAGCAATTTCATCTAGATTCGCAAAAATTTTCTTTTTAATATCCATTTTCTCAACAGCTGCTTCAATAATAAGATCCGCTTCTTTGACACTATTTAAATCGAGCGTCCATGTAAGACGATTTAAAGTCGCTTCTTTCTCTTCTTCCTTCATACGACCTTTTTCTACTTGGCGGGCTAAATTTTTCGAAATAACAGCTAGCCCTCTATCTAATTGCTCTTGCTTTAAATCTTGTACTTTCACATCATAGCCTGCCATTGCACACACTTGTGCGATACCTGAACCCATTTGCCCTGCACCAATTACAACTATTTTTTGTACACCCATTCTTTCTTCCCCCTTAATATAAGTTGTTAATAAACCGAAAATTTCCTGAACGTAAATTAATGAACCTCAATCATCACTGCATCACCTTGACCTCCACCGCTACAAATAGAAGCAATTCCAATTCCGCCGCCGCGCTGCTTCAGTGCATGGATAAGTGTAACGATAATACGTGCTCCGCTCGCTCCAATTGGATGCCCCATTGCTACAGCACCACCATTTACATTCAATTTTTCCGGATCGATTCCTGCGATTTCTGTACTTGCAATTGCTACAGCCGCAAATGCCTCATTGATTTCAAATAGATCTATGTCTTCAATTGTCTTACCTGTCTTTTTCAGCAATTCATTAATTGCATAACCTGGTGTTCTTGGGAAATCCTTCGATTCTACCGCAATCGCCGTATGCGCCAAAATTGTCGCTAATGGCTTTCTTCCTTCTTGCTTCGCTCTGTCCTCGCTCATTAATACAAGCGCAGCACCGCCATCATTTAGTCCAGGAGCATTACCAGCTGTCACCGACGACGTCTTATCAAAAACAGGCTTTAATTTCGCTAATTTTTCAACCGTTGTATCTTCACGCGGCGCCTCATCCTTAGCCACGACGATAGGATCGCCTTTTCTTTGCTGAATTGTTACTGGTACAATCTCCTCTTCAAAACGACCTTCCTTATGTGCCGAAACCGCACGTTGATGGCTACGATATGCCCATTCATCTTGTGCTTCGCGGGAGATCCCATCCTCGTTTGCAACTTCTCCGCCATAAACACCCATGTGTATACCTGAAAATGCGCATGTTAAACCGTCTGCAACGTTTAAATCGATAACTTCGTTGTTACCCATTCTGTATCCCCATCTTGCCCCTCGTAAAATGTAAGGGCTGTTACTCATCGATTCCATTCCACCAGCTACAATCAGTGATTGATCACCAGTACGAATAATTTGATCCGCTAACGTAACTGCGCGAAGTCCTGATGCACAAACTTTATTTACTGTTTCTGTCTGCACTTCCCAAGGAATGCCGGCCGCTCTTGCTGCTTGGCGTGATGGAATTTGTCCTTGCCCTCCTTGGATAACCGTTCCAAATATAACTTCTTCAACATCACTAGCGGAAACATTCGCTCTTTCAAGCGCTGCCTTAATTGCGATTCCTCCAAGTTCTGTTGCTTTCACGTCTTTTAAAGTTCCTCCAAATTTTCCAACCGGTGTTCTTGCAGCACTTAAAATAACTGTTTTACTCATGTTTCTTTCCCCCATTTCTTTTTTTAGCACCGAGCGCTCGCTCGGCATTCCTACGCTTAGAAGAGGTGCAATTATTGCACCTCTTTCTAAAGTTGGATGCATTCCTACAAACTACATTGCTTCTTTCTTCTGTCCGATAACTGAGCGTTCTAAAATCTCTGTTACGTCCAGAGTTTGAACTGTTTCTTCAACTTCTTTCGCTTTCGTACCGTCACTAATCATCGTTAAGCAATACGGGCATCCTGTACCGATAATTGACGGCTGCACAGCTAGCGCTTGTTCTGTACGAGCAACGTTAATACGAGAACCTGCCGTTTCTTCCATCCACATTAGGCCACCACCCGCACCACAGCACATTCCCGTTTCACGGTTACGCGCCATTTCTACAAGGTTTACACCTGGAATTGCTTTTAGAATATCGCGCGGTGCTTCGTATACTTCGTTGTATCTTCCTAAGTAACAGGAATCATGATACGTAACTGTCTCTTCAATAGAATGGACAGGTTTTAAACGTCCTTCCTTCACCCACTGAGCTAGTAATTCTGTATGATGATAGACTTCTGCTTGTAAGCCAAAGTCCGGGTACTCATTTTTAAAAGTGTTATAAGCATGAGGGTCAATCGTAACGATTTTCTTCACTCCTGCTTTTTCAAATTCTTCAATATTTTTAGTCGCCATTTCCTGGAATACAAATTCATTTCCAAGGCGGCGCGGTGTATCACCAGAGTTCTTTTCCTTATTACCAAGAATTGCGAATGAAATGCCTGCTTCGTTCATTAGCTTCGCAAATGATATCGCAATCTTCTGACTGCGATTGTCATACGAACCCATTGACCCAACCCAGAATAAGTATTCAAACTCTTCGCCAGCTTTTGATTTCTCCTTTACAGTTGGAACTGTTACTTCATCGTCACCTTGGCGCCATGTTTCACGCTCTTTACGATTCAGTCCCCACGGATTCCCTTGACGCTCAATGTTTGTCATTGCACGCTGCGCTTCCGCGTCCATCTTCCCTTCTGTTAAAACGAGATAGCGGCGTAAATCAATAATTTTGTCAACATGCTCATTCATAACTGGGCACTGGTCCTCACAGTTACGGCACGTTGTACATGCCCAAATCTCTTCTTCTGTAATAACATCTCCGATTAAACTTGGATCGTACGCTAGCGCTGTAGCCGCTGATTCTTGTTGTCCTTTTCCAGCTGCCATCATCGCTAACTGATTTCCTTGTGTATTATTAAAAGCAACAACTGGAACCCACGGTGCTTTTGATGTTACCGCTGCTCCTTTATCAGTTAAATGATCACGAAGTTTTAAAATTAAATCCATCGGTGATAACATTTTCCCTGTTCCTGTTGCCGGACACATATTTGTACAACGACCACATTCGACGCAAGAATATAAGTCGATAAGTTGATTTTGTCTAAAGTCTTCAATTTTACCAACACCGAATGTTTCTTGCGTTTCATCTTCAAAATCGATTTTTTCAAGTTTTCCTGGATTTGAAAGACGACCAAAAAATACGTTAACTGGTCCAGCAATTAAATGCGCATGTTTTGATTGTGGTACATAAACTAAAAACGTTAACAGGATTAATAGATGCACCCACCAAGAGAAATAGAACACTGAAATGGCTACGGTTTCATTTATCCCTGAGAAAACGTAAGCGATTGCAGAAGCGATTGGTTCACTCCACGAAAGCTCTTCGCCATGCCATATAATTCCCATTCCATTACCAAGTAGCACAGAAATCATTAAGCCACCGATAAAGATAAGGACAAGACCTGATTTGAAATTACGTTTTAAACGAACAAGCTTTTCAACATAGCGTCTATGAAAAGCCCAAAAGACTGCAATTAAAATAACAAGTGTGACAATTTCCTGGAAGAATGTAAATGCAGGATATAGTGGTCCAAGTGGAAGATGTGATCCTGGTGCGAGCCCTTTCCAAACGAAGTCAATTGCTCCAAATTGGACAAGAATAAATCCGTAAAAGAACATAACGTGAATGATGCCGCTCTTTTTATCTTTCAGCAGCTTTTTTTGACCGAAAACATTGACCTTAAGGAGATCCCAACGTTCTTTAAAACGACGGTCAAATTCAATCTTTTTTCCTAATTGTATGTAGGCCATCCTCGTTCGTATAAGATATACAAACAAATATCCCGCATAAGCAATAACAGCAATGGCAGCCAGCCAATTAATGATTAGTAAGCTATTCATTTTATGCTACCCCTCTCTTTGTAAGCCCTCTTCCTTTTTTAGAATCTTCGAAAATATATAATTTTCTGAATTGTATCCCCTATTTCCATTATATAATGAGTGAGCATTCAGTCAACAGTTTTTTGTTATACAACAACACATTTTTTAATAAAGCTGTTTATTTCGGTGAAACTATAAAGTGAAACTTTAATCGGCGGGGCTGTTCATACCCAATGATTATTAGCCTACACCAATCAGGCTTTTACGGGCAGCCCTAATCCCAACCAACTTCTTTGCTTTAACCCAATTTTGAGGTGGGAGTCTTACTGCCCGAAAATAGCGGAATAAAGTAAAGTTTTAATTTATAAAAAACTGATGGTGAAAAGACCGTGAAGGAGGGAATTTACTTATGTTCTTCTTATCTCTCTTGTTATTAGGCAGCGCTCTCTGGATTACAATCGACCTTTCATACGGGAGAATTCTTCATTTAAAGCGCGTACGTTCTCGTTCTTTCTCTTTACGTCAAAGTGATTTTCGCCTTTATACATACGGAAATGATCTGTACGATGCTCTCTTTACTGATATAAAACAAGCTAAACACCATGTGCACGTCTTATTTTTTATTGTAAAAAACGATGACATAAGTCGTAAATTTTTAAAGTTACTTATCGATAAAGCACAAGAAGGAATTGAAGTAAGACTTTTACTCGACCGGTTTGGAAGTCATTATTTATCAAAAGAAGCGGTTTACTCCCTACAAAAGCATGGTGTCTCTTTTTCATTTTGTCACAAAGTAAAATTTCCTTTTCTTTTCTTTTCTGCCAATCAAAGAAATCATAGAAAAATTACAGTTATTGACGGGAAAATTGGTTATATTGGTGGATTTAATATCGGCGAGGAATATTTAGGGCACAATCAAAAGTTAGGGTTATGGAGAGATTATCATTTACGTCTTACAGGTGAAGGGATACAAGATTTACAAAAACAATTTTTACATGACTGGTTTGATGATACGAACCAAAACTTATTAGATTCCTCTCTTTATTTTCCAGAACAACAACCTGGTGCTATTCTACATCGCTTCATCCCTACTGATGGTGCCTATTTACAAAATACATTTTTACATTTAATCGAAAGCGCGGAAAAAGAACTCTTTATCGGTACACCATATTTTATTCCTGGAAAAAAAATTATGAACGCATTATTAAAAGCACGAAAACGTGGGGTTCAAATAACTATTCTCGTTCCACAAAAGGCAGATCACGCCCTCGTTCGAGAAGCAAAATTCCCATATTGCCGAAAGTTAATACAAGCTGGTTGTAATATTTACGCTTTTCAGCAAGGATTTTTCCACGCAAAAATTATTATAGTAGATGATCATATTTGTGATATCGGAACTGCTAATTTCGATATGAGAAGTTTATATAGTAACCATGAAATCAATTGCCTTTTATACGATAAACATTTCATACAAGAAGTAAAAAGCAAATTCGAGGAAGATTTGGGACGCTCCTCATTACTTTCCTTTGAAGATGTCAGCCCTCTCTCCATTATTGATAGAGGAAAGGAATGGATAGGAACGATACTCGCGTTCTTTTTATAGGGAAATTTCAAGAGCCAAAGAGGTGAATCACATATGATAATGCGATTTGGATATGTCTCACATGCTACGGCATTATGGGACTGTTCGCCTGCCAAAACAATGACATTTACAAGCTGGAAAAAACTAAAAAAACAAGAGCGTGAAGATAAATTATATAATGTCACACTGCAAAATCTAGAACACACAATACGCATCCTTCATTACAATATTGCACACGAAATTCCATTATATCGTTTATCATCTTCTATCGTCCCGCTTGCAACACATCCTGAAGTTAAATTTGATTACATTCAACTATTTGCTCCGCTATGGCGTAAAATAGGAGCATTAATTCAAGAACACAATTTACGCGTAAGTTTTCATCCCAATCAATTCACACTATTTACAAGCGACAAACCACATATTACAACTAATGCAATTACAGATATGACCTATCATTATAACGTGTTAAATGCTATGGGAATTGCAGATTCTTCCTACATTAATATCCATGTAGGTGGCGCGTATGGAAATAAGGAGAAGGCAATCGAACGTTTTCATGAAAACATACAACAACTTCCTTACCATATAAAAAGACAAATGACTCTTGAAAATGACGATAAAACATATACAACTTCTGAAACTTTGGCTATTTGTCAAAAAGAAAAAATCCCTTTCGTGTTCGATTATCATCATCACATAGCGAACCTTTGTAATGAACCGCTAGAAGAATTACTTCCTATGATATTTAAAACTTGGTCACATACAAATGTCCTTCCTAAAGTTCATATTTCTTCTCCTAGATCTGAAAAAGAATTTAGGGCCCACGCAGATTATATTGATTTAGAGTTTATTAAACCTTTTTTGCACATTACAAAAAAAATTGATCATGATTTCGATATTATGATTGAAAGTAAACAAAAGGATTTAGCACTTCTTCAGTTAATAGATGAAATCGCTTCTATAAGAGGGATAAAAAGAAAAAACGGCGCAACGTTACAATGGTAATTTGTAACACTGCGCTATTTTTTCAAAAAAAGTAATTCTTATAGCAAAAAACATCCCAATTTATATGCTATTATTTAAATTAGCATTTTCCCCCTGCGATTCAACTTTATTGAAACGGAGTCATAATATGATTAATCAAAAAAAATATGTACAATTTGTCATGATGTATATAATTATATTTTCTCTTTGGATATTCCTTATCCCTAGGGATTTAAATATAAAAGAAATTGGAATTCTCTTCTTATTTTGGTTTGCTACACTCTTTTCTTGCTATTGCTTATATAAAGCAATTAAAAAGATGAAGCACGGTGACAAACTATTTTGGGTTCTAGTACTATGCACTTGTATATGTGGATTAGCTATGGAGATAACTTTATTTCTTCATTCACTTTCTATATATGATCAAGTCATATTCTCATATAAGGCATTGCCTTTTTTCATCATACAATATATTTTGCTCTTTTCTGGCTTTGCTATAAAGTTTATAAAACATTACTCTATTAGAGGCCTTGCTCAATTTTCATTCGATAGCATCTTTATTGTTATTATGAATATTTATTTTACCTTAACTTTTATTTTAGATATTTCCAGCTTTCGTATGTTGACGAAGGACACGTGGCTTTTGATTGGGTATTTTATCGCACAATCATTAGTAATTTACGCCGTTATTAGCCTATATAGGAGAGAGCAGTATTCTTCTAGCAGAATCTCATTAATTATCGGCTTTACTATCATACTTGTTTACGGATATATACACTTGCTTCAGATAACCTCAGGAATGGAAACTTCTTCTGAAGTCTCTTATTTAATACATACTGCTTCGATTTTACTAATCGGTTTATCATCCATATTGTACATTTTGGATAAACCCATGCAACATGAAACGAAAGCGAAATATTATCGATTCGATTATGTGCGCTTTATATTACCATATTTCAGTATAATCATTACCTTTGCCTTTATTCTTATTCAACCTTGGGATGATAAGTTCATGTTAATCGGTCTCGTATTATCACTCATCTTATTATTCCTACGACAACTTTACATGTGGAAAGATAATCAAGTACTAATCGATACGTACGAACAGTTGACTACACAACTAGAAGGAAAAGTTGAAGAAGGTGCATCTGCGTTATCAAAAAGTGAACAACGTTATACATCTTTATTCGAAGATCATCCTGATGCCGTTTTCTCTTTAAATATGAATGGCATTTTTCAACAATCTAATAAGGCTTGTGAAAGCTTATTTACTGCCTACTATTGTGAAGTCGAAAGCTATTCCCTTCTACACTTTATTGATTTAAAAGACCATGATCTACTAAAGAGAGCTTTACAAATAACTAAAGAAGGTAGACCACAAACTTTAGAGGTTCGTACAAAAGAAAAAGAAGGCTACTACTATTACCTTCACATTACACTCATCCCTACTTTCATAAATAAAGAAGTTGTTGGGATGTTTGGTATAGCACGTGATATTACAACTTTATATGAAAAACAAAAGCAAGTAGAGCATATGGCTTTCCATGATGCACTTACAGGACTACCGAATCGCCGGAAATTCGAAAAAGATTTAAAAACGATTTTAAATACAGCTCAAAACAACACTAATGACGTTGCGGTCATGTTCCTCGACTTAGATCGATTTAAAAAAATTAACGATCGACTCGGCCATGATGTCGGGGATTTATTATTAATTGAAGTAGCAAAAAGATTACGTGGATGTTTGCGTTCAAAAGATATCGTTGCCCGCCAAGGCGGAGATGAATTTACGATTCTATTACCAGATATGTACTCTGAAAAAAGTGCTTCTTTTATAGCTGAACAAATTTTAACTATTTTAAATAAGCCTTACTTTATTAAAGATGAAGAACTTTCTGTTACACCGAGTATCGGAATTGCGATGTACCCTGACTACGGAACCGATGTAACCGAATTAATGAAAAATGCAGATATGGCTATGTACCGAGCAAAAGCTAATGGAAAAAACAGATTCATTTTCTTCTCAAAAGAAATGAGTATTGCGCAAAATGAAATACACTTCCTAGAAGGTGAACTTTCAAAAGCTCTGCAACAAAATGAATTTTTCCTTGAATATCAACCGCAAGTAAATACAAAAACAAAACAAATTATCGGTTTTGAGGCATTAGTTCGCTGGAAACATCCAAAACTCGGAATTGTATCGCCTGCCCAATTCATTCCTCTAGCGGAGGAAACAGGATTTATTATTGAACTTGGTAATTGGATTTTACGTACCGCCTGCTTAGAAGCAAAAAAGTGGCATAACCAAGGATTTTCTCACTTAAAGGTTGGTGTAAATTTATCTGTTGTTCAATTTAATCACGCAGATTTAATATCAACTATTTCAAAAGTCTTGGAAGAAACAGAACTAAAGCCAGAAGCGCTAGATATTGAGATTACGGAAAGTATCGCAATTAATCAAAATCATTCTGTAATTGCTAAACTAGAAGAACTTCAAAATCTCGGTATCCAAATTTCAATTGATGACTTTGGAACTGGTTATAGTTCTTTAGCTTATTTAACGAAATATCCAATCAATACATTAAAAATTGCTCGAGAATTTATTTGTGGAATTACAAATAGCCCTTTAGAAGAAGCGATTATCGCTTCCATTATTACGCTATCAAAAGAATTAAATTTAGAGGTTATTGCGGAAGGTGTAGAAACAGAAGAACAATGGAAGTTTTTACACGAACAAAACTGTGACCACATTCAAGGATTCCTCTTTAGCAAACCTGTTTCTAGTAAAGATGTTTGGATGTTACTCAACGAAAAAACAACCGTCTAAGTAAGACGGTTGTTTTTTAATATTCAAAAGGTAGATCTGAAGCTAATTGTACCTCTTGATTATTATGAGAAATTACCTGGCTTTTCTCTAAAGCTGTATCTCCTAATGAAATACCCCATGCCATCGCTAACGTTAATAGACTACCAATAAGTAGTTTTTTCATATTCCATCACCCACATTTTTTCTTTTAATATATCATGAAAATTTATCCATACCGTATGCAATTATGCATATCCATTTTTTAGGGTGTTTATCTGTTGATTTTATTTGCAAGCGCTTCTTTATATACATGCATTTCTAATATATCAAAAAAGAAACTTGCTTTCTTATATGCATCTTCAATCTCTGCCCCATCATGCTCTAACTTCTCTAGGCATTCACCTCTTTGATAGTATAGCTGTCCAATTAATGCCATACTATTAATCCGGCACGATATTTCAATCGCTTTATTCACTTGATAAAGTGCTTCTTCATATTGGTTATCTAAGTATAATGCTTTCGCGTGATTATATCTTACCTTCACATCGAATTCTTCATTATTATGCAATGTTTCTACTTGCTTTAATATATCCTCAAATAACTCAATACTCTTCTTAAAATAGCCATTTTCAGCATAAATATTTGCAATCGCATTTTCTATATAAAGATTTTGATACACATCTATTCCCGTTAATTGTTGATTTAGTAGCTTTTTTAACTCTAGAATACAATATTCATAATCAATCTTCTTTAGCACATACGCAGATACATGATATTGCCATTGAAGAAACTGCTGAAACTCAGGATGATACTCTTCCTTTTTCAGCTCATTCCATACTTTATTATAAATCTCTTTATATTTCTTTTGCTTAAGAAGTATAATAATTCGATCTTTAAACTGCTTTTTCCTCTCGATATCGGAATAAATGAGTACCTCATAAAAATGAATAATGGGAACTTGTAACTTCGCTGCGATACCTTGCAATATATCCATACTTGGGTATACCGCGCCCGATTCAATTCTGCTCACTTCCGATTGATGACATACATTATCGGAGAGTTGTTTCTGTGTTAATCCTCTCATTACCCTAATTTTCTTTATTTCGCTTCCTAATTTTTCTGCATGCATACTTACTCACCATCCCATTATAACAATCTAATTTTTTTTAAGTTGTCATACCACTACAATAATGTGAATTCGACAATTTTTGATATGAAATAATGCATAATATATATAAAATTCCGCAAATTCCTCATACAATTCATCTCACATACACAATACAAGATTAGGAGTGTTATAGATGAATTATAGAAAACTTGCTAGTGCTTTCGTTACATTCGGTCTTCTTTGTCCTTTATCAACAGAAGCTATTCACGCTCAAGAATTAGATAAAAATGAAGTGAAAGTTGAAATTGCTCAGCCTGGTTTAACAATCGGAAAATTAACACAACCTCAAAACGATACAAAAGAGAATATTGCTAAAAAGTATTTAAAAGGTGAGGTAAATGGGGCTAAAGCTCAACAAGAGCAAGTTACTACTGAAAAGAATGTCGATTTTCAACCTACAAATACAGAAACAAAAGAAAATCAAACCGAATTACGCCTTGCACAAACATACAAAAACTATAAAGTATATGGTCAAGATCTCATTGTAAAAGTAGATAAAAATGGAGTAATTACAACTGTTAGTGGTAAAGTTGCCCAAAATTTAGACCAACAACTTAATCTTACTATAACAAATTTTTTGTCGAAAAATGAAGTAAAATCTAAATTACGCAATATACTTCAAATTCCAAGTGATGCGACAGAAACAGAATTTTCTAGCGAAACGGTAGTTTATACGAAAAAAGATGGGCACTATACATACGCAACGGTCCTTACATTTACTTATGAAAACAATGAACAAGTTATAAACGGAAATGCAATCATGGACTTACAAACTGGTGAAGTACTTTTCCAAGAAAAGTTTATTAAAAATAAAGAGAATAAAACTATTAATCAAGTAACAGCACCTAAACTATCACCAGCGAAAGAACAAGGAACTGGGAAAAATGCGCTACAAGAAAATGTATTATTTAATATCGCAAAAGGTACTGACGGAAAATTTTATTTAGCTGATTTATCCCGTGGAAATGGTATTTATATTTATAACGCAGACTATGCTGACTCTCTTGGTGGCAATAGCCAAGCCGGTTATCCAGGGACACTTATTTCAAGTAACACTTCGAACTTTGCAGATAAAGAAGCAGCTGGTGTTATGAAAAACATGAGCAATATTTACGACTATTTTAAGAAAGAACATAATCTAAAAAGTTACGATAATAAAGATTCAAAAGTTGTTGCTAGCGTCCACGGATTTGATTCTACTGAAGTTAGTGATGGTGTAAAAGAAAACTATGTAAATGCGTTTTGGCATCCAGGTTGGAATCAAATGGTCTTTGGTGACGGGCTAAATGGAAAATTAACCTCTGCTCTTGACGTAACAGCCCATGAATTTGGACATGCTGTATTTAGTGGTACGACGAAAAATAAAATTGTGCGATATCCAAGTGCTGAAACATCTGCGCTAAATGAAGGTTTAGCAGATTTTTGGGGTACACAAATAGAATATTACGTAAAGAAAGATAAAGGAAATTGGATTATGGGTGATACGTTAGGTGGTCTAACAATTCGTGACATCCCAGGGGAAATTGGTGACGGCGGCAACAAACTATATACAAACTTACAAGATTTCTATAATGATGGAAATAATCAAGAATCTCATGTGAATTCCGGAATCATTAGCCATGTATTATATCAATTAGCTGAAGGTAAAACGTATAACGGTATATCTGTTCAAAGACAAGGAAATGAAAAAGTAAGTAAAGTTGTTATGCGTGCATTGCAAAACTACGCAACTTCAGCAGAAGATTTTGAATCACTTCAATCTCACATTGTACAAGCTGCAAAAGACTTATATGGTAATACGACAGCAACAGAATTCGAAAAGGCTTTCCAAGCACATGGATATACAGCACTAGCAAAAATTAATAAAGTAGTAGAAGTACAACAAGGAAAATAAGAAAAAAAGAAGTTTACCGACTATAGGTAAACTTCTTTTTATATCCATCCCTTTTCTTCCGCAATTGTAATTGCCTCAATTCTATTTTTCGCGTCGAGCTTCGTTAACACTTCGGAAATATAATTACGTACTGTACCCGGTGAAAGATAAAGTGTTTTCGCAATTTCATTTGCCGTCTTTCCTTCTTTAGCAAGTAACAATACTTCTTTTTCACGATCTGATAATGGATTTTGCTCCTGCCATAAACCAAACATTAAATCTTGAGAAACCTCTCGTTTTCCCTTCATTACATTACGAATTGCTGCGGCTAAATCTTCACTCGGGCTATCTTTTAACAAATATCCGTGCACACCAGCTTTCATCGCCCTTTCAAAATACCCTGGCCTTGCAAATGTTGTTAAAATCATTACTTTGCATAATGATTTTTCTTTCTTTAAAGTTTCAGCAACATCCAATCCACTTTGAATCGGCATTTCAATATCCATAATACTTATATCCGGCTTTAACGATTCAATTAATTTTAACGCCTCTTCCCCGTTCGCAGCTTGCCCAATCACTTCCATATCATCTTCTAAATCAAGTAGGGCTCCTAATGCACCACGAAGCATCCGTTGATCTTCCGCAATAATAATTCGAATCATGCCCTCACCTCATCTTTTCCTGTTCTAATGACAACTGGTACTTTTACTGTTAATAGCGTCCCCGGATTAATCGTATCTAGCTCCACTAGACCGTCAATTAAGGCAATTCGTTCCTTTATACCACGAATGCCGTTTCCATCATGATTTTGCTCCTCTAAACCGACGCCATTATCTTCTACTTTTAAAATCAATTCACCTTGTGATTCTAATATAGAAACAATGCACACTGTCGCCTTACTATGCTTCACTACATTCGTAACTGCCTCACGTAAACACATACCTAAAATATTTTGCTCGATTGGCGATAACGAACTAGAATTAGCCTCCTGCTTTACTTCCAATTCAATATTGGCTGCTTGCAAAATCGCTTTTATTTGCTCAAGCTCTTCTTCTACTGTAATCATGCGCATATCAGAAATTAATTCCCTCAGCTGCTTTAAAGCGGTACGAGATGTTTGTGTAATTTCCTTCGCTTCCATACTTGCCCGCTCCGGATTTTTCACAATTAACTTCTCAACAAGCTGACTTTTTAAAGTAATAAGAGATAGTGTGTGTCCTAACGTGTCATGAAGATCTCTTGCAATTCGCTGACGTTCTTCACGTTTTACTAAATCTTTAATTTGTTCGTTTGCTTCGTTTAATTGATTCCTTAATACCTTTTTTTGATTAAAATTACGCATTCCAAATGGTGTAAGGAGCATTAAAATAAACATTGGGACTATATTCACTAAACTTGTAGTTGTTAGTTGATTAAAGTTTACAAATGTAAAAGCTCCCAGCATTACAATTAACAGGCCCCACAACAATCGAAATACTTTTTTACTTGGTGCAAATCCCATCGCACTTGCCGTAAAAAATCCAAAGAAAATCATAAAAGGATTATAAAATACAGCAAATAAAAAGGTTAGTAACATTTGAATACATGCCCATAAAATGAACGTCTTTTGAACGAAATAAAGTTGACGGTATGTGACAATGAAAACTATCAACATACCGATGCCAATTACAAGCTTCCATCCTGATACTTGTGTTAAATTATAAATTGGAAATAGCAGATACACGAGCCAAATATATGGGAAGAATCCCATATATTTTGGAAAAATCTCAATCCTCTTCTTCTCTATCATTTATACCGCTTCCTGTCTTTTTCTTATATATATTGATACTACAACAAATATAAGGAAATAACCTCCTAGTACCGCGATATTTTCCCATCCAATTGATTTTCCAGCTACAATATCCCATGCCCCGCTACCAAAATGATATGTTGGTGTCCATTCTCCAATAGTTCTTAATACTTTTGGGAATACTTCAATTGGCATCCATAATCCGCCAACTACAGCTAAGCTCATATTTAAAATATTAGCCAGGCCAGCAGCTGCATCCGCCTTTTTGATTGAACCTATTACTGTTCCGAGTGCTAAAAATGGTGTCACGCCTAATAATAACCATAATCCGGCACCAATCCATTGACCTACTGTTAACTCGACATTATTAATTAATATTCCTGCCATAAAAATAACTAAGATTGAAAAAGCATTCACTACTGTTTGAGCAATAATCTTTGCTGCTAAATATGCTCCCTCTGGAAGTGGTGTGATTTTTAAAAGATGTGTCCAGCCTTGCCCTTTTTCCTGAGAAAGTCTCACACCGAAACTAAAAAGTGCAGTCCCTACAATACTGAAAGTCGCCATTGAAATTAAATAATGAGCTTTCCAAGCATCTCCGTTTTGTGGGACTTGAATAACATTTGTGAAAATATAGTAAAACATAACTGGCATTAATAATGAGAAAAAGATAAATAATTTATTACGGAACGTACGCAAAACCTCTATTTTACATTGCATCCATAGTGCTCTCATGCGATTTCCCCCTTCTGATTTGCGACAAACTGTTCAAATGCTTCGTCGAGACTTCCACGTTCAACTGAAATATCTGTTACAGGTAAGTTCTTTTGATAAATTGCTTGTAACGTGGCATCAGTATCCTCCGTTGTTAAAATAATCCGCCCCTCATTTGACTGTACTCCTGTTACATTCGGCAATTCCTTTAGCAAGCCCATAGGGATACTTTCTTTCGAATAAAACGAAATCGTTTTTCGAGAAATCGTCGCTTTCATTTCATCTGGCGTACCATCTGCGATGATCTTTCCGTTCGCAAATAATAAAATCCGATCCGCTAAAGCATCTGCCTCTTCTAAATAGTGCGTCGTTAAAATAATCGTTTTCCCTTCACTTGCTAACTTTCTAATCGTTTCCCAAAATGTTTTTCGAGACGTAATATCCATTCCAACTGTCGGCTCATCTAAAAATAACAACTCTGGATTTCCTGCAAGTGCCAGTGCAAAATTTAACCTTCTCTTTTGGCCACCCGATAATTTCTCACATCTTTGCTTTCGCTCTGATTCTAAATTTGATAACTGAAGTAATGTTTCTTTCGCTACTGGATTCGTATAATAACTACGGAATAACTCGATTGCTTCTTCTACCGTGATACTATCAATCACACTTACTTCTTGTAGCATCGCACCGAGGCTATTACGAGCATCTCTATGCTTCGGACTCTTTCCAAATATAGAGACATTCCCCTCTGTCGGATCTTTTAATCCGAGCATCATTGAAATTGTCGTTGTTTTCCCCGCACCATTTGGACCGAGTAATGCTACTATTTGCCCTTTATTTACATGAAATGAAACGTTATTTACTGCTTTTTTATGTTTAAATGTTTTAGAAACACCATTTACTTCAATAATCTTTTCCATCTCTCCACCCCCGCCGTTTCTTATATTTACATTGTATTCCTTGGAAAAGTTAGGAAACAGTATGATGCGTCATGACATCAATATGACAATTGTCATGTATTCTCTATGAGCAGAATCACCCCGCATACCGCACGCAAGTAGCAGGAGCAAAATAAACATGATACAATCGGATAAGATATATATTCGAGGAAGGACAGTGGTTTTCATGATTATTCGTAATGAACAAGATTTAGAAGGTTTACGAAAAATCGGCCGCATCGTTGCACTTGCACGCGAAGAAATGAAAAAGCAAGCGAAGCCAGGTATGACAACGAAAGAGCTTGATTTAATTGGTAAAAAAGTATTAGATGAGCACGGTGCTATGTCAGCACCTGAAAAAGAATATAAATTCCCAGGTGTAACTTGCATTAGTGTGAACGAAGAAGTTGCTCACGGTATTCCAGGAGATCGTGTATTAAAAGAAGGCGACTTAGTAAACGTAGACGTATCAGCAGCACTTGACGGCTATTATGCAGATACAGGTATTTCATTTGTTCTTGGAGAAGATGAAGAAAAAGAAAAGCTTTGCCAAGCAGCAGTAGACTCATTTTGGGAAGCAATGAAAAAGGTAAAAGCTGGATCAAAACAAAATCAAATTGGTCGTGCTGTTTCTAACTTTGCACATAAAAGTGGATATAACGTTATTCAAAACTTAACTGGTCACGGCATCGGTCTTAGCTTACACGAAGCCCCAAATCACATCTTAAGCTACTATGATCCAATGGATAATGCACTTCTAAAAGACGGCCTTGTTATCGCTGTAGAACCATTCATCTCTATGAAAGCTGATCATATTATTGAGCGCGGTGATGATGGTTGGACATTCGTTACACCAGATAAAAGCCTTGTTGCACAATGTGAACATACAGTTGTTGTAACACGCGGTGAACCGATTATTTTAACAGAAATATAATAAAAAAACAGCCGTTTTGTAGATTCCTGCTACTGAAACGGCTGTTTTTTTATTATTTTTATGCATGTAAAAGCTTATATAAATAAAAAGGTGGTGCATCAAAGCATCACCTTTTTAACGGGGTGAGGCTGTCCAAAAGTACAGAAAACTCTTGAACAGCCTCGTATTTTCATATGGATGCCTTACATATATCACTGATGATAATTATGAAATGCGGAAACATAGTTACCATCACATGATTCAAACAAAAGAAAAGAAACCCTATAACGGATCTCTTTTCCCTACATAATCTAAAGTTTGGGTACACTAGATTCATGCAATGTAGGAGCCTTCAGAACAGAAAGCGATCCTTCATTTAAAATGATAGCATACATATATCCGCTAAAAATATGCAAATATGCATATAGCGTTTTTTCATTTCTCAACATACATTTATTTAAAATTCATACATATAAAGGTAAAATAAAGTCGTTATCCGTCTTCTTTTGTCAGTCAGAGAGAATAGAAGAATGGGAGAGGAAAAAATGAGAAAATTACTGAAACAAAAAATAGTAAGCTCCTTGCTTGCTGTATCACTCGCCGTTAGCTTAGCTCCAATCGGACAAGCAAAAGCTGATTCCACGTCAGAAATTACACAGACTCCACCTATTACAAAACAAGTTGATGCAAACCGCGCCATCGAGCATATCCGTTTCTTATCCGAAACAATCGGTCCCCGTCCAGGTGGTACAAAATCAGAAGAATGGGCTTCTCGCTATGTTGGTATGGAACTTAAATCATTGGGATATGAAGTAGAGTATCAGCCCTTTCAAGTGCCGGATCAATACGTTGGATTTATCGAATCACCATTAGGGACAAAGCGTAATTGGCAAGCTGGTGCTGCTCCAAGTGCACTAATTTCTACAGAGGCTGTTACAGCTCCGCTTATCTTTGTTCAAGGTGGTACAAAATTGGACGATATTCCAAATGAGGTAAACGGAAAAATTGTTTTATTCGAAAGAGGTGCAACAGTAGCAGATTATAATAAACAAGTTGAAAATGCTGTTAGTAAAGGGGCAAAAGGTGTTCTTTTATACAGCTTAATTGGAGGTCGTGGAAACTACGGACAAACTTTCAATCCTCGCTTAACTAAAAAGCAGTCTATCCCTGTCTTTGGTCTTGCTTATGCTCAAGGAAATGCATTTAAAGAAGAAATCGCTAAAAAAGAGACAACAATGCTTTCCCTAAAAGCGAGACATGAATCTAATTTAACATCTCTAAATGTCATCGCAAAAAAGAAACCAAAAAATAGTACAGGTAATGAAAAAGCTGTCGTTGTAAGTTCACACTATGATAGTGTCGTTGGAGCACCTGGGGCAAATGATAATGCTTCTGGTACAGGATTAGTATTAGAATTAGCTCGTGCTTTTCAAAATGTAGAAACTGATAAAGAAATTCGTTTTATTGCTTTTGGTTCTGAGGAAACTGGCTTACTTGGCTCTGATTATTATGTTAATAGTCTGTCCCAAAAGGAACGCGATCGAATTTTAGGTGTCTTTAACGCAGACATGGTTGCAACAAATTATGATACAGCAAAGAATTTATATGCAATGACTCCTGATGGCTCAACAAACCTTGTAACAGATGCTGCCTTACAAGCAGGTAAACAATTAAATAATGATCTCGTTCTTCAAGGAAAATTTGGCTCTAGTGATCACGTACCATTTGCTGAAGTGGGTATTCCTTCTGCACTATTTATTTGGATGGGCGTCGATAGTTGGAATCCATTAATCTATCATATCGAAAAGGTATATCACACGCCTCAAGATAACGTATTAGAGAATATTTCACCAGAACGTATGAAAATGGCATTAGAGGTCATTGGTACAGGCGTCTATAATAGCCTTCAACCTACCGTGAAAACAGGACAAAAAGCTGCTTAATACTATTTCAAGCCACCGATTAATCGGTGGCTGTTTATTGAGAAAAAATAAATATGCATAAAAGCATATTTATTACATGGTATTATCGCGTATAATTAAAATCGTAATATATAAATAAAAACACATTTATTACATAGCATTATCATGTAGAATAAAAATTGTAATAATATTGATTACATCTAATAAAGAGGTTTTTCAATTATGAAAAAATTATTCTTGCAGTTGTGTGAACTTTAACTTGAATTTCAGGAATTAATGCTTTTATTCCTGAAATAAACGTTGCAGCAGCTACTCAAGAACAAAGCTTTCCAAAATACTATTTCTAAATTAGCCATAAAAATGGCTATGCATTCATCTAAAACTTAATGGAACATGGTCATTGACCTTAAATTACATGAGATAGGACACCACATTCTAATCTTATGATAATAGACTTCTTAAAAGCAGCTTTATTATCGCTTTAGAGCCGCTTATCTCTATGAAAGCTGACCATATTATCGGGCCACTGATTAAGTCCAACTTGAAACTGTTCTCTTTTTTCTATAAAAAAACCCTTCAGGTTGCATTCTTCCCTTCACTTTATCGTGAAGTTTTTGAATACTTACCTAAAGGGCGTAATATCAATAGTAATTTTTCAACTTGTCTGCTACTCAGATTACGGTTTAATCAATAATCTAAAGCTTTTTTATTATTTTATTCGCTGACGAGCAAATAGAATTCCACCTAAAAGGAACAATACCATACCGCCAAGAATTGAAATCATTTCTGCTGATGTTCCTCCTGTGTTAGGAAGTAATGTTGGCTTATCATTTTCTGTAGTAGGTGGAACTTTTGAATCGCTATTTTTGTCTGTATTTGTGTTTGGATCCGTACTTGGATCTTTTGGATCCGTACTTGGATCTTTTGGATCTGTACTTGGATCTTTTGGATCTGTGCTTGGATCTTTTGGATCTGTGCTTGGATCTTTTGGATCTACACCTGGTTCGTCCTTGATTTTTGTATTCGTGATGTCATAACCATTTACTTCGGATTTGTATCCCGCTACTGGTTGTTCTTTCACTTCATACTTGTACGCCTTACCTTCAGCATCATATGCTGCTAAATCTTTAAACGCATATTTCCAATCACTTGCTGTACTCACTTCTTGTGTTGCGATTACTTGGCCATTTTGTAGTAAGTCTACTTTAATCATTGAAGGACGTTCTTTCGCATTATCGTCTTTCCACGTTTTCGTTCCTTCTACTTTTGTTTGACCAACCTTTGTATTCGTGATGTCATAACCATGTACTTCTGTTTGATATCCGTCTACTGCTTGTTCTTTCACTTCATACTTGTATGCTTTTCCGTCTGCATCATATGCTGCTAAATCTTTAAATTCATATTTCCAGCCTGTTGCTTTGCTTACTTCTTGCGTCGCAATCACTTTACCGTTTTGTAGTAAGTCTACTTTAATTGCTTTCGGACGTTCTTTCGCATTATCGTCTTTCCACATTTTTGTTCCTTCTACTTTTGTTTGGCTTACTTTTGTATTCGTGATGTCATATCCTTTGACTTCGGATTGATATCCATCTACTGGTTGCTCTTTCACTTCATACTTATATGCTTTTCCTTCAGCATCATATGCCGCTAAATCTTTAAACGCATATTTCCATTCGCTTGCTGCGCTCACTTCTTGTGTTGCGATTACTTGGCCATTTTGTAGTAAGTCTACTTTAATTGCTTTCGGACGATCTGTTGCGTTGTTATCGTTCCAAGTCTTTGTTCCTTCTACTTTCGTTTCGCCTACTTTTGTATTTGTGATGTCATATCCTTTGACTGCGGATTGATATCCATCTACTGCTTGTTCTTTCACTTCATACTTATATGCCTTACCTTCAGCATCGTATGCCGCTAAATCTTTGAATTCATATTTCCAGCCTGTCACTTCTGTTACTTCTTGTGTTGTGATTACTTGGCCATTTTGTAGTAAGTCTACTTTAATCATCGTCGGACGATCTTTCGCATTATCGTCTTTCCACGTTTTCGTTCCTTCTACTTTTGTTTGACCAACTTTAGTATTCGTGATGTCATAACCATGTACTTCTGTTTGATATCCGTCTACTGCTTGTTCTTTTACTTCATACTTGTATGCTACTCCGTTTGCATCGTATGCTTGGAGGTTTTCAAATGTGTACTTCCAATTTGTTGCTTTGCTTACTTCTTTTGTGTCTACTACTTTATCATTTTGTAGTAACTCTACTTTAATTATCGTCGGACGATCTTTCGCATTATCGTCTTTCCATGTTTTCGTTCCTTCTACTTTCGTCTTGCTTACTTTTGTATTCGTAATGTCATAACCTTTTACTTCGGATTGATATCCGTCTACTGGTTGTTCTTTTACTTCATACTTATATGCCTTACCTTCGGTATCGTATGCCACTAAATCTGTAAACGCATATTTCCATTCGCTTGCTGCGCTTACTTCTTTTGTATCGATTACCTGGCCATTTTGTAGTAGGTCCACTTTGATTGTTTCTGGACGTCCTTCACCATTTCCGTCCTTCCATAGCTTCGTTCCTTCTACTTTTGTTTGACCAATCTTTGTATTCGTGATGTCATAACCTTTCACTTCGGATTTGTATCCGTCGATTGGTTGTTCTTTCACTTCATACTTGTATGCCTTACCTTCGGCATCATATGCCGCTAAATCTTTGTATTCGTATTTCCAGCCTGTTGCTTTGCTTACTTCTTGCGTCGCAATCACTGTACCATTTTGTAGTAGGTCTACTTTAATCATTTCCGGACGATCTTTCGCGTTATCGTCTTTCCATGTCTTCGTTCCTTCTACTTTTGTTTTGCCAACCTTTGTATTCGTGATGTCATAACCGTTTACTTCTGTTTGATATCCGTCTACTGCTTGTTCTTTCACTTCATACTTATATGCCTTACCTTCGGCATCATATGCCGCTAAATCTGTAAACGCATATTTCCATTCGCTTGCTGCGCTTACTTCTTTTGTATCGATTACCTTGCCATTTTGTAGTAAGTCTACTTTAATCATATTCGGACGATCTTTCGCATTATCGTCTTTCCACGTTTTTGTTCCTTCTACTTTTGTTTGACCTACTTTTGTATTTGTAATGTCATAACCTTTTACTTTGGATTGATATCCATCTACTGCTTGTTCTTTTACTTCATACTTATATGCCTTACCTTCGGCATCGTATGCCGCTAAATCTTTGAATTCATATTTCCAGCCTGTCACTTCTGTTACTTCTTGTGTTGCGACTACTTGGCCATTTTGTAGTAAGTCTACTTTAATCATCGTCGGACGATCTTTCGCATTATCGTCTTTCCACGTTTTCGTTCCTTCTACTTTTGTTTGCCCAACTTTAGTATTCGTGATGTCATAACCATGTACTTCTGTTTGATATCCGTCTACTGCTTGTTCTTTTACTTCATACTTGTATGCTACTCCGTTTGCATCGTATGCTTGGAGGTTTTCAAATGTGTACTTCCAATTTGTTGCTTTGCTTACTTCTTTTGTGTCTACTACTTTACCATTTTGTAGTAACTCTACTTTAATCATTGTTGGACGATCTTTCGCATTATCGTCTTTCCATGTTTTCGTTCCTTCTACTTTCGTCTTGCTTACTTTTGTATTCGTAATGTCATAACCTTTTACTTCGGATTGATATCCGTCTACTGGTTGTTCTTTTACTTCATACTTATATGCCTTACCTTCGGTATCGTATGCCACTAAATCTGTAAACGCATATTTCCATTCGCTTGCTGCGCTTACTTCTTTTGTATCGATTACCTGGCCATTTTGTAGTAGGTCAACTTTGATTGTTTCTGGACGTCCTTCACCATTTCCGTCCTTCCATAGCTTCGTTCCTTCTACTTTTGTTTGACCAATCTTTGTATTCGTGATGTCATAACCTTTCACTTCGGATTTGTATCCGTCGATTGGTTGTTCTTTCACTTCATACTTGTATGCCTTACCTTCGGCATCATATGCCGCTAAATCTTTGTATTCGTATTTCCAGCCTGTTGCTTTGCTTACTTCTTGCGTCGCAATCACTGTACCATTTTGTAGTAGGTCTACTTTAATCATTTCCGGACGATCTTTCGCGTTATCGTCTTTCCATGTCTTCGTTCCTTCTACTTTTGTTTTGCCAACCTTTGTATTCGTGATGTCATAACCGTTTACTTCTGTTTGATATCCGTCTACTGCTTGTTCTTTCACTTCATACTTATATGCCTTACCTTCGGCATCATATGCCGCTAAATCTGTAAACGCATATTTCCATTCGCTTGCTGCGCTTACTTCTTTTGTATCGATTACCTTGCCATTTTGTAGTAAGTCTACTTTAATCATATTCGGACGATCTTTCGCATTATCGTCTTTCCACGTTTTTGTTCCTTCTACTTTTGTTTGACCTACTTTTGTATTTGTAATGTCATAACCTTTTACTTTGGATTGATATCCATCTACTGCTTGTTCTTTTACTTCATACTTATATGCCTTACCTTCGGCATCGTATGCCGCTAAATCTTTGAATTCATATTTCCAGCCTGTCACTTCTGTTACTTCTTGTGTTGCGACTACTTGGCCATTTTGTAGTAAGTCTACTTTAATCATCGTCGGACGATCTTTCGCATTATCGTCTTTCCACGTTTTCGTTCCTTCTACTTTTGTTTGCCCAACTTTAGTATTCGTGATGTCATAACCATGTACTTCTGTTTGATATCCGTCTACTGCTTGTTCTTTCACTTCATACTTATATGCCTTACCTTCGGCATCATATGCCGCTAAATCTTTGAATTCATACTTCCAACCTTTTTCCGCTGTTACTTCTTGCGTTGCGATTACTTGGCCATTTTGTAGTAAGTCTACTTTAATCATATTCAGACGATTTTTCGCATTATCGTCTTTCCATGTTTTCGTTCCTTCTACTTTTGTTTGCGCTACTTTTGTATTTGTAATGTCATTACCTTTTACTTCGGATTGATATCCGTCTACTGGTTGCTCTTTTACTTCATACTTATATGCCTTACCTTCGGCATCATATGCCGCTAAATCTGTAAACGCATATTTCCATTCGCTTGCTGCGCTTACTTCTTTTGTATCGATTACCTTGCCATTTTGTAGTAGGTCGACTTTGATTGTTTCTGGACGCCCTTCACCGTTTCCGTCCTTCCATACCTTCGTTCCTTCTACTTTTGTTTGACCAATCTTTGTATTCGTGATGTCATAACCTTTCACTTCGGATTTGTATCCGTCGATTGGTTGTTCTTTCACTTCATACTTGTATGCCTTACCTTCAGCATCATATGCCGCTAAATCTTTGTATTCGTATTTCCAGCCTGTTGCTTTGCTTACTTCTTGCGTCGCAATCACTGTACCATTTTGTAGTAGGTCTACTTTAATCATTTCCGGACGATCTTTCGCGTTATCGTCTTTCCATGTTTTCGTTCCTTCTACTTTTGTTTTGCCAACCTTTGTATTCGTGATGTCATAACCGTTTACTTCTGTTTGATATCCTGATACTGCTTGTTCTTTCACTTCGTACTTGTATGCCTTACCTTCGGCATCATATGCCGCTAAATCTGTAAACGCATATTTCCATTCGCTTGCTGCGCTTACTTCTTTTGTATCGATTACCTTGCCATTTTGTAGTAAGTCTACTTTAATCATTTCCGGACGATCTTTCGCGTTATCGTCTTTCCATGTTTTCGTTCCTTCTACTTTTGTTTGACCTACTTTTGTATTTGTAATGTCATTACCTTTTACTTTGGATTGATATCCATCTACTGCTTGTTCTTTTACTTCATACTTATATGCCTTGCCTTCGGCATCGTATGCCGCTAAATCTTTGAATTCATACTTCCAACCGCTTGCTTCTGTTACTTCTTGTGTTGCGATTACTTGGCCATTTTGTAGTAAGTCTACTTTAATCATATTTGGACGATCTTTCGCATTATCGTCTTTCCACGTTTTCGTTCCTTCTACTTTTGTTTGCCCAACTTTAGTATTCGTGATGTCATAACCATGTACTTCTGTTTGATATCCGTCTACTGCTTGTTCTTTCACTTCATACTTATATGCCTTACCTTCGGCATCATATGCCGCTAAATCTTTGAATTCATACTTCCAACCTTTTTCCGCTGTTACTTCTTGCGTTGCGATTACTTGGCCATTTTGTAGTAAGTCTACTTTAATCATATTCGGACGATTTTTCGCATTATCGTCTTTCCATGTTTTCGTTCCTTCTACTTTTGTTTGCGCTACTTTTGTATTTGTAATGTCATTACCTTTTACTTCGGATTGATATCCGTCTACTGGTTGCTCTTTTACTTCATACTTATATGCCTTACCTTCGGCATCATATGCCGCTAAATCTGTAAACGCATATTTCCATTCGCTTGCTGCGCTTACTTCTTTTGTATCGATTACCTTGCCATTTTGTAGTAGGTCGACTTTGATTGTTTCTGGACGCCCTTCACCGTTTCCGTCCTTCCATACCTTCGTTCCTTCTACTTTTGTTTGACCAATCTTTGTATTCGTGATGTCATAACCTTTCACTTCGGATTTGTATCCGTCGATTGGTTGTTCTTTCACTTCATACTTGTATGCCTTACCTTCAGCATCATATGCCGCTAAATCTTTGTATTCGTATTTCCAGCCTGTTGCTTTGCTTACTTCTTGCGTCGCAATCACTGTACCATTTTGTAGTAGGTCTACTTTAATCATTTCCGGACGATCTTTCGCGTTATCGTCTTTCCATGTTTTCGTTCCTTCTACTTTTGTTTTGCCAACCTTTGTATTCGTGATGTCATAACCGTTTACTTCTGTTTGATATCCTGATACTGCTTGTTCTTTCACTTCGTACTTGTATGCCTTACCTTCGGCATCATATGCCGCTAAATCTGTAAACGCATATTTCCATTCGCTTGCTGCGCTTACTTCTTTTGTATCGATTACCTGGCCATTTTGTAGTAGGTCAACTTTGATTGTTTCTGGACGTCCTTCACCATTTCCGTCCTTCCATACCTTCGTTCCTTCTACCTTTGTTTGACCAACCTTTGTATTCGTGATGTCATTACCTTTCACTTCTGTTTGATATCCGTTTACTGCTTGTTCTTTTACTTCATACTTGTACACTACTCCATTTGCATCATAGACTGCTAGGTTGTCAAATTTGTATTTCCAACCATCTGCCGCTGTTACTTCTTTCGTGTCTATTACTTTTTCATTTTGTAGTAAGTCTACTTTGATCATTGTCGGACGATCTGTTGCGTTATCGTCTTTCCATGTCTTTGTTCCTTCTACTTTTGTTTGCGCTACTTTTGTATTTGTAATGTCATAACCTTTTACTTCTGTTTGATATCCATCTATCGGTTGTTCTTTCACTTCATACTTGTACGCTACTCCATTTGCATCATAGACTGCTAGGTTGTCAAATTTGTATTTCCAACCATCTGCCGCTGTTACTTCTTTCGTGTCTACTACTTTCTCATTTTGTAGTAAGTCTACTTTGATTGAACTTGGACGATCTTTCTCGTTATCGCCTTTCCATGTTTTCGTTCCTTCTACCTTTGTTGTTTGTACCACTTTTGTATTTGTAATGTCATAACCTTTTACTTCTGTTGTGTATCCATCTATCGGTTGTTCTTTCACTTCATACTTGTATGCTTTTCCATTTTCATCGTATACAACTAAATCTTTGAATTCATATTTCCAATTGTTTGCTGCTGTTACTTCTTTTGTTTGAATCACTGTTCCATTTTGGTATAAGTCGACTTTGATCTTTTCTGGACGACCTGCTCCGTCTCCATCCTTCCAAGTCTTCGTCCCTGAAACAGATGTGGTTTTTACTTTATTTGGAATATCCAGTTCGACTCCATTTTCATCATCTGATTTTATTTCAAACCATACTTTTTTCTCAGGATCGAAATCAATATAGTCTGGAGCTGAAACCTCTTGTACATAATATTTACCTGGTGATAATTGAGGCGTTTCAACTATCCCTTTTTCATTTGTTTTATATTCGCCCCCAACTTGTTCACCAGACTCTTTATACAACTTAAACGAAACATTCGGAATTACTTTTTCTTTATTTCCTTCAATATGTTTAACAATTTTCAGCTTTCCTTTTGGAACCTTGTTACCAGTAGCACCACCACCAGCTGTCATATTTTCGACTGGATGAGTACCCGATTCAGTAACTGGTTCTTTGTTTAGAACTTGGTAATCAATCGTATAATCATTCTTAAAAAACTCTTGCTTCTTCCCAGCTTCCGTTATAGTAGATGTATAACCAATCGTAAAGGCAGCAAGACGTGCTTTATCCTTATTAAGCACAACTTTAAATGATCTGTCTCCAGTAAAGGTAATCGTTCCGTAACCTTGCTTTTCAAACTCTTGTAGCGTTAACGATCGACGACCTAGATAATCATCTACACTTATATAGAAACTATCCTTATTAAGTGTTTGACCTTCCTGTAAATTATCAGTCACAACAATATCACGACTTAACTCTTCTTTATTTAAATTTATATTCAAGAACCAACGTACTTCATTGTCCTTACCTGAGTTCATATCACCAGTTTTATAAAAAAACGGTGGCTTTCCAGGATCTGTGCCACCACCACTACTTGGACCGGTAATTGTTACAGACTGCTTATCTACAGTTGTACCGAAATTGGTTTCAATCTCTTTCTTTTGATCCGTTCCTACATTAGTAGCTTCCACGAAAAAGTTTAAATACCCTTGAATATTTTCATATGTATCCACTTTATCATTAAATGTACATACCACAGTACCTGCTGTAACTTTACAAGTACCATAGTCATTTAATAGAAACTCGCTATTTAATCCTTTTAATTCTGGAGGCAGTGTTAATGTTAGTGTGTCTCCAGGCTTCAGCCTAAGTCCATCTTTTTCACTGAAGTTTACAGTTACTTTAGTCCGTTCTGTGGTACTTAGATTTGTTTTACCAATCTGAAAACTATCCACAAGTCCTGCTGTGTTTAGCTCTTGTGCATTTGCTACTATAGGTAGCAAACTCTGACCTATAGTAAACATGAAAATCATTATAATCGAAAAAATCGAAGTAACTCTTTTTAAATACATATTTTATGTTATCCTCCTATAAAATTAAAAATAGATAGATCCTGGTACAAGCATACTATGACAAAGATTCTACCATTCAATGTCATTAAGCCACTTTACTAAAATGCGTTTGATAGCTATTATCATCTTTTTCTCTTTTTTCAACCCTTCTATTATTTAGAAACTTGAAGTTTGACTCTTATATAGATTCATCTAATTTCTCCGACATTTTATTTCTGGCCTATACCGTTTAACAAAAACAGATACAGGACAAATTTTGATAAAGAAATTCAAATTACAAGTACACATGAACGGACCTCAGAATAACTTCAAAGCTAGAAGAAGACAATTTGAAAAGCAATCACGATAAAGCTCATGACAGCCATTGTCGTCTTATTATGCTGTGAAATTTTAGAAATTTCTTCAAATCCAATGCAAACGTTCGCTCTATAAATGCAAAAATTTCATTGCTGGCAAGTATGAACGAGCTACTTCACAGTAACTATGCATTTGGTCAACTTCCTTACTTATCCTCCTAAAGAATAACAAGAAGTACCATCTATAATCGAAATTAGCATATCAGCCGAGGAAAGTTACAACTGTGAAACATACTTGAATACTCGTATTCTAAAAGATGTTATTGAAGATGCGTTTTCTGCCATTATAAGTTGAGGTGAAATTGGCCATATGTTAAAACGTTTTGTGTTTAGTTACACAACTGACCTACACACCGAAACAAGTAGAACAAGAAGCGTTCCACCGCCAGCAGTATATAATTAAAAACGCTCTGGATGAAGTATTGTTTGCCTATGCAAGATGATAGTCATATTCTCCAAATTTGAATACAGTGGACCGAATTTGGGGGTAACTAAAAAAGAGTATGATTGTCAACTGATTTCATGTAAATCGCATAGAAATACGAAATTCAGCCTTTTCATTTTTGGAGTATATAAATGAGTGTCGAGAAAAAAACTTTGCCTAATGGGTTCCATGGCTATGTCGAAGAATTAAAATGAGCTTATATATGATGATAATATCAAAACCGAGAGATTTATATCCTTTCATTATTTTTTATCAAATCATGAAAACTTTAATTGTACTATATGTACTATCTTAAACATACCCCCCTAGTTTCTTGACTAAGCTGGAAGTTTTCAAGATTAATTACTAATTGGTTAGATACTTGGTTAGATGAATTGTTATTTTAGTATTTGGCATAGCTGTAACAATGTTTTTTACAACAATCACACCATTTCCTAGTAACATTCCACCAACTAATAATACATATATGGATTTTTTGATAACCTTACCCCCAACAGTCTATTATTCTAGAATCGTCCCTAAAAATCAATAGTTAATTGGTATTTTACTATTTTCACTTCATCACCATAACATATCTTTGTCACATGTATTTATATTAGAAAACTGACACAGAAAAAGAGACAGCTCTGCCATCTCTTTTTCTGTGTCAGTTTCCCCTCATCAAGACGTACGTGAGGTTCTCCCCCATACGTCTTTTCGTTGGTCTTGTTTTTTGACATCTAATCAGTTTATAGACTGATCAGATGTCTTTATATCAACTTGTTATCACTTCTAAACAAAAATAAGTATCTTTTCTTTTCTTTATTACATTTTTTCTGGTGCAGATACTCCTACGATTGCTAATGCATTTTGAAGTGTAGTGCGTACTGCTTTCATTAATTCGTAACGAGCTTTACTTAATTCTAAGTTATCTTGGTTTAATACTTTTTCTGCATTGTAGAAGCTGTGTAATGCTGCAGCTAATTCAAATGCATAGCTTGTAATGCGGTGTGGCAGACGTTTTTGCGCTGCATCCGCAACTACAGCTGGGAATTCACCAAGTTTTTTCAGTAACTCTACTTCTTTCTCAGAAGTAACAAGTTTGTAATTCACGTCTTCGCCTGTAGCTAATCCTAACTCTTCACCTTGACGAAGGATACTGCATACACGAGCATGAGCATATTGTGCATAGTATACTGGGTTTTCATTAGATTTTGATACAGCTAAGTCCATATCGAAGTCTAAATGAGAATCACCGCTACGCATTGCGAAGAAGTAACGCATTGCATCCACGCCTACTTCTTCCATAAGCTCACGAAGTGTAACTGCTTTACCTGTACGCTTACTCATTTTCATTTTTTCACCATTTTGGTACAGTTGTACCATTTGGATGATTTCTACTTCAAGTGTTTCTTTATCGTAACCTAGCGCTTGAATAGCAGCTTTCATACGAGGAATGTAACCGTGGTGGTCAGCACCCCAAATGTTGATTAGCTTACCGAAACCACGCTCTAATTTATCACTGTGGTAAGCGATATCTGGCGTTAAGTATGTGTAAGAACCGTCATTTTTAATTAATACACGGTTTTTGTCGTCACCGTAAGTCATTGAACGGAACCAAGTTGCTCCGCCTTCTTCAAAGATTTCGTCACGCTCTTTTAATACAGCAAGAGCCTGATCAATTTTTCCGTTTTTGTATAATGATGTTTCTGAGAACCACACATCGAAGTTAACACGGAAGCTTGCTAAGTCTTTTTGAAGTTTTGCTAACTCATATTTTAAACCGTATGAACGATAGAATTCATAGCTTTCCTCTGCATCAGCTTTTGCATAACGATCGCCAAACTCTTCAGCTAAACGTTTACCGATTCCAATAATGTCCGCACCATGGTAACCGTCTTCTGGCATTTCTTTCTCTAAACCTAAAGCTTGCATGTAACGAGCTTCAACAGAAAGAGCTAAGTTATGAATTTGGTTACCAGCATCATTAATGTAGTACTCACGAGATACATCGTATCCCGCTTTTGCTAATACGTTACATAAAGTGTCACCTACTGCCGCACCACGTGCATGTCCTAAGTGAAGATCGCCTGTTGGATTCGCAGATACGAACTCAATTTGTACTTTTTCACCTTTACCAGTATTCGTTTCACCGTATGCTTCACCAGCGTTAACGATTGTTGGGATTAAGTCTGTTAAGTAGCTATTATCCATGTAGAAGTTAATAAAACCAGGACCAGCGATTTCAATCTTTTCAATAGAAGCTTTTGCTTTATCGAAGTTTGCAACTAATTCTTCTGCAATCATACGAGGTGCTTTTTTCGCAACGCGTGCAAGTTGCATTGCCATATTTGTAGAGAAGTCACCATTTGTTTTATCTTTTGGCGATTCTAATACAACGTTTGGAATTTGTTCTTCTGTCGCTAATTCTGCCTTTAATACAGCAGCTTGAATTTCTTCTTTAATCAATTCTTTTACTTGTTCTAAAGAATTCATTACTTTGCCTCCTTCAAATTAATTGTAATTGTATATCTGCCAGCCTCTTGTTCACTTAGAAGCAATGCGTACGTTAAGAAGAGTTGTCCTTTTTTCTTTTCATCCGACCATTTAAAAAGAACGTTATCAGTTTTCGTTTGCAATGCAAACGTACCAAGTTCACTCGTATACGTACCAGTTGTCCATTCACCTTTCACATGCGTCTGACGCATAGAAATAGCACCTGAACGCATAATGAGAACTTGTTCATCTTGAATTTTAATAATTGTTTTCACTTCGCCTTGTTCGTTCGACTCTTGGAATGTTATATATGTACCTTGACCTTTTACATAGTATTGACCATTTGCTTCAAAAGCAACGGTTTCCTTCCTCGCCCCTTCACGGATTTCTGTTACGAAATGAACGTGTACCGGCAAGCCTGCAAGTTGTTTCTTCACGTCTTGCACACCCTTCAAATGTTATAGATATTAAATACTACTTATAATAAATCACTTTTCCTATCATATCAAAAAAAGACTCTGTCTGTCTGCTGAAAAATCAGGAAAACTCCTTTTCAAAAAATAATTCACCTTCACTTTATTTCATATGTTAAAATATTTTTTAAATCTAAATATTCTTTCACTTTAAAGGGGTGAATTTGGTGATACCAACAAAATTAAAAAAAGGTGATGAAATAAGGGTTATTTCACCATCTTGTAGTTTAAGTATTGTCTCAAATACGAACCGAGAGCTTGCCACAAAAAGATTAACCGATATGGGCTTTCACGTTACATTCTCAAAAAATGCTGAAGAAATAGATCGCTTTTCTTCATCCTCTATTGCTTCACGAGTTCAAGATCTTCATGAAGCATTTAGAGATCCTAATGTAAAAGCAATTTTGACGACACTTGGCGGATACAACTCTAACGGTTTATTGAAACATCTCGATTATGATTTAATTCGAGAAAATCCGAAGTTTTTCTGCGGTTATTCTGATATTACCGCTTTAACTAACGCGATTTATGCTAAAACAGGCTTAGTTACATATTCAGGTCCTCACTTCTCTTCATTTGGAATGGAGAAAGGCCTCGATTATACGACCGATTACTTTTTAAAATGCTTAACTTCTAATGAGCCTATTGAAATATTTCCGGCTGAAACATGGAGCGATGATTCTTGGTATATTGATCAGGAAAATCGAGAATTTATTAAAAATGAAGGATATGTTTCAATTCAAGAAGGAGAAACTACAGGAGATATTATTGGTGGTAATATGAGCACATTTAATTTACTACAAGGTACGCCATATATGCCTAACTTACAGGACAAAATTTTATTTCTTGAAGAGGATAGTTTAACAGAAAAAGCTACCCTTAAAACTTTTGATCGATATTTACATTCTCTTATGCAGCAACCTGACTTTGAACATGTAAAAGGCATTGTTATAGGAAGAATGCAAAAAGGAGCAGAATGTGCGATAGCAGACATTCAAGAAATGATTGCTTCAAAGGTAGAACTTAAACATATACCTATCATTGCAAATGCTAGTTTTGGGCATACAACTCCTATTTTCACTTTTCCCATTGGCGGAAGAGCAACAATCACTTCTAATACAAAGAACACATCTATTACAATTTTAACGAATTAAAAAAGGAGCGATTTGTTCGCTCCTTTTAAACTTTTTCTATTTTTTGTAATGCCTTTTGCGGGATTGATTCTTTCGGGATTTCAGCCCATCCTTTTCCTTGCATACCCTTTGCATAAATTTTTATAAAATCACCTGTATGCAATTCACGGTTCACTATTCTTTTAATAATTTGTAGCTTTCCGTCTTCCGTATACCCTTTAAATGTATACAAATATTCATCATCTTTTTTCTCACCTTTATCTATAACTGCATAATAATCTTGTATTTCTTTATTTGAAAAGAAGTTGTCTACAAAAGCATGTACCCCTTCTGTTTTTGTGTTTAAATAATATGCTGTTCCCCCTAAAATAATGGCGAACACAGCTAAAACTTTAATGACCAATTTCATAAATGCGCCTCCTGTTTGCACTTCTTTCTCACTAACCGTATGTCTATACCTGTATTATACGAAAAAAATCATACTATACTCCATCGAAATGTCTTACACTTCCCTTACATTATTGTAAGACTTTTTCACCTTACAGCAATTTCCGGGCAAAAAGTTTTTCCGTTTAACAAACTTTTATATTATTATTGAATGATACGAATTTTTATTACAACAATCAAAGGAGACAGTTTTCAAATGGCTATCTTGCAAGGTTTAGCACTATTACTTGTTGTACTCTGTCTATTTACACTTTTTAGTTACCGTGCTCCTTACGGAATGAAAGCAATGGGTGCTTTAGCTAATGCAGCAATCGCGAGTTTTCTTATTGAAGCATTTCACCGTTATATCGGTGGAGAAATGTTTCATAATGACTTTTTACAATCAGTAGGAGAAGCATCTGGTAGTATGAGCGGTGTCGCCGCGGCAATTTTAGTAGCATTAGCAATCGGTGTTTCACCTGTATACGCTGTTTTAATCGGTATAGCTACTAGTGGGTTCGGTATTTTACCAGGATTTTTCGCTGGATACGTTTGTGCTTTCGTCGTGAAATTTCTCGAAAAGAAATTACCAGCTGGTGTAGAATTTTTAGCAATTCTATTTATTGCCGCACCAATTTCACGTGGAATGGCCATGCTTATGGATCCACTCGTTAACGCAACACTCGGTAAAATCGGTTCTATGATTTCAGTTGCAACTACAGAAAGTCCTATCATTATGGGTATTATGCTTGGTGGATTAATAACAGTTATCTCTACATCTCCATTAAGTTCTATGGCACTAACTGCAATGCTTGGATTAACTGGTTTACCAATGGCAATTGGTAGTCTTGCCGTAGCAGCTTCTGCCCCAATGAACTTCATTTTCTTTAAACGACTAAAAATCTGTTCAAAGAAAGATACAATCGCTGTGGCAATCGAGCCGTTAACACAAGCCGATGTTGTCTCAGCAAACCCAATTCCTATCTATATGACAAACTTTGTTGGCGGTGCGCTTGCCGGTATTATTACGTCGCTATTCCAGCTCGTTAATAATGCACCAGGGACAGCATCACCAATTCCAGGACTTCTCGTGTTGTTCGGATTTAATGATGTAATAAAAGTAACGATTGCTGCCATATTATGTGGAATCGTTACCACCATCGTTGGATACGTCGGTTCCATTGTGTTCCGCAAATATCCAATCCGTTCTGCTGATGAAATTCGCGGCATTACTTCGGAAGAGAAAGTTGCATAAGAAAAAGAGCTATTCTCATCGTTTGAGAATAGCTTTTTTTTGATGTCTCGTAACGATAAGTGAAATTATACCAGCGGTTTTTTAAATATATCGACTTACCGACACATAACGACAAAAGTAAAGGCCTCCTAGTCGTCTAGGAGGCCTTTACTCTATCCAGCTACAACGGCTAGAATCTCCGGCCATTTCACACTCTCTTTCGAAGCCAAAAGCGCTTCTCGGTCGAGTGCTCCAATGACCTGCGATTCTGAGCAAGCCGCTTCCGCTTTTATTTCACCCAACCGAGCAGCATTTCCCGCACGAATTTACTTGCTGCGATTGGTGTTTGATCACTATGATCGTAGACTGGAGCTACTTCTACTAAGTCTGCTCCGACTACTTTTATATTTGAATTTGCAATTGCTACGATGGACTCTAATAGTTCTTTAGATGTGATACCTCCAGCTTCTAATGTTCCTGTTCCAGGAGCGTGAGCTGGGTCTAATACGTCGATGTCAATTGTGACATAGACTGGGCGTCCTGCAAGTTTCGGTAATACTTCTTTTAACGGTTCTAATACGTCAAATTTATATAAGTTCATACCTACTTCTTTTGCCCATTCGAATTCTTCCTTCATTCCAGAACGAATACCGAAAGAATATACGTTTTCCGGACCAATTAAATCGCACACTTTACGAATTGGTGTAGAGTGGGATAAAGGCTCTCCCTCATATGACTCACGTAAGTCAGTATGAGCATCCATATGGATGATTGCTAAATCCGGATATTTTTTTGCCATTGCCTTAAAAATTGGCCAAGACACTAAGTGCTCTCCGCCGAGACCTAGTGGAAACTTACCGGCATCTAATAGTTTTGCTACATATTCTTCAATCATGTCTATGCTGCGCTGTGGGTTCCCAAATGGTAATGGAATATCACCCGCATCAAAGTACTTTACCTCTTCTAGTTCACGATCTAAATACGGACTATATTCTTCAAGACCGATTGATACTTCACGAATACGTGCAGGGCCAAAGCGAGATCCTGGACGAAAACTTACTGTCCAATCCATAGGCATCCCATAAATAACCGCCTTTGACTCTTCAAAACTTGGATGACTTTTTATAAATACTTTACCTGAATAAGCTTCATCAAAACGCATACTCTTTTCCTCCTTGTGTGGAACTTAAGGTATCCCAACCTTTCACTATTTCTCAAATTTGGAGCGTACTGCTCCTCTTTCTCGATTTACCGGGGTCTTCTTTTTTAACGATAAGAAGACGATTTTCTTTACAGAAGTGCAAGTAGCTAGCATGTTCAAGTCTTCTGGACAAACACCTTAAATGAACTACTTGCACCTTATTTGTTCGAACTCGATTTTCTTACTTAATTAAATCGCCAACAAATTTCGGTAGTGCGAATGCTGCATTGTGTAATTCTTTTGTGTAATATTTCGTTTCGATTTCGTGGAAACGCTCTTCACTTACTTCTAATGGATCATGTTTTTTAGATCCGATCGTGAACGTCCAAAGTCCACTTGGATACGTCGGAATGTTTGCTGTGTATAGACGAGTAATTGGGAAAATCTCTTTTACGTCTTTAAATACAGTTGTAATTAGTTCTGGTGTAAACCAAGGGTTGTCCGTTTGGGCAACAAAAATACCATCTTCTTTTAACGCTTTTGAAATTCCAGCGTAGAAGCCTTTTGTAAATAAGTTTACTGCTGGGCCTACTGGCTCAGTAGAATCTACCATAATTACGTCATATTCGTTTTCGCTTTCTGCGATGTGTAGGAAACCGTCTCCTACTTTTACTTCTACACGTTCATTATCTAATGCACCTGCAATTGATGGTAAGTACTGCTTAGAGTACTCAATTACTTTTCCATCGATTTCAACAAGAGTTGCTTTCTTCACGCTTGGGTGTTTTAACACTTCACGAATAACACCACCATCGCCTCCGCCAACAACTAATACGTTTTCAGGGTTTGGATGTGTAAATAAAGGTACGTGCGCTACCATTTCATGATAAACGAACTCGTCCTTTTCTGTTGTCATAACCATGCCGTCTAAAATAAGCATGTTTCCGAACTCTTCCGTTTCAACCATATCAAGTTTTTGGAATTCTGTTTGCTCCGTATGTAATGTGCGGTTAATACGCGCCGTAATTCCAAAATGCTTTGTTTGTTTTTCAGTGAACCATAGTTCCATCGTACAATCACGCCTTTCGCTGCAAATTTATAATAGGGACATCATTAATGTCCCCTAACAAAAATAAAACAAAACATCCAAAAAGTATAGTTAAAA
The DNA here is from genome assembly GCF_038006125.1 of Bacillus sp. FSL R10-2780. NCBI lineage: Bacteria > Bacillati > Bacillota > Bacilli > Caryophanales > Bacillaceae > Bacillus > Bacillus sp. FSL R10-2780. The sequence goes on from NZ_JBBOUQ010000001.1 coordinate 3,838,668, forward strand.
GTACAAAAATACCGAAAATATATTTTAGTCAGAGGGTTCTAACATATATGCGAAAAAGGTTTGCTCTGTAATAGGAAAGAAAACCCTTTCTTAAGAAAGGGCTTTTGTCTCTATTTCTACCGGTTTACGAATTGGAATTAAGATCATAACGCAACCGACTAACACAACAATTCCACCGACTAAAAACGGACTTTGCGGCGAAACTGTATGACCGATGACTCCTGATAAAATTGGAGCAATCGCGCCTCCTAACCAACGAACGAAGTTATAAACACCTGATGTAACAGATCTTTCATAAGGTGAAATATCCATTACATAACTTGTAAATAACGCATTATTTAATCCTGATGCTAATCCAGATAGAACGATTAATACGATTTGTAACCACATAATTTTCACAAAGAATAGTGCAATTAATAACATCGCAAATACGAGTAAACTACCCTTCAACACTGTTTTCGGTTCATATTTACCTTCTAGCTTATGTGCTAAAATTGCTGATCCGTAAGCTAGCGCTAATCCCCATCCACAAAATACAAATCCTAATTGAATAGCAGATAAGTGCATAATAAGTGGTGAATAGGCTAAAACGACGAAAAATCCGTAGTAATATAACATCCCTGAAATGGCACCTTGCATAAACGGTTTATATTTCACCAAGTTAAGTAATTCTCCCATGCCTGCTGCTTTACGCTTCACTTTTCGCTCCGGTTCTTTTACAAAAAAGAAAACTAAAATAAATGCTAAGGAAATTAAAATACTCGTCGCAAAAAATGGGTAACGCCAAGAATGTCCACCTAATATTCCGCCTAATAATGGTCCACCTGCCATCCCTAAACCAATGGCTGCTTCATATAGTCCTACTGCTTCATGAACTTCTTTACTTAATGCAATTAATAATGTCATCGCTGTTGCGAAGAACATCGCATTTCCTAATCCCCACCCAGCGCGGAAAAGAGATAATTGAGCAATCGTTTGCGATATACCACATATAAATGCAAATACAGTCACAATCGCAAGACCAATCGTCATCATTCGTTTATCAACAAATCTTGATGCAAATATTCCAGCTGGTAACATCATAATTGCCATCGTTAAAATATATGATGTAAATAACATCTCGACTTGCCAATGCGATGCACCAATTTGTTCAGCAATACTTGGTAAGATTGGGTCGACTACCCCTATACCTGAAAAGGCAAGGAAGGTAGCCACCACTGTAATCAATCTCCCTAATTTTTGTTTGCTCTCCATTTTGATTACTCTCCTTTTGTATTCTCTAAAAATGTAACTGCACGGCTTAAACTATCCTCTAGCTCTGCCTTCACGCGATGCATTTGCTCCATTTTCTCGTCTAACGTTTGCACTTGTTCTTCAAGCATCTCTTTAATTTCTTGAATCACTTCACGGTCACGCGGATTCTCACTATTTCTTCTTTGTTCCATTCTTTCTTTTAACGATAAGAAATGTTGCATTTCTTGAAGCGTAATTCCTAGCACTTCTTTCGCTTCCACAATCCTTTTAATTCTTGCAATGTCCTCGTCTGTATACAGGCGAATATTCCCTTCACTGCGTTCTGGGGGATGAATTAAACCAATTTCCTCATAATAACGAAGTGTACGCTTTGTTAAACCGACTTGCTTTGTTACTTCATCAATTTTATACATGTGTATTCCTCCCTTCACTGGATTATTACATTTTACGTTAACGTTAACTATTATGCAACTATTATACTTTTGTAAATGTTTGTCATATGAATTGTATTTTTCTCAAAGCAGTTTCATAATGAAAGAAAAGAGATGATAAGGAGATTTCCACATGAATAAACCACTTATTTTCGCTCATCGCGGGGTAAAAGGAACACACCCAGAAAATACGATGATTGCCTTCCAAGAGGCTGAACGCATTAGTGCTCATGGAATTGAACTTGATGTTCATCTATCAAAAGATGGTGAACTAGTTGTTATTCATGATGAAACAGTGGACCGTACAACAAATGGCGTGGGACTTGTTTCTGAGAAAACTGTAGAAGAATTACAAGTTTTAGATGCTGGTAGCCATAAAGGCCCTTCTTTCCATGAAGCAAAAATCCCAACGTTACGAGAAGTATTTATTTGGCTCTCTACAACAAATTTACAACTTAACATTGAATTAAAAACAGATGTTATTCACTATCCAACTATTGAAGAAAAGGTCGTCGCTCTCGTTCGTGAATATCATCTATCCAATCAAATTGCATTTTCATCATTTAACCACGATTCCGTTTCATTATTAGCAGAAATTGCTCCAGAAATTCCAAGAGCGATTTTGTACGATACACCACTTGCAGATCCTATTGCTGAAGCAAAAAAACGTGGGGCAACTGGATTACATCCAAACTTTCAATTATTAACGAAAGAGTTCGTCCAATTAGCACAGGGGCAAGGATACGTTTTTCGTCCTTACACCATTAATGAATATAAAGATTTACAAACTATGATTGATTATGGCGTAGATGTTATTATTACCGATTGGCCAGCGCGTGCTTTTGAGCTCCTTTCTTAAATGAAGGGGCTCTTTTTATTTTGGAAATTTCATTGTTTAAAATAAACGAAAACCCTCAATACTAATACAATAATGCTTGTATTAATGAGGGGCTGAAAAAGATGGATCAAACTATGAATCCAAAACTTAAAAAATATAAACGTCTTTTCTTCACCGTAATGTTTTCTTGTGTTCTTTTTTTCGTTTTTTCCTTTTTTATTATCATTATAGCTGCAAAAATTATGGGACCTCCCCCTGTTGCGGTTCCGCAAACGAGTATCTTTTACGCTAATGATGACACTGTTATAGGACAAAGTAATGAAATGCAAAAACGCTATAATGTATCTCTCGATGAAATTTCTCCTTATGTAAAAGGGGCGACACTATCTATTGAAGATCAACGATTCTACAAACATCATGGCTTTGATATGAAGCGCATTGCTGGTGCCATTGTTGCCGATTTAAAAGCAATGGCAAAAGTACAAGGTGCTAGTACTATCACACAACAGTATGCTCGTAACCTATACTTAGATCATGATAAAACGTGGAAGCGTAAACTATTAGAAGCAATGTATACCGTTCGTCTTGAAGTGAACTATAATAAAAATCATATTTTAGAAGGGTATTTAAATACAATTTATTACGGGCATGGTGCTTACGGAATTGAAGCTGCTTCCCGCCTGTATTTCGATAAAACTGCAAAAGAATTAACATTAGCAGAAGCTAGTATGCTCGCAGGCATTCCGAAAGGACCTAGTTTCTACTCTCCCTTTTTAAAAGAAGAGCGTGCTAAAGGGCGTCAATCTCTCATACTAAATGAAATGGTAGAACAAGGGTATATTACAAAACAGCAAGCTGCCTCAGCAAAAAAAGAAACACTTACTTTTGCCTCATTGGATACGAAAAAAGTTGCAGAAATTGCACCTTATTTCCAAGATGCTGTACAAGCTTCCCTTCTTCGTGATATCGGATTAGATGAGCAAGCCTTACAGCGAGGTGGTTTGCGTATTTATACAACGCTAGACCCTAAATTACAATCTGTAGCAGAGCAAGCTGTAAAAAATCATATACCTGAAACAACAAACATCCAAACTGCCCTCGTCTCTATGAATCCAAAAACGGGTGAAGTGGCTGCCCTTGTTGGTGGAACTGATTATAATACGAGTCAATTTAACAGGGCTACACAAGCCGCTCGTCAGCCCGGGTCTACATTCAAGCCGTTCCTATATTATGCAGCCTTAGAACGAGGATTCACCCCTGCTACACGCTTAAAAAGCGAATACACGGTATTCACTTTAGGTGACGGTGTTTCAAAGTATAAACCAAAAAACTATAAAAACTATTATGCAGACGATTTTGTGACAATGGCACAAGCACTCGCTGTTTCTGATAACGTATATGCTGTGAAGACGAATTTATTTTTAGGCGAAGACATTCTTACAAAAACAGCGAAGCAATTCGGCATCACTAGCGCATTAAAAGATGTTCCGTCTCTCGCCCTCGGCACATCTCCTGTAAAACCAATTGAAATGGTCAATGCTTATAGCATGTTTGCAAACGGCGGGAAAGAAGTAAAACCAATCTTTATAAGGCGCATCGTTGATCATGAAGGAAATATGCTATACGATGCTCATTTAGAAAGTAAACAAGTTCTAGATAAAAGCAAAGCTTTTGTGATGGAAGAAATGATGACAGGTATGTTTAATAAAAAACTAAGCAGTTATGCCGCTGTGACCGGTCAATCGATGTTATCAAAACTATCAAGAACATATGCCGGGAAATCTGGTTCTACAGAAACTGATAGTTGGATGATTGGATTTACCCCGCAACTTGTAACAGGGGTTTGGATTGGATACGATCAACCTAAATCCATTTCAAATGTAGCAGAACAAGGATACGCGAAAAAAATATGGACCGATACGATGGAAAAAGGATTAGATGGACAGCCTAAAAAAGAGTTCAAACAACCAACAGATGTTGTTGCTGTCGATGTTAACCCTGAAAACGGTAAGATTGCTACAAAAAATTGTCCCATTTCTGTGAAAATGTACTTCGCAAAAGGTACAGAGCCAACAGAGTACTGTATGGATCACGTTGATGGTAAGGAAGAGTTCGAAAAGGTTAGTGAAGAAAAGAAAAAGACGGGTTGGTGGAAAAAATATCTCCCGTGGTAAGAAAGAAGGCTATTGATATTCCTTGTCGAATCGCTGATATATTTTCATATCCCATAGTCCTATTCAAAAAATAAAAAGGATGTCTCACTAGTCAAAAATCGACTAATGAGACATCCTTTTCTTTTATTCACCTAATAATGCGTGGCGCAATTCTTCACTAGATTCGTTCCAAATTGCTTCATTATGCTCTTTTAAGAATGTACCAAGTACTTTTTTAGATGATTCATCCATATGATCAATCATGATGTAACGCTTTAGTGATTTATCCATTTTGTTTACATGCTCTGGAAGTGATTTATATCCGCGGCGAATTTCACGATCAACTGTCATTTCACAAGCAGTTACACCTGCGTAATATGCACCGTTTGGTGTTCTTTCAATCGTTACCCAAACGAGCCAAAATGGTTTTCCGTTTGGAACTTCATCTTTATTTGTTAAAAACTTAATTCCTTTTTCTACTGTACTACGTGCATGCATCGCACCGATATCAACGAACGCAGTTTTCTCTAATACATCAACAAATACAGGAGAAATATTTTCTAGGCTTAATGCCCCAACACCAAATCCACCATGTCCATCTGTGGAGTCATTCTTCACGATATTAAAACCGATTTTTTTCTTTTTCTCTGTCATATGTAAATTCCTCCTCACTTAATAATTATAGGAGCCCGAAAATAGGCGCAATGATACTTTGTAAAAATACTAATACATACGGAATAACTACATTGAAAATAGGCTGAATTGTGTAATTGCTAAGCGGTGTAATAACAAGAATTAATAACGCAATTGATCCATACTTTTCATACTGTGTCATTTTCGCACGAATATTTGCTGGTGCTAAATCTTCCACAACGCGATACCCATCAAGTGGTGGAATCGGTAATAAGTTAAATACAAGTAAAACAATATTAAGCCCAATGAAAATTTGGAAGAACTGACTTAACGTATCTGCTACTGCAGGTGGCATCGCATCTAACGCTCCAAATGTTATTAAGCTATACCAAATAATTAAACCAATTGCACTTAAAATAAGATTACTTATCGGTCCCGCAATAGAAACTAATATTCCCGCAAGACGCGGTCTTTTAAAGTTATACGGATTAACAGGCACCGGTCTTGCCCAACCGAATCCAAGAATCAATACAGCAATCATCCCGATAGGATCTAAATGAGCCATCGGTGATAACGTTAACCGTCCTTGTTTCTTTGCTGTATCGTCTCCAAATTTATATGCAACATACGCATGTGCAAATTCATGCACAGATAGCGCAATAATAATCGCCATTGCTACCAATGGAATTTGGTGCAACGGATATCTAAATAACTGATCCATAGTTCATCTCCTCTTCAATATGTCCAAAAAAGAAATTATTTGTTTTTCCGATTGTTCTTCCTCATAATCCGCTATAATAAGAGTGTAACTTACATAAAAGGAGCGATTGTACATGCCATACGTAACAGTGAAAATGCTAGAAGGACGCACAGAAGAACAAAAGAAAGCTCTTGCTGAGAAAGTAACAGCAGCAGTAAGCGAAACAACTGGTGCTCCTGAAGAAAACATCGTTGTTTTCATCGAAGAAATGTCTAAAAACCATTATGCAGTTGGCGGAAAACGCTTAAGCGACAAATAATTTCAAGTTTTTTCATAAGAAGCAGCTCTTAGCTGCTTCTTATTTCTTTCCTTCTAACAACTCGATAATTCTCTCTTTATATTTTCCTTTTCTTCCATCTTCATAGATTAAATCATGTGGATAGAATAGCTTTTGATCCGTTCGCTTCTTACCTGTAATCGCCTCAACAATATCCGATTCACGCGAAAGCTCTCTAAGTTCCCCGTTCGGCATAAGAAGTAAAATTGGCAGACGCTCTTCTTCTTCTCCTGCGCGGTAAAAGTCATACGGTAAATCCGATGTTGAATCAACAACTAAATAATACTCTGGATCTAGTCCAATCTTTTTAAATAAGCTACTTAATTCCATCCAATTATCTAAACCGTGTTTATCTGTAAACTCTACATATTTAAATAAATTTCGATTCATAAAACGGCGACATAAGTCACTTAAAATTGGATCTTCTTCGTCTTGCCATACTTGGAAGTAATAATACATTACGTTCTCGTCTAGCTTTAAATAGTCCTCTACTGTTACTTCTTCTTCAAATAAAGAATAGAAATGAACAGGATGATATTTAAACGCATAATACTTCTCATGCAGTGATTTAGCTCGGTGTAAAATCTTCGTTAAAATTACTTCTGCACTACGTGTTACTGGATGGAAATATACTTGCCAATACATTTGATAACGACTCATAATATAATGTTCTACAGCATGCATACCACTATTTTTAATGACAACTTGATTACCATACGGGCGCATGACACGCAGTATACGTTCCATATCAAAGTTCCCATACTTTACACCAGTAAAATATGCATCTCTTAATAAATAATCCATACGATCAGCATCAATTTGGCTTGAAATCATACTAATCGCTAATTTATTAGTAGATGTTTTCGCAATTACATCTGCTACCTTTTGCGGGAAATCTTTATCCACACGGCTTAATACACGATTAATTTCCGTATCACCAACGATAATCTTTTGCGTAAATTTCTCATGATCTAACGAAAATACTTTTTCAAACGAATGAGAAAATGGGCCGTGACCAACATCATGAAGTAATGAAGCACATAAACATAACAATCTATCTTCAGCATTCCAATTTGGTCTGCCATCAAACACATCATCAATCATACGACGAATAATTTCATATACACCTAACGAATGAGTAAAGCGACTATGCTCTGCACCGTGAAATGTAAAAAATGTCGTTCCAAGCTGCTTAATACGGCGCAAGCGTTGAAATTCTTTCGTTCCGATTAAATCCCAAATAACGCGATCACGCACGTGCACATATTTATGTACTGGGTCTTTAAACACTTTTGTTTCGCTGAGTTTGTCGTTTAAATATACCACTTTCCGACATCCCCCTTTCTTTACTGCATTCTTACTATATATTATAAACGATATAGGAAACAGAAAGAAATGAAAGACTATATTAATTCCTGTTATATAAAGAAAAATCACTTTTACCGACGTAAAAGTGATTTTTCTTTATATATTATTTTCCTAAAACAAATTCAGCAACTTCGTCTAGGATCATTTCTTTACCTAGTGGGAAGTATCCTTTGTTTAGGTCTTCATTGCTAATTGTGAATACGTGATTATTTTTAACAGCGTTCATGTTTTTCCAAATTGATTCTTCTTGGAATTCTTTTAGACGCTGAGAACCGTCACCAGTTGTAAATACGAATAAGTAATCTGGGTTGTAATCGATTAAAGCTTCTTTTTGTACTTGTACTAGCGGTTTATCAGTTGGTGTACCTTTAACTGCTGGTAATTTTAAGTCATTAAAGATTACGCTACCGTAACCGTAGTCACCGTATACACGGAAAGCATTTGGATATGCAGCCATTTTCATGAATGTTGCATCACCAGTTTTAGCGATGATTTTGTCATGTAATTTGCTTGCTTTTTCATCATACTGTTTGAACCATTCTTTTGTTTCTTTCTCTTTACCGAAGATTTGACCTACTTCTTCGAATTTTGGACGCCATTGGTCTAATGGAGTTTTTAACATAACTGTTGGTGCAATTTTAGATAATTGATCATAAATCTTTTCTTGACGATTGTTTACAAGAATTAAGTCTGGTTTTGCAGCAGCTACTGCCTCGATGTTAATTTTATCGCCCCAAGCAGAACCTACTGGTTTCACACCTTCTAATTTCTTTGCAATATGTCCATCAATTTTTTCTTGTGTTGTATTTGCAGTAATAATCGGTTTCATGCCGAAAATTAATAATTCTTCTGTTGAACCACTAAGGTCAGCAATTTTCTTTGGATTTGCAGGGATTTTAATTTCCCCTTTTGCGTGTTGTACAGTGCGCTCTTCAGTTTTCGTATCCTTCGCATCTGCTTTCTTTTCTTCTTCTTTGTTAGAACAAGCTGCAAATAGTACAGAAGTAACAACTAGTACCATTGCTAATAGTGCCATTTTAAAATTTTTCATATTCCCACTCCTTCTAGCTGTATTTCTCTTATAATTTGCATGTAACTATAAGAAACGAAAACAACAATTAATTAATATATTTTCATTAATTGTTGTTTATATCCCGTTCTAACGGGCGTTCAACTTCCCATCCATGGGTCAGAAGCTCAACGTCCATTAGAACTCCCCCTCTCACCTCTTTAAGAGGGGGAAATTCTATTAATTACGCTTTTTTACGCAATTGATTATTAATCATCGCTAAATCGTATGTTAAACAAATTGGTTTACAGTTTACTGGACATGGAACGATTTGAGCTTCGATTTCAAATACATTTCGAAGCGTTTCACTTGTCATAACTTCATCTGGCGTTCCTTGTTTCATTAACTTCCCAGCTTTTAATGCAATCATATGATCAGAGAAACGAGAAGCATGATTTAAATCATGAATAACCATAACAATCGTTCTGCCTTCTTCTTTGTTTAACTTCTTCAGTAAGTTTAATACTTCAAGTTGATGAGCCATATCTAAGTATGTTGTTGGTTCATCTAACACAAGTAAATCTGTTCCTTGTGCAAGAGCCATCGCAATCCATACACGTTGACGCTGACCACCTGATAAAGCTTCTGCTGGACGATTTGCGAATTCTGTCATCCCCGTCACTTCAAGTGCCCAATGAATGTAGCGATAATCCTCTTCTTTCAATGTTCCAAATCCTTTTTGATGAGGAAAACGTCCATATGAAACAAGTTCAAACACAGTAAGGCCTGTTGGCACTTCTGCAGTTTGTGGTAAAATCGCCATTTTCTTTGCGATTTCTTTCGTTGGCTGTTTCTCAATTGCTTTCCCATCAAGATAAACAGTACCTCGTTTTGCTTTCAAAATACGAGAAGCCGTTTTTAATAATGTAGATTTCCCACAACCATTTGGTCCAATAATCGTTGTAATTTGCCCTTCCGGAATTTCAACTGTTAATCCATCTATAATTAACCCTTCATTATAGCCAACAGATACCGCATCAACTGCTAAAGTTGCCATACAAAAAGCCTCCCTTTATTTTGTCCTCATAAGTAAATATATGAAATATGGTGCGCCAATTACAGAAATAACAAGACCGACCGGTATTTCTGAAGTTGGTAACACACTTCTTGAGATTACATCTGCAAATAAAAGCAAGAACGTTCCTATTAATGCAGCCGTTGGTAACATAATTTGATGTTTACCACCAACGAGGCTTCTCGCTAAATGCGGAGCCATTAAACCGATAAAACCGATTCCGCCCGCAACAGCAACAGATGCACCAGCTAAACAAACTGCAATAAATAATAATTTACGTCTTTCCTTTTCTACGTTTACACCAAGGCCAACTGCTGTAGAGTCGCCTAAATTCATTACATTTAATATGTGCGCTTTACTAATGGCAAGTGGTAAGAAAATAACCATCCATGGGAGTACACTTAATACGAACTTCCAATCTGTTCCCCATAAACTTCCTGCCAACCAAATTGTTGCAAAGCGGAAATCATTAGATGTCATCTTCATAGAAAAAATTAAACTAACAGCACCAAATCCGGCTGCAACAGCGATACCAACAAGAATTAATCGAGTGGATGAAACACCGTCTTTCCATGCTAGTAAATAAATAATAACCGCTGCTAATATCGCACCAATTAGTGCGAAGAATGGAAGGATAAATACAGATAAGAATGTACCAGTTCCAACTTTTCCAAAGAAAAAGTAGACGAATACAACAACTGTTAATCCCGCTCCAGCGTTAATACCTATAATACCTGGATCAGCAAGTGGATTTCGTGATAACCCTTGCAAAATTGCACCTGACATAGCTAACGCAGAACCAACTAATATAGCAATAACCATACGTGGCATTCGAAATTCAAATAAAATGACAGATTGATCTTCTGCACCTAATCCAACCAATGACTTTAATACATCTATTGGAGGTATTTTAAATGTTCCTGTATTTAAACTTATTAAAAATATAGCAACGATTAATCCTACTAAAATCGTTAAAATAGAAACGTTCTTTTTTGTTAAGACGCTCGTCCTCACATTTTTCCTCTCCCTTCGTTACGTGCTAAGTAGAGGAAGAATGGCACCCCAATTAGCGCTGTAATTGCTCCAATTGGCGTTTCAAATGGTGGATTAATAACGCGAGATAACATATCTGCACATTCAATTAACAATCCACCTAAGACTGCAGAACATGGAATAACCCATCTATAATCTGAGCCTACAAGGAAACGAGTCATATGCGGAATTACAAGTCCAACAAATCCAACTGATCCTGCCATAGAAACCGCAGAACCCGTTAATACAAGAACAAGTACTGTTCCGATAAATTTAATTAATGTCGTATTTTGACCAAGTCCAATCGCAATTTCTTCACCAAAGCTTAAAATTGTAATATATCTCGACATCATAATTGCTATGACGAGACAAACAAGGCCAATCGGTACTAACATATTAATACTTTGCCATTTCACTCCGGCAACACCGCCTGCATTCCACATACTTACCTCTTGGGCAAGGTTGAAATACAATGCAATTCCAGATGAAATTGCCCCTAATAAAGCACTAATTGCTGCACCAGCTAAAGCTAATTTCACAGGCGTTAATCCACCTGGTGAAGAAGACCCAATACCATATACAATGCTCGCTCCAAACGCAGCTCCAATAAAAGATGCGATAACGAACATTAAATAAGGTGAATTAGGGAAGAATGCATACATAATTGCAATCCCGAATACTGCACCATCTGTAATCCCCATTAACGATGGGGATGCAAGTGGATTTCGTGTCATACCTTGCATAATTGCTCCTGATACCGCTAAAAAGGCACCTGCAACTACGCCCCCTATTGCTCTAGGCATACGAAGTTCTTGAATTACGTTATGATGCGTTATAGACCCATCAAACTGAAATACAGCTTGCCAAACGGTCTTTAAACTAATATCTGCTGCACCAAACGAAATAGAAACTGCCATGCTTAAAGCTAACAAAATTGTGCCTGCTATTAAAATAATAGAAGCAACGAGCGGTCTGCTCTTAATCTCTTTAACATTCACATCTTGCTGTTCTATACTCCTTGCGCTCGCTTCCATCCCTCAACCATCCTAACCAACAACATATATTTAATAAAATGAAATTTATTCTCAAATAATAATAAAAAAATTAGGTGAATTGACATTCTCATGATAATGATTCTCAGAATCAGACACTTTCTATTCTACCTACCACGTCAAAAGACTGTCAACCATTATTTTGAAATACGAATTCATACAAAGCGCTATCTTATGGACATAAAAAAAGAAGAGTAACCTGTTCACTCTTCTTTTTCTTACTTATTTAACTTTGCTTCAATTTTTACAATTAATTCGTCTTCTGTTGGAGCCGCAACTGGACGATTATTTACAAACGCGAATGATTTTTTACGACCAGGGCCACAGTAAGACTGACATGCAACCTCAATCGTTGCACATGAATCTACTTTTTTTAACTTCGGAATCAACGTTTTAACGTTCGTTGCCTGACAATCATCACACACACGAAATTCGTTTCCCATTATATATAACACTTCCTCTATTTTAAACTTTTCACAAGTACATTTAAAAATAAACACTAAATGGTATTTTACCGCTCTTTGAAGCTTGTTGCAAGTGTCCGCGCGTAGCTCTATTCCTATATAAGGCTACCTATTATTTATATTTTCTCCTTCAAAAGCTCCCATCATTCATAGCCACTTTTCTTCTCTTCATTGAAATCTACCATATTTTTAAAAGCTTTGTATAAAAGCTCATTTTTTTGCCCATTATAAAAATAGGAAGTTCATAAAAAGAAAGGGAGTTGAATCTATGAAAGTAAGACAAGATGCTTGGACAGACGAGGACGATTTATTACTTGCTGAAACGGTGCTTCGCCATGTTCGAGAAGGAAGTACTCAGTTAAATGCATTTGAAGAAGTAGGTGATCAGTTAAATCGCACATCTGCTGCTTGTGGTTTCCGCTGGAATGCTGTTGTTCGCTATAGCTATGAACAAGCTCTTCAACTAGCAAAAAAACATCGTAAAGATAAAATGCGTGCTGCGGGCGGTGAACAGGCAAAAAAACGTTTGCTTTATACACCACCAGCTTCAGAGGCGATAACTGATTATGAAGAACACGTACCGTATGAAACAGCTGTTCAATATACAGAAGCTATTCCATATCAAAAGCCGACTGTCCCTGCTCCAAAAAGCTCAATAACAATGCAAGATGTTATTTACTTTTTACAAACAGTTGGATCTTCAAATATAAAAGTAACAGCTCTTGAAAACGAGAATACGAGATTGAAACAAGAAATTAAAGCGCAAATCTTGCGAAATGAAGAACTAGAAAGGAAACTAGAAAAATTAGAACAACAATCTCATACTGTACAAGAGGATTACGAAACACTTATGAATATTATGAACCGTGCTCGTAAATTAGCAGTAATGGATGATGAGGAACGCTCACAAACATCTTTCCGCATGGATCGAAACGGTAACTTAGAAAAAATTGCAGAATAAAAAGGATGCATGCAATGCATCCTTTTTATTCTTTCACTTCAAAATCCCCCTTTATATCCGAGAAAACCCCTTTCTTCATTTTTTGCTATAATAGAGGTTGTCATTTTATAAATAAGGGGTTAGTTATATGAGCAATTCCCGTTCGATTTTATCTCAGCCAGAGTGGCGTATTGCGGATCAGTCTAGTTTAGGACCAACATTCCATGCATTGCAGTCATTCGCAATGGATGACACGTTATGCACAAGTATTGGAAATGGTCTATCCGCTGCAACAATGCGCTCTTGGGTTCATCACAATACAATTGTTCTTGGCATTCAAGATTCACGCCTACCACATTTAGAAGAAGGTATTTCCTTTTTAAAAGAAAACGACTTCAATGTTATCGTTCGTAATTCTGGTGGACTTGCTGTCGTACTTGATGAAGGTGTTTTAAACGTATCACTTTTATTCCAAGAAACAGAAAAAGGTATCGACATCGATCTTGGATACGATACGATGTGGCATTTAATTAAGGAAATGTTAAAAGATTACGATGTTACTATCGAGGCAAAAGAAATTGTTGGTTCTTATTGTCCTGGTAGCTATGATTTGAGCATTCGCGATCAAAAATTTGCTGGTATTTCTCAGCGTCGTATTCGCGGAGGCGTTGCTGTACAAATTTACTTATGTGCGACAGGAAGCGGATCTGAGCGTGCCGCACTCGTTCGTGATTTTTACAACATAGCAATTCAAGGAGAAGAAACACGATTTACGTATCCTGAAATTGTGCCAATTACGATGGCTTCACTATCTGAATTACTTGGCGAAACAATTACAGTGCAAGATTTAATGATGCGCCTTTTAAAAACACTGCAACAATTCGCTCCAAAGTTAACACCATCTCAGCTAACAGTAGATGAAGTTCCTTTATATGAGACGAATTTACAACGTATTATTGACCGTAATAATAAGGCACTTGGTTTAGAAAAATAAAAAAGACCACCCTCATTTCAAAAGAAATAGGGTGGTCTTTTTTCATATTAATTCATTATAGAATTAAAGTGCTTGAGCTGCTGTAATTAAAGCTAACTTATACACTTCTTCTTCGTTACATCCACGAGATAGATCATTTACAGGCATGTTTAAGCCTTGTAAGATTGGTCCTACTGCTTCGAAGTTACCTAAGCGTTGAGCGATTTTGTAGCCGATATTACCAGCTTCTAGGCTTGGGAATACGAATACGTTAGCATCACCTTTAATTGTAGAACCTGGAGCTTTCTTCTCAGCTACAGATGGTACGAATGCAGCATCGAATTGGAATTCTCCATCTAAAGCTAATTCAGGAGCCATTTCTTTTGCAATGCGAGTTGCTTCTACAACTTTTTCTGTTTCTGGAGATTTCGCAGAACCTTTTGTAGAGAAGCTTAACATAGCAACGCGTGGGTCAATGCCGAATAGTTCAGCCGTTTTTGCACTTTCGATACCAATTTCAGCTAAATCTTGGCTGTTTGGTGCAATGTTAATTGCGCAATCAGCGAATACATACTTCTCTTCTTCACGTACCATGATGAACACGCCTGAAGTTTTTGTAACGCCTGGTTTTGTTTTAATAATTTGAAGTGCTGGACGAACTGTATCAGCTGTAGAGTGAGCTGCACCACTTACTAAACCTTGTGCTTTGCCCATGTATACAAGCATTGTACCGAAGTAGTTTTCGTCTTTAAGAATTTTACGAGCATCTTCTTCTGTTGCTTTACCTTTACGGCGTTCAACGAAAGATGCTACCATTGCATCCATCTCTTCGTATGTAGCTGGATCGTAAATATCAACGCCTGCTAATGTTAAGTTCATGCTAGCAGCTTTTGCGCTAATTTCTTCTTTATTACCAACTAAAATTGGTTTTACTAGTTCTTCTTTTGCTAAACGCTCTGCAGCGCCTAAAATTCTTTCATCAGTTCCTTCAGGAAGTACGATAGAAATGCCTTTTCCTTGAACTTTTTCTTTTACTGCTGTAAATAAATTGCTCACGAATAAACCCTCCTACAAATGTTAAAAACTAATCTACCTTTAAGAATACTTCTTTTCAGCTATATTTTAAACTTATAGCTCCCAAAAAATAGATAAAATGAAAATGATTATATTTTCATAAAATTCAGCCGGAAAATAAAGCCTACTTAAGCCTTATTTTCTCCCGTTTTTCAGTAAATATAAATGTGACAGTTTTATGCACCGAAACTTTATGTAGATGTTTTTAATCCTATATATGCTATAGTTAACGTGTAAAATATCATTAACTGAGGTGAATAGAATGAGTGAAGCAACAACAACGTTAGATGGCTGGTATTGTTTACATGATTTACGTTCTATTGATTGGGCAGCATGGAAAACATTATCTAGTGACGAACGCGGACAAGCAGTGTCTGAATTTTTAAATGTCGTTGAAAAATGGAACGAAGTAGCTACTGCAAAAAAAGGCAGTCATGCAATGTATACAGTTGTTGGTCAAAAAGCAGATATTATGCTTATGATCTTACGTCCAACAATGGAAGAGTTAAATGAAATCGAAACAGAATTAAATAAAACAACATTAGCTGAATATTTAGTTCCTGCATATTCTTACGTATCTGTTGTTGAACTAAGCAACTATCTTCCAGCTGATGAAGACCCATACCAAAACCCACAAGTCTTAGCTCGCTTATATCCTGAGTTACCGAAAGCAAATCACATTTGCTTCTATCCAATGGATAAGCGTCGCCAAGGTAATGATAACTGGTATATGCTTCCTATGGATGAACGTAAGAAACTTATGTACAGTCATAGCAAAATCGGTCGCCAGTACGCAGGTAAAGTGCGCCAAGTTATTTCAGGATCAGTTGGATTTGACGATTTTGAGTGGGGCGTAACATTATTTGCTGACGATGTTCTTCAATTTAAGAAACTTATATATGAAATGCGCTTCGATGAAGTAAGTGCTCGCTACGGTGAATTTGGAACATTCTTTGTCGGAAACATTTTACCAAGCGAAAAAGTAACAACATTTTTACACATATAATATAAAAAAGGAACGAAATTCGTTCCTTTTTTTATTACCCTCTACATTTACCTGCAAAAACCTTCTTTTCTCTGCAAATTTGAACAAAAATCGACAAATTCTTTTCAAATTTCTTGTAAGATTGTAACCTTTTCACATCCGAATTTATGCTAAAATGGTACGAGCTATATGCTAATAACGATGCGAAGGTGATAATGTATATGAAGAAAATCTTGTCTATTTCACTATTGTTTCTATTGTCATTTTCTTCCTTAGGAGTAACAACATCCCATGCGGAAGAAAAAATACATATAGAGGCAGCTGCTGCACTTCTATTTGATGCAGATACAGGAAAAATACTGTATGAACAAAATCCAGATGAACTACTAGCTATCGCTAGTATGTCAAAATTAATTGTTGTTTATGCCGTATTAGAAGCAATTAAAGAAGGAAAAATCACTTGGGATACGAAAGTAAACATTTCTGATTACGCTTATGAAGTTTCACGTAACAATGAATTCTCTAACGTACCGTTCGAAAAGGGACGCCAGTATACTGTAAGAGAATTATATCATTCTATCGTTATCTTCTCTGCGAATGGATCTAGTATTGCTTTAGCAGAATTACTTGCAGGAAGTGAAAAGAACTTCTTAAATCTTGCAAATGAACATGCGAAAAAACTAGGGTTAAAGAAATATAAATTCGTAAACGCTACAGGGTTAAACAACGCTGATTTAAAAGGAAAACATCCTGAAGGAACTGATCCGAATGGAGAAAACTCCATGTCAGCTCGCGATATGGGTATTCTTTCAAAAACAATTATTACAAAGTATCCAGAAATGCTAGAGGATACAAAACAAAGATTTAGAAACTTCCCAGATAATCATCCGAAACCAATTCGTATGGAAAATTGGAACTGGATGTTACCAGGTGCTGCTTTCTCTTATGAAGGAGCAGATGGTTTAAAAACAGGAAGTTCTGATACCGCTGGATATGGATTCACTATTACAGCAAAACGCGGTGATTTACGTCTTATCTCTGTTATTATTAAAACGAAATCAATGGACGAACGTTTCACAGAATCTCGCGCATTAATTGAGTATGGATTTAATAACTTCGAAAAACAGAAATTAAAAATAGATAAAAACAACAAAATTTCTGTAGTAAAAGGAAAAGAAGACTACGTAACAGTTGCACCAGAAAAAGAAGTGACAGTAGTTACTGCAAAAGGTAGCAAATCACCTTACAAAATTTCTACTGAAGCAGATAAATCACTTGCTGAAGATGGGCATTTAGTTGCTCCTATTAAGAAATATGCAAAGGTAGGTTCAATCGTCTTAGAACCAACTGATAAATATGGTTTCTTAGACGGAAATAAAAGTATAAAAGTTACTGCAAAAACGACTGAAGAAGTAGAAAAAGCAAATTGGTTCGTATTAACAATGCGTTCAATTGGCGATTTCTTCTCAAACTTATGGTCTAAAGTATTTTAATGATGAAAAGCTAGCTCCCGCTAGCTTTTTTTATTTTCCCCTCTAGATGTAAAACTTCGTTTGGTTGTCATATCTGCGTCCTTTTTCTCATACGTATGAACTAGTAATTGTTCCACACTTCATCTAGAAATGAACCTCTTTCTACAAGGCATTCCAAAAAGAGAGGTGACACATAATGGGTGTTATCGCATATAACGAAGAAGATGTAAAGTTATTAGCTAGACTGATGCGTGCTGAAGCCGAAGGAGAAGGCCAACAAGGGATGTTAATGGTTGGAAACGTTGGGGTAAATCGTGTCCGCGGAAATTGTTTAGATTTTAAAAAAATACGTAATTTACGTCAAATGGTTTATCAAAATCCTGGTGGTTTTGAGGCAACTCAAAAAGGGTATTTTTATCAACGAGCGAGAGAACAAGATATCGCATTGGCAAGACGGACTATTCAGGGACAACGTTTTTGGCCCGCCAACTTTGCCTTATGGTTCTTTAGACCTGAAGGCCCTTGCCCACCAACTTGGTATGATCAGCAAAATTCTGGTCGCTTTAAAAAGCACTGCTTCTTCCAACCATCTGGTGGAGATTGTCCAGGCGTATATTAAGGAATGAAAATGAGGAGGGATTTTTGAATGGCACAGCAACAAAACCCGTACTACGGAACAGGTTTTTATCAACCATCTGGAACTTATGTACAACCGCAACAAATGACCCCACAACAACAGCAACAACAGCAAGCAATGCAACAACAAGCTGCTCAAGCTCAACTTGCAGTTTCTCAAGGGATGTTACCACTAGAGCAATCGTATATCGAAAATATCCTTCGTTTAAACAAAGGTAAGCCAGCTACAGTTGTAATGACTTATGAACGTGGTAGTTCGCTTGGTACACAATCTTATACAGGGATTATCGAGGCAGCTGGCCGTGATCATATCGTTATTAGTGAACCGAAATCTGGAAAGCGTTATTTACTACTAATGATTTACTTAGATTATGTAGAATTCCCAGGAGAAATTACGTATTTACCTAGTCAACAAGCAACTTATGCTCCAAGACCATAAAAAAAAGCTGGCGGATGCCAGCTTTTGTTTTTTTATAACCCTTTTACAACTGCAGTTCCGACTAAAATCCACGCCACAATAAACGCTACACCACCAAGAGGTGTAATTGGGCCAAAGAATTTAATACCTGTTGTACTTAATGCATAAAGACTGCCTGAGAACATAATAATCCCAGCTACCATAAGCCAACCCGCCGTGCTTAAAAGTGATGATTGCATTTTGTCCATTAATAGAGCAACTACGAATAAGCCACCTGCATGAAACATTTGATATGTAACGCCCGTCTTCCACACTTCTAACATTTTTGCAGAAATTTTATTTTCTAAACCATGTGCTCCAAAAGCCCCTAATGCAACAGATAGTCCCGCTGCAATACAACCTAGTAAAAAGAAAATTTTCATCTTAATTCCCCTTTTTTACCTTTATCATAAGCAATTTTTACATATAAGCCAAACGATTTTACTTTTAAAAGTCAAATAAAGATTTACCGTTTGCATCCTTTTCTTTTATATATACTTTTTCTCCAGAAACCGGCATAACTGGTTGAACTGTCGTCATAGGCTGAGACCCGATTACTTGTGTTTGAACTTGTGGTTCTCTATACGTAGAAGGCTCCACTTGTTCATCCAATAATAAATCACATAAAGCACGTACAACTAATAAGTGTTCTTTTGATTGTTGTCCTTCACTACTTTTTGCCTTTGCAATTTCATTCGCCATTTTATTTAAAATCTTATCACTAGATACTTGCATTCCTTGTCACCTCTTACTTTGTAGTTCTTTCTCAAATTGCCCCAGTTTCTCCACCGAACCAAATACTATTATCATATCATGTTCTTGTAGTTTTTCCTGCCCCGTTGGATTATGGATAATATCTCCATCCCTTAAAATCGCTAAAATTGTTACATCAAATTGATTTCTCACATTACTCTCTAGTAACGATTTACTGGCTAAGATAGAGTCTTTACCAACTTGAATTTCTTCAATTACAAAGGATTGTTCTATTCCATACAATACTGTATCAATATAATGAACTGTTAACGGATTCGCAATACCTTTTGCGATATGAATTCCTGCCATACTAGATGGATTAATAACCTTATTTGCACCAGCGCGCCGTAATTTCTCTTCTGTTTCTGGTTTTTCAGCTCTTGCTACAATTTTAATTGCACCATTAAGCCCTCTTGCCGTTAATGTAATAAATACATTTTCAGCATCGTTTGCTACGATAGCCACTAGACCCGCTGCCTTCGAAATTCCCGCATTATGTAACACTTGATCTTCAGTTGCATCCCCATGTACATATAAAAGCTTTTCCTGTTCGAATATACTTTCATCTTTATCCACAACTACAAATGGGATTTTCTTTTCCTGTAATTCATGTACAACTTGAAGCCCTACTCTTCCGCAACCACATACTATAATATGCTTTTGTAACTGCGCTATTTGTTTATCCATCTTCTTCCTCCGCACTGCATGAAATAAGTTACCCTCAATGATCATAGCTGCTACTACCCCCATTGCATACGTAACGATACCGACGCCGACAGGTATAATAAGGAGCGCAAAAAATTTCCCTGCCTGTGTTACGGGCACTACATCACCATATCCAACCGTTAATACAGTAATCATCGTCATCCAAAATGCTTGAAACAAACTAATTTCTTCAATTGTCATAAATCCTAGCGTCCCTAGAATTACAACAAAGGTCATACATATAACTGCTATCCATAATTGCTTACGTGCATTCATATTATATTTCAACTCTTTTCTCTATCTACAATCTTTGCCAAAGGAAATGAAATACCTATATACTAGAAACGGAATCTATGAAAGAGGTTGATATAATGAAGCTATTTCTTTCTGCCTTACAATGGGCACTATTTATTTTAGCTGGAAGTCTTATTGTACCAATTAGTGTCGCAACTAGTTACGGCCTCGATGGTACTGAAGCTATCGCGTTTGTACAAAGGACATTATTTGTTCTCGGTTTTGCCGGCCTACTACAAGCTATATTCGGTCATAAACTTCCTATTCAAGAAGGTCCCGCAGGCCTTTGGTGGGGAATTTTCTCCCTGTATGCAAGTTTAGGCGTCGTATTATTTGGATCAAGCAATGAAACACTTAAGGTCCTTCAGTACGCTTTCCTACTAAGCGGAATTATTTGTATTATTCTTAGTGTTTTTGGACTTATCGATAAACTAGTTCGTTACTTTACACCGACAGTAATTGGAACGTATTTATTCCTTCTTGTCGCACAACTTAGTGGCTCCTTCTTAAAAGGCATGTTTGGCCTTGATGGACAACATACAGAAGTACAGCCAAAGGTATTTATTCTTTCACTCATTGTTATTTTACTATCTTTTTTCATTATGAAGCTACCTATTATTGGACAATATTCCGTTCTTTTTAGTATCGTCTGCGGCTGGATATTATTCGCGTGCTTCGGATTATCTAATCCAGTAACACCTGTGACAGATATAATTCGTCTTCCATCTCTATTTGTTTTCGGAATGCCCCGCATTGAATGGAACATGGCAATTACGGTAGTTTTCGTCACACTATTACTTCTAACAAATATGTTAGCAAGTATTCGCGTTGTACAAAAGGTTGTTTCAAAGTATGAAGAAGATTCTGCTCCAGATCGCTTCAAACAAGCTGGCATTATAACAGGAATAAATCAATTGCTAGGCGGTCTGTTTTCAGCCATTGGTCCTGTTGCCATTTCTGGATCCGCAGGATTTATTGCAACGACAAATATTTATAAGCGCCTTCCATTTATGTTAGGGTCAAGCTTTATCATTCTTGTTAGTATATTCCCGAAGATTACTTCATTCTTTGCAGCAATCCCCGTTGCAGTTGGGTATGCTGCGATTTACCCTGTATTTGCAAGCATGATTGGTCTCGCTTTTCGTGAATATGACACTGTACAAAATAAAGAACAATTATTTAAAGTAGCAGGTCTTTCAATCTTTACAGGAATCGGAGTTATGTTCGTTCCAGCCGGAGCGTTTTCTACGCTGCCACCATTTTTAGCATCATTTTTAAGTAACGGTCTCGTTCTTGGATCTGTAATGGCTATCTTGCTGGAAATACTATTTTCTCGTTCGCACGAAAAACAACTATCGTAAATTGGAAAACTTCCATTATTGCACTCTATCTTTAGAGTTGTTACGATAATGATAAAGTGAAACTTTAATCAGTGGGGGTTTTGTTCATCCCCACTGATTATTAGCCCACACCAATAGGGCATTTACGGGCAGTGGATCTCCCATCTAACTTCGTTGCTCCAGCTGAATTTTGAGGTGGGAGTCTTACTGCCCGCAAATAGCGGGATAAATTGTCATGGGCAATACGCTCATGATAATTTATACTAACAATGCAGAACTTCTCCTAATTTCATGTAAAGAGGTTCGATGTCTTACTATATATTCCCCACTATCTTCATAAAAATTTATTTCTATTCCAACAAAGAAAGGAATTTTCTATATGACTTATAAAATGATTGTTTTAGATTTAGATGATACTTTATTACGCGATGACCATACAATTTCACCTCGTACGAAAGAGGCTTTAATGACAGCACAAGAGCAAGGAGTTAAAGTTGTACTTGCTTCTGGGCGCCCAACATTCGCAATGCGTGCGATTGCAAAGGAATTACATTTAGCGGAATATGGAAGCTTTATTCTTTCATTTAACGGTGCAAAAATCATTAACTGCAAAACGGATGAAGAATTATTCAGCAGTACATTATCTCCTGAAATCGTTCACAGTTTATATGATATTAGTAAAGAAGAAAATGTATGGATTCATACATACATTGGTGACGATATTATAACTGAAGAAAATAACTCTTATACCGAAATTGAAGGTCAAATTACTGGTATGCCAATCGTAGCGGTAAGTAACCTAAAAGATGCTGTACAACAACCAGTTGTAAAAGTTCTAATGGTAGAAAAGCCAGAACACTTACAAGTGGTAGAAACAAAACTACAAAAACAACTAGAAGGTCAATTAAGCGTTATGCGCTCTAAACCATTCTTCTTAGAATTCACTGAATATGGTGTTACAAAAGGAACGAGCTTAAACCAATTAATCCAAAAACTTGGTATTAAACGCGAAGAAGTTATCGCAATGGGTGATAGCTATAACGATCAGGCAATGATTGAATTCGCTGGTCTTGGCGTTGCAATGGGCAATGCACCAGATGATATTAAAGAAATTGCAAACTATGTAACAGATACAAATATGAACGATGGTGTTGCTAAAGTTGTAGAGAAATTTGTACTAAAAAGCGAAGTGCTTGTTTAATATTTTCATTCATAAAACCTATTTGAAGTCAAATACTTCAAATAGGTTTTTATTTAAATTGCATTGCTTTTGTGACTATATTTTGAACTTTGCACTATTCTCGTAGTGTAAAGTTTCTTTTTGTATATAATGAAACAAAATAGACTATTTTATTTTGAAAAAGAATACAAATTTACTATATACAAGCATATATTAAAGGAGGCTACTTCATGTTATCTACACCAATCGGACGATTAAGAGCAATCGGCTTAGTTGAGGGTATTTCTTTCCTATTACTATTATTTGTAGCAATGCCGTTAAAATATTTTGCAGGGTTTGCAACAGCTGTTAAAATTACAGGTATGGCTCATGGCGTTTTATTCGTACTATTCATCTTTGCGGTAATTCAAGTAACAATCGTACACCGTAAAACAATTTTATGGGCACTTGGTGCACTTGTTGCATCAGTTATCCCATTTGGTACTTTTGTACTAGATGCAAAACTAAAAAATGAACAGTAATAGTAAAAAGGTAGTTAACAATTGTTAGCTACCTTTTTTGCGTTTATATATTCGAAATTTGCCAATCGATTTCTTTTTCATCCATGTTAGATAAAATCTCATTTACTTTAGAGTACGGCTTACTTCCAAAGAAACCACGTCTTGCTGATAATGGGCTTGGATGTACGGACTCGATAATATGATGATTCGTATTCGTAATTAACTTTTTCTTCGCCTGAGCATGGCGTCCCCATAATATGAAAACAACTGGCTTTTCACGTTCATTTAATAGCTCAATTACGCGATCTGTGAAATGCTCCCATCCTTTTCCTTTATGAGAATTCGCCTCACCTTGACGAACCGTTAACACGGTATTTAATAGTAAAACCCCTTGCTCCGCCCATTTTACTAAATAACCGTTATTCGGAATTTCATAACCGTATTCATCTCGCAGTTCTTTATACATATTTAACAAAGATGGCGGCGTTTTAATACAAGGTTGTACCGAAAAACTTAAACCATGTGCTTGATTCGGTCCATGATATGGGTCTTGTCCTAAAATAACGACCTTTGTATTTTCATAACTTGTATACTGAAGAGCGTTAAAAATATCTTCTTTCTTTGGATAAATCACATGCTCCTCATACTCTTCTTTTAAAAAATTAGCTAAAGCTTGATAGTATTCTTTCTCAAATTCTGACCCCAGTAATGGTCCCCAATCATTCTGCAAAATGTTTTCCATGCCTTCACTTCCTATCCAATTAATTCACCATATCCTGCCTTGTAAATACTACAAATGAAATGATAAGAGATACTACTGCCCAAACCGTTAAATTCATTAAAGAAAATCCCATTGATAACCCTTGTAATGCAGGCAGTTTTCCTGATAAATAATCCGTTAACGATAAGTTGACACTAAAAATGTATTTCGCACCTTCCCAAGACGTTGCGAATGAACTCAAAATGCCACCCGCAATTAACGCCGCTAACATAACGCCCATGCCGGCTGGTGTATTACGAATTAAAACGGAAACCATGAATGATATAGTTCCGACAACGATAGCAACAAACCAAGCTAGTCCGTAAGCCATCAAAATGTATTGCCACTGCGGAATAAGATGTACAAAGTTCGTATTTAATGTCTCCTTATCAATGACGAATCCTGTTAAAACAGGTAAGTTCCATCCAGAGTATCCAAATACAATCCCTGATAATGCGTAAGCAAATAAACCGACAAGAAGCAATATGAGCGAAATGAAAAATAGCATCGTCACATATTTACTAAGGAGTATTTTCCAGCGCCGAATAGGCCTCGTCAGAAGCATTTTCATCGTACCATCGCTTCGTTCTCCTGAAACAATATCAATGGCGACAATCATAACAAGCAATGGAATAAATAACGTTATTCCTTGTTCAATAAACGCCCTCACAAATGTTGGTGCCCCTGGTGCAGTCGGATTAATATTATGATCTAAATAATATTGTTGCTGTTCCACTCTTACTTTTAGCCAATCACGCCATTCTTCTGGCAATCTAGAATTGTTCAAGCGGTTTTGGGAATCAACAATTTGTTGCTGTAATGATACTTTCCAATCGGTCGTACCAAGCCTTTTTTGCGTTGTTTCTATTTCACGATACTGAGCATACACAAAAAGCGGAATCAAGATTGCTAAAATAAGCATGACAACAACAATCCGTTTCTTACGATAA
This sequence comes from Bacillus sp. FSL R10-2780, assembly GCF_038006125.1. Classification (NCBI taxonomy): domain Bacteria; kingdom Bacillati; phylum Bacillota; class Bacilli; order Caryophanales; family Bacillaceae; genus Bacillus; species Bacillus sp. FSL R10-2780. The sequence continues at coordinate 3,864,033 of NZ_JBBOUQ010000001.1, forward strand.
ATCTTTTCTGATTCATTTAAAACTAGATTCGCAAATTCACGCATGTTGCTCACCCCTTGTGAGTTCAATAAATAAATCTTCTAGCGTAAATACAAGCTCTTTGACGCTATGTACATCTATCTCGTTTTCTACAAAGTGCTTATTCCAAACACTAATAGACGCAACATCCATACGACATAGTAAACGCTCATCTTCTATACTAACTTCCTCTACCTCTTCAGCAGCGTCTAACATGTCTTTCGCTTTGGAAACCGGTGTAACGACCCATTCCACACGATCACTCGCTGTTTTGATCAACTCTTCAATAGGTGCAACTGTTATCATTTTTCCTTTATGAATAATCGCAACACGGTCACATATCATTTGCACTTCACTTAACAAGTGACTCGAAATAAATACACTCATATTTTCTTCTTTTACAAGCTTATGTATAAATTCCCTAAGTTCTCTAATCCCAGCTGGATCTAAACCATTCGTCGGTTCATCTAATATGAGCAATTTCGGATTTCCAAGTAGCGCCTGTGCAATTCCAAGGCGCTGCTTCATACCAAGGGAATATGTTTTTACCTTATCGTGAATACGCTCATCTAAATGAACCATTTTTGCAATTTCAATAATACGTTCATCTGATATATCACCAAGCATGCGCGCAAATTGCTTTAAGTTTTCCCATCCCGTTAAATATGTATAAAGCTCTGGGTTTTCAACGATACTTCCAATTTGACGCATCGCTTCTCTGAAATTTTCCTTAATAGAATAACCACCAATAGAAATAGTACCTTCTGTCGCTTTAATCAGTCCGACTAACATTCGAATTGTTGTCGTTTTCCCGGCTCCGTTCGGCCCTAAGAAGCCAAACACTTCTCCTTGTTTTACATCAAATGAAATGTCTTCTACAAGTGTCTTCTTTCCCATTACCTTCTTCACGTCTCGTACGGAAAGTATCATCGTCATTTTATCCCTCCTTGTTCTAGTTTTAATTTACTTACGACGTTTTGGACTAATCGCTCTGCCATATATGTGTAGCCGACTTCATTCGGATGAAAATGATCGGAGTATAATAAATCTTTTCCGCGATTTTGGAATAAATCAAATGTCGGTGTAATATATACATTTTTATCATTTAATGCTAACTTCTCTAAAGAAGCATTCCAATCAACAACAATATTTGATGAACCTCTTAAATCTTCTACATCCTCAAAAGGATTGTATAAACCTAGCCAAAAAATAGGGCTATCTGTATTTAATTTACGAATTTCTTCTATAATTTTCTTTGCTTCATTTTGAAATGTTTCCGTATCAGGACGATATGTCTCTAAATCTATTTTTCCGAGCGATTCCCATCCTGGGAATAAATCATTTCCTCCAATTGTTAAAACAATTACATCTGCTTGCTTAATTGAATATTGAGCTCCGCTACCCTCTAGTTGTTTTAATAAATCCGGCATTTTTGCGCCACTAACTGCCAAATTGGTTAGTGCAACTTTTTGTTTATAATCTTTTTGTAAATCCTCTTTCATTCGTCCAATATAGCCAATTCCTTCTTTGTCACCAACGCCGCGCGTTAATGAATCACCTAAACTAACTATTTGTAACGTTCCCGTTTTCTTTTTCTCTTTTGCCACTACGTCAGTCTTCGTAATTAATTTTGAAGCTTTCGGATTTAATACATCATTCACACCCGAAACAAAACCGTATGCAAATAAACAGAAAGACGCAATTGTAATGAGTAGAATTACTTTTACTAATTTTGATCTCATATCAAAACCCCTTTTAGCCCCTATAGATTGTCCATAATTATACCAAACGAATTTTCGAAAAGCGATTTTCATACCTTCTCTATTATGTCGTTTCCCTATCTACCAATTCTGGCAATAACTCTACATGCTTCACATCTATTTCCTCATCATTAATCTTTTCATATAATAATTCAAATGCCTTTACACCAACATTTTTACTAGAATGCGAAATCGTCGTAATACCTAATATATTTGCCACTTCTTGATCATCACATCCGATAATCGTAATATCCTCTGGGATACGAATTCCTTGTTTTTTCGCCTCCGTTACCATTCCTGCAGCAATATGATTGCAAGATACAAGAAACGCCGTCGGTTTTACAGACATACTAGCCCATTCTCTGACTACATTGCGCCCATCTTCCACCGTAAAACAGCCTTTAAACTTCCAGGCATCTAACGGTGTTACAACAATCTGTTGAAGTGAATCCTCATACGCCTTTTTTCGCCTTTGACTATTAATGCTATTACTTCTTCCAATGCAATATCCGATACGTGTATGACCCGCATCTATTAAGCTTTTCATCCCGCGCAAAAATACTTTGTAGTAATCAATATGTACACTTGAAATGAAATTCGAATCTATTTCCTCACACATCACAATTGGACCAAACTTTGTATACTCTTCAAGTTTTTCCTTACTATTTGTCCGTGAACATATAATTACTCCATCAAGCTTTTTCATTTTTAACATATGTAAAATTTCAAGCTCTTTTTCTTCGCTATAATTTGTCTGGCAAAGCATCATATTATAATTGTTCTTTGCGGTTTCCTTTGATATCCCTCCAATAATGGCACTGTAATATTGATCATTTACGTGCGGCAATAAAACGCCAATTACATTTGTTTTTCCTTTCACTAAATGAATAGCATTCACATTTTGCGTATAATTTAATTCTTCTATAATCGCTAAAATTTCTTTTCGTTTCTGTTCATTCACGTACGGATGATTATTGAGTACACGTGAAACGGTTGAAACAGATACCCCAGCAAGTTCAGCAATCTTTCTTATATTCGTCATCTTATTCTCCCCTTCCCCTCAAAAATTCTCGCTTGACCTGGTAAGCTTTCCACAGTATATCCTTTCTTAGCAAATACATTTTGAAAGGATATACAACTATGCTTCGATTCAAATTAGAATATATATTTTTTATTGGTGGTTTACTCATTCTCGCCATCGGCATTAATATGATGACGACAATTACTTCCTTTGGACTTAGCCCTTATGATTCCTTCTTTATTGCACTATATCAAAATTTCGGGATAAGTATTGGTTTTTGGATTTTCATGATTAACTTTGTTTTTACCCTGATCGTACTCTTTTGGGACAAAAAACAAATTACAATCGGCACAATTGTCACAATGATTCTTATTTCTCTTTTTGTTGATTGGGTTGGTTCTATTACGACTATTATGGACGCTATCCGCTCTCTTCCAAAATATATAACACTTATTTGCGGAAATCTATTCGTCGGAGCCGGAATTGGTCTTTACGTCTCTACTAACCTTTGCGCGGCACCCCAAGAGGCTTTCGTTTTAACTGTTGCTGAGAAAAAGAAATGGACATTTAGAAGAACAGAAATTTCATTAGCTTTTTTATTTTTAACACTAAGCTTCTTATTAGATGGGCCAATCTATTTTGGAACAATTATCTTATCCTTTACAACAGGTTGGATTATTCAAGCATTTATTCAAGTTGGTACGCAGATTTTAAATAGAAAAAACCCTATTAAGCAAGCCGCTTAATAGGGTTTTTTCTATTTATCGGAAGAGATACTACTTAGCATCTCCTTCAATTCGATAGTTTGCTTTCACACAATCTATTTCTTCATACGATTGCAATGTATGTAGAATGTACTCATAATCCGCAAGAGAAGCACGATGCGTTACAATTACAATTTCTGCTTTCCCTTTCTCTTCAAGTGGCATTTGAATAATCTTTTCAAAACTAACACCGCGCTCAGAAAACAATGATGTAATTTTTGCAAAAACACCAATTTCGTCTTTCACATGAAGTCTTAAAAACTTTTTCACAATAATTTCATCTGGCTCTTTTAGTACCTTTTGATATTGCGGGACTACAGCACTATTTCCGTTTACACCTAGCCTAATATTTTGCATTACAGCAACTAGGTCAGAAACAACAGCTGTCGCTGTCGGTAAGCTTCCTGCTCCCGGACCATAAAACATCGTTTCTCCTACCGCTTCACCATACACATAGACAGCATTATATTCATTTTGCACTGCCGCAAGAGGGTGTGCATTTGGAAGTAACGTCGGCTCAACTGTAACCTCTAATTTCTCGCCATCTCGCTTTGCAAGACCAATTAATTTAATTGTATAACCTAAGCTCTTACTATATTCAATATCTTCTGCTGTAATAGAAGTAATTCCTTTTACCTTCACATCTCCAAGCTCTACATTTGTAGAGAAACCGAGAGTAGCCAAAATCGTCATTTTTCTTGCCGCATCTAAACCTTCTACGTCTGATGTTGGATCTGCTTCTGCAAATCCAAGCTGCTGAGCTTCTTTTAACACGTCGTTATATGCTCTCCCTTCGTCTGACATTTTCGTCAAAATAAAATTTGTCGTTCCATTTACAATTCCCATTACTTTCGTAATAAGATCTGAAGAAAGTCCTTCTACGATGCTTCGTAAAATTGGAATCCCTCCAGCTACACTTGCTTCGTAAAATAAATCAGCCTTGTTATCTTTTGCTACCGCTAAGAGTTCCGCTCCGTGTAAAGCCATTAAATCTTTATTTGCAGTCACAACGTGCTTCCCGCCTTTTAAAGCTTGTAAAATATATGCTTTCGCATCATCAATGCCGCCCATTACTTCGATGACAACATCAATATTAGGATTATCTAAAATTTCATTCACATCTTGTGTTAATAGAGTAGAAGGTACCTCTACCTCTCTCTCTTTCTCAATATTTTGCACCAACACTTTCGTTACTTTCACTGGACAACCTACTTGGTGTATAAGTCGTTCTTGATGATCTGTAATAATACGAACTACACCACTACCAACTGTCCCAAGACCTAATAACCCAACTTGAATTTCTTTCATAATACTGTCCACCCCTCAAAAATTGTGTTTAGATGCCATTATATAGACAAAAAATCTGAAAAACAATGTATTTTGAACATTCGGAAAAATAAGGGTTAATCTTTACAAATAAAACGCTACCACGTGTTACACAATCATTATTTACAATATATAAGGGGTTTCTTGATACACGTAATAATTCAGCCAATTAGAGAATAATAAATTCCCATGACTCCTCCACCTAACAAGTGGCTTCTCATCTGGATTATTATGTTTAAAATAATTTTTTGGCACATCAATATTTAACCCTTTTTGGCAGTCCCGTTCGTATTCTTCCTTTAACGTATCACAACTATATTCACTGTGTCCGAGTGCGAAAACTTGCCTTCCCTCTTGCCCAATAACAAGATGAACACCCGCTTCTTCAGAATTGGCTAATAACGTTAATTCTTTCACTTTTTCAATATCACTCTCTCGTACTTCTGTATGACGAGAATGCGGAGCAAAAAACACTTCATCAAACCCTTGTAACAATTTCACATGTTGCTCGCGAACCTCATGTTCAAATACACCAAACATTTTTTCCGCAAGAGGATACTTCGGCACACCATAGTGATAATACAAACCAGCTTGTGCCCCCCAGCAAATATGAAGCGTAGATGTTACATTTGTTTTTGAATACTCCATAATACGTCCAAGCTCTTCCCAATAATCTACTTCTTCAAAAGAAAGAGTTTCAACTGGTGCTCCTGTAATAATGAGTCCATCAAATTTTTCATTCTCAATATCACGGAATGTTTTATAGAAGCTCGTTAAATGGTCCTGTGCTACATTGCGAGACAGATGCGATTCCATATGAAGTAAATGAACATCTAATTGCAACGGTGTATTTCCAATTAAACGAAGTAATTGCGCCTCTGTTTCTTGCTTTGTAGGCATTAAATTTAATATAGCAATTTTCAAAGCACGTATATCTTGTGTTACTGCTCGCTCCTTCGTCATTACAAAAATATTTTCCTTCTGCAATACTTTGCGAGCTGGTAAATCTTTATCAATTATGATCGGCATGTTGTTTGCCTCCGACTAGCGCTGCTTCTAAATCTGCAATAATATCAGAAACATCTTCTATACCGACCGATAAACGGATTAAATCAGAGGTAACGCCAGCTAAACGCTGATTTTCTGCGCTTAATTGTCTGTGCGTCGTACTAGCGGGATGTATTACACAAGTTCTTGCATCAGCTACATGCGTTACAAGAGTTGCGAGTTTTACATTTGCGATAAATTCTTTTGCTGCTTCTAATCCACCCTTAATACCAAATGTTAAAACTCCACTAGCACCTTTTTTCAAATACTTTTGTGCTAACGAGTAATTTTCATTACTATCTAGCCCTGGATAATTCACCCATTCAATGCGATCATGATTAGCAAGCCACTTAGCAACTTCGAGAGCATTTTCACTATGACGCTCCATTCGTAAATGCAATGTTTCCAGGCCAATGTTGCTAATATATGCATTGAATGGGCTCATACAGTTTCCGTAGTCTCTTAATAACTGAACGCGTGCTTTCACAATATACGCTGCTGCTCCAAAATTTTGAACATAGCTTACACCGTGATAACTCGGATCCGGTTCAACAAGCTCAGGGTATTTTCCATTTGTCCAATCGAAGTTCCCTCCGTCTATTACAATGCCGCCTAAAGAACTTGCATGGCCATCAATATATTTCGTTGTGGAATGGACAATGATATTTGCCCCATATTCAAATGCCTGGCATAAATAAGGCGTCGCCAATGTATTATCAACGATAAAAGGTACTTCTAATTCTTTTGCTGCCGCTGAAAGTTCTTTGAAATTCAAAACGTTCATTGCTGGATTTCCTAACGATTCTGCATAAACAAGTTTTGTCTTATCATTAGCAAGTGCCGCAATTTCATCTGCCGTTAAATTAGGATTAAAGAACGTAACATCAATGCCAAGCTTGCGTAAACTCACTCCAAATAAATTAAACGTTCCTCCGTAAACAGTTGAAGAACAAAGTAAATGGTCTCCACTACTGCAAATATTTAAAACCGCAAGCATAATAGCTGCCTGCCCAGAAGCTGTTGCAACAGCCCCTACACCGCCTTCTAAATCTGATAACTTCTGCTCAAATGCAGCTAGAGTAGGATTTCCAATACGCGTATATATATATCCTTCTGCCTCTAAATTAAATAGTGCTGCTAAATCATCTGACGTATCGTATTTATACGTTGTACTTTGATAAAGTGGTAAAACACGCGGCTCACCATTTTTTGGCGTATAGCCACCTTGCACACAAATCGTTCCTTTCCCCCATGATTCTCCCATCTCTCATTCTCCTTTCTTTTAATGCAAAATAAAAAACTGCTCCTTTCCTGAAAACAAGAAAGGAGCAGTTTGAAGACACGCTCTAAGGCTCTTTCTTATCTCTCAGGATTATTACCTGCAGGATTTGGCACAATTCCGTTATACGGCTGTTGCCAAGGTTTCATCGGGCCTGTCCCTCCACCTTTTCTTGATAAGACTATGCAATTACCGTTGATTTTATAGCAATAATTTCCTAATGTCAAATAGTTTTTCTGAATGTTCTAAATTAAATGTAAGTAATTTAATTTAAACAACAAAAGAAATATATTCCATATTCATTTGAAAAAGACCTTTTAAAAACTCCGATCAATATATAGAATTAAATAAGTGGTTTAACCGCGTTGGTTTCAAATTTTTATGAGACCCTAATATATTGAATAAGCCAACCCCTCAAAAAGATACTATATATATTCAATTCATTTCACACTAGCATATTTAATCCTTTCTACATTAAAACTTACATAACGGAGGTACAACATGACAAATAAAAAGGACATGCACTATATACTCGTCCTATATGGCATTCTTTTAGGCGCTATAGTAGGAGCTACAGTCTGGTTATTTTTAGTTACAATAAATATCGGAATTCACTTTATTTGGGGATACTTACCTACTATTTTCTCTTCTCCTCCTTATTACACCATTTGTGTAACAATCATCGGTGGTATCCTCGTTGGTTTAACACAAAAATACTTCGGTACATATCCACGTCTTATGCCGGAAGTGATGGCTGAATATAAAAAAACAGGTAGAATTGAATACAGTTTTGTACATAAAGCTACTTTAACTGCGCTTATCGTTTTAATATTTGGAGCTAGCTTAGGACCAGAAGCTGCACTTGTTGGAATTATCGGTGGACTTTGTACATGGGTAGGAGATCGCTTTAAATTTGCTTTAAAGGGAATGAATGAACTAACAGAGGTTGGAATTGGTGCTACTTTAAGTGTCATTTTTAATGCACCATTATTCGGTTACTTAGCTCCGAATGAAAATGAGGGTGAACAAATTAATGAATTTTCGAAAGGAAAAAAAGCAATTGTATATTTAGCTACCACTTTTGCCGGTTTTTCCGTTTACTTATTACTTAGTAAACTCGATAATCGTGGATCCTTTATTGTTGATTTCGGGGAAGGGTCTCTTGCTCTTAATGAATGGATCGCCTTTCTACCACTTGCTAGCATTGGTGCTATAGTTGGTTTCTTTTATTTCAAATTAGAATTCGCATTAGAGAAATTAATCCACCCCTTCAGGGAATACAAAGTATCACTTGGAATTATCGGCGGTATTTTACTCGGGGTTACTGGAACTTTCCTCCCGTATACGTTATTTTCAGGGGAACATCAATTAAAAGATTTAGTCGTTGAATGGAGCCATTTATCCTTCTGGGTACTACTTCTTTCAGGGGTTTTAAAATTATGTATTACTGCCGTTTGTTTAAATACGGGTTGGCGCGGCGGACATATTTTCCCCATTATATTTGCTGGATCAAGTATTGGATACGCTATAGCTTCTATTCTGCCTATAGATCCAATATCTTCCGTAGCCATCGTCACGACAGCTATTTCAAGCTATGCATTAAGAAAACCAATAGCTATAACATTACTATTACTCATGTTTTTCCCGCTCAATTTATTATTACCGATGCTCGGGGCTGCGGCAATTGGCAATGCATTTCCGCTTCCTAAACATAACGAAACTACAAATTAATATAAAAAAACAGCATTAACATGTAAATGTTAATGCTGTTTTTTCGAGTGACGATTATGTTTTTAATTAAAATTTACTTGCTACTTTAGCCGCTTCTTCAAGACCTGCTGCAATGATCTCTTCTGCTTTATCTGGGAATTGATTATGTCCTTCGATAACTACTGTTTCCATGTTTGTTGCGCCGAAGAAGCCCATCATGCTTGCTACATATTTAACAGCCATTTCCATTTCAGCTGCTGGTCCTTCAGAATATACGCCGCCGCGTGCATTTAATAACGCAATCTTCTTATCTCCAATAAGCCCAACTGGACCTTCTGGTGTATATTTAAACGTTTTACCAGCACGGTTTAAATAATCAATATACGTGTGTAATACGGCTGGAATCGTTAAGTTCCATAATGGGAAACCGAAAACTACTTTATCAGCTTCTAGAAATTGATTTAAATACTTATCAGCAACTGCTACCACTTTTGCTTCTTCTTCTGTTAAATCAAATCCTCTACCTGCTTTGAATGTACCATTAATCATATCTACGCCTACATATGGTAATTCTTCTTTATATAAATCAAGTTCTACTACTGTATCATTTGGATGTGCTTCTTTATAGTTTGCTAAAAATGCCTCGTATAATCTCACACTTACTGCTTGTTCCGCTGGGCGGTTGTTTGCTTTTACAAATAAAACTGTTGCCATTGTTTTTCCTCCTAATACTCACTCTTATGTTGTTATATATCACTTACGAAAAAGGGTACTCCCTTGTAATTGCTGTTGCTTACAAATATATTCTATCTTTATATCAAGACAATTACGTCCTCACATAGACGTATTTTTCCATAAAAAAAGTCCACCTTCTAAAGGCGAACTAGGTCTTACGACTTTTGTCTTATACAATTCCATTTTTCACTGCATATAATGCTGCTTGTGTGCGATCGGATAAATGTAACTTACTCAAAATACTACTCATATGAGCTTTTACCGTTTTTTCTGTAATAACTAAAACAGAAGCGATTTCTTTATTACTCATCCCTTTCGCCAATAGCTGCAATACTTCATTTTCTCTCGCTGTTAACACATCCACTTGAACGGAAGGTTCTTCTTCTTTTTCTTCCTGTGGTAATGTTTGAGAAAGAAGGGCATTTGCTATATCTGGATGTAATTGAATATTACCTTTATACGCGCTTCGAATAGCTTCAACAAGCTGATCTGGTTCTATATCTTTTAAAATATAACCGCTCGCCCCAGCTTTTAGTGCCGGCAATACATGAGCTTGATCAGAAAAACTAGTTAATACAATTACTTTCACGTTTGGATATTCTTTTTTGATACAAGCTGTTGCCTCAATTCCATCCATCTCAGGCATATATAAATCCATTAATACGACATCTGGACTCGTTTCGCCTACTTTCACCAACGCTTCTTTCCCATTGTTTGCTTCCCCAACTAATTCAAAATCTTCCTGTGTGCTTAGAAAAAATGCCAATCCTTTTAAAACAACTGTATGATCATCAACTAACAATACTTTTATTTTCACAAACTTCCCTCATTTTCACATCATAATGGTACATTTACTTTTACACTCGTTCGTTTCTTACTGCTTACAATTTTAATTGTTCCACCAACTAATTCTACTCTTTCACGCATCGTAGTCATACCGAGTGATTTCTTCTCTTTTATATCCTTTTCTACAAACCCATTTCCTTGATCGACTATTTCTAATGATACATTTTTCTCCGTCACTTTGAAATAAATCGTCGCTTCTCCTACATTCGCATGCTTACTTACGTTATTTAAAGCTTCTTGTCCAATTCGCCATAGCGCTTCTTCTACTACACGCGGCAAATCACGCACACCTGTAACTTGTTCCCGAATTTTCAATCCTAAACTTTCACCATATTGCTTTAAAGCTGGTAATAACCCTTTCTCTAATCCAGCCGGACGAAGCTGCCAAATTAACGTTCTCATTTCTTTTAAGGCACCTTGTGCTAATTCACGCATCTCATACAAAGACTGATCTACCTTTTCATTTTGACCCTTTAAGACAGCTTCAGCGCCTTTCGTCATAAACGTTAATGAAAACAACTTTTGTGAAACAGAATCATGTAAATCTCTAGCTAAACGATTACGCTCTTCCATTCGTACAAGTTCGCGGCGTTTTTCATTTAATCTTAAGTTCTCTATCATTAATGAAATATGATTTGCTAACGCTTGTACTACATCTATCGTATTTATATCAAATTCTCCATTATTCGAACTTACACTTAATACTCCAAATATATGATCTTGAATATGTATCGGAATAGCGATAACTGCCCTATTAGGATGCTCTATATTACCAACCTGACGCTTCAACAAGACAGACTCTTCTTTTTCCAACGCTTCCTGTGCTGCTGCCCTCAGATCATCTTGTAGTTCACCCTTCTTATAAGAAGCTCTCACAGCTAGTTCATTTTCTTCTCTAATAAAGAATGCAACTTGCTCCCATAGAAATAAGCTCCCTATTTGCTTTACAATCCCTTCTGGTAATGCATTAAATTTATGAATTGTCCTTAAAGCTTGAATAAAGCGTTCTAGCTTTACATAATAATGAGCTCTTCTCTTTTCATTTTCATACAGTTTTGTACGCTTTAATGCCGTTCCAATTTGAAAGGCAACTGATTGTAATAGTACTAATTCTTCTTCAGAAAAATGCGTTTTACCTGGGCTAGCTACATTTAATACGCCAAATTCGTCTCCACCCGCTTTGAGCGGTACTGTCGCATGATGTACAATCCCTTCTGTATCTCCCCAGTTGTATTCAATTGCATTATTAATTCTCTTACATTCAATAATATTAACTGCTCGCTCTAATTTCCCTTCCACAAAGCTGTGTAGGCACCAGCAATTCCCCTCACACATCGGCCGTTTATTTTCGAATCTCAATCCCTCTGGTAATTGGTAATCAATTAATTTCGTATATCTGCCATTTTCATCCGCAAGAAAAATCCATCCTGTCGTTAAACCAGTTACATTCAATAGCTTTTCCAGCACAGCTTGAAGTACGTGATATGTATCATTTGAGGTATTCAACGTTTCTGCAATTTCTTTTAATATAACTAATTCATTTGTACGATTCTCTTGAAACATAATTCGTCTCCTACATACAAGATTTTAAATAGTACTTAACATAAATCATCTACTTTTCACTTTGTACTTATTCGTAACATTGATATAATAGTGAAAACATAGTTTTCATTATATCACTTGAGGGGGCTTTCCTAATGACATTAAATAAGGCACTTACAATCGCTGGTTCTGACACAAGTGGCGGTGCTGGTATACAAGCAGATTTAAAAACATTCCAAGAACTTGGCGTATATGGAATGACATCTCTTACAACAATCGTAACAATGGACCCACATAACGGTTGGGCACATAACGTATTCCCAATTGCGGCTTCTACATTAAAACCACAATTAGAAACAACAATTGAAGGCGTTGGCGTAGATGCTTTAAAAACAGGTATGCTTGGATCAGTAGAAATTATCGAAATGGTTGCAGAAACAATTGAAAAGCATAATTTCGAAAATGTAGTAGTTGATCCTGTTATGGTATGTAAAGGAGCTGACGAAGCATTACATCCTGAAACGAATGATTGCTTACGTGACGTTCTTGTCCCAAAAGCATTGGTTGTAACGCCAAACCTATTTGAAGCATATCAATTAAGTGGTGTGAAAATTAATTCTCTTGAGGACATGAAAGAAGCTGCAAAAAAAATCCACGCTTTAGGTGCTAAATACGTACTGATTAAAGGTGGTAGCAAACTAGGCACAGAAACTGCTATTGATGTGTTATATGACGGCGAAACATTCGATCTTCTAGAATCAGAAAAGATTGATACGACAAATACACACGGTGCAGGTTGTACATATTCTGCTGCAATTACAGCAGAACTTGCAAAAGGAAAAACTGTGAAAGAAGCAGTAAAAACCGCGAAAGAATTCATCACAGCTGCAATTCGTCATTCATTTAAGATTAACGAATACGTAGGACCAACACATCACGGTGCATATCGCAAATTCGTTGCACCGAAAGAACTTGTCTAACATAAAGCTTTTTATTAATAAATTTAAAAATAGATTAAAACCCACAGACATTTATTGTTCTGTGGGTTTTAATCTATTTGCAGAAATGTTTTAAAGTACTCCCCGAATTCCTATGATGCTGAACTAACCTTGTTTCTACCATTTCTTTTTGAATAATATAACGCATCATCCGCTGATTGAATAAATTGATCAGGTGATTTTTTATACTCTGAAATTCCGACAGAAACTGTAATTTTAATTTTTTCCCCATTTTGCAGTTGGAATGAATGCTTTTCAACAGCTAGTCGAATTTGTTCCCCTATACGAGTTCCAAATGCTACTCTCTTTTTTGGTAACAACAGAGCAAACTCTTCGCCACCCTTTCGAAAGACTAAATTTGGGAATGGTGCATTCTCTAACAAAATACGCCCTAGTTGTTTTAACACTTCATCTCCAGCAGGATGACCGTACGTATCATTTACATACTTAAAGTGATCAATATCGATAAGTAATAAACAAAGTGAATCATTTTTCATATGCTTGCTACCAATATGACGATTCATCTCGAAATCAAACTGCCTTACATTTCCTAGATTCGTTAATGCATCTATCGTTGCATAATGCTTCATCGTTTGAAATAATTCATTGGATTGCAATACGTAACTTGCACTTACAAATGTGATGTATGCCGCTACAATACAACAAACTAAATATAAAACCACTACATATATATCCTTAAATAAAATATAAAGTGGTAGTATTAAAATAGACAAACTGTACACATTAAACCATATCCATTTTGTAAATATAGAAATCTTCATCCGCCAAATGAGGGTGCTGCCAATCCCTATTGCCACGATAGTATAGCAAGCCAATTCAGAGGCTAAAGAATACTCAGTAAAAAATACCCGCGTTATTAAAATGATCATAACTGTTATACTACTAGCTATTGGGCCACCAATTATAACTGCCAAAATAACTGCTAAATAACGTAAATCCAACATAATATTTTCAATATGTACACCAAAACGCATCAATAATATACTTAATATTCCAGTTAAAATACCGACCAAACATTTCTGCCAAAAAGAGAATCCTTCTTTTAACGGCTTATCTCTTAAAAGCTGAGCACCTACAAAGATAAAGGAAAGAATGATTGTCATATTTACAAATAGATCTCTGAACATAAAATAATCTCCCTACTTTTTCTTTTCCATCTATCACTTTCTATATGTTATTGTATTACGAAATACCTATAATTCCCAAACTTTTTTATTTTATTGTTCCACGTGGAACAGCAAAAAGCAAAATAAAAAAGGAGACGAAATTTCGTCCCCTCCATTAACAACATCGCGATATCTTTCCACCTTTTGCATTAAATCTAGCTTCTTGCGCCTCAGCAAAAAATTGCTTTTGACATAGAATTTTCTCTTCTGGATGATGTACTTTCATATGATTTACATACGTTTCGTAACTTGGAACTCCGACAAGTAAACTAATAAATTGCTTTCTCTTTCCCCATACGTTCCGTAAACTTTTAAGCATAGTTCCTCGACTCACTTTCATCTCTTGGAATATATGGTGCCTCTTTTAACGGCATTGGCTTATTTCTTAATACTTGAATCCAAATTCGAAGTGCAGAAATTAATACAGCAATTACAACTATCATAAAAATTCCACAAAGCGCTGCATCAATATAGTCATTCAAAATAATTTGTTTCATTTGTGTAACATTTTTAGCCGGAGCTAATACCTTCCCATCATCTAATGCTCCCTGGAATACTTTCGCATGTGATAGAAATCCTATTTTGGGATTTTCATGAAATAGCTTTTGATAACCTGCTGTCATTGTTACAATAAGCAATCCGACAGTTGGAATAAGTGTTACCCAAACATATGCCTTTTTTCCCATTTTGAACAAAATTGTCGTTCCAAGTAATAATGCAATACCTGCTAACATTTGGTTTGCAATACCGAAAAGTGGCCATAATGTATTAATTCCACCAAGCGGATCTATTACCCCTTGGTATAAGAAATACCCCCATCCTAGTACACATAGTGTTGTAGCTATCACATTTGCTAATGTTGAATCTGTTTTCGCAAACGGCTTATATACATGACCTAAAATGTCTTGAATCATAAATCTCCCTACGCGTGTTCCCGCATCAATCGTTGTTAAAATAAATAGTGCTTCAAATAGAATAGCAAAATGGTACCAAAATGCCATCATCGCCGTTCCGCCCATTACTTGCGAAAATATATACGCCATACCAATTGCTAATGTTGGTGCACCACCTGTACGTGATAAAATGGTCTGTTCTCCGACATTAACAGCAAGATCTTTTAATTCATTCGGTGTAATAGCAAATCCCCATGAAGAAATAACTTGAGCTGCCTGCGATACATCCGTACCGATAAGTGCTGCAGGACTATTAATTGCAAAATAAGTTCCTGGTGTTAATACACAAGCTGCAATCATTGCCATCGCTGCTACAAACGATTCCATTAACATTGCTCCATAACCGATTGGCTTTGCGTGGCCTTCTTGCTCAATCATTTTCGGCGTCGTGCCTGATGAAACGAGAGCGTGGAATCCTGACACAGCACCACAAGCTATTGTAATAAATAAGAACGGGAATAAGTTACCGGAGAAAACAGGACCTGTCCCATCGATAAATTGCGAAACTGCTGGCATTTTTAAATCTGGTGCTACAACTAAAATACCGATTGCTAACCCAAGTATCGTCCCTATTTTTAAAAATGTACTTAAATAATCACGTGGCGCAAGAAGCATCCAAACCGGTAATGCCGATGCAATAAATCCATATACGATAAGCATAATAGCAATTGTCTCACCACTAAAAGTAAACATACTTGCAAGTGTCGGATTTTCCGCCACATATTGTCCTCCAATAAGGGATAAGATTAGTAGAACAATACCGATTACTGATCCTTCTCCTACTCGCCCTGGCCTAATGTAACGCATGTAAACTCCCATTAAAATAGCAATTGGAATCGTTGCTGCGATTGTAAACATTCCCCATGGGCTTCCAACAAGCGCCTTCACAACTACTAAAGCTAATACCGCTAATAAAATGATCATAATACCTAAAATACCAATCATTGCAATTAATCCTGTAACAGGACCAATCTCATCTTTAATCATTTCTCCTAATGATTTACCATTACGTCTCATTGAAGCAAATAAAATTACAAAATCCTGTACAGCTCCAGCAATAACTACCCCAACAATAATCCAAATTGTCCCAGGTAAATACCCCATCTGCGCCGCCAAAATCGGTCCTACTAAAGGACCTGCCCCTGCAATCGCTGCAAAGTGATGTCCGAATAAAACCCATTTATTTGTCGGAACATAATCCTTGCCATCGTTTAACGTATGAGCAGGTGTTTGTCTATTATTATCTAGACCAAAAACTTTCCTCGCTATAAATCTACTATAAAAGCGATACGCAATCGCATACACTGATACAGCAGCAACTAATAGCCATACAGCATTAATTGTCTCACCTTGCGATAACGCTATTACACCAAAAGCAGATGCTCCTAGCGCTGCAATAACTCCCCAAAGTAAAATTGACTTCAATGTTTTCACATACAATCCCCCCATTACTACTTCTTAGTGGAGATTGTACTAAATTTTCTGAATATTTTACTTAAATCCTCCTTATCATGAAGGATTTTTAGATTATCATGTTGAAATTCTCTCATTACTTGTCACAGTTCAATTTTATTTCGAAGTCGTTTTACATAATTGCGGCTTACTGGAATCGGTTGCTCATCGTACCTGTCTAAATGCAAATTATACGTGCCATTATAATAAGGTTTAAGTTCTTGTACATACGACATATTAATTAAATAGCTTTTATGTACACGTAAAAAATCATATGCATTTAGTTTATTTTCTAATTCCTGGAGTGTATATGTTGAAATATGCTGATTATTCGTTGTATAAATTGAAACGGTTTTGTTTTCCTTATTTTTACTTACATATACAATATCTTCTGGGAAAATATATCTAATCCCCTCATGGCCTTCTATCGGCAATTTACGCAAATGACTCTTTGCTTTCTCACCTTGTTCTTTCCCCATTTTATATAAAATGAACTGTAAATCTTCTTCACGAAATGGTCGTAATAAATAATAAAATGCTTGGAAACGAAAAGCTGTAATTGCCTCTTCTATATCCTCACCAATAAAAATAAATTTCGTATAACAATTCACTTCTCGTAACAAACTCGAATATTCAAAACCAGTACCATCCATTAATTGCGAATTTAAAAAAACAAAATCAGGTGTATGTTTTTTCATTATTAGCAAAGATTCTGTTCCAGTTTCCGCTTCAAAACATTCTACATTTCGAATGTTTTCAGTAAAGTTCTCAACTAATTTTCTTCGCTCTTCTGTTTCTCCCATGATAAGTAAGATTTTCATTTATCCAGCCACCTAATTCCTTTGTCCATATTTCTTGTTGTATACATTCGCTTTAGTAAGAAACAATCCCTTTTTCTTACTATACCATTATTTATCTAAAAAAACAGAAAAAAGGAAACCACTTTGGTTCCCCTTTTCTTTTATCCCGATTGGTACGGACTAACAATCAGTGGTTGATGGACAAAACACCCACTGATTAAAGTTTCACTTTATACTAATTCCCTCTGTTTCGTTTCTTGACCAAGTATAATGACAGCAAGTGCCCCAATTAAAATTGATCCACAGAAAATCGTAAATATTAGCGATAGTGACGCTTGTGAAGCAACTAAATACCCTACTAATAGTGGTCCAAGAATACCACCAATACGTCCAAATGCCGCTGCCATTCCTGCACCTGTACCGCGAATAGTTGTTGGATACTGTTCCGGTGTATAAGCGTATAATGCACCCCAAGCACCTAAATTAAAGAAGGATAGTAACATACCCGCCACTATTAATGCTGTTAATGAATCCGCAATTCCGAACACATAAGCACTACATGCTGTACCAATTAAATACGTAACCAATACAAATTTGCGACCAAGACGTTCAATAAACCATGCAGCTGTGAAATATCCTGGAAGTTGAGCTAAAGTCATAATAAGTACGTACTGAAAACTTTTTATTAAACTAAAGCCTTTTAGTACCATTACACTAGGTAACCAAAGGAACATTCCATAATAGGAAAAGACAACACAAAACCATAGAATCCATAACATAATTGTTGCTTTACGATATTCTCCAGACCAAACCGATTTTATATTTTCAATAACAGATGGCCTTTTTTCAACCATTTGGAACCTTGGAGAATCGGGTAAATTCCATCTTAAATATAAAGCATATAACGCTGGAACTGCACTTAATACCATAGCAACTTCCCAACCGTATTTAGGAATAACAAAATATGAGATAAGAGCTGCGATTAACCAACCACCAGCCCAAAAGCTTTCTAATAGTACAACTATTTTCCCACGTTCGTGCGCTTCAACACTCTCCGATACAAGGGTAGATGCAACTGGCAGTTCCCCGCCAAGTCCCATACCAATTAAAAAGCGTAAAACGAGGAACATCGCGAGTGTCGTCGTTAAAGCCGTTAAGCCACTACCGATAGAAAATAGTAATAATGTAATAATAAAGACCGATTTCCGTCCTATTTTATCTGATAGTATCCCAAAAACGAGCGCTCCTACAGCCATACCAATTGAGTTAATACTACCTATCCAACCCATCTCTTGAGTACTTAATCCCCACTCTTTTTGCAACGCCACTATTACAAATGAAAGCATTCCAACATCCATTGCGTCAAATAGCCAACCAAGTCCAGCTATACCAAGTAGCTTTCGCTTCGAAATTTCTTTTACCTTGCTCACAAGAAGTCCTCCTTACACAGGTGTCTTTACACATCATTTTACATGTGTGTATTGCATAAGTAAAATACTTTCGTATAAAAAATTCTCCTTCATCATTCCCAAAAAGTAAAATGTTTATCAAAAATAAACAAATAAAAAAAAGTAGCGATGTTCCGCTACTTTTTTGAACGCATTACTTCTTTTAAAAACTCGGCCAGTACTAACTGACGACGCCAGCGTGTTGGATTACTACATAATCTGTAAAACCACTCTAAATGAATAGCTTGTATCCATTTTGGTGCACGCTTTACCTCTCCAGCCCACACATCTAAACTACCGCCTACTCCAACAGCCATTTTCGTTTCTAAAAGATGCTTATTGTTTTGGATAAAGTTTTCTTGCCTTGGGAAGCCAAGTGCAACAAGTAATAGGTCTGGTTTTGCCTCTTGAATACGTGAAACAATATTCTCTTCTTCTTCTTGTTTAAAATATCCATCTTGTGTACCCACGATAGATGCAGCCGAATATGTCTTCGTTAAATGATTAGCCGCGGCTTGTACAACATGTGGTTTTGCACCTAATAAGAAAACAGATACTGATTTATTCTCTTCTGATAACTTTGCAAATAAATTGCTCATTAAATCAAATCCCGCTACCCGCTCTTTTAAAGGTGTACCAAGCATACCACTTGCTTTTACAACCCCAATACCATCAGGTGTAATTAAATCTGTATTTAATAATATTTTATGGAATTTTTCATCCTTTTTTGCGCACATAACAATTTCAGGATTTGCTGTTACCACCTGAAAAGTATGAGCTTGCTCTAATTCTAGTTGCTTCTTTAAATGTTGGATCGTTTCATCCATTGTCATTGTAGAGAAAGGAACACCTAGAATATCAACCGTTTGTACTTCCATATTTAACTATCCTCTCTATCATTAAAGGTTTTTTGTTATTAATTGCTTATATGTTTCTTTCGTATCTTCATATAATTTTTGAAGTGAGAAGTTCATAGTCGCATGCTCATAAATATGCTTGCCCATTACTGATAACTCTCCAGTTTTCCACTTATCATACGCCTCTTCTAATGCCGATGCCAATGCTTTGCCATCACCAGTTGGTACAATCCACCCATAAGTTTCATCTGCAATTAACGGTTCGATTTCTCCCGCTCTAGTCACAATTGATGGTACACGTTGATTTGCCGCTTCTAATAAAACTAATGGAAATCCTTCGCTATGGGAAGTTAACAAATTGACATGTGATGAAGCAAATAATTGTTTCACATCTTGACGATGCCCTAAAAATTCAACTTTATCATTAATCCCTTTTTCAGTAGCTAATGCCTTTAATTCTCCTTCTAACGGCCCATCACCAACTAATAACACTTTAATTTTTTCCAATTTCGTTTGTTGTAACGCATCGAATAAAACTTCATGTCCTTTAACAGGATGCAGACGCGCTACTTGGATTGCCGTAAACACATCTTCGTCAATATTAAACATTTCCTTTTTATTATAGCCATCTGCTTTTTCCTGATCATATTCAATCCCGTTATAAATAACATGCATCTTTTCATTTGAAATACCTAATGCCGCTAAGCTTTTTTTCAACCTATTCGTTACAACAAAAAATAAATCTATATTTTTTAAAGCTTTCAAATTTAACTTAGTGAAAATCCAGCCTTTTAAGCCTTGTTTAGTAAAGTCTTGAAATGGATCACTATGAATTGTCGTTACCCATTTTGCCGCGAATTTCTTCTTTATTAGAGAAACAAAGAAATTCGCCCTAGGACCGTGTGTATGAACTACATCAAATTTTTCTTTATTAATGAATTCACTTATGTTCTTTAAAATGGATAAATCATAGCGAGATTTTTGTGAAAACACATGAACTTTTATTCCTAGCTCTCTTGCTTCTTTCGCAACAATTCCATCCTCAAATACTGCTAATTCTACTTCACCAGTTGGGAACTGATCGAGAAGTGAAATAATATGTGTTTTTCCTCCACCATCTTCTGCTCCTGCATTCATATGCAATATCCTCATATTTTTTCCTCCTTTAAATCCTCGCTACATTTCCATCTATCTTTATTTTACTGTACTAAAAAATAAAAGCTAACAAAAGTTAGCTTTTATTTTTATCATTCAATTTCTAAGTCTACAATTAGATAAGCTAACAACACTACAAAGTAAATCCCAACTCCTGGTGCCGTCAAAATATGTCCTGCGATATATGCAATACCTAGTGCTAATACTAAGCTTGCTGAAATCATTCCATATTTCACATTGAATATTTCCTTAAATCTTGTAACAAATGCTATTAAGATTCTTAAGCCGTAATAAATAAATGGAATCATCATTAACGCAAAACCAATAATTCCGAAATCATAAAACCAATCATGGAAGTCCATTTCAATTAACTTCGGATCTGGTTGCTTTTGTTCATTATATTTATAGTTACCTGCATAACCCATTCCTAATAACTTTTGTGACATTGGCGCTTCTTTAAAGAACTGCTTATGTCTCTCTTCATATACTTGACGTCCACTGAAAATAAGATTTTCTTGATTTTCTTTCTTTTGCTCTTTCTCAAGCTCTTTCTTAACTTCAGCTTCTACCTTCGCCTTTTCTTCTGGTTTCTCAACTTTATGTTGTTGTTTTTCTTCTTTTTTAATTTTCTCTTTAATTTCTTTTTCTTTTTGACCTTGCTGCGCTACATTTTGTTCTGATAAATAGTTGTTATGAATACCCATATTTTGTGCTAATGGCGTCATTTTAAACGTTCCAACAACACCAGCCAATAGGAAAATAGCAATTAATCCATTAAGTACAAGAGACCTTTTGTTTGGATTTCTTCTATCAAATAATAATTGTAGTACAATAATCCCGATTGCTGCCGCTAACGTAGCACCAATTGAGCCCATCCCTACTTTCGTACCAACTTGAATTAAAGAGTAAATCATTAACAGCGATGGAATCCAATATAAAATGTGTTTCACGCTCTTTGTTTTTTGAATAGAATATAGTACCACAATAGGGAAAATAATAGCTAAGATTGACCCTAGTTCATTACCTGCATAGAACCATCCTCGGGAACCAACTTTCATCCACTCATAACTTCCAAAGTCTGTAGAAGTTGTAATAGAAATAACCATAATAGCATTAATAATTAATGTTGAATACACAATGTTATTTCTAACTTTATCGCTAATATTTACTGTCTTCTTCAGTGATTTTAAAGCTAAAATATATGAGCCAAGCATAATATATATATACAATGCTTTTCCAATGAATTTAACTTCTTCTGTGATTACAATAGGACTCTTGATTAACTTGTTATTAATAAATCCTATTCCCAATATAGCTCCTAGTAATACAAGATAAATCAAAAACTTCCTATTTTCTCTTTCTTTTGCCTGAATTAAAATGTAAATACCACCCATTGCCATAATGAGGAATCTCACCATAATTCCAACTGTCGCATTTACTTTTAATAACTCAATGCTAAGAGAGGTTAATAAATCCAAAACAGGCTGTAAAATAATAAAAAAGAGCAAAAAATGCTCAAATCTAACCCTAGCTTGATTTGCTAACATTCCAAGACCTCCATACAAAATCTTTACATTATCTTTTAATCATAGTTTTCTATCGTTTAAACACACCCAGCAATTATAACATAACTCATATTTAAATTGAGAACTATTTTTTATGCCTAAACAAGTCAAATCAAGCATTATTAATAACAGAAAACATTGTCCTTTAACTATCCTTCCCTGCTCCAATAAAAACTATCTAACACACCTTGACTCATTTTCGACAACAACAAAATACTCATTATCATTTTATAATAATATATAAATCACTCCATTTGTAACACCCTTCAACTAATCCACGGTAAAAACTACAAAATTAACCTTTCCGCACTTTTTTCAATTTAATCAATTGCTACTTTCTAAACACTTTCAAACGCTTTCTTTATGTATTTCATCCATTTTTCTACATGTAGCGAAAAGTAATTGTTATTTCCAAAACTTTAGTGTATATTTTTTCTCTGGAACATCTTTAAGAGGAAGGAATTAAAGCCATGTTATTAATCGATATATTTACGTTTCTTGGCATTATCGCCGCTGCCATTTCTGGTACATTAGTTGGTTTGAAAAAAGATCTAGATTTATTTGGTGTCCTTTGTTTAGCTGTAGCTACTGCGCTCGGCGGCGGTATTATTCGTGATATTATGATTGGTAACCTGCCTCCTGTCGCATTTGTAAAACCAATTTACTTTTTCGTAAGTGTACTATCAGCATTATTCACATGTATGTTTTTTGAGCGCATTAATAAACTTCAAGTTGTTATTATGCTTTCTGATGCTGTTGGTTTAGGTGTATTTACAGCTATTGGTGCAAATGCAGCAATGTCACATCACGTTGACGCCTCGTTTTTAGTCGTTTCAATGGGAGTTATTACAGGTATTGGGGGCGGTATTTTACGCGACATTTGTGCTCAAGATATCCCGTATGTATTCCGAAAAGAGATATATGCAATTGCTTCTATTTTAGGAGCAGTTAGTTTCCTAATTACACATGCAATGGGGGCACACGTATTAGCTTTCTATGTTTGTTTATTAATAACATTCGTTATTCGTGTAGTCACCGTAATATATAATGTACATTTCCCAGTTTTCTTTAAAACACATGCAAAAATTAATAAAGGCCATTAAGAGAATTCTACATAGAATTCTCTTAATTTATATACAATTCCACATACTATAGAGTAATTGTATATAAAAATATATAATTACATTAGAATACAAAAATGAAAACGTTTTATAAACAGGGGGAAGAATGATGCTTGGGGTTTTTAAAAAAAATAAAACAAACACCAGTATAATCGAATTAAGCAAAGGCCAACAAATCATATTTAACGTGCCTGCTAATTCTGAACTAAAAACTCAAATGGATATGCTACATATTTCAAAGGAAGATTTACAAATTGTAAAAGTATTACAGCCATTTATTTATGAAGAAATAGATTGGATAACAGAAAAATTCTACACCAACATCACAAAACAACCTAATTTAATTGCTGTTATTGAACGCTACAGCTCTATTCCCAAATTAAAACAAACTTTAAAGACACATATTAAAGAATTGTTCAGCGGGAATATGAATGAAGATTTTATTGAACAACGTGTTAGAATTGCAAAAAGGCACGTACAAATTGGTTTACATAGAAAATGGTATACTGCTGCGTATCAAGAATTATTCCGCTCCGTCATGAAGATTGTGCAAACGAAAATTTCAACGCTAGACGATTTTTCTTATTCTATAAACGTAATAAACAAATTATTCACATTAGAACAAGAACTTGTTATTGCGGCTTATGAATCCGAATATGAAAGAATCCAAAAAGAACATGAAAAAGAAAAAGAACTGACAGCTATGACGATTACACATATTGCAACAGAACTAGCCGCAGTATCTGAAAAAACAAGTTCTTCTATTCAACAGTTAACATCTAAATCAGAAAGTATCGTAGGAATTGCAAAAACAGGTACATCATTAGCTACGACATCAGAAGAAAAGGCCAACAAAGGAAAAGAACAATTAAATCTGCAAAACAAACGGATGGAAAGCATTCAAACGAATATGGAAACTATTATTACTGATACCCGTGAACTTCTTGATATTTCTAACAAAATTAATGAAATCATTGATATTGTAAAATCAATCGCCGAGCAAACAAATTTACTAGCATTAAATGCCGCTATTGAATCTGCACGTGCTGGCGAATTCGGTAAAGGTTTTTCAGTCGTAGCGGGAGAAATCCGAAAATTATCAGAGCAAACGAAAGAATCCATTTTCAACGTTACAAAACTCGTTGAAAAAACGAACGAACAAATTATACACGTCTCTTCTTCCGTGGAACAAATAAGCTCTCTCGTATCTGAAGGGACAGATAGTATGCATGCGACAGATCAATATTTCCAAGAAATCGTAAAAGATATGTCTAACTCTAAAGAACAAAACAAAAAAATTGAAAATGAATTAGAAACTATTTCACAAGTAATGAAGAGTATTCAAGACGATTCCTCGAAAATGGCCTTAACAGCGGATAATTTACAACTAGAACTAAACCGATAGGCAAATCGATACAAAGTGGAGATTCTTCATCTCCACTTTGTATTCATCCTTATCATCCATCTACAAAAAAAGAACCCAAAATGGGTTCTTTTATTTTCTGAAAAAGATTTTTTGGCAATAAAAACAACTCATATAAACACCAAAGCTTTGTAAAATAAACAAAGCTGGCATAATAATATTATAATATGCCATATCAACTCGAAAGAGCCTTAACGATACATATCCGGTAATTAATAATACAAACAACATATATCCTTCATTTTGCTGTTTCTTAATTAGAAAATGTAATAAAGCTATGGCCATAAATAATGTCACCACTATATATATAAGCTTTTCACATTTAAAAATAATAGAATTTATTCCCTCATCTGAAAACTGGTTAATAACTGGTTTTAACAGTTTAAATCTTTCTACTTCCATTTCTTTTAACTCTTGATCAATGTGTTCTTTTACACTTTGAATTTTGGATGTTTTTTCTTCATTTTGACCTTTTCCAATTAAAACAGATTGAACATAAGTCTGATTAGAAATTGTATACTGTGACATTCCCATCATCTTGATACCATAGCTCACACCAAAATGAGTACTATAAAACAGAATAAGTATTCCTATCATTTTTAATAGTAATTTTTGTTTCGTTGCTGATTGAAATAATTCAATTAACAGCACATATACAGCTATAAAAATAGGTAAAAATAACCCCATCGGGAAAATCATATTGCTGAGCGCAAATAAAACGGCTGAAATTACCCACATATAAGGATGATCTAATCCTTTATATAAAAGTATGTAACAAGCACAATAAAATAAAAATATTGCGAGTGATTCTGCCGTTAATACAGAACTCATAAATATATTTGGAATATATAAAGCGTAAAACATTGACGCAATACGACCACACTCTTCCCCAAAGACCATTGAAGCAATGCGATAAATGAAAAATGCAGTTCCTGTACAAAATAAAATATTAAATAGTTGTAAAGCGAATACCGTATCACCAAATATACGGATGATGATCGATTCATAAATAATAAAAGGTAACTGTGCTACATTCTCTATATTATTACCAATTGCAATCTGCTTTGCAGACTCATACATAGCTTTCATATCACCTATCATTGGACCATCTACAAATAGAACTGTGATAAGTCTTACAACTATAGATATGCTTATAAGAAAAATAAGAAATTGCTTATCTGTAAAACGATATTGCAAAATCGACGCTACTAACAAAATAAGAATAACAAAAATCACTAATACGATTGTTATACTTGTTGTACTTCCCCCAAAAAATTGCTTACTTGTTTCAAAAGCCGACCAACAACTATAAACAAAAAATGCGAGCATCGCACCAATCGTTATTTTACTGAAGAAGGACGAAAAATTTGTTTGTATATGATTCATATGTCCATTGCACCTCTACTTCCATTCATAACAAAACGATTCTATCATGAATAGGCACAAGGTTAATAGGGAATTTCTATGACAAATACATAGTCATTACTTTTTCACTTGCAATGTAAGCGAATCCTCTTTTAAACTACATTTTATATACGATAAATTTTCTTTCAGTTACATGAATACAAATACAGAAATTTCAATAAAGTGAAGCTTTAATCCGCGGGGGGTTTGTTCATCTTCCACTGACTATTATCCCGCAAATAGCGGGATAATCCTCTTGGAACACTTTACTTCATTAAATATCTAATATGAGTACTCCACTTACACATGTCACTCTGATTGAAAACAGAAAATAGGGGCTGAATATATGGAAAAGAAATTCATGCGAGAATCAAAAGCAATTAAAACAACACGTGTTTTTCCTAACGATTTAAATAATCACCAAACACTTTTCGGGGGGAAATTATTAGCAGAAATTGATAGTATCGCTTCAATTGCAGCTGCAAGACATAGCCGTAAACATTGCGTAACAGCATCTATCGATTCCGTTGATTTTTTAACTCCAATTCACCAAGCAGATTCTGTTTGTTATGAAGCATTCGTATGTTATACAGGAAAATCTTCAATGGAAGTTTTCGTAAAAGTAATTGCAGAGGATCTACTAGCAGGCGAGCGTAGAATGGCCGCAACATGTTTCATTACATTTGTCGCATTAAAAGACGGAAAACCTTCATCTGTACCACAAGTAATTCCTGAAACAGAGGAAGAACATTGGCTACATACAACTGGTTCAGAGCGTGCAGAAAATAGAAAAAAAGGACGTTTGAAAAGTAAAGAAATGGCTGAAGTGTTAACTTTGAATAAACCTTGGAGTATTTAATAACTGATTTACCTTCCTTTTTTCTAATCAAAAAGGAAGGTTTTTTATATGAAGCATTTGTTTACACGCTTTTCATATAAAATACCTAGAGTTGCGTTATAAAGTTTATATGCGGTAAACTTATACAGATGTTCTTCTGGTTACTCCTATACTTTAAAAGTAACTATAGATATTTTTAATCTATTACACAAATAAAAACATATGTGGAAGGATTCTATTATGCAAAAATCAATTGCTAAAAATATTGTATACAAAATTTTATTAAACGTTTTCAATGTCATACTTCCAATTCTTGTTGGTCCCTATGCTTATCGTACACTAGGTGCCTCTTCAATGGGAAAAGTGAACTTCTCTGAAACAATTTTCACTTACTTTTTTATCTTTGCTGTATTCGGCATTCATCAATATGGATTAAGAGAAATTAGTGCCATTAAAGATAATAAAAAGAAATCTGAACAATTATTTACTAGTTTATTTATATTAAGTATCTTTACTAATTTATTAACATTTGGGGCATACTTACTATTTAGTTACTTCGGATATGCGGAAAAAGGACTGTTTTATATCCTCCTTATATTCGGATTTAACTTTATTGCAAATATTTTTTATGTAGAGTGGTTAAATGAAGCCTACGAAAATTTCGACTTTATTACATTGAAAACCATCATTGTAAAATTAATTTACGTCGTAATGCTCTTTATCTTTGTACAAACTTCTCAAGATTTTTACCAATTTACAGGACTATTAGTACTTTCTAATTTCTTAAACAATATTATTAGTTACATATATATAAGGCGTACTGTAAAATTTGATTTTTCAAATATCACTATCAAAAAACATTTAAAACCATTATTATTAATTGCCATTTTTTCAAATGCGCATATACTTTATACTCATTTGGATCGCTTCTTCCTTGGAGAATACGTAGGTGAAAAATATGTTTCCTTCTATGTAATGGCTTTTCAAATCATGTCTATTATTAACTTACTCATGTTAAGCGTTATACAAGTAACCTTACCAAGACTTTCTTACTTATCTGAAAGTGATGATGAAAAAGCATACGATAAATTATTAAATACAATATCTCAACTTTATTTCATTACCTTATTCCCAGCAGCAATCGGACTTATCATTGTCTCGAATTTAATTGTTGTAATCTATGGTGGAGCACAATATGCAGCTGCTGGACCTACATTGGCTATTTTTTCTGTTTATATGGTTGTGTTAGGTATTCAATCCATTCTTGGAAACCAAATTATGTATATTAAACGTAAGGAACATATACTAGTACGTGCGCTATTAGTATTTGGGGTTATAAATATTATACTTAAAGTAATATTGCTGAAGCTCAATTTATTCACACCAACGACAGCAACTTTGACAACAACAATTGCAACGCTATTGCTTGTTGCGTATATATATTTTTATATCAGAAAATCCTTAAAGGTAAACTATCGCCTGTTTACGATGGCCAACTTTAAATATTTATTATACTCCCTTACATTCTTACCAATTTCTTATGTAGTTCAACTATACGTATCAGGAACAATTCCTTTATTTTTAGCATTAGTTTTCGCAAATGGACTTGCATATACTCTATTGTTATTCCTGACAAAAGATGAAATCTTATTCATGGCTCTTTCTAAATTTACATCCAAATTCAAAAAATCTTAAAGGCGTAATAAAAAGCGACGTGCCATTCACTCTTGAATAGCACGTCGCTTTTCTTATTTTTAACTTTATAAAAACTATTCTCATTGTAATATATCAACATTGGGTTGCATTCCAATTATTTTTTCAGTAAACTTTTCGCAATTATACGTGTCAGAAGGCCTTTATCCATCAATGAAATAGAACAAAATTTAGGAGAAAACAGCATTTTTATATTCCATAAACCATGATGCGTTCCTTTCAGAATCATATCAAGCCATAGAAATTGAAATACTTGTTTAATATTTTGATCCTCTCTGTTGGCCTTACAATATTGTTCTTCTAATTGGCGTTTTACTTCTAGTAGTTCTTCTTTTGTTAATGTATTCCTTGCATATGGTACACGATCAAATTCAATTCCAATGCGAGAGAGAGCCTCTGTAGAAATCTTTGCGGCCATAACCTCTTGATCAGAAGCATTAAGACTACTTACACTTGTTTCTGACCATCGATAATTCAATAGTGGCTCCTCTAAGTTAACTACCTTATACTTCTCACTTAGCCTCTGGAACAACTCATAATCTTCAGCATGTAAATAATTCAAATCATAGTAAATGTTATTTTCTTTTAAAAATTCCGTACGCATCATCACAGATGGATGAATCATACAGCTTCGAACATATAAACAATTTCTAATTAAATCTGGTGAACCTGAAATTTGCCACGGTTTTCGATTCTGATCTATAACCTTAACGCCAGTTCCACAAACCGCAACATCAGGGTGCTTCTCCATATACTGCAATTGAATTTCTAGACGTTTTGGATCTGCTATATCATCACAATCCATCCTAGCAATATACTCTCCTGTTGCTAAATCGATTCCTTTATTTAACGTTTTAATCAATCTTAAATTTTCTTCATTTGTCACTATTCTTATTCGTGAGTCATTATAAGAATTCAACATCTCCATACTACTATCTGTTGATCCATCGTTTATAATCAGCAATTCAAAATTTGTAAAAGTTTGGTTTAAAATACTATCAACAGACTCTCTTAAGTATTTCTCACCATTATATACAGGCATTAGCACCGTAATTTTAGGCATTGTTGACCTCCAAAAAAAGATTTTAAATTTTTTCATATTATATAATAGGTACTTTACACCATTCAAGAAAGGCTCCCCACCTTTCCATTTAAACCGAATACACCTATTTCCCATATATATAACCGTATCCTGTAAGCCACAAATATAAAATTCTTTGTATTTTCCCAGTCTTCACTTAGTATAACAGGTTCCCCTATTAAATATAGCATCTCTACAAATTCTTTCATCTACTTACCCAGTAACCTAATCAGTGTCAACATACTTATTTTTTATTTGTTCGTTCCAGTATACATTAACGCATTGTTCCAATTAATGAACTCCTCCTGTACACCTATAAAAACATAATAACCAAGCAGATTTCCTGTATTTTATCCATAAAGATTTGGAAAATGAATAATGTACCTTTTTGAAATGATAGCATTATACGAAAGAATTTAGTATCATGATTCAAGACACTATTTTGAAATGGACGGAGGACACTATGAGCTTATTAGCAGTCGAGAAATTAGGCCATACATTTGGCGATCGCACATTATTTAAAGATGTATCCATGCGTTTACTAGCTGGAGAACATGTTGGATTAGTCGGAGCAAACGGTGTTGGTAAATCAACATTTATGAATATTATTACTGGTCAACTTATCCATGATGAGGGCCGTGTAGAATGGACACCTGGTACAAATTACGGTTACTTAGACCAACATACAATTTTAACGCCTGGTCGCACAATTCGTGATGTATTAGCTGACGCGTTTTTACCTTTATTTGAAAAAGAAAAAGCTTTAAATGAAGTTGCCGAAAAAATGGGAACTGCAACACCAGAAGAATTAGAGGCACTTCTTGAGGAGATGGCGGAAATACAAGATGCTCTCGAAGCAGGTGGTTTCTATTTACTAGATATGAAAATTGAAGAGGCAGCAAGAGGTCTTGGAATTGATGCAATCGGTTTAGATCGTGATGTTTCAGCACTAAGTGGTGGGCAACGTACAAAAGTATTGCTTGCAAAGCTATTACTTGAACAACCAGAAGTGTTATTACTCGATGAGCCTACTAACTATTTAGACGTTGAACATATTCATTGGTTAACGAATTATTTAAAAGAATATCCACATGCATTCTTATTAATTTCTCATGATACGGAATTTATGAACAAATGCGTTGATGTTATTTTCCATCTAGAATTTACAAAAATGACGCGCTATACAGCGACATACGAAAAATTCCTAGAGTTAGCCGAAATTAATAAAAATCAACATATAAATGCTTATGAAAAACAAAAAGAGTTTATTAAAAAGCAGGAAGACTTTATTGCAAAGAACAAAGCTCGTTATTCAACGACAGGTCGTGCAAAAAGTCGTCAAAAACAACTTGATCGCATGGAGCGTATTGATCGCCCGGAAACAGCAATTAAGCCAGAATTCTCATTTAAAGAGTGTCGTGCAAGTAGCCGTTTCGTCTTTGAAGGCGAAGATGTAGAAATCGGATATACACATCCATTACTACCAAAGCTATCAATGACAATTGAACGTGGTGAAAAAATTGCTATCGTTGGATGTAACGGTGTTGGTAAATCAACATTACTAAAAACAATTTTAGGCAAGATTAAACCATTAAACGGTAAAACAAGCCTTGGTGATTTCCTAGAGCCAGCATACTTCGAACAGGAAGTAAAAGCTGATAACATAACACCAATTGATGACGTTTGGAACACATTCCCTAGCATGGACCAACATCAAATTCGTGCGATGTTAGCGAAATGCGGATTAAAAAATGAACATATCTCTCGCCCACTAAATCAATTAAGTGGTGGCGAACAAGCAAAAGTACGTTTATGTAAGCTAATGGGTGAAGAAAGTAACTGGCTACTATTCGATGAGCCAACAAACCATCTTGATGTTAAGGCAAAAGAAGAACTCCAAAAAGCCCTGAAAGCGTATAAGGGAACAATCCTTCTTGTATGTCACGAACCAGACTTTTATGAAAACTGGGTAACAAAAGTTTGGAACATAGAAGAATGGGCACAAAACAAAAATTAATATATATGGGATAATTGGCCATATTTTTTATGATATAATATACTTTGCGTGATGACACCTTATTCTGTTGTCACGCTTTTTATAGAAACAAGATTTTATTTATGCCGGAGGCAATAGTATGCTTTTTAATTCTTATGAATTCATGCTTTATTTCTTACCTGTAGCAGTAATTGGATATTTTATATTGCAAAAATTCAATCAAAATATCGCGAAATGTTTCTTAGTGGGCATGTCCCTCTATTTCTATGCATATTTTGAAGTGAAATATCTATTACTAATAGGAGTTTCATTATTTACAAACGCCTTTATAGGCCAACAAATCATACAAAAAACGAATAAAAAAACTCGAAAAGTATTATTGACAGTAGGTTTATTGTTTAACATTTCATTACTAGTATATTTCAAATATTCCGATTTCTTCTTAGGCAATATAAATACTATATTTGGAACTGATATACCTTTATTAAAGCTGTTATTGCCTTTAGGAATTAGTTTTATCACCTTCCAAAAAATAGGGTTTTTAGTAGATTGTTATAAGAGAGAATTAACAAAGTTTAACTTTATTGATTTTTGCTTATTCGTAACGTTTTTCCCGCAACTTATTGCAGGACCAATTGTTCATCATAGTAAGGTTCTTCCTCAGTTCCAGGATGAGTCTAAGAGAAGACCTAATATTGAAAATATTGCAAAAGGACTTTATATATTCGGGATCGGCCTTACTAAAAAAGTAGTAATTGCTGACTCACTAGCACAATGGGCCGATTTTGGCTTTAGCAATGTAAATCAACTATCTACGACTGATGCATGGATTTCATCGCTTGCATATACATTACAGCTGTATTTCGATTTTAGTGGATATTGTGATATGGCAATAGGTGCCGCGCTATTATTCAATATTACATTACCAATTAACTTCTTCTCTCCTTATAAATCTTTAAGTATTCAAGATTTTTGGAGACGTTGGCATATGACATTAGGGCGATTTTTCACTCAATATGTATATATTCCATTAGGCGGCAGTCGTAAGGGACAAGTTCGAACTTATGTAAATTTATTTACAATCTTCCTTATTAGTGGGATTTGGCATGGCGCTGGATGGACATTTGTTATTTGGGGTGTGTTACATGGATTGGCTATTGTAATACATCGATTATTTAAAAACTTAGGTGGAAAAATGCCTAAAGTGTTTGCATGGATTTTAACAATGGGATTTGTACATGTAACTTGGGTATTTTTCAGAGCAACTTCAGTAGAAGATGCATTAACCATGTTAAATCGCATGTTCAATGTAAATTACTTGCACATCCAAACAGCACTTATCCAATTCCGTCCAGAAACATTAACCGGTGTTTCTACATTGGATAATTTAATTTATTCAATCGCTAATTTATTCCCATTCCAAGTAACTGGTAGTCAATTTAACTTCCAAACTATCTTATACCTGGCAATTGGAATGGCTATTGTATTATTTACGAAGAATTCTATAGAAAAATTAGAATCTTTTCGTCCCAAACCGATTTATGCTCTTGCATTAGCTAGCATGTTTATACTGTCTTTAATGTATTTAAATCGTGTAAGTTCATTCTTATACTTTAATTTCTAATAACCGTAGGTGAAAAATATGTATAAGCGTTTTATATGTTGGTTTATTATATTCCTATTCATTTTATCTGGAATAGTTTGCTCTATTGTCTATAAGATTGATCCATTATACGTATATAAATTTAAGAAAAACGATTATTTTTATGCTACTGAACGCTATCAAATGCCTGGACTTGTTAAAAATATGGATTATGATACTTTATTTGTAGGAACTTCTATGGGCAGAAATTTCCTTGAACCTGATGCTGATAAATTACTCCATACTACAAGCTTTAACGGCTCTCTTCCAGGTTCAACAGCCAGGGAGCAAAATATGACAGCTCAGTTAGCTACGCATTCAAAAACTGTTAAAACTATTATTTGGGAGCTTAATTTATATTCATTCTCTGGAAAACCTGAATGGGTATCAGAAGGAACTTCACCGTTCCCAACTTACATGTATGATACAAATAAATTGAATGATATCCAATATTTCCTTAGCCCATATTCTCGAAAAACGGCATTACAGAACATGAAATTAAAATTAGATCCAACAAAACTTCCACAGGATCCTCATTGGCTTTATAAATTTGGAGATGACGAGCCAAAATTCTCAGTAGATATAGCTAAAAAGGTTGTCGATGGAACACCTCCTCAACCAACCAGTGAGGGTTGGTATCATGAACAAATGCTTAAATCTTTTGATTCTAATATTATTGAACTTGTAAAACAAAACCCGGAAGTACAGTTTACATTTTTCTATGCGCCGTATCCAGTAACATATCACGTAGTTATGGATAAAAACGATCCAAAGCATACAGAAGAAAATATGTTATTTAAAAAAGAAGTATACAATAAATTAAAAGAACTAAAAAATGTAAAACTCTATGATTTCCAAGATCAAAAAGAAGTTACATATAATCTTTCTAATTATATGTCCGATCAAACGCACTATTACAGATATATAAATGATTGGATTGTAAAACAATTAGCGACAATTGAGCCTATTACTAATAAAAAAGATTATGACCAAAGGCTAACTGATTTCTCTAATGAAATAAAGAATTTCGATACTTCTAAACTAATAAATTCAGATGAAAGACCTAAATAATAAAAAGGGCCCATCACAAATGGTGCCCTTTTTATCTTAGAAATTTATTCCTATTTTAATTTCGCACATTGTAATACTCAGTCAACCTTCGAACAGGAAGTAAAAGCTGATAACATAACACCAATTGATGACGTTTGGAACACATTCCCTAGCATGGACCAACATCAAATTCGTGCGATGTTAGCGAAATGCGGATTAAAAAATGAACATATCTCTCGCCCACTAAATCAATTAAGTGGTGGCGAACAAGCAAAAATACGTTTATGTAAGCTAATGGGTGAAGAAAGTAACTGGCTACTATTCGATGAGCCAACAAACCATCTTGATGTTACAGCAAAAGAAGAACTTAAAAAAGCTATGAAAGCATATAAAGGGACAATTCTTCTTGTATGTCACGAACCCGACTTCTATGAAGGCTGGATAACAAAAGTTTGGAATGTTGAAGAGTGGGCAGAAAAAAACAACTAAATTATTTCATGTCAGTAAAAAAGAGCCGTTCCTAAAAGATATTTAGGGACGGCCCTTTTTTATACACAAAGACTTTTTTCTACCTCTCACAATATAAAGAAATTAAAAATGTAAATTCTATCCTAAATTTTCTATTCTTACATTATGAAGAGAATTTTGGTATCATTTAGATAAAATAGGAAAGGAATTAATTAAAATGGTATTTAGTAACCTTGTCTTTTTATGTTTATTTTTACCTGCTGTACTCATAATTTATTATGCTGTACGCAAAGAACTACAAAATATAGTTTTATTATTTTTTAGTTTAGTATTTTATGCTTGGGGCGAACCCATTTATGTTTTCCTAATGCTGTTCTCAATCTTTGTTAACTATTGGTTTGGTATCTTGTTAGGGAATAGTCGCTTCACAAATGGGCAAAGAAAACTATTATTAACATTTGCAATTGTAATGAACACAGCTATTTTAGGGTATTTTAAATACGCAAACTTTTTAGTGGATAATATTAATTCTATCTTCCATACCAATATTATTCTTGAAAAAATACCTTTACCAATTGGTATTTCATTTTTCACGTTCCATGCGATGAGTTATATTATCGACATTTATAAGAAAAAAGTCGATGCTCAACGAAATATCTTTGATTTGGCTTTATACTTTACTGTATTTCCACAATTAGTAGCAGGACCAATTGTTCGTTACAATACAATCTCTCACCAATTACACCAGCGAACTGTTGATGCCGAAAAATTCTCTGAAGGAGTTCGCCGATTTATTATTGGTTTAGGTAAAAAAGTTTTAATTGCTAACCAATTAGGTGCTATAGCCGATGAGATTTTCGCAATGAATCCTTCTGATATGAGTGTATCATTAGCTTGGATGGGAGCCATTGCCTATACACTACAAATTTACTTTGATTTTTCTGGGTATAGCGACATGGCAATTGGATTAGGAAAGATGTTTGGATTTGATTTTCTAGAAAACTTTAATTATCCATATATCTCAAAATCCATTTCTGAATTTTGGCGTCGTTGGCATATTTCGCTCGGTTCTTGGTTCCGCGATTATGTCTATATTCCTCTTGGAGGAAATCGCGTTACAACTTGGAAAGTTTATCGTAACCTCTTCATCGTATGGGGATTAACCGGTTTTTGGCATGGTGCCAGTTGGACCTTTATGATTTGGGGTATTTATTATGGCGTTCTAATTGCACTTGAAAAAGCAGGACTTGAAAACCTACTTCAAAAATTATGGAGTCCTCTCCAACATATTTACGTTATGTTTTTAGTTATTATTGGATGGGTATTTTTCCGCGCAGATAATTTCAGTTATTGCCTTGAATTTTTAAAATCCATGTTCGGATTTAACGGTCCGTTAACAGATATTAATAGTTATTTCTATATAATGAATTATTGGGGCGTTTTCCTATTAGCTATTATTACTGCAGCACCCGTATTTCCGTGGTTACAAAAAGTGTTATCAACAAAAAGATTTTCTATTTTATCGCCCGTTTATTATTTAAGTATTTTAGTCATTGTTTTAGTATTCCTAACAAATGCAACTTATAATCCATTTATTTATTTCCGTTTTTAAAGGAGGTTCACTATGAAAAAATTTCAAAACCTCACTTTAATAATGGGGTTTCTTACAGTTATTTTTGGAGTGGGTATTTGGACGACAAAAGTTATCCTTATAGATAAAAAGACATTTTCTGAATTTGAGAACAGAAACTTAGCAATTAGACCTGCTGTAAATGCTTCCACTATAAAAACTGGAGAATTATTTAAAGGTATCGAAACATATTTTACAGATCATATTGGACCTAGAGATTTCTTTCTTGAAAGTTATATAAAGTTCCAACTGTCTATGAATCGAACATTTGTAAACAACATTCATGTTACAAACGATCAATTTATTTTTAATAGACCTAATATGGAAAATCATTTAAACGATGTTGATGCTGGGGTTCATGAATTAAATACTTTGAAAAAAGATTTTCCACAAACAGAATTCTATTTTTCTTTAGTTCCTAGTAAGCAAACAGCGTTACAATATAAGCTTCCCTCTTACCTAAATCTTGGGTACGAACAAATACTTAGGGATCACCTTGCTGAGAAGTTGGCAGAAACGAAATTCCCTATTATTGATGTATTACCAATGTTTCAAGAAAGATTTACTAACAAAGAACTAGAACGAATGTATTTAACTACAGACCATCATTGGAATATGGAAGGTGCCTTTTATGCGTATGAGGATACGATGAATTTTATTAATTCTCATTCAAACAAATATAAAGGACAACCAATAAAGAAAGACGACTACACCATTAACTGGGAAAAACCGAAAGGAAAGTTTGTTGGTAGCTGGAATAATCAATTGTACCGCTTAATTGATACTTCATCTGTACAAATTCCATATGTCCATTATAATTCGGGTGAATCTTGGGACGACTACACAGTTTACTATGGTGCTATTAAAGAGGATACCGCTAAGGAATCTATGGCTCAGTTTTACGGAAAAGAAAAAGATATTCCTGCTCCTGGATATGCTAGTTTTTATCAAACGGATTTCCCTGAAATAAACATCATTAATGAAAAGGCAGACAACGATTTACACCTTGTTATCTTAAAAGATTCGTATGCTGATGCTACATATCCTTTATTTGCACGTAATTTTGCTAAAACAACTTTTATTGATCCTCGTTACACGCAAGGAAAAAGTGTGAAACAGCAACTAGAAGAACAAAATGCAGATATTGTATTGTTTATATACAATGACACCAACGTTTATGGTGACATGTATAAATTTCAAAATGTAAAATAAAAACTTATTTTCAACTGTAATCAGTGGGATTAGAATCCCACTGATTACAGTCTCAATTTATATAGTAATATCGGGCTAACCTCAATCTAAAATCATTCAAATCATTATACGCTTCCAAATTCGCTAACATCCCTCGAATAACTGGAATCCTCGGATTTTGAACTCTCATTTCAGATTCTAAAACATCTAAAGTGACTAAAACCTCATCATTTTCCAGTTGGTCTGCTAATGTTCGTTTTAATATAATAATTTCATTTAAAAAATGCTCTTTCACTTGTTCTTTAATAAGCTCTGAGCTACAAAAAAGCTCCCCCATCTTTTCTTCATTTAAAACAGGCTCCTCCGAAGATTCTAGAAGCCCTTCTACTAAATCGTCTACTCTTTTTAAAATAAATGAAGAAACATGAGAGAAATCAATTTCCGGTTCATTTAAAATAATTAATTGTAAATAACCGTGGCATATCCCTTCCACCATAATTACCAAATCTAATAAATATGGACTGACCTTTTCACCATAAATAGACAGTAGGCTATTCCGATAAAATGCATGAGATTCTAACTTCATCCGCACCATAAACTCTTCTACTTCTTTATTAAATGGAATCGCATTTTCTCTTGCATGCATAATAATAAATTCTTTATGTTTTTGCACATCAGTAAACTGAAAATATAATTGTTTTTCAAATTTTTCACGTGGTAATAACGACTCTTTTTCAATATCCAGCATTTTCTTTTGGATTTTGTCATAATAATATCGAAGTGTTGCTAATAAAAGCTCATCTTTCGATTTAAAATACAAATAAAAAGCCCCTTTTGATATACCACAAGCTGTGACGATCTCTTGTACTGATGTTGCATTTACACCCTTAGTCGCAAATAACTTCATAGCCATCTCTATAATTAAGCGCTCTTTTTCTTTCATATCTTCTCTCCTAAACTTAATTTCGCATCTTATGTAAATTTAAATTCAATTTAATCTTATATTAGCAAGTAGCAAGACCCCTACCCAAAAATTTAACGTGACAAAAAAATTATTTTGAGGCCTATTATCTATATAGAAGCTCAATTAATAAAAGCTAATGATTCAGTAAGGAATAGTAAAAAATCTCCCCCCTTACAGTTTAACTTCATTATACCATCTCTTTTCATTGACTACTGACCGACCAGTCAGTTATATTATGTATTAGACTGACCAGTTGGTCAATACAATAAAAAGGGAGCGCAAACATGAACAAACTCATCAATTTCTCATTAAAAAATAAGTTCGCGGTTTGGCTACTAACCATTATTGTTACCATTGCAGGCATTTATTCTGGGATGAATATGAAGTTAGAAACAATCCCTGATATTACAACGCCTATTGTAACAGTAACTACGGTTTATCCTGGTGCTACACCAGAAGAAGTAGCTGATAAAATTTCAAAACCAATGGAAGAGCAACTCCAAAATTTAAGTGGTGTAAACGTTGTTAGTTCATCATCTTATCAAAACGCATCTTCTATTCAGGTAGAATATGATTTTGATAAAAATATGGAAAAAGCCGAAACGGAAATTAAAGAATCGCTCGCAAACGTGAAACTGCCCGAAAGTGTGAAAGACCCGAAAGTCTCACGAGTAAACTTTAATGCCTTTCCTGTTATTTCATTAAGCGTAGCAAGTAAAAATGAATCTTTAGCTGCCTTAACAGAAAATGTAGAAAAAAATGTTGTTCCTGGATTAAAAGGACTTGATGGTGTCGCATCTGTTCAAATCGCAGGTCAACAAGTAGACGAAGTACAGCTTGTCTTCAAAAAAGATAAGATGAAAGAATTAGGTTTAAGTGAAGATACCGTAAAAAATATGATTAAAGGTTCGGACGTATCGTTACCACTTGGCTTATATACATTTAAAGATACGGAAAAATCAGTTGTTGTCGATGGTAACATTACAACAATTAAAGCATTAAAAGAATTAAAAATTCCAGCTATCCCTTCATCACCGA
This sequence comes from Bacillus sp. FSL R10-2780, assembly GCF_038006125.1. NCBI lineage: Bacteria > Bacillati > Bacillota > Bacilli > Caryophanales > Bacillaceae > Bacillus > Bacillus sp. FSL R10-2780. The sequence continues at coordinate 3,904,055 of NZ_JBBOUQ010000001.1, forward strand.
ATGGTCAAGGTAATCAAAATGCTGGTGCTGGAACACAAGCACCTCAGATGAATCCAGCCACTATGAACGGCATACCAACGGTTACATTAGAAGAAATTGCTGATATTAAAGAAGTCGGAAAAGCAGAGTCTATTTCTCGAACAAATGGAAAAGAAGCAATTGGAATTCAAATTGTAAAGGCTGCTGATGCGAATACAGTTGATGTTGTAAATGCGGTTAAAGATAAAGTAACAGACCTTGAGAAAAAATATAAAGACTTAGAGATTATTTCAACATTCGATCAAGGTGCGCCTATTGAAAAATCAGTCGAAACAATGCTTAGCAAAGCTATTTTCGGTGCTATCTTTGCGATTGTTATTATTATGTTGTTCCTGCGAAACATTCGAACAACGCTAATCTCTGTCGTTTCTATACCACTTTCTCTATTAATTGCAGTTTTAGTCATAAAACAAATGGATATTACGCTTAACATTATGACACTTGGAGCAATGACAGTCGCTATCGGACGTGTCGTCGATGACTCCATTGTTGTTATTGAAAATATTTACCGACGTATGTCGTTATCAGAAGAAAAATTACGTGGAAAAGATTTAATTCGTGAAGCTACGAAAGAAATGTTTATCCCAATTATGTCTTCTACAATTGTAACAATCGCTGTATTCTTACCTCTTGGGCTTGTAAAAGGTATGATTGGTGAAATGTTCTTACCATTTGCTTTAACAATTGTTTTTGCCCTACTCGCTTCCTTACTTGTGGCAGTTACAATTGTACCGATGCTAGCACATTCCTTATTCAAGAAGGAAAGCATGAGAGAAAAAGAAGTACATCATGAGGAAAAACCAAGCAAATTAGCAAACGGCTATAAACGTATACTTGAATGGGCGTTAAATCATAAAATTATTACATCAAGTATCGCTGTCCTTCTATTAGTTGGTAGTCTTGCACTTGTGCCGATTATCGGTGTAAGCTTCTTACCATCTGAAGAAGAAAAAATGATCATTGCAACATACAATCCTGAGCCAGGTCAAACATTAGAAGACGTTGAAAAAATCGCAACGAAAGCTGAGAAGCATTTCCAAGATAAAAAAGACGTCAAAACAATTCAATTCTCATTAGGTGGCGAAAACCCAATGAGCCCTGGTCAATCAAATCAAGCAATGTTCTTCGTTCAATATGATAACGATACGAAAAACTTTGAAAAAGAGAAAGAACAAGTCGTTAAAGATTTACAAAAGATGTCTGGAAAAGGTGAATGGAAAAACCAAGATTTCGGAGCAAGTGGCGGTAGTAACGAAATTAAGCTATACGTTTATGGAGATAGCTCTGAAGAAATTAAGCCTGTCGTGAAAGACATTCAAAATATCATGAAGAAAAATAAAGATTTAAAAGACGTAGACTCTAGTGTTGCAAAAACATATGCAGAATATACTTTAGTCGCTGATCAAGAAAAGTTAAGTAAAATGGGGCTAACTGCTGCTCAAATTGGGATGGGACTTTCGAATCAACATGATCGCCCTGTTCTAACAACAATTAAAAAAGACAGTAAAGATATAAATGTATATGTAGAAACTGAAAAACAAAACTATGAAACGATCGATGACTTAACAAATCGTAAAATTACAACGCCACTTGGTAATGAAGTTGCTGTTAAAGATGTTATGACTGTAAAAGAAGGTGAAACTTCTAACACAGTAACACATCGTGATGGCCGTGTTTATGCGGCGGTTAGTGCGAAATTAACATCTGATGACGTTTCAAAAGCATCTGCCGCTGTTCAAAAAGAAGTAGATAAAATGGATCTTCCTTCTGGTGTAGATGTTTCTATGGGCGGTGTTACACAAGACATTCAAGAATCATTCAAACAACTTGGCTTAGCGATGTTAGCTGCGATTGCTATTGTATACTTCGTTCTTGTTGTTACATTTGGCGGTGCCCTTGCACCATTCGCAATTTTATTCTCGCTACCATTCACAATCATTGGTGCACTCGTTGCCTTATTAATCTCTGGCGAAACGTTAAGTGTATCTGCGATGATTGGGGCTCTTATGCTAATTGGTATCGTTGTAACAAACGCTATCGTGCTCATTGACCGCGTTATTCATAAAGAAAATGACGGCCTATCAACACGTGAAGCATTATTAGAAGCTGGTGCAACACGCCTGCGTCCTATCTTAATGACTGCAATTGCAACAATCGGGGCTCTTATCCCACTTGCATTAGGATTTGAAGGTAGCGGTTTAATTTCTAAAGGACTTGGCGTAACCGTAATTGGTGGATTAACAAGTTCAACGTTATTAACACTTCTTATTGTTCCAATCGTTTATGAAGCACTAAGCAAATTTAAAAAGAAAAAAGTAAAATAAAAAATAACCTCGCTGACTGCGAGGTTATTTTTTATTCCCAAACAAGATTAGAAAATCACCATATCCTTCTTTTTCTAACTCTTCTTTTTGAATAAAGCGTAGCGCTGCTGAATTAATACAGTAACGAAGGCCATTTGGTCCTGGACCGTCTGGAAATACATGCCCAAGATGTGAATCTCCTTCTTTACTTCTCACTTCCGTACGCGTCATATTATGGCTAACATCCATTTTCTCTTTCACACTAGCTGACATAACTGGTTTCGTAAAACTCGGCCATCCACAGCCGCTATCGAACTTATCGAAAGAAGTAAATAATGGTTCACCCGAAGCAATATCTACATAAAGCCCTTCTTCTTTATGATTCCAATATTCATTTTGAAAAGGCGGTTCAGTTCCATTTTCCTGTGTTACATAAAACTGCATCTCGTTTAATCTTTCTTTTAAATGAGCATTATTCTTTGGCCAATGTTGTTTAATAAAAGTATCTCGTCCTGATCCTTTACGGTATAACTCATAGCGGAATGTGTTTTTCTTATGATAGCCTTGATGATATTCTTCAGCCAGATAAAACGTAGTAGCTGGCAATATTTTTGTAGCAACCGACTTCGAAAAACGTCCACTCTTCTCAATCTCTTCTTTTGAAACCTCTGCCTTTTTATGTTGTTCTTCATTATGATAAAAAATCACTGTTTCATAAGACTGTCCACGGTCGTGGAATTGCCCCCCCATATCAGTCGGGTCAATCTGTCTCCAATATATATTTAACAACTCTTCATACGGCATTTTATTTGCATCAAATGTAATTTGTACTGCTTCATAATGCCCAGTTGTTTCCGAGCACACTTCTTTATACGTTGGATTCTCTTTATGGCCACCTGTATAGCCTGAAACAACCTGTATAATCCCTTCCATCTCTTCAAACGGCGAAACCATGCACCAGAAACACCCACCAGCAAATGTAGCTAATTCCTTCTTTTCATTTATAGCCATTATTTCACCCCAATTGTATATTCTTCTTACAGTATGGCATAGAATACCATACTTTATAAAAGAAAAAGCATCGAATATCGATGCTTTTTCTTACTTTATTTTTTAGAAAAATCCTTCTCAGTTTCATCACTTGTCACATCTAAAACATCTAATAAGAATATGAAGATTGGGATACCGATAATAAGCCCCCATACACCTAAGAAATGCTCAGAAAAAATTAACACCATAAATGTGTAGAAGATTGGTAAATTTGTTTTTTGTGACATAAACTTCGGATTTAATACATAACTTTCAAGCGCATGAATTACTGTTACGATAACTACAATATAAACGACATACATAATACCGCCGATATTGTAAGCAATCATACAGAGTGGGAATAACGAGATAATAACACCCGCCACTGGAATTAAACCAAGCAAGAAAATCATTAACGCTAAACCTAGTAATTGAGGGAATCCTAATATCCATAATGCGATAACAGATAAAACACAGTTAACAATTGCAATTAAAAATTGTGCTTCGATTACTTTTCCGAATGAACGTGCAAATTTCTTTCCGAAATACTCTATTTCGTTATAAAAAATTGCAAGTCGACTTTCTTTAAATTTCGAAGTAAAAGCAACGATACGTGCTTTTTCAAGTAAGAAAAATAAGCTTAAAATTACAGAAAGTAAAACTTGAAGGCCAAATTTCCCAACATTCGTAATAGATTTATACAAAATGTCTACGCCTTGCCCTACATATTTAGAAAGCTCCATATGATTCACAGCATTAACTGCATACTTAATTAATTCACTATCAGGTGGATTTCTTAAAAATACATTGAATTGATAAATCAATTGTGAAATTTGTATTGTTAATACCGGTAAATATTTAAATAGCGTAATGGCAATTCCTGCCACTAACATTACATATAAAAGCGCTATAATAATTTTCCGATTAATTGGCATGAAATGATCTAATTTACGAGAAATAAACTTTTGGAATCGATCCATTAAATACGTCAACATAAACGTAATTAAAATTAAATTTAACATACTTTGCATCCCATACAATATGAGAGCAAGTAATACTAATACGATTAACCTCTGAAATCCTTTGCTTTGAAACAGGTTTTTTATTTGCATAATCGGCGAGTACTCTCTCCTGTCCTATAAAGTAAAACTTTAATAAGTAGCTCTCTCTATTCTCTACTTATAATTATCCTTTAATATTAAAGCCATTGCGAGCAATTGATCTTCAATCCTAACCGCCCATTAATTGTGCTAATATATTATGTTACTTCTTATTTTACAATACAATGACCTATTTCAAAACGCATTATGCTTAGTATTAATGAAGATTTAAGGAAACTTTTATTCTTATAAAAATAGGTCTTACCATTACTGTAACATAAAAAGCAAGCTATCAGTAGAAATCCGTCCTACAAATAGCTTGCTTTTATAATTTTTTAAGTAAGTTATATTACCCAATGAATGGCATAAACATCGGAATGACAACTACTGTTACAACCCCAACTACTGTTACAGCAATACTTGCCATAGCTGCCTCTACTTCACCCATTTCGATCCCTACAGCAACCCCTAATGCATGTCCCGCTGTTCCAAGAGCTAAACCTTTAGCAATCGGATGTTTAACTCTAAATGTTTTTAAGAATAAAGCTCCTAATGCGTATACGATAACTGCATTAAAGATAACTGCAAATGATGTAATTGCTGGAATACCACCGATACTTTCAGAGATTGGTAATGCAATTGCTGTTGTTGCTGCCTGCGGTAACATTGAGTTCATTACAGCTGTATCTAAACCAATTGCTTTTGCGACAATGAACACAACAACCACTGAACAAATAGATCCAACCACGATAGCCGATAAAATTTGCCACCAATATTTTTTTAACTTATCAACTTGTTTATATAATGGAATTGCAAATGCGATTGTTGCTGGTTCTAAGAAGAAACTAATCATCTTTCCGCCCGTATTATATTCCTCAAAGGTAAAGTTACCTACCTTTAAAAATACAATCCCTAATACCATTGCTACGAATAATGGTGTAAATAAGAAGAATCCTTTTGAGTGTTTGAATAAAAACGTTCCGATTCCGTATGCAATTAATGAAACGACGATTCCGAAATATGGAGTCATTGTGCTTGTCATGTTCATTACCTCCTAACCATGTATGGTCTAAAATAGTTACGCGACTTTTCCGTGTTTGCTTCCTTTGTTTACAACTTTCAACTCTTTTGTATCTTTTGTTTCTTTGTCATCTTTACCTAAAATCAATTGTGCAAATAAACCTGTTACAGCAAGTAAAATAATTGTTGCGACAACGATTACAGTTAAAATTTGTACGAAATATTGGCTCATTACACCAAGAGAGTTAATAACTGAAATACCTGATGGGACGAAAAGGAATCCGATAATACCTGTTAAAGCTGTTCCGAGTGATTCAACTTGCTCCAATTTAATAACCTTTAAACATAATAGACTAAATAAAACGACTAACCCGATTACTGATGAAGGCATCGGAATTGGTAAATGGGTTGAGATAATATTAGAAACTAACATAATAGCTGAAAAAACGAATATTTGTGATAGAAAACCATATACTTTTTTTGTGCTCATTTTGGCCACCTCTTTTGATTTGGTACCTTTATTTTATAGGATATAAACATTAAAGTAAGCGTTTACATAACGGGATGTCAAATATATACAGCCAATTACAATAATCATACGGTGAAATACAAAAGCTGCTTCTTAAATACGAAGCAGCTTTTTAAGTTCTTTTGCATATGTACGGCTAACTGGGACTTTGGATCCCTCTTTCATAATTAAGTTATAAGTCGAATTAAACCACGGCTGTATTTCAGAAATATGATTAATATTAGCAACGAAACTACGATGAACACGCATAAAAATTGTTTGTGGTAATTTCTTTTCCAAAATGACAAGCGTATCATGTGTTACATATGTTTCTTTCATTGTTTTTACAGTTACTTTCCCATCTACAAGCCCCACATAAATAATATCTTCAATGTTAACAAGTACAATTGATTCCTCAATCGGTAATGCTAATTTATGCATTTCGGTCGTTACATCTACACTCTTTACATCTTGCTTTGTTTCTAATTTTATTTGCTTTTGTTTTTTATATTTCTTTAATGTCTGTACGATACGTTCTTCATCAAATGGCTTTAAAATGTAATCTAATGCATCTACTTCAAATGCTTGCAGCGCATATTGATCATATGCAGTAGCAAACACAATTGAAGGTGGATTTTTCATTTTCTTTAATATATTTGCGATTTCAAATCCGTTATCATCAGATAACTGAATATCTAGAAAAACAATATCTGGTTTGTTTTTCATTAATTCTTCTAATGCATCCTCTACACAATCCGCCTCACCAATTATCTCTACTTCTTTTGTTTGCTCTAATAAATATTTCAATTCATCCCGTGCTAACATTTCATCATCAACTACTAATACTTTTAACACTCCGTTTTTCCTCCTCTACTTTTTTCGGAATTACAAAGAGGATCTTTGTCCCTTGCTCCAATTCACTTTCAATTTGAAGCATTGTCTCTTTCCCAAATAACCCGATAAGTCGTTCATTAATATTATATAAAGCTGTTCCAGTCCCTTTCTTTGATGGAACTACCATTTTTCCTAATTGCTCTAGACGTTCAATCTTAATCCCTTGTCCATTATCCTTCACTTCAAAGTGAACCATTCCTTCTTTTTCAAACACATGTACCTCGACTTGGCACACTGGCTGCTTTTTCGGAAAAGCATGGCGCAATGCATTTTCAACTAATAACTGAAGCACAAATGGTGGAACTAAAGTCACCTTTAGCGCCTCTTCAATGTACATCTTCACTTCATACTTATTCGGAAATCTCGCTTGCTCTAACGATAAATATGCATGTACATGATTCAACTCTTGTTCTAATGGAATAAGTAATTGTCGTGCCCCTTGCAAATTACAACGAAAATAAACGCTAAGCTGCAATAATAATTTTCTCGCCTTCTCTACATCTGTTCGGCATAAAGCTGATACTGTATTAATTGCATTAAATAAAAAATGCGGATTGATTTGTGCTTGCAGCGCTTTTATTTCGGCATCTTGCAATAACTTACTTTGTAACTCAGCTTCACCTAACTCAAGCTGTGTGGAGAATATTTTCGCTAGCCCTTCCGCTAACTCTTCTTCAACACGACTTAATTGATTAGAGTTTTTAAAATAAAGTTTTAATGTTCCTATCGTATTTCCATGTGAAGTTAATGGAATAACAACTGCCGCTTGTAATGGACACCCTTCATGTTGACAATTAATAATCTCACGTGATTTCGCCTTCATTATTTCCCCTGTTTTTAATACTTCTTTTGATAAACCTGTTATTAAACTGTGTGAAGGAATATGATGATCTGATGCTAATCCAACGTGAGCTAAGATTTTCTCTGTATCTGTTAAGGATACCGCATCCGTTCCCGTAAAGCGGTGAATAATTTGTGCCACATGTTTACAAGACTCTTCTGTTAACCCTTGGCGGAAATATGGTAACGTCTTATCAGCAATTCGTAATACTTTATGCGTCTGCAAAGCTTTTGCGTTTTCTTCTTGTCGTAAAATGGCTAGTATCATCGAAAGTAAAATAAAACTGCCAAAACTATTTACAAGAATCATCGGTAGCGCAATTGTTTTCACAACACTAAGTCCATCTTCTATAATTAATAGAATCATAAGCATTTCTAAAGTAACGATAAAAACACTTAAAACCGCAGAAAATTTAGGTGTAATAGTACGGTTATATTTTTTGAAGATGTATCCAATATAACCTGTTATAATCCCAGCCAAAATTGATGAGATTGCACAACTTACTGCCGTGGTCCCGCCAAGCATATAACGATGAATACCCGCAATAGAACCTACTCCAATTCCGACGATAGGACCACCTAGCAACCCACTAATTCCCACACCCATAATTCGTGTATTCGCAATTGTGCTGGATGATGAAACACCTTGTAACCAATTTTCATTCATAATAGTATTTCCTGCTATTTCAATCCCTGTGTAATTGCTCACAATTGTAAACACTGAAAAAATACAAATAAGCTTAAACTTATCTACATATCCGTCTTGCTTATGAAGAAGACGCCGGAACGTTTTAATATGAGAAAGTAAAAATCCTAAAATAACAATAAGTCCGACGCGTTCAATCATCATAAGTACTAAATTTAGCATCTGTGATTCATTCCTTTTTATATTAGTTAGTTTTATTATGGGAAAATAATGAAGTGGGCGTCAAGAAGAATGAAATGTTTTTTGAAATATTTTACACATAACAATCTCTCCTTTATTTGACAATCTAACAGAAGAGTGCTAAAAATAAAGTAATATAATACAGTCCTTTAACCCAACCCCGTGAGGTTGAGAAGGAAGTCGGAATATAATATACGTATGTTCTTTTTTAGGGGATACGTATGCTTTTTTGGCCTTCTCATCATATCAGGTGAGAAGGCCTTTTGTTATTCTTCCATAGCGACTGTAGAAGAAAATAAGGAGGAGTAATAATGAACATTACTACTGATGTACAATCATCAACAGAGGAGACGAAAGAGAAAAGATATAAAACATTATTTGGTTCTGCGCTAGGATACGCTGCAGAAGGACTAGATATGTTGCTCTTATCTTTCGTACTTGTCTACATTCTAAAAGAATTTCACCTTAGCCCTGTCGAGGGAGGGAACTTAACATTAGCCACAACAATTGGGATGTTAATTGGTTCCTATTTATTCGGATTTATTGCTGATTTATTCGGTCGTATTCGTACAATGGCCTTTACAATCTTACTATTTTCACTAGCAACCGCACTTATTTATTTCGCAACAGATTATTGGCAATTATTAATTCTTCGCTTTTTAGTTGGAATGGGCGTTGGTGGTGAATTCGGGATTGGAATGGCCATCGTAACAGAAACATGGTCTAAAGAAATGCGCGCTAAAGCGACATCAGTTGTTGCACTTGGCTGGCAATTTGGCGTCCTGGTTGCTTCACTCCTTCCAGCATTTATCGTCCCGCATTTTGGATGGAGAGCTGTTTTCTTATTTGGACTAATTCCAGCTTTACTAGCTGTCTATGTACGTAAAAGTTTAAGTGAACCGAAAATATGGGAACAAAAACAACGCTACAAAAAGGAATTGTTACAAAAAGAAGATGAAGGTAATTTAACGACTACTGAAGCAGAACAACTAAAACAAATGAAAAAGTTCCCACTTCGAAAGTTATTTGCAAGTAAAAAAGTAACAATAACAACAATTGGTCTTATTATCATGTCATTTATCCAGAACTTCGGATACTATGGAATTTTCACATGGATGCCAACTATTTTAGCGAATAAATATAACTATACATTAGCAAAAGCAAGCGGTTGGATGTTCATTTCTACTATTGGTATGCTAATTGGAATTGCAACCTTTGGTATTCTAGCCGATAAAATTGGCCGCCGCAAAACATTTTCATTATATTATATTGGCGGTACTATATACTGCCTCATTTACTTCTTCCTATTCACAGATGCGACATCATTGTTATGGGGAAGTGCCCTACTTGGATTCTTTGCAAATGGAATGATGGGAGGATTCGGAGCGATTTTAGCTGAAAATTATCCTGCTGAAGCTCGCTCTACGGCAGAAAACTTTATTTTTGGCACAGGGCGTGGGTTAGCTGGATTTGGACCGGTTATTATTGGATTACTCGCTACGGGCGGCAATCTACTTGGAGCGTTGTCCCTAATTTTTATTATCTATCCAATCGGATTGATTACGATGCTATTATGTGTACCCGAAACAAAGGGAAAAGTGTTAGATTAAGCATAAAAGAGGAAGCATCTCACTTAAGATGCTTCCTCTTTTCAATGTTTGTTTATTATTTACTTTGATTTACTAGCTTTCTGGAATAAGAAAGCTGTTTTATCTTTTTCTTCTACAATTCCTTGCTTTAATGCTAATTCCCCTGCAACTTTAGGTGCTAGCCACAGCATCGGGAATAATAGAATTGATACAGGAACAGCCGTCACTACAATAAAGGATTGTAGTGCATTAATACTTCCCTCACCCATATATAAAAGAATTGCTGCAACTGCGCCCATAATAAGCGACCAAAAAATTCGCAAGCTAATTCTAGGATCTCCATCTCCGGTCACTGCCATTGAAATGGAATAGGCCATTGAATCTCCTGTTGTCACTACAAATAAAATTGTTAATAAAAGAAATGCTGGTCCGATAACATTAGAAAGTGGTAATTGTTGCGTAATTGCAATCATAGCTGCTGGCATACCAGATTCACTTAATGCCACCGAGATAGAGCCTGGCTTCATTAACTCATAAAACACACCAGATCCGCCCAGTATAGTAAACCAAAACGTTGTAATAATAGGTGCGATAATTCCAATTGCAACGATTATTTCTCGAATCGTTCTTCCTCTTGAAATTCGGCTCACTAAAATTGCCATCATCGGTCCATATCCAATAAACCATCCCCAGAAGAAGATTGTCCACGACCCTAACCAGCCTGTATCACCACGATATGTGCTTATTGGAATAAATTCATGTATATAAAATCCAAACGAAGAAACAAATGAATCAATAATAAATCCACCTGGTCCAAATAATAATACGAATGCCATTAATAAAATTGCTAGTCTAACATTTAAATCACTTATAATTTGAATCCCTTTATCAATCCCCGTTACCGCAGATATAGTAGAAACAGCTACTACACAAACAATAATGGCTAATTGAGTAGTAAACACATCAGGAATTCCAAACAATGCTTGTAATCCGTAACTTGCTTGTAGTCCTAAAAATCCAATTGGACCAATTGTCCCTGCAGCTACCGCAATAATTGCAAACACATCGATCATTGTTCCAAGCCAACTCTTTCGCAATTTCTCCCCAAAAATAGGATATAAAAGCGTTCGAGGTTTTAACGGCATACCTTTATGATAATGCCCATACATCATAACTACTGCACTAATTGTCCCTAAAATCGTCCATGCTAAGAAACCCCAGTGCATATAACTTTGTGCTAAAGCAGGCATGACTGCTTCTTGCGTTCCAGCGGATACACCTTCATGTATTGGCGGAACTGTCATAAAATGATACATCGGCTCTGCTGCTGCCCAGAAAACACCACCGCCAGCAAGTAGCGTAGCCATAATAATTGCTAACCATTTCGCCGTACTAATCTCAGGCTTATCTAGCCCCCCGAGTTTAACCCTCCCATATTTTGAAAAGGCCATACCCATCGCAACGACAAATGTACCAATTAATAAAACTTGCCAAAAAGCACCAAAATATTTAATTGAAGCTGTAAAACTGCTATTAATGACTCCCTCTACGTAACTTTTATTTAAAATAACTGCAATTACAAATAATAAAAGTGAGCCACCACTAATAAGAAATACAGGCCAATCAGTTTTTTGACTCTTCATCCTCATTTACCTTCCTCCTTCCTCAGCAATCTAAAAAAACAACTTCATTATGTTTTATTGTTTATATTCCACACACAATAATTATATAAGTATAATGTTTTAGTGATTTCACACACTTATGTTGTCCCTAAAAATATGCTAAATCCTTTATTTTAAAAGAATATTCTATTCCTCTTACATAAAAACGCAAAACAAAAGACCTTATATTTCTATAAGGTCTTCGAAACAGAAATTTGATTATAACACAAGGAAATGGCCGTTTCAAAAAAGGGCGTGCTAAAAGAGCTAGAAGTAAAGGCTTCCAACTGCTATCTAATAGGAATTAAAAAAAATTTAAATTTCACGATTGATACCTTTATATTACAAACTACTTATGGAAGAAATTAGGAGAGATAATGTCATTTGGATACGGTTTATGATAAATATGAGTTGCAGCAGGTGATAACGGAGGAATTAACCATACCCAGTTGCCAGTTACAACCCGTCCACAAGCAACTTCTTGCTTCTCAAACTGCTGAAATTGCTGGGCGGCAGTATGGTGATCTACAATGCTAACCCCTTGTTTTTTGAAAGAATGTAAAACAGCTATATTTAACTCAATTAACGCTTTGTCTTTCCATAACGTACTATTTCTAGAAGTATCTAAATTCATCATCTCTGCAACTGCTGGAAGCAAATTATAACGGTCATGATCCGCTAAATTACGAGCACCAATTTCAGTCCCCATATACCATCCATTAAACGGGGCTGCTGTATAAGAAATACCACCAATTTCTAAACGCATGTCTGAAATCATCGGTACCCCATACCATTTTACTTCTAGTGATGAAATTGGGTACTCTGGATGTTCAATTGGTACCTCTTTCACTTCTTTTTTAGGAATTTCTTTATATACAGGATCCTTTCCATCAACAGAAAATACAAGCGGTAATACGTCAAAATGTGTACCTTCTCCTTGCCACCCAAGACCTTGACATAAATCAGTAAATGCGGCGGAGTGTGAGTCACCAATCACTCCCATTTCCGTTTTGTATCCTGCATATCGAATTAATTGATGATTATAAAGTCGTATATTATTCTCTTCACCTTGATATTGCTTAAAAATCGTAATTGTCGGTTTAACTTTCCCATCATTCGTCGCATATTTAATATGATGAATTAATGCATTATATACACCTTCTTCATCATTTACTTCACGCGCATCTAATATGTGCATCTTACTCCAAAATAATCTCCCAATGCATCTATTACTATTACGCCATGCCATTCGTGATCCATGAACAAGCTCTTCAAATGTATGCTCATACGTTCCAGTCTTTTCTATCTCTATTAAAATTTCGTTCATACGCTCTTTTATTAATTTCTCTTTATTAAGTTCCTTATAGCAAACGGTAATAAAATTACTTGCTTCCTCTATTAATTGTTTCGTTTTGCTCATAAACAATCTCCTTCTATCTCAACAAGACACTACTACTTTACAGTATAAGCAAAAAGGATAAGAGTCACAAACGAAATCAAAAGTGTTACTTTTATCGTAATATTTTTCAGAAAATTTTTATATTTTTTGTTGACTTCCGAAAAAAACAAGTGTATTTTTGACTTAAGTAAAATATTTTTACCTAGAACAACTTTTCAGGTAGAAAGGAGGTAATTTCACGTATTCATTTCAATTGCCCAACCTTTCATATGACTATGATGAACTAGATCCATATATTGGTATGATACATTAGTATTCATCATGCATGTAAGGTAAATTTGGTGATGTAAAACTAGTATTGTTGAAATCCTCCAGAATCCCCTGGATTGCCACCGGGGGATTTATGATTATTTCAGTATATTTATGTAATGCTGTAACACATTTTTGATTTCTGTATTTAATTCTCGGAACGGAAATCCTAATTCGCGAGCCTTTCTATTATGTAACGTACAATTAATTATTTCATTATAAGGTGCTATATTCTCTCCCGCTTCTTGAATAAGAGCTTTTGTCCCACTGTTGTCTTCTATGAAACGAATAACTTCTTCCATGGAAATCACTCCGTTACTACAAGCATTAATTGGACTTTCTATATTTTCCATTCCGCACCATGCTAAAAACTCTCCTGCTTCTTTTTCATGTATGAACGATAACTGTCCATCTACATCATCGACAACAATACACTCTTGTTTCACAACATTTTCAACGTAAAATTGTAATCTCTTCGTATAATCATTTTCTCCAATAACGACGGGAAATCTTACCGCAACGACTGGGAATGCTGCCTGTTGAAACAACACTGCTTCCGCTAATTTCTTTCCCTCACTATAAGTGAAATCCCCTCTATCTCCATACGTAATCGAATATTCATACGGGTTGAACTCTTCTTCTTGCAAGTTTAATGCAGGCTCATATACCGCCATTGAGGATGTCATAACATATTTTTTCACTCTACCACGTAATACTTTACATATAACTTTCGCGGCGTTCGGGCTATAACATAAGTTATCGTATACAATATCATAACTTTTACCTTCTACGCGCTCTTCCAGTAATTTCTCGTCTTCTCTATCTACTACAATTCTTTTTACCGTATCCCCAAAAGAATCCTCCGTAAATCCTCGTGTTGCAATTGTTATATCGTGCCCCTCTTGTAAAAGTGCTTCTACTAATTGCTTACCAAAAAACCTTGTTCCCCCTAGAACCAACACTTTTTTCACTTTCGTCATCCCCTATTTTGTAAAATACTACCTTAATTATAAACATGAATATAAATAAAAGCATGGAATCATTATACAGATTCCATGCTTTCTTACATACGATACTTTAACGTACTCGATATTTAAAAATACAATAGCAGCAATATAAAATAGAAATTACTGATACATAAACCCATAGTTCATATACGAATCCCTCTCCCCATACTCCCATAAAATAAAAGAGTGAAGGCAACGTCAATGTTACCCATGATTGTACAAAAGCAATTCTGCCAAGATATTGATTGATATTCTTTTTTTGTGCATTTAACACAAAGAATAAATACCAAAGTAATGCCCACATAAACCATGTTAACGCATTAACAACATCGTGGAATTGAACAAATGAAACAACCATATAGAATAAAGCAATAATTGCTACCCAAATACAGAACCAACCTAGTCCACTACTATCCATTCCTTTAATAAAAGTAACGCCTACATATAAATAAGTTAAACCAAATAAAAAAGTAGCTGCATATGAATATACCGTCCAATTACTTTGATCAGAAATCATAATCAAATAGAACGGAATGATAATTTGTAATGCCCCCACAAATAAATTAAAGACACCTGCACTTTTCATCTCTACTTTTCCTAATATGACAAGACTATTTAAAAATAAAGCTGCACCTGAAAGTAATAATCCTACGTAACCCATATATATTCGTGTGAAAATCTTTCCCTTTCACACTTTTAACCTCCCCACAATATAAAGTAATCCTTTATCCCGCATTAACGGGCAGTAAAACTCCCACCTCAAAATTCAGCTGGAGCAAAGAAGTTAGGTGGGAGATCAACTGCCCGTAAAAGCCCGATTGGTTCAACTAATAATCAGTGGGGGATGAACAAAACCCCCACTGATTAAAGTTTCACTTTATTATTTTTCTTCCTATTTAAAACTACATACATAATTTTTAACCTGAATAAGTCAGACTTCCTACCTTAAAAAAGAACAGATTTAAAACGCTTTCAATAATAAATAACCCTATCAGAACATTAAATAGGATTCCTTGATTATAAACGTACTCTAACCATGATACAAGTATTGGAATTCTTTTCAATATTACGTTTTTTATTTCTATGAAAAATTAGTAGGATGATGCATTTCCCCTACCTCACTCTACTAATTTCTAGCATAGAATATTATAAAGTGAAACTTTAATCAGCCCTCACCAATCGGGCGTTTACGGGCAACCTAACTTCTTTGCTCCACCTGGATTTTGAGGTGGGAGTTTTACTGCCCACAAATAGCGGGATAAAATAGGCTGGTCAGTCATAGTCAATCTTGATAGTCTCTTATTCCGAACAATTGCTATTTATCATAAATATCATTCGGATTAATTGTGGGAATAAATCCATTTATAGAACTATATTTTTTAGATACGGTATTTGGAGTAACGGTAAACGTTACAATTTTATTACTTTGTTGTTTAAAATAGCGCATCCAATTTTGACTCCATTCATCTTTCGCAATAACTTGTTTATTGAAGTCTTCCCACAATACACCATGTATAAAATTCAAGGATGTATTTTTGATTGTTTCAAATCCCCAATTCTGTATAAGAAGCAGGTTGGAATCAACACTTTTAATTTCTTTTAATAAATTTACATATGCTTCTCGAAATTTCCCTTGTGTAGCTGGCTGATCATAAAAATAGTCATCAATATCACCAGCCGTATCTAAAAACACCCCATCTATGCCTTTGCCAATAATTTGCTGTTTTACTTTATTAACAACAATCCCACGGTAATGTTCATCAGCTAAGTTCATAATATATGTATTCCACTGCTCAATCTTCATTTTCTTACCGTCTCTATAATAATAGTCTGATTCAATTACTTGCGATTTATGCCACACTTCTAATTCTAAAACACTAACATAACCAAGGACTACCGTTCCTGATTTTTTTAATTGCTGAACCTGTTCTTTCGTAAATGCATATGGCTCTATAATAACCATGTCATACTTTGAAAGTCTCTCAATTACTTGCTCATTTGCTTCACCATAATAAATTTTATAACTTCGTACATTTTTTAAAGCTGGTTCCACAACATTTGCTTGTGCGGATGTACTTGAGGAAAAAATAAAAGAAAATATAGCTAAAAAGCATATAGAACGTTTCCACTCCATAGTAATATTACCCCCTATACAACTGTAATTTTCTATCGTTTAAATTTTAACATCTTTAAATACTAATACAAACATAGTAATTCCATAACATTTTACATTTTTTTAAACTCGATATTTTTATGAAAATCCCAATAAATACAATTCATTAACAAAAATTAGAATTTATTTCACTTGAATTTACTACATCCCTGTTGATAAAATGATTTGGGCTTTATATATTATATATCTCAAAATAATTCTTTTAAATTATGTATTTTATTTCAGTGTACTATTCCTTAAAATTAAATTTGCAAATGAAAGAAGGAATTTATTTATGTACTATAAGCAATCCAATTCATTCCAAAAAATGATTGAACCTACAGTTTTATTTGTTGCACTATTTTTTCTCTCAATACTAACTGATTTTCTAACACCAACGTATGAATACTTCTTAATCTTATTTATTACATTAATTATTTCTAGCCGGTATGGCATATCTATTGCCCTTTTCGCCTTTCTGGAAGCAATGATTTATATTTTTATAAGCGGTATATATAAAGAAAATGATATATTGCTGTACTTTTATTCATTAGATTACTGGATAAGTTGGATTTTCTTACTTGTTATTAGTTTATGTTGTGGACTAATGAGTACTGCACAAAAAGAACGTTATGAAGATGTACATATGATAAATAATGAGCTGAAAGCCGAAAATAAAGAATTAAAATATGTTGTGAAACAATTGGATGAAACACGTATTACACTACGTTCTCGTGTACTTGAATCAAATAACCACTTATCTAAAATGTATCATATGTTTAAAGCTTTAAATCATACACATCCTGAAATTGTACTCGATGAAGGAATAAATGTATTAAAGATGTACTTTGGAGCAAAAAAAATTGGTATCTATCACGTCGATAACAATAAACAATCGCTTCGTATTAAATTAAGATCAGAAACTGGTAAAAGTACATTATCTCAATCCATTTTTGTTAAAAACGCTTCGTTAGTCATCAAAAATGCTCTAGCACATAATCGACCTTTTTTCCGTACAGATGAAGATTTTCAAGATGCTCCACTTTTAGTTGGTCCCGTCCTATTCCAAGATGATGTACAATACGTCATTATATTAGACGAAATCGAGTTTTCAAAAGTAACTTCTGAGCAATTCGAACTTTTCACATGGTATTTACGCTGGATGGGTGATCGTTTACAGAACGCTTCTAATCTTTGGCTATCGAGTCAAGAGGATCGCACATTCCCTAAAACAAGCATTTATTATGAAGATGAATTTGAACATTTACTAAAAATAGAAAAAAAACGTTACGAAACATTATCTTATCCATATTCCTATTTTGAGTTCAATGCTCCGCAAGATTCTTTAGAAATGATAAATTCTATTTTAAAAGATCATTTACGTGATATCGATATATTCGGTTATAGTACGACCGGACAAAAAATTATGATTTTATTACCTGGCACTGAAGAAAAGTTTTTACTACAAGTTCAAACTCGTATACAAAATGCTCTTTCTTCTAAAGGAGTGATATTCTAATGATTTTACTCCTTCTTTATTTTATTTATGCTATTTTGGTTTTTCTTTTATTTCGATTTACGAAAAGTTTAATTGCTAAAGATAAAAAAGGAATTATTGAATTTTGCTTGATTATCTCTCTTCTTTTCCCGCTTATCGGACTTATTGTATCAGTAATCATGTTATTACTTAATATAAGACGATCAAAAACCGATTGGTTACAGCAATACTCTGAGTATGTTTCCTTTCAAGTTGATAATTACGAAGATATTTTAGAATCAGCAAAACAAGATATGGACTTAATTTCATTTTCTTCTGGATTAGAACTAGATAAGCCTGAATTACATAAACAACTCATTGTACAGTTAAGCTCCTCCTCTATTTCTAATGAAGGAGGCTTATTGAAAGAAGCAATTCACCATAAAGATCCTGAAACTGTACATTACGCAGCAACTACTATTAATTTACTAAATGAACGGTACGAAAAGCAGATCGAATACTTAAATAAGCAATTTCTACAAAATCCACAAAATGAAATTGCAAAAGAATTGGTTTCTAACTATTTAAGATATATAGACAGCGGTCTTCTTTCTAATCAGCAAAAAGAAAAAATAATCGATGAATTTATGAATTTTATTACACAAGGTGTAGAACTATTCCCTAACGAACCTCTTTACCCTTTCCATCTTGGAAATCTGTTTCTACACACAAAACAATATGCAAAGTCTGAAGAACAATTTTTAAATCTTATTCATTTCTATCCTGAATCATATTACGGCTATGTTGGATTACTTGAAATATATTATGAGCAACAGTTATGGGACGAGCTCTATAACTTAATCAATAATCTAACAGATGTAAAAAGAGTTCATATACTACCGCGTAAATATCAATTATTTGTAAGGCAGTTTGGAGGCGCACACATTGAAAAAGGGGATTAATATATATATCGGGATTATTAGTATCATTTTATTTCTCTTAATTTTATCCATCCTTATATATCGAACAGAAAATTTTTATCAAAAGTTTTCTGTTCCTAAAACTAAAGAAACAGATACTGTTAAAACACTCAAAGCAAAAGATGTAACTCAAAATGGACAAAAAATGCAATTATACGTTTTAAAAACGGATAATACATTAGGGCAACAAGTCGAATTTAATACGAAGAAGGCAATGGATTACGCACACCTACACTATAAAGATATTACAGCTAATGAAATTAAGGGACTTACTCCTTCTCCCTATACAGGGATTATTATTACAGGTGAAATAATGGAGCAACTTCCACAAGCTGATATTCAAAATTTTGTACAAATGGGCGGAAGGATTATTATCGCAAACCGACTTGATTCAGATCCTTCCTGGAACACATTATTTGGTATTACAAAAAAAGAAGGTTTCAAAGATGCGAAAGGATTAACCTTTGAAGAAGTTTTATTCCCTGGTTATCCAGATCTCCCAAGTTCTTCTCCATTGTTTACTCATAGCTCAATGAATATTACGCTAGATGAGAATACAACTAATACTTGGATTACAGCGGAAGATACTCCCATCCTCTGGACCAATGACTACGGTGAAGGAAAAGTCTTATATTGGAATACAACAGCATTGAACGATAAATTAGGTAGAGGTATGTTCGTTCAATCACTGGGTACTATTTTCCCGACTTTCGCTACAGCACAACTTGGAGCGGAGATTATGTATATCGATGACTTCCCATCTCCAATTCCAAGTGGAGAACTAAAAAACTTAACAACAGAAAAAATTTCTGTTGAAGAATTTTATAAAAAACATTGGTGGAAAAATATGAAGGATATCTCTGAAGAGCTTGATATTAAATATACGGGTGTTGCAATTGGGACATACCAAAATAAAGTAACGCCACCTTTTGAAGATTTCACAGGTAAAAATAGAAATACCTATTTATTATTTGGGAGAGAATTATTAAGTCACGGCGGGGAAATAGGCATTCATGGCTATAACCATCAACCTTTATTATTACCACCGGACCCAGTAGATAAAGCACTTGAATATGTTCCATGGAATTCAAAAGAGGATATGGAGAGCTCCTTAGATGCTCTACAAAAACTCGTGTATAACTTCTTTCCAAATGAAAAGTTAAAAACCTATGTACCACCATCCAATATTATAAATACAACTGGATTAAGTGCATTAAACGACGCAGTTCCAACTATAGAAACAGTTGCTTCTCTATATGTGGGGAGTACAAGTAACGGCAGTTTAATTCAAGAATTTGGACCAGATGAACATAACAAAAACATTTATCACTTCCCGCGTATTACGAGTGGCTATGCTATCACAGATGAAGAGCAATTTATCTTAACTGATGTTACCGCAAATTTAGGGGTTATCTCACATTTCGTCCATCCGGATGATATCCTTGATGAAAAACGCTCGGGTAACTTAACATGGGAAGAATTATTTAAGGCTTATAAAACGACAATTAAAGAAATACGAGAAAGATATCCTTATATAAAAAGTATGACCCAAAGTGAAGCAACTGCTTCTATGAAAATTTATCAAACTGGTGACCTAGATGTCTCTTATGAAGATGATGCTGTTCACATTGCATATAAAGGGTTATCAAATCATACTTCAACAATTATACGTGTAGAAGAAGGTAAGAAGATACAACCTGGCTCATTCTCTTACGGTACAGTTAAAAAGCTTGATTCCCAAATTTATAGCGTTACGTTAACGAAAGCCAGCGCTACGATCCCAATTAAAGGAGAATAACAGATGAGAATAGGTTTGGTCGTTGAAGGCAGCTACCCCTTTGTAAGTGGAGGGGTAGCAAGCTGGGTTCAAATGATTATCCAGCAGTTTAAAGAACATGAATTTACGATTTTTGCGATAGTCCCTCAAGTAAAAACAGAAGATGAATATCAATATGAAATTCCAAGCAACGTAAAAGATATCATTATGATTCCTTTGCAATCAGAAAATGAAGCAAAACATATAAAAACTAATTTAACTGAACAAGAAGTGCAGACACTTCAAAAATGGTTTACATTTCAAGCCAACGATACAACAGCATTACAAATATTAGGGAATAAACAAAAGCTAGGAACACTCCATTCCTTCTTCGAAAGCCGTGAGTTTTATGAGATTGTTAAAGAAAGCTATTTATATGAAGAAAGTAGTGGATCCTTCTTAAATTACTTTTGGATGTGGAGATCTATGTTCACACCAATCATTCAAATTTTACAAATTGATTTTCCTGAACTAGATCTTATTCATTCTGTATCGACAGGATATGGTGGATTACTTGGTGCTGCAATTAGTGCCAAGTCCGATATACCATTTATTCTAACTGAGCACGGTATTTACTCCCGGGAGCGTGAAGAAGAAATACTACAATCTACTTGGATACCAATTGAATACAAAAAAAGATGGGTTTCTTTCTTTCATCACTTGTCTCATCAAGCATACGAACAAGCTGCTGATGTAATTACGTTGTTCGGCCGAAATAGTGCATATCAAAAAGAATTAGGTGCCCCGGCTCATAAACTAAAAATCGTTCCAAATGGCGTTACTTTATCTGACTATAAAGGGTTACGTAAACCAAAATACAATTCGGATAAACTCATCATTTCCGCTATTATACGAGTTGTGCCAATTAAAGATGTAAAAACAATGATTTATGCAGCTAAATTATTATTGGAAAAAGACATTCCATTTATATTTTACTTGCTAGGTCCTGATACGGAAGAAGCAGAATATGCTCAGGAATGTCGTGATTTAATTCAACAATTAGGATTAGAAGAGCATGTAATAATGACCGGCAAAGTAAATATTAAAGATTACTTAAAACAAACAGATCTTCTCGTATTAACAAGTATATCTGAAGGACAACCATTAGCTATGTTAGAAGGAATGGCAGCAGGATTACCATGGGTTGTTACAGATGTCGGCTCTTGTAAGGAATTAATTTACGGACAAGATGGAGATCCTTACGGACAATGTGGATTTGTTGTACCACCTGTATCTCCTGAACAAGTTGCCATTCATTTAGAGTGGTATTATCGTCACCCTGAATCCATTCAACAATTTGGTGATAATGGGCGCAATCGTATTGAAGCGCACTATCAATTATCAGGCGTCGTTGATAGTTATCGTAAGCTTTACTTAGAAAGAGGTAAAAAAACATGGCAGGAATAGGATTTCGTTTACAAAAATTATTCCAAGAAGACTACTATTCTTCAAGAATAAAGGCGTACGGATTTTCATTATTTGTTACAGCTGGTCCGTGGTTAGTCGTTATTTTAGCAGTAACAGCTATTCGATACATTTTAAGTTTGTTCCATTCTATTCCAACCGAAGAACAGCGCCTTTTCACAATTTCAATTTCATACTGCTTTATTTTTTCTCAAATCATATATGGTGCCTTGCAACTCATCGTAACTAGATATGTGGCTGACCTTTTATACGAGCAAAAAGCTGATAAAGTATTTTCTTCCTTTTTAGGAATGACGAAAATCACACTTTTCTTAGCTATTATCTTATGGCTTTTGTTTGCAATTTTTACACCATTAGCCTTGTATTATAAAATCGTGATGCTATTTTTATTTTTAGCTTTAAACATCATTTGGATTCAATCCATTTATTTAACAGCAGCTAAAGATTATCAGTCCATCGCTCTTGCATTTTTAATTGGTTCCATTTTCTCCTTATCTGGAATTGCGCTTATCGCTTACTGGCATCCAACACTTGGAATAGAACATGGATTTGCCCTATTACTTTTAATTTCTTTTACAATCGGGACCTTCATTACATTAGTGTGGTTAAGTATAGTTATTGTACGAATGTTTCCAAATAGTGATGCTACCGAACAATTTACCTTCCTTTCTTACTTAGATAAATATCCGGAACTATTTTGGTCAAGCTTACTTTACAATATTGGCATTTGGGTATGTAACTTTGTTATTTGGTTCGGAGAAGGGCGAGGAAATATTGAAAACACGTTTATTTATCATCAAATGTATGATACCTCTGTTTTCTGGGCTTATTTAAGCATTATCCCAACCTATATTTTCTTCGTAGTATCCATTGAAACAAGGTTTTATGAACGGTATAAGAAGTTCTTCGGTTCAGTTAACAATGGGGCGACATTAAATACAATTTTACAATTAAAAGAATCAATGAACTTTGTCCTAAAGCAAGAAATGGAACGCATACTTCGTAATCAAGGTATTTTTTCTTTACTTATTATTTTTATAATATGGATGTTTAGTTCACAATCTGGGAACGTGACACTTGAATACTCTATTTTGCAACTGACTATAATTGGTGCTTATGCAAACGGGATGGTCCTTGTTATCACGTTACTACTCTTATATTTTGAAGATCGTAAAGGGGCATTTCGAACATCAGCCCTGTTCTTTTTTGCAAACCTATTATTAAGTCTTCTTCTACTTCCATTTGGATTCAATGGTTACGGTATTAGTTTTGCACTCGGATCTTCTATTACATTCTTATATGCTATTTCTAGACTCTTTACTTATATTAAAGATATTGATTACTATACATTTTGTCAGTCAAACGCTCCTATAAAACGACGAACTTTCTTTACTACATTTGCTAATAAACTTAATGGAAAATAAACAGATAAAAAATGACCTCTTGCTTATGCAAAGGTCATTTTTTTTATCTGTTTATTAAACTTCTAGATAGCCATTTTTGTTATTTGATTGCCATCTCCAAGAGTCTGCACACATCTCTTCTAATCCGAGTTTTGCTTCCCATCCTAATTCACGCTTCGCTTTCGATGCATCTGCAAAACATACTGCAACATCACCAGGGCGACGATCCGTAATTTTATAAGGAACTTCCTTGTCTGAAACCTTTTCAAATGCTTCAACCATTTCCAATACACTATAACCAGTACCTGTACCGAGATTATACGCATCTATCCCAGTAGTGCCAAGTACCTTTTCAAGCGCCTTTACATGGCCACTCGCTAAGTCTACAACATGAATATAATCACGGACACCCGTGCCATCTTTTGTTGGATAGTCATTTCCAAATACACTTAATTCCTTTAGCTTACCTACTGCTACTTGTGTTACATATGGCATTAAGTTATTTGGAATTCCACTTGGATCTTCTCCAATACGCCCACTTTCATGCGCACCAAATGGGTTGAAATAACGAAGTAATGCGATACTCCATTCTGCATCCGCAAATGCTACATCACGCATAATTTGTTCAATCATTAATTTCGTTTGACCATATGGATTTGTTGCACTTAATGGAAACTCCTCCGTAATTGGTGATGTTTCTGGGATACCATACACTGTTGCAGATGAACTGAAGATCATCTTCTTCACATCATGCTTCTGCATCACTTCACATAGCACTAATGTGCTTGTAATGTTGTTATGATAATACGTTAATGGGATTGCTACTGATTCCCCTACGGCCTTAAAGCCTGCAAAGTGAATAACAGCTTCAATTGTATTTTCTTCAAAAATCGTATCCAGTGCTTCTCGATTTAAAATATCTTCTTTATAAAACTTAAACTGTTTTCCTGTTATCTCTTTCACTCGATTTATAGACTCTACTGAGCTATTCGAAAGATTATCTACTACTATAATTTCGTAACCGTTTTTTAGTAATTCTACGCATGTATGACTACCAATATATCCTGCTCCACCTGTTACAAGTATTGCCATAATTATAGTCCTCCATATTTCATTCATTATAAACTTATCAAAGTATATCACATATTTCTTATCATATGTTTATTATGCGAACACAGAAACTTACATTTTATCCCATACTTATTTTGTACAATATACGATTCCAATTAGGTAATAAAAAAACGCCACATAACAGACATCGCGTGGCGTTTTTTTATCAAATTACGTAACAATATACACTTAGAAAATGTGCAAGACTACCTAACAATACAAAAACATGAAAAATTTCATGGTGTCCCATATATTTAAACTCCAACCATTTTGGCTTCGCACCGTAAATAAACCCACCAATTGTATAAAAAATGCCTCCAAGTACTAAGAAAATAATACCTCCTGTACTTAAATTCTCAGCTAGCGGTGCAAAGAATAGAACAATTAACCAACCCATCAGAAGATAAATTGCTGTCGATAACCATCTTGGACAATTAAACCAAAACATTTTAAAAACAATACCCAAAATCGCAGTTGCATAAACTAAACAAAATAATAGTAAACCATTTGCCGAGTTTAATGTAATTAAGCAAAAGGGTGCATATGTACCTGCAATTAATATAAAAATCATAGAATGATCTAGTTTCCTAAAGAAATAAATAACACGTTCACTGGCTACAACACTATGATACACAGCTGACGCCATATAAAGGACCATCATCCCGATACCAAATAAAATAATGGCTGTAATTGCAGCAACAGATGGCATCTTAACAGAAACCTTCACAAGCATAGCTAATAATGCAATAAATGATAATACAGCTCCTCCTAAGTGAGTAAATGCATTAACTGGTTCTCTTACATAAGCATTCATATAAACACCCCTCATATAATTACATGTAGTTTTCATAACTACATGTAATTATATACATATTATTCGTGCGGGTCAACATTTACAATTCATTTGTTTCGTAATACCATATTTAAAGATATACTAAACATTAAGTTCCACTAAGTTATAAAAGTGAGGGGTTCTACGTGGAAAATATAAATAAATTACTTGAATCATTACATTTAGAAAAAAGTATTAAACTTGAGGATATCCCAAATGTCGACTTATATGTAGACCAAGTTGTCCAACTATTTGAGAATACTTATGCGGATACAACGAGAACTAATGATGAAAAAGTATTAACAAAAACGATGATTAACAATTACGCAAAAGGGAAATTATTCATCCCTATCAAAAATAAAAAGTATTCAAAAGAACATATGATTTTAATCAGCTTAATTTATCAATTAAAAGGAGCTCTTTCCATTAATGATATAAAAAGCTCCTTAGAAAATATAAATGCACCGTTAATAAACGATGATACATTCGAATTAAATACTCTATATAAAGATTACCTTTCTCTTACTGACACCAATGTGGACAGCTTTAAGCAAGACGTGAATAACCGTGTTAAGGAAGTAAACGAGGTTTCTTCCTTAGAAGATCCAAAACTAGAAAAATTTTTATTACTAACATCCTTCGTGACTATGAGTAATATGTATAGACGTTTAGCAGAGAAACTAGTTGATGATCTCAAAGAATCGTAAACAAAAAACTATCCACCTGTTAGAGTGGATAGTTTTTTTGTTTACTTAATTGCTTCATGAACCTTTAATTGTTTCCCTTTAATCGTTGTGTTTTTCATGATTTTTAAAACAAGTGGTCCTTTTCCGTTTAATATTTCAACGTAAGAAACATTGTCTTGTATTGTAATAATTCCTATATCTTCTGCCGTAACACCTTTAATTTTAGCAATTGTACCGACGAAATCTACCGCCCTAATTTTCTTTTTCTTCCCGCCATTAAAGTACAATTTCATAATTCCTTTGTTTAGGTCTGCATTTTTATCTTTCTTTATAATTGGTTTAGCATGTATCTTTTCCTCAAATAATGCTTTCCCCTTCATAACTTCTTCTTTTGAAGGTGCAAGTGCCTTTGGAATTTCAAAGCCAATGTACTCCTCAATCTCTTCTAAAAATCTATTTTCATACGGCGTCATGAATGTAATAGCTTTCCCGTTATTACCAGCTCGTCCCGTTCTTCCCGTACGATGTACATAACTTTCTTTTTCTAATGGAATGTCATAGTTAATAACATGTGTAATATTATCAATATCAATTCCTCTAGCAGCTACGTCTGTCGCTACTAAATAACGGAACTTTCCTTTTCTAAAATCGTCCATAACTTCAAAACGATCTTCTTGTACCATACCACCATGTATTTTGTCACAAGGATAGTTAACCCGCTTTAACTGTTGAAATACGTGATCTACATTTTCCTGCGTACGACAAAAAATAATACAACTATCTGGATTCTCAATCGTTGTTACATCTTTAAGAAGTGAAAGCTTCTCCTCTTCTCTCATCTCAAAAAGTGTATGTTCAATTTTATCTGTTGTAATCCCGGCAGCCTTAATTTCAATATGCGTTGGCGAATCCATATACTTACGAGATAACTTTTCAACATCTTCTGGAAGTGTTGCTGAAAATAGCATTGTCATTCGTTTTTTAGGTAATTCGTCAATAATTGCCTCTACTTGATCGATAAAACCCATATTCAGCATTTCATCTGCTTCATCAATAACTAAATACTTCAAACACTCTAAAGAAAGGGTACCTTTTTCAATATGATCTAACACACGGCCAGGAGTCCCAACTACAATATGTGTTTTTTGCTTTAGCTCTAATTTTTGACGTGCAAATGGGGATTTACCATAAACTGCAGCGGCCTTAATTCTCTTGAAGCGACCTATATTCGTAATATCTTCTTTTACTTGCACCGCAAGCTCTCTCGTCGGTGTTAAAACTAAAGCTTGTGGCTTATTCTCTTCCCACTCCACCATTTCACAAAGTGGTATGCCAAATGAAGCGGTTTTTCCACTTCCAGTCTGTGATTTCACGACAAGGTCTTTCTTTTGCAAGGCAACTGGAATAACCTCTCCTTGCACTTCCGTTGGATGTTCATATCCTAAACCAGTAAGTGCTCTTACAATTTCCTTACTTAATGCATAATCGGTAAAACTTCTTTTACTCATGTATTAACCTCTTTTTATTCTGTATTATTTTCTTTTTTCGCTTTTCCTATCAATGAATTATCATATACGTTATTATCACCTTTTTCATTATACTTGAAAGCTCACATAAAAAGGCGAATCATTGGTGATTCTCCTTACTAAACAAAAGGATTTTCTATTTCAAAAAATTTATAAAATTATTATTTCATATATTGCTCAACTAGCTGATAGCACCTTTCCTTCGTACTATTTACATTCGATGAAATACTTGCTAAACCTGACAATGTTCCCTGTCCGGATTCATTCCAAGCTTCCTCGGCCTTTTGATCTCGATACGTAATCCATTCACGCTGTTTCTCTCTCAAGGTGTTCATTTCATTTATAGGAAGTTGCATTTTCAAAACACCATAAATCTCATTTAAAGCTTGATCCCATGCATCGTACCTTCTAACTTCTCCTTCTTTCATTTCAGTTGTAATTCCGTTCTCATATAAATAATCGAGTTTCTTCAAACTCTCCTCAATACTATTTAATTTAGTAATATACTCTGCCTTCTGGCCGACAATAACACTTTCTTTCTTAGGCTCTTCTACTTTCGGCTTCTCTTCATTTTTATTTTCTTCCTTACGGTTCTCATCTTTTGTTTTATCTACATCTACTGTCCTCGGCACACTCTGTATAATTTGTTCATTCGCATTTTGATAATATACTTTAAACTGTTCTTTCCCTTTCGTTTCCCTAATAATTACATTCAGTTGCTCTTTTACATCCGCAAACTTCTGCTCGTTTTTCAACTCCTCTACTTTAGTGAACATTTGCTTATATTTTTCTTTCTCATCTTTTTGATTAGCTAAAACTTCTCGTTTTTCTTTTACTTGTTTGGCTAATATAACTGAACTAGCAAAATCATTTTCAATTTCCCTCAATAACGAAATTGCTCGGTCTATATTACTTTCCTGTAATGCTTCAATCATTTTATTCGTTTGATTCATCTTCAGCCTTATTTTCCGATCATCCTTCTTTTCTTTTAATGCTAATTCAAAAGATGCGACTGCTCTATCGTATTCTTTATTTTCCAATGCTAAATCTCCTTGTTTCTTTGCCTTATCAAAGGCATCATTATTGCTACATCCGGCAACAACCAACAAAGTTATTCCTATTGTTAGTATTAGCTTTTTCATAGTATTTCCCCAGCCCCCTCGCTCAAAATAAGAAGCATACATACAATCTTATGCAATTATCGCAACTTTCCTTACTTTTTTATAAACGAACGTTACGCATAATAAATCTATTTAAATTCGTTTTTAACGTTATTTTTAAAATATATTGGCTTCTTTTTCAAAAAATGTTAAGAAAATCTTTGACTTCTTACTGAAAATGATATAAATTATCCTATGGACGAACATTTTTAATCAATAAAAATAAAATATTCGTATTTTAGGGGTGCAAATGATGGAAAACGTATTTGATTATGAAGACATTCAATTAATTCCTGCAAAATGTATTGTAAATAGCCGATCTGAGTGTGATACAACTGTCACTTTAGGAAAACATAAATTTAAATTACCTGTCGTACCTGCAAATATGCAAACGATTATTGATGAAAGAATCGCAACTTATTTAGCTGAAAATAATTACTTCTACATCATGCATCGTTTCCAACCAGAGAAACGAATTTCATTCATTAGAGATATGCAATCACGTGGATTAATTGCTTCAATCAGCGTTGGTGTTAAAGAAGACGAGTACGAATTCGTACAACAATTAGCTGCTGAGCAACTTTCACCTGAATACATTACAATCGATATCGCACATGGTCACTCTAATGCTGTGATCAACATGATTCAACATATTAAAAAACATTTACCAGAAAGCTTCGTTATCGCTGGAAACGTTGGAACTCCAGAAGCGGTAAGAGAATTAGAAAACGCTGGTGCTGATGCAACAAAAGTTGGTATTGGACCTGGTAAAGTTTGTATTACTAAAATTAAAACAGGCTTTGGAACTGGTGGTTGGCAGCTAGCTGCACTTCGCTGGTGTGCAAAAGCTGCAAGTAAGCCAATTATCGCTGACGGTGGTATTCGTACACATGGCGACGTAGCTAAATCAATTCGATTTGGAGCAACTATGGTTATGGTCGGTTCTCTATTCGCTGGTCATGAAGAGTCTCCAGGGGAAACAATCGAAAAAGATGGCAAACTTTATAAAGAGTACTTCGGCTCAGCTTCTGAATTCCAAAAAGGTGAGAAGAAAAACGTTGAAGGTAAGAAAATGTTCGTTGAGCATAAAGGTTCTTTAGAAGACACTTTAATCGAAATGGAACAAGATCTTCAATCCTCTATTTCTTACGCTGGTGGAACAAAATTAGACGCAATTCGTACTGTAGATTATGTAGTCGTGAAAAACTCTATTTTCAACGGCGATAAAGTATATTAATTCTTAAATTTAACTCGAAGGACAAGCATTATTTATGCTTGTCCTTCTTTTTGCATGTAAAAAACAGGCGAATATTTTATCTTTACTGAATTTTCTAGTATTATATTTTTAGATACTTAAAATAAGGGGGATATATTAAATGAAACATGTAATTGAGAAACGTCCTATTCGCGAAGAAGTTCCTACTGAACTAAAATGGGATCTTTCTGACTTGTATAAGTCTGATGATGAATGGCACACTGCACTAAATGTATTAGAAAATGATATAAAAAGACTCGATGCATTTAAAGGACAATTACACACTGGCCCCGCTACCTTATTAAATTGCCTACTTTTAGAGGAAAAGCTTTTAATGCAGTTAACAAAACTTAGCACATATGCATATTTAAAAGAATCCGCTGATCGTACAGATCCAGTTATTCAAGCGAACTCTTCCAAAATTTCCGCTTTAGGGACGAAAGTACATGCTGCACTATCCTTTATTCATAACGAAATCCTCTCATTTGAAGAAGGAACAATTGAAAAATATTTAACTGCGGAAACAAAACTCGAACCTTTCCGTAAATCGTTACTCGAAATACTTAAAAAGAGGCAGCACACTCTCTCACCTGAAACAGAAGAAACTCTTGCTGCACTCGGCGAAGTTCATAGTTCCCCCTACAAAATTTACGGCATGACTAAATTAGCCGATATGGATTTCCCTCCTATACAAGATGAACAGGGAAATGATTTGCCTGTATCATTTGCATTATTTGAAAGTAAATATGAATTTTCTTCAAGCGCATATATACGTAGAGAAGCGTATTCATCATTTGTTTCCACATTGAAACGATATAAAAATACAGTTGCAACAACATATGCTACTGAAGTAAAAAAACAAGTGGCGCTTTCTCGTTTACGCAAGTACGAGTCCGTTACCCATATACTTTTAGAACCTCAAAAAGTTCCACTTGAAATGTATAACAATCAACTAGATATTATTTATAACGAATTAGCGCCTCATATGCGCCGTTTTGCAGATTTAAAAAAGAAAGTATTAGGGCTTGACCAAATGCTTTTCTGTGACTTACACGCACCTTTAGATCCTGAATTTAATCCAACAATCACATACGAAGAAGCTGGTAAATTAATTCAAGAATCTTTAAAAGTATTAGGACCTGAATATAGTACTATTATTGAAAAAGGATTTAAAGAGAGATGGGTAGACCTTGCAGATAACGTAGGAAAATCAACAGGTGCCTTCTGCTCTAGTCCATACGGTTCTCACCCATATATTTTAATTACATGGCAGGGTACGATGCGCGGATGTTTCACATTAGCTCATGAATTTGGACATGCTGGTCATTTTTATTTAGCAAATAAAAATCAGCGCATTATGAATGTACGTCCTTCTATGTACTTTGTTGAAGCTCCATCAACGATGAATGAATTACTGTTAGCTCAGCATTTACTTGCGACAACGGAAGATAAGAGAATGCGTAGATGGGTTATTCTGCAACTACTCGGCACGTACTACCATAACTTTGTTACCCATCTACTTGAGGGAGAATATCAAAGAAGGGTATATGCTATAGCAGAGGAAGGACAAGCACTTACAGCCACCACTTTAACTGAACTAAAAACAAATGTCCTTTCTACATTCTGGGGAGATTCAGTAGAAATTGATGAAGGTGCTGGTTTAACATGGATGCGTCAACCTCACTATTATATGGGCTTATATTCTTACACATATTCAGCAGGCCTAACTGCATCTACCGCTGTAGCCCAAATGATTAAGGAAGAGGGACAGCCTGCTGTTGATCGCTGGCTCAACGTACTCCGAGCAGGCGGTACGATGAAACCACTCGAATTAATGAAACACGCCGGAGTAGATATGTCAAAACCAGATGCAATCCGCAAAGCTGTTTCTTACGTTGGTTCCTTAATTGATGAATTAGAGCGTTCTTATCAAGAATAAAAATAAGCCCTCACTTTGAGGGCTTATCCTATATTCACTTTCCAAACCTTTTACGGTATCCACATTTTCTACAAAGTTCTTCAACCGCAACCCTTTTCGAAAATCCGTCTACAATATTTTGTGCCCTTTCACCTTCTATAATGTTAGAAAATGAATCATCATTAATATTCCCAAGATTAATAATGCCTTCACCGTCTAAACAACAAGGTATAACCGTTCCATTTGCTAAAATACCAGCTTGATTTCGAAGACCATGACAGAAACCTTTTCCATCATCCTCTTCTTCATGTAATGCTGGCCACTGGAATTCATAGTCTTGATTAATAAAGACACGTTCCGCAATTTTTATACCTTTTCCTGGTGTAAGCTTCTCTTCAATTTGATAGGATAGATCAAACTCATTTTCAATTATGGATAATAAATCCCTATTTTTCTGGATTTCAGCATTTGTTTTATTATCCTGAGTTAAATTCCATAATCTTAGTGAAACAATTAAATCCGATTGACTCGTTGCCTCTCTAATGAAAGAAAGTATACTTCTTACATAGCCCTCTTTATCTTGCGAACCTGGGTGTCCATCAAAACTGTGTAGTGAAAAATTCATTTGTCTTAACGCAGGTTTATTTAACAGTCTATGCCTTCTCTTATTAATTAACGTTCCGTTCGTTGTAATATTAACTTTAAACCCTTTTTCATGGCTTAAATCTAATAGTTGATCTATTTTTGGATGGAGCAACGGCTCACCCTTCACGTGCAAATAAATGTAGTCTGTGTGGGGTTTAATTTGGTCTAATCTTTTAGCAAAATCCTCCACAGAAATGAATTGCTTCTGCCTTTCCGTCGGCGGACAAAAGCTGCACGCAAGATTACATACACTCGTAATCTCCAAGTAAAACTTCTTAAACTTCTTCACCTTTAATTCCTCACTTCTCTGACTACTTATACTTTTTCCTCTTCATATTACAGCATATTTTTTTAGAAATAGAAACATACTTATTTTAGGAAATCTACATACCATCTATTAATATTTAAAAGACCATCGGTGATTTTTGTCCAATGGTCTTTCTCACTATTAGTTACCTTTAACCTCTTTTACATATTCCCATGTTTCACCTTGGTTTTTGGACTGATAAAGTATACTACTATTACCATTGTAGTCTCCATCCTCTCCTTGACCCACTAGCATGTTAAAAACTCCATCCTTCTCATAAGGCATATTAGGAAAATCAAACGGATTTATTAACTGTCCACTTTCTAGTTTCACTTCATAATTCGTATAGCTCACCTTTTTAAAAGTTATACCACCATCATCTGTACGGTATAGCCTCCCTTCATTACCAGAGGGTCTGGCTGCCCTTAAAAATCCGAGCTTTTCATTAAAAAAGATGATTCCTGATGCACTACCAACCGTTTCATTGAACGGATCTTCATTTATAACTCCCCATGTTTCCCCACCATCAATCGTCTTGCTTAGTGAATAAAAGGTACTCCCTAATGCTTTATCTGTAACATTTAGTTTATAACCCACTTCTTTTGAAAAGTAAAATTGCTCATTATTAGTTAGATCCTTCTTTTTCTTTTTAGAACTACTTTCCTTACTCCAATTTGGGTCACCTAGTAAATTATATCTAGCAGGTACTATCTCTTTCTCTTTTCCGGGGATAAATATAGATACCGTATATCCAATTATTTCGGATTTTGCTTCTTCAAGCTTCTCTAATTTCCCATCTTTATTAATATTAATAATTCCTTCTCTATTGTAACCCCAGTTTCTTTTCCCATAATAAACCAGCCCATATTTATCTTCATTCCACTTACTGACAGTTTGTTTAACTGGAATGGCTTGAACTGTTTTAATTAAAGGTTTTACTAATTTATCTTCATTATAATCAGCGTTAATATACCCATTTAGTCCTACAAAAATATCTTTTGATTTATTTTTATTATAAGATATTAAGTAGCTTTCCTCTTTTCCAGCAGCATTTTTTCCATAAAGAAAAGTATCAAATGATGTAATTGTTCCATCTGAGTTAAATTCCAAAGCAAAACCATCCGACATATATAACTTCTTTGGCAAAGTATATTTCTTATTTATATCTTCAAAAATACCCTCTACACCATACTTATATATATTATCACGCTCAAGTTCAACTGATCTTTCGTTTTTTACGCTTTCTATAAACCATGCTAGTCTACCACCATAATTTGTTGCACTTTTATAAATTTTCATCCCATAAAAAAGCGTTATAAAAATAATGATGATAACGGAACAATATTTCCATCCTTTTATATTTATTAATTTGGACGATTCATGTTCCCCATTTTTTATAACTTTAATTGTAGTAACTATAATGATAAGGATTAAAAATACTACACATAGTAACAGAATATAAATATTATTATTCATTCTCCCATACATACATAACAAAGCTAACTCATAACAAAAAATCCAGTACCCAATTATTAATAATGGATTTTTTAGTAATGATATAAGTACTTTTTTCATATTTCCCCTAACTATGTTAAGCCCCCCTAATTACATCTAATACTTCTTTTTTCCTATATTGATTATGCTTTATTTCACCAAATACTTACATCTCCCCTTTTAATTATGTATCGACTAAATCTAAAATAATGAATTACATATAGAAAAAAGCACTCTATCCTGTAAAGATAAGTGCTAATTTTTTGATCATATTTTTATTACATATACAACCAATTATAATTTATTTTAATAAATAGGGCATTATTAACTTTCAATTATTACCCACTATTTATGATACGGTTCCCCACGATTAATACGAAACGCTCTATACACTTGCTCAAGCAATACTAATCGCATTAATTGATGTGGTAATGTCATCTTTGAGAAAGAAAGAGATTCATTTGAACGCTTCATTACTTCAGAACTAAGCCCCAGTGATCCACCAATTACAAATGTGATTTTGCTCTTTCCATATGTAGCAAGACGATCTAAGCTTACTGCAAATTCTTCTGATGATTTTTGTTTCCCTTCTATTGCTAACGCAATGACGTGCGTATCATCAGAAATTTTATCCAGTATACGTATGCCCTCTTTTTCTTTTACAATTAACATTTCTGCTGCACTTAAATTTTCTGGTGCCTTTTCATCTGGTAACTCAATTACTTCTACTTTTGCGTAAGAAGATAATCGTTTTAAGTATTCTGCTATACCTTGTTTTAAGTATTTTTCTTTTAATTTTCCGATTGAAATAATCGAGATATTCACATCTATTCCCCACCTTACAAACACGTTATCCACAGGACTTATCCACATATCCACAAATGTTACCCACATATTGTGTGAGAATCTGTGTTCGATACAACATATGTCGCCTCATTTTGACAAAATTCACATGTTTTTTTCTCTTCTTTAGAGTTATCCACATTGTTAATAACCGGTGCAACTTCACACTCATCCACAATGATATCTAATGCTAATTCAACATGTTCTAAACAACAAGGTAAATTCATATTCTTCACCTCACTTTTCTACAATAGAAAACAGGAGGTAGGCCCTCCTGTTTTTAATACTTTTGAATGCCTAATTTCACCGTTGTTGTCGCTCGTTTTGTACCACGATAAAACGTAAGAGTCATTTTATCATTAATTTTTTTATTATATAAGGCCGTGCGGAACCCAATAATATCGTGCACCGCTTTTCCATCTACCGCCACAATAACATCATGTTCTCTAAGACCCGCATCCGTACCTGGCGAAGGACTTTTCACATCTAAAATGCAGACTCCTTCTGTTACGTTACCTGGTAATTGTAACGTTTTTGACCAATAGTAACTCGGAATCTCATTTAATGATCTTAGTTCAATCCCAACGTAAGGTCTTCTTACTTTACCGTACTTTTCTAGTTCATTCATAATAGGCACAGCTCTCGTAACTGGAATAGCTAGTCCAATTCCTTCTACTTCTTTTGCTGCAATTTTCATTGAGTTAATACCTATTAATTGTCCCGCTACATTTACAAGCGCTCCACCACTATTACCTGGATTAATTGCTGCGTCTGTTTGCAATACTTCTACTTGCCAATCGTAATGTCCATCTTGATCTAAATCTACAGGAACAATACGCTCATTAGCCGAAATAATACCTTGTGTGACAGTTCCGGAAAATTGTAACCCAAGTGGATTTCCAATCGCAATAACTGGTTCTCCTCTACGAGCGGTATTCGAGTCGCCAATTTCAATCACTTTCTTCACATGCTTCGCATCTATTTCTAGTACCGCTAAGTCTGTGACTACATCGGTTCCCAATACTTTACCTGGAATTTTCTTACCGTCACTTAAGCTCACTTCAATACGATTCGCCCCAGCAACAACGTGGTTATTCGTTACAATATACGCATGTCCATCTGTTCTCTTATAAATCACACCAGAGCCTGTACCAGCTTCCGAATCAGCCTCTGAAAAATCGTCTCGTTGAATATTAATAACACCAACAACAGCCTCTGAAGCACGATCAACAGCGTCTACAAAGCTAATCTGTTTAACAGGAACATTTCCACTTTGAGCTTCAGCCATATTTTTTTCACTTGCTTCAGCTTGCGGAAGCTTACCTGCATGATTTGAAAATAAAGGAGCTCCAAATGCAAATAATGAAGCTCCTACAATTGTTCCCGCTATGCTAGAAATGACAATACCTTTATGTTTCTTTTTCCCTGCGCGTTTAATACGATATTTTTCTTCATCAATAAAGGACATATTTGTTCACCTATCTTCCTGAAAACAACTATATTCACCTTTATTGTTTACTAAAATGAAGAATTATACGTATTGAATTTTCGTAGGCATTTTTTGATCCGTATCATGTATTTCAAAGGATTCTCCAACCCCAAAACCTTTTTCTTCTAATACTTGTGATACAGACATACGCGCTAATTCTTTCATGTTATTATCTAAGCTTAAATGCGCTAAATAAATGTGTTTTGTCTCGTCTGTAATAACATCAGCCATCGCTAATGCAGCGTCCTCATTACAAACGTGGCCAACGTCGCTTAAAATACGTCGCTTAATGCTCCATGGATAGCGCCCCATACGAAGCATTTCCACATCATGATTACTTTCAAATACGAAAGCGTTCGCTCCCTTAATAACACCTTTCATACGGTCACTTACGTAGCCTGTATCTGTAATAAGAGCTAACTTTCTATTATTGTTATGAAAAGCATAAAACATCGGTTCCGCCGCATCATGAGAAACACCAAATGATTCAACTTCAATATCTCCAAATGTTTTCACGTCTCCTACTGAGAAAATGAATTTTTGATCAATTGGGATATTACCTATTAAATGTTCCATTGCATTCCATGTTTTCTCGTTCGCATAAACAGGTAAATCATATTTACGCGCCAATACACCTAATCCTTTAATGTGGTCACTATGCTCATGTGTTACAAGAATACCTGATATGTCATTTATATTCAGTTCAGCTTGTTTAAATAAAGCCTCTGTCGCTTTACCACTTAAACCTGCATCGACGAGCAGCTTTTTTTCATCTGTTCCTACATATAACATATTCCCTGTACTTCCACTTGCAAGTACACTAAAATGCATACTCATTCTTTCTCACTCCATTATGTTCTTCCGGCACTTGAGTTTCCCCTAATTCCATAACTTGTCCTTCAATTGCATTCACAAAAAAATCCTTTTTCTGTTCTGTCTTTAAGTTCCATGTTGGAGCAAGCACTTGTATATTAGAAGAAGACTCCGCAAGAGTCGCATATCCAATCTGCGCCTCTTTCACGTGCGTATTTTCTGCAATTTTATTTTTCAAATATATATTTTCTAAAGCTGTTTGCGCAGTAATAATTTCTTGTTCTTTCGTCTTTTCGCTTTCGCCCATTTCCTTCAAATCCGTTAACATTGTTTGTTTATACGAAATGAGCTCATTTTTTTCATTTAAATCTACAACAATCATCGCACGATTATTGTAGAAGATTGGTTTATCTTTATACTTTTGAAAGAAGTAAATTTTTGAGTCCTTTATTGCCCCAAACTCATATTTTTGTCCATCCAGCACATAATTTTTCAAAAACTCATTATACTTATCTTTTGACAATGATTTTGTATTTAAAAAAGGCTCTTTTAATTTACTCTCTATTTGATATTCGTCTTGCACATGCGCCGTCTGATTTTTTAAAGATTGCACATCTTCTTCTTTGAAAACCTTATTTTTTGCCATTATAAATGACTCTTTTTTCGGTTCTTTAGGAAAATTCCCCATAGTAATTTTTTCAGCTTTTAATTGTTGATCGATTTTCGTTTCCGTCACAATTTCTAATTGATTACTATCTTGCTTTTGAATGAACTGAAAGATAAGAAAGAGGTCTAAAACAAAAAAGGTCACAATAAATATGGTTTTAATTCGATCCCAATCCATTTAGTCCCCCCTCACTCCACTCATATATTTGTTGCTTACCATCTTCTTCACATTTTACATACCATATCGGCTGTAAGACAGCGATTCTCCCACTCCCATCACTGATGGAAGGTTCCAATGACATTTTATAACCAATACCAACATCCTGAATTGATTTTTTATCAATTTCCGGGTTATTCTCTAGTGATGTCATCACTGTATGACCTGATGCAAGAGAAGTTGTTTGTTGTTTACTAGGCAAAGTAATACTGAACTCAAAAAAGGGTCTTTCATACTGCATAATTTCACCTGAACCCCATACTTGTTTTAATTCCGCTATTCCATTGGCATTAAATACAGGCAAACCATCCTCATATAAACGGAATGAAGTTTTCCTCCCATTAATATAATCAAGACGATAGGACTTAAAGGATCCACTATGCCCACTTACAAAGTCAAAACTTTTTTGTAAAATCACCGCATTATCCGTAGGTTTATCACCATGTACAGCGGAATTTTTATATTTCAACATTGCATCCAACTTATCAATTTCCATAGAACGGATGCCATCCGTAAATGTTTCCTTTTCTTTCTCAGAAATAGGACTTAAATAACGTGGATCACTAAATAAAGCATTTTTGAATGGATCCACCTCTAGTTTAGCTGTAATATACTCTGCCTTACTTAATTCCGTAATCCCATCTGGTAAAAAAAGTTTTTTTGTATCATTTATTTGATATTCAAAATATGGTCTTGCTACTGTTATAAGTTGATTTTGAGCATTTATAATATCCTTTATATAAGCACCGCTCAATTTTGCTTGATATATTTTATGAGGAGTATCATAGGAAACAAAGCTAACTTTAATTTCTTGGTCCGTACTTCTAGAAGGGTCAATTATAATACGATTAAAACTTCTGTTACTTTCTATGTTTTTATCTTTAATATTAAACATATCTTTAATCGTATCTAACGGGATATTTGTAGGGAAAACAAATTCAATTTTTTCTTCTCCGTGTACATAAGACAGAAAATCACCTTTAGGGACTGTCCCCGTTATTTCCCTAAAATCATGTAATTCTCCGTTTTCAAGAATTTTATAGATTGAATCCACATTTGCCTTCTTTTCGCTTACATAATGATTTTTCTCTTTATGAATAACGACAGAGGATGGGCGAACAACCTCCGAAATCTTTACCTGATTTATCTCTTCGTTACCTTGAACGAACTTTGTATTTTGCATAGAAGTGGAATCAGGAACATATGTCCATAAGTTAAAAGTAAGAAATAGACTAATGACAACCAAATTAATTAGAACTATCGTTTTAAAGTTTTCCATACTCATTCCCAATCGTCCTCTTCATCTGTCGCCATTGGCAATGTGAAATAAATAGTTGTCCCTTTTCCTTCCTCACTTTTCGCCCAAATCGAGCCGCCATGTGCCTCAATCATTTCTTTCGCAATAGCTAACCCAAGACCTGTACCACCCATTTGTCTCGAACGCGCTTTATCTACACGATAAAAACGTTCAAATATTTTATCTACATTTTCTTTCGGAATTCCCATTCCTTGATCACTCACACTAATCTCTAATAACTCCCCGCGGTCACGCAGGCGATATGTTACTGTACCACCTTCTGGCGAATATTTTAGTGCATTGGAAATAATGTTATATAAAACTTGTGTGATTTTGTCTGTATCCATATCAATAAATCGAGATTTTTTAGAGAAAGATCGTTTGAAGCTTACATTTTGCTCTTTAGACATTTCAAAGCGATCGATAACGTTATTAAAGAAGTCAGTAAAGTCGACCCATTCCTTCATTAAGCGATGTTCTGTACTATCTAGTTTAGATAGTTGTAACAATGCATTTACAAGCCTGATCATTCTTTCCGTTTCCTCTTGTGTAACCGTTAAAAATTGCGGTGCAATATTTGGATCTTGCCATGCTCCATCAGTAAGTGCTTCTAAGTAACTGCGCATTGTTGTTAACGGCGTTCTTAACTCATGAGATACGTTCGCAACAAACTCACGGCGCTCTTGTTCTATCCGCTCCTGCTCTGTTACATCATATAATACAGCAATTAAACCATTTGCCTTCCCTGTTTCTTTTTGAATAACAGAGAAACTAGCACGTAAAATATATGGCTCATTTCTCGTACTAAAATCTAATAAAACTGAATCAGGTTCTTCATATAAATGATCAAGTGTAAATTCTTCTTGTATTCCTAACACTTCTAACACTGATTGATCTAGCGCCGTTTCACGCGAAACATTTAACATCTTTTCCGCAGGATCATTTAATAAAATGATATCCCCTTTTCGATCAGTAGCAATTACTCCATCTGTCATATGTGATAAAACGGATGATAATTTTCGTCTTTCACTTTCTGTGGAGGAACGAGCTTGTTGTAATTTTTTAGATAAATTGTTAAAAGATAATGCTAATTGTCCAATCTCATCGTGACTATGCACCTTTACTTTTCGCGAATAATTTCCTTTCGCCATTTCAATTGCTTGTCTTCGCATATCTGAAATTGGTCTCGTAATTGTTTGAGCCAATAAAATTCCAAGTACAGCTGTTACTAATAAAGCAATTACTGTCCCCGTTGCGAAAATTTGGTTGATGTCCTTCATTTGTTTATACACATCTTCCATAGATGCAACAATATGAATGACGCCAAGTACATCTCCGCCCGGCTCTTTTAGAATAGGGGTAATCATAACTTGAACTCGATGACCTGTATGTCCATCTTTCTCAATCTTTGACTCTGGTTTCTTTTGTACCATTACCCGTTGTACAGCTGTATCTGCTGACGTTCGTCCTACCTTATTTTGCTTAGACGCATCTGAAATTGCCATTAATTTTTTAGTAGAATCAATTACACTTACTTCTTGAATATCTCTCTTACGATCTGATGCGAATTTTTGAATCGAATCATTAATAGCTTTATCTACTGATTCTGTTTTAGGACGTTCTTTTACAAACTCTTGCTTCAGGTTATAAGAAAGTAAGTTTGTTTGCTGCGTTAAGGAATCTTGAAAGCCTTTTACAAGGCTTTTTTCTAATTCCCTGACGAAATATACACCAATTACTTGCATTGCTATTAATATTAACAGCATATATATGAGCACAAATTTTAAATGAATAGATTGAAAAAAACCAACTTTCTTCATATACTATTCCTGTTCTGGGTCACGCAAGTAATACCCTACCCCACGTCTAGTTACAATTAAAGTAGGATGACTTGGATTATCTTCAACTTTTTCGCGTAAACGACGTACTGTTACGTCTACTGTACGTACATCTCCAAAATAATCATAACCCCAAACTGTTTGTAATAAATGTTCACGAGTCATAACTTGACCTAAATGCTTCGCTAAATAATGTAGTAATTCAAATTCACGATGTGTAAGCTCAATGCTTTCTTCACGCTTCGTTACACTATAAGCGTTCGAATTGATAACGATTGGTCCAATAACCATTTCGGTATTTTCTTCTTTCTCTGCAGCACCACCCTGCTGATGGCGACGTAAATTTGCTTTCACACGAGCAAGTAACTCCCTCGTACTAAATGGCTTCGTTACATAATCATCTGCCCCAAGCTCAAGCCCTAATACTTTATCAATTTCAGAGTCTTTTGCTGTAAGCATAATAATTGGCATTTCTGAGCTTTTACGTATTTCACGACATACCTCTAAACCGTCTTTTCCCGGTAACATAATATCTAATAAAACCATATCTGGCTGTTCTTCATTTGCTTTTTCAATCGCCTCATCACCATCATGCGCCATTACAATTTCAAAACCTTCTTTTTCTAGGTTGAACTTCAAAATATCCGCAATCGGCTTTTCATCATCAACTACTAAAATTTTCTTTCCCATCATCGTCTATTTCCTCCTTATAAAAATATGATCAATAATCCTCAAACATATTGGTGTTTCTATAGTATGTTCCTATATGACAACAATCTTAGTCTAAGTATTTCTCCTCTATTCTCATAGACTCATGTATCATCCACTTTTACACGGAATCCTATACGATCTATAGAAAAACCTCTAGCTTCAACTGCTAGAGGCTCCTCATTCTATTGTAAAATAACTACCCACTTTTGTAAAACTGGACAAAATAAAAAGGATATTAAGTGGGCCCACTTAATATCCTGAGAGTGGCTCGGGACGGAATCGAACCGCCGACACGAGGATTTTCAGTCCTCTGCTCTACCGACTGAGCTACCGAGCCAAAACTATATATAAAACCACTAATGGTGGTATAAACAAAAGTGGCGGTCCCGACCGGGGTCGAACCGGCGATCTCCTGCGTGACAGGCAGGCATGTTAACCACTACACCACGGGACCAAAAATGAACATAAAAAAACATGACCCGTACGGGATTCGAACCCGTGTTACCGCCGTGAAAGGGCGGTGTCTTAACCACTTGACCAACGGGCCACGAAAAATAAAATGGTGAGCCATGAAGGATTCGAACCTTCGACCCTCTGATTAAAAGTCAGATGCTCTACCAACTGAGCTAATGGCTCATACTCACCAACGTCATATTTTCGTGACGACAAGACATATCATAACATGTTATCTTTCATTTTTGCAATACCTTTTTTTTTTTTTTATAAAAGATAAGAAAAAACTCATGAAAACATGAGTTTTTTCTTAAAAGAATCAATTTTTTATATCAATTAAGCTTCGTATACATTACGAACGATATTTGTTTGATTACGATCTGGTCCAACTGAGAACATAGATAATTGGATTCCTGTTAATTCAGAAACACGCTCTACGTATTTTCTTGCATTTTCAGGAAGTTCATCTAATGATTTCATAGCAGTAACATCTTCTGTCCAACCTGGAAGCTCTTCATATACAGGCTCACATTTCGCTAAAATGTTTAAGTTAGCTGGAACTTCATCGATAACTTCGCCATTGTATTTGTAAGCAACACAAATTTTAAGAGTTGGGATACCTGTTAATACATCGATAGAGTTTAATGATAAGTCTGTTAAACCACTAACACGACGTGCATGTCTTACAACAACGCTATCGAACCAACCTACGCGGCGCGGACGACCAGTTGTTGTTCCGTATTCACGACCAACTTCACGAATTTGATGACCGATTTCATCATTAAGTTCCGTAGGGAATGGACCATCACCTACACGGCTTGTATATGCTTTACATACACCTACAACGCGAGTAACTTTCGCAGGACCAACTCCAGTTCCAACTGTTACACCACCAGCAATTGGGTTAGAAGATGTAACGAACGGGTACGTACCGTGGTCAATATCAAGCATAACACCTTGTGCACCTTCAAATAATACACGATGATTGTTATCTAGTGCATCATTTAATACGACAGATGTATCGCATACATACTGTGCGATTTGTTGTCCGTATTCGAAGTACTCTTCAAAGATTTCTTCTACGCTGAAACCTTCTGTATCGTACATTTTTTCAAACAAACGATTTTTTTCCACTAAATTGCGCTCAAGCTTCTCTTTAAATGCTTCACGGTCTAAAAGATCAGCCATACGGATACCAATACGAGCAGCTTTATCCATATATGCAGGACCGATACCTTT
This sequence comes from Bacillus sp. FSL R10-2780, assembly GCF_038006125.1. Lineage (NCBI taxonomy): Bacteria > Bacillati > Bacillota > Bacilli > Caryophanales > Bacillaceae > Bacillus > Bacillus sp. FSL R10-2780. Next base: position 3,948,391 of record NZ_JBBOUQ010000001.1, read on the forward strand.
TTTCGTTGTACCGATCTTGTTATCACCTTTACTCGCTTCTTCTAACTCATCTTGTTTTAAGTGATAAGGTAAAATAACGTGCGCACGGTTACTTACACGTAAATTATCAGTACTTACACCACGATCGTGTAAGTATTTTAACTCTTCAAGTAATGCTTTCGGATCTACTACTAAGCCATTTCCGATTACACAAATTTTCTCTTTATAGAAAATACCAGATGGAATTAAGTGTAATTTATATTTAACTCCGCCGAAAACAATTGTATGTCCCGCGTTATTTCCACCTTGATATCTTGCAACTACTTCCGCATGCTCAGAAAGAAAATCAGTGATTTTACCTTTTCCTTCGTCGCCCCATTGTGTTCCTACAACTACTACTGAAGACATTATTAAAGCACCTCCGCAATTTTCAAACGATCTATTCAAACAATATAATTGTACCAAAACAGAAAAAGAAGTCAACCAAAAAGCGAACATTTTTTTATCGAAAAACGTTTTCGTTCGTAAGAATTACATATTCACCTTATGAAAGCCCTATCTTTCATATAAAAAAAAAGAAACACATCTTATTATAAGAAATGTGTTTCTTTTTTATACTGCCTTTATGCGTGCGGTGCATGTCCATCCTCAAAGCGGCGTTCTAAGTTGACGAATTTATTAAATTCCTTAACAAACGCAAGCTCTACTGAACCTACTGGACCATTACGTTGTTTTGCAATGATAATTTCAATTGTATTTTTATTTTCTGTTTCACGATCATAGTAATCTTCACGATATAGGAAGGCCACAATGTCAGCATCCTGCTCGATACTTCCTGATTCACGAATGTCAGACATCATCGGGCGTTTATCTTGACGAGATTCTACACCACGAGATAACTGCGACAAGGCGATAACAGGTACTTGCAATTCACGTGCAATCCCTTTTAATGTACGAGAAATCTCAGATACTTCCTGCTGACGGTTTTCTCCTGATTTCCCACTTCCTTGAATAAGCTGTAAATAGTCAATCAAAACCATCCCAAGACCTTGTTCTTGCTTTAATCTACGACATTTTGCTCGAATCTCATTTACTTTAATCCCTGGTGTATCATCAATATATATACCAGCATTAGAAAGGCTACCCATCGCCATTGTTAATTTCGCCCAATCATCAGAAGTTAATGAACCGGTACGAAGTCTTTGCGCATCAATATTTCCTTCTGCACAAAGCATACGCATAACAAGCTGATCAGAGCCCATCTCCAAACTAAAAATCGCTACATTTTCATCAGTTTTCGTCGCTACGTTTTGTGCGATATTTAATGAAAATGCAGTTTTCCCCACCGACGGACGCGCTGCTACGATGATTAAATCATTTCGCTGAAAACCCGCGGTCATCTTATCTAATTCAGTAAATCCAGTTGGTATCCCAGTAACTTCACCTTTTTGATTATGCAAAAGTTCAATTTTATCATAAGCATCTACAAGAACATCTTTAATGTTTTGGAATGCTTTTGCATTTGTTTGATGTGATACTTCTAATATTTTTTTCTCAGCCTCATTTAAAAGGCCATCCACATCATCTTCTCGCTCGTATCCATCCGATACAATATGAGTTGCCGTTCGAATTAAACGACGTAAAAGTGCCTTTTCAGCGATGATGCGTGCATAATATTCTACATTAGCAGCTGTTGGAACAACTTCTGCTAATTCTGCTAGATAAGAAACCCCACCAACTTCTTCTAGTAACCCTTGATCAGCCATCGCTGATGTCATTATTACTAAGTCGATTGGTTCTCCCTTATCAGACAACCCAAGCATGACTTCAAAAATCTTTTGATGTTTCGTTCGATAGAACGAGTCAGGTAGCAACAGCTCTGATGCTGACGTTAATGCATCTTGATCAATCAATATAGCCCCTAAAACCGCCTGCTCTGCTTCTATATTATGCGGAGGGGTACGATCAGCCAGTACATCACTCATGCGCAATCCTCCTTGCTTAATTTATTTTTATTGTTCACTAACATGAACTTTTACTGCCGCTGTTACTTGCGGATGCAATTTTACAGTGACTTTTGTATAACCTAATGCACGGATTGCATCGTCCATTTCAAATTTACGTTTATCAAGTTTAATCTTGTGTGATTTTTGCATTGCATCTACAATTTGTTTGCTTGTAATAGAACCAAATAAACGGCCACCTTCTCCAGATTTCGCCTTTAATTCTACAGTTAATTTCTCTAATGTTTCTTTTAATTGTTTTGCACTTTCAAGCTCTGCTGCTGCATCTTTTTCCTCTTTGCGCTTTTGAGCATCTAAAGTTTTCATACTGCTGTTTGTCGCTTCGGCAGCTAACCCCTGTTTTAGTAAGAAATTATTTGCATAACCATCTGGTACGTTTTTTATTTCTCCTTTTTTACCTTTACCTTTTACGTCTTTTAGAAAAATTACTTTCATGATTGTGTGCCTCCCTGTAAATAGTCATCAATAACAAATTGAAGCTTCTCCTCCGCTTCATCTACTGTAACATTTTTCATTTGTGTGGCTGCATTTGTTAAGTGCCCGCCACCTCCTAAATTCTCCATAATTAGCTGTACATTCAATTCACCTAAAGATCTACCACTAATTCCAATGAAATTTTCTCCACGTTTTGCAATAACAAACGATGCAATGATACCTGTCATTGTCAATAATGTGTCTGCTGATTGTGCAATAAGTACTTGGTCATAATATTCATCACCATCAACTTTAGCAATCGCAATTCCATTTTTATAAATGTACGCATTTTTAATGGCTTTTGCAACTCGTAAATACTGACCCATATCTTCTTTTAAAAGTTCTTGTACAACTACAGTGTCTGCGCCATGCGAGCGTAAATAAGAAGCGGCATCAAAGGTACGAGCGCCTGTACGGAATGTAAAACTTTTCGTATCAACAATAATACCAGCTAACAATGCCGTTGCTTCTAACATTGTCATCTTTAAATTTTTCGGTTGATACTCAAGTAACTCTGTAACAAGCTCTGCCGTTGAAGAAGCGTACGGTTCCATATAAACAAGTAATGGATCTTCAATGAAATCTTCTCCACGGCGATGATGGTCAATAACCACTACATTTTCAATCTTATGTAACAGTTTTTCCTCCATCACCATTGAAGGTTTATGCGTGTCAACAACAACAAGTAATGAATCATCATTTGCAAATTCCATCGCTTGCCCTGGTGTAATAAAGTGTGACCATAACTCTTCATTTTGTTTCACTTTATCCATCAAACGCTTGATTCCTTTATCAGAATCATTTTCATCTAATACAATATATCCTTTGCGCTCATTTAATTGAGCTACCTTTAAAATACCAATCGCCGCACCAATCGCATCCATATCAGGGGCTCTATGCCCCATTATAATGACATTACTGCTTTCTAATACTAAATCCTTTAATGCATGCGAAATAACTCTAGCACGTACACGAGTACGCTTTTCGACCGGATTCGTCTTGCCACCGTAAAACTTAACTTTACCCGTTGCTTGTTTAATAGCTACTTGGTCTCCTCCTCGTCCTAATGCAAGGTCTAAACCAGATTGAGCCATCGCTCCAAGCTCCGCTAAAGGTAAATCACCTGAGCCAACACCAACACTTAATGTAAGTGGTATATTCCTTTTTGATGTTTCTTCACGCACTTGATCCAAAATACTAAATTTCCCTTTCTCCATTTGCGCTAAAATACTTTCATTTAGTACAACGAAGAATCTTTCTGAAGATGCACGTTTCAAATATGCACCATACTTAACGGCCCATTCATTTAGACGTGACGTCACAAGACTTGTTATATTCGTACGTAATTGATCATCTAACCCTTGTGTAACTTCATCGTAATTATCTAAATAAATAACAGCCAAAACAGTGCGCTGATCCTCATACATTTTTTCAATCTCTGTTTGCTCAGTTACATCAAAAAAATAAATTAGTTTTTCTTCTTTCCTTACAAACACACGGAACTTCCGACTATTTAAAGATACTATATCATCAGAAGTCTCTCCTTTAATAAAAAGGAGTAATGTTTCTGATACATCGTACAGATGCCACCCAGCTAATGCGTGTTGCCCCAAACATGAAGACAAGTAAGGATTTGCCCAATCAATCCCATACTCCTTATTGTATAACAATATACCGATTGGCATCTGGTTGAATGCTTCGTTACTCACTTTTTTTACCCTAGTAATCATATCTGTCGTATACTTTTCAAAGTTCCTTTGAAAGGTAAGTTCAAATCGTATAACTAAAAAGAAAACGATGCTAAAAACCAAAAAGGAAGATATCCCCATAATTAAGTGGAAATAACAGAGAATCGAGATTAGCACCAACACAAAAAATGCCAATACGTAAACAGGATATAAAAACCACTGTTTCTTATAAAATTCAGGCATGTATACAACTCCTATAAAGTAAAACTAACTCACCTTCCAGTTAGTTAAACAAATTAAAATAGTGTAAGGAATATTATTTTATTCCCCTATTTTAGAACGCAATGAAATCCCTAAATCAATTATACCTAAGATTGTCACAAGAGGAAACAGCATTGGAATAAACATACATACAATAAAACTAATAATAGGAATACCCCTCGTAAAACCTTTTCTGTGTGCTAAAAAGGTGATAAACGTTAATCCTTGCAATACGAACAGCAAAGCAAAGATTACATATAGGTTAGAAAATACCATATGTAAATATGATGTTGGTTCTACTTTTATAAAAGTTGCTAACAAAATAAATATGACGTAATACCAGACAATACTCTTTGGCAATTGTATATCTTTAAATTTAGGCCAAGGTGTAACGTCGTGCTTTAACTTCCTCAAAACACTACCTGATATTAGCACTGTGATCCAAGAAAAACATACAGAAACTAGTACAAGTATACTTGGAAATAACGTCTGTAATATATCATTCATTTGTGCAAATAACTCTTTTTGTTCCTTACTAACTGGCATACCAGCAGCAGTTGCTATCTTTTCACTTTGCGCCATACTTTCACTAAATATATTTTGCATTTGCTTCATTAAATCTATGTTGAAAAATTTTATACTTCCAACATAAATGAGCATCATACCAATTAAATATGCAAGCGTTCCAGCTATCAATATCTCCACTGGTTTTTTCCCTTTTTTATACATATACCCTAATACAACACCTATTAATCCAAACATCACTGTCTTTATGAGACTAATCGGCTGACTCACAATAACTGTAATAAAAAGTGCCGCTACAAAAATAACGAGTATATTAGATAGTTTATGTCTTACTGTTAATAATATAAATGGTAACGGCAACACAAACGTTACCATTGTACCTAAAATCGGAACATACATAGATATAAGCAACAAAATTGCATATATAGCCAATAACGCTGCACCCTCAGTAATAAATCTCGTGTTTTTCATCATTCAACCTCTCTCTCAAAAAAGAAAAGCATAGCAAAATGCACAGTAGAGTCCGACTCTACTGTGCATTTCATACGCTATTATTCACCAACATATGGTAAAAGTGCCATTTGACGAGCACGTTTAATTGCAACTGTAAGTTTGCGTTGGTATTTCGCGCTTGTTCCTGTTACACGACGTGGTAAAATTTTACCGCGCTCAGAAACGAAACGTTTTAATAAATCAACATCTTTATAGTCAATGCGAGTGATGCCGTTAGATGTGAAGAAACACACCTTACGACGTTTCGCACGTCCACCTTTGCGTCCTGCCATGTCTATTCCCTCCATTCTTTGTTAAAAATATCCGATTCATACCATTAAAATGGTAAATCGTCGTCCGAAATGTCAATCGGTTGACCAACATTCGAAAATGGATCGTCATTCTTCGTAAATCCAGTGTTACCTGAGTTACCTGAGTTACCCGGATTACTAGATTGACCAAATGGGTTAGAGCTTTGGTTACCGAAACCAGCTCCTGATGGTTGCTGATTGAATGAACCACGTTGCTCCCCACCGCCATTACGCGGCTCTAAAAATTGTACGCTCTCCGCAAGAACTTCTGTTACATATACACGTTTACCATCTTGTCCATCGTAAGTACGAGTTTGAAGACGTCCGTCTACGCCTGCTAAGCTACCTTTTTTCAAATAATTTGCCACGTTTTCTGCTTGTTTACGCCATATTACACAATTAATAAAGTCAGCTTCACGCTCACCTTGTTGATTCGCAAATGCGCGATTCACAGCTAACGTAAAAGTAGCTACTGCAACACCATTGGGCGTGTAACGTAAGTCAGGGTCCTTAGTTAAACGACCAACGAGGATAACACGATTCATCAATCGAACCACTCTCCCTATATATCTTAATTATTTTTCTTCTTCTTTAACAACGATATGACGAAGGATATCTTCGTTGATCTTAGCTAAACGGTCGAATTCGTTAATCGCTTCTGAATTAGAGTTCACCTTTAAGATCATGTAGAAACCTTCACGTAAGTCGTTGATTTCGTAAGCTAAACGACGCTTACCCCACTCTTTTGTGTTAATGATTTCTGCACCATTGTTTGTTAAAACACCTGCGAAACGTTCAACTAAAGCTTTTTGAGCTTCTTCTTCAACGCCAGGACGAATGATGTACATAATTTCGTACTTTCTCATTACACTTTCACCTCCTTTTGGTCTAAACGGCCCATAATGGGCAAGGAGCAATTAATTTATAGTAATTACTCACGAGTTTAGATTATATCATAGTAAGTTATATGAATCAACTCACCAATACGTAAAAAACTTGGCAAACATATAATATATTTGCCAAGTTCATATCTTTATTTTTCCTAGGAAATATTAAATTAAACGTTAAAGCGGAAGTGCATAACATCTCCGTCTTTTACGATATACTCTTTTCCTTCTAAACGTACTTTACCAGCTTCTTTTGCAGCTGTCATAGAGCCATTTGTCATTAAATCATCATAAGAAACTGTTTCCGCACGAATAAATCCACGCTCAAAGTCCGTATGAATAACACCAGCACATTGTGGTGCTTTCATACCTTGTTTAAACGTCCATGCACGTACTTCTTGCACACCAGCTGTGAAGTAAGTAGCAAGTCCTAATAAGTCATATGCAGCACGAATTAATTGATCTAAACCAGATTCTTCAATACCTAGTTCTTCAAGAAATACTTTCTTCTCTTCCTCATCTAACTCAGCAATTTCTGATTCAATTTTTGCACATACAACAATTACTTGTGAATTTTCATTTGTTGCAAATTCTTTTACCATTTGTACATATTTATTGTCAGAAGGATCCATAATATCATCTTCACTTACGTTTGCTACGTATAGCATTTCTTTCGTTGTAAGTAAATGAAGGCCTTTAACAATCTTCATTTGCTCTTCTGTAAATTCAACAGTACGAGCTGGTTTTCCCTCTTCAAAAGCTTCTTTTAAACGAACTAAAATTTCATGCTCATATACAGCTTCTTTATCTTTTTGTCTTGCTAACTTCGCAACTCGTTCGATACGTTTATCAACAGATTCCAAATCCGCTAAGATTAGCTCTAAGTTGATTGTTTCAATGTCATCAATTGGATCTACTTTTCCTGAAACATGCGTAATATTTTCATCTTCAAAACAACGAACAACTTGGCAAATTGCATCTACTTGACGAATGTGAGATAAGAATTTATTTCCTAACCCTTCACCTTTACTCGCACCTTTTACGATACCTGCGATATCAGTAAATTCGAATACAGTTGGAACAGTTTTTTTCGGTTCTACTAATTCCGTTAATTTATTTAAACGCTCATCTGGTACTTCTACAATCCCTACGTTTGGATCGATTGTACAGAATGGATAGTTCGCAGATTCTGCTCCTGCTTGTGTAATTGCATTAAATAAAGTGGACTTCCCTACGTTAGGTAATCCAACAATCCCAGCCGTTAATCCCATATTTTTCACTCCTATGTCTCAATCTTTCATCATTATAGATAGTAACGAAAAAAATGACAAGTTTCCACCAAATGAAAAAAAGCAACGGCTGTCTACTGCAGCTGTTGCTTTTTCACTATTCTTCATGCTTCACAAGTATTTTTTTTACCTTACGATCAAACTCTCTTCGAGGAATCATTACCGAATGGTCACACCCCTCGCACTTAACGCGGATATCCATTCCCATACGAATAATCTTCCAGCGATTTTCACCACATGGATGGGCTTTCTTCATTTCCACAACATCGTACAAGTTATATTGCTTTTGCTCCATTCTCTAAATCCCTCCCACTATTAAATTGCTTTTTCACTAACTAATTCTTCGCGACTATATAAAACCATACGTGGGTATGGAATTTCAATCCCATGTAAATCAAGACGATTTTTAATCTCTTTGCGAAGAGCCCTCGCAATAACTGCATGCTGCATCGGCTCAACTTCAGCAATAACACGTAATACAACTTCAGACGCTGCCAGTGTTTGAACACCTAGCAATTGAGGTGTTGTTACCATTTTCTCATATTTTTCTGGTAATTCCACTAATAAATCTTCAATAACTTGCTCCGCTCGTACTATATCACTTTCATAAGAAATAGATACATCAACAAATGCTACACTATTACTAACGGAAAAGTTCGTTACTTGTACAATACTACCATTTGGTATTATATGGATTTCACCTGTCCAGCTTTTCATCTTCGTTGTACGTAGTCCAATTTCCAAAACAGTTCCTTCAAATTGACCTATTCTTACATAATCACCTACTGAAAATTGATCCTCTAACAAAATAAATAATCCTGTAATAACATCTTTAACTAAACTTTGTGCACCAAAACCGACTGCTAAACCAATTACCCCAGCACCGGCTAATAGACCTGACGCATTAATATCAAACACACCTAAAATTGCAATTAACATAATGAACATAACAACGTATGCCACAATATTTTCAAGCAACTTCGCTACCGTAACTGTACGACGTTCTGAAATTTGAATCGGCGAACGGCTTCCCATACGAAACGCATTTCGTACAATTGCCCTCACAACTCGCACAACGATTGCACCAAGTATTAAAATAACGATTATTTTTAGTGATTTCACACCTATATTCGTCCAATCAATGGACTCAAACCATTTCAACGCTAAATCCATGTCCCTCTACCTCTCCAGCTAAAATTTCTTTTTAGTTATCCTTATTATTGTATCAGAACTCTCTCTGATTTCTAAAAAAAATTTATGACTTTAATTCCATTTGTTAACTTCCATTCAGGTATAAAATGAGACGAATATATATATACTAGTACTATTATTTCTGTTTTCATTCACAGTTTGCAAAAAGTATGCACTTATAATTTTCCATTTCAGACACCATATAACATATTGTGAAAATTTATTAAAAGGATGGGTGCTTCATGAATATTAGAAGTTTTCGCTTACCTTTTTTTGAAAAAGAAACTCAAAATGTTATGCATCATGACTTAGAAGCCTCTGAGACAATCAGCAATTTCTTACTTTCCCATATTCCCATTAAGACTAATATACCACTCATTCTCGTTTGTATCGGAACAGACCGTTCCACCGGTGATGCACTTGGTCCATTAGTTGGTACTAAACTAGAACAAATTGAAATCAAAAACCTTCAAGTGTTCGGCACACTAGACGAACCAATACATGCACTAAACTTAGAAGAGAAAATTCAGAATATACAGAAAGAAAATCCTACTTCATTTATTATTGCTGTTGATGCATGTTTAGGTAAATCTCAAAGTATCGGTTCTATAACTACCGGAAAGGGCCCCAGTAAACCTGGAGCTGCGATGAATAAGAAATTACCTGAAATTGGTGATTTGCATATTCATGGCATCGTAAATTTAAATGGTTTCATGGAGTTTTTCGTACTTCAAAATACAAGACTAAGTTTAGTCATGAAGATGGCTGATGTAATTGCACAAAGTATAAAAGAAACAGACCAAAAATTATCTGCATTAAAAAAAGCAAACCATCTATAAACAATAAGATGGTTTGCTTTTTAATTTCCCTTTGATAATAATTCTAAAATTCGATTTAAGTCTTCTTTATTAAAAAATTCGATTTCGATTTTACCTTTTTCTTTTTTCGTTTCTTTGATCTTTACATCCGTACCAAACTTTTCTCTTAAAAATGTTTCACGCTCTACAAAAAATATATTTCTTTCTTTTTTCACTTGTTGTGTTTCACGTGAAACACGTTGATTAATTTCCTGGACAATTTGTTCCAATTGGCGAACATTCAGTCCTTCTTTTTCAATTCGCTTCAATAAAGATTTCAACTGTTCTTCATCTTTTATTGTAAGTAAAGTTCTTCCATGAGCCATTGAAAGCTGACCGTTTGCAATCATATCTTGAACGAATGAAGGGAGGCTTAACAATCGAGTATAATTTGCGATATAAGGCCTGCTTTTACCAAGACGTTTTGCTAATTGTTCTTGTGTTACATTTAGCTCGTTCATTAACATCTGATATGCCATTGCCTCTTCCATAGGATTTAAATCTTCTCGTTGTAAGTTTTCAAGCAAAGCAAATTCCATCATTTGCTGCTCATTTAATTGCCTTACGACAGCAGGCACTTTCTCAAGTCCGGCCTCTTTAGCAGCACGATATCTTCTTTCACCTGCAACTATTTCATATCCTTTAATACTCTTTCGAGCAATTAACGGTTGCAATATACCGTGCTCTTTAATAGAAGCCGCTAATTCCTGAATCGCTTCTTTATTGAAATGTTTACGTGGTTGATATGGATTCGGCCTTAATTCAGTTACTATAATCTCCTGAATCGTTTCTTCTTCTTTCACATCTAAATCTGGAAAAAACACATTGATTCCTCTTCCTAATCCCTTAGCCACCTGCAATCACTTCCTCTGCTAAATCTAAATATACTTCTGCTCCTCTTGATTTAGCGTCATACTGCATAATTGGTTTTCCATGACTTGGTGCCTCACTTAAGCGAACATTACGAGGAATAATCGAACGATATACTTTATCCCTAAAGTATTTTTTCACTTCATCTATAACTTGAATTCCTAAATTTGTACGAGCATCCAACATCGTTAACAATACACCTTGAATTGCTAAATTTTTATTTAAATGCTTTTGCACAAGTCGAACTGTATTTAATAGCTGACTTAACCCTTCCAGCGCGTAATATTCACACTGTACAGGAATAATAACAGAATCTGCTGCTGTTAATGCATTAATCGTTAATAATCCTAAGGATGGGGGACAGTCAATAATAATATACTCATATTCATCACGAATTGACTGTAATGCTCTTTGCAAGCGTACTTCCCGGGAAATGGTTGGTACCAATTCAATTTCAGCACCAGCCAATTGAATTGTAGCGGGTAGAACATCTAAGTTTTCAGTTGTGGTTTTCCGTATAACGCCTTGAACATCTGCATCTTCCACAAGAACATTATAAATACATTGATCTAATTCAGACTTTTCAATTCCTACACCAGTCGTTGCATTTCCTTGAGCATCAATATCTACGAGAAGGACTTTTTTTCCTACTTGTGCCAATCCAGCCCCTAAATTAACGGATGTTGTTGTTTTTCCAACACCGCCTTTTTGATTAGCGATAGCAATGATTTTTCCCACGATGTCACCTACTTTCAACCTTTCTTATTCTAGAAACAATTACTTTTATTGTAACATGAAATAAAAGTTTTTCTTTTACGTCCTTATTAAACTTCAAAATTTATTTCCAAACTCCTTCTTGCTTTAACAAGAAAATATAGTAAAAGAGACCTCTCCAATAGGATAAGGTCTCTAGCACGTAATTATTTTTTCTTCGGAATTTTAATCGTAATTTGATAGTATTCATCAAACTCTTCTTCCGCAGAATTAACATTCAAACCACTGTTAGCAACCATTTGTAATGATTGTCTAATTGTGTTCATAGCAATTCTTGCATCTCGACTTACTGCTTTTTGCTTCGCTTTGCGCTTTGGTTTTACTTCTTCTAGTAACTTTGCAATTCGTTCTTCTGTTTGCTTTACATTCAATTGCTTCTCCACAATCTCTTGTAAAACCTTCAGTTGTAATTCCTCATTTTTCAAAGGAATAAGGGCGCGAGCATGCCGTTCTGTAATACTTTTTTCTAATAATGCACTTTTGATTTCTTCAGGCAATTTTAATAATCGCAATTTATTTGCGACTGTCGATTGTCCTTTTCCAAGTCGTTGTGCCAATGCTTCTTGTGTTAAATTATGTAACTCAATCAGCTTTTGATATGCCACAGCTTCCTCAATTGCTGTTAATTCCTCACGTTGCAAATTTTCAATTAACGCTACAGAAGCTGTCTCAGTATCATTTAAATTCTTTATTATTGCAGGAACTTTTTCCCACCCTAACTTTGTTGCTGCGCGGAAACGCCTTTCCCCGGCAATAATCTCGTACTTATCATCCTCATACTGTCTCACAACAATCGGCTGGATAAGCCCATGTGTACGAATCGTTAATGCTAGCTCCTCAATACGTGCATCGTCAAAAACTGTTCGTGGTTGATAACGGTTAGGGGTAATGTTTACTATCGGAATTTCCTGTATTTCTTCATATACCTTTTTAGCTATTTCTTCATGGCTTTCGTCTTGTAATTCGAATTCGCTCTCTTTATCTCCAAAGCCAAATAAACGAGAAAACGTATTTTTCATACATATTCCACCACCTTTTAGGCCTATTGACTGTTCTACATAAAATGTTTCCTATGAAACATTTACGTTTTCATTTATATAATTTAATCTTACGTCTAATAAGATTTATTTTTCAATAGGTAATTTATTGGGCGTTCCCGGTTTGCGTGGATATTTCTTTGGTGTCTTGCGCTTTTTCTCGATTAATAAAATATTACGCTCACTTTCTTCAAACGGTAATTGGAACGTAGACATTTCTTTCAATTCTCCGCCAAGTACCTCTAAAGCATATTTGCCATTTTCGATTTCTTCGTTCGCCGCTGCACCTTTCATTGCAATGAATGTTCCCCCTACTTTTACAAGTGGTAAACATAGCTCACTTAATACAGAAAGACGTGCAACTGCACGTGCCATTACAATATCGTATGCTTCACGTACACCTTCTTTTTTTCCAAATGTTTCAGCACGATCATGACAAAATGCAACATCACTTAATTCTAACTTTTGCGCTAAGTGATTTAAGAAATTAATACGTTTTTGTAATGAATCTACAATTGTTACTTTTAAGTGCGGGAAACAGATTTTTAAAGGGATACTTGGGAAGCCAGCTCCTGCTCCAACATCACAAATAGAAAATGGTTTCGAAAAATCATAATAAAAAGCCGCTGTAACAGAATCAAAAAAGTGTTTTAAGTATACTTCCTCTTTCTCCGTAATAGCCGTTAAGTTCATTTTTTCATTCCACTCTACTAACGTTTCAAAATAGATTTCGAACTGCTCTAACTGTCTAGAAGAGAGGGAAATACCCTTCTCTTCTAGCATAGATTGAAATTGTTCTATGTTCATCTAGCAATATCTCCTTACTATGTTATTGGTTCGATACTCGTGCAATTTTTCCTTGTTCAATGTAAATAAGCAAAATAGAAACATCAGCTGGATTTACGCCAGAAATACGTGAAGCTTGCCCCATCGAAAGTGGACGAACATCTTTCAATTTCTGTCTCGCTTCTGTGGCAAGGCTAGAAATCGCATCATAATCAATATCCACAGGGATTTTTTTGTTTTCCATTTTCTTCATACGTTCTACTTGCTGTAAAGATTTCTCGATATATCCTTCATACTTAATCTGAATTTCAACTTGTTCTGTAATTTCATCATTTAATTCTAATTCACTTGGTACTAAAAGATGAATATGCTCATATGTCATCTCTGGACGACGTAATAAGTCACTTGCACGTATTCCATCTTTCAATTCGCTTCCACCAATACTACGAATTAATTCTTGAACTTCAGGACGCGGTTTAATAAAAATACTCTCTAACCGTTCCTTTTCCTGTTCAATTTGTAGTTTTTTATTTGTAAATCTCTCATAACGATCTTCTTTAATTAAACCAATTTCACGCCCAACCTCAGTTAGACGAAGATCTGCATTATCATGGCGTAATAATAAACGATATTCTGCACGAGACGTTAATAAACGGTATGGTTCATTTGTGCCTTTTGTTACAAGATCATCAATTAAGACACCAATATATGCATCAGCGCGACCTAAAATAACTTCTTTTTTACCTAAAGAACGACACGCTGCATTAATTCCAGCCATAAGCCCTTGTCCTGCCGCTTCTTCGTAACCAGAAGTTCCATTAATTTGTCCTGCTGTATATAAATTTTTAATTTTTTTCGTTTCAAGTGTTGGCCATAGTTGAGTTGGTACAATTGCATCATATTCAATTGCATAACCCGTACGCATCATTTCAACATTTTCCAGGCCAGGAATTGTTCTAAGCATTGCACGCTGTACATCTTCTGGTAAACTCGTCGATAAGCCTTGTACATATACTTCTTGCGTATTACGTCCTTCTGGTTCTAAGAAAATTTGATGACGTGGTTTATCATTAAATCTTACTACCTTGTCTTCAATTGAAGGGCAATATCTAGGCCCTGTTCCTTTAATCATACCAGAATACATAGCTGAGCGATGTAAGTTTTCATCTATTAAACGATGTGTTTCTGTACTTGTATACGTTAACCAACATGGAATTTGATCCATAATGAATTTTGTCGTTTCAAAAGAGAAAGCACGTGGCTTATCATCACCTGGTTGAATTTCTGTTTTACTATAATCAATCGTATTACTGTTTACACGCGGAGGTGTACCTGTTTTAAATCTAACAAGATCAAAACCAAGTTCCTCTAAGTGTTCAGATAACGTAATAGATGGTTGCTGATTATTTGGACCACTTGAATATTTTAAATCTCCCATAATAATCTCACCACGTAAAAATGTTCCCGTTGTAATTACAACTGTTTTCGCTGTGTATTCGGCACCAGCTTGCGTAATTACCCCTTTACATACACCATCTTCAACAATTAAACGCTCTACCAGACCTTGAAACAATGTTAAGTTTGGTGTTTCTTCAATTGTTTTCTTTAACTCATGCTGGTAAGAGAATTTATCAGCTTGTGCACGAAGCGCACGTACAGCTGGTCCTTTACCCGTATTTAACATACGCATTTGAATATGTGTTTTATCAATATTGCGTCCCATTTCTCCGCCTAATGCATCAATTTCACGAACAACAATCCCTTTTGCTGGTCCACCAACAGAAGGGTTACATGGCATGAACGCTACCATATCTAAGTTAATTGTTAACATTAATGTTTTTGAGCCCATTCGTGCTGCCGCAAGACCAGCTTCACATCCTGCATGACCTGCACCGATTACTATGACATCATATGAACCGGCATTGTATCCCATTGTTTATTCCTCCTAATAACCTCTATCTTACTAAATCATCTCTGATTAAAGTTTTACTTTATTTTCCTAAACAAAATTGAGAGAACAATTGGTCAATTAAGCTTTCATGGACAGTATCACCAGTAATTTCACCAAGTATTTCCCACGCTCTTGTTAAATCAATTTGAACCATATCAATCGGAACACCATTTTCTATCGCTTCAATTGCATCATTAATTGTTCTTCCTGCTTGTGTTAACAATCCGATATGTCTCGCATTAGACACGTATGTCATATCCGCAGAATCAATTGTTCCTTCAAAGAATAAATCAGCTATTGCCTTTTCAAGCTCATCTATTCCTTGCTCCTCAATTAAAGATGTTGTAATAACACGATTGCCTACCGCTAAATCTGTAACACGTTCCATATCAATTTCTTGCGGTAAATCTGTCTTATTTACAATGACAATGAAATCTTTTCCTTGTACGGCACGGAATAGATCCTCATCTTCATTTGTTAAAGCCTCGCTATAGTTCACTACAATTAACACTAAGTCTGCTTGGCTCATCATTTCCTTCGAACGCTCTACACCAATTCGTTCAACAATATCTTCCGTTTCACGAATTCCGGCTGTATCTATAAGTTTAAGTGGTACACCACGCACATTAACGTACTCTTCAATAACATCACGAGTTGTTCCTGCAATATCAGTTACAATTGCCTTTTTCTCCTGAACAAGACTATTTAATAGCGATGATTTCCCAACGTTAGGTCTACCGATAATCGCGGTAGAAATGCCTTCACGTAAAATCTTTCCTTGCTTCGATGTTTCTAATATCTTTGCAATTTCAGCACGGACATGTGTAGCTTTCTCAATTAAAATATTATGTGTCATCTCTTCTACATCATCATATTCTGGGTAATCTATATTCACCTCAATATGAGCTAATGTTTCTAATATTTCTTGACGCAGATGGCCGATTAATTTAGATAATCGTCCTTCCATTTGGTTAATCGCTACATTCATAGCACGATCTGTTTTCGCGCGGATTAAGTCCATAACAGCTTCTGCTTGTGACAAATCAATACGTCCATTTAAAAAAGCACGTTTTGTAAATTCACCAGGCTCTGCCAGTCGTACTCCTTGTGCTAAAATAAGCTGTAATACTTTATTTACCGAAACAAGCCCACCATGACAGTTAATTTCTACTATATTTTCACGCGTAAAAGTCCTTGGTGCGCGCATAATGGATACCATAACTTCTTCAATAACTTGATTTGTATCTAAATCGACAATATGACCATAATGAATTGTATGAGAAGAAACCTGTGTTAAATCCTTCCCTTTAAAAATACGATCGACTTTCTCAATCGCATCATCCCCACTTACTCGAACAATGGCAATTGCACCTTCCCCAAGTGCTGTGGAAATTGCGGCAATTGTATCAAATTCCATGTCCTTTCACCTCACTTGCTTATTTATCTCTATTTCAACATGAATTTTTTCCGTCACTAAATTATTAGGATACCATAACGAACCTATCTACAAAAGAATAATAACTCATTTTATTATGTCCTTATGTAAAAAACACTAAACTTATTCACAGTGGATAAATCTAGTGTTTTTTAGTTATCCACATTTATTTTCTCCTCAAAAAAACCGGCACTCAATTGAGTAACCGGTCACTTGGAAGATATTACAACATACCGATGTGGTTCTTTCCCTTCAGAAGTTGTAATGATATTTTGATGATTAGATAATGCTTGGTGAATAATTTTTCGTTCAAAAGAAGGCATTGGTTCTAGGACAACTCTTTTTTTCGTACTCACTACTTGTTTTGCCAATCGATAAGAAAGAGATTCTAACGTAGTTTTTCTTTTACTACGATAGTTTTCAGCATCCAGTGTAATACCAATATATTGCTTTGTATTACGATTCGCAACAAGTTTTGTTAAATACTGTAAAGAATTCAACGTATTACCTCTTTTACCAATTAAAACACCAATGTTTTCACCAGAAATTGTAAATTCAACTTCGCGTCCTTTTACAATTTTTCTAATCTCAACTTCCACACCCATATTTTGAATAACATTTTTTAAATATTCTTCACATTCTTGGATTGGATCTTTTTTCAATACAACTTCTACTACAGCGAGGCGATTCCCAAATAAACCTAGGAATCCCCTCTTACCCTCATCGATAATATTTATATCTACTCGATCTTTCGAAACATTTAATTGTCTTAAAGCATCTTGTACTGCCAGCTCGACTGTTTGTCCTTTAGCAGTAATTATACTCACTTGCTTGATCCTCCTGCCTTACTAGCCTTAATTTCAGGCCCTTTGATCATATACATTTGAGCGATACCAAAGATATTACCAACTACCCAGTACAATGATAGTGCTGCTGGGAAGTTAATTGCAAAGACTAAGATCATAATTGGCATAAGCCAAATCATCATTGCCATTTGCGGATTTTGCCCAGCCGTTCCTGCCATTGCAAGCTTTTGCTGAATAAAAGTCGTAATAGCCGCAACGATTGGAAGGATATAGTAAGGATCTGCCTGTCCTAAATCAAACCATAAAAATGTATGTTTACTAATTTCTGCCGTTCTCATAATCGCATGATAAAAAGCGAATAGAATAGGCATCTGAACAAATATTGGTAAACATCCTGCTAATGGATTTACACCATTTTTTTGGTACAACTGCATCATTTCTTGTTGTAATTTTTGTTGTGTTGCTTGATCTTTTGAGCTGTACTTTTCTTTTAATTTCACCATTTCTGGTTGTAACGCCTGCATTGCTTTCGTACTCTTCGTTTGTTTAATCATTAATGGTAATAATGCAAAACGAATGATAAGAGTTGTAACAACGATTGCTAAACCATAATTACTACCAAATAAATTTGCAAAATACGTGATTAACTGAGAAAGCGGGTATACGAAATATTCATTCCAAATCCCAGTGCTTTTCGGTGTAATCGGCTGATTTGTTTCACTACAGCCGGTAGCGATTGCCATTAACATAATAACCATGGCTAATAAACCTATTTTCTTTTTCAAAGCTTGCTCCTCCTTGTTTCGGTATGTATATAGTGTAATTCATTTCCTTACGCTACTTTTTTATTCTCTTCATACCAGAGCGTTTAAAGACATGAATTAAGCTTTTCTTTAACTCTTCATATGTCATCTCTGCACAAGGCTTCCTTGCTATTATAACAAAATCTTTTCCAGAATCTATCTCATCTTTTAATTCTATAATCGATTGGCGAATCATACGCTTAATTCGATTACGAACTACTGCATTTCCTATTTTCTTACTAACAGAAAGACCAATGCGAAAATGCGGCTGTTTTTCTTTATCTAATTTGTATACAACAAACTGGCGATTGGCATTCGATTGTCCTTTTTGGAAAACAGCCTGGAATTCATCATTCTTTTTTATACGATTTTTTTTCTTCATATCATTTGACACTCCTGTATCTCATCAGCAGAAACTCATTATTATTAGAAAAAAAGACCACTGAACGATCAGTGGTCTACGCAGATAATACTTTTCTTCCTTTACGACGACGAGCTGCTAGCACTCTACGTCCGTTTGCTGTGCTCATACGGCTGCGGAAACCATGTACTTTGCTGCGCTTACGTTTATTTGGTTGGTAAGTTCTTTTCATTATATGACACCTCCCTGAGGAATATCTGTTAAAGACAGTCTAATAAATTATAGTAAATCAAATAGGAAAATGTCAATGGTTCTCGAAATTTTCATCAAATATTCATTTTTAACCTATTCACACACTTTTTCACAGTCCCTATATTTCCTTGTGGATAAATATATTTTCTCTTTTTTGTATCCACAAACTCTTTTTTTACTTTTACACAGTATATCGTATTGTGGACAAGTTTATTCCACAAGGTATTGATTTTGTGGATAACTTTCTTAAATTCATTGCTATAGCTGCTTTTTTTTGATATTATAGTTGTGTTTTCACTTTGAATAAGTTTTCCACACCTTTATTTTATCCACAATTTGTGTATAACATGTGGATAGTTTAAATCACATGTGGGTAAATAGTTGTCCACATTTGTTTTTTTGTCGAAAACTCTATCTCGGATACTAACGACGTTTTTATATTTTAAAATACGTTTCGTATAAATATGCATTAGAAATATTTACAGGTTGTACAATTGTTGCGCAACCTTATTCTTTTACCATCTTTGTAAAGGAGGGACACCTTTGGAAAATATCTCTGATTTATGGAATAGTGCCTTAAAAGAATTAGAAAAAAAGGTAAGCAAGCCAAGTTATGAAACCTGGTTAAAATCAACAACTGCTCATAACTTGAAAAAAGATGTATTAACTATTACAGCTCCAAATGAATTCGCTCGTGACTGGCTAGAATCTCATTATTCGGAACTAATCTCCGAAACACTTTATGATTTAACAGGGGCAAAACTAGCTATTCGTTTTATCATTCCCCAAAGTCAGGCAGAAGAGGATATAGATCTCCCTTCTGTTAAGCAAAAACACGCACATGATGAGTCTAATCACTTACCACAGAGTATGTTAAACCCAAAATATACATTTGATACATTTGTTATTGGCTCTGGTAATCGTTTTGCACATGCTGCTTCTTTAGCTGTAGCTGAGGCACCAGCTAAAGCCTATAATCCGCTCTTTATTTACGGGGGCGTTGGACTTGGAAAAACACATTTAATGCACGCAATTGGGCATTATGTAATTGAACACAACCCGAATGCAAAAGTTGTATATTTATCATCTGAAAAATTTACAAATGAATTTATTAACTCAATTCGTGATAATAAAGCTGTCGATTTTCGTAATAAATATCGTAATGTAGATGTCTTATTGATAGATGATATTCAATTTCTTGCTGGAAAAGAACAAACACAGGAAGAGTTTTTCCATACATTTAATGCGTTACATGAAGAAAGTAAACAAATTGTGATTTCAAGCGATAGACCACCAAAAGAAATCCCAACTTTAGAAGATCGCCTTCGTTCTCGCTTTGAATGGGGGTTAATTACGGACATTACGCCACCAGATTTAGAAACTAGAATCGCAATTTTACGTAAAAAAGCAAAAGCAGAAGGTCTTGATATACCAAATGAAGTTATGCTTTATATCGCAAATCAAATCGATTCAAATATTCGTGAACTAGAGGGTGCACTTATTCGAGTTGTAGCTTATTCATCTTTAATTAATAAAGATATGAATGCTGATTTAGCGGCTGAAGCGCTTAAAAATATTATTCCAAACTCTATACCTAGAATTATTTCTATTTCTGATATTCAAAAGGCTGTTGGAGGCGTCTATCAGGTAAAGTTAGAAGATTTCAAAGCAAAAAAACGGACAAAATCCGTTGCATTCCCTCGCCAAATTGCGATGTATTTATCACGTGAACTTACGGACTCATCTTTGCCAAAAATAGGTGAAGAATTTGGTGGCCGCGATCATACAACAGTAATCCATGCTCACGAAAAAATTTCGAAGCTATTAAAAACGGATACTCAATTACAAAAACACGTTGAAGAAATTAAGGATATTTTAAAATAGTAGTAGCTGAATAGTGTGAATAACTTGGCTTATTTTACGCACAGTCTATCCACATGTAGATAGACTGTTTTTACATCTTCAAACAGGGTTATCCACATATCCACAAGCCCTATTACTATTACTACTACTTTTTTATCTTTATTAAATAAATAAAATCTTATACTTACCGGAGGTTTTTCGTTATGCGTTTTACAATACAAAAAGACTATCTTGTAAGAAGTGTACAAGATGTAATGAAGGCAGTTTCTTCTCGTACAACAATTCCAATTCTTACAGGAATTAAAGTTGTAGCAACTGAAGAAGGAGTTACTTTAACAGGTAGTGATGCAGACATCTCTATCGAATCATTTATCCCAGTCGAAGATGCTGGAAAAGAAATTGTGGAAATTGAACAATCAGGAAGTATTATTTTACAAGCAAAGTATTTTAGTGAGATCGTAAAAAAATTACCTAAAGAAACTGTCGAAATTTCTGTGGAAAATCATTTTATGACAAAAATAAAATCTGGAAAATCAGAGTTCAACTTAAATGGTTTAGATGCTGCTGAATATCCGTTATTACCACAAATCGAAGAACATCACGTATTTAAGATTCCAACAGATTTACTAAAGCACATGATTCGTCAAACAGTATTTGCAGTTTCAAGTTCTGAAACAAGACCGATCTTGACAGGTGTAAACTGGAAGGTATATAACAGCGAGCTAACTTGCATTGCAACAGATAGTCACAGGCTAGCACTTCGTAAAGCAAAAATCGAAGGGTATAATATTGCCGATGAATTTCAAGCGAATGTCGTTATTCCTGGTAAGAGCTTAAGTGAATTAAGTAAAATTCTAGATGAATCTGAAGAAATGGTAGATATCGTTATTACGGAGTATCAAGTATTATTCCGTACAAAACATTTATTATTCTTCTCAAGATTATTAGAAGGAAATTATCCAGATACAACGCGTTTAATTCCAGCTGAAAGTAAAACTGATATATTTGTAAATACAAAAGAATTTTTACAAGCGATTGATCGTGCGTCGCTATTAGCAAGAGATGGTCGTAACAACGTTGTTAAATTATCAACATTAGAACAACAGATGTTAGAGATTTCTTCGAATGCACCAGAAATCGGAAAAGTAGTAGAAGAGGTTCAATGTGAAAATGTAGATGGAGAAGAATTAAAAATATCTTTTAGTGCAAAATATATGATGGACGCATTAAAAGCTTTAGATAGTACAGAAATTAAAGTTAGTTTTACTGGAGCGATGAGACCGTTTTTAATTCGCACAGTAAATGATAATTCTATTATCCAGTTAATTTTACCAGTCCGTACTTACTAAGTAAGGATTAAGGGTTGCTAGTGTAAAGGTACTAGTGACCCTTATTTGATTTGTAGGGTATTACTTTCCTAATGCTAGTTTATTTAGTACAATGAAAGAATGAACACTTTCAGAAAGTGAGCGATTTTATGAAACTTATTAAGATTTCAACAGAATACATTACACTAGGACAATTTTTAAAGTTAGCTGATGTAATTGATACAGGTGGCGCTGTGAAATGGTTCTTACAAGAATATGAAGTATATGTGAATCAAGAACTTGAAAATAGAAGAGGCCGAAAGTTATATGCAAATGATGTTGTTGAAATTCCGGGAAGCGGAACTTTCCAAGTTCAGGCATAAAGGGGGATCCCTTTGTTTATTACAGAGATACAATTAAAAAACTATCGCAATTATGAGCATTTAGAGCTTTCCTTTGAGGATAAAGTCAATGTAATTATTGGTGAAAATGCGCAAGGGAAAACGAATCTGATGGAAGCTATTTATGTATTGGCGATGGCGAAATCCCATAGAACTTCGAACGATCGTGAACTCATTCGTTGGGATGAGGATTATGGTAATATAAAAGGTAGATTACAAAGGCGAAATAGTTCATTATCCTTAGAATTAAATATTTCAAAAAAAGGTAAAAAGGCAAAGTTAAATCACTTAGAACAACAAAAATTGAGCCAGTATATTGGTGAAATGAATGTTGTTATGTTTGCCCCAGAAGATTTAAATCTTGTAAAAGGAAGCCCCCAAGTACGAAGACGCTTTTTGGATATGGAACTTGGACAAATAGCTCCGGTCTATTTGTATGAATTAAGTCAATATCAAAAGGTACTCACGCAACGAAATCATTTACTTAAGAAGATGCAAGGGAATAGTAAAAATGAGGAAACGATGTTGGATGTATTTACACTTCAACTTATTGAGCATGGTGCAAAAATTTTGCGAAAACGTTTTGAGTTTTTGCATTTACTACAAGAATGGGCTGCTCCAATTCACCGCGGGATTAGCAGGGGATTAGAGGAGTTAGAAATTGTTTATAAACCAAGTGTAGATGTATCAGAATCAATGGATTTGTCGAAAATAAAAGAAGTATACTATGAAAGTTTTCAATCTGTGAAACAACGTGAAATTTTTCGTGGTACAACTTTACTAGGTCCTCATCGTGATGATTTACACTTCTTCGTTAATAGTAAAAATGTTCAAGTCTTTGGTTCACAAGGACAACAACGAACAACCGCACTATCCCTAAAATTGGCTGAAATTGAATTGATATACTCAGAGGTTAAGGAATATCCAATCCTTTTACTAGATGATGTGTTATCAGAATTAGATGATTATCGCCAATCGCATCTGCTAAATACAATTCAAGGAAAAGTACAAACCTTTGTGACGACGACGAGTGTCGACGGAATTGAACACGAAACATTGAAAGAAGCGAAAACAATTCATGTAACGAACGGCACGGTAGATTGTGAAATAGACAGGAAATAATTTCTGTTTAAATGGAAAAGTAGGTGATCTTTGTGTCAATGGAACAAAAGCAAATGCAGGAAAATGCATATGATGAAAGTCAGATCCAGGTGTTAGAAGGACTGGAAGCGGTTCGTAAGCGTCCTGGTATGTATATCGGTTCTACAAGTGGAAAAGGTCTTCATCACCTCGTATGGGAAATAGTTGATAACAGTATTGACGAAGCTTTAGCGGGATATTGTGATGAAATTAATGTCAGTATTGAAGAAGATAATAGTATTGTTGTAACAGATGATGGTCGTGGTATCCCAGTTGGTATTCAAGAGAAAATGGGACGTCCCGCTGTAGAAGTTATTATGACGGTACTCCATGCCGGTGGTAAATTTGGCGGTGGCGGTTATAAAGTCTCCGGTGGTTTGCATGGAGTAGGTGCATCTGTTGTAAATGCTTTATCAATAGAATTAGAGGTATTTGTACATCGAGATGGAAAAATACACTATCAAAAATATGAACGTGGGATCCCAGCTGCGGATTTAAAAGTAATAGGTGAAACTGATCGTACAGGAACGATCACACGCTTTAAGCCAGATGCAGAAATTTTTACAGAGACGACAGAATACGAATTTGATACATTAGCTACTCGTATGCGTGAGTTGGCGTTTTTAAATCGTAATATTAAATTAACAATTGAAGATAAGCGTGAACATAAGCAAAAGAAAGAATTCCATTATGAAGGTGGAATTAAATCATATGTTGAACATTTAAATCGTTCAAAACAACCGATTCATGAAGAACCTGTATATGTTGACGGTTCAAAAGATGGGATTCAGGTTGAGGTTGCTCTTCAATATAACGAAGGCTATACAAATCATATTTATTCATTTACAAATAATATTCATACGTATGAAGGCGGTACACATGAAGTAGGTTTTAAGACTGCTCTAACACGTGTAATTAACGATTATGGTCGTAAAAATAATATTTTAAAAGATGCGGATAGTAATTTAACTGGTGAAGATGTTCGTGAAGGTTTAACAGCAATCGTGTCAATTAAGCATCCAAATCCACAATTTGAAGGACAAACAAAGACGAAACTTGGAAATAGTGAAGCGAGAACGATTACAGAGTCTGTATTCTCAGAGGCGTTTGAAAAGTTCTTATTAGAAAATCCCAATGTTGCACGTAAAATTATAGATAAAGGGACTATGGCAGCACGTGCACGTGTAGCGGCTAAAAAAGCTCGTGAACTAACGCGCCGAAAGAGTGCTTTAGAAGTTTCAAGTTTACCAGGGAAGCTAGCTGATTGTTCTTCTAAAGATCCAGCAATTAGCGAAATTTATATCGTGGAGGGTGACTCGGCGGGCGGATCTGCAAAACAAGGACGCGATCGTCATTTCCAAGCGATTTTACCACTGAAGGGTAAAATTATTAACGTTGAAAAGGCACGTTTAGATAAGATTTTATCAAATGATGAAGTTCGTACAATTATTACAGCAATAGGTACAAACATTGGTGGGGATTTTGATATTGAAAAAGCTCGCTATCATAAAGTTATTATTATGACAGATGCCGATGTTGATGGTGCGCATATTCGTACCCTATTATTAACGTTCTTCTATCGTTATATGCGTCAAATCATTGAGTGTGGTTACATATATATCGCACAGCCACCGTTGTTTAAAGTACAACAAGGTAAAAAAATTCAATATGCTTATAACAATAAAGAACTTGAAAAAATACTAGCTGAATTACCAGCTCAACCTAAGCCTGGGATTCAGCGTTATAAAGGTCTAGGGGAAATGAATCCAACTCAGCTGTGGGAGACGACAATGGACCCAGAAGTACGTTCGTTACTTCAAGTTTCCCTTCAAGATGCAATTGAAGCGGATGAAACATTTGAAATTTTAATGGGTGATAAAGTAGAGCCGCGTCGTAACTTTATCCAAGAAAATGCAAAATACGTGAAAAACCTTGATATTTAAGTGAGTAATGACAGGAATCTAAGTATTCCTGTCTTCTACATATAAATCAATGTATGTGTAACGGAAATGTAAGAGGAGGTGCTCGTTGATGTCAGACAATCAACAACAAGCACGAATTCGAGAAATTAATATTAGTCATGAAATGCGTACCTCATTTTTAGATTACGCAATGAGTGTTATCGTGTCTCGTGCATTACCAGATGTTCGTGATGGATTAAAGCCGGTTCATCGTAGGGTTTTATATGCGATGAATGATTTAGGAATTACAGCTGATAAAGCATATAAGAAGTCGGCGCGTATTGTCGGCGAAGTAATTGGTAAGTATCACCCGCACGGTGATTCAGCTGTTTATGAAACAATGGTACGTATGGCGCAAGATTTTAGTCAACGTTACATGCTTGTTGATGGACATGGTAATTTCGGTTCTGTTGATGGAGATTCAGCGGCAGCAATGCGTTATACAGAAGCAAGAATGTCTAAGATTTCTATGGAATTAATACGCGATATTACAAAGAATACAATTGATTATCAAGATAACTACGATGGTTCTGAAAGAGAACCAGTTGTATTACCAGCGCGTTTCCCTAACTTATTAGTCAATGGTACGACGGGTATTGCGGTTGGTATGGCAACAAACATTCCACCGCATCAACTTGGAGAAGTAATTGATGGTGTGTTGGCATTAAGTCATAACCCTGATATCACTATCGCGGAATTAATGGAATATATTCCTGGACCAGACTTCCCAACATCAGGTTTAATCTTAGGGCGAAGTGGAATTCGAAGAGCTTACGAAACAGGTCGCGGTTCTATTATACTTCGTGCCAAAGTTGAAATTGAAGAGAGAGCAAATGGTAAACAAACTATTATCGTAACAGAACTACCTTATCAAGTTAATAAGGC
>NZ_JBBOUQ010000001.1:3980000-4055000 GCF_038006125.1 Bacillus sp. FSL R10-2780
ATGTACCGGGGCTAAATACACCACCGAAGCTGCGAATTGATACCAATGGTATCAGTGGTAGGGGAGCGTTCTAAGTGCAGTGAAGTCAGACCGGAAGGACTGGTGGAGCGCTTAGAAGTGAGAATGCCGGTATGAGTAGCGAAAGACGGGTGAGAATCCCGTCCACCGAATGCCTAAGGTTTCCTGAGGAAGGCTCGTCCGCTCAGGGTTAGTCAGGACCTAAGCCGAGGCCGACAGGCGTAGGCGATGGACAACAGGTTGATATTCCTGTACCACCTCTTTATCGTTTGAGCAATGGAGGGACGCAGAAGGATAGAAGAAGCGTGCGATTGGTTGTGCACGTCCAAGCAGTTAGGCTGATAAGTAGGCAAATCCGCTTATCGTGAAGGCTGAGCTG
This sequence comes from Bacillus sp. FSL R10-2780, assembly GCF_038006125.1. Lineage (NCBI taxonomy): Bacteria > Bacillati > Bacillota > Bacilli > Caryophanales > Bacillaceae > Bacillus > Bacillus sp. FSL R10-2780. The sequence continues at coordinate 3,980,398 of NZ_JBBOUQ010000001.1, forward strand.
TGATGGGGAAGCTCCTTATGGAGCGAAGTCTTTGATTCCCCGCTGCCAAGAAAAGCTTCTAGCGAGATAAAAGGTGCCTGTACCGCAAACCGACACAGGTAGGCGAGGAGAGAATCCTAAGGTGTGCGAGAGAACTCTGGTTAAGGAACTCGGCAAAATGACCCCGTAACTTCGGGAGAAGGGGTGCTTTCTTAACGGAAAGCCGCAGTGAATAGGCCCAAGCGACTGTTTAGCAAAAACACAGGTCTCTGCGAAGCCGTAAGGCGAAGTATAGGGGCTGACACCTGCCCGGTGCTGGAAGGTTAAGGAGAGGGGTTAGCGTAAGCGAAGCTCTGAACTGAAGCCCCAGTAAACGGCGGCCGTAACTATAACGGTCCTAAGGTAGCGAAATTCCTTGTCGGGTAAGTTCCGACCCGCACGAAAGGTGTAACGATTTGGGCACTGTCTCAACCAGAGACTCGGTGAAATTATAGTACCTGTGAAGATGCAGGTTACCCGCGACAGGACGGAAAGACCCCGTGGAGCTTTACTGTAGCCTGATATTGAATTTTGGTACAGTTTGTACAGGATAGGCGGGAGCCATTGAAACCGGAGCGCTAGCTTCGGTGGAGGCGCTGGTGGGATACCGCCCTGACTGTATTGAAATTCTAACCTACGGGTCTTATCGACCCGGGAGACAGTGTCAGGTGGGCAGTTTGACTGGGGCGGTCGCCTCCTAAAGTGTAACGGAGGCGCCCAAAGGTTCCCTCAGAATGGTTGGAAATCATTCGTAGAGTGCAAAGGCATAAGGGAGCTTGACTGCGAGACCTACAAGTCGAGCAGGGACGAAAGTCGGGCTTAGTGATCCGGTGGTTCCGCATGGAAGGGCCATCGCTCAACGGATAAAAGCTACCCCGGGGATAACAGGCTTATCTCCCCCAAGAGTCCACATCGACGGGGAGGTTTGGCACCTCGATGTCGGCTCATCGCATCCTGGGGCTGTAGTCGGTCCCAAGGGTTGGGCTGTTCGCCCATTAAAGCGGTACGCGAGCTGGGTTCAGAACGTCGTGAGACAGTTCGGTCCCTATCCGTCGTGGGCGCAGGAAATTTGAGAGGAGCTGTCCTTAGTACGAGAGGACCGGGATGGACGCACCGCTGGTGTACCAGTTGTTCTGCCAAGGGCATAGCTGGGTAGCTATGTGCGGAAGGGATAAGTGCTGAAAGCATCTAAGCATGAAGCCCCCCTCAAGATGAGATTTCCCATAGCGTAAGCTAGTAAGATCCCTGAAAGATGATCAGGTTGATAGGTTCGAGGTGGAAGCATGGTGACATGTGGAGCTGACGAATACTAATAGATCGAGGACTTAACCATATAATATGAAGCAAATGTTATCTAGTTTTGAAGGAATATACCTTCAATAGTTTGGTGATGATGGCAGAGAGGTCACACCCGTTCCCATACCGAACACGGAAGTTAAGCTCTCTAGCGCCGATGGTAGTTGGGACCTTGTCCCTGTGAGAGTAGGACGTCGCCAAGCAAGATAAAAACACAAGTCTTTTGACTTGTGTTTTTTTATTTCCCATGAAATAGGTTGGATTCCTTTAGTAAAAATGCTGAAATATAGTAAGGGATTTTTTGAGCAGAAATATTGAGAAACTGATAAATAAATGGATAATCTTCAGATCCATAGCTTCCAAGTAAGTCATACCACCAATCTGTTTCATACCTCGAAATCATACTTAAATTATAGAGCAATAAATAATGAACAAGGAGCTCAGGCAACACTGGCTTAGAGTTTCTAGGGTCGTTCGTAAGTGGTAAATAATAAGTATCAGCAAGATACTCGTAGTATAAAGGTGTGCTATACATAGGATTCCATGATTGAATAGGTGCTGAAAAAAACACATTTAATTCATTATTTTTCTCAGGTACGTGTTGTATTGATAAATGCTTACAAGCTGTTTCGATGTAACGAGAAAATCTCTCTTTAGTCATATGTAGTCGATCTAGTATGTTGACTGAAAAGGAGAGCTCATTTTTATTTGTTGAATCGATTTTATATAATGTTGTTCCTTTTTGACTATAGCGAAATAAATGTTGTAACTCAGGGATTGTCCCCATTAACTCTAACATATTAAACTTTTCTGTTTCCAAGTGTTTCATGTGAAACAGTTGTTCTGCAGCGTGAGTAAATAGTCCGTTTTTCTGTATTTTCACCTCATCTTCTAAAAATTGATATCCTTGTTTTTTTCGTTTACGGGTTGTCACTCCATGTGCTAAAACAGTTGTTGATTCTGGATAGTTTGGATTAATAGTTAATAAACAAGCTTTAAAAAGTTGTCCCATTCCATAAAATAACAGCATTGGCTGAATGGAAAATGGCGCTGTTTTATATAATTCATAATAATTTTTACCGTGTTCTAAGTAATAAATAAATGGATAACAATTTTCAAAACCTTTTTTTTCGGCATCCTGAATCGAGGATTTTTCATAACAACGGGCAAGATAATGTTGTACGTTTTGAGATGAAAAGAAGAAACTTAATTGCTGCCAAGCACAAGGTGTATGATGCATATATTACGCTCCTTTTATTGTCTAAAAATTCTAACATATTCATACTTTCTTGACAGTATTTTAACCAATTGATAAGCTACTAATAATAATTTCTGGTATTATGGGGGGAACAATTATGTGGGAATCTAAATTTGTTAAAGAAGGTTTGACTTTTGATGATGTATTACTTGTACCAGCAAAGTCAGATATATTACCAAGAGAAGTAAGTGTTAAAACAGTTTTATCTGAAAGCTTACAGTTAAACATCCCGTTAATTAGTGCAGGAATGGATACAGTAACAGAAGCTGATATGGCTATTGCAATGGCTCGTCAAGGCGGTTTAGGAATCATCCATAAGAATATGTCTATTGAGCATCAGGCAGAGCAAGTTGACAAAGTAAAACGCTCTGAAAGCGGCGTTATTTCAGATCCATTCTTTTTAACTCCAGAACATCAAGTATATGATGCGGAACATCTTATGGGAAAATACCGCATCTCAGGTGTACCAGTTGTAAATAATTTAGATGAGCGAAAATTAGTTGGTATTATTACAAACCGTGATATGCGCTTCATCCAAGACTACTCAATCAAAATTTCTGACGTAATGACAAAAGAACAGTTAATTACAGCCCCAGTTGGTACTACACTAGGAGAAGCTGAAAAGATCCTACAAAAGTATAAAATTGAAAAGCTTCCTCTTGTTGATAATAGCGGTGTATTACAAGGGCTTATTACAATAAAAGATATTGAAAAAGTAATTGAATTTCCAAACTCTGCAAAGGATAAGCAAGGACGCTTATTGGTTGGAGCGGCAGTTGGTGTAACAGCTGATGCAATGCTTCGTATCGATGCATTAGTAAAAGCGAGTGTAGATGCAATTGTACTTGATACAGCTCATGGACATTCTCAAGGTGTTATTGAAAAAGTAAAAGAAGTTCGCGCAAAATATCCAGCACTAAATATTATTGCTGGAAATGTTGCTACAGCTGAAGCAACGAAAGCATTAATTGAAGCTGGTGCAAATGTAGTTAAAGTTGGTATTGGACCAGGTTCTATTTGTACAACGCGTGTTGTAGCTGGAGTTGGTGTACCACAATTAACAGCAGTTTATGATTGTGCAACTGAAGCTCGTAAACATGGTATTCCAGTTATTGCAGATGGCGGTGTTAAGTACTCTGGTGATATGGTTAAAGCTTTAGCGGCAGGGGCACACGTTGTTATGCTAGGTAGTATGTTCGCTGGTGTAGCTGAAAGCCCTGGAGAAACTGAAATTTACCAAGGCCGTCAATTTAAAGTATATCGTGGTATGGGTTCTGTTGGAGCAATGGAAAAAGGAAGTAAAGATCGCTATTTCCAAGAAGGAAACAAAAAACTTGTTCCAGAAGGTATTGAAGGACGAGTACCATATAAAGGACCTTTAGCAGATACAGTTCATCAATTAGTTGGTGGATTACGTGCAGGTATGGGATACTGCGGAGCACAGAATTTAGAATTCTTACGTGAGAATGCGCAGTTCATTCGTATGTCAGGTGCTGGTTTACGTGAAAGCCATCCTCATCACGTACAGATTACAAAAGAGGCTCCAAACTACTCATTATAATGTCTTATATGTAAATAGACGGAGATTTGATATCTCTGTCTATTTTTTTTTGATTATGTTAGAATAACGGTTATGTGAGTACATAGATATTGGGGGTAGCAAAAGTGAAAGGTATGTTTTGCAAAAGATTCATTGCGTTGGTAACAGTGCTTACAATAGCTTGTAGCATGCTTGTACCATATAGCAATGCATCAGCAGAAACAGGAGCCGCTTTAAACATTGAAGCAGGTGCGGCAATTTTAGTAGAAGCGAATTCTGGGAAGATTTTATATCAAAAAAATGCAGATGAGTTATTATCAATTGCTAGTATGACAAAAATGATGAGTGAATACCTAGTGAACGAGGCTGTTGCGAAAGGGAAACTAAAATGGGATCAAAAAGTTAAGGTTTCCGAATATGCGTATAACATTTCGCAAGATCGTTCATTATCGAATGTGCCTCTACGAAACGGTGAGTCTTATACAGTAAAAGAGCTATACGAAGCAATGGCAATTTATTCTGCTAATGGTGCAACAATAGCGTTAGCTGAAGCAGTTGCTGGAAAAGAAGTAGACTTTGTAAAAATGATGAATGATAAATCGAAAGAGTTTGGATTAAAAAATTATAAGTTTGTAAATTCTACGGGCTTAACGAACAAAGATTTAAAAGGACACCATCCTGAAGGGACAACTCCAGATGAAGAAAATAAAATGTCTGCGAGAGATGTAGCAATTTTAGCACAACGTCTTATTCAAGATTTCCCTAAAACATTAGACATAGCAAAAATTTCAAAAAAAGTATTCCGTGAAGGTACTCCGGATCGGATCGAAATGCCTAACTGGAACTGGATGTTAAAAGGGTTAATTAAGGAATATGAAGGCGTAGATGGTCTGAAAACAGGATCAACTCCAGAAGCAGGAGATTGTTTCACTGGTACGATTGAAAGAAATGGTATGCGTTTCATTTCTGTAGTTATTAAAACAAAATCTCATACAGCAAGATTTGATGAGACAAAGAAATTATATGATTATGGCTTTGCTAACTTTGAAATGAAGAAAATGTATGAAAAAGGTTCTTCGGTTAAAGGAAAAGAAACAGTAAGAGTTGAAAATGCGAAAGATAAAGATGTAGCAGTTCAAACGAAGCAAGCTGTTTCAGTTCCGGTGCCAAAGGGAAGTAAAGACGTTTATAAAACAGAATTTAAAGAAGGAAATAAGGTACAAGAAGCACCTATGAAAAAAGGAGTTGCACTTGGCCAAATGGTTGTAACGTCTAAAGATAGTAATGACCCTGGATTTTTATCAGGAAAATCATTACAAGTAGACCTTGTAACAAAGTCTGAAGTAGAAGAGGCAGGCTGGTTCACACGTTCTATGCGCGGAATTGGTTCTTTCTTTAGTGGTATGTGGAATAGTGCTGTTGATACAGTAAAAGGTTGGTTTTAAAAGCTCCTCATTGTAGGAGCTTTTTCTTATTCCTATTTTTCATACCGACTTTATGAAAAAGTAGTGGACAAGCATCAGATAGTTAGTGGTAGAATGTAAGAGTATTCTTAATTTTCTTCTTTAACGGGGGAAAGCAATTCACCTAGGGGGGTTTTTGTACATGACAAATGTAACAGGGACAGAACGTGTAAAACGTGGAATGGCAGAAATGCAAAAAGGCGGCGTTATTATGGACGTAGTTAACGCTGAGCAAGCAAGGATTGCAGAAGAGGCAGGCGCAGTTGCTGTTATGGCATTAGAGCGTGTACCTGCAGATATTCGTGCAGTAGGTGGCGTTTCTCGTATGGCAGATCCAACAATTGTTGAAGAAGTTATGGGTGCTGTGTCAATTCCGGTTATGGCAAAATGCCGTATCGGTCACCTTGTAGAAGCACGTGTATTAGAATCATTAGGGGTAGACTATATCGATGAGAGTGAAGTATTAACTCCTGCTGATGAAGTATACCATTTAAATAAACGTGATTACACAGTTCCGTTTGTATGTGGTTGCCGTGATATCGGAGAAGCTGCACGTCGTATTGCAGAAGGTGCATCTATGCTTCGTACAAAAGGTGAGCCTGGAACAGGAAACATTGTAGAGGCAGTGCGTCATATGCGCCAAGTCAATGCAGAAATCCGTCAAGTTGCGAGTCTACGTGAAGATGAGTTAATGACATATGCAAAAAATACTGGTGCTCCTTATGAAGTACTACTTGAAATTAAACGCCTTGGTCGTTTACCAGTTGTAAACTTTGCAGCAGGTGGTGTAGCAACACCAGCAGATGCAGCGTTAATGATGCAACTTGGTGCTGATGGTGTATTTGTTGGATCTGGTATCTTCAAATCAGAAAACCCAGAGAAATTTGCACGTGCAATCGTTGAAGCAACGACTCATTATGAAGATTACGAACTAATTGCAAGCCTTTCTAAAGGACTAGGTAATGCAATGAAAGGTGTCGAAATTTCAACGTTATTACCAGAACAACGCATGCAAGAGCGTGGATGGTAATTAAAGGAGATCTTTAAAATGGTGAAAATCGGTGTGCTAGGTCTTCAAGGTGCTGTTCGTGAGCATGTGAAATCAGTTGAAGCAAGTGGTGCAGAAGCTGTTGTTGTAAAGCGTATAGAACAACTTGAAGAAATTGATGGTCTTATTTTACCAGGCGGTGAAAGTACAACAATGCGCCGTCTTATTGATAAGTATGCTTTCATGGAGCCTCTTCGTACATTTGCGAGGTCTGGTAAACCAATGTTTGGTACATGTGCAGGAATGATTCTTCTTGCGAAAACACTTATTGGCTATGAAGAAGCACATATTGGTGCTATGGATATAACGGTTGAGCGCAATGCGTTCGGACGCCAAAAAGATAGTTTTGAAGCTGCACTTTCAATGAAGGGTGTGGGAGAAGACTTTGTTGGTGTATTTATCCGTGCTCCGTATGTTGTAAATGTAGCTGATGATGTTGAAGTACTTTCTACACATGGCGATCGAATGGTAGCGGTAAGACAATGTCAGTTTTTAGCTGCTTCTTTCCATCCAGAATTAACGGATGATCACCGTGTAACAGCATACTTTGTAGAGATGGTAAAAGAAGCGAAAATGAAAAAAGTTGTATAAGTAACTTGCAACTTGTATAAGATTATAGTAAATTGATGGTAACAATTTTATAAAATAAGCGTGTTGATAGGAAGTAGTAACAAATGTTGTTTCTTATAGAGAGTCGATGGTTGGTGGAAATCGATAGAAACAGTTTGTGAATCCATCCTGGAATGGAATGTGGAATATCTTTTGATTAGTAAGCATTCCCGGTGAAGAGCCGTTATTTCTACTTGAGAGGAAAGCGGTAATGCTTTCAACTAGGGTGGCAACGCGGGTTAACTTCCGTCCCTTTGTATAGGGACGGGAGTTTTTTGTGTTTTATAAAATAAAAGGAGGAGTATATAATGCTTGATATTAAATTTTTACGTACAAATTTTGAAGAAGTAAAAGCAAAATTACAGCATAGAGGCGAAGATTTAACGGATTTTGGTCGCTTTGAAGAACTTGATACGAGAAGAAGAGAGCTACTTGTTCAAACTGAAGAACTAAAAAGTAAGCGTAACGAAGTATCTCAACAAATTTCAGTATTAAAGCGTGAAAAGAAAGATGCGGAAGCTCTAATTCTAGAAATGCGTGAAGTTGGGGAAAAAGTAAAAGATCTTGATAATGAGCTTCGTACAGTTGAAGAAGATTTAGAAAGATTAATGCTATCTATCCCAAATATTCCTCATGAATCTGCTCCAATAGGTGAAACAGAGGATGATAACGTAGTAGCACGTACTTGGGGAGAAGTGAAAGAATTTACTTATGAGCCAAAACCACATTGGGACCTTGCTACTGATTTAGGGATTTTAGATTTTGAACGTGCTGGGAAAGTAACAGGAAGCCGATTTGTATTTTACAAAGGTGCTGGTGCAAGATTAGAACGTGCTTTGATTAGCTTTATGCTTGACCTTCATACTGATGAGCATGGATATGAGGAAGTATTGCCTCCTTATATGGTAAACCGTGCAAGTATGACAGGAACAGGACAACTTCCGAAGTTTGAAGAAGATGCATTCCGTATTGAAAGTGAAGACTATTTCCTAATCCCAACAGCTGAAGTACCTGTAACGAATATGCATCGTGATGAGATTGTGAGTAAAGAGCAATTGCCGATACGATATGCTGCGTTTAGCTCATGCTTCCGTTCTGAAGCAGGTTCAGCTGGTCGTGATACACGCGGTTTAATTCGCCAACACCAATTTAATAAAGTTGAGCTTGTGAAGTTCGTGAAACCAGAAGATTCTTACGAAGAGTTAGAAAAATTAACAAATGATGCAGAGCGCGTGTTACAATTATTAGAGTTGCCATATCGCGTTATGAGCATGTGTACAGGAGATTTAGGATTTACAGCAGCGAAGAAATACGATATTGAAGTATGGATTCCAAGCTATGGCACATATCGTGAAATTTCTTCTTGTAGTAATTTTGAGGCTTTCCAAGCGAGACGTGCGAATATCCGTTTCCGCCGTGAGCCAAATGGCAAACCGGAACATGTTCATACACTAAATGGATCTGGTCTTGCAATTGGACGTACAGTGGCAGCTATTTTAGAGAACTACCAACAAGAAGATGGTACAATTATAATTCCAGAAGTTCTTCGCCCTTATATGGGAGGAAAAACAGTTATTAAATAAGTTAAAACATTCATCGGTATGAGTGATTGGTAATTATGGGCGTTGTCAGCAATGTCATAAAGGAGAGGGAAAGTAAAATTTCCCTTTCCTCATAATTTATTATAGTAGGGTTGACTAACTGTTTTTCTTTTGATATTATATTTGATGTCAATATGGAGGTATACCCAAGTCTGGCTGAAGGGATCGGTCTTGAAAACCGACAGGCGGCGAGAGTCGCGCGGGGGTTCGAATCCCTCTACCTCCTCCAGATATAATTGACAACAGCGCATATAAGTGGAGATTGGAGAACTCGTTACCAACACGTAACGAGTTTTTATTTTAAAACCAATCATAAAGTATGATGTAAGGATATAGTGTCCTTATTACACACTCATATTCCGATGATTATCTTCATAGATATGAAAGGAGTTAACATGGATCTTATTATACAAACGTTTCCTTTAGATGGAAAAACTTTATATTATGTACAATGTCCTGTCTGTAAGAACAATAGAATTTTAAACAGTGGTGCAAATGTGTCGCGCATTATAAGTGATGATACATTCCGTAAGCTTTGTGGTTGCACTTGTGATGTAAAACAGGTTGCAAAAAAAGTAGAGGTGCCAAAAGAAGCTGAAAAACCAGCTGTGCAAAAAGAAGTAACTCCAAAACGTACAGGGAAATTACTAACAGCAGTAATTAACGGGAAAGAAATGACCGTTAAAGAGATTGCTGAAACATATGATATTAGTACGAGTACTGTTCGTCAGCGTATTAATGCTGGAAAGCCAGAGAGTGAAATTATTGCTCCAACGAAAAAGAAAAAGTAATTTCATAGGAAAACCCGTGCATATGCACGGGTTTTTTATTTTACAAGTTTACGTGTTTGTTTTAAAAAATGTCCAATTTTTTTAATGATTGGTTCGACTGAATCGCCATCTTTTAAAATATCGTATTCATTAATGTTTAATCGTAAAATAGGGCATGAATTAAAGTTATTAATCCAGTTATCGTAACGTCCATGCATCTCTTTCCAATACTCGATTGGTGTTTGCTGCTCCATTGGACGTCCTCGTTCTTGAATACGATCGACAATATCATCAAACGAACCTTCTAGGTAAATTAATAAGTCTGGATGAGGGAAGTAAGGAGTCATGACCATAGCATCAAATAAACCTTTGTATGTTTCATAATCAGTTTCAGTCATTGTACCTTTTTCGTGATGCATCTTTGCGAAAATACCAGTGTCCTCATAGATAGAACGGTCTTGAACAAAACCGCCACCATATTCGAAAATTCTTTTTTGTTCTTTAAATCGTTCTGCTAAAAAGTACACTTGTAAGTGAAAGCTCCAGCGTGTGAAATCAGCATAGAACTTGTCCAAATATGGGTTGGAATCTACTTTTTCAAAAGATGTACGATAACCTAAAGCGTTAGCTAATGCAGTTGTCATAGTGGATTTACCGACACCTACTGTTCCAGCAATAGTGATAACTGCATCATTTGGTATATCATATTTTTGCCTTAAATTCATTGTTATTTCGACTCCTTCAAGAGAGTATTTTGAAGAGCGGATAAGATGACATTTAAATCATCAGGATTTCTTACAAAATCCATATCGTCTCCATTAAATTTCAATACTGGAATATCTGGATGGTCCTTTTTGAAAGCATCCATTGCTGTTTCGTAATCTTTTGTAAGCTGTAGTAAGTAATTTGGATCCATATTTTTTTCGAATTCTCTTCCGCGCATCGCAATTCGTTTTTGTAATGTTTCTAGGCTCGCTGTTAAATAAACGATGACATTTGGTACAGGCATATCTTGCGTAAGAATGCGATAAATTTGCATGTACTTGTCATATTGAGCATCTTTTAATGTACGGGATGCAAAAATTAAATTTTTAAATATATGATAATCTGCTACTACAGGCTTCCTTTGATTCAAATACTTTATGTTAATATCCTCTAGTTGTTTGTATCTATTACAAAGAAAGAACATCTCTGTTTGAAAACTCCATTCGTCGATGTCTTCATAGAATTTTCCTAAAAAAGGATTTTCATCAACAATCTCTTTTAGTAAGTGGAGTTGCATGTGAGTTGAAAGTTCCTTCGCAAGTGAAGTTTTTCCAACACCAATTGGTCCTTCAACCGTGATAAATGGTACTCCGGTCACGCTGTTTCCTCCTTTCAATCAGTGATTTACCGTGACTACTAAAAACACAAAACAGAATTATTGTAGCACAAGAGGGGAGCGAGCGGACTAATTTGATATAAAAAGTTAGAAAATAGATATGTATTAATTAAATTTTATTTGGGATGACGGTACAATATTTGCCTTTAATGTGGCCTCCATTATTTTTAAAGCATGTTCATTATCTTGCTCGTTATTAGAAGCGATGCAATCCCGTGGTACATAAAGTGTATAATTTCTCATATGGGCATCATTAGCTGTAAAAAGGATGCATATGTTCCCGGCAATTCCTGTTAAAATGAGATTTTCGATTTTCAAATAACCTAATAAAGAATTCAAAGGTGTTTCATAAAAAGCAGAATAATGTGGTTTAATAAAAATGTAATCGTCAGTATGCGGAGCAATGGCCTCGATAATATTTTTACTATACTTATTTGTACAATGAGTAATAAGTTGATTAATATCAGATCTCCAAAGTTGATAGTGATCATTGACATAAATTATTGGATAGCCCAATGATTTCATGGTGTCCTTTAATTGTAGAATGGGGTTCTTTATAATTTCACATTTCTGTGCCAGGATGGGCCCGTGGGAGAATTGAAAATCATTAATCATATCGATAATGAGTAAGGCAGTATTTTTCATATGTAATTCCCTCTCTTTCTTCTTTAGGTTGGATTGAATTTGCAAAAGTTATCCCACCTGCAAGAAATGAAAAAGTGTATTTTATTTTTGGTGAAAGGACTATATTATGGAGCGAGATATATATTTTATGCAGTTAGCAATAGAGGAAGCAAAGAAGGCAGAGGCGATACAAGAGGTACCAATTGGTGCTGTAATTGTGCTAGATGATGAAGTGATTAGTGTCGCGCATAATTTAAGAGAAACTGAACAGAGATCAATAGCTCACGCCGAGCTCTTAGCTATTGATGAAGCTTGCAAAAAATTAGGGACATGGCGTTTAGAAGATGCAACGTTATATGTAACATTAGAACCTTGTCCAATGTGTGCAGGGGGAATTGTTTTATCGCGTGTAAAAAGGGTTGTATATGGAGCGAGCGATCCGAAAGGTGGATGTGCAGGTACATTGATGAATCTTTTAACTGATGAGCGTTTTAATCATCAGTGTGAAGTAGTGGCTGGTGTACTTGAAGAGGAATGTGGTACGTTGTTAACGATTTTTTTTAGGGAGCTTCGTAAGAAAAGAAAAGAAGCGAAAAAACTAGAGAAAAGTAATGGTAACTAACGTATTTGCATTTTGTAAAAAAACAAGTTATACTGATAATGCCTTATCCAAGGCAACCGAATATTGGTTTTAACTTTGCCGTGCTAAGCGGGGAGGTAGCGGTGCCCTATACTCGCAATCCGCTCTAGCGAGGCTGAATCCCTTCTCGAGGTTATGCTGCTGTAAGGTCTGCCTTAAGTAAGTGGTGTTGACGTTTGGGTCCTGCGCAACGGGACCCCGTGAACCTTGTCAGGTCCGGAAGGAAGCAGCAATAAGCGGGTTTTCTCGTGTGCCGCAGGAGTGCCTGAACCGAGCTAACTGCTTGAGTAACGCTTATGGTACGTAATCGACAGAAGGTGCACGGCAGTTATATATGTATACAAAACTCACCTTAATATAAAGGTGAGTTTTTTGTATGGAAAATAACTTTTGGAATCTATAAACAGAATGGGTTATAATAAATGAGATAATAACCTTTGAGGGAGGCCGTATTTTCGTGTCATACCAAGCGTTATACCGAACATGGAGACCGCAAAAATTCGAAGATGTAGTCGGTCAAAAGCACGTGACAAAAACGTTGCAAAATGCCCTTCTTCAAGAGAAAGCTTCACATGCTTATTTGTTTTCTGGTCCGAGGGGAACAGGGAAAACGACAATTGCAAAAGTATTTGCAAAGGCAATTAACTGTGAACACGCCCCGGTAGCTGAACCTTGTAATGAATGTCCTTCTTGTTTAGGAATTACACAAGGATCTATTTCAGATGTATTAGAAATTGATGCGGCTTCAAATAACGGTGTAGATGAAATTCGAGATATAAGAGATAAAGTAAAATATGCTCCAAGTGCTGTAGGATATAAAGTATACATTATTGATGAAGTTCACATGCTTTCTATGGGTGCCTTTAATGCGCTTTTGAAAACTTTAGAAGAGCCGCCAGGACATGTTATTTTTATTCTGGCGACAACAGAACCGCATAAGATTCCAGCTACAATTATTTCACGTTGTCAGCGTTTTGAGTTTCGAAAGATATCAGTAAATGATATCGTTGAGAGGTTATCGACAGTCGTGACAAATGAAGGTACGCAAGTAGAAGATGAAGCGTTACAAATCGTAGCGCGTGCTGCTGAAGGTGGTATGCGTGATGCGCTCAGTCTTATCGATCAAGCTATTTCTTATAGTGATGAGACGGTGACGAGCGAGGATGTTTTAGCTGTAACGGGATCTGTATCTCAGCGATATTTAGGTGACCTGGTAGAATGTATACGTGAAAATGATGTATCAAGGGCGTTACGTATTATAGATGAGATGATGAGTAAAGGGAAAGATCCAGTTCGCTTTATGGAGGATTTCATTTACTACTATCGTGATATGCTTTTATATCAAACTTCACCACAATTAGAACATATGTTGGAACGGGTAATTGTAGATGATCAATTCCGTACGTTAATTGAAGAAATGCAACCGGAAGCAATCTATGAAATTATTCATACCCTTAGTAAGGGACAACAGGAGATGAAGTGGACAAACCATCCAAGAATATTCTTGGAAGTTGTTATGGTGCAACTGTGTCAGCAGTTTATGATGCAAGCAAACGGCGCAGATCGTTTACAAGCGATTATGAACAGGATGCAGCAACTGGAGAAAGAGTTAGAGCAAGTTAAAAAGAATGGCGTGCCAGCTGGTGTGCAGCAGGAAGTAAGAGAGACGCGGGCAACACCAAAACCGGTACGAACAGGAAGTATGAAAATTCCTGTTGGACGTGTGAATGAAGTGTTAAAGCAAGCAAAGCGTCAAGATTTAGAACAGTTAAAAGCTGTATGGGGCGAATTGTTAGGAAGGCTCAAATCACATAACAAAGTAGCATTTGCTGTTTTATTAGAAAATAGTGAACCAGTTGCGGCTTCGGATGATACCTATGTGTTAGCATTTCAATATGAGATTCATTGCAAAATGGCTAGTGAAAATCGAGAAGCGATGGATACATTGGAACAAACTCTTTTTGAATTGTTAAGTAAAAGGTTAAATATGATTGCTATCCCAAAAAGTGAATGGGGTAAAATTCGTGAAGACTTTTTACAACGCGAAGGCGGGGATTCCGAAGAAAGCCCAGAACAAAAAAAAGATCCTCTTATAGAAGAGGCTGTAAAATTAGTAGGGCAAGAACTTATTGAAATAAAAGAGTAATAATAATGAGGAGGAATTAATTATGATGCGTGGCGGAATGGGAAATATGAATAATATGATGAAACAAATGCAAAAGATGCAAAAAGACATGGCGAAGGCACAAGAAGAGCTTGGCGAAAAAACAGTTGAAGGTACAGCTGGTGGCGGAATGGTTACTGTTATCACAAATGGCCATAAGCAAGTTCTTGAAGTGAAAATTAAAGAAGAAGTTGTAGATCCAGAAGATATTGAAATGTTACAAGACTTAGTATTAGCTGCAACGAATGATGCACTTAAAAAGGTTGATGAACTTTCAAACTCTACAATGGGCAAATTTACAAAAGGCATGAACTTACCAGGTGGAATGTTCTAGGAGGATATTGATATATGCATTATCCAGAACCGATATCAAAATTAATCGATAGTTTTATGAAGTTGCCAGGAATCGGACCGAAAACAGCGGTTCGATTGGCGTTTTTCGTGTTAGATATGAAAGAGGATGATGTACTAGGTTTTGCAAAAGCACTTGTGAATGCGAAGCGAGATTTAGCGTATTGTTCTGTGTGCGGACATATCACTGACCGCGATCCTTGTTATATTTGTGACGATTCGCATAGGGATCAATCGGTTATTTGTGTAGTACAAGAGCCGAAAGATGTAATTGCGATGGAAAAAATGAAAGAGTATCAAGGTGTATATCATGTTTTGCGTGGTGCCATTTCTCCAATGGAGGGAATTGGACCTGAGGATATTAATATCCCGCAGTTATTAAAGAGACTACAAGATGAAACAGTACAAGAAGTGATATTAGCAACAAACCCTAATATTGAAGGGGAAGCTACAGCAATGTACATATCCCGCCTCTTAAAGCCAACAGGGATTAAAGTAACTCGTATTGCACATGGTCTGCCAGTTGGTGGAGATTTAGAATATGCAGATGAAGTAACGCTATCGAAAGCTTTAGAAGGCCGTAGAGAGATATAAGAGGAGAAGGAAAATGTTCTTTCAAAAAAAGGGTAAGTTGCGTAAAGAGTATGACGATAAGTTAATTACATTATTAGAAAAGGTAAAGAATGAATGGCTACGTCAGAAGAGACTGGTTGAACAAAGTGTTGAGCCGTCTCAAAATGTACTTTGTTCTTTAAAAATAGCAGAGGCGAAATATTTTTTCTTGTTAAAAGAAGCAAAACGTCGTCCTGTGAAAATGGAACAATGGTAAAAGGTCCTGCTTTTTAAAGCGGGACCTTTTGCTTTTTATCGATTTATTTATGAGTAACAGGGCTACTTTATTTTTGGGATATAAAGAGGAGAAGGAAAAGGTGTGAATGGAATTAGTTGTATCTAATTGTTAGTGCTTAGAAGAAATATTACTGATTAAAGGTTATAAAGATGAAGTGGTAGGAGTTATGTTATAGATGTTCTTTTTTATTGTCTTGTCCCATACAAATGGATATGTATAGGTCATTCATAAGGAGGAAAAAATGAATTCTACAATTATTATTGTTGGCATTCTTGCTTTGGTTTTTATTTTTCTTGTTTTTGGTGTTTCTGCTAAACCAATACGTTTTATAGGGAAAGCACTCTTTCATGTCACTTTAGGTATAGCGTTACTATTTATTGTGAATGTTGCAGGGACATATTTTGATTTTCATATTCCAATTAACATGGGCACGGCTATGGTATCAAGTTTATTAGGGGTGCCAGGTGTTGCTGCATTAGTGATTATTAAGCTATATATAATGCCAAGATAAATTTATTTTGGCATTTTTTAAAAAAGCGTTGACTTATCGATTAGTAATATGATAAATTAATAAGCGTCGTCAGGAACGAAAGAAAAAAGTTGTTGACAGATTCAATTCTAAATGTTAAATTATAAAAGTCGCTGAAACGCGACATTGAACTTTGAAAACTAAACGAAACAAACAACGTGAAACGTCAATTTTTATTTTTAGATGCTAGACAAACTAACTTTATTGGAGAGTTTGATCCTGGCTCAGGATGAACGCTGGCGGCGTGCCTAATACATGCAAGTCGAGCGAATGGATTAAGAGCTTGCTCTTATGAAGTTAGCGGCGGACGGGTGAGTAACACGTGGGTAACCTACCCATAAGACTGGGATAACTCCGGGAAACCGGGGCTAATACCGGATAATATTTTGAACTGCATAGTTCGAAATTGAAAGGCGGCTTCGGCTGTCACTTATGGATGGACCCGCGTCGCATTAGCTAGTTGGTGAGGTAACGGCTCACCAAGGCAACGATGCGTAGCCGACCTGAGAGGGTGATCGGCCACACTGGGACTGAGACACGGCCCAGACTCCTACGGGAGGCAGCAGTAGGGAATCTTCCGCAATGGACGAAAGTCTGACGGAGCAACGCCGCGTGAGTGATGAAGGCTTTCGGGTCGTAAAACTCTGTTGTTAGGGAAGAACAAGTGCTAGTTGAATAAGCTGGCACCTTGACGGTACCTAACCAGAAAGCCACGGCTAACTACGTGCCAGCAGCCGCGGTAATACGTAGGTGGCAAGCGTTATCCGGAATTATTGGGCGTAAAGCGCGCGCAGGTGGTTTCTTAAGTCTGATGTGAAAGCCCACGGCTCAACCGTGGAGGGTCATTGGAAACTGGGAGACTTGAGTGCAGAAGAGGAAAGTGGAATTCCATGTGTAGCGGTGAAATGCGTAGAGATATGGAGGAACACCAGTGGCGAAGGCGACTTTCTGGTCTGTAACTGACACTGAGGCGCGAAAGCGTGGGGAGCAAACAGGATTAGATACCCTGGTAGTCCACGCCGTAAACGATGAGTGCTAAGTGTTAGAGGGTTTCCGCCCTTTAGTGCTGAAGTTAACGCATTAAGCACTCCGCCTGGGGAGTACGGCCGCAAGGCTGAAACTCAAAGGAATTGACGGGGGCCCGCACAAGCGGTGGAGCATGTGGTTTAATTCGAAGCAACGCGAAGAACCTTACCAGGTCTTGACATCCTCTGAAAACTCTAGAGATAGAGCTTCTCCTTCGGGAGCAGAGTGACAGGTGGTGCATGGTTGTCGTCAGCTCGTGTCGTGAGATGTTGGGTTAAGTCCCGCAACGAGCGCAACCCTTGATCTTAGTTGCCATCATTAAGTTGGGCACTCTAAGGTGACTGCCGGTGACAAACCGGAGGAAGGTGGGGATGACGTCAAATCATCATGCCCCTTATGACCTGGGCTACACACGTGCTACAATGGACGGTACAAAGAGCTGCAAGACCGCGAGGTGGAGCTAATCTCATAAAACCGTTCTCAGTTCGGATTGTAGGCTGCAACTCGCCTACATGAAGCTGGAATCGCTAGTAATCGCGGATCAGCATGCCGCGGTGAATACGTTCCCGGGCCTTGTACACACCGCCCGTCACACCACGAGAGTTTGTAACACCCGAAGTCGGTGGGGTAACCTTTATGGAGCCAGCCGCCTAAGGTGGGACAGATGATTGGGGTGAAGTCGTAACAAGGTAGCCGTATCGGAAGGTGCGGCTGGATCACCTCCTTTCTATGGAGAATTGATGAACACTGTTCATCAATATAAGTTTCCGTGTTTCGTTTTCGTTTAGTTTTGAGAGTTCAATATAAGTATTGACTCTTAAATAGGAATATGATATAAATAAATTCCGCAATTTGTATGGGCCTATAGCTCAGCTGGTTAGAGCGCACGCCTGATAAGCGTGAGGTCGATGGTTCGAGTCCATTTAGGCCCACCATACATTTTACGGGGCCTTAGCTCAGCTGGGAGAGCGCCTGCCTTGCACGCAGGAGGTCAGCGGTTCGATCCCGCTAGGCTCCACCAAAAAGCTATTTTATATAGCAAATGGTATGTTCTTTGAAAACTAGATAACAGTGTAGCTCATATTTTTTTAATTTTAGTTTGGTTAAGTTAGAAAGGGCGCACGGTGGATGCCTTGACACTAGGAGTCGATGAAGGACGGGACTAACGCCGATATGCTTCGGGGAGCTGTAAGTAAGCTTTGATCCGAAGATTTCCGAATGGGGAAACCCACTATACGTAATGGTATGGTATCCTTACCTGAATACATAGGGTATGGAAGACAGACCCAGGGAACTGAAACATCTAAGTACCTGGAGGAAGAGAAAGCAAATGCGATTTCCTGAGTAGCGGCGAGCGAAACGGAATCTAGCCCAAACCAAGAGGCTTGCCTCTTGGGGTTGTAGGACATTCTATACGGAGTTACAAAGGAACGAGGTAGACGAAGCGACCTGGAAAGGTCCGTCACAGAGGGTAATAACCCCGTAGTCGAAACTTCGTTCTCTCTTGAATGTATCCTGAGTACGGCGGAACACGTGAAATTCCGTCGGAATCTGGGAGGACCATCTCCCAAGGCTAAATACTCCCTAGTGATCGATAGTGAACCAGTACCGTGAGGGAAAGGTGAAAAGCACCCCGGAAGGGGAGTGAAAGAGATCCTGAAACCGTGTGCCTACAAATAGTCAGAGCCCGTTAATGGGTGATGGCGTGCCTTTTGTAGAATGAACCGGCGAGTTACGATCCCGTGCGAGGTTAAGCTGAAGAGGCGGAGCCGCAGCGAAAGCGAGTCTGAATAGGGCGTTTAGTACGTGGTCGTAGACCCGAAACCAGGTGATCTACCCATGTCCAGGGTGAAGTTCAGGTAACACTGAATGGAGGCCCGAACCCACGCACGTTGAAAAGTGCGGGGATGAGGTGTGGGTAGCGGAGAAATTCCAATCGAACCTGGAGATAGCTGGTTCTCCCCGAAATAGCTTTAGGGCTAGCCTTAAGTGTAAGAGTCTTGGAGGTAGAGCACTGATTGAACTAGGGGTCCTCATCGGATTACCGAATTCAGTCAAACTCCGAATGCCAATGACTTATCCTTAGGAGTCAGACTGCGAGTGATAAGATCCGTAGTCAAGAGGGAAACAGCCCAGATCGCCAGCTAAGGTCCCAAAGTGTGTATTAAGTGGAAAAGGATGTGGAGTTGCTTAGACAACTAGGATGTTGGCTCAGAAGCAGCCACCATTTAAAGAGTGCGTAATAGCTCACTAGTCGAGTGACTCTGCGCCGAAAATGTACCGGGGCTAAATACACCACCGAAGCTGCGAATTGATACCAATGGTATCAGTGGTAGGGGAGCGTTCTAAGTGCAGTGAAGTCAGACCGGAAGGACTGGTGGAGCGCTTAGAAGTGAGAATGCCGGTATGAGTAGCGAAAGACGGGTGAGAATCCCGTCCACCGAATGCCTAAGGTTTCCTGAGGAAGGCTCGTCCGCTCAGGGTTAGTCAGGACCTAAGCCGAGGCCGACAGGCGTAGGCGATGGACAACAGGTTGATATTCCTGTACCACCTCTTTATCGTTTGAGCAATGGAGGGACGCAGAAGGATAGAAGAAGCGTGCGATTGGTTGTGCACGTCCAAGCAGTTAGGCTGATAAGTAGGCAAATCCGCTTATCGTGAAGGCTGAGCTGTGATGGGGAAGCTCCTTATGGAGCGAAGTCTTTGATTCCCCGCTGCCAAGAAAAGCTTCTAGCGAGATAAAAGGTGCCTGTACCGCAAACCGACACAGGTAGGCGAGGAGAGAATCCTAAGGTGTGCGAGAGAACTCTGGTTAAGGAACTCGGCAAAATGACCCCGTAACTTCGGGAGAAGGGGTGCTTTCTTAACGGAAAGCCGCAGTGAATAGGCCCAAGCGACTGTTTAGCAAAAACACAGGTCTCTGCGAAGCCGTAAGGCGAAGTATAGGGGCTGACACCTGCCCGGTGCTGGAAGGTTAAGGAGAGGGGTTAGCGTAAGCGAAGCTCTGAACTGAAGCCCCAGTAAACGGCGGCCGTAACTATAACGGTCCTAAGGTAGCGAAATTCCTTGTCGGGTAAGTTCCGACCCGCACGAAAGGTGTAACGATTTGGGCACTGTCTCAACCAGAGACTCGGTGAAATTATAGTACCTGTGAAGATGCAGGTTACCCGCGACAGGACGGAAAGACCCCGTGGAGCTTTACTGTAGCCTGATATTGAATTTTGGTACAGTTTGTACAGGATAGGCGGGAGCCATTGAAACCGGAGCGCTAGCTTCGGTGGAGGCGCTGGTGGGATACCGCCCTGACTGTATTGAAATTCTAACCTACGGGTCTTATCGACCCGGGAGACAGTGTCAGGTGGGCAGTTTGACTGGGGCGGTCGCCTCCTAAAGTGTAACGGAGGCGCCCAAAGGTTCCCTCAGAATGGTTGGAAATCATTCGTAGAGTGCAAAGGCATAAGGGAGCTTGACTGCGAGACCTACAAGTCGAGCAGGGACGAAAGTCGGGCTTAGTGATCCGGTGGTTCCGCATGGAAGGGCCATCGCTCAACGGATAAAAGCTACCCCGGGGATAACAGGCTTATCTCCCCCAAGAGTCCACATCGACGGGGAGGTTTGGCACCTCGATGTCGGCTCATCGCATCCTGGGGCTGTAGTCGGTCCCAAGGGTTGGGCTGTTCGCCCATTAAAGCGGTACGCGAGCTGGGTTCAGAACGTCGTGAGACAGTTCGGTCCCTATCCGTCGTGGGCGCAGGAAATTTGAGAGGAGCTGTCCTTAGTACGAGAGGACCGGGATGGACGCACCGCTGGTGTACCAGTTGTTCTGCCAAGGGCATAGCTGGGTAGCTATGTGCGGAAGGGATAAGTGCTGAAAGCATCTAAGCATGAAGCCCCCCTCAAGATGAGATTTCCCATAGCGTAAGCTAGTAAGATCCCTGAAAGATGATCAGGTTGATAGGTTCGAGGTGGAAGCATGGTGACATGTGGAGCTGACGAATACTAATAGATCGAGGACTTAACCATATAATATGAAGCAATGTTATCTAGTTTTGAAGGAATATGCCTTCAATAGTTTGGTGATGATGGCAGAGAGGTCACACCCGTTCCCATACCGAACACGGAAGTTAAGCTCTCTAGCGCCGATGGTAGTTGGGACCTTGTCCCTGTGAGAGTAGGACGTCGCCAAGCAAGATAAAAACACAAGTCTTTTGACTTGTGTTTTTTTGTTTTTAAACAGTACACGAAAGAAGTAAAGGGAATACATAAGTAATACAAACACGTTGCCCAAGAATAAATCATATTATATAAGAAATTGATGTATATTTTCTGGAAATTTGTTAAGGAATAGAGGTATATAATATGTTTACTTAAAAAGGGAGGAAAGATTATGAAATTACCAAGTGAAATTTGCATCGTTTGTGAGACAAAAAGAGGAGAAGGAATATATGTATATAATAATTTAATATGTTATGAGTGCGAAAGAAATCTGGTGAATACTGAAACAAATGACCCGAAGTATATACATTATTTAACACAACTGCGAAAATTAGAAGTATCATATTTTTAAATAGGCATTATGCCTATTATTTTTTTTGCCCTAATATCTGTATAATAGATACAGAATGAATAATAAGGAAGAGATGTATATGAATCAAAATCGTATGCCTTTATATGAGGCGTTAATGGAATTTAAAGAAAGGCGACTACTATCTTTTCATGTTCCGGGTCATAAGAATGGTTTAAACTTCCCTAAGAAAGCTTCAGGGGGGTTTAAGGACATATTATCGATTGATGTAACAGAGTTAACAGGATTAGATGATTTACATAGTCCGTTTGAATGTATAGATGAAGCACAGCAATTATTAGCTGAAGTATATGGCGTGCACAAAAGTTATTTTTTAATTAATGGTTCAACAGTTGGAAATTTAGCAATGATTTTGTCTTGCTGCGGCGAACATGATATTGTCCTCGTACAAAGAAATTGTCATAAATCAATCATTAATGGTTTGAAATTAGCAGGGGCGAATCCGGTCTTTTTAAACCCATGGATTGATGAAGTACATAACGTACCAGTAGGTGTTCATGATGACATTATTAAGGAGGCAATTACAAAGTATCCAAATGCAAAAGCACTTATTTTAACACATCCTAATTACTATGGTATGGGAATTGATTTAGAGGCAAGTATCGCTTACGCACATGCACATAAAATTCCTGTTCTAGTAGATGAAGCCCATGGGGCACATTTTTGTATAGGGGACCCCTTTCCGAAGTCAGCATTAGTTTATGGTGCGGATATTGTGGTTCATTCCGCACATAAAACATTACCTGCGATGACAATGGGATCTTATTTACATATAAATAGCCGTTTAGTGAGCGAAGAAAAAGTTTCCTCCTATTTAAGTATGCTACAATCTAGTAGCCCATCGTATCCAATTATGGCTTCTCTTGATATAGCACGTTTTGCAATAGCAGTTATAAAGGAAGAGGGTCATGATGAAATTGTTGAGTTTTTACGCCGATTTAAAGAAGGATTGCGATCTATCCCACAAATAGCCATCTTGCAATATCCATCGCAAGATGAATTAAAGGTTACGGTGCAAACTCGCTGTCAGTTATCGGGGTATGAATTACAGTCTGTATTTGAAAAGGTCGGTATATATACGGAAATGGCAGATCCATATAACGTCCTATTTATATTACCGTTACAAGTAAATGAGGGGTATATGAAAGCTATAGAGATAATTCGAGTAGCTTTGCAGCAATATAAGGTAAAAGACAAGACAGCATCAATTCGTTATACTTATAAAGGGGAAATTTCCCCTTTACCGTATACGTATAAACAATTAGAGAGATACGAAACGAAGTTAGTATCTCTAGAAGAAGCCGTTGGTATGATAGCGGCAGAAATGGTGATTCCGTATCCACCTGGAATTCCATTGATCATGTATGGAGAGAGAATTACTCAAGAACATACAAAGCAAATTACTCATTTAGAGAAAACAGGGGCTCGTTTTCAAGGTAGTACGAAATATATGAACGTGTATGATATAGAAAGTAGGTTTTAGGATGAAGGGATTATTTGTAACAATTGAAGGGCCAGAAGGTTCGGGTAAAACAACATTAATTAAAAGTTTATTACCATATTTTGAGCAAAAGGCACAAAAGGTAATGGCGACCAGGGAACCGGGTGGTATTGCAATTTCTGAAGATATTAGAACAATTTTACATAAACAAGAGTATACGATGATGGAGGCACGTACAGAGGCGCTCTTATATGCTGCTGCACGTAGACAACATTTAGTGGAAAAAGTTATGCCGGCACTTGAGGAAAACTATCTTGTACTATGTGATCGTTTTATAGATAGCTCTTTAGCGTATCAAGGGTATGCAAGAGGCTTAGGTATGGATAAAGTATTTGAAATTAATCGTTTCGCAACGGAAGATTGTATGCCTAGTTTAACAATCTATTTAGATATTGAGCCAGAGGTAGGTTTAGCACGAATTGAAAAAGATGCAGGACGTGAAGTAAATCGACTAGACATGGAAGATATCTCTTTCCATAAACGTGTGCGTGAAGGGTATTTACAAGTTGTAGAGCGTTTTTCTAATCGCATTGTATTAGTAAATGCTGATCAACCAATGAAAAAACTTATAGAAGAAGTTGTTCAGATTATAGAAGATAAATTGTTATAATAGAAGGAAAGAATGAAATAAGTGAGGTATGCAGTATGATAAATACGTGGGAGCAGCTTTCTGCTATACAGCCCATCGGTGTCAAAATGTTGATGAATAGCATTGCAAAAGAGCGTATATCCCACGCTTACTTGTTAGAGGGAGGGAAAGGGACTGGGAAGTTCGCCACAGCAATTCAAATGGCAAAAAGTTTCCTCTGTTCACAAAGAAATGGTGTAGAGCCTTGTCATGTATGTACGAATTGTCGCCGAATTGATTCAGGTAACTACCCAAACTTACATATTGTAAAACCAGATGGATTATCTATTAAAAAACAGCAAATTCACGATTTACAAGAAGAGTTTTCAAAAACAGGATTAGAAGCAAATAAAAAAGTATATATTATTGAGCATGCAGATCGTATGACAGCAAATGCAGCGAATACGCTTTTAAAGTTTTTAGAAGAACCAAGTAGTGATACAACAGCTATTTTACTTACTGAACAAAGTCATCAGATTTTAAATACAATTTTATCTCGTTGTCAAGTTGTTACATTTAGACCGTTGCCTACAAAATCTTTAATTAAGAGATTAGAGGAAGAGGGTATTACAGTTTCTTTATCTACACTTGCTGCGCAGCTTACAAACAGTTTTGAAGAAGCTTTATTAATGTGTAATGATGAATGGTTTGCACAAGCGAGAGCTTTAGTGATAAAATTATGTGAAGCGCTCGAAAAAGATAAGGCCTCTATTTTTTTTGTACAAGAAAAATGGGGGAAGCACTTTGGAGAGAAAGAACAATTACAGCAAGGCTTAGATATGTTACTCCTTATTTATAAGGATTTATTATATGTTCAACTTGGAGAAGAAGATCGTCTTGTTTTTCATGAGCAGAAAGAGATGTTTGAATCCTTTTCTTATGCTCAGAAGCGCATTGTATCAGCTCTCTTTAATATATTAGAGGCAAAAAATAGAATCAACGCTAATGTAAATGCGCAGCTTGTGTTCGAACAGTTAGTGTTGCGGTTGCAGGAGGGATGACCGTTTTGTATGATGTAGTAGGTGTTCGCTTTAAGAAGGCCGGAAAGGTATATTACTTTGATCCAAATCAGTTCGATATCTCAGAAAATGAGTTTGTAATTGTAGAAACGGTAAGAGGTATTGAATACGGAAAAGTAGTTATTACCAAAAAGCAAGTTGATGAAAACGACGTTGTATTACCGCTTAAAAAAGTTATTCGTATTGCAAATGAAAATGATCGTACCATTGTTGAAGAGAATAGGCATGCTGCGAAAGAAGCATATCAAGTTTGTCAACAAAAGGTAGGAGAACATAATCTTGATATGAAGCTTGTAGATGTAGAGTATACGTTCGATCGTAATAAGATTATTTTTTACTTTACTGCGGATGGTCGGATTGATTTCCGGGAACTAGTGAAAGACTTAGCGGCAATTTTTAGGACAAGAATTGAGCTGAGACAGATAGGTGTTCGTGACGAAGCAAAAATGCTTGGTGGTATTGGTCCATGTGGTCGTATGCTTTGTTGTTCTACTTTCTTAGGAGATTTTGAACCTGTATCCATTAAAATGGCAAAGGATCAAAATTTATCATTAAATCCTGCAAAAATCTCTGGTTTATGTGGTCGCTTAATGTGTTGCTTAAAATATGAGAATGATGAATATGAGGCAGCAAAGGAACAACTTCCTGATTTAGATCAACGTATACAAACACCGCAAGGTACTGGCCGTGTTATCGGATTAAATATTTTAGAAAGATTAATTCAAGTGGAACTAGTAGACAAGGAACGGATAGTAGAATATACGTTAGATGAATTAATTAATAAAGGGGTCGTTTCGAGTCAAACCACAGATTAATGAGGTGGGTGCTTGTGGAGAAAAAGGATATTTTTGCATCGGTTTCTAGTATGGAAGAGCAAATTGGACATTTATACAAACAGTTGGGAGAATTAAAACAACATCTTGCAGAATTATTGGAAGAAAACCAACATATAAAAATGGAAAATGAAAATTTGCGACATCGTTTTGAAGAAGTGCAGAACAAGGAGAAACAAAAAACTCAAAAACGCAAAGAAATGAAGGCGAAGACAGATATTGGTGAAGGCTACGATAACCTAGCGAGACTATATCAAGAAGGTTTTCATATTTGCAATCTACATTATGGAAGTGTACGTAAAGAGGGAGATTGTTTATTCTGTCTGTCATTTTTAAATAAAAAGTGAGATTACCTTTCCAATATAATTGGAAAGGTAATTTTTTATACATGAGGGTAGAATGAAATTTATTTTTACATTAATAGCGGATGAAATAGGGTAGGTTAAGTGTAAGAAAGGGAGCAATATATGAATTTATATGAAGATGAGCGTTTAGATTACTTATTAGCGCAAGATATGAAGATTGTACAAAGTCCATCAGTATTTAATTTTTCTTTGGATGCCGTTTTACTTGCAGATTTTGCTTGGGTGCCAATTCAAAAAGGTAATTTACTTGATTTGTGTACAGGTAACGCAGTTATCCCTCTTTTATTAAGTACAAGGACAAAAGGGAAAATTACAGGTGTAGAAATTCAAGAGCGCTTATATGATATGGGAATAAGAAGCGTTCAATACAATAATTTAGAAGAAAGAATTCATTTAATCCATGGAGATTTGAAAGATATGCCGGAGAAACTTGGACGGCATCAATATGATGTTGTAACATGTAATCCTCCCTATTTTCAAACACCACAAACTTCTGAGAAGAATATCAATGAACATTTAGCGATAGCTCGTCATGAAATTATGTGCACATTAGAGGATGTTGTATATGCAAGTAGCCAGTTAGTGAAACAGGGTGGGAAAGTAGCATTTGTACATCGTCCAGGTCGTTTACTCGACATCGTCACATTAATGCGTAAATACAAAATCGAACCGAAACGTGTGCGATTTGTTTATCCTAAGGCTGGTAAAGAAGCGAATACATTGTTAATTGAAGGAATTAAGGATGGGAATGCAGATTTAAAAATCTTACCACCTCTTTTTGTATATGAAGAAAACAACGAATATACAAAGGAGCTTCGTTCAATTTTATATGGAGAAGAATAAGCATTGTTTTTATGTGGTGGAGTGTTCTGATGGAAGTTATTATGCTGGATATACAAATCATATAGAAAAACGGATTCAGACCCATAATAGTGGAAAAGGTGCTAGATATACCCGCGCTAGGCTTCCAGTTGGTTTAAAATATGTAGAGGATCATGAGGATAAACGAACGGCTATGCAAGCTGAATATCACTTTAAACAGTTAACGAGGAAACAAAAAGAAGAATATATGCAAAAAGGAGAACGCTATGTGGCAGCAAAAAAGCTTTCAGCAAAATGAAAAGGGAGTTTTATATTTAGTACCGACTCCAATCGGAAATTTAGAGGATATGACATTTCGTGCAATCCGAATTTTAAAAGAGGCAGACATTATTGCTGCGGAAGATACAAGGCAAACGAAGAAACTTTGTAATTACTTTGAAATTGAAACACCAGTTATGAGTTATCATGAGCATAATAAAGGAGTAAGTGGACGGAAAATTTTAGATAAGTTAGAAGAAGGTAAGACTGTAGCCATTGTGAGCGATGCTGGTATGCCATGTATTTCAGATCCTGGTTATGATATCGTTGTAGAGGCTGTAGCAGAACAATATCATGTTATTCCGCTTCCTGGGGCAAATGCGGCTCTTACAGCATTAATTGCATCAGGACTTGAGACAAAACATTTTTATTTCTATGGTTTCCTGCAAAGAAATAAAAAGGGACGTAAGCTTGAATTAGAAAAACTACGCTATATTCCAACTACAATGATGTTTTACGAGGCACCGCATCGTTTAGATGACACTTTAATCTCGATGCAAGAAGTATTAGGAGATAGGGAAATCGTATTATGTCGTGAGCTAACGAAAAAATTTGAAGAGTTTATTCGTGGAACAATTGAAGAAGCGATTGAGTGGACGAAGCAAAATGAAGTTCGTGGTGAGTTTTGTATTTTAGTAGCAGGTTCAACAGAAGAACCTACTCAAGAAGAACAATGGTGGGAAGCTATTTCAGTATATAATCATATTGAACATTATATAAATGAAAAAGGTATGAATTCAAAAGAAGCGATTAAAACAGTTGCTAAAGACCGAGATTTGTCGAAACGTGATGTATATCAAATCTATCATGTTGATAAAAAATAAGCTTCTCATAATTGAGAAGCTTATTTTGCTGTTTCGATATAATCTTGAAGTTCGTTTAAGACCTGTTCAGCGCCTTCTTTACTTAAGATAATTTTACCTTCAGCTAAAGATAGGTTACCATCAGATACTTCACCAGTTACTTGGCAAGTCATGTTTGGTTTATATTTCTTTAAGATGATTTTTTCTTCATCCACGTAGATTTCAAGAGCATCCTTTTCTGCAATACCTAAAGTACGGCGTAATTCGATTGGAATTACTACACGACCTAATTCATCAACTTTACGAACGATACCAGTAGATTTCATAATTCTTTTCCTCCTAAATAAATAGTTTATAAGTTTCGAGTCTATTTTTTTGATTCGTCATTTTTCGACAAAATACCCTATGGACATATGATACCAATCATTTACATTTCCGTCAATTCTTAAATTCTATATTTTTAAAAAAGATTTATAGATTTTTATACTTCTTATATATAATAGAATGTGAGTCATTTCTATAATTGTTTCGTATTATTTTTTATAATATTTATACTTTTCGGAAAAAATATTGTATATTTTTTTTGAATATGAGTAATAGATGGTAAAGATATCGAGCATTAACTCGTTTTTATATGTGAGTTTTTGATATACTGTTTATAAATACATATGAGGTTATTCGGGAGGTCCAAAACGATGAAAGAGGAAAATAAGTCCTTTTATATTACTACCCCAATTTATTATCCAAGTGGAAAGTTACACATTGGACATGCTTATACGACAGTAGCAGGAGATGCGATGGCACGATATAAGCGTATGCAAGGATACAATGTTCATTATTTAACAGGAACTGATGAGCATGGACAGAAGATCCAAAAGAAAGCAGAAGAACTAAATGTTACACCACAAGCATATGTGGATAACATTGTATCAGGGATTAAAGAACTTTGGGAGAAGATGGATATCTCTTATGATGATTTTATTCGTACAACTGAAGATCGTCATAAAGATGTTGTTGAGAAAATCTTCAAGCAGCTAGTAGATCAAGGTGATATTTATCTTGATGAATATGAAGGTTGGTATTCTGTACAAGATGAAACATTCTATACAGCGCATCAATTAGTAGATCCAATTATGGAAGGTGACAAAGTAGTTGGTGGGAAAAGCCCAGATAGTGGTCACGCTGTAGAACTTGTTCGCGAAGAATCGTATTTCTTTAGAATGGGTAAATATGTAGACCGACTATTAAAGTTCTATGAAGATAACCCTCATTTCATTCAGCCGGAGTCCCGTAAAAATGAAATGATTAATAACTTCATTAAACCAGGATTAGAAGATTTAGCTGTTTCTCGTACTTCATTTGACTGGGGAGTTCGTGTTCCAGGTAACCCAAAACACGTTATTTACGTATGGGTAGATGCGTTGTCTAATTACATTACTGCATTAGGATATGGAACAGAAAATGAAGAGAAGTATAAAAAATTCTGGCCAGCAGATGTCCATTTAGTTGGGAAAGAAATCGTTCGTTTCCATACAATTTATTGGCCAATTATTTTAATGGCTTTAGATTTACCACTTCCGAAGAAAGTCTTTGCTCATGGCTGGATTTTAATGAAGGATGGAAAAATGAGTAAGTCAAAAGGAAACGTAGTAGATCCAGTTACACTAATTGATCGTTACGGATTAGATGCATTGCGTTACTACTTACTTCGCGAAGTTCCATTTGGATCTGATGGAGTATTCACACCAGAAGGATTTGTTGAACGAATCAACTTTGATTTAGCGAATGATTTAGGGAACTTATTAAATCGTACAGTAGCTATGATTGATAAATACTTTAATGGGGAAATCCCTGCATTTAAAGAAAATGTAACTGAGTTCGATGAAACGCTAGTGACATTTGCCAAAGATACATTGAAAAAAGTAGAAGAGGCAATGGAGAATATGGAGTTCTCTGTAGCGTTAAGTTCCATTTGGCAATTAGTTAGCCGTACGAACAAATATATTGATGAAACGCAGCCATGGGTATTAGCGAAGGATGAGAATGATCGTGAAAAACTTGCGTCTGTAATGGCCCACTTAGCTGAGGTACTTCGTCAAACAGGTATTATGCTTATGCCATTCCTAACAGTAGCACCAAGTAAGATGTTTGCTCAACTTGGGCTTACTGAAGAGGCGCATAAATCTTGGGAAAGCCTATCTACAATTGGATGTATTCCAGCTGGAACAAAAGTAGAAAAAGGAAACCCTATTTTCCCTCGTTTGGAAATGGAAGTAGAAGTGGGGTATATTAAAGAACAAATGCAAGGTTCTGCTCCTAAAGTAGAAGAGAAAAAAGCAGAAGAACCAAAGGCAGAAGAAATTACAATTGATGATTTCTTTAAAGTAGAATTACGAGTAGCTGAAGTAATATCTGCTGAACCTGTGAAAAAAGCAGATAAGTTGTTAAAAATTCAGCTTGATTTAGGTACAGAGAAGCGTCAAGTGGTTTCTGGGATTGCTAAATTCTATTCCCCAGAAGAACTAAAAGGTAAAAAGGTTATTTGTGTAACGAATTTAAAACCTGTAAAATTACGTGGTGAATTATCACAAGGTATGATTTTAGCAGGTGAAGAGAATGGCGTATTGTCATTAGCATCGATTGACCAAAATTTACCAAATGGTACAAAAATCAAGTAATTGAGACAAGAAAAGAGATGTTTCACGTGTAACATTGGTGAAGCGTCTTTTTTCTTTTTACATTCCCTTTTTTTGCATTAAAATTGTAGTATTGTTATCGTTAAGTTAGAAAGAGCGTAGTTTTCTATGAGAGAATTGATTTCAATATAAAAGGAGCTATTTATTATGTTGTTTGATACACATTCACATTTAAATGCAGAGCAATTTGAAGAAGATTTACAAGAAGTTATCGCGAGGATGAAAGAAGCGGGAGTTACCTATACAGTTGTTGTTGGATTTGATGAAGTAACGATAAAGAAAGCAATTGAATTAGCAGAGGCTTATGATTTTATTTACGCTGCAGTTGGATGGCATCCCGTTGATGCAATCGACATGAATGAAGAACATTTAGCTTGGTTAGAAGAATTAGCTGCTCACCCTAAAGTAGTTGCCATTGGAGAAATGGGATTAGATTATCACTGGGATAAGTCTCCAAAAGAAATACAGAAGGAAGTATTCCGTAAACAAATTGCATTAGCAAAAAAGGTGAAATTACCGATTATTATACATAACCGCGATGCAACTCAAGATATTGTTGATATCCTAGAGGAAGAGAATGCAGCTGAAGTAGGAGGCATTATGCATTGCTTTAGCGGTAGTGTAGAAGTAGCGCAGCGATGTGTCGATATGAACTTTTTAATTTCATTAGGTGGGCCAGTAACATTTAAAAATGCCAAGAAACCGAAAGAAGTTGCTATGGAGATTCCGTTAGAAAAATTATTGATAGAGACAGATTGTCCATATTTAACACCACACCCATTTCGAGGGAAACGAAATGAACCGAGTTATGTAAAACTGGTAGCAGAAGAAATTGCGAATTTAAAAGGAATTTCTTATGAGGAAGTAGCACAAACAACAACAAAGAATGCCAAAGCCTTATTTGGTGTTGAATAAAAAAGAATGGGGAGTCCCATTCTTTTTTTGTTTTTTGAGAAGAGAGATAATAGAAATGATAAGAACCCACTATTTACTCATAACATAAGTGTAGAAATATTGCGGATAAATTAAGATAGAGATAGAAGTGTTACAATAAGGGGAGTGAACAAAGATTTTTCTCTTCTACTTTTTAAAATGTAAGATTGGGAAAATAATAATGGAAAAGTCGTCATTTTTTTGTTTTACTAAGTAGAGATGAAACGAGTGTGGAGGCAAGCATGAAAATTAAAGAGATTATCGTTGTAGAAGGTAAAGATGATACAGTTGCGATTAAACGTGCTGTTGATGGAGATACAATCGAAACGAACGGTTCAGCAATCGGTGATCATGTTATTGAGCGAGTGAAATTAGCGCAGCAAAAACGAGGCGTTATTATTTTCACAGATCCAGATTATCCTGGAGAGCGTATTCGAAAGATTATTTCTGACAAGGTTCCTGGATGTAAGCATGCTTTTTTACCGAAGGAAGAAGCACTTGCGAAAAGGAAGAAAGGCGTTGGAATCGAACATGCTTCTAATGAGTCGATTCGCCGTGCTTTAGAGAATATACATGAAGAAATGGAAGCTTACACAAGTGAAATTAGTTGGAGTGACCTAGTCGATGCGGGCTTAGTGGGCGGAGAAATGGCAAAGAGTCGCAGAGAAAGAGTGGGTAAGCTATTAAAGATTGGTTATACAAATGCAAAACAGTTACATAAACGTTTACAAATGTTTCAAGTTTCAAAGGAATCATTTGCAGAAGCTTATAAGCAAGTAATACAGGAGGAAAAAAAATGAAGGATATCGCAACACCAAATCGTACGAAAGACATTGTTGAAAAGTATGGATTTTCATTCAAAAAAAGTTTAGGACAAAATTTTTTAATTGATACAAATGTATTAAATCGTATCGTTGATCACGCAGAAATCGGTTCAGAAAGTGGCGCAATTGAAATTGGACCAGGTATCGGTGCGTTAACAGAGCAATTGGCGAAGCGTGCTAAAAAAGTAGTGGCTTTTGAAATTGATCAGAGATTATTACCAATTTTAGACGAGACGTTAGCTCCATATAGCAACGTTACAGTTATAAATAAAGATGTACTAAAAGCAGATGTACATGAAGTGTTTAGTGAGCAATTTGAAGAAGGGCAAGATGTAATGGTAGTAGCTAACTTACCATACTATATTACAACGCCAATCTTATTTAAATTGCTTGAAGAAAAATTACCGGTTCGCGGTTTTGTTGTTATGATGCAAAAAGAAGTTGGGGATCGTTTAGCTGCTAAACCAGGAACGAAAGAGTATGGTTCTTTATCAATTGCCATTCAGTATTATACGGAGGTAGAAACAGTTATGACTGTACCGCGTACAGTGTTTGTGCCACAACCAAATGTTGATTCTGCGATTATCCGTCTTCTAAAGCGTCCTAAACCAGTTGTAGAAGTGACAGATGAAACTTTCTTCTTTGAAGTAGTACGAGCAAGTTTCGCACAGCGTCGTAAAACTTTAATGAATAACTTATCAAATAATTTAAATGGTTTCCCGAAAGATAAAGAGCTGTTGGATCGAATTTTAACAGAGGTAGGAATTGATCCGAAGCGAAGAGGCGAAACGCTATCTATCGAAGAGTTTGCAACATTAAGTAATGCATTAATTCTTCATAAATTGTCATAAGAATATGAAAGGGACAGTTCAACTTGAACTGTCCCTTTTGTCACCTTTCCTTTCCTAAATTCATACTTTAAAAACAGGTAAGATGGCCTAACGAGTTTGGAGGTAGGAGAATGGCTTTACATGTTGGAGAATTAGTTGAACGATATTCTCATAATAGGGATATTCTTTTTCGTATTATAGAAATAAAAGGCGATATGGCAATATTATTTGGAGAGGAAATTAGACTTGTGGCGGATGCACCACTTGCAGATTTAGTTAGTATAGATCAACGAGAACATAAAAATAGAGTGAAGCGTGAAAAAGAAACGATGGAGCGTACTTACCGGTTGTTTCAGCAAGATTACGTGTTGATGAAACAAAGACATGAACATAATTCAACTGGTGGATATACAAGTGAAGTGAATTATTTTCAAATGCCAGGGCGTGTATTGCATATAGATGGAGATCCTTTATATTTGCGCAAGTGCTTAGATTTATATAATAAAATAGGCGTTCCTGTTCAAGGTATTCATTGTAAGGAAACGGAGATGCATGAAAAGGTAGTAGACTTAATAGATCATTTTCGCCCAGACATTTTAGTTATTACAGGACATGATGCATATACAAAGTCAAAAGGAGTTATGGGAGATTTAGCAGCATATAGACATTCTAGACATTTTGTACAGGCTGTTCGAGAAGTGCGGAAAAAGTATCCATCATTAGATCAACTCGTTATTTTTGCTGGGGCTTGTCAATCACACTTTGAGGCGTTGATTCGAGCAGGTGCTAATTTTGCTAGTTCACCGTCTAGAATTAATATTCATGCTCTAGATCCGGTATATGTAGTTGGCAAAGTTAGTTTCACCTCATTTATGGAAAGAGTCAATGTATGGGACGTTGTGCGTAATACAATTACTGGTGAAAAGGGACTAGGAGGAATTGAAACAAGAGGGATTTTACGAACGGGATTACCCTTTCAACATTATGATGAATGAGCAAGGTACATACGTATCTTGCTTTTTTATGTGGAAATGATTTAAATGAATCTGGATAAAAAGCGACAAGAATGTGCAGACTATACAATGATACTTGTACAATATAGTATTTCTTCTATCTATTCGAACGCATGATGCTTTTATAATGATATTGTCTGTAAATTGCGGTTAATAATTGGGATAGATATATCGTGTTTTAAGTGTTCAATCTAAATTACAGCGAGGTGTAGCAAGGTATATGTCAAAACGTTTAGATGAAATTAAAAGCGAATTAGATCACCATCTTGGACAGCGACTTGTGTTAAAGGCAAATAGCGGAAGAAGAAAAACTGTGGAGCAATCAGGTGTACTTGCAGAAACGTATCGTTCTGTGTTTGTTGTCCAGTTAGATCAGCAAGAAGATGCATTGCAACGTGTATCTTATAGTTATGCAGATGTTTTAACAGAGACAGTAGAGTTAACATTTTACGATGAACCTCATAATGAAGCATTTTATAATTAATGTGTTACTTGTTACATATATTCCCACAAATGAAAAGCTATATTATTTTGCATACTAATTATACCGTAGCAAAATAAGGAGGGACTCTGCATTGAGTAGACGAAGAGGAGTCATGTCAAATCAATTTAAAGAAGAGCTTGCAAAAGAGCTTGGCTTTTATGATGTTGTTCAGAAAGAAGGATGGGGCGGAATTCGTGCGAAAGATGCTGGTAATATGGTGAAACGTGCTATAGAAATTGCAGAACAGCAATTAATGAAGCAAAACCAGTAGTTGTAAGATACTTTCTATGCTGCGGTAGCCGAGGAGAGATTCCTCGGCTTTTTGCACGCTAAAAGGTGCCATCATTTTACATAAGTAGTTTCATTCTGAATGCTTTTCGTTATAATTAGGGAAGTTTCATCGTCTTACTATAAATTTATGGTAAAATAAACGATAAAAGATTGAGTACATAGAGTGGGTGAATAGATTGAAGCTACTAGTGAAAGCACCAGCAAAGATTAATCTGTCGTTAGATGTACTGGGAAAAAGACAAGATGGATATCATGAAGTGAAAATGATTATGACAACAATCGACTTAGCAGATCGTTTAGAGCTAATGGAATTAGCAGAAGACCGTATTGAAATTTTGTCCCATAATCGGTATGTCCCAGACGACCAACGCAACTTAGCTTATCAAGCAGCGAAATTATTAAAAGAGAAGTTTAATGTGAAAAAAGGTGTATCTATTACTATTGAAAAAACGATTCCAGTAGCAGCTGGATTAGCAGGTGGAAGTAGTGATGCAGCAGCGACATTACGCGGCCTTAATAAGTTATGGGATTTAGGGCTTACAATTAAGGAATTAGCAGAGCTTGGCGCAGAAATTGGATCAGATGTATCGTTCTGTGTATATGGCGGAACTGCAATTGCCACTGGAAGAGGAGAAAAAATTGAACATATAAAGACTCCACCTTCTTGTTGGGTTATTTTAGCAAAGCCCCACATCGGTGTATCTACTGCTGATGTGTATGGAAATTTAAAATTAAATCGTGTTACACATCCAAATGTAGATAAAATGGTTGAAGTTATTAATGACGGGGACTATAAAGGAATTTGTGATACTGTTGGCAACATTTTAGAAGATGTGACGTTTGTGATGCATCCTGAGGTTGCACGTATTAAGGCGCAGATGAAACGATTCGGTGCGGATGCCGTATTAATGAGTGGAAGTGGCCCAACTGTATTTGGTCTTGTACACCATGATTCGCGAATGCATCGTATATATAACGGTTTAAAAGGATTTTGCGAACAAGTATATGCAGTTCGTTTATTAGGAGAGCGAGAAACGCTTGAATAAAGACGTATAATACGTTATGATTTGTTTAGAATATTCGTGATTTGAGGTGAGAGTATGAAAATTAGACGAAGTACAAGATTGGTCGATCTGACTTATTACTTGCTACAAAATCCTCGTCAGCTAGTTTCCCTCACTTTTTTTGCTGAAAGGTATCAATCGGCTAAATCTTCCATTAGTGAAGATCTAGTTATTATTAAGCAAACGTTTGAACAACAAGGGGTCGGCACATTGCAAACGATACCAGGAGCAGCAGGAGGAGTGAAATATATTCCCTATATAAGTGAAGAAGAGGCGAATCTGATTATTAATGAGCTTTGTAGCTTATTTGAAAAACCAGACCGTATTTTGCCTGGCGGTTACTTATATATGACGGATCTTTTAAGTAATCCTCGCCAAATTAATGGTGCAGGTCGTTTATTTGCTTCTGTTTTTGCTAGGCAACCAATTGATGCGGTTATGACGGTAGCGACAAAAGGAATTCCGCTTGCTTATGCAGTAGCGAACTACTTAGATGTACCGGTAGTAATTGCGAGAAAAGATAATAAGGTAACAGAAGGACCCACTGTTAGTATTAACTATGTATCAGGTTCCTCTAAGCGAATCCAAACGATGACTTTAGCAAAGCGTAGCCTTCCAGAAGGATCCAATGTTTTAATTATTGATGACTTTATGAAAGCTGGCGGAACTATTCAAGGCATGATGAGCATGCTAGAAGAGTTTAAAGCTAATGTTGTTGGAATTGGCGTATTAGTAGAGTCTACGGATATTGAAGAAAGACTTATTAATAACTTTGTATCATTAATTCGTCTGTCAGAAGTTGATGTGAAAGAAAAAGCGATTCAAGTGGAAAAGGGAAATTATTCACTTGCACCATTTGATAAAGGGCTTGTAGAGGCTGAGTAAAAAGGTAAAGCAGATAGCTTTACCTTTTTTTATTCCTATTTATAAATTACAAAATAGATGGACAAACTGCCTTTGGTACACTATTTTTAAAGAGTAAAAATAAATAATAAAAGGGTGAAAAGTATGAAAGTTGTTCAAACAAGCAAAGCACCACAGGCAATCGGACCATATTCACAAGGGATTATTGTAAATAATATGTTCTATAGTTCAGGACAAATTCCGTTAACGGCAAGTGGAGAACTTGTAACAGGAGATGTAACAGTACAAACAGAGCAAGTATTTGAAAATTTACAAGCGGTATTAGCAGAAGCAGGTGCTTCATTTGATACAGTGGTAAAAACAACAGTATTCTTAAAGGATATGGATGATTTTAATTCTGTTAATGAAGTATACGGTTCTTATTTCTCTACTCATAAACCAGCGCGTTCTTGTGTACAAGTAGCAAAATTACCGAAAGATGTTTCTGTTGAAATCGAAGTAATTGCCCTAGTTAAGTAACTCTTTGTAAGCGATAACCTCTACTAATCCTTATATTCAACTAACTTAAAAATTTTTATCTTAAAAATTTTTAAAAAATTAAAGGGAAAATAGAAATTTTGTGGAATTTATACAAATATATCGCTTATTTAGAAAAGGGTGGTGAACACAAGATGGAAGTGACTGACGTAAGATTACGCCGCGTAAACACAGAAGGCCGCATGAGAGCAATTGCCTCTATTACTCTAGACCATGAATTTGTTGTTCATGATATTCGTGTAATTGATGGTAATAATGGATTATTTGTAGCAATGCCAAGTAAACGTACTCCAGATGGAGAATTCCGTGACATTGCACATCCAATTAATTCTAATACACGCTCTAAAATTCAAGATGCGGTTTTAACAGAGTATCATCGTTTAGGCGAGTTAGAAGAGGTTGAGTTTGAAGAAGCAGGCGCTTCGTAAAATTCGAATGAAAAGGGCTTTTGAAAGAAAGTCTTATAATTTTGTAGCAAACTCCTGTAAGCATTTACAGGAGTTTGTTTTTTTTTTTGAATAATACACGTTTCTAATTATAAAAATTCATATTTTGAAAAAATAAAGATGAAAAACTTCTAATTTTTTCAAAATCATTTAAAATAGTATAGCTTATTCCTTAAAAAAGATACTAAAGAGTAAAACATCTTATAAGAATTATGGTAAAATTTAATAGTTATAATGTGTTTCTTGAAATATATGATGATTTAGGATAATATCGTTAATGGATAAATAGGTTGCGATGGAGGGTCTATATGTCAAACAGATTTGCAGTGATTCTAGCTGCAGGTAAAGGCACACGTATGAAGTCCAAGCTATACAAAGTGCTGCATCCTGTATGTGGAAAACCAATGGTACAACATGTAGTCAATGAAGTATCTCAATTAGGATTGCAGAAACTTGTAACAGTCGTTGGACATGGTGCTGAAAAGGTACAAGAACAGCTAGGAAATGTAAGTGAGTTTGCATTACAAGCAGAACAACTTGGTACAGCTCATGCTGTCGATCAAGCTGCAAGTGTACTTGCAAATGAAGAAGGAACAACTTTAGTTATTTGTGGTGATACACCTCTAATAACTGCTGAAACGATGGAAGCATTGCTTCAGCAACACGAAGAAGCGGGAGCAATGGCGACGGTACTAACAGCGTACATAGAAGAGCCTGCTGGATATGGCCGTATCGTTCGTAATGAGAATGGTCATGTTGAAAAGATTGTTGAGCATAAGGATGCAAATGAAAAAGAATTAGCTATTAAAGAAATCAATACAGGTACGTATTGTTTTGATAATAAAGCTTTATTTGCTTCACTTTCTAAAGTTTCAAATGATAATGTACAGGGCGAATATTACCTTCCGGACGTTATTGAAATTTTAAAAAATGAGGGTCATATTGTATCAGCTTATCAAACAGAGCACTTCGATGAAACGTTAGGTGTTAACGACAGAGTCGCTCTATCGCAAGCGGAAATTATTATGAAAAATCGTATCAACCGAAAGAACATGGTAAATGGTGTTACAATTATTGATCCAAGTAACACATACATTTCTGCGGATGCAATTATTGGTAGTGATACAGTTCTTCACCCAGGAACGGTTATTGAGGGTAACACTGTAATTGGTTCTGATTGTGAAATTGGACCGCATACAGTAATTCGCGATAGTGAAATTGGAGATCGTACGGTAATTCGTCAATCTACTGTACATGACAGCAAACTTGGTACAGAAGTATCGGTTGGTCCATTTGCACATATTCGCCCAGATTCAGTTATTGGAGATGAAGTGCGCGTTGGAAACTTCGTAGAAATCAAAAAAACTGTTTTTGGTAATAGAAGTAAAGCTTCACACTTAAGTTATATCGGGGATGCACAAGTTGGAGAAGACGTGAATCTTGGTTGTGGTTCAATTACGGTGAACTACGACGGCAAGAATAAATTTAAAACTGTAATTGGTAACGGGGTATTTATTGGATGTAATTCAAACCTTGTTGCTCCTGTAACAGTTGAAGATGGTGCTTATGTGGCAGCAGGCTCTACAATAACAGAGAATGTTCCATCAAAAGCATTATCAGTAGCACGTGCACGTCAAGTTAACAAAGAAGACTATGTTGATCAATTGCTGAATAAGAAAAAATCATAATGTGGAGGGTTAATCTAGATGTCGACTCAATATCTAAATTCTAATTTGAAAGTATTCTCTTTAAACTCTAATAAGGAACTTGCTGAGCAAATCGCAAAGCATATTGGAGTAGGACTAGGAAAATGTTCTGTTGATCGTTTTAGTGATGGAGAAGTTCAAATTAACATTGAAGAAAGTATCCGTGGTTGCGATGTATTCATTATTCAATCTACAAGCTTCCCAGTAAACGAACATATCATGGAATTACTTATTATGATTGATGCATTGAAACGTGCATCTGCAAAAACAATTAATATTGTTATTCCTTACTATGGTTATGCGCGTCAAGACCGTAAAGCGCGTTCTCGTGAACCAATTACATCGAAACTTGTAGCAAACTTGCTTGAAACAGCAGGTGCAACTCGTGTAATCACTCTAGATTTACATGCTCCACAAATTCAAGGATTCTTTGATATCCCGATTGACCACTTAATGGGTGTACCGATTCTTTCAGATTACTTTGAAGCAAAAGGCCTTAAAGATATCGTAATCGTATCTCCTGATCACGGTGGTGTAACGCGTGCTAGAAAAATGGCGGATCGCCTAAAAGCGCCAATCGCTATTATTGATAAGCGTCGTCCTCGTCCGAATGTATCGGAGGTAATGAACATTATCGGTAACATTGAAGGCAAAACAGCAATTTTAATTGATGACATCATTGATACAGCTGGTACAATTACATTAGCGGCAAACGCTCTTGTTGAGAACGGTGCTTCTGAAGTATATGCTTGCTGTACACACCCAGTATTATCTGGCCCAGCAATTGAGCGTATTCAAAATTCGAATATTAAAGAGTTAGTTGTCACGAACTCTATTGTATTACCAGAAGAGAAGAAAATTGATAAAGTACATGAACTTTCAGTTGCTCCATTAATCGGAGAAGCAATCATTCGTGTATACGAAGAAGAATCTGTAAGTGTATTATTCAATTAATTGGATAGAATGAGACGTAACCAAGCTTGGTTACGTCTTTTCGTATCGAAAAAAGAAAGTAGTGGTACAAGAATGAAATTAATAGTAGGACTTGGGAACCCAGGTAGAGAATATGAATTAACAAGGCATAATATTGGATTTATGGCGATCGATGAACTTGCAAAGCGTTGGAGTATTTCTTTGAATGAACAAAAGTTTAAAGGAGTATTTGGCGCTGGCTTTGTTAATGGGGAAAAAGTAATCTTACTAAAGCCGCTTACATATATGAATTTATCTGGGGAAAGTATCCGTCCGCTCATGGATTATTATAAAATTGATGTTGAGGACTTCATTGTTATGTACGATGATTTAGATATTCCTGTAGGTAAGTTACGCCTTCGCATGAAAGGTAGTGCGGGTGGACATAATGGTGTGAAATCAACAATTTCACATTTAGGAACACAAGAATTTCAACGTATCCGTATGGGAATCGATCGTCCGAAAAATGGGATGAAAGTAGTGGATTACGTATTAGGACGTTTTACATCTGAAGAAATATCTGGCGTTAATCAATCCATTGAAAATGCAGCAGATGCATGTGAGGAATGGTTAAATAAACCTTTTCTCCAAATCATGAATACTTTTAATAGTTAAGCGCACAATCTGGAATATTTTATTTTGTTTTATCCCATACTAGTAGCAATTGGATATTTAGGAGGCTAGTATGGAAGGTTATTATTACTGTAGACATTGCGGAAGTAATGTGGGCTCCATTATCGCAGAAAAAGTATATAGCGACGTTTTGTTTCAACTAACAGAGCAAGAAGTAGTGGATATGATTCATTTTCATGAGAATGGAAATATATATATAAAAACGATTTGTGAATCGTGTCAAGAAACGCTCGCATCTTATCCTGAGTATTATGAATATGAAAAATTTCTGCAATAAAATGTTGTCGCTTTGGCATGTCCAAAGCATTTTTCTGTTTTCTTTTTCCAAAATATTTGCATAAAATATAGTAACTTGCTCTTTATGTTGAGAGGAGTTTTGAAAATGATAGGTTTATTAGAGCAATTTTATAAAAATGAAGAAATACAATCGGTTATTAATGGGCTAGAAGATGGGTTGAAAGAACAACTTGTATCGGGTATGGCAACATCCTCTCGTTCATTATTAATGGCAGCTTTATATAAAAAAACAAAGCAATCACAACTTATTGTGACGCACAATTTATACCAAGCACAAAAAGTACATGAAGATTTAGTGGCGTTACTTGGTGAAAAAGATGTTTGGCTATATCCGGTAAATGAATTGATAGCATCGGAAGTTGGTGTTGCAAGTCCAGAATTGAAGGCGCAGCGTATTGAAGTGTTAAATCGCTTAGCGGCGGGAGAGAATGGGATTATTGT
This sequence comes from Bacillus sp. FSL R10-2780, assembly GCF_038006125.1. NCBI lineage: Bacteria > Bacillati > Bacillota > Bacilli > Caryophanales > Bacillaceae > Bacillus > Bacillus sp. FSL R10-2780. The sequence continues at coordinate 4,022,471 of NZ_JBBOUQ010000001.1, forward strand.
AGCGCCAGTTGCAGGGCTGCGTAGGTTTTTACCAATAAAAGAATTATGGAAGCAAAGGCAAATTGAAATCAATCTAGGGCAAGAGATTGATTTAGATGCGCTCTTGCATACCTTACATCATATTGGCTACGAGCGTAAGTCGATGGTAGAAGCTCCAGGAGAGTTTAGTTTGCGCGGGGGAATATTAGATATTTACCCATTAACTGAAGAATTACCATTTCGTATTGAATTCTTTGATACACAGGTTGATTCTATTCGATTATTTGATGTGGAAGAACAGCGCTCTCAAGATAAAAGGGAAAGTGTTCGGTTTGGTCCGGCAACAGAGTTTTTATTTTCACAGGAAGAATTGAAATCGGGAATTAAGCATCTTGAAGAAGGTTTGACTAAGACGATGCAAAAGCTTTCCGATGATAAATTAAAGACTGCTGTACTTGAGACGGTTAGTCATGAAATTGAAATGTTGAAAAACGGACAAAGTATAGAACAAATGTTTAAATATTTATCTATTTTCTATAAAGAACCTGCTAGTCTGATAGATTATTTACCAGAAAACGGTGTTGTAATTTTAGATGAGATTTCCCGTATTCAAGAAACAGCATCACATCTTGAAACCGAAGAAGCGGAATGGTATATCTCACTTCTTGGCGAAGGAACAATTATTCAGGATTTATCTTTCTCCCACTCATTTGAGGAATTTCTTCATAATAAAAAAAGAAGTTTTGTATATTTAACGTTATTCTTACGCCATATAGCACACACACATCCTCAAAACATTGTGAATGTGACATGTAAAACGATGCAAGATTTCCACGGACAGATGCAGTTGTTAAAAACTGAAATTGATAGATGGAATGAAGGGCATTTTACGACCGTTGTGCTTGGAACAGATGAGGAACGCGTAAAAAAACTACAACATATTTTAAGTGATTATGATATTGATGCAGACATTGTAGAGGCCACAGATGTCTTATTGCCTGGAAGGTTACAAATTGCTGTAGGTGATTTACATGCAGGCTTTGAAATGCCGATGCAAAAGTTTGTTGTCATTACTGAAAAAGAGCTTTTTCATAAGAAGGTTAAAAAATCACAACGTAAGCAAAAGTTATCTAACGCTGAACGTATTAAAAGTTATTCGGAATTAAAAGTTGGAGACCATGTAGTTCATGTAAATCATGGTATAGGTAAATTTTTAGGTATTGAGACATTAGAGATTAATGGTGTTCATAAAGATTATTTAAATATTAAATATCAAGGTAATGATAAGTTATACGTTCCAATTGAACAAATTGATCAAGTGCAAAAATACGTAGGGTCTGAAGGTAAGGATCCAAAAGTTTATAAATTAGGCGGAAATGATTGGAAGAAGGTCAAAACGAAAGTTGAAAAATCTGTACAAGACATTGCAGATGACCTAATTAAATTATATGCCGAGCGTGAAGCTTCGAAAGGTTATGCATATACACCAGATACGGCAGAACAACAGGAATTTGAATCCTCTTTCCCATATCAAGAGACAGAGGATCAATTACGTTCTATTGAAGAGATTAAGAAAGATATGGAACGCGGACGTCCGATGGATAGGCTTCTTTGTGGCGACGTAGGATATGGAAAGACTGAAGTAGCTATTCGTGCGGCATTTAAAGCAATTATGGATGAAAAACAAGTTGCGATTTTAGTACCGACAACAATCCTTGCACAACAACACTATGAAACAATTCGAGAGCGTTTTCAAGATTACCCGATTAATATAGGGTTACTAAGTAGATTCCGCACACGAAAACAACAAAATGAAACGATTAAAGGTTTAAAAGATGGAATGGTGGATATTGTAATCGGAACACATCGTATTTTATCTAAAGATGTTACGTATAAAGATTTAGGACTTCTTATTATTGATGAAGAACAAAGATTCGGTGTTACACATAAAGAAAAAATTAAACAATTGAAAGCAAATGTTGACGTGTTAACATTAACGGCAACTCCGATTCCACGTACACTTCATATGTCTATGCTTGGTGTGCGCGATTTATCTGTTATTGAGACACCACCAGAGAATCGTTTCCCAGTACAAACATATGTAGTAGAGTATAATCCAGCGTTAATGCGAGAAGCAATAGAGCGAGAGTTGGCAAGAGGCGGTCAAATTTACTTCCTATATAACCGTGTGGAGGATATTGAAAGAAAAGCAGATGAAATTTCGATGTTAGTTCCAGATGCTCGTGTAACATACGCGCATGGGAAAATGAATGAAGGTGAATTAGAGTCTGTTATGCTATCGTTTTTAGAAGGGCAGCATGATGTTCTTGTAAGTACAACAATTATCGAGACGGGTGTAGATATTCCGAATGTAAATACATTAATTGTATTTGATGCAGATCGTATGGGATTATCGCAGTTGTATCAGCTTCGTGGGCGTGTTGGACGTTCTAATCGCGTCGCGTATGCCTACTTTGCATACAAACGTGATAAAGTGTTATCGGAAGTTGCAGAGAGGCGTCTGCAGGCAATTAAAGAGTTTACAGAGCTTGGATCTGGTTTCAAAATTGCGATGAGAGACTTATCAATTCGTGGTGCGGGTAATTTGTTAGGGGCAGAACAACATGGATTTATTGATTCTGTCGGATTTGATCTATATTCTCAAATGTTAAAAGATGCAATTGAGCAACGTAGAGGGACAGATGGAGTTGAAAATACCGTTAATGTTGAAATTGATTTAGAAGTAGACGCATATTTACCGGATGCGTATATTTCAGATAGTAAACAAAAAATTATGATGTATAAACAATTTAGAGGTATTTCTGCAATTGAAGATATTGAAGAGTTGCAGGAAGAGATGATCGACAGATTTGGTGATTATCCACAAGAAGTTGGTTATTTATTACAAATTGCAAACATTAAAGTGTTGGCGATGAAAGAACAAATTGAGTTAATTAAGCAAAATAAGTTTGAAGTAACATTCCTGTTTTCTGAACAAGCGAGCCAAAATATAGATGGTGGAAAATTATTCATGCTAGGAAGTAGTTTTGGTCGTATGATCGGTCTTGGTATGGAGGGGTCACAATTGAAAATTGTGATGAAAACGAATGGATTAGAGACATCGAAATGGTTAACAATTGCTGAAAATTTATTAAAAGGCTTACCAGATGTAAAAAAAGAAGTAATAAATGCCTAATATAAGATAAAAAATACAATTCGACGTGCATAGAAGAACTAATGTGTAAAATACTATGTTTAATAGTTGGTGATTTTTACATGAACAGGTAAATTCACCACTTTGATCATCAGTAGAAAGTGAGGCAGCATAGAATGAAAGCAACTGGAATCGTACGTCGAATTGATGATTTAGGCAGGGTAGTAATCCCAAAGGAAATTCGTAGAACTTTACGTATTCGAGAAGGGGACCCACTAGAAATATTTGTTGATCGCGATGGAGAAGTCATTTTAAAGAAATATTCTCCGATTAGTGAACTAGGTAATTTTGCAAAAGAATATACGGAAGCTTTATATGATAGCTTAGGACATAATGTGCTTGTATGCGATCGTGATTCTATTATCGCAGTAGCAGGCGTATCTAAAAAAGAATACTTAAATAAAAGTGTTGGCGATTTAATTGAGAAGACAATGGAAGAGCGCAAGTCTGTAATTATGACAGATGAAAGTGAAATTTCAATTATTGATGGAGTAACAGAAAAAGTCAGCTCCTATACAATTGGCCCGATTGTTGCGAATGGGGATCCAATTGGGGCTGTTGTTATCTTCTCTAAAGAGGCTATTATAAGTGAAGTAGAGCATAAGTCAGTAAATACAGCTGCAAGCTTTTTAGCGAAACAAATGGAGCAGTAGTGAAGTGTAATTTCTATAAGTAGCAATCTTTCCTAATTATGATATTTCTATTTGAGAAATTAACTATTTGGAGATATAAGCATTGAATGAAGGTAGCGCTTTGCTACCTTTTTTCATTGAGTATTTTTGCTGTTGAAAGAAGTCAGTGAATGTAAGGAATATGAAGGAGAGACAGTTTTTCTTTGTGATATAATACGAGGGGTGAGAATAGAAAAAGGAGTTTTCTTGTATGGAAGCGAAGAAGTACCAAGCCTTTTGGCGTGGGGCTATTATATTAACAATCGCAAGTTTTGTTACAAAGGTATTAAGCGCTTTTTACCGTATTCCATATCAAAATATAGCGGGTGATGTTGGTTTTTATATTTACCAACAAATTTATCCATTTTATGGATTTTGTTTAATTTTAGCCACTTATGGGTTTCCCATTATTATTTCAAAAATGGTCGCAGAAAGATTAGAACGAGGAAAACAAAAAGAAGCAGAAGAAATTATTTGTGTATCTTTTTGGTTTTTATTAGGAATTGGATTTATAGGTTTTTTTACATTATTCTTTGGGGCCGAAACAATTGCATCGGCTATGGGCGATATACATTTAGATAAATTATTACGTGTTATTTCGTTTTCATTCCTACTAATGCCATTTTTATCTGTAGCGAGAGGATATTTTCAAGGATTCAATAATATGATGCCGACGGCTGTTTCACAAGTAATTGAACAAACAATTCGTGTTTCTATTATTGTATTTTTATCACTATTCCTTATTGCTCATGGATTTGATTTATATACAGTTGGTGCGGGTGCTATGCTAGGTTCAATTGCAGGCGGGCTTATTGGGATTATCGTACTTTTACTTTATATGCGTCATGATTTTCATGCTATTTTCTTTAAAAGTTGGAAGAGAATTGGAGGTAGAAAAAGGATTATTCGAATCCTTTTTTGGCAGGGATTAGCGATTTGTGTTAGTAATTTAGTCCTTATTTTTATACAAATGGCGGATTCTATTTCCTTTTATACCTTGCTTATTCGCGCGGGAGAGCAAGTTGAAAATGCAAAGGTACTAAAAGGTGTTTATGATAGAAGTATCCCGCTTATGCAATTAGGTACTGTTGTGACAACTTCTTTCTCATTGTCACTTATTCCTATTATTACAGCGGCGAAAGAAAGAGGAGATCTTTCATTTATTCAAGAAAAGGTAAAATTAGCAATGAAAATAACATTTGTTATTGGATTTGCAGCTGCTATTGGATTAACTTGTATTATTCAACCTACGAATATTATGTTGTTTGAAAATAGTGATGGATCAGATGTGTTATCGATTTTATCTTTATCTATTTTATTTAGTTCATTGTCAATTACAACTGCTTCTATTTTGCAAGGAGTGGGACAAACATTAAAACCAGCAATATTCGTTGTATTTGGAGGTTGTTTGAAGCTAGCTTTAAACTATATATTAATGCCGTATTTTGGTGTAAAGGGAGCTGCAATTGCAACTTTAGTTGCGCTTATTGTAATTGCCTTGCTAAATAGTGTGTTACTTATGCGAGCTGTATCGGAGCCGCTTATTGATAGGCGGAATATGTTAGGTGTGGCTATTAGTGGTATCGGTATGGGGTTTGTATTAATAATCTTTATGCGTATATTGCGAATGTCTGGATTAGTAATTGATACAGGACATAGAGGGATTGCGACGCTTGAAGCGCTGTTAGGTGTAGCTATCGGCGGATTAGCATATATGTTTTTAATTTTAAAATTACGTGTATTTACAAAAGAAGAATTAGGAACCGTTATGAAACAAGAGAAAAAAGAAGGTTCATTGAAGAAGAGTGGATAGAGGTGACTGGTTGTGAGTGGAATTATTACTATTTTAGGATTAGGTGCTGGTGAGTTAGATCAGTTAACGATGGGCGTATATCGAAAGATAAAAGAAGCGGACCATATGTTTGTTAGAACGAAGGAACACCCAGTTATAGAAGAATTGGAGCAAGAAGGTATAAAGTATACAGCCTTTGATAATGTATATGAGGCACATGATACATTTGAAATCGTATATGAAACAATCGCGAATACATTGCTAGAACAAGCGAAAGGTGCAGAAATTATTTATGCTGTTCCAGGTCATCCGCTTGTAGCAGAAAGAACAGTTCAGCTACTTTTGGAAAAAGGAGAAGTAGCAAATATTGAAGTGCGAATTGAAGGTGGACAAAGTTTCCTTGATCCGATGTTTGCAAGTCTAAAAATTGATCCGATTGAAGGGTTCCAATTAATTGATGCTACATCATTTGAAAGAGGACAATTAGAATTACGTCAACATTTAATCTTTTGCCAAGTGTATGATGCGTTCGTTGCTTCAGATGTGAAACTGATGTTAATGGAGATGTTGCCAGATGATTATGAAGTGTATATCGTAACAGCTGCAGGAACTTCATTTGAGCAAGTAAAAAAGGTACCGTTATACATGTTAGATCATGAAACGGAGTTAAATAATTTAACGAGTGTATATGTACCCCCGGTTAAGGAACGTGCGTCTTTGTATCAGCAGTTTGATGTGCTTAGAGCAATTATTGCGGAACTGCGTGGACCGAATGGTTGCCCGTGGGATAAAAAACAAACTCATCAATCTTTAAAGAAATACTTAATTGAAGAAGCATATGAAGTGCTAGAAGCAATTGATGAAGAGGATGATGATCATTTAGTAGAAGAACTGGGTGATATATTATTACAAGTTATGCTTCATGCTCAAATTGGAGAGGATGAAGGTTGGTTCTCTATAGATGATATTATTCGGACTTTAGCTGAGAAAATGGTTCGTCGTCATCCGCATGTGTTTGGGAATACGGATGTAAATAATGCTGATGAAGTGATTGCAAATTGGGAAGAAATTAAAAAACAAGAAAAGGGATTCGTGAAAGAATCTGTTTTAGAGGGTATTCCAAAAAGCTTGCCACAGCTAATGCGTGCTTATGAAATTCAGAAGAAAGCTGGAAAGGTTGGATTTGATTGGGTTGATGTGCAGCCGATGATAGAGAAGGCCTTAGAAGAATGGCAAGAATTCCAACAAGAAGTTGTAAACATGGATGAGAAAAAGATGCTAGGTGAATTTGGTGATTTACTATTTGCATTTGTTAATATAGCTCGTCATTATAAATTAGATCCAGAAGAAGCGTTACGTTCAACTAATGAGAAATTTATGGCTCGCTTTTTATACATGGAAGCAAAAGTAGCTGAAATGAATAAGGAAATGCAAGATTTATCATTAGAACAGTTAGATATTTTATGGGAAGAGGCAAAACAAACAGAGCGTTAATAGGGGGATTTGATATGCGTCTAGATAAATTTTTGAAAGTATCACGTTTAATTAAAAGAAGAACATTAGCAAAAGAAGTGTCTGACCAAGGAAGAATTTCGATTAATGGCCAAGTGGCAAAAGCGAGTTCAGATGTGAAGGTAGAGGATGAATTAACAATTCGTTTCGGGCAAAAAATAGTAACTGTGAAAGTAAATGAATTGAAAGAAACAACTAAAAAAGAAGATGCAGCAAACATGTATAGTCTCGTTCGTGAGGAAAAAGTGAAAGCGGAAGAAGGCTTGTTCTAAAATAGGTTAGCCCCTCATACATTACTATTAGCTAGTATAAAGCTATGGGGGGATTTTCGTGAATAATGGTTACTCACCTATGTCTTCTAATCAACAAAATGTTTCTGTAGAGCATGATATTATCATGCGTGGCAGGCGTGTAATCGATATTACTGGTGTAAAGCAAGTAGAGAGTTTTGATAGCGAAGAGTTTTTACTTGAGACTGTAATGGGTTTTTTAACAATTCGTGGTCAAAATTTGCAAATGAAGAATTTAGATGTAGAAAAGGGTGTTGTATCAATTAAAGGGAAAGTTCATGAAATGCTGTATATTGATGAGAACCAAGGGGAGAAAACTAAAGGCTTCTTTAGTAAGTTGTTTAAATGAGCCTAACAATTCAGTTGTATACAATGCTTTCAATGATTGGAATGGGTGCTTGGATTGGTGCTTCTTTAGATACATACCAACGGTTTTTAAAACGCCAAGAGCGTAAACGTTGGCTTGTATTTATACATGATATACTATTTTGGATTGTCCAAGCATTATTCGTTTTTTATGTATTACTGCGTGTAAATGAAGCCGAACTACGTATATATGTATTTTTGGCGTTACTATGTGGTTTTGCAGCATATCAAAGCTTATTGAAAGCACTATACATGAAGATGTTAAATTTTCTCATCTATATTTTTGTACAAACAACACAATTTTTTGTTCGAATTATACAGCTACTCATGATAAAACCTGTTATTATTATAGCACAGCTATTTATTGCATTTATATTATTCTTATTTCGTATACTGCTTTCAATTGGACATGTGTTATGGAAAATGGTGATTTGGATATTACTTTTCATATGGAAAGTTTTTTTCTCGCCTGTTCGGTTTATTGCTTCGCTCATATGGAAACTTCTCCCTAATCGTGTTAAACTTTTTATAATGAAGCATGTAGGGTTCCTGCAATATGTAGCAAAATTGAAGGGACATATCTTCCAATTATGGGTGCGTATAAAAAAGAAGTTAGGGGGACCTCGGAAATGAGGGAACTGAGACAAAGAACAATCGAAAAACAGAGTCCAAATCCTGTTAAAGAACATATAATACAAACGGATGAGAACAGGAAGCGACTTTATCGCCGTTTAGCGGTTTTTCTTGTCTTTGCTTTTACAATTATTGCTAGTATTAGTGTGACGTTTTATCAACAAAACAGTTCCATTAAAGCAAAAGAAGCGAAAGTTAAGGACATGAAAAAAGAACTGGATTCATTAACGAAAAAAGAAAAGAATCTAAAAGATGAAGTTCAAAAGTTGAATGATGAAGAGTACGTTTTAAAGATTGCTAGAAGGGATTATTTCTTCTCCGGAAAAGGGGAGATAATTTTTCCTGTTTCTAAGTAGAGTATGTCTTATTGACACTGTATTTTAGGATTATATATAATAAAGTAAAATTTGACTTTTTAACCACTAAGGAGGAGCATTTTTTTTATGTCAATCGAGGTAGGCAGCAAGTTACAGGGTAAAGTAACAGGTATTACAAATTTTGGGGCTTTTGTGGAGCTGCCAGAAGGCTTAACAGGTCTTGTTCATATTAGTGAAGTTGCTGATAATTATGTGAAAGATATTAACGATCACTTAAAAGTAGGCGACCAAGTAGAAGTAAAAGTTATCAATGTTGAAAAAGATGGCAAAATTGGCCTATCTATTAAGAAAGCGAAAGAACGTGAAAAAACAGAAGGAGATCGTCCACGTGGTGAATACCAACGTGGTGGTGATCAACAACGTTCTGGACGTCCACAACGTAATAATAATCGTTCTTCCAACAGAGATAACCGCGGTGGCGGTAACGAACGAGCTCCAAAAGAAACATTTGAGCAAAAGATGGCACGCTTTTTAAAAGATAGTGAAGATCGTTTAACTTCTTTAAAGCGTAACACAGAATCTAAACGTGGTGGCCGTGGCGCACGTCGCGGATAATAAGTCCGTTTAATTCTTAACATATAGAGAGGTACCCAGAGTGATTACTCGGGTACTTTTTTATGTGAGAGAATATATTTTTAAAAAAGTTTTTGAGATGTGTTGACTTTAAAACATATCTGATGTAAGATACTAATTGTCCGTTAAATACGACGACATGGCGGTGTAGCTCAGCTGGCTAGAGCGTACGGTTCATACCCGTGAGGTCGGGGGTTCGATCCCCTCCGCCGCTATATTTAATTTAACGGCCCGTTGGTCAAGTGGTTAAGACACCGCCCTTTCACGGCGGTAACACGGGTTCGAATCCCGTACGGGTCATCTAAAAAGATCATGCAAATTTGCATGATCTTTTTTTGTTAAATATAAATTAAGATGTACAATACTTCTACAAAATCATCCTATATTTTCTGAACATTCTTTCAACTTTCTTTAAATAAATTAAATACTATGTATATATGTAGATTTATTTCGAATAAAAAGTCGAACGATTATAAAAGTCAAAACTGTTGTTTTGACAAAAATCCCAATAATCATCTTTTATAATAACAGTAATTAAACTATGCAGGTGGTGTTAAAAATATGCCTAAAGCAGGAAGGAATACTATGAACACAAGTGCATTGGCGATGAATGAAAGTCAGCTTGGAACAATAAAGTGGACGAGTAAGTTGCGAATGAAGTTTGAACAAGTTTTCTTTAGATGGGGATTCATTATTGCTGTTATTGGTTTTCTTTTGGGACGAGCATATATATTAACAAACATTTTACCGTTTGCATTGCCGTTTTTTGCTGCTGTTTATGTTATGAAGCGAGATAAAATGCCGCTCGCGTTTTTAGCCCTAATGGGGGGGGCACTTTCAGTTTCAATAGACAATTTATTTTTTACTTTTGCATCTATCTTTACCTTCTTTATTTATAATATCTTCTTTAGTCGGTTTACACGTAAAACTGTTGGACTTGTACCATTCCAAGTATTTATCTCCGCATTAACCGCGCATTTAGTTGTTGTATATTTTGCACAGCAAACCGTCACCATGTATGATCTGCTCGTCAGTACGATCGAAGCGGGGCTTAGCTTCGTATTAACGATGATATTTTTACAAAGTGTTCCGCTTTTAGTGGAAAGGAAAGGGAAGCAACAAGCGTTAGAAACAGAAGAAATTGTTTGTTTAATTATATTACTAGCATCTGTTTTAACGGGCACAACGGATTGGTTTGTTTATGATGCTTCTATTCAACATATTTTTACTAGATATTTAGTATTAGTATTTGCCTTTATTGCAGGGGCAGCTACAGGGTCCACAGTAGGAGTTGTCACTGGGTTAATATTAAGTTTAGCGAATGTGGCTAGCTTGTCTCAACTTAGTCTCCTTGCCTTTTCAGGATTGCTTGGGGGATTGTTAAAAGAAGGGAAGCGTATAGGAGTTAGTTTAGGTTTATTAATTGGTACAAGCTTAATTACATTATATGTAGACAAGCAAACAAGTATTGTAACAACTTTAATTGAATCTGGTGTAGCAATTGTTTTCTTCTTATTAACACCGAAGCTTGTTATGGATCGTATTGCTAAATTTATGCCAGGTACACAGGAGCATTCACAAGATCAACAACAATATTTAAGAAGAGTGCGCGATGTTACAGCGAACAAAATCAATCAATTTGCTAATGTATTTGCTGCTTTGTCCAATAGCTTTTCTGTATATGGGTATGTGGAGGAGGAAGATAAAGAAACAGAAGCTGATTTATTTTTAAGTACAATTACTGCAAAAACATGTCAAACATGCTTTAAGAAGGATCAATGTTGGGTAGTTAATTTTGATAAAACATACGATTATATGAAACAAATAATGAGTGAAACAGAAGAAGGAACGCTGCAGCATAATCGGAAGTTAGTTCGTGAATGGGACAAGCATTGTGTGAGAGGGAAGAAAGTAACGGATTTAGTAGCGGGTGAATTAGATCACTTCTATGAGGGGCAGAAATTAAGAAAACAAATGAAGGAAAATCGTAGAATTGTAGCGGAGCAATTACTAGGTGTATCAAAAGTGATGGAGGATTTCGCTAAGGAGATACAACGAGAAAGAGAGAACCATCAAGCACAGGAGGAGCAAATTTTACAAGCGTTTCGTGATTTTGGTGTCGAAGTGGAGCATGTTGATATTTATTGTTTAGATAGAGGAAGTATTGATATTGAAATGTTGATTCCGGCTGCATCTAATGAACACGGGGAATGTGAGAAGTTGGTTGCTCCAATGCTTTCAGATATTTTGAAAGAGAATATCGTCGTTAAGCATGAAGAGAAATCCTCATATCCAAATGGGCACAGTTTAATATCATTTGGTTCAGCGAAGACGTATTCTCTTGATACAGGATTGGCCACAGCTGCAAAAGGTGGTGGGTTTGTTTCAGGTGATTCCTACGCGATGATGGATTTGAGTGTTGGTAAATATGCACTTGCGATTAGTGATGGTATGGGAAATGGACAAAGGGCTCATATGGAGAGTAGGGAAACGGTAAAATTATTACAAAAGATACTTCAATCCGGTATTGATGAAGAAATAGCGATTAAGTCCATCAATTCGATTCTTTCTTTAAGGACGACAGAGGAGATGTATACAACGCTTGACTTGGCTATGGTAGATTTACGGGATGCGAGTGCGAAGTTTTTAAAGATTGGATCGACGCCGAGTTTTGTTAAACGCGGAAATAATATTTTGAAAATTGAGGCAAGTAATTTGCCGATGGGAATCATTGAAGATGTTGAAGTTGATGTGGTTGGTGAGCAATTAAAAACGGGTGATCTTCTTATCATGATGAGTGACGGCATTTTTGAGGGAGCGCAACATGTGGAGAATCACGAATTATGGATAAAACGTAAAATTAAAGAACTACAAACAGAGGATCCACAGGAAATTGCTGATATCATTATGGAAGAAGTAATTCGCTCTGGTGATGGTTATATAAATGATGATATGACTATTGTGGTGGCGAAAGTAAAGAAAAATATGCCGAAGTGGGCTACGATTCCAATAGTAGGAATGCAGGCACAATAAAATAATCAAAAAACCTAGGTAGATGCCTAGGTTTTTTTGATTAAAAAGGTAATGCGATTATTTTGTTAAATATACAGGAGGGATGTAAGATAAAAATGTGGATTTTGTACATCTTTTTTTTGCACAATGTTTGTAAAAGTTGTACCATTATATACAAGGTAACTAATGTTGTTGTTCTTGTTTAATGAAAGGTGATTGCGAAGTTGAAAGATGCATTTGTTGAAAAAGTAGATGACTTTGTAAAGCAGCATGATGTATTAAAGAAACATTCAACAATTGTTGTAGGGGTTTCTGGTGGTCCTGACTCTTTGGCTCTTTTATATTATTTGTTAGAAAAAAGGGCAGAAAAACAGCTCGAAATTGTAGTAGCACATGTGGACCATATGTTTAGAGGTAATGAATCTTATGAGGATTTACAGTTTGTACAGGGTCTTTGCAAAGAGCTAGGAGTTATTTGTGAAACGCTAAGGATTAATGTGTCGCAATATCAACAGCAATATGGAATGAATGCACAAGTTGCAGCTAGAGAATGCAGATATGCATTTTTGGAAAGAATAATGAAGAAATATGATGCGAGATATGTAGCTCTTGGTCACCATGGAGATGATCAAGTAGAGACGATTTTAATGCGCCTTGTACGAGGGAGTACTCCGAAAGGATACGCAGGAATTGCAGTGAAGCGATCTTTTCATAATGGATATTTAATTAGGCCGTTACTTGGGGTAACTAAGGAAGAAATTGTTGATTACTGTAATAAATTAAAAGTTATTCCGCGTATAGATCCGAGTAATAAAAAAGAAGTATATACAAGGAATCGATTACGTAAATATGTCCTTCCTTATTTGAAAGAAGAAAATCCACAAATGCATGAGAAATTTCAAAAATTTAGCGTGCAGATGCAAGAGGATGAGGCTTATTTGCAGGAATTAGCTTTTGAGAAAATGAATAAAGTAATTACAAAAAAAAGCGATAAACAAATTAGCTTATCAATTCCTGCCTTTGAATCCATGTCTATGCCTTTACAAAGAAGAGGGATTCAACTAATATTAAACTATCTTTATGAATATAAGATTCCATCTTCGCTTTCTTCTATACATATTGACAAGGTGATTGAATTTTTTAAGCGGGCACAACCTTCAGGTTCACTAGATTTTCCAGGTGGTTTGAAAATTGTTCGCACATACGAAGAATGTGGTTTTGGATTTAAACAAGAAATTGTTTCTCCTTTTTCGCAAGATTTATCAGTACCTGGGACAATTATATTGCCGAATGGGGATAAACTTGTAACAGAGGTGAGCGAAGATATACCGAGTAACATGAATGAAACAGTATTTGTTGCTAAGTATAATGATATATCGTATCCACTTCGTATTCGGTCTAGGGAAAATGGAGATCGCATGTCAATGCAAGGTATGGATGGTACAAAAAAGATAAAAGCTGTTTTTATCGAAGCGAAAGTACCAAAAGAAAAAAGAGAAGAATGGCCGATCGTTTGTGACGCAAGTGGAAATATTATTTGGGTACCCTTGTTGAAACGATCTGCATTTGCTACTTCGAAAGAGCTAGCAAAGAAGGGTAAATACATGATTATTCACTACAAAAGCAAGGAGTCTTCCGGGAGGATAATGAAATGATGAATCAAGATATCGAAAAAGTATTAATTTCTGAAGAACAAATACAAGAAAAGGTGCACGAACTAGGTGCAGTTATTGCAGAGGATTACAAAAATACAATACCTCTTGCGATTGGTGTACTAAAGGGCGCAATGCCATTTATGGCAGATTTATTAAAAAGAACAGATACATATCTTGAAATGGATTTTATGGCTGTATCTAGCTACGGTCACTCTACAGTTTCGACAGGCGAAGTAAAAATCTTAAAAGATCTTGATACTTCGGTAGAAGGTCGCGATATTTTAATCGTTGAAGATATTATTGATAGCGGTCTTACACTAAGCTATTTAGTGGACCTGTTTAAATATCGTAAAGCGAAATCTGTAAAAATTGTTACGTTATTAGATAAGCCAACAGGCCGTAAGGTTGATCTGAAAGCAGATTATGTTGGATTTACTGTTCCTCATGAATTTGTTGTAGGATATGGATTAGATTATAAAGAGCAGTACCGTAATCTTCCTTATGTAGGAGTATTAAAACCAAGTGTTTACTCAAATTAATTAAATATAGGCGTTACAATTGTATAGGAAATTTTTTCTGTGTTACGATTTACTATAGTGTTTATGCCGTGAGAGGAGGTTAGGAATGAATCGTATCTTCCGTAATACCATCTTTTATTTACTGATATTCTTAGTAGTAATTGGAATCGTGAGCTATTTTAATGGTTCGACGCAAAAAACGACATCAGTTAGCTACGATAAATTCATTACTCAACTTGAAAAAGGTGAAGTGCGTAATGTGCAGCTTCAACCGAAAAATGGTGTGTTTGAGGTAAAGGGACAATTCAAAACTTCTAGCCAAGGAGAACAATTTGTTACTTATGCACCAAATACTGAGGAATTACAAAAGAAAATTAATGATAAAGCGCAAGGGGCTGAAGTTAAGTATCAACCAGCAGAAGAAACAAGTGCTTGGGTAACGTTCTTCACTTCTATCATTCCGTTTGTCATTATCTTCATTTTATTCTTCTTCTTATTAAATCAAGCTCAGGGCGGCGGTAGCCGTGTTATGAACTTCGGGAAAAGTAAGGCGAAGCTATACAATGATGAAAAGAAAAAAATTCGTTTCAGAGATGTTGCTGGAGCGGATGAAGAGAAACAAGAACTTGTTGAGGTAGTTGAATTCTTGAAAGACCCTCGTAAGTTCGCTGAAGTTGGTGCCCGTATTCCGAAGGGTGTTCTATTAGTGGGACCTCCAGGTACAGGTAAAACTTTACTAGCACGTGCTGTTGCAGGTGAAGCAGGCGTTCCGTTCTTCTCTATTAGTGGTTCTGACTTCGTAGAGATGTTCGTCGGTGTCGGTGCATCCCGTGTACGTGATTTATTTGAAAATGCAAAGAAAAATGCTCCTTGTATCATTTTCATTGATGAAATTGATGCAGTAGGACGTCAACGTGGCGCGGGTCTTGGCGGTGGTCATGATGAGCGTGAACAAACGTTGAACCAATTGCTTGTTGAAATGGATGGATTCGGTGCAAACGAAGGTATTATTATCATCGCTGCGACAAACCGTCCTGATATTCTTGATCCAGCGTTATTACGTCCAGGTCGTTTTGACCGTCAAATTACAGTAGATCGTCCAGATGTAAATGGTCGTGAAGCTGTACTTAAAGTACACGCTCGTAATAAACCGCTTGATGAGAATGTCAACTTAAGAGCAATTGCAACTCGTACACCAGGATTCTCTGGTGCCGATCTTGAAAACTTATTAAACGAAGCTGCTTTAGTAGCTGCGCGTCAAGATAAGAAGAAAATTGATATGAGTGACATCGATGAAGCGACGGATCGTGTTATTGCAGGTCCAGCTAAGAAAAGTCGTGTTATCTCTGAAAAAGAACGTAATATTGTTGCATTCCATGAGGCTGGTCATACTGTAATTGGTGTTGTCCTTGATGAAGCAGATATCGTTCATAAAGTAACAATTGTCCCTCGTGGTCAAGCTGGTGGGTATGCGGTAATGCTTCCGAAGGAAGATCGTTACTTCATGACAAAACCAGAGTTACTTGATAAAATCACTGGTTTACTTGGTGGTCGAGTAGCTGAGGAGATTGTATTTGGTGAAGCAAGTACAGGTGCTCACAACGACTTCCAACGTGCGACTGGTATTGCAAGACGTATGGTTACAGAATTCGGGATGAGTGATAAGCTTGGACCGATGCAATTTGGTAGCTCACAAGGTGGTCAGGTATTCTTAGGAAGAGACTTCCATTCAGAACAAAACTACAGTGATGCAATCGCGCATGAGATTGATGTGGAAATGCAAATAATTATTAAAGACTGTTATGCTCGTGCGAAACAAATTCTTACTGAAAAACGAGATAAGCTTGATATTATCGCGAAAACGTTACTTGAAGTAGAAACATTAGATGCAGAGCAAATTAATCATTTATATGATTATGGCAGATTACCTGAGCGTCCAACACCTTCAGATGATGTGAAAGTAAACATCAATATGAAGAAAGACGATGAAGATACAGAAGATAAGTAAGAAACGAAGGAGTGACAATAGTCACTCCTTTTTTTTGTGGAATGAATGTAAGTAGCAAAAAAATTAAATGAAACTATTATTAAAAATTGAAATAGAGAGTAATCTTTTTGTACAATGATGAGTATAGAAAAACTGATTATATAAGTATGTGTGATATGATGTTTTTATAAGTTTTATACATACTGCGCAAATGTAGATTAAATAAGATAAGTGGTGAGAATATGATTTTTGTATTGGATGTAGGGAACACAAATGCGGTACTAGGTGTGTTTGAAGAGGGGAAACTTCGTCAGCATTGGCGCATGGAAACAGATCGTCATAAAACAGAAGATGAGTATGGGATGCTTGTAAAGCAGTTACTTGAGCATGAAGGTCTTTCTTTTGAAGATGTGAAAGGTATTATTGTGTCTTCAGTCGTACCGCCAATTATGTTCGCTTTAGAGCGTATGTGTGAAAAGTATTTTAAAATTAAACCGCTTGTAGTGGGGCCTGGGATAAAAACTGGCTTGAATATTAAATATGAAAATCCACGTGAAGTAGGCGCGGACCGAATTGTAAATGCAGTAGCAGGAATCCACTTGTATGGAAGTCCGCTTATTATTGTTGATTTTGGTACGGCTACTACATATTGTTATATTAACGAAGAGAAGCATTATATGGGTGGCGTCATTACGCCAGGAATTATGATTTCGGCAGAGGCTTTATATAGCAGAGCAGCAAAGCTTCCTCGTATTGAAATTACAAAACCGAGTAGTGTTATCGGGAAGAATACAGTAAGTGCAATGCAATCAGGTATTCTTTATGGATACGTTGGACAAGTGGAAGGTATTGTTAAGCGTATGAAGGAAGAAGCTAAGCAAGAACCGAAAGTTATTGCAACAGGTGGATTAGCAAAATTAATTTCAGAAGAATCAAATGTAATTGATATTGTAGATCCGTTTTTAACGTTAAAAGGTTTGTATATGTTATATGAACGTAATGCAAATTTACAACATGAGAAGGGTGAATAAATAAGTATGAAAGATTATTTAGTAAAAGCGTTAGCGTTTAATGGAGAGGTTCGTGCTTATAGTGTACGTACAACAAATACAGTAAGTGAGGCGCAAAAACGTCATGATACATGGAGAACAGCTTCAGCGGCACTTGGTCGTTCTTTAACTGCGGGTACAATGATGGGCGCTATGTTAAAAGGCGAGCAGAAGTTAACGATTAAAGTAGAGGGTAACGGCCCGATTGGTCCTATCTTAGTCGATGCTCATGCAAATGGAGATGTACGTGGTTATGTAACGAATCCGCATGTTGATTTTGAAGGAACGGAACAAGGAAAATTACGTGTATATCAAGCGGTAGGTACAGAAGGATTTGTAACGGTAATTAAAGATATCGGTATGCGTGAACCATTTATCGGTCAATCTCCAATTGTTTCAGGAGAACTAGGGGAAGATTTCACATATTATTTCGCGGTTTCTGAGCAGACACCTTCTTCTGTAGGTGTTGGTGTTCTTGTAAATGGAGATGATAGCGTATTAGCGGCGGGTGGATTTATTCTTCAAATTATGCCAGGTGCGCAGGAAGAAACAATTTCATTTATTGAAGAGCGTCTGCAACAAATCCCGCCGGTATCACAATTAATCGAACAAGGTCTTTCTCCAGAAGAATTACTGTATGAAGTGCTTGGAGAAGATAAAGTGAAAGTGCTAGAAACAATGGATGTTCAATTTAATTGTACATGTTCACGTGAGCGTATTGAAAGTGTGCTAATTAGTTTAGGTAAAGCGGAGTTAGAACAAATTCGTGCAGAAGAAGAAGAGACGGAAGTTCACTGTCACTTCTGTAATGAACGACATAAATTCGCTAAAGAAGATATTACAAGTCTAATTGAGAACCTGTAATAAAGAAGTTTAGGTGGAGAACCAGCCGCCCAAATAGATTGACAAACAGGGAATTTTCTGACAAAATCTAAATATAGATAAAACCAATAAAAATACTCGGTGTTAGGAGTGACAGGAATGCGAGTGGCACAATCAGTTTCAGAATTAATCGGGAAAACGCCGATCGTTAAGTTGAACCGCATCGTAGAATCAGACAGCGCAGATGTATACTTAAAATTAGAATTTATGAATCCGGGGAGCAGTGTTAAAGATCGTATCGCGTTAGCTATGATTGAAGATGCTGAAAATAAAGGATTATTAAAAGAGGGCGATACAATCATTGAGCCGACAAGTGGTAACACAGGTATTGGCTTAGCGATGGTAGCAGCTGCTAAAGGATATAAGGCAATTTTAGTAATGCCAGAAACAATGAGTATTGAGCGTCGTAATTTATTACGCGCTTACGGTGCTGAATTAGTATTGACTCCAGGACCTGAAGGAATGGGTGGAGCAATTCGAAAGGCAACTGAATTAGCAGAAGAACATGGGTACTTTATACCACAACAGTTCCAAAACCAAGCGAATCCAGAAATCCATCGTATAACAACAGGTCCAGAAATTGTTGAACAGATGGGGGATCAATTAGATGCGTTTATCGCAGGTATTGGTACAGGTGGAACAATTACAGGTGCCGGTGAAGTGCTGAAAGAAGCTTATAAAGATATCAAAATTTACGCGGTAGAACCTGCGGATTCACCAGTATTATCTGGTGGAAAGCCAGGACCACATAAGATCCAAGGAATTGGAGCGGGGTTTGTTCCGGAGACATTGGATGTAGAGGTATATGATGAAATTATTCAAGTGAAAACGGAGCAAGCGTTCGAATATGCGAGAAGAGTGGCTAGAGAAGAAGGTATTTTGGTTGGTATCTCTTCGGGAGCAGTCGTTTATGCAGCGACAGAAGTTGCGAAGAAATTAGGTAAAGGGAAAAAGGTACTTGTTATTATCCCAAGTAACGGTGAACGTTATTTAAGTACACCACTTTATCAATTTGAGTCATAATTGAATGTGATTTGAAAAGCATCCTTAAAAAAGGATGCTTTTTCTTTTTTGATTGGAAAAAGGAAAAGAGTGAATGACTAGAAAACTTCATGTAAAATAAGAAGTAGTATAATTAATTTATTTTCACTAGCCCTCAAGTATAATCATTCTCTATATAAATAATTTTATGTAGTTTGAGTTGATTGGCTTAAGAGGGTGGGATAACAGAAGACGGGGTGTTGATATGCAACGAAGAAAATCTTTAGCGCTTTCTATTCCATATCAGTTAGATTTCTTTAAGCAATATAAATTTCTTTCTCAGGATAAGCCGCAACATATTTTGTTAGAAAGTGGACGTGGTGGTCGTTATAACATTGTTGGGCTGGATCCAGTAGCGGTAATTCAGGGTAAGAATGAGACGTTACATATAAGTGAAAGTGGTAAGGAAACAATAAAGCGAGGGAATCCACTAGATTTAATGCAAGCGTATATGGAGAAATGGAAAACGGATTATAATCCGGAGTACCCACCTTTTCAAGGTGGGGCAATTGGATACTTTAGTTATGATTGTATCCGTTATATTGAAAAACTTTCTTCTCTTGCGAAGGATGATATTAATATACCTGACATATTCTTTTTGTTATTTGATGACGTGTTTGTGTATGATCAACAGGAGAGAGTATTATGGATTATTACTCATTATGTAGATGAGTGTGAAGAGGCAGAAGAGCGATTAAATGAATGGAAGGGTCTTTGGATGAAAGAAGCACCCAAAGTGACTATGCCGTTTGAATGTCCTGAAAAGAAAAATGAAGCAGTCGCTTTTACGGAAGAGGGCTTTATGAAGGCTGTTGAACGTATTCAAGAATATATCGGAGCGGGTGATGTGTTTCAAGTAAACTTGTCAACAAGACAAGAAAGAACATTACAAACACATCCACTAGAAATATATACAAGTCTTCGTGAAATTAATCCATCTCCATATATGGGTTACTTGGAGTTTGGAGATTTTCAAATTGTTAGTGCTTCGCCTGAATTACTAATTAAAAAGCAAGGAAAAGAAGTGAGTACAAGACCAATTGCCGGTACGCGCTCTCGAGGAGCGAGTGAGCAAGAGGATGAGGAATTAGCGAAAGAATTAATTGAAAACGAAAAGGAAAGAGCAGAGCATGTAATGCTTGTGGATTTAGAACGAAATGACTTGGGCCGTGTTTGTAAATATGGCACTGTTGAAGTAGATGAATTTATGGTAATTGAAAAATACTCACACGTTATGCATATTGTTTCTAATGTGCGTGGTGAGGTGGAAGCAGATAAAGATGCTTTCGATTTGGTGAAGGCTGTATTTCCTGGTGGGACAATTACCGGTGCCCCGAAAATACGTACGATGGAAATTATTGAAGAATTAGAACCTGTTCGCCGAGGGATTTATACGGGTTCAATTGGTTGGATTGGTTATTCTGGAGATACGGAATTGAATATTGTAATCCGAACACTGCTTGCTAAAGATGGACAAGCGCATGTGCAAGCTGGAGCGGGTATTGTAATTGATTCAAATCCAAAAAATGAATATAAAGAGTCGTTAAAAAAAGCAATCGCTTTATGGCGTGCAAAAGAAAGTAGCGAAGAAACGGTTAGGTGAGAGAAATGATATTAATGATTGATAATTATGATTCTTTTACATTTAATTTAGTGCAGTTTCTTGGAGAACTTGGACAAGAGCTTGTTGTTAAGCGTAATGATGAAGTGACTATTTCGGATATTGAGAATATGAAACCGGATTTTTTAATGATTTCGCCAGGTCCATGTAGCCCTAATGAGGCGGGAATCAGTATGGATGTTATTAAATATTTTGCAGGTAAGCTTCCGATTTTTGGGGTCTGTCTTGGACATCAATCCATTGCACAAGTATTTGGAGGGGATGTTGTCAGGGCAGAGCGTTTGATGCATGGAAAAACATCTTTAATGCATCATGATGGGCAGACGATTTTTTCTGATATTCCAAATCCATTTACCGCGACACGTTATCACTCTCTTATCGTAAAAAAAGAGACGTTACCGAATTGTTTAGAGATAACATCTTGGACTGAAGAAGGTGAAATTATGGCACTTCGTCATAAAACGTTGCCGATTGAAGGGGTACAATTCCATCCGGAATCTATTATGACTTCTCACGGGAAAGAGTTGCTACAGAATTTCATTCGCAAATATAGCCCAAGTGTGACATCGTGTTAATTTACGTAAATGGTACGTATGTAGAAGCGAGTGAAGCGAAAATTTCTCCGTATGACCACGGTTACCTATATGGGCTTGGGGTTTTTGAGACGTTTCGTATTTATAATGGTCATCCCTTTTTATTGGATGATCATTATGAACGCTTAATGGGTGCGCTCGATATATTGCAAATCAAATGGACAATGACAAAAGATGAAGTGATGCTTATTTTAAAGAATCTACTCGTTAAGAATGGGTTAAAGCATGCATATGTGCGCTTAAATGTATCGGCGGGTATAGATGAAATAGGATTACAAACGGAAGTATATGAAGAACCGTCTGTTATTGTTTTTATAAAACCTTTAGCAGCTCCAGGGAATGTAGTGGAAAAAGAAGGAGTTATGTTAAAGCAAGTGAGAAATACACCAGAGGGTGCATTTCGCTTGAAGTCCCATCATTATTTAAATAATATTTTAGGGAAACGCGAAATTGGAAATGTTGTGAATAAGGAAGGTGTTTTTCTTACCGAAACAGGTTATGTTGCAGAGGGTATTGTTTCGAATCTCTTTTTTGTTAAAGGGGATATTTTATATACTCCTTCATTAGAAACAGGGATTTTAAACGGAATCACTCGTGCGTTTATTATAAAGGCCGCTGAAGAGCTAGATATAGAAGTAAAGGAAGGTTTCTTTACAAAAGATGAATTGCTTTCAGCGGATGAAGTGTTCGTAACGAACTCTATTCAAGAGATTGTTCCCCTTTATCGTATAGAGGAGAAAGATTTCCCGGGTAAAGTGGGAGTGGTTACAAAAAGACTTATGGATCTTTATGGAGTGCAGAGAGAGAAATTGTGGGGCAGAAATGAATTGCGAAGAGGAGATGTGTAGTTTGAAGTGGGATTATGATTTGCGCTGCGGCGAATATACATTGAACTTAAATGAAAAGACATTAATTATGGGGATTTTAAATGTAACGCCAGATTCATTTTCTGATGGTGGGAGTTACAACGAAGTAGATGCTGCAGTGCGACATGCGAAAGAAATGAAAAATGAAGGTGCTCATATTATTGATATTGGCGGCGAATCTACTCGACCGGGTTTCGCTAAAGTTTCAGTAGAAGAAGAAATAAAGCGAGTTGTTCCAATGATTCAGGCAGTGTCAAAAGAAGCAAAGCTACCTATTTCTATTGATACGTATAAAGCTGAAGTTGCGAAACAAGCGATTGAAGCTGGTGCTCATATTATTAATGATATTTGGGGAGCGAAGGCTGAACCGAAGATTGCTGAAGTTGCAGCTTATTATGATGTGCCTATTATCTTAATGCATAACCGAGATAATATGAACTACCGCAACTTAATGGCTGATATGATTGCTGATTTGTATGAGAGTATTAAAATTGCTAAAGATGCGGGCGTGCGAGATGAGAATATTATTTTAGACCCAGGTATTGGCTTTGCGAAAACACCTGAGCAAAATTTAGAAGCGATGCGTAATTTAGAGCAGTTAAATGTACTGGGTTACCCAGTACTATTAGGTACTTCAAGAAAGTCCTTTATTGGCCATGTATTAGATTTACCAGTGGAGGAACGTCTTGAAGGAACGGGCGCTACCGTTTGTCTTGGTATTGAAAAGGGCTGTGAGTTTATCCGTGTTCATGATGTGAAAGAAATGGCGCGTATGGCTAAGATGATGGATGCAATGATTGGTAAGGGGGCAAAGTAATTGGATAAAATTTATATCCATGATATGGAGTTTTACGGTTATCATGGTGTATTCCCGGAAGAAAATAAATTGGGTCAGAGATTTAAAGTCGATTTAACGGTGGAGTTGGATTTAAAACGTGCAGGAGAAAGTGACGACTTAGAGCATTCTGTCAATTACGGGGAGCTTTTCGAACTATGTAGAAAAGTTGTTGAAGATAGAACGTATAAGCTTGTAGAAAGTATCGCTGAAAATATCGCTACAGATATATTGAAACAATATGAGGGTATTTCACAATGTACAATTAAGGTAATTAAACCAGATCCGCCGATACCGGGGCATTATCGTGCTGTAGCGGTAGAAATTACGAGAGAACGTCCATGAATAATATAGCGTACATTGCATTAGGTTCGAATATTGGGGAGCGTTATATTTATTTAACTGAAGCAATTCAGTTTTTAAATAAAAACCAGCATATCCAAGTCGATGATGTTTCGTCTGTATATGAAACTGATCCGGTTGGCTATACTGACCAAAATTGCTTTTTAAATTTAGTTATAAAAATTTCTACCAATTTATCACCGCAAGAATTATTGAAAGTAACGCAAAAGGTAGAGAATGACCTAGGAAGAAAAAGGGAAATTAGATGGGGCCCGAGGACCATCGACCTTGACATTTTACTATATAATCAAGAAAATATTGAAGCAGAGAATCTTATTGTTCCGCATCCGCGGATGTTCGAAAGAGCTTTTGTTATCGTTCCGTTGTTAGAGATTAATCAAGATATAAAACAAAACATTTCACGTTCACAAGTAGAAGAAATGAAAAGGCGAGAGGGAGTAACGGTATGGAAGCAGAAAAATGGGGAAGACGCATTCGTGCTTTTCGAAAGCTAAAAGGCTATACGCAAGAAGGTTTTGCGAAAGAATTAGGGGTATCTGTATCGGTTTTAGGTGAAGTTGAGAGGGGCAATAGATCACCTTCCCAAGATTTTGTAGTAGAAGTCGCTAAAACATTAAACGTTTCAATAGACGAATTGATGCCAAAGTGACCGTAAAGGAAGGAGTAAGTCGGGTGTTAAAGATTGCAAATATTGAGATGAAAAATCCAGTTGTACTAGCACCGATGGCGGGAGTGTGTAACTCTGCATTCCGTTTGACAGTAAAAGAATTTGGTGCAGGTCTAGTTTGTGCTGAAATGGTAAGTGATAAGGCAATATTACTTAATAACAAAAGAACATTAGATATGTTATATATCGATGAGAGAGAAAAGCCATTAAGTTTACAAATTTTTGGTGGAGAGAAAGAAACTCTTGTAGATGCTGCGAAATACGTAGATAAATATACGACAGCAGATATTATTGATATTAATATGGGTTGCCCAGTACCGAAAATCACTAAGTGTGATGCGGGAGCAAAGTGGCTTTTAGACCCAAATAAAATATATGAGATGGTAGCGGCAGTTGTAGATGCAGTTGAAAAACCAGTTACAGTTAAAATGCGTATTGGTTGGGATGAAGATCATATTTTTGCAGTTGAAAACGCTAGAGCTGTTGAGCGTGCTGGTGGGCAAGCTGTAGCAGTTCATGGACGTACACGAGTGCAAATGTATGAAGGGAAAGCGGATTGGGATATTATTAAACAAGTAAAGCAATCTGTGAATATCCCGGTTATCGGAAATGGTGATGTGGAAACACCGCAAGATGCAAAGCGTATGCTTGATGAAGTTGGTGTAGATGGAGTTATGATTGGTCGCGCTGCTCTTGGAGACCCGTGGATGATTTATCGTACGGTAAAGTATTTAGAGACAGGTGAATTAATGCCGGAACCAACAGTGCGTGAGAAAATTGATGTATGTATGTTGCATCTAGATCGTCTTATCGATTTAAAGAACGAAAATGTCGCTGTAAGAGAGATGAGAAAGCATGCAGCTTGGTATTTAAAAGGTGTTCGTGGTAATGCGAGTGTGCGCAATGGTATCAATATTTGTAACACACGTGAGGACCTTGCGAATTTATTAGGTGCATTTGTAGAAGAAGTAGAAGCGAAACAACAAACAATTTATGTTGGTTAATAAGGGGACATAGGAGATTGACATTCTTCTATACACTTCCTATAATTACGTGAAAGAAAGAAGAACTGCCAGTTGGTTGCTGGCAGTTTTTCTAGTTGAGTAGAAAATGCTATACTGTATATATTGTAAAATTTAATAGAGCTGGAGTGATATCAATATCATGGATAACATGAACCACGAAGAATTAAACGACCAATTGCTTGTTCGTCGTGAAAAGCTACATAATTTACGTGAGCAAGGAATCGATCCGTTCGGTAAACGATTTGAACGCACAAATTCAACAACGGACTTAGTAAGTCTATATGGAGAATTCTCTAAAGAAGAATTAGAAGAGAAAGAAATCACTGTTTCTATCGCTGGTCGTATTATGACAAAACGCGGTAAAGGAAAAGCGGGATTTGCGCACGTTCAAGATTTACAGGGGCAAGTTCAAATTTATGTTCGTAAAGATACTGTTGGAGATGAAGAGTACGAGTTATTTACGACAGCAGATTTAGGTGACTTAGTAGGTATTGAAGGTAAAGTGTTCAAAACAAACGTTGGAGAACTTTCAGTAAAAGCGACAGGATTTACACTTTTAACGAAGTCTCTTCGTCCATTACCGGATAAATATCATGGATTAAAAGATGTTGAACAACGCTACCGTCAACGTTACTTAGACTTAATTACAAGTATGGAAAGCCGTGAAACGTTCGTTACCCGTAGTAAAATCATTCGTGAAATGAGAAGATATTTAGATGACAACGGTTATCTTGAAGTAGAAACGCCTATGATGCACGCGATTGCAGGTGGAGCATCTGCTCGTCCTTTCACTACGCACCATAATGCGTTAGATATGGAATTGTATATGCGTATCGCAATTGAACTTCATTTAAAACGTCTTATTGTGGGCGGATTAGAAAAAGTTTATGAAATCGGCCGTGTATTCCGTAATGAGGGTGTATCAACTCGTCATAACCCTGAGTTTACGATGATTGAATTATATGAAGCGTACGCTGATTATAATGATATTATGAAACTAACAGAAAATATGGTTGCTCATATCGCGAAAAAAGTATTGGGTACAACAACAATCCAATATGGTGATTATGAAATTAATCTAGAACCAGAATGGACACGTCTTCATATGGTAGATGCAATTAAGCAACACTCTGGAGCGGATTTCTGGAATCCAATGAGTGTAGAAGAAGCGCGTGAACTTGCAAAAGAACATAATGTAGAAATTAAGGATACAATGGAAGTTGGTCATATTATTAATGAATTCTTCGAACAAAAAGTAGAAGATAAATTAATTCAACCGACATTTATTTACGGTCATCCGGTAGAGATTTCACCACTTGCGAAAAAGAATGATGAAGATCCACGATTCACAGATCGTTTCGAATTATTCATTGTTGCTCGTGAACATGCGAATGCATTCACTGAGTTAAATGATCCAATCGATCAAAAGGAACGTTTTGAAGCTCAATTAAAAGAGCGTGAGCAAGGTAATGATGAAGCTCATATGATGGATGATGACTATATCGAAGCTCTTGAGTATGGTATGCCTCCTACGGGCGGATTAGGAATCGGTATTGATCGTCTTGTTATGTTATTAACAAACGCACCATCTATTCGTGACGTACTATTATTCCCAGCTATGCGCCATAAACAAGACTAAGCTTTGGAGATTTCTCCAAAGCTTTTTTTATTTCTTTATTTGAGGGGAGAGAAACCTTCTATTAAAAAGAAAGTGAGATTACTGCTCGTTGAATGGATGCCAAATTAAAAAACTATACTTATATAGAAGAAAGGTGCTGTTTTTATGCTTTCTTACTAAGTTGAAAATTTTATTAGAAAAACTATTGCATTTCATTTTTCTACATGATATATTAATAACCGTCGCTGATGCGGAAACGCAGAAAACGACAAAAAAGAAATTGAAAAACTTAGTTGACATCGAAAAATGAAGATGTTAACATAAGGAAGTCGCAAATGAGCGACTAAGTAGTTCTTTGAAAACTGAACGAAACAAACAACGTAAACGTCAATTTTTATTTTTAGATGCTAGACAAACTAACTTTATTGGAGAGTTTGATCCTGGCTCAGGATGAACGCTGGCGGCGTGCCTAATACATGCAAGTCGAGCGAATGGATTAAGAGCTTGCTCTTATGAAGTTAGCGGCGGACGGGTGAGTAACACGTGGGTAACCTACCCATAAGACTGGGATAACTCCGGGAAACCGGGGCTAATACCGGATAATATTTTGAACTGCATAGTTCGAAATTGAAAGGCGGCTTCGGCTGTCACTTATGGATGGACCCGCGTCGCATTAGCTAGTTGGTGAGGTAACGGCTCACCAAGGCAACGATGCGTAGCCGACCTGAGAGGGTGATCGGCCACACTGGGACTGAGACACGGCCCAGACTCCTACGGGAGGCAGCAGTAGGGAATCTTCCGCAATGGACGAAAGTCTGACGGAGCAACGCCGCGTGAGTGATGAAGGCTTTCGGGTCGTAAAACTCTGTTGTTAGGGAAGAACAAGTGCTAGTTGAATAAGCTGGCACCTTGACGGTACCTAACCAGAAAGCCACGGCTAACTACGTGCCAGCAGCCGCGGTAATACGTAGGTGGCAAGCGTTATCCGGAATTATTGGGCGTAAAGCGCGCGCAGGTGGTTTCTTAAGTCTGATGTGAAAGCCCACGGCTCAACCGTGGAGGGTCATTGGAAACTGGGAGACTTGAGTGCAGAAGAGGAAAGTGGAATTCCATGTGTAGCGGTGAAATGCGTAGAGATATGGAGGAACACCAGTGGCGAAGGCGACTTTCTGGTCTGTAACTGACACTGAGGCGCGAAAGCGTGGGGAGCAAACAGGATTAGATACCCTGGTAGTCCACGCCGTAAACGATGAGTGCTAAGTGTTAGAGGGTTTCCGCCCTTTAGTGCTGAAGTTAACGCATTAAGCACTCCGCCTGGGGAGTACGGCCGCAAGGCTGAAACTCAAAGGAATTGACGGGGGCCCGCACAAGCGGTGGAGCATGTGGTTTAATTCGAAGCAACGCGAAGAACCTTACCAGGTCTTGACATCCTCTGAAAACTCTAGAGATAGAGCTTCTCCTTCGGGAGCAGAGTGACAGGTGGTGCATGGTTGTCGTCAGCTCGTGTCGTGAGATGTTGGGTTAAGTCCCGCAACGAGCGCAACCCTTGATCTTAGTTGCCATCATTAAGTTGGGCACTCTAAGGTGACTGCCGGTGACAAACCGGAGGAAGGTGGGGATGACGTCAAATCATCATGCCCCTTATGACCTGGGCTACACACGTGCTACAATGGACGGTACAAAGAGCTGCAAGACCGCGAGGTGGAGCTAATCTCATAAAACCGTTCTCAGTTCGGATTGTAGGCTGCAACTCGCCTACATGAAGCTGGAATCGCTAGTAATCGCGGATCAGCATGCCGCGGTGAATACGTTCCCGGGCCTTGTACACACCGCCCGTCACACCACGAGAGTTTGTAACACCCGAAGTCGGTGGGGTAACCTTTATGGAGCCAGCCGCCTAAGGTGGGACAGATGATTGGGGTGAAGTCGTAACAAGGTAGCCGTATCGGAAGGTGCGGCTGGATCACCTCCTTTCTATGGAGAATTGATGAACGCAGTTCATCAATAAACGTTGACTTGTTTTGTTTCGTTCAGTTTTGAGAGAACTATCTCTCAAGTTTAAATGTATGTTCTTTGAAAACTAGATAACAGTGTAGCTCATATTTTTTTAATTTTAGTTTGGTTAAGTTAGAAAGGGCGCACGGTGGATGCCTTGACACTAGGAGTCGATGAAGGACGGGACTAACGCCGATATGCTTCGGGGAGCTGTAAGTAAGCTTTGATCCGAAGATTTCCGAATGGGGAAACCCACTATACGTAATGGTATGGTATCCTTACCTGAATACATAGGGTATGGAAGACAGACCCAGGGAACTGAAACATCTAAGTACCTGGAGGAAGAGAAAGCAAATGCGATTTCCTGAGTAGCGGCGAGCGAAACGGAATCTAGCCCAAACCAAGAGGCTTGCCTCTTGGGGTTGTAGGACATTCTATACGGAGTTACAAAGGAACGAGGTAGACGAAGCGACCTGGAAAGGTCCGTCACAGAGGGTAATAACCCCGTAGTCGAAACTTCGTTCTCTCTTGAATGTATCCTGAGTACGGCGGAACACGTGAAATTCCGTCGGAATCTGGGAGGACCATCTCCCAAGGCTAAATACTCCCTAGTGATCGATAGTGAACCAGTACCGTGAGGGAAAGGTGAAAAGCACCCCGGAAGGGGAGTGAAAGAGATCCTGAAACCGTGTGCCTACAAATAGTCAGAGCCCGTTAATGGGTGATGGCGTGCCTTTTGTAGAATGAACCGGCGAGTTACGATCCCGTGCGAGGTTAAGCTGAAGAGGCGGAGCCGCAGCGAAAGCGAGTCTGAATAGGGCGTTTAGTACGTGGTCGTAGACCCGAAACCAGGTGATCTACCCATGTCCAGGGTGAAGTTCAGGTAACACTGAATGGAGGCCCGAACCCACGCACGTTGAAAAGTGCGGGGATGAGGTGTGGGTAGCGGAGAAATTCCAATCGAACCTGGAGATAGCTGGTTCTCCCCGAAATAGCTTTAGGGCTAGCCTTAAGTGTAAGAGTCTTGGAGGTAGAGCACTGATTGAACTAGGGGTCCTCATCGGATTACCGAATTCAGTCAAACTCCGAATGCCAATGACTTATCCTTAGGAGTCAGACTGCGAGTGATAAGATCCGTAGTCAAGAGGGAAACAGCCCAGATCGCCAGCTAAGGTCCCAAAGTGTGTATTAAGTGGAAAAGGATGTGGAGTTGCTTAGACAACTAGGATGTTGGCTCAGAAGCAGCCACCATTTAAAGAGTGCGTAATAGCTCACTAGTCGAGTGACTCTGCGCCGAAAATGTACCGGGGCTAAATACACCACCGAAGCTGCGAATTGATACCAATGGTATCAGTGGTAGGGGAGCGTTCTAAGTGCAGTGAAGTCAGACCGGAAGGACTGGTGGAGCGCTTAGAAGTGAGAATGCCGGTATGAGTAGCGAAAGACGGGTGAGAATCCCGTCCACCGAATGCCTAAGGTTTCCTGAGGAAGGCTCGTCCGCTCAGGGTTAGTCAGGACCTAAGCCGAGGCCGACAGGCGTAGGCGATGGACAACAGGTTGATATTCCTGTACCACCTCTTTATCGTTTGAGCAATGGAGGGACGCAGAAGGATAGAAGAAGCGTGCGATTGGTTGTGCACGTCCAAGCAGTTAGGCTGATAAGTAGGCAAATCCGCTTATCGTGAAGGCTGAGCTGTGATGGGGAAGCTCCTTATGGAGCGAAGTCTTTGATTCCCCGCTGCCAAGAAAAGCTTCTAGCGAGATAAAAGGTGCCTGTACCGCAAACCGACACAGGTAGGCGAGGAGAGAATCCTAAGGTGTGCGAGAGAACTCTGGTTAAGGAACTCGGCAAAATGACCCCGTAACTTCGGGAGAAGGGGTGCTTTCTTAACGGAAAGCCGCAGTGAATAGGCCCAAGCGACTGTTTAGCAAAAACACAGGTCTCTGCGAAGCCGTAAGGCGAAGTATAGGGGCTGACACCTGCCCGGTGCTGGAAGGTTAAGGAGAGGGGTTAGCGTAAGCGAAGCTCTGAACTGAAGCCCCAGTAAACGGCGGCCGTAACTATAACGGTCCTAAGGTAGCGAAATTCCTTGTCGGGTAAGTTCCGACCCGCACGAAAGGTGTAACGATTTGGGCACTGTCTCAACCAGAGACTCGGTGAAATTATAGTACCTGTGAAGATGCAGGTTACCCGCGACAGGACGGAAAGACCCCGTGGAGCTTTACTGTAGCCTGATATTGAATTTTGGTACAGTTTGTACAGGATAGGCGGGAGCCATTGAAACCGGAGCGCTAGCTTCGGTGGAGGCGCTGGTGGGATACCGCCCTGACTGTATTGAAATTCTAACCTACGGGTCTTATCGACCCGGGAGACAGTGTCAGGTGGGCAGTTTGACTGGGGCGGTCGCCTCCTAAAGTGTAACGGAGGCGCCCAAAGGTTCCCTCAGAATGGTTGGAAATCATTCGTAGAGTGCAAAGGCATAAGGGAGCTTGACTGCGAGACCTACAAGTCGAGCAGGGACGAAAGTCGGGCTTAGTGATCCGGTGGTTCCGCATGGAAGGGCCATCGCTCAACGGATAAAAGCTACCCCGGGGATAACAGGCTTATCTCCCCCAAGAGTCCACATCGACGGGGAGGTTTGGCACCTCGATGTCGGCTCATCGCATCCTGGGGCTGTAGTCGGTCCCAAGGGTTGGGCTGTTCGCCCATTAAAGCGGTACGCGAGCTGGGTTCAGAACGTCGTGAGACAGTTCGGTCCCTATCCGTCGTGGGCGCAGGAAATTTGAGAGGAGCTGTCCTTAGTACGAGAGGACCGGGATGGACGCACCGCTGGTGTACCAGTTGTTCTGCCAAGGGCATAGCTGGGTAGCTATGTGCGGAAGGGATAAGTGCTGAAAGCATCTAAGCATGAAGCCCCCCTCAAGATGAGATTTCCCATAGCGTAAGCTAGTAAGATCCCTGAAAGATGATCAGGTTGATAGGTTCGAGGTGGAAGCATGGTGACATGTGGAGCTGACGAATACTAATAGATCGAGGACTTAACCATATAATATGAAGCAATGTTATCTAGTTTTGAAAGAATATAAAAAACTTGTTGACTTTCAAAAGTAAATGAGTTATAATAATTCTTGTCTTAAATGAATACAGTCTGGTAATGATGGCAGAGAGGTCACACCCGTTCCCATACCGAACACGGAAGTTAAGCTCTCTAGCGCCGATGGTAGTTGGGACCTTGTCCCTGTGAGAGTAGGACGTTGCCAGGCAATTCGGAGGATTAGCTCAGCTGGGAGAGCACCTGCCTTACAAGCAGGGGGTCGGCGGTTCGATCCCGTCATCCTCCACCATTTAGCCGACTTAGCTCAATTGGTAGAGCAACTGACTTGTAATCAGTAGGT
>NZ_JBBOUQ010000001.1:4057500-4820308 GCF_038006125.1 Bacillus sp. FSL R10-2780
GACTAACGCCGATATGCTTCGGGGAGCTGTAAGTAAGCTTTGATCCGAAGATTTCCGAATGGGGAAACCCACTATACGTAATGGTATGGTATCCTTACCTGAATACATAGGGTATGGAAGACAGACCCAGGGAACTGAAACATCTAAGTACCTGGAGGAAGAGAAAGCAAATGCGATTTCCTGAGTAGCGGCGAGCGAAACGGAATCTAGCCCAAACCAAGAGGCTTGCCTCTTGGGGTTGTAGGACATTCTATACGGAGTTACAAAGGAACGAGGTAGACGAAGCGACCTGGAAAGGTCCGTCACAGAGGGTAATAACCCCGTAGTCGAAACTTCGTTCTCTCTTGAATGTATCCTGAGTACGGCGGAACACGTGAAATTCCGTCGGAATCTGGGAGGACCATCTCCCAAGGCTAAATACTCCCTAGTGATCGATAGTGAACCAGTACCGTGAGGGAAAGGTGAAAAGCACCCCGGAAGGGGAGTGAAAGAGATCCTGAAACCGTGTGCCTACAAATAGTCAGAGCCCGTTAATGGGTGATGGCGTGCCTTTTGTAGAATGAACCGGCGAGTTACGATCCCGTGCGAGGTTAAGCTGAAGAGGCGGAGCCGCAGCGAAAGCGAGTCTGAATAGGGCGTTTAGTACGTGGTCGTAGACCCGAAACCAGGTGATCTACCCATGTCCAGGGTGAAGTTCAGGTAACACTGAATGGAGGCCCGAACCCACGCACGTTGAAAAGTGCGGGGATGAGGTGTGGGTAGCGGAGAAATTCCAATCGAACCTGGAGATAGCTGGTTCTCCCCGAAATAGCTTTAGGGCTAGCCTTAAGTGTAAGAGTCTTGGAGGTAGAGCACTGATTGAACTAGGGGTCCTCATCGGATTACCGAATTCAGTCAAACTCCGAATGCCAATGACTTATCCTTAGGAGTCAGACTGCGAGTGATAAGATCCGTAGTCAAGAGGGAAACAGCCCAGATCGCCAGCTAAGGTCCCAAAGTGTGTATTAAGTGGAAAAGGATGTGGAGTTGCTTAGACAACTAGGATGTTGGCTCAGAAGCAGCCACCATTTAAAGAGTGCGTAATAGCTCACTAGTCGAGTGACTCTGCGCCGAAAATGTACCGGGGCTAAATACACCACCGAAGCTGCGAATTGATACCAATGGTATCAGTGGTAGGGGAGCGTTCTAAGTGCAGTGAAGTCAGACCGGAAGGACTGGTGGAGCGCTTAGAAGTGAGAATGCCGGTATGAGTAGCGAAAGACGGGTGAGAATCCCGTCCACCGAATGCCTAAGGTTTCCTGAGGAAGGCTCGTCCGCTCAGGGTTAGTCAGGACCTAAGCCGAGGCCGACAGGCGTAGGCGATGGACAACAGGTTGATATTCCTGTACCACCTCTTTATCGTTTGAGCAATGGAGGGACGCAGAAGGATAGAAGAAGCGTGCGATTGGTTGTGCACGTCCAAGCAGTTAGGCTGATAAGTAGGCAAATCCGCTTATCGTGAAGGCTGAGCTGTGATGGGGAAGCTCCTTATGGAGCGAAGTCTTTGATTCCCCGCTGCCAAGAAAAGCTTCTAGCGAGATAAAAGGTGCCTGTACCGCAAACCGACACAGGTAGGCGAGGAGAGAATCCTAAGGTGTGCGAGAGAACTCTGGTTAAGGAACTCGGCAAAATGACCCCGTAACTTCGGGAGAAGGGGTGCTTTCTTAACGGAAAGCCGCAGTGAATAGGCCCAAGCGACTGTTTAGCAAAAACACAGGTCTCTGCGAAGCCGTAAGGCGAAGTATAGGGGCTGACACCTGCCCGGTGCTGGAAGGTTAAGGAGAGGGGTTAGCGTAAGCGAAGCTCTGAACTGAAGCCCCAGTAAACGGCGGCCGTAACTATAACGGTCCTAAGGTAGCGAAATTCCTTGTCGGGTAAGTTCCGACCCGCACGAAAGGTGTAACGATTTGGGCACTGTCTCAACCAGAGACTCGGTGAAATTATAGTACCTGTGAAGATGCAGGTTACCCGCGACAGGACGGAAAGACCCCGTGGAGCTTTACTGTAGCCTGATATTGAATTTTGGTACAGTTTGTACAGGATAGGCGGGAGCCATTGAAACCGGAGCGCTAGCTTCGGTGGAGGCGCTGGTGGGATACCGCCCTGACTGTATTGAAATTCTAACCTACGGGTCTTATCGACCCGGGAGACAGTGTCAGGTGGGCAGTTTGACTGGGGCGGTCGCCTCCTAAAGTGTAACGGAGGCGCCCAAAGGTTCCCTCAGAATGGTTGGAAATCATTCGTAGAGTGCAAAGGCATAAGGGAGCTTGACTGCGAGACCTACAAGTCGAGCAGGGACGAAAGTCGGGCTTAGTGATCCGGTGGTTCCGCATGGAAGGGCCATCGCTCAACGGATAAAAGCTACCCCGGGGATAACAGGCTTATCTCCCCCAAGAGTCCACATCGACGGGGAGGTTTGGCACCTCGATGTCGGCTCATCGCATCCTGGGGCTGTAGTCGGTCCCAAGGGTTGGGCTGTTCGCCCATTAAAGCGGTACGCGAGCTGGGTTCAGAACGTCGTGAGACAGTTCGGTCCCTATCCGTCGTGGGCGCAGGAAATTTGAGAGGAGCTGTCCTTAGTACGAGAGGACCGGGATGGACGCACCGCTGGTGTACCAGTTGTTCTGCCAAGGGCATAGCTGGGTAGCTATGTGCGGAAGGGATAAGTGCTGAAAGCATCTAAGCATGAAGCCCCCCTCAAGATGAGATTTCCCATAGCGTAAGCTAGTAAGATCCCTGAAAGATGATCAGGTTGATAGGTTCGAGGTGGAAGCATGGTGACATGTGGAGCTGACGAATACTAATAGATCGAGGACTTAACCATATAATATGAAGCAATGTTATCTAGTTTTGAAGGAATATGCCTTCAATAGTTTGGTGATGATGGCAGAGAGGTCACACCCGTTCCCATACCGAACACGGAAGTTAAGCTCTCTAGCGCCGATGGTAGTTGGGACCTTGTCCCTGTGAGAGTAGGACGTCGCCAAGCAACTAAAACACGAGTCAAATGACTCGTGTTTTTTCGTGTTTCTTTTTATAATTCATAGTAATTTAAAAAATCTTTACTTAAAGAATCGTTCTTTTGATTAAAGACTGGGAAATGTGGCTAGGATAGTGAATAAGCAAAAGAGTTGCAAATTTTTTTAATACGTATATAATTAAAGTCAAAGATAGTCAAAGTCAATAAAGGTGGCGGATAAATGAGAAATATATCTGATATCATTGAGAAATATCTAAAGCAAGTTATTGACTTAAGCAATAATAATGCGATTGAAATCAAGAGGAATGAGGTCGCTGATCGATTCGATTGTGTGCCGTCTCAAATCAACTATGTAATCAATACCCGTTTTACGTTAGAAAGAGGATTCGTAGTAGAAAGTAAACGAGGTGGAGGAGGTTACATTCGCATTATAAAAGTCAAACTGCATGATGATATAGACATTATTGATCAAATGCTTCATATGATTGATCATAGCGTTGCACAAGGAAATGCAGAAAGCATGATTATACGTTTAATAGAAGAGGGTATTATAACAAATCGTGAAGCTAAACTTATGTTAAGTGTACTAGATCGTTCTGTATTATTAATGGATGTTCCTTCTCGAGATGAACTTAGGGCTCGAATATTATGCGCAATGTTAAGAACACTGAAATATAAATAAATATAACTTTTGTTAAGAATGATAACTAAGATAATGCAGTTTAATATTGTAGGGATTTTGAAAGATGACATGTGCTTTTACTAAATGGATTAAGGAAAGAGAACAATCTAGTAATGTATGAAAAGTATCATGAGATAGATCGTTCCTGTTGTAAAGGTGGGGGATAGCGATGACTTGTCAAAACTGTAATATAAGACCAGCAACTTTACATTATACAAAAGTAATCAACGAAAAAAAGGCGGAAGTTCATCTTTGCGAGCAATGTGCAGAACAAAGTGGCTATACGTCTTTCTTTCAATCACCGCAGTCTAATTTTTCATTCCATGACCTATTAGCCGGATTATTGCATGGTGAACCAGCAATGTTTGAAGAAGGGCAAGATGCATTTTCAAATACAAATATATCAAGATGTCCAAATTGTAAGATGACATATGAACAATTTACAAAAGTGGGACGCTTTGGATGTGCTTCTTGTTACGATACATTTAAGGGGCATTTAAAACCATTGTTAAAACGTCTTCACGGTGGGCATACAGATCATTGTGGGAAAATTCCTGAACGTATAGAAGGAAATATCTACTTAAAGAAAGAATTAGATGAACTAAAACTCAATCTGAAACAATATGTACAGAAAGAGGAATTTGAGAAAGCGGCTGAAGTACGAGATAAAATTCGATGTCTTGTAAATCAGCTTAGTGAGCATAGAGAGGGGGAATAGTTCTATGTCACTGGACAGAATTATGAATGAAGCGATTAGTCCATGGATGAAGGGGGATGGCCCTGATTCTGATATTGTTTTAAGTAGTCGAATTCGTTTGGCTCGTAACTTTAAAAAATATCAATTCTCTACTATGCAAAACGAGGAAGAAGCTAAACAGATTCATGAGTTATTTAAGAAGAAGTTTATAAATAAACCTGTAGAACCTTTTGGGGAGTTTGAACTATTAAAAATGAATGAATTAAATCCTCTTCAAAGGAGAGTTTTAGTTGAGAAGCATTTAATTAGTCCAAATCTTGCAGGAACAGAATACGGAGCATGCCTACTATCAGAAAGTGAACATATAAGTATCATGCTTAATGAAGAGGATCATGTTAGGATTCAGTGCCTATTTTCAGGTTTACAGTTATCAGAGGCGCTTCAAAGTGCCAATCAAATAGATAACTGGATCGAGGAACAGGTTGAATATGCTTTTGATGAATCGCTTGGATATATTACGAGTTGCCCCACTAACGTCGGTACAGGATTAAGGGCTTCGGTAATGATTCATTTGCCGGGACTGGTTTTAACGAAAAGAATTAACCGTATTATACAAGTAATTCAAAAATTAGGGCTAGTAGTAAGAGGAATATACGGTGAAGGTAGCGAAGCGTTAGGTAATATATTTCAAGTGTCAAATCAAATGACACTAGGGAAGTCAGAAGAAGATATTATTGCAGATTTAAAGAGTGTCATTCAACAAATCATCCATCAAGAAAAAATGGCTAG
This sequence comes from Bacillus sp. FSL R10-2780, assembly GCF_038006125.1. NCBI lineage: Bacteria > Bacillati > Bacillota > Bacilli > Caryophanales > Bacillaceae > Bacillus > Bacillus sp. FSL R10-2780. The sequence goes on from NZ_JBBOUQ010000001.1 coordinate 4,062,688, forward strand.
AGAATTAATTGTACAAAATTCAAGTATTGAGCTTGAAGATAAAGTATATCGTTCTTACGGAATACTAGCTAACAGTCGTTTAATTCAATCTGCAGAAGCAGCCACTTGCTTATCAGATGTACGACTTGGTATTGACTTAGGATATATACAAGGTATATCGAGAAATATTTTAACTGAGTTAATGGTTCTTACTCAGCCGGGCATTTTGCAACAATATGCAGGAGGACCTCTAGGACCAGAAGAAAGAGATTATCGAAGAGCAACCTTAATCCGTGAGCGATTACGAATTGAACAAAATTAAGCGCAAGTAGGAGGCGATTTCTATGATGTTTGGAAGATTTACAGAACGAGCACAGAAAGTATTAGCTTTATCTCAAGAGGAAGCAATTCGCATTGGGCACAATAATATTGGAACAGAACATATTTTACTTGGGCTTGTACGCGAAGGTGAAGGAATTGCAGCAAAAGCGTTAATTGCTCTTGGATTAAGTCCAGAGAAAGTTCAAAAAGAGGTAGAAGCATTAATTGGACGTGGAACGGAAGCTTCTCAAACAGTACATTACACACCTCGTGCTAAAAAAGTTATTGAGTTGTCTATGGACGAAGCTCGTAAATTGGGCCATTCCTACGTTGGAACAGAACATATTTTACTTGGTTTAATCCGTGAAGGTGAAGGTGTAGCAGCACGTGTTTTAAATAATTTAGGTGTAAGCCTAAACAAAGCAAGGCAACAAGTGTTACAACTTCTTGGAAGTAATGAAGCTAGTTCAGGTCACCAAGGTGGTTCATCAACAAATGCGAATACACCTACACTTGACAGTCTAGCACGTGATTTAACAGTTGTTGCACGTGAAAATCGTTTAGATCCTGTTATTGGGCGTAGTAAAGAAATTCAACGTGTAATTGAAGTGTTAAGCCGTAGAACAAAAAACAATCCAGTATTAATTGGAGAACCTGGTGTAGGTAAGACAGCAATTGCGGAAGGATTAGCACAGCAAATTGTAAATAATGAAGTTCCTGAAACTTTAAGAGATAAGCGTGTTATGACATTAGATATGGGTACAGTTGTTGCTGGAACAAAATATCGTGGTGAATTTGAGGATCGTTTAAAGAAAGTGATGGATGAGATTCGCCAAGCTGGTAACATCATTCTATTTATTGATGAGCTTCATACGTTAATTGGTGCAGGAGGGGCAGAAGGTGCAATTGATGCATCGAATATTTTAAAACCATCTTTAGCACGTGGTGAATTACAATGTATTGGTGCAACAACTTTAGACGAATATCGTAAATATATTGAAAAGGATGCGGCATTAGAAAGACGTTTCCAACCAATTCATGTTGATGAACCAAACTTAGAAGAATCAGTTCAAATTTTAAAAGGTTTACGTGACCGTTATGAGGCGCATCACCGCGTATCTATTACAGATGATGCAATCGATGCGGCTGTAAAACTTTCAGATCGTTACATTACAGACCGTTTTTTACCTGATAAAGCAATCGATTTAATTGATGAGGCTGCATCAAAAGTGCGCTTACGTTCTTATACAACACCGCCAAACTTAAAAGAGCTTGAAGTGAAGCTTGAGGAAATTAGAAAAGAAAAAGATGCAGCTGTACAAAGCCAAGAATTTGAAAAAGCTGCTTCCTTACGTGATATGGAACAACGTTTACGTGAAAAGTTAGAAGATACAAAGCGTCAGTGGAAAGAGAAACAAGGACAAGAAAATTCAGAAGTAACAGTAGAAGATATTGCAAATGTCGTTTCCACATGGACACGTATTCCAGTTTCTAAACTTGCACAAACAGAGACAGATAAATTATTAAACTTGGAATCAATTTTACATGATCGTTTAATTGGGCAGGATGAAGCAGTTGTAGCTGTGGCAAAAGCTGTTCGTCGTGCGAGAGCGGGATTAAAAGATCCGAAACGTCCAATTGGCTCATTTATTTTCCTAGGACCGACTGGTGTAGGTAAAACAGAACTAGCGAGGGCTTTAGCAGAATCTATGTTCGGTGATGAGGATGCAATGATCCGCATCGATATGTCTGAGTATATGGAAAAACATTCTACTTCTCGCTTAGTTGGATCTCCTCCAGGATATGTTGGATATGAAGAAGGTGGACAATTAACAGAGAAAGTTCGTCGTAAGCCATATTCAGTTGTCTTATTAGATGAAGTAGAGAAAGCCCATCCGGATGTGTTTAATATTTTACTACAAGTATTAGAAGATGGCCGTTTAACAGATTCTAAAGGACGTACAGTTGATTTCCGTAATACAATTGTTATTATGACGTCTAATGTTGGTGCAGACGCATTAAAACGTAATAAACATCTTGGATTTAACGTACAAGATGAGAGCCGCGATTATTCAGATATGAAAGGTAAAGTAATGGATGAATTGAAAAAGGCATTTCGTCCAGAATTTTTAAACCGTATTGATGAAATTATCGTGTTCCATATGCTTGAGAAAAAACATATTCAAGAAATCGTAACTCTTATGGTGAATCAGTTGGTGAATCGCTTAAAAGAACAAGAGATTGAATTGCACTTAACAGAAGGAGCAATTTCAGCAATTGCTGATAAAGGATTTGATCGAGAGTACGGTGCTCGTCCGCTTCGTAGAGCAATTCAAAAACATGTAGAAGATAGACTATCAGAAGAACTGTTAAAAGGTGCTATTGAGAAAGGGCAAAAAGTTATCTTTGATATAGAAGGAGAATCATTTGTCATTCATAGTGCGGAAAAGGTAAAATAAGTATAGACAAACAAAGAGGGCTACGCGATAGCCCTCTTTCTTGTACGAGAAGGATAAACGTTTGTAGATGAAAGTGAAGTGAACTATAAAAGATATGGCTAAAAAGAAAACAAAATTCACATGTCAAGAGTGTGGTTATCAGTCGCCAAAATATATGGGGAAATGTCCTGGATGTGGTAAATGGAATACGCTTGTTGAAGAGATGGAACCAGTTGTATCATCAAGGCGCCTTAATTATGTCAATGCAATTCAATCAGAAGTAACAAAACCAAGACGCTTAACAGAGGTAGAAACAAATTCTGAGGCGCGTATTGAAACGAAATTTCAAGAGTTTAACCGTGTACTTGGTGGCGGGATTGTAGATGGATCTTTAGTACTTATTGGTGGAGACCCTGGGATTGGAAAATCAACATTGTTATTACAAATTTCATCGCAATTAGCAGATTCTTCATATGATGTACTATACATATCAGGCGAGGAGTCAGCAAAGCAGATTAAACTTCGTGCAGATCGTTTGCATGTAAAGGGTAGTAATCTATTTGTTGTAGCAGAAACTGATCTACAGCGAATTGCAGCGCACATTGAAGAGATGAATCCAGCTTTTGTTGTTATTGACTCTATTCAAACGATACATTTACCTGAAGTGACGTCAGCCCCAGGAAGTGTAGCGCAAGTACGTGAATGTACAGCGGAATTAATGAAGCTTGCAAAGACGAAAGGGATTCCTATTTTTATCGTCGGACATGTGACAAAAGAAGGGGCAATTGCAGGACCACGTATGCTAGAACATATGGTTGATGCAGTTCTTTACTTTGAAGGAGATCGTCACCATACATATCGTATTTTGCGAGCTGTGAAGAACCGTTTTGGTTCCACAAATGAAATGGGTATCTTTGAAATGAAGGAACTAGGTCTTGCAGAAGTACTAAATCCTTCTGAAATTTTCCTTGAGGAACGTCCAGTTGGAGTTGCAGGATCCACAGTGGTTGCTTCAATGGAAGGAACCAGACCGGTTTTAGTAGAAATACAAGCATTAATCTCCCCTACTAGTTTTGGAAATCCTCGAAGAATGGCGACGGGAATTGATCATAACCGCGTTTCACTTATTATGGCAGTGCTAGAAAAAAGAACAGGTTTATTGTTGCAAAATCAAGACGCATATTTAAAAGTCGCGGGTGGCTTGAAATTAGATGAACCAGCAATCGATTTAGCTGTTGCCTTAAGTATTGCTTCAAGTTTCAGAGATAAAGCTACTGCACCAACCGATGCGGTAATAGGAGAAGTAGGCCTAACTGGAGAAATAAGAAGAGTATCAAGAATTGAACAACGTGTACAAGAAGCAGCAAAATTAGGATTTCAACGTGCTATTATTCCTAGAAAAAATTTGGGAGGATGGACAATTCCAGATGGGATTGAGGTAGTAGGTGTTTCTAATTTAGGAGAGGCGCTTCGTTTGACATTAGGAGGCTAGGCTATGGAGGAAAACAAGCAACGTGTCAAAAGTATGATTAACATTCTACAGCTCGTTGCCCCAGGAACACCACTACGCGAAGGGATAGATAACGTACTTCGTGCGCAAACTGGAGGGCTAATTGTTCTTGGGTATAATGAGCAGATTAAAAGTATTGTTGATGGAGGATTTCACATTAATTGTGCATTCTCCCCGGCTAGTTTATATGAATTAGCAAAAATGGATGGGGCACTTATTTTAAATGAAACTGGGAGCAAAATTTTAATTGCAAATGCACAATTAGTTCCAGATCCATCCATTGATTCTATTGAAACAGGTATGCGTCACCGAACGGCAGAGCGTGTAGCAAAGCAGACGGCTAGCCTTGTTGTGGCTATTTCACAAAGACGTAACGTAATTACACTATATCAAGGGAACTTACGTTATACACTAAAAGATATAGGTGTAATTTTAACAAAGGCAAACCAAGCTATTCAAACGTTAGAAAAATATAAAGCTGTATGGAATGATGGGATTACGAATTTGGGCATTCTAGAATTTGAAGAGGTCGTTACAATGTCCGAGGTAGTTCACGTTTTACATAGTGTTGAAATGGTACTGCGTATTAAAAATGAAATAGTGAGCTACATTCATGAGTTAGGAACGGAAGGAAGGTTAATTCGTTTACAACTTACAGAATTACTAGCCGACTTAGAAGCAGAGGCAGCGTTATTAATTAAGGATTATTATCAAGAAAAAACGCAGGATCACCATCAAATTTTGAAAAAGTTACAAGATCTTGCAAATACACAGCTTTTAGAGGATAGCGATTTAGTTAAATTGCTTGGCTATCCAGGGCAAATGAGCTTAGAAGAAAGCGTGACACCGAGGGGATACCGAATCGCAAGCAAAATTTCTCGTGTTCCACCACTTATCATTGAAAATTTAATTAATCGATTTAAAACGCTACAAGGTGTTTGTCGTGCAACTATTAATGAATTGGATGATGTGGAAGGAATTGGGGAAGTTAGGGCGAAGAAAATACGAGAGGGCCTAAAAAGAATTCAAGAGCATCTCTATATGAGTAGACACAATTAAGAATATTACATTGATTCCATAATATAACGACACTAGAACATTTTTGGTATATGATATGGTATATTGGTAAATAAAACTATTTATATAAAAAAAACACGTCCGCTTTTGCATTCGGCGTTTTGATTAGCAAAACAATGGTTAATAATGAGTAGGAGGTGGTTGGATGTTAAAAAGGATCGTACAGCTCTTCTTTTTAGTGATCGGGGGAGCGTTAGGGATTTTTCTAATCCCAAAAGTTATTAATGTATTGGACGTCGGTGCTGTTCCTTGGCTTGAGGGATCGTACGTTCGTGCAATTATTGGTGCAATTATTTTATTTTTAACAACATTTTGGCTTGTGGATTATATTGTTCAACTTATTAAACATATCGAAGAAGCCCTTGTAAAGGCACCGGTAGCGGATGTTTTATTTGGTACATTAGGGTTGATCTCTGGTCTTATTGTTGCATATTTAATTTTGATACCAATTCGTGAATTCACGATTCCAGTCATTAGTACAGTATTACAAGTGTTCTTTACTCTTTTACTTGGTTATTTAGGATTCCAAGTAGGATTTAAAAAGAGAAATGAATTGCTAGGATTATTTACATTACCCCAGCGCGGAGGTAAGAAGAAAAACAATAGCGAGAACGAAGAGGTAGAGGTAGAAAAATCTACAACTCATTGGAAAATTCTCGATACAAGTGTAATTATTGATGGACGTATTGCGGATATTTGCCAAACGAAGTTTTTAGAAGGAACAATTGTGATTCCACAATTCGTATTAGAAGAGCTTCAGCATATTGCCGATTCTTCTGATGCTTTAAAGCGTAATCGTGGTCGCAGAGGATTAGACATTTTAAATCGTATTCAAAAAGAGCTACCAATTCCGGTGGAAATTTATGAAGGTGATTTTGAGGATATCCAAGAGGTGGATAGCAAGCTTGTAAAGTTAGCTAAAATCACTGGTGGAACTGTTGTAACAAATGATTTCAACTTAAACAAAGTTTCTGAACTACAAGGAGTAACAGTGTTAAACATTAATGATTTAGCAAATGCAATTAAACCAGTCGTACTCCCTGGTGAAGAATTAAGTGTTTATGTTGTGAAAGATGGTAAAGAACAAAATCAAGGTGTTGCATACTTAGATGATGGCACGATGATTGTAGTAGAAGACGGTAGAGAATATGTCGGTTCGCAACTTAATGTACTAGTTACAAGTGTGTTGCAAACATCGGCTGGTCGTATGATTTTCGCAAAACGTAAATTATTAGAAAAAGCATTATAAGTAGAGGGTTATTAATATGTATACATTAATTATTCCGGCAGCGGGTCAAGGGAAACGGATGGGTGCTGGCAAAAACAAGTTGTTCTTACTTATAAATGGAGTACCTATCATTGTGCATACATTACGTGCTTTTGAAAAAGATAAAGCATGTAAACGTATTATCATGGCAATTAACGAAGAGGAACGTCCTTATTTTGAGGAGTTAATACAGAAGTACCCGGTTGAAAAGCAGGTGCAATTTATTCAAGGCGGGGCTGAAAGACAAGATAGTGTGTATAATGCGCTTCAGTATGTGAGCGGAGTTGAGTATGTTCTCGTACACGATGGTGCGCGCCCGTTCGTAACGAATAAGATGATGCAAGATGTATTAACTGTAGCAGAGAAATATGGTGCTTCCATTTGTGCAGTGCCAGTGAAGGATACAATTAAGAAAGTAGAACAGGGTGTTGTTGTTGAAACGGTAGAACGTTCTCAGCTTAAAGCGGTTCAAACACCGCAAGGATTTTCTGTTCCTCTTTTATTAGAAGCTCATAGAAGTGCAAAGCAAAGTTGTTTTCTTGGTACAGATGATGCAAGTCTCGTAGAACGTGTCGGGAAGCAAGTAGGCGTGGTAGAGGGGAGTTACTATAATATTAAAGTGACGACTCCAGAGGATTTACTAATTGCTGAAAGTTTCCTTCATGTTCAGAAGAAATAGAAGTGATGGTATTATAGTAAAGAAAAGCTCGGCAGTTGCCGAGCTTTTCTTTATAGAGATAGCAATATAATATAGAATTCATAAAGTAGTTTAGATTGAGGAGGATGTAAAGAATGTTTCGAATTGGACAAGGTTTTGATGTACATGAATTTGCGGAAGGTAGACCGTTAATTATCGGCGGAATTACAATTCCTCATGAAAAAGGATTAATCGGTCACTCGGATGCAGATGTATTGTTACATACGATTGCTGACGCATGTCTAGGAGCAATTGCAGCAGGAGATATTGGAAAACATTTTCCTGATACAGATCCTGCCTTTAAAGATGCGGATTCAGCTGTATTGTTACAAAAGGTTTGGGAATTTGTGTGTGAACAAGGTTATGAGCTAGGGAACCTAGATTGTACAATTATTGCCCAAAAGCCAAAAATGGCACCGCATATTGAAAGCATGCGTAAACGCATTAGTGAACTACTAGAAACGTCTATTGATAATATTAATGTAAAGGCAACAACAACAGAAAAATTAGGATTTACAGGTAGAGAAGAAGGGATTGCTTCTCAAGCGGTTGTTTTATTACAGAAAAAATAGTGGTTTTTAATTCGTAAGATGGATAATCACGTTTTTTTGGTGTACAATTATAGAATGTGTTGACATTAAGATTGGAAGGTGTACCAACTATGGAAAAGCAAGTGAGAGTGCGCTATGCGCCAAGTCCAACAGGACACTTACATATCGGAAATGCGCGTACGGCATTATTTAATTATTTATTTGCTCGTCATCAAGATGGTAAGTTTATTATTCGTATTGAAGATACTGATGTGAAACGTAATGTTGCTGGTGGAGAAGAAAGCCAATTAAAATACTTGAAATGGCTCGGTATGGACTGGGATGAAGGTGTTGATGTTGGTGGTGAATTTGGACCATATCGTCAAACAGAGCGTTTAGATATTTATAAAAAATTATATGAAGATTTATTAGAGCGTGATTTAGCTTACAAATGTTATATGACAGAAGAAGAGCTAGAGGCAGAGCGTGAAGGACAAATCGCTCGTGGTGAAACACCGCGTTATGCAGGAAACCACCGTGATTTAACTGAGGAGCAAATTAAAGGATTTGAGGCTGAAGGCCGTATTCCAAGTATTCGCTTCCGTGTGCCGGCTGATAGCGACTTCACGTTTAAAGATATCGTAAAAGATGAAGTTGCATTCCATTCAAATGATTTTGGTGATTTCGTTATCGTGAAAAAAGATGGAATTCCAACTTATAACTTTGCGGTAGCGGTAGATGATCACTTAATGGAGATTACACACGTACTTCGTGGTGATGATCATATTTCAAACACGCCAAAACAAATGATGATTTATGAAGCTCTCGGTTGGGATATCCCGAAGTTCGGTCATATGACTTTAATTGTAAACGAAAGCCGTAAAAAGCTAAGTAAGCGTGACGAATCTATTATTCAATTTATTGAGCAATATAAAGAGCTTGGATATCTTCCAGAAGCAATCTTTAACTTTATTGCATTACTAGGTTGGTCACCAGTAGGTGAAGAAGAAATCTTCTCTCAAGATGAGTTTATCAAAATGTTTGATGCAGCTCGTTTATCAAAATCACCTGCATTATTTGATTCTCAAAAACTAAAATGGATGAACAACCAATATATGAAAAAACAAGATTTAGATACGGTTGTTGAACTAAGCTTACCGCATTTAGTGAAAGCGGGTCGCGTAGGTGAAAACTTAAGTGAACAAGAACAAGCATGGGTTCGTGATGTAATTGCTTTATATCATGACCAAATGAGCTTTGGAGCTGAAATTGTAGAGCTTTCTGAAATGTTCTTTAAAGATCATGTTGATCATGAAGAAGAGGGACAAGAAGTATTGAAGGGTGAACAAGTACCTGAAGTGCTTCGTACATTTGCCGATCAATTAGAAGCTTTAGAAGCAATGGAGCCAGCGGCGGTTAAGGCGGCTATTAAAGCAGTTCAAAAGGAAACAGGACATAAAGGTAAAAACCTATTTATGCCAATCCGTGTTGCTACTACTGGACAAACACATGGTCCAGAGCTTCCTAACGCTATTGCTCTTCTTGGAAAAGAAAAAGTTTTAAATCGTATTCAAAAAGTAATTGGTTAACATTTTCTAGGTTTAGCAATATAATAAGTATACCTAAAATCTAATAAGGAAAAGCGACGAGAAGGAGAAGTAGAAAATCAGGCTTTTTACAGAGAGAACCACCCTTAGGCTGGAAGTGGTTTATAAGCGGATTTTTGAAATGCCCCTTCGAGTCTTCTGTTGAACAGCGAAGTATTTCGCGGAACGTCTTAGGGCGCAAAGTAAACAGAAGCGGTGTAAACCGTTATCATGGATGAGTTTGAGGCTTCTTTAGCCTAAACAGAGTGGAACCGCGCTTAAAAGGCGTCTCTGTCTATATGACAGAGGCGTCTTTTTTTTATACCATGTAAATGGGTGTGAGTATAAGTTTTATCCCCTTGTATAAAGATTCAGGGGGAGTTAGGGGAGTTAGTTCACTCGAAAAAAGCAGCCCATAAAGGGGAGGGAACATCGATGTTTAAGAGGCTTCGGGAAGATATTGAAGTCGTTTTTGAACAGGATCCAGCGGCACGAAGTTATTTCGAAGTCATTTTAACTTACTCTGGATTACATGCAGTTTGGGGCCATCGAATTGCACATGCTTTTTATAAAAGGAATTTTTTCTTTATGGCACGTTGGATTTCGCAAGTTAGTCGTTTTTTTACTGGCATTGAGATTCATCCAGGAGCAACTATTGGTCGTCGTTTTTTCATTGATCATGGAATGGGGGTTGTAATTGGCGAAACGTGTGAAATTGGCGAAAACGTAACAATTTATCAAGGTGTCACATTAGGTGGTACAGGTAAAGAAAAAGGAAAGAGGCACCCTACAATTCAGGATAATGTATTAATTGCAACAGGTGCTAAAGTACTAGGTTCTATTACTGTTGGAGAGAATTCTAAAATTGGAGCAGGATCTGTCGTGTTGAAGGAAGTTCCTGCACATTCTACAGTTGTAGGTATACCTGGCCGAGTCGTTATTCAAAATGGAGTAAAGATTGGTCAAGAATTAAATCATTCTGATCTCCCGGATCCGATTTTTGATAAATTAAAGGTTATGGAAGCAGAACTTGATAAATTGAGAAAGCAACTCGAAGTAAAGGTAGAAAGGAAGGATAAAAATGACTATTCACATTTATAATACGTTAACGCGTCAAAAAGAAGAGTTTATGCCATTAGAAGAAAATAAGGTAAAGATGTATGTGTGCGGACCTACAGTGTATAACTACATTCACATTGGGAATGCAAGACCACCTATGGTATTTGATACAGTACGCCGTTACTTAGAATATAAAGGATATGATGTGCAGTATGTATCTAACTTTACTGACGTGGATGATAAATTAATTAAGGCGGCAAATGAATTAGGTGAAGATGTGCCAACAATTGCAGATCGTTTTGTTGAAGCTTACTTTGAAGATGTAACGGCACTAGGTTGCAAGCATGCAACGGTTCATCCACGTGTAACAGAAAATATGGATATCATTATTGAATTTATTCAAGAACTTGTGAATAAAGGGTATGCATATGAATCAGAAGGTGATGTGTACTTTAAAACGAAAGAATTCGAAGGTTACGGTAAATTATCACATCAACCGATTGCAGACTTACGTCACGGTGCACGTATTGAAGTAGGAGAAAAGAAACAAGACCCTCTTGACTTTGTTTTATGGAAAGCTGCGAAAGAAGGAGAAATCTTCTGGGAAAGCCCTTGGGGGAAAGGACGCCCAGGGTGGCATATTGAATGCTCAGCAATGGCGCGTAAATATTTAGGGGATACAATTGATATTCATGCTGGTGGTCAAGATTTAGCATTTCCTCATCATGAAAATGAAATTGCGCAGTCTGAGGCGTTGACAGGAAAAACATTTGCACGTTATTGGATGCATAATGGATATATTAATATTAATAACGAGAAGATGTCTAAGTCGCTTGGAAACTTCATTTTAGTTCACGATATCATCAAACAATATGATCCACAGTTAATCAGGTTCTTTATGCTATCGGTACATTACCGTCACCCAATTAACTTTAGTGAAGATTTATTGCAAAGTACGAATAATGGACTAGAAAGAATTAAAACAGCTTACGGTAACTTAAAGCATCGTATGGAAAGTAGTACGGATTTAACGGACCATAATGAAGAATGGTTAGCTGAAATGGAAAAATTCCAGGTTGCATTCGAAGAAGCGATGGATGATGATTTCAATACGGCTAATGCGATTACTGAATTATATAACGTAGCAAATCACGCAAATCAATATTTGTTAGAAGAACATACTTCTAAAATTGTAATTGAAGCGTATGTAAAACAACTTGAAACATTATTTAGTATTTTAGGATTAGAATTAGCGCAAGAAGAGTTGCTTGATGAAGAAATTGAAGCGCTAATCCAAAAGCGTATTGAAGCTCGTCAAAATCGTGACTTCGCATTATCTGATCAAATTCGCGATGATTTAAAAGGACGTAATATTATTTTAGAAGATACCGCTCAAGGTACAAGATGGAAAAGAGGATAAGAATGATTGATGCAAAGCAATTGAACAGCTTAGCGTTAGCATATATGGGTGATGCGGTATATGAACAATATATCCGCTATCACCTCCTTCAAAAGGGGAAAGTTCGCCCTAATCAATTACATCGATTAGGGACGAGCTTTGTTTCGGCAAAAGCACAGGCGAAAGTTGTTTATCATTTATTAGAGACGGCATTTTTGACAGAAGAGGAAGAGGCGGTATTAAGAAGAGGGCGTAATGCGAATTCGGGTACTGTTCCAAAAAATACAGATGTACAAACATATCGACACAGTACAGCCTTTGAAGCGCTAATCGGTTATCATCACTTGTTGAATAATCGTGAAAGATTGGACGAGATTGTATATAAGGCGATTGACGTTTTGGACGAAAAGGAAGGGAGCACATCATCATGAGTAGTGAATATATTATCGGACGTAACCCTGTAATTGAAGCTTTAAGAGCGGGGCGAGATATTAATAAAATTTTGGTAGCAGAAGGTGCTGCCAAAGGACAAGTGCAGATTGTACTAGCATTAGCAAAAGAGAATAAGGTTATTTTGCAACACGCACCAAAGAAGAAATTAGATCAATTGGTTGAGGGAAATCATCAAGGTGTAATTGCTCAAGTAGCTGCATATCAATATGCTGAGTTAGAGGATTTGTTTAAATTAGCAGAAAAACGCAATGAAGATCCGTTCTTCTTAATTTTAGATGAAATTGAAGACCCACATAACTTAGGTTCTATTATGCGTACTGCGGATGCAACAGGGGCTCATGGGGTTATTATTCCAAAAAGAAGAGCGGTGGGACTTACAGCGTCAGTTGCGAAAGCGTCGACTGGGGCAATTGAATATATTCCTGTTGCACGTGTAACAAATTTATCGCGTACAATTGATGAATTAAAAGAACGCGGACTTTGGATTGCTGGTACAGATGCCAAAGGGAAAACAGATTACCGTAATTTAGATGGTAATATGCCAATCGGACTAGTAATTGGTAGTGAAGGAAAAGGTATGAGTCGTATTATTGGTGAAAAGTGTGATTTCCTAATTACTTTACCGATGGTCGGTAAAGTTACATCCTTAAATGCTTCAGTAGCCGCAAGTTTGTTAATGTATGAGGTATATCGTAAACGTCACGAAATTGGTAAATAAAAAATGAACGATATTTTAATCGTTGACGGTTACAACATTATCGGGGCTTGGGGAGACTTGAAGAAACTGCGGGATGTAGATTTACAGTCATCAAGAGACGCACTTATTGATAAGATGGCGGATTATCAAGGCTATACAGGCACAAAGGTAATGATTGTCTTTGATGCCTATACAGTCTATGGTATTGAAAAAAAGATGAAACAATCGCGGGTGGAAGTAATATTCACGAGAAAGAATCAAACTGCAGATGAAAAGATAGAACAACTTGCGATTGAGCTTAGAAATATAAATACACAAATATACGTTGCAACTTCGGATTATACGGAGCAATGGATTATATTTGCGCAAGGTGCACTTCGAAAATCTGCGCGTGAATTAGAGTTAGAAGTGCAAGCGATGGAACAACAAGTAAGAAGGTGTACAAAAGACACGAAAGAAAAGCAACCCGCCATGCGAAAGATATTTAGTGAAGATATTACAGAAAAATTAGAAAAATTAAGAAGAGGAGAGCGTTGAGGCATTGACGCTCTTTATCTTTTTACTGTATAATATTGCTAAATATATAGCGGTCGGAGGGATCAAGGTGGAAGCAGGCTTCGTAAGTGTAGGCGACGTTACATTTCGTGATTTAGAGGATGAGGCAATCGTTGAGTTAGTTCGAAAAGGTAATACTGACGCTCTAGAATATTTAATTCACAAATATAAGAACTTTGTTCGCGCGAAATCAAGATCTTATTTCTTAGTGGGTGCCGATCGAGAAGACATTGTTCAAGAAGGCATGATTGGGTTGTTTAAAGCCATTCGTGATTATAAAGGGGACAAGCTGTCTTCGTTCAAAGCATTTGCTGAACTGTGTATCACTCGACAAATTATTACCGCTATTAAAACAGCAACAAGGCAAAAACATATTCCGTTAAATTCGTATGTGTCTTTAGACAAGCCAATTTACGATGAGGAATCTGATCGAACATTATTAGATGTTATTTCGGAATCGAAAGTAACTGATCCAGAAGAGATGATTATCAGTCAGGAAGAATATACAGACATAGAATCAAAAATATCTGAATTATTAAGCGATTTAGAAAGAAAAGTGCTCTCTTTATACTTAGATGGTCGTTCCTATCAAGAAATTTCAGAACAGTTAAACAGGCACGTGAAATCTATTGATAACGCATTGCAGCGTGTAAAAAGGAAATTAGAAAGATATATGGAGATGAGAGAGAGTACAACTTTAAATTCATAGCAAGTGCCGCAGGTGTAAAATAATTCACCTGTTTTCTTTTTGTTAAGAGAGTGAAAGTCATGACATTGACATTGTCTTTTGTTGTATGATACATTTTTAGGGACAATGTTACAAGGTTGGTGTAACTAATGAGGAAAAAAGTTGTACTCTCATGTGAAGAGTGTAAAAATCGAAACTACTCTACGATGAAAGATACGAGCTCAGTAGAGCGACTTGAGATAAAGAAGTTTTGTAAAACATGCAATAAGCATACAGTTCACAAAGAAACAAAATAAATAATACACTGGAGGTCCCGTAGATGCGTTTAACGAACTTTTTCGGCGATGTAGGTCGCGAAATGAAAAAAGTAAGTTGGCCTAAAAAAGATGAATTACTCCGCTCAACAACGACTGTTATCGCGACAGTTGTGTTCTTTGCGATTTTCTTCGCAGTGGTTGATATGGGCATTTCTTCTTTAATTCGGTTAATTCTTGGTTAATTCTTGAATAAGAAGCACTTATCCATGATATAATGTTATTTATAAGAACTGTGTAAAAGCCCGGTGAACGGGTTTTTTCATTTGCGCAAAAAAATGTACGTCAGGGAGGGAAGGACGCTCGTCCTAAATGAATGGAAAAAAGTTGGTATGTTGTCCATACTTATTCTGGATATGAAAATAAAGTAAAAGCAAACCTAGAGAAACGTGTAGAATCAATGGGTATGCAAGATAAAATTTTCCGTGTTGTTGTCCCGGAAGAAGTAGAAGTAGAAATGAAAAATGGTAAAGAAAAAATAACGAAAAGAAAAGTGTTCCCAGGTTACGTATTAGTAGAACTAATCATGACTGACGATTCTTGGTATGTTGTTCGTAATACGCCAGGTGTAACAGGTTTTGTTGGTTCTTCTGGTTCAGGATCTAAACCATCGCCTCTATTAGAAGAGGAAGTTGTTACCATCATGAAGCATATGGGAATGGACAATGAAGTGGTTGATTTCGAATTTGAACTTCATGAAACAGTGCGTGTAAATGAGGGGCCATTCGCGGATTATACAGGTGCGATTGAAGAAATTGATGTGGAAAAGAAAAAAGTTAGCGTGCTTGTAGACATGTTCGGTCGCGAGACTCCGGTTGAACTTGATTTCCATCAAATTGAAAAATTATAAAATGAAACTTGAAATGAATTGTAAAAAGTGATAATATCTTTTAAGTCAGTACGTCTTCGGTAACGGAGACGTTTTTTGAAAAAGATTTTATCATTATGATAAAATATGAAGTGGGAGGGCAAATCACTGCCCAATTGACCACATCACGGACTTAAGGAGGTGTGTCTCGTGGCTAAAAAGGTAATTAAAATAGTAAAACTTCAAATTCCTGCAGGTAAAGCTAATCCAGCTCCGCCGGTTGGTCCAGCATTAGGACAAGCAGGTGTTAACATCATGGGCTTCTGTAAAGAGTTTAACGCTCGTACAGCTGATCAAGCTGGTCTTATCATCCCTGTTGAAATTACGGTATTTGAGGACCGTTCATTCACTTTCATTACTAAAACTCCTCCTGCTGCTGTTCTTCTTAAGAAAGTAGCTGGTATTGAGTCTGGTTCTGGTGAACCAAACCGTAATAAAGTGGCAACTGTTAAGCGTGATAAAGTACGCGAAATCGCTGAAACTAAAATGCCTGACCTAAACGCTGCTAGTGTAGAAGCTGCAATGCGTATGGTTGAAGGTACTGCGCGCAGTATGGGCATCGTTATCGAAGACTAATTCGATTTGTTTTTTGTAAAAAAGGTTGCGGGTCTGGAATTCCAATTCGCAACCTTTATTATCGTAAATGATTATCATTTTTAAATAAATGGATGGGCGCACATCCTCGGGGGTTCCCGGAATGAAGGCGTAAACGTGGGAGGTTATTCCGCTAAAACCACATTCAAGGAGGAAACAAACATGGCTAAAAGAGGTAAAAAGTACGTTGAAGCTGCGAAGCTTGTTGATCGTGCATCTGCTTACTCTGCAACAGAAGCAGTAGAATTAGTAAAGAAAACAAACACAGCTAAATTTGATGCAACTGTAGAAGCTGCATTCCGTTTAGGTGTTGACCCTAAGAAAGCTGACCAACAAATTCGTGGTGCAGTTGTTCTTCCACACGGTACTGGTAAAGTACAACGTGTATTAGTATTCGCTAAAGGCGAAAAAGCAAAAGAAGCAGAAGCTGCTGGCGCTGAATTCGTAGGCGATGCTGATTACATCGGTAAAATCCAAAAAGGTTGGTTCGATTTCGATGTAGTAGTAGCAACTCCTGACATGATGGGTGAAGTTGGTAAACTTGGTCGTGTATTAGGACCTAAAGGTTTAATGCCAAACCCTAAAACTGGAACAGTTACTTTCGATGTAACTAAAGCTGTTAACGAAATCAAAGCTGGTAAAGTTGAATACCGCGTTGATAAAGCTGGTAACATCCACGTTCCAATCGGTAAAGTATCTTTCGAAGATGCTAAATTAGTAGAAAACTTCAAAACAATTGCTGACACGCTACAAAAAGCTAAGCCAGCTGCTGCAAAAGGTACTTACATGAAGAACGCAACTGTTGCTTCTACAATGGGACCTGGCGTACGCGTAGACGTTTCTACACTTGCGTAAAAATTGGAAGTTGACTTCTTAAAGAAGTTTTAATATAATCATTTATGTTGTGAATTTTAATAGTGTACCGTAGACAGTAGGAGTCGATTCGACTTAATTCCCTACCTAGGTGTTAATATACGAAGCGGAATCTTTTTTCTGTGACTATATGCCTCCATGTCTACAAGTTGGGCATGGAGGTTTTTAGTGCACTTTCGGTACATCTTCTATATAATCTACAGGAGGTGTAATAACATGAGCAAAGTAATCGAAACTAAACAACAAGTTGTAACTGAAATCGCTGAAAAACTTCGCGCGAGTAAATCTACAATTGTTGTTGACTACCGTGGTTTAACAGTTTCTGAAGCAACAGAATTACGTAAAAACTTACGTGAAGCTGGCGTTGAGTTCAAAGTTTACAAAAACTCTTTAACTCGTCGTGCTGCAGAGTCTGCTGAAATGGCTGAGTTAAACGAATTCTTAACAGGACCAAACGCAATCGCGTTCAGTAACGAGGATGTAGTTGCTCCTGCGAAAGTATTAAACGACTTCGCTAAAAAACATGAAGCTTTAGAAATTAAAGCAGGCGTAATCGAAGGTAAACTTGTAACACTTGATGAGGTTAAAGCTATCGCTACTCTTCCATCACGTGAAGGCTTACTTTCTATGCTTCTTAGCGTTCTTCAAGCTCCAATCCGTAACCTTGCACTTGCTACTAAAGCAGTTGCAGATCAAAAGGAAGAGCAAGGCGCTTAATTTTTTAAAAGATAATTACTTGTTATCTATAAAACAATACAAACCTATTTAAGGGAGGATATTTACAATGACTAAAGAACAAATCATTGAAGCAGTTAAATCTATGACTGTATTAGAACTTAACGACTTAGTAAAAGCTATCGAGGAAGAATTCGGCGTAACTGCTGCTGCTCCTGTAGCTGTAGCTGGTGGCGCTGGTGAAGCTGCTGCTGAGCAAACTGAATTTGACGTAGTACTTGCAAGTGCTGGCGCTCAAAAAATCAAAGTTATCAAAGCTGTACGTGAAATCACTGGTCTTGGCTTAAAAGAAGCTAAAGAATTAGTTGACAACACTCCAAAAGCAATCAAAGAAGGCGTTACTAAAGAGGAAGCTGAAGAAATGAAAGCTAAACTTGAAGAAGTTGGCGCTGCTGTAGAAGTTAAGTAATTAACTTTTGGTGCTTTTAAAAAAAGCTCGCTCTCATGCGAGCTTTTTTTTTAACTGTAAAGAAAAGAGGTGGCCATATGGCAGACCATTATTTTTCTAACGACCCTTCTAGTAAAAGTGATCGTAAACGATGGGAATTTACACTTCGTGAATCTCGATTTACTTTTTTATCTGACCATGGGGTGTTCTCGAAAAACGAAGTGGACTTTGGTTCTCGTCTTTTAATTGAAGCGTTTCAAATGCCAGATGTTAAAGGTAATGTGTTAGACGTAGGATGTGGGTACGGTCCAATCGGTTTGTCGTTAGCGAAAGAGTTTCAAGATCGTGAAATTCACATGGTGGATGTGAATGAAAGGGCCTTGGGACTTGCAAAAGAAAATGCCGCTAATAACAGAATCGAAAATATACGTATTTTGCAAAGTAGTGTCTATGAAAATGTAGATGGCAAGTATGCTGCTATTCTATCTAATCCTCCAATTCGTGCTGGTAAAGATATCGTGCATGAGATTTTAGAAAAGGCTGTGGAGTATTTAGTTTCAGGTGGAGAATTGTGGATTGTTATTCAAAAGAAACAAGGTGCGCCATCTGCGCTTAAAAAACTAGAAGAAGCATTTTCTGAAGTTGAAGTTGTAGAAAAGAAAAAAGGATATTATATCATAAAATCAAAAAAGCGTTGACGGTTATTTTTGGCTATGTTAACATTATACAATGCCAATATATGATTTTCTGCGTTGAGAAAGATGTATATTTTTGTTTCTCTTGGAAAAGATAGTAAAATCAGCAGATTATGAAACAGAATGATGGTTTTCTTATAGAAGCCATTTTTCTTTTTTGAGCAGATAGAAAGACTCAACGTATCTATCTTTAAGAGAAAAAACTACGCTAATAGCAGTAGTTGTATTTATTTGTGATTTTTGCACAAATTTTTTTGTGCATTTATAATACTCATGATTTGAGGGGTGAAGCAGTTGACAGGTCAACTAGTTCAATACGGACGCCACCGCCAACGAAGAAGTTATGCCCGTATTAGTGAAGTATTAGAGTTACCAAATCTTATCGAAATTCAAACCTCTTCTTATCAGTGGTTTCTTGATGAGGGTTTGCGAGAAATGTTCCAAGACATTTCTCCGATCGAAGACTTTACGGGAAATCTATCGCTTGAATTTATCGACTACAGCTTAGGTGAACCTAAATACTCTGTAGAAGAATGCAAAGAGCGTGATGTGACGTATGCAGCACCACTTCGTGTAAAAGTGCGTCTAATCAACAAGGAAACTGGTGAAGTAAAAGAACAAGATGTGTTCATGGGAGATTTCCCACTCATGACAGAGACTGGAACATTCGTAATTAACGGTGCAGAACGTGTTATCGTTTCCCAGTTAGTTCGCTCTCCAAGCGTATACTATAGTGGCAAAGTGGATAAAAACGGAAAACGTGGTTTTACTGCTACTGTAATTCCAAACCGCGGAGCTTGGTTAGAGTATGAAACAGATGCTAAGGATGTTGTATATGTGCGTATTGACCGTACGCGTAAACTTCCTGTAACTGTTTTGTTACGCGCATTAGGGTTTGGCTCTGATCAAGAAATCACCGAGCTTTTAGGTGATAACGAATACTTAAGCAATACGTTAGAAAAAGACAACACAGATAGCACAGAGAAAGCATTGCTTGAAATTTATGAGCGTCTACGCCCTGGTGAACCACCAACAGTAGAAAATGCAAAGAGCTTACTTGTGTCTCGTTTCTTTGATCCGAAGCGCTACGATTTAGCAAATGTAGGTCGCTATAAGATCAACAAAAAGCTACACATTAAAAACAGATTGTTTAACCAACGTTTAGCTGAAACACTGGTGGATCCAGAAACTGGTGAAATTTTAGCGGCAGAAGGAACAGTCTTAGATCGTCGTACACTGGATCGTATTCTACCTTACTTAGAGAAAAACATTGGATTCAAAACAGCGAAACCAATGGGTGGAGTGGTAGCAGGCGATGTTGAGCTGCAATCTATTAAGATCTATGCTCCAGAATCAGAAGGCGAACGATCTATAAACGTAATTGGGAATGCAAATATTACTCGTGATATAAAAAATATCACACCAGGTGATATTCTTGCTTCTATTAGCTACTTCTTTAACTTGCTATATAAAGTAGGGGATACAGATGATATTGACCACTTAGGAAATCGTCGTCTGCGTTCTGTAGGAGAGTTACTACAAAACCAATTCCGTATCGGTCTTTCTCGTATGGAACGTGTTGTTCGTGAGAGAATGTCGATTCAAGATACAAATGCAATTACACCACAAGCGTTAATTAACATTCGCCCGGTTATTGCATCTATTAAAGAGTTCTTCGGAAGTTCTCAGTTATCTCAGTTCATGGATCAAACAAACCCATTAGCAGAGTTAACTCACAAACGAAGACTATCTGCATTAGGACCCGGTGGTTTAACGCGTGAGCGCGCAGGCTTTGAAGTACGTGACGTTCACTACTCTCACTATGGTCGTATGTGTCCAATCGAAACACCAGAGGGACCAAACATCGGTTTGATTAACTCATTATCTTCGTTTGCGAAAGTAAATGAGTTTGGTTTCATTGAAACGCCATACCGTCGTGTTGACCCAGAAACTGGTCTTGTAACAGGGCAGGTTGATTATTTAACAGCAGATGAAGAAGATAACTATGTTGTAGCCCAAGCGAATATGAAATTATCTGAAGTAGGGGAATTCCTTGATGAAGATATCGTAGCTCGTTTCCGTGGTGAAAACATTGTCACAAATAAAGAACGCATCGACTACATGGATGTATCTCCAAAACAAGTAGTGTCGGCAGCGACAGCTTGTATTCCGTTCTTAGAAAACGATGACTCTAACCGCGCACTTATGGGAGCGAACATGCAACGTCAGGCGGTTCCGTTAATAAATCCGGAATCTCCGATTGTAGGTACAGGTATGGAGTACGTATCAGCAAAAGACTCAGGTGCTGCAGTAATCTGTAAACAGCCTGGTGTTGTTGAGCGCGTAGAAGCACGTGAAGTTTGGGTACGTCGTTATGTAGACGTTGACGGCCAAACAGTAAAAGGCGACTTAGATCGCTACAAAATGCAAAAATTCATTCGTTCTAACCAAGGAACTTGCTACAACCAACGTCCAATCGTAAGTGTTGGAGACCAAGTTGTAAAAGGTGAAATCCTTGCGGATGGTCCTTCTATGGAACTAGGTGAACTAGCGCTTGGACGTAACGTGCTTGTTGGCTTTATGACATGGGACGGTTATAACTATGAGGATGCGATCATCATGAGTGAGCGCCTTGTAAAAGATGATGTGTACACTTCTATCCATATTGAAGAATATGAATCAGAAGCTCGTGATACGAAGCTTGGACCAGAAGAAATTACACGTGATATCCCGAATGTTGGAGAAGATGCACTTCGTAATCTTGACGAGCGCGGTATTATTCGCGTCGGTGCTGAAGTAAAAGATGGAGATCTACTTGTTGGTAAAGTAACACCAAAAGGTGTAACAGAATTAACGGCAGAAGAACGTCTATTACATGCAATCTTCGGTGAGAAAGCACGTGAAGTACGTGATACATCACTACGTGTACCACACGGTGGTGGCGGTATTATCTTAGACGTAAAAGTGTTTAACCGTGAAGATGGCGATGAATTGCCACCAGGCGTGAATCAACTTGTACGTGCATATATCGTTCAAAAGCGTAAAATTTCTGAAGGTGACAAAATGGCCGGTCGTCATGGTAACAAAGGTGTTATTTCTCGTATTTTACCAGAAGAAGATATGCCTTACTTACCAGATGGTACGCCAATCGATATCATGTTAAACCCATTAGGGGTACCATCTCGTATGAATATCGGTCAGGTATTAGAGCTTCATCTTGGTATGGCAGCAAGATACCTTGGTATTCACATTGCAACACCGGTATTCGATGGTGCTCGTGAGGAAGATGTATGGGGCACAATTGAAGAAGCTGGTATGGCAAATGACGCGAAAACAATCCTGTATGACGGACGTACTGGTGAGCCATTCGATAACCGTGTATCTGTTGGTGTCATGTATATGATCAAACTTGCGCACATGGTTGACGATAAGCTTCATGCTCGTTCTACTGGACCATACTCACTTGTAACGCAGCAACCTCTTGGAGGTAAAGCTCAGTTCGGTGGACAGCGTTTCGGTGAGATGGAGGTTTGGGCACTTGAAGCTTATGGTGCCGCTTATACTCTTCAAGAAATCTTAACAGTGAAGTCTGATGATGTTATTGGACGTGTTAAGACGTATGAAGCAATTGTTAAAGGTGAAAATGTTCCAGAACCAGGCGTTCCTGAATCATTCAAAGTATTGATTAAAGAACTGCAAAGTTTAGGTATGGACGTTAAAATGATGTCTATCAACGACACAGAAATTGAAATGCGTGATACGGAAGATGATGATCATCAATCAGCAGATAAATTGAATGTTGAAGTTGAGACAACTAAGGAATAATTGGGATAACCTGTAGACTAAAAGGGAGGTAGGCCCCTTGATAGATGTAAATAACTTTGAATATATGAAGATTGGACTTGCTTCACCTGACAAGATTCGTTCTTGGTCATACGGTGAAGTTAAGAAACCAGAAACAATTAACTATCGTACGTTAAAGCCTGAAAAAGATGGCTTGTTCTGTGAGCGTATTTTCGGACCACAAAAGGACTGGGAATGTCATTGCGGAAAATATAAACGTGTACGTTATAAAGGTGTAGTTTGTGATCGATGTGGCGTTGAAGTAACGCGTGCAAAAGTTCGTCGTGAACGTATGGGTCATATCGAATTAGCTGCTCCTGTATCTCATATTTGGTATTTCAAAGGTATCCCGAGCCGCATGGGACTTGTCTTAGACATGTCCCCTCGCGCGCTTGAAGAAGTAATTTATTTCGCTTCTTATGTTGTAACAGAAAGTGGAGATACACCACTTGATAAGAAGCAATTACTTTCTGAAAAAGAATACCGTGCATATCGTGATCGATATGGCAGTACATTCCATGCTGCTATGGGTGCAGAAGCGATTAAAAAATTACTGCAAGACATCGATTTAGATAAAGAAGTAGACTTCTTAAAGGAAGAATTAAAAACAGCACAAGGACAACGCCGTACTCGTGCTATTAAACGTCTAGAAGTATTAGAAGCATTCCGTAACTCTGGAAATCACCCATCTTGGATGATCTTAGAGGTTCTTCCAGTTATCCCACCAGAACTACGCCCGATGGTACAGTTAGATGGTGGACGTTTTGCTACTTCTGACTTAAACGACTTATATCGTCGTGTAATTAACCGTAACAACCGTTTAAAACGTCTATTGGACTTAGGTGCACCAAGCATCATCGTTCAAAACGAAAAACGTATGTTACAAGAAGCTGTAGACGCATTAATCGATAATGGTCGCCGTGGCCGTCCAGTTACTGGACCAGGTAACCGTCCATTAAAATCACTATCTCACATGCTTAAAGGTAAACAAGGACGTTTCCGTCAAAACTTATTAGGTAAACGTGTTGACTACTCTGGCCGTTCTGTAATCGTTGTAGGACCGAACTTAAAGATGTACCAATGTGGATTGCCGAAAGAAATGGCACTTGAATTGTTTAAACCTTTCGTTATGAAAGAGTTAGTTGGAAAAGGATTAGCACACAACATTAAGAGTGCTAAACGTAAAATCGAGCGTGTACACCCTGAAGTTTGGGACGTTTTAGAATCTGTGATCAAAGAGCATCCAGTACTTCTAAACCGCGCACCAACACTTCACCGTCTTGGTATCCAGGCGTTTGAACCTACACTAGTAGAGGGTCGTGCAATCCGTCTTCACCCACTTGTATGTACTGCATACAACGCGGACTTTGACGGTGACCAAATGGCGGTTCACGTTCCGTTATCATCAGAGGCACAAGCGGAAGCTCGTATTCTTATGTTAGCGGCACAAAACATCTTGAATCCAAAAGACGGAAAACCAGTTGTTACTCCATCTCAAGATATGGTATTAGGTAACTATTACTTAACACTTGAGCGCGAGGGTGCAATCGGTGAAGGTATGGTCTTCAAAGATGCAAACGAAGCAATACTTGCATACCAAAATGGATATGTACATCTGCACACACGTGTTGCAGTTGCTGCGAGTTCGGTAAATAATGTAACGTTTACTGAAGAGCAAAAGAGTAAGCTTCTATTAACGACAGTTGGTAAATTAATATTTAACGAAATCTTACCAGAGTCGTTCCCTTATATTAATGAACCAACAAACTCAAACCTTGAAAAAGAAACACCAGCGGAATATTTCGTTGAAAAAGGTGCGAACATTAAAGAAATTATTGCTAGTCGCGAAGAAGTGGCGCCATTTAGCAAGAAAATCCTTGGTAACATTATTGCGGAAGTATTCAAACGTTTCCAAATTACGGAAACATCTCGCATGCTTGACCGTATGAAAAACTTAGGATTTAAATACTCTACAAAAGCTGGTATTACAGTTGGGGTATCAGACATTCTTGTATTAGGCGAAAAAAATGAAATTCTCCATGAAGCACAAGCAAAAGTAGATAATGTAATTAAACAATTCCGTCGCGGTTTAATCACGGAAGAAGAACGTTACGATCGCGTTATCTCTATTTGGAGTAATGCAAAAGATGTTATCCAAGGAAAACTGATGAAATCCTTGAATAAACGCAACCCAATCTTCATGATGAGTGATTCTGGTGCCCGTGGTAACGCATCGAACTTTACTCAGCTTGCTGGTATGCGTGGTCTGATGGCCAATCCATCTGGTCGTATCATTGAGCTTCCGATCAAATCAAGTTTCCGTGAAGGTTTAACAGTACTTGAGTACTTCATCTCTACGCATGGTGCGCGTAAAGGTCTTGCCGATACAGCACTTAAAACTGCCGATTCTGGTTACTTAACACGTCGTCTTGTAGACGTTGCACAAGATGTAATTGTTCGTCAAGATGATTGTGGGACAGATCGTGGTTTACTAATTGGTGCGATTAAAGAGGGTAATGAAGTTATTGAGTCACTATATGATCGTCTTGTTGGACGTTTTGCGAGAAAAACTGTAAAACATCCTGAAACAGGTGAAGTATTAATTGCTGAAAATCAATTAATTACTGAAGATATTGCTCATATCGTTGAAAAGTCGGGTGTTGAAACTGTAAATATTCGTTCAGCGTTTACGTGTAATACTCGCCATGGTGTATGTAAAAAGTGTTACGGTCGTAACTTAGCAACTGGTACAGACGTAGAAGTAGGAGAAGCGGTAGGTATTATCGCAGCTCAATCTATCGGTGAGCCAGGTACACAGTTAACGATGCGTACGTTCCATACAGGTGGGGTTGCCGGAGATGATATCACACAAGGTTTACCTCGTATCCAAGAGATCTTCGAGGCTCGTAATCCGAAAGGTCAGGCAGTTATCAGTGAAATCGACGGTGTTATCGCAGCGATCAACGATGTTAAAGATCGCCAAGAAGTAGTTGTACAGGGTGAAGTTGAAGCTCGTACGTATGCTATTCCTTACGGTGCTCGTCTGAAAGTAATTCTAGGACAGCCAATTAGCCACGGTAAAGAGTTAACAGAAGGTTCTATTGATCCGAAGGAATTACTAAAAGTAACGGACATTACAGCAGTTCAAGAATACTTATTACGTGAAGTTCAAAAAGTATACCGTATGCAAGGGGTAGAAATTGGTGACAAACACGTAGAAGTAATGGTACGTCAAATGCTACGTAAAGTTCGTGTAAGTGATGCGGGTGAAACAGATGTATTACCAGGAACATTACTAGACATCCATCAGTTTACTGATGCGAATGCGAAGGTGTTACTGAAAGGTAAACAACCAGCAACAGCTAGACCGGTTCTACTTGGTATTACTAAAGCTTCACTTGAAACTGATTCGTTCTTATCTGCAGCATCGTTCCAAGAAACAACTCGTGTTCTAACAGATGCAGCAATTAAGGGTAAACGCGATGAGCTTCTAGGATTGAAAGAGAATGTTATTATCGGTAAGCTTGTTCCTGCTGGAACAGGTATGAATCGTTATCGCCAAGTGGATCTTGTAAAAACAACACAAGATAACATGAATGTAGAAAACGATGAAGTTTATGTGGAACAGTAAAATTTTCCGTCGTAAATTTTGTATAAAAACAGCTAATCCTAGTTGACATTGTATGAGACAAAATGTTACTATAATCAAGGTTGCTCCTGAACGATGCTTTGGAGGATATTTATATGTCTTATCAAAAAGTGTCAAATGCTGAAAATGTAGTCGTTGGTTATAAACGAACATTGGAAGCAATCAAAAATGGTATAGTTAAAGAAGTTGTTATTGCGGAAGATGCTGATGTGCGGTTAACCCATGTTATCATTCGTACTGCCTTGCAACATAACATACCCATAACCAAAGTTGAATCAGTTCGTAAGCTTGGAAAAGTTTCGGGGATTCAAGTGGGAGCTTCAGCAATAGGAATAATAAGTTAAAACTGTTTTTGTGAGGAGAGAGCATTTGCTCTTCCTTGCAAAAACTTTGTTTTCAACTAATAATGAACCACCTGGATATGTGGTCATACAAACATGCGAAGGGAGGATAAACAAATGCCTACTATTAACCAATTAGTGAGAAATGGTCGTACTGATAAAGTATGGAAGTCTAAATCACCTGCGTTAAACAAAGGTTTTAATTCTTTAAAGAAAAAATCAACTGATATCTCTGCACCTCAAAAACGTGGTGTGTGTACTCGTGTTGGTACAATGACTCCGAAGAAACCGAACTCAGCGTTACGTAAATACGCTCGTGTACGTTTAACAAATGGTATTGAAGTTACAGCTTACATCCCAGGTATCGGTCATAACCTACAAGAGCATAGCGTAGTATTAATTCGCGGTGGTCGAGTAAAGGATTTACCAGGGGTACGTTACCACATCGTTCGTGGTGCGCTTGATACAGCTGGTGTTGACAAACGTATGCAAGGACGTTCTAAATATGGTACTAAGCGACCAAAACCTGCTAAAAAATAATAAACTTATAATGAAAGGAGGAACTCAATATGCCTCGTAAAGGACCTGTTGCGAAACGTGACGTGTTACCAGATCCAATGTACAATTCTAAGCTTGTAACACGCCTAATCAACAAAATGATGGTTGACGGTAAAAAAGGTAAATCTCAAACAATTCTTTATAACGCTTTCGAAATCGTTCGTGAACGTTCAGATAAAGAACCAATGGAAGTATTCGAGCAAGCTCTTAAGAACATCATGCCTGTTCTTGAAGTACGTGCTCGTCGTGTTGGTGGTGCTAACTACCAAGTTCCGGTTGAGGTTCGTCCAGAACGCCGTACAACTTTAGGTCTTCGCTGGTTAGTAAACTATGCTCGTCTTCGTGGTGAAAAAACTATGGAAGAGCGTCTAGCTTACGAAATCTTAGATGCATCTAACAACGCTGGTGCAGCTGTTAAGAAACGTGAAGACACTCATAAAATGGCAGAAGCTAACAAAGCATTTGCTCATTACCGTTGGTAGGATTCAACGTAAAATAAATGTAAGCATAAACCGCTTTATTTGTCGCTTATGGAAGTGTGGAGAGGGAGAATGCCTCTCCCTTTCGTTGGGCGCTCGTTTTACATAATGAGGGTACT
The DNA here is from genome assembly GCF_038006125.1 of Bacillus sp. FSL R10-2780. NCBI lineage: Bacteria > Bacillati > Bacillota > Bacilli > Caryophanales > Bacillaceae > Bacillus > Bacillus sp. FSL R10-2780. The sequence continues at coordinate 4,090,400 of NZ_JBBOUQ010000001.1, forward strand.
GGACACTGGCATATGTAACAATATAAAGTGGCTTTTTTGCTACTTAAAATAAAATAATCCAATCCATATATGGAAGGAGCAAGACACCAAATGACTAGAGAGTTCTCTTTAGAAAACACTCGTAATATTGGTATCATGGCTCACATCGATGCTGGTAAAACAACAGCAACTGAGCGTATTCTGTATTACACAGGACGTATTCATAAAATCGGTGAAACTCATGAAGGTGCATCTCAGATGGACTGGATGGAGCAAGAGCAAGAACGTGGTATCACAATTACTTCTGCTGCAACTACAGCACAATGGAAAGGTCACCGTGTAAATATCATTGACACTCCAGGACACGTAGATTTCACAGTAGAAGTAGAACGTTCTTTACGCGTACTTGATGGAGCAGTAGCAGTACTTGATGCACAATCTGGTGTAGAACCACAAACAGAAACTGTTTGGCGTCAGGCTACTACTTATGGTGTACCTCGTATCGTATTCGTTAACAAAATGGATAAGATTGGTGCAGATTTCTTATACTCTGTAGGAACAATCCACGATCGTTTACAAGCAAACGCACATCCAATTCAGTTACCAATCGGTGCTGAAGATGAGTTCAATGGTATCATTGACCTTGTTGAAGAGTGTGCTTACATGTACGCTAACGATTTAGGAACAGACATCGAGCGTGTTGAAATTCCTGAAGAGCACAAAGAATTAGCTGAAGAATACCGTGGAAAACTTATTGAAGCGGTAGCTGAGCTTGATGAAGAAATGATGATGAAGTACCTAGAAGGTGAAGAAATCACTGTAGAAGAGCTTAAAGCTGGTATCCGTAAGGCTACAACTTCTGTTGAATTCTTCCCAGTAATCTGTGGTTCTGCATTCAAAAATAAAGGTGTTCAAATTCTGTTAGACGCAGTTATTGACTACCTACCATCTCCATTAGATGTACCTGCTATTAAAGGTACTCTTCCGGATACGGAGGAAGCTATCGAGCGTAAGTCTAGCGATGAAGAACCATTCGCAGCTCTAGCATTCAAAATCATGACTGACCCTTATGTTGGTAAGTTAACGTTCTTCCGTGTGTATTCTGGTGTGTTAAACTCTGGATCATACGTGAAAAACTCAACTAAAGGTAAGCGTGAGCGTGTAGGTCGTATCCTACAAATGCACGCTAACAGCCGTGAAGAGATTTCAACAGTTTACGCTGGTGATATCGCTGCTGCTGTAGGTTTAAAAGATACTACTACTGGTGATACTCTTTGTGACGAGAAGAGCCTTGTTATCCTTGAGTCTATGGAATTCCCAGAGCCAGTTATCTCTGTAGCTATCGAACCAAAATCTAAAGCTGACCAAGATAAAATGGGTACAGCATTATCTAAGCTTTCTGAAGAAGATCCAACATTCCGTGCTCACACTGACCAAGAAACTGGCCAAACAATCATCGCTGGTATGGGTGAACTTCACCTTGATATCATCGTTGACCGTATGCGCCGTGAATTCAAAGTGGAAGCAAACGTTGGTGCTCCTCAGGTAGCATACCGTGAGACTTTCCGCGCTGCTGCGAAAGTTGAAGGTAAGTTCGCTCGTCAATCTGGTGGTCGTGGACAATTCGGTCACGTTTGGATTGAGTTTGAACCTAATGAAGAAGGTAAAGGATTCGAATTCCAAAACAAGGTTGTCGGTGGTGTAGTTCCACGTGAATACATCCCAGCTGTTGGAGCGGGTCTTGAAGACTCACTTAAAAATGGTGTACTAGCTGGTTATCCACTAGTTGACATTAAAGCTGCGTTAGTTGACGGATCTTACCATGATGTTGACTCCTCTGAGATGGCGTTCAAAATCGCTGCATCTATGGCGCTTAAAGCTGCGGTTTCTAAATGTAGCCCAGTAATTCTTGAGCCAATGATGAAAGTTGAAGTTGTAATTCCTGAAGAGTACATGGGTGACATTATGGGTGACGTAACATCTCGTCGTGGACGTGTAGAAGGTATGGAAGCTCGCGGTAACGCACAAGTTGTTCGCGCTATGGTTCCACTTTCTGAAATGTTCGGTTATGCAACGGCATTACGTTCTAACACTCAAGGACGCGGAACATTCTCAATGACATTTGATCATTATGAAGAAGTACCGAAGTCTGTTTCTGAAGAAATTATTAAAAAAAATAAAGGTGAATAATTGATTTTTATCGATTGTTCAAGTATAACTACTTATGTAAGCTTAGAAAGTGAGACTTAAGTTTCATTTTCTAGTCTAAATATAAAATAACCTATATAAACTAAGGAGGAATTTAGAATGGCTAAAGCTAAATTCGAACGTTCTAAACCCCATGTTAACATCGGTACAATCGGCCACGTTGACCATGGTAAAACTACATTAACTGCTGCGATCACTACAGTTCTTGCAAAAGCTGGTGGTGCTGAAGCACGCGGATACGATCAAATCGACGCTGCTCCAGAAGAAAGAGAGCGCGGAATCACAATCTCAACTGCACACGTTGAGTACGAAACTGAAACTCGTCACTATGCACACGTTGACTGCCCAGGTCATGCTGACTATGTTAAAAACATGATCACTGGTGCTGCTCAAATGGACGGCGGTATCTTAGTAGTATCTGCTGCTGATGGTCCAATGCCTCAAACACGTGAGCACATCCTTCTTTCTCGTCAAGTAGGTGTTCCTTACATCGTTGTATTCTTAAACAAATGCGACATGGTAGACGACGAAGAATTATTAGAATTAGTTGAAATGGAAGTTCGCGACCTATTATCTGAATACGGATTCCCAGGCGACGATATTCCTGTAATTAAAGGTTCTGCTCTTAAAGCTCTTCAAGGAGAAGCTGAGTGGGAAGAAAAAATCATCGAATTAATGGCTGAAGTTGATGCTTACATCCCAACTCCAGAACGTGAAACTGACAAACCATTCTTAATGCCTATCGAGGATGTATTCTCTATCACAGGTCGTGGTACAGTTGCAACTGGTCGTGTTGAGCGTGGAATCGTTAAAGTTGGTGACGTAGTAGAAATCATCGGTCTTGCTGAAGAGAATGCTAATACAACTGTAACTGGTGTAGAAATGTTCCGTAAGCTTCTTGACCAAGCTCAAGCTGGAGACAACATCGGTGCTCTACTTCGTGGGGTTGCTCGTGAAGACATCCAACGTGGACAAGTTCTTGCTAAAACTGGCTCTGTAAAAGCACACGCTAAATTCAAAGCTGAGGTTTTCGTATTATCTAAAGAAGAAGGTGGACGTCACACTCCATTCTTCGCTAACTACCGTCCACAGTTCTACTTCCGTACAACTGACGTAACTGGTATCATCCAATTACCAGAAGGTACTGAAATGGTAATGCCTGGTGACAACATCGAAATGACTATCGAACTTATCGCTCCAATCGCTATCGAAGAGGGAACTAAATTCTCTATTCGTGAAGGTGGACGTACAGTAGGTTACGGTGTAGTTGCTACAATCGTTGCTGAGTAGTCTTTAATTAGATTATTAAAAACTCAAGGGATTCTCCCTTGAGTTTTTTTATTGCTTATTACTATAGAAGAAAGAGATGCATTTTCTATTTTTGAATGAGTTTCTTCTATAGTATATAAAACGAAAGTGACACCCAAAAACTGTAAGTTAAATAAGAGTAGATGAAAACTTGATATTCTTTAAAGTGCCATGTATAATAGCAAAAGTAGAGAAAAGCAGATGCAAACAAAAAGATGCTTGCATCTAGACGAATAACATTGTATAATAGACAATGTTGGTCTTTGACTGCGATGAAGTGGAAGGTTGCTGACACACCCGGCCGCTTTGCCATGGCATGGTGTGGGGAAATTTCCATGGAGAAGGTCTATTTTAGAAATAGGCGAACGAAGGAGGGAAAATAATGGCAAAAGAAAAAATTCGTATCCGTTTAAAAGCTTATGATCACCGTATTCTTGATCAATCAGCTGAGAAAATTGTAGAAACAGCTAAGCGTTCTGGGGCAACAGTTTCTGGTCCAATCCCATTACCAACTGAGAAGACTATTTACACAATTCTTCGTGCTGTTCATAAGTACAAAGATTCTCGTGAACAATTCGAAATGCGCACGCACAAACGTTTAATCGACATCGTGAGTCCTACTCCACAAACAGTAGATTCATTAATGCGTTTAGACTTACCATCTGGTGTAGATATCGAAATCAAATTATAATTCATATAACTTAAAAATGTAGGAGGTGTAACTCATGACCAAAGGAATCTTAGGAAGAAAGATCGGTATGACTCAAGTATTTGCTGAGAACGGTGAGTTAATCCCAGTAACGGTAATCGCTGCTAATCCAAACGTTGTTCTTCAAAAGAAAACAACTGAAACTGATGGCTACAACGCAATTCAGTTAGGATTTGAAGATAAACGTGAAAAGTTAACTAACAAACCTGAACAAGGCCACACTGCTAAAGCATCTACAACTCCTAAGCGCTTCATTCGCGAAATCCGCGATGCAGACGTGGACGGATTAGAGGTTGGTCAAGAGGTAAAAGTTGAAGTTTTCGCTGCAGGTGAAATCGTTGACGTAACAGGAATTTCTAAAGGTAAAGGTTTCCAAGGTGTTATTAAACGCCACGGACAATCTCGCGGACCTATGTCTCATGGTTCTCGCTATCACCGTCGTCCAGGTTCAATGGGGCCAGTTGCTCCGAACCGTGTATTCAAAGGCAAAAAACTTGCTGGACGTATGGGTGGAGACCAAGTTACTATCCAAAACTTAGAAATCGTTCAAGTTGACACTGAGCGCAACTTATTACTAGTAAAAGGTAACGTTCCAGGTGCTAAGAAATCTCTTGTAGTTGTTCAAGGCGCTGTGAAGGTTAGCAAATAATTCACAATAGGAAGGAGGAATTCCAATGCCAAAAGTTACTGTATATAACCAAACTGGTTCACAGGTTGGTGAAATCGAATTAGCTGAAGCTATTTTCGGTATCGAACCAAATGAAGCTGTACTATTTGAAGCTGTAATGATGCAACGTGCATCTTTACGTCAAGGTACACACAAAGTAAAAACTCGCTCTGAAGTTCGCGGTGGTGGTCGTAAACCATGGCGTCAAAAAGGAACTGGACGTGCTCGTCAAGGTTCTATCCGCTCTCCTCAATGGCGTGGTGGTGGTACGGTATTCGGACCTACACCAAGAAGCTATGCGTACAAACTTCCTAAGAAAGTTCGTCGTTTAGCAATCAAATCTGCATTAGCTACTAAAGTAGTTGAGAACAACATTGTAGTTCTTGAAGACCTAGTGTTAAATGCACCAAAAACAAAAGACATGGTAGCAGTACTTAAAGGATTAACTGTTGAGAAGAAAGCTCTTATCGTAACTGCTGATGCAAACGAATCTGTAGAGTTATCTGCTCGCAATATCCCAGGAGTAACAGTAATCACTGCTGATGGCGTAAACGTGCTAGATGTGCTTCATCATGATAAGCTAATCATGACAAAAGCGGCAGTGGAAAAAGTAGAGGAGGTGCTTGCATAATGAGAGATCCTCGTGATATCATTAAGCGCCCAGTTATCACTGAACGTTCTATGGAAATGATGGCTGAAAAAAAATACACGTTCGACGTGGACGTTAAATCTAATAAAACAGAAGTTAAAGACGCGATAGAAGCGATCTTTGGTGTTAATGTAGACAAAGTAAATATCATGAACTACAAGCCGAAAGCAAAACGCGTTGGTCGTCACGCTGGTTTTACTAGCCGTCGTCGTAAAGCAATCGTTAAGCTAACTGCTGACAGCAAAGAAATCGAAATCTTCCAAGGCGTTTAATTCTTACTAAAGAAGGAGGGAAATTGAGATGGGAATTAAAAAGTATAATCCAACTACTAACGGTCGTCGTAACATGACTACGAATGATTTCGCTGAAATCACGACCGACAGACCGGAAAAGTCTTTACTTGCTCCTTTAAGCAAAAAGGCTGGTCGTAATAACCAAGGTAAAATTACTGTACGTCATCAAGGTGGCGGACATAAGCGTCAATACCGTATCATCGACTTTAAGCGTAACAAAGATGGAATTCCAGGACGCGTTGCTACGATCGAATATGATCCAAACCGCTCTGCGAATATCGCATTAATTAATTACGTTGACGGTGAAAAACGTTACATTCTTGCTCCTAAAACTTTAGAAGTAGGTATGGAAGTTGTGTCTGGCCCTGAAGCTGACATTAAAATCGGTAACGCATTACCATTAATCAACATTCCAGTAGGTACTGTTGTTCATAACATCGAGCTTAAGCCTGGTCGTGGCGGACAATTAGTTCGTTCTGCTGGTACATCTGCTCAAGTACTTGGTAAAGAAGGAAAATACGTACTTGTACGTTTAACTTCTGGTGAAGTACGTTTAGTATTATCTGCTTGTCGCGCTTCAATCGGTCAAGTTGGTAACGAACAACACGAACTTATCAAAATCGGTAAAGCAGGTCGCTCTCGCTGGTTAGGTAAGCGTCCAACAGTTCGTGGTTCTGTAATGAACCCGGTTGATCACCCACACGGTGGTGGTGAAGGTCGCTCTCCAATCGGACGTAAGTCTCCAATGTCTCCATGGGGTAAACCAACTCTTGGATTCAAGACTCGTAAGAAAAACAAAGCGTCTGATAAATTTATCGTTCGTCGTCGTAAAAAATAATGGGATTGTAGTACGGTTCGCTTCAAGAACCGTACGCCAATCACGAAGGGAGGCACCAAAATGGCTCGTAGCTTAAAAAAAGGACCATTTGTCGATGATCACTTAATGAACAAAATGGAAAAATTAGTTGCATCTGAGCAAAAACAAGTTGTTAAAACTTGGTCTCGCCGTTCAACAATCTTCCCTCAGTTCATCGGACATACAATTGCTGTATATGATGGTCGTAAACACGTACCTGTGTACATCACTGAGGATATGGTTGGCCATAAGTTAGGTGAATTCGCACCAACTCGTACGTATAAAGGTCACCTTGCTGACGATAAGAAAACTAGAAGATAATGAGAGGAGGCACTTCAATGCAAGCTAAAGCAGTAGTGAGAACAGTTCGTATTGCTCCTCGTAAGGTTCGTTTAGTAGTAGACTTAATCCGAGGTAAGCAAGTGGGTGAAGCGATTGCTATCCTTAACCACACACCAAAAACTGCTTCTCCAGTTGTAGAAAAAGTTTTAAAATCTGCAATCGCAAATGCAGAGCACAATTATGAGATGGATATTAACAACCTAGTTGTTGAAAAAGTCTTCGTTGACGAAGGTCCAACGTTGAAACGTTTCCGTCCACGTGCAATGGGTCGTGCAAGCCAAATTAACAAACGCACAAGCCACATCACAGTTGTGGTATCAGAAAAGAAGGAGGGATAATCGATGGGTCAGAAGGTTAATCCAATTGGTCTTCGTGTCGGTATTATCCGCGACTGGGAATCTCGTTGGTTCGCTGAGAAAGATTATGCTACGTTATTACATGAAGACATCAAAATCCGTGAGTACATTACTGTACGCTTAAAAGATTCTGCTGTTGCTAAAGTAGAAATCGAACGTGCAGCAAATCGTGTAAATGTTACAATTCACACTGCGAAACCTGGTATGGTAATTGGTAAAGGTGGTACTGAAGTTGAAGCGCTTCGTAAAGCTCTTAACCAATTAACGGGCAAGCGTGTACACATCAACATTTTAGAAGTTAAGAGAGCTGATCTTAACGCTAAATTAGTAGGCGAAAACATCGCTCGTCAATTAGAAAACCGTGTATCATTCCGTCGTGCACAAAAGCAAGTTATTCAACGTGCTATGCGTGCAGGAGCAAAAGGTATTAAAACACAGGTTTCTGGTCGTCTTGGCGGAGCTGATATCGCTCGTGCAGAATCTTACAGTGAAGGAACTGTTCCACTTCATACACTTCGCGCTGATATTGACTATGCAGCAGTTGAAGCTGATACAACATACGGTAAATTAGGCGTAAAAGTATGGATCTACCGTGGAGAAGTCCTTCCTACAAAAAAGAAAGCTTCTGAGGAAGGAGGAAAATAATATGTTAATGCCTAAACGCGTAAAATATCGTAGAGAGCATCGTGGTAAAATGCGTGGTCGTGCAAAAGGTGGAACTGAAATCGCTTTTGGTGAATTCGGTTTACAAGCACTAGCTGCTTCATGGATTACAAACCGTCAAATCGAAGCTGCTCGTCGTGCAATGACTCGTCACATGAAACGTGGCGGTAAAGTATGGATTAAAATTTTCCCTTCTAAACCTTACACTGCAAAACCTCTAGAAGTACGTATGGGTTCCGGTAAAGGGGCACCAGAAGGCTGGGTAGCAGTAGTAAAACCTGGGAAAATTATGTTTGAAATTGCGGGTGTATCTGAAGAGGTAGCACGCGAAGCATTACGTCTTGCAGCTCACAAATTACCAGTGAAATGTAAATTCGTAAAACGTGAAGTAAATGGTGGTGAATCTAATGAAAACTAATGATATTCGTGAATTAACCACTGCCGAAATCGAAACAAAAGTTAAAGCTTTAAAGGAAGAGTTGTTTAATCTTCGCTTCCAACTTGCTACAGGACAATTAGAGAATCCAACTCGCATCCGTGAAGTACGTAAAGCGATTGCTCGTATGAAAACTGTAGTTTGTGAAAGAGAGATCGGAATTAATCGATAAATTGAGGGGAGGTTTGCATAGTGAGCGAACGTAACCAACGCAAAGTTTATACTGGTCGTGTTGTTTCTGACAAAATGGACAAAACGATTACAGTTTTAGTTGAAACTTACAAAACTCATTCCTTGTACGGAAAACGTGTTAAGTATTCTAAAAAGTATAAAGCCCATGATGAGCAAAACCAAGCGAAACTTGGCGATATCGTTAAAATCATGGAAACTCGCCCGCTTTCTGCTACTAAGCGTTTCCGTTTAGTTGAAATCGTTGAAGAAGCGGTTGTTATCTAAATAGACGAATCGGAATTTTTAGTCCGAAGGGAGGTTTCATAACATGATCCAACAAGAATCTCGTTTGAAAGTTGCTGACAACTCTGGTGCCCGCGAACTTTTAACAATTAAAGTATTAGGCGGCTCTGGTCGTAAATATGCTTATATTGGTGATATTATCGTTGCTACGGTAAAACAAGCAACACCAGGTGGCGTTGTTAAAAAAGGTGACGTTGTTAAGGCAGTAGTGGTACGTACGAAGAGCGGAGCTCGTCGTCCGGACGGTTCTTACATTAAATTTGATGAAAACGCAGCGGTTATCATCAAAGACGATAAGAGCCCACGTGGTACTCGTATCTTCGGACCAGTAGCTCGTGAATTACGTGATAGCAACTTCATGAAGATCGTTTCTTTAGCTCCAGAAGTTCTATAATTTAAGGTATTGCCTTGCTAAGGAGGTGCAGAATTAAGATGCATGTAAAAAAAGGTGATAAAGTTCAGGTAATCACTGGTAAAGACAAAGGAAAACAAGGTGTTATCCTTGTGGCTTTCCCAAAGCAAAACCGTGTTATCGTTGAGGGTGTTAACATCGTTAAAAAACACTCTAAGCCATCTCAATTAAATCCACAAGGTGGAATTATTACGAAAGAAGCACCTATTCACGTTTCTAATGTTATGGTATTAGATCCGAAAACAGGCGAACCTACTCGCGTAGGCTTCAAAGTAGAAGATGGTAAAAAAGTGCGTATTGCAAAAAAATCTGGTGAATTATTAGATAAATAATTTTCTTAAGAAAGGAGGTCACTTCATTGAATCGCCTTAAAGAGAAGTTCCAAAAGGAAATTACTCCTGCTCTAATGAGCAAGTTTAACTATAAATCTGTGATGGAAGTACCGAAAATCGAAAAGATCGTAATCAACACTGGTGTTGGTGACGCGGTATCTAACTCAAAAGCTTTAGACAATGCAGTAGAAGAATTAACTCAAATCGCAGGTCAAAAACCTGTTGTAACTCGCGCTAAAAAATCAATCGCTGGTTTCCGTCTTCGTGAAGGTATGCCAATCGGTGCGAAAGTAACTTTACGCGGTCAGCAAATGTATGAGTTCTTCGACAAATTAGTATCAGTTTCTTTACCACGTGTACGTGATTTCCGTGGTGTTTCTAAGAAATCATTTGATGGTCGTGGGAACTACACATTAGGTGTTAAAGAGCAACTAATTTTTCCTGAGATTGATTATGATAAAGTAAGTAAAGTCCGAGGTATGGACATCGTAATCGTTACTACAGCGAAAACTGATGAAGAAGCTCGTGAACTTTTAACACAATTCGGTATGCCATTCCAAAAATAATGGAAGCCAACGCTAAGTAGAGGAGGCGAAAACGTGGCTAAAAAATCTATGATCGCGAAACAAAAGCGTACTCCTAAGTTTAAAGTACAAGAGTATACACGTTGCGAACGCTGCGGTCGTCCGCATTCTGTATACCGCAAATTTAAGCTTTGCCGTATTTGTTTCCGTGAACTTGCATATAAAGGTCAAATTCCTGGTGTTAAAAAAGCTAGTTGGTAAAACCCACAAATGGGAAGGAGGTAAAACACATGGTGATGACAGATCCAATTGCAGACATGCTTACTCGCATCCGTAATGCGAACATGGTACGTCATGAGAAATTAGAGGTTCCTGCTTCTAAAATCAAAAAAGAGATCGCTGATCTTTTAAAACGTGAAGGTTTCATTCGTGATGTAGAATACATCGGGGATAACAAACAAGGTATCCTTCGTATTTTCCTGAAATATGGTGCAAACAATGAACGTGTAATCACTGGATTAAAACGTATCAGTAAACCTGGCTTACGCGTTTACGCAAAAGCTGATGAAGTACCTCGTGTACTTAACGGATTAGGTATCGCTCTTGTTTCTACATCTAAGGGAGTAATGACGGACAAAGACGCTCGTCAATTACAAACTGGTGGAGAAGTAGTAGCATACGTTTGGTAATATATATTTAAAACGAACGGAGGTGTGACCACATGTCTCGTATTGGTAAAAAGATTCTTGAAATCCCTGCAGGTGTTACTATTACAGTTGCAGAAGACAATACTGTAACAGTAAAAGGCCCTAAAGGTGAATTAACTCGTACTTTCAAAACTGATATGTCTATCAAAATTGAAGAAAATACACTAACAGTTGAGCGTCCATCTGAACAGAAGGAACACCGTGCATTACACGGTACAACTCGTGCTTTAATCGGAAACATGGTTGAAGGTGTAACTACAGGTTTTGCACGCGGACTTGAATTAGTCGGTGTTGGTTACCGTGCTCAAAAACAAGGTGATAAACTTGTTTTAAGCGTAGGTTATTCTCATCCAGTAGAAATGACTCCAGAAGCAGGACTTGAAGTTGAAGTACCTGTACCAACTAAAATCGTAATTAAAGGTATCGACAAGCAACGTGTTGGCGAATTTGCTGCTAACATCCGTGCTGTACGTGCTCCTGAACCATATAAAGGTAAAGGTATTCGTTACGAAGGCGAAGTTGTTCGTCGTAAAGAAGGTAAAACTGCTAAGTAAACCCGTTAGGTGAAAGAAAGGAGTGACAAGAATGATCACTAAAGCTGCTAAAAATGCGACTCGTAAGAAAAGACATGCACGTGTACGTGCTAAACTTACTGGTACTGCAGAACGTCCACGTTTAAACGTGTACCGTTCTAACCAACATATTTACGCTCAAGTTATTGATGATGTAAATGGTGTAACATTAGTAAGTGCATCTACTCTTGATAAAGACCTTGCTCTTAACGGTACTAGCAATACTGAAGCTGCTACGAAAGTTGGAGAATCAGTTGCTAAGCGTGCTGTAGAGAAAGGCGTTAAAGAAGTAGTATTTGATCGCGGTGGTTACTTATACCATGGCCGTGTTAAAGCTCTAGCTGAAGCTGCTCGTGAGGCTGGATTACAATTTTAATGGTCAAAGGAGGGAAAATTGATGCAACGCATTGACCCAAGTAAATTAGAACTTGAAGAACGTGTAGTTACGATAAATCGTGTCGCGAAAGTTGTTAAGGGTGGTCGTCGTTTCCGCTTTGCTGCACTAGTTGTAGTTGGCGATAAAAACGGTCATGTTGGATTCGGTACTGGTAAAGCACAAGAGGTACCAGACGCAATCCGTAAAGCTATCGAAGACGCTAAGAAAAACCTAATCGCAGTACCATTAGTTGGTACAACAATTCCACACACAATCAACGGTCATTTTGGAGCTGGTGAAGTATTCTTAAAACCTGCTGCTGAGGGTACTGGTGTTATTGCTGGTGGACCTGTTCGTGCGGTACTAGAATTAGCTGGTGTACAAGATATTCTTTCGAAATCTCTTGGTACTAACACACCAATCAACATGATTCGCGCTACTGTGAACGGATTAAGCGAACTTAAGCGCGCTGAAGATGTTGCAAAATTACGCGGTAAATCTGTAGAAGAGCTACTAGGTTAAGGAGGGAAAACAAATGGCGAAAAAGTTAGAAATTACCCTCACTCGTAGTGTAATTGGTCGTCCACAAGATCAACGTGCGACGGTAGAAGCTTTAGGTCTTAAAAAGTTGAATTCAACTGTAGTTAAGGAAGAAACTCCTGCTATTCTTGGTATGATCAACAAAGTTTCTCACCTTATAACTGTAAAAGAAGCTTAAGGATAACTCATTAATATAAGGAGGTGCCTGGGAATGAAACTTCATGAATTAAAACCTGCAGAAGGTTCTCGTAAAGTACGTAACCGTGTCGGTCGTGGTATCGGTTCTGGTAACGGTAAAACTGCTGGTAGAGGTCATAAAGGACAAAACGCACGTTCTGGCGGCGGTGTTCGTCTTGGCTTCGAAGGTGGTCAAACTCCACTATTCCGTCGTTTACCAAAACGCGGCTTCACAAACATTAACCGTAAAGAGTTTACTATTGTAAACTTATCAACGTTAAATCGTTTTGAAGATGGTACAGAAGTAACACCTGAATTATTGCTGGAAACTGGCGTTATCAGCAAATTAAACGACGGTGTTAAAATTCTTGCAAGCGGAGCAGTAGAGAAAAAATTAACTGTTAAAGCGCACAAGTTCTCTTCAAGTGCTAAAGAAGCAATTGAAGCAGCTGGCGGATCAGTTGAGGTGATCTAATGTTTCGTACAATCTCCAACTTTATGCGCGTTGCTGAGATAAGACGTAAAATATTATTCACTTTAGCGATGTTAGTCGTATTCAGAATTGGCACGTTTATCCCAGTGCCATTTACAAATGGAGACGTACTGAAAGCACAAGATCAATTAAATGCCTTAGGTATCCTAAATACATTTGGCGGTGGCGCCTTGAAGAACTTCTCCATCTTCGCGATGGGAATCATGCCGTATATTACAGCATCCATCATCGTGCAATTATTGCAGATGGATGTTGTTCCTAAATTTTCGGAATGGTCGAAGCAAGGCGAAATGGGCCGTCGTAAACTAACGCAATTCACGCGTTACTTTACAATTGTTCTTGCGTTTATTCAGGGGTTTGGTATGTCAATCGGTTTTAACGGTATGGTAGGTGGGCAATTAATTTTGAATCCAGGTTGGAGCACTTATTTATACATTGCTACGGTACTGACTGCTGGTACTGCATTTTTAATGTGGTTAGGTGAACAGATTACATCTAAAGGTGTAGGTAATGGTATTTCCATTCTTATCTTTGGTGGTATTGCCGCAGCGATCCCAAGTGTTATATCTCAAGTGTATCAACAACAGTTTCAAAATATCGGAGATCAATTGTTCATGAGTATCGTTAAAGTTGCATTGATTTTACTAGCTGTGCTAGCAGTTATTGTTGGTGTTATTTTCATTCAACAGGCTGTTAGAAAGATCCCAATTCAATACGCGAAGCGTGTAACAGGAGGGAATGGGAATCATGCTGGAGCACAAAACACTCATTTACCACTTAAGGTAAATAGTGCGGGTGTTATTCCAGTCATTTTTGCTGTTTCATTCTTAATTACGCCTCCAACTATTGCACAGTTCTTCCCGAAACATGATGTATCGCAGTGGATTATTGCAAACTTTAACTATTCTCACCCAGTGGGAATGATCATATATGTTGCGCTCATTGTGGCCTTCACATACTTCTATGCATTTGTTCAGGTTAATCCAGAGCAAATGTCAGAGAATCTAAACAAGCAAGGTGGATATGTTCCAGGTATTCGTCCGGGTAAGAATACAGAACAATATCTAACAAAAATCTTGTATCGTTTGACCTTTGTGGGATCAATTTTCCTAGCAGCGATTGCAATCTTACCAGTTATCTTTACGAAATTGGGAAATCTTCCTCCATCTGCACAGATTGGCGGAACGAGTATGTTAATCGTTGTCGGCGTTGCTTTAGAAACAATGAAGCAGCTAGAAAGCCAATTAGTAAAACGCCATTACAAAGGGTTTATCAAGCAGTGAGTAAGTGGGAAGAATTATCTTCCCTACATGCTCATGTACTGAGGGGGAACAAGGATGAACTTAATTTTAATGGGGCTTCCTGGTGCTGGTAAAGGTACACAAGCCGAACAGATTGTTGCCAAGTATAACATCCCTCACATCTCAACGGGAGATATGTTCCGTGCAGCTATGAAGGCTGAAACTGAACTTGGTTTACAAGCAAAATCTTTTATTGATAAAGGTGCGCTTGTTCCAGATGAAGTTACAATCGGAATTGTTCGTGAACGTTTAAGTCAAGAAGACTGTATTAAAGGATTCTTATTAGATGGTTTCCCACGAACTGTTGCACAAGCATCAGCTCTTGAAGAGATTATGAAAGATCTTGGCAAAAAAATCGATTATGTTTTAAACATTAATGTGGATTCAGGGTTGTTATTAACACGCCTTACAGGTCGTCGCATTTGTAAAGAGTGCGGTGCGACTTACCACTTAGAATTCAATCCGCCAGCAAAAGCTGATGTGTGCGATAAATGTGGTGGCGAATTATATCAACGCTCTGATGACAACGAGGAAACTGTAGCAAATCGTTTAGATGTAAATATTAAGCAAACAAAACCTTTGCTTGATTTCTACGGGGAGCTTGGTTACTTAGAAAGCATTAATGGTGAGCAAGATATCAATAAAGTATTTGCTGATATCGATGTTCTCATCGGGTGCTTAGCGTAATGATCATCTGCAAAACTCCTCGCGAGATAGAAATCATGCGAGAAGCTGGCAGGATCGTTGCTTTAACTCATCAAGAGTTGAAACAACATATTACTCCAGGAATTACAACGAAAGAGCTCAATCAAATAGCGGAAAAGACGATTCGAAAATATGGTGCTATGCCATCTTTTAAAGGATATAACGGATTTCCGGGGAGCATATGTGCTTCTGTAAATGAAGAGCTTGTACACGGGATTCCAGGGAAGCGTAAGCTCGAAGAGGGCGATATCATCAGTATCGATATTGGTGCGAAATACAATGGGTACCATGGAGATTCTGCATGGACATATCCAGTTGGAAACATTTCTGAATCTGTTCAAAAGTTACTTGATGTCACAGAAAAATCGTTGTATCTTGGTCTAGAACAAGTAAAACCAGGCGAAAGATTATCAAATATCTCACATGCGGTTCAAACCCATGCTGAAGAGAATGGATTCTCGATCGTTAGGGAGTATGTTGGTCACGGAATCGGGCAAGACTTACATGAGGACCCTCAAATCCCGCACTATGGTCCACCAAATAGAGGCCCTAGATTAAAGCCGGGAATGGTCATCTGTGTTGAGCCGATGGTGAATCAAGGAAGACGATATGTAAAAACACTATCTGATGACTGGACAGTGGTAACGGTAGATGGTAAATGGTGTGCCCACTTTGAGCACACGATTGCTCTTACAGAAGCAGGATACGAAATCCTTACCACTTTATAAGTAGCTGGCTCTCCGGGATTTCAGAGCAGTGTAAAATGTTACTGATTTGAAGAAGGGAGAACTATTGAATGGCTAAAGATGATGTAATTGAAGTCGAAGGTACCGTTCTTGAAACGTTGCCAAATGCTATGTTCAAAGTAGAATTAGAGAATGGGCATGTCGTATTGGCTCACGTTTCTGGTAAAATCCGTATGAACTTCATTCGTATTTTACCAGGAGACAAAGTTACGGTAGAATTATCTCCGTACGATTTAAATCGTGGTCGTATTACGTACCGTTTTAAATAATATAGCACTCCGTAATCTTTAAGGAGGTTCGAGACATGAAAGTAAGACCGTCAGTTAAACCAATCTGCGAAAAATGTAAAGTTATTCGTAGACGTGGAAAAGTAATGGTTATTTGTGAAAACCCTAAACATAAACAAAAACAAGGTTAATCAGAAGGAGGTGCATTCATAATGGCACGTATCGCAGGTGTAGATATTCCTCGTGACAAGCGCGTTGTTATTTCTTTAACTTACGTATTCGGCATTGGTCGCCCAACTGCTGAAAAAATTCTTACAGAAGCTGGTATTTCTTCGGAAGCACGAGTTCGTGATTTATCGGAAGATGAATTAGGACGTATCCGTGATATCATCGATCGTATTAAAGTTGAGGGAGACCTTCGTCGTGAAGTATCTCTTAACATTAAACGTCTAATGGAGATCGGTTCTTACCGTGGTCTTCGTCACCGTCGTGGTTTACCAGTTCGTGGTCAAAACTCTAAAAACAATGCTCGTACACGTAAAGGTCCACGTCGTACAGTAGCAAATAAAAAGAAATAATAAGTAAAGGAGGTTGAACTAACAATGGCACGTAAAACAAACACTCGTAAAAAACGTGTGAAAAAGAATATTGAAGCTGGTATAGCTCATATTCGTTCTACTTTCAACAACACAATCGTAACACTTACAGATACTCACGGTAACGCACTTTCTTGGTCTAGTGCTGGTGCACTTGGTTTCCGTGGATCTCGTAAATCTACTCCATTCGCTGCGCAAATGGCTGCTGAAGCTGCTTCTAAAGTTGCAATGGAGCATGGTTTAAAAACTTTAGAGGTTACTGTTAAAGGTCCTGGTGCTGGTCGTGAAGCTGCAATTCGTGCTCTTCAAGCGGCAGGTCTAGAAGTAACAGCAATTAGAGATGTTACTCCAGTTCCTCATAATGGATGTCGTCCACCAAAACGTCGTCGTGTGTAATTTTTCTGTATAGAATTTTCCCTTTTGTCTATAATGGATATGATGCATTATCGAGAAATTTCGTACAGAAACATCGCTTGTTGTGCACAATCGGGAACTGCCTAAGGGGGACTTTCGGTTAAACAGAGGTTCTTCCTTTGTTTAACCGGGGTTTCGACGTTTTGAAGGAGGGTTTAGTTAATGATTGAAATCGAAAAACCGAAAATCGAAACGGTTGAACTTAACGAAGATGCTAAGTATGGCAAATTCGTGATTGAACCGCTTGAGCGTGGATATGGTACTACTTTGGGTAACTCCTTACGTCGTATTCTTTTATCCTCACTCCCTGGTGCCGCTGTAACTGCTATCCAAATCGATGGCGTTTTACACGAATTTTCAACAGTAGAGGGCGTAGTAGAGGATGTTACTACGATGATCTTAAACTTGAAAAAGTTAGCTCTTAAAATCTACTCTGAAGAAGAGAAGACGTTGGAAATCGATGTACAGGGCGAAGGTATTGTCACAGCTGCTGATATTACTCACGATAGTGATGTTGAAATCTTAAATCCAGATTTACACATTGCAACGTTAGCAAAAAATGCGCATTTCCGCATGCGTTTAACTGCAAAGCGTGGCCGTGGGTATACGCCAGCTGTTGCAAATAAAAGCGAAGATCAACCAATAGGAGTAATTCCTATTGATTCTATTTATACTCCAGTATCACGTGTGACTTACCAAGTGGAAAAGACACGTGTCGGACAAGTGGCTAATTATGATAAGCTTACGCTTGATGTATGGACGGATGGAAGCATCGGGCCAAAAGAAGCTATCTCTTTAGGTGCCAAAATCTTAACTGAGCATTTAAATATCTTTGTTGGTTTAACTGACGAAGCACAAAATGCTGAGATTATGGTCGAGAAGGAAGAAGATCAAAAAGAAAAAGTTCTTGAGATGACTATCGAAGAACTAGATCTTTCTGTTCGTTCTTATAATTGCCTAAAACGTGCAGGAATTAATACTGTACAAGAGCTTGCGAACAAAACAGAAGAAGATATGATGAAAGTTCGTAACTTAGGACGTAAATCCCTAGAAGAAGTTAAACATAAACTTGAGGAATTAGGTTTAGGTTTACGTAAAGACGACTGAGGATTTAAACCCATCAACAAAGGAGGGAACTACGAATGGCATACAGAAAATTAGGCCGTACAAGTGCGCAACGTAAAGCTATGTTACGTGATTTAGCTACTGATTTAATTATCAACGAGCGCATCCAAACGACAGAAACTCGTGCAAAAGAACTTCGTTCTGTAGTGGAAAAAATGATCACTTTAGGTAAACGCGGAGATCTTCATGCTCGTCGTCAAGCAGCAGCTTTCATCCGTAATGAGGTTGCTAACGCTGAGACTGGTCAAGATGCACTTCAAAAATTATTCGCTGATGTAGCTCCACGCTATGCTGAGCGCCAAGGCGGATACACTCGTATTGCAAAAATTGGTCCACGTCGCGGAGACGCAGCACCAATGGTAATTATCGAGTTAGTATAATGATGATTAAAAGGGCAGGACAGTTCTTTTCAAGTAACTGGTCATGGCCCTTTTTTTTTAAGTATAAAAAAATAGGCTAACTTGGCGGAAGAAAGGGTGCCTTGTATTGAAAAAAGAGAAACTTCGGACAGAAAATATATCATTTCAATATCCTGGGGCAGCCTCTTATGCATTAAAAGATGTTTCGTTTTCCTTATATGAAGGAGAATGGGTATCTGTTATTGGACAAAATGGTTCAGGGAAGTCTACACTTGCAAAATTATTGAATGGCTTATTTTTACCGGAATCAGGGACAATTACTTTAAATGATACAATGATTTTATCAGAGGAAACAGTATGGGATGTTCGAAAGCAAATTGGGATGGTATTTCAAAATCCAGATAATCAATTTGTTGGAACGACAGTACAAGATGACGTTGTATTCGGCCTAGAGAACATCGGAATGCCAAGGGAGCAGATGATAGAAAGACTAGAACAAGCTCTGCAACTTGTCCGTATGGAAGATTTTTTAAATGAAGAACCCCATTCGTTATCTGGTGGACAAAAGCAGCGAGTCGCAATAGCAGGTGTTCTAGCACTTCAGCCATCTATTTTAATACTAGATGAAGCAACTTCAATGTTAGACCCTCAGGGGAGACGTGAAGTAGTAGAAACGGTCAGACAACTTGTTAATCAAAAGGGTATTACGGTGTTATCGATTACGCACGATTTAGAAGAAGCGGCACAGTCAGACCGTATTATTATTTTGAACAAGGGAGAAATATTAGAGGAAGGTATTCCAGAGAAAATTTTCAAATCCTCTCATATGCTCCAAGAGATTGGATTAGATGTACCTTTTTCGGTGAAAATAGCAGAATTATTAAAAAGAAATGAAATTCACTTGCAAAATACGCATCTTACAATGGAAAGCTTGGTGAACGAACTTTGGAGATTACATTCCAAAAAGTAGAACATCGTTATCAATATAAAACTCCATTTGAAAGACGCGCACTTTATGATGTAGACGTGTCGTTTCCAAGTGGGGGCTATTATGCCATTATCGGTCATACTGGTTCAGGTAAGTCGACGATGATTCAACATTTAAATGGTTTATTGCAGCCGACAAATGGTACGGTTCAAATTGGTGAACATTTAATTTCAGCAGGGAAGAAAGAGAAGAAACTTAAGCCGCTACGAAAAAAAGTAGGGGTTGTCTTTCAGTTTCCAGAACATCAACTATTTGAAGAAACAGTTGAAAAGGACATTTGTTTTGGGCCTACTAATTTTGGTGTATCTGAAGAAGAGGCGAAACAAAAGGCGAAAGATGCAATCCAGCTTGTTGGATTGGACATAGAGTTATTAGCACGTTCTCCGTTTGAATTAAGCGGTGGGCAAATGAGGCGTGTTGCAATCGCAGGTGTACTTGCGATGGAACCCGAAGTGCTTGTATTAGATGAACCTACAGCAGGGCTTGATCCGAAAGGACAGCACGAGCTCATGGAGATGTTTTACAATTTGCATAAGGAGCAGGGGCTTACAGTCATTCTTGTTACCCATAATATGGAGGATGCCGCTAAGTATGCAGATCAAATAGTGGTCATGCATAAAGGAACGGTCTTTTTGCAAGGAAGAGCAGAGGAAGTATTTTCACATGCTGATGAATTAGAACAAATCGGTGTGGATCTTCCAATGTCTTTAAAGTATAAACGTGCAATTGAAGAGAAGTTTGGTATTTCAATTTCGAAGGCTACCTTATCTTTAGAGGATCTTACTCATGAAGTTGTGCAGGTGTTACGAAAAGGTGGTCATGAATCATGCAGCAGTTGATTATTGGGAGATACATTCCAGGTCAGTCACTCATTCATCAACTTGATCCTCGTACGAAGCTGTTGATTGTCTTTTTATATGTATTTGTTGTTTTCTTAGCAAATAATGCGATTTCATATGGATTTTTATTTTTATATGCACTCATTGCTTTATTTTTTGCAAAAGTGCCGATTCGTTATGTGCTTTCGGGCTTAAAACCAATTTTATGGATTTTTCTTTTTACATTTTTCCTGCATATTTTTACAAATAAAGAAGGGGAAGTACTATTCCAGCTTGGTTGGTTTTCGATACATGAAAAAGGATTAGAGCAAGGGATCTACATTTCTATACGATTTTTCGTTATTATTTTAATGACGACATTATTAACGTTAACAACGACACCAATTGAGATTACAGATGGTTTAGAGACGTTATTAAAGCCGTTGAAGCGTATGAAAGTTCCTGTTCATGAAATCGCATTAATGATGTCAATTTCTCTTCGATTTATCCCCACATTAATGGATGAAACGAGTAAAATTATGAAAGCGCAGGCGTCACGTGGTATTGATTTTGCTGGAGGACCGATAAAAGATAGGATGAAAGCTATTATCTCACTACTCGTTCCACTATTTATCAGTGCTTTTAAGCGTGCAGAGGACTTAGCGATTGCGATGGAATCTCGTGGATATAAAAGTGGCGAAGGACGTACTAAATTTAGGCAACTACGCTGGAAAATAAGTGATACAGTAACAATTGTAAGCTTACTTTGTTTAGCTTGTATTTTGGCATGGGTGCGGTCGTAATGGAGAATAGAGAAATGGAAAGAATAAAATGTACAGTTGCATATGATGGCATTCATTTTTGTGGTTACCAAATTCAACCACAGCATCGTACTGTTCAACAAGAAATAGAGAAAGCATTGCAGAAGTTGCATAAAGGAGAACTTGTTCGTGTGCAGGCATCAGGCAGAACGGATTCTACCGTTCACGCCAAAGGACAAGTGATACACTTTGATACACCTTTGTCTCTTGAAGAGTGGCAATGGAGTAATGCTTTAAATACAATGTTGCCGGATGATATTATTATCAGGCAGGTAGAGAAAAAAACAGAAGAATTTCATGCACGTTACGGTGTCGAGAAAAAAGAATATCGCTATCGTGTATTATTATCAAAGACTGCGGATGTATTTCGTAGAAATTATGTATATCAATATCCATATCCGCTCGAAATAAACTCTATAAGAAAAGCGATTCCTTATTTTATTGGAACGCATGACTTTACTTCTTTTTGTTCGGCAAAAACTGACAAAAAAGATAAAGTGCGAACAATTTATGAAATCGAATTAATTGAGCAAGACGATGAATTAATTTTTCGCTTTGTAGGTAATGGATTTTTATATAATATGGTCAGAATTATTGTTGGTACGTTACTTAGCGTAGGCCAAGGAAAGCTTGATCCTGATAGTATTCCAGAGATTTTAGCGAAACAAAATCGCCAGTTTGCTGGAAAGATGGCTCCAGGTCATGGACTTTACTTATGGCAGGTAAACTATAACAACTAATCCTGGTGTAACATTTGCTTGACATTAGAAACTCAAAAGTATATCATAACATATGGTATTGTTTCTAAAACCACGATTAGCCCCGGAAGGAAATCGTGTTTAAGATAAACAATAGATTTTTTCTATGGAAAAGATAACGAGGAGGGAAACACATGCGTACGACTTTTATGGCAAAAGCTAACGAAGTTGAGCGTAAATGGTATGTGGTTGATGCTGAAGGTCAAACTTTAGGTCGCCTATCTACTGAAGTAGCATCCATTTTACGTGGTAAACACAAACCTACATTTACACCACACGTTGACACGGGTGATCATGTAATTATTATTAACGCTGAGAAAATTCATTTAACAGGTAATAAATTAAACGATAAAATTTACTACCGTCACACTAACCACCCAGGTGGACTTAAGCAAAGAACAGCTCTAGAAATGCGTACAAACTACCCTGTACAAATGTTAGAGCTTGCAATTAAAGGCATGCTTCCAAAAGGACGTTTAGGACGTCAAGTGTCTAAGAAATTAAACGTGTATGCTGGAGCAGAGCATCCACACCAAGCACAACAACCAGAAGTTTACGAACTTCGCGGATAATTAATTAAAGGAGGGCTTACTTTGGCACAGGTTCAATACTATGGCACTGGACGTCGTAAGAGTTCAGTAGCGCGCGTACGCCTAGTTCCAGGCGAAGGACGCGTTATTATTAACGGTCGTGATTTTGAAAACTATATCCCATTTGCTGCATTACGTGAAGTAGTGAAACAACCTCTAGTTGCAACAGAAACTTTAGGTAACTACAATGTACTTGTAAACGTAAATGGTGGTGGATACACTGGTCAAGCTGGTGCTATTCGTCACGGTATTTCTCGCGCTTTATTAAAAGCTGATCCAGAATACCGTCTAACATTAAAACGTGCAGGTCTATTAACTCGTGACGCACGTATGAAAGAGCGTAAAAAATACGGTCTTAAAGGCGCACGTCGTGCACCTCAGTTCTCAAAACGTTAATCAATTTCTTATTGCATCAACGTTTACAAAAGTTTTTTGGTTCAAGTTGGTGCAAATCAGCTTAAACCTCATAAAGAACTTAACAGATTTAAAGCATCGGCATCTTGCTGGTGCTTTTTTTCTGGCATTAATTCCAGATAATAATTTTGCGTTGTCTGAATGTTTATGTGTCCTAATCTTTTTGAAACATAAGCAATATCTATATCTTGGGCAAATAAAAAAGATGCGTGTGTATCTCTCAGACCGTGAAAGGTAGTTCTTTTAATGTTTAACCCTTTCAATAACTCTGCTAATCGTTCGGATTGTTTAAAGCCGCCAAAGCCAAAAATATAACCATTTTCCTTAACAGGAATCTTGCTAATAAGGAGATAAACTTCTTTGTTTATAGAAACATCACGTTTTGCATTTTGTGTCTTTAGTGAAGTATCATTGGAAGTAGGACTGATTGAGTGCCTAACTTCTATTCCGTATTCATATAGACTTTCTGGGCGAATAGCTAATAATTCCCCCCGTCGCATACCCGTTTCTAAGGCAAGTAATACAAGTAAGTTAAATTCCTCTTCTGGATGCTTTAAAACGTAATTACGAAGCTTTTTAAATTCGGTTATAGATAAAGCTCTGTTTCGCTTAGGTGGATTTTCCCCACGTGTTTTTACTAGACGAGCAAAATCATTTGAAATATAGCCACGAGCATATGCATCACGCAAAGATGTTTTTATTTTAAGAAGAACCTCATGTGTTGTTTTTCGAGAATGTGTTTTCGCATATTCGTCAATTTTCTTTTGAACGACAATATCATTTAAGTCTTTTAGTTGGATATCCTGAAATAAGTTTCTGATAACCCCTAAAGTACGAACATAATTTTGAAATGTTGTTTCCTTAACATCATTTACTTTTACAAGGTAAATCCAATTCTCGAAAAAATCCGCAAAGGTTGTTGTTCTTTGTGCAATTTCTTTGCCTTCTCCTTTCGCTAATTCCATTTCTAATGCCCAAAGTTGTGCTTCCTTCTTTGTCGGAAAAGTTTTAGAAAGCTTTTTATGTTTTCCTTGTTTGTATAAGGAAACTTGCGCCCGATACGATGTTCCTCTTTTTATAATACTAGCCATGCTATCAATCCCTCTCATAAAAATAGTTGATAGATGCCAGTTGAATACACCCGTATTGTATTCTGGATTTGGCATATTATCAACTATTAGTAATTTAAACAGAGTGTCTCTCGATAAAATTTATTAAAGACTTTATTGTGTATCGTTCTTGTCGACCAATCAAGAAACGTTCAAGATGCTTATTTGAACGAATATATTTATCAAATGATTTTGGGTCTATTCCTAAAAAACGGGATGCCTGTTCTCTTGTTAGTAAATACGGAAAAGGGAAACATTCCTTGTTTTCCATGTGTTGATACTCCTCTCTGTTCTTTTTTTGAGAAAAAAGAGATACTTAGAATAAGACAGTTTGCGAATGGTCTTTTGGCTTGTTATTATTTACTTTGTCTGGTTTATTTTTAATCCCATTGAGTACCTGTTTATATAATTTTTCTGATTTCAAAATTTGTAGTAGATCCTCATTCTTTGTTACTTCAATATATGGATTCGGTTCTTTGCTTGATTTTTCAAGGAAAAAATTATCTAGCTTGCTGTCATAAAAAGCAATTTGTATTGAATCTTTATCAAGGTACAAAACTAAGTTTATTCGTCTTGCTAGTTGCTTGAATGAATCAGTATGTAAGTCAAATTTCTTATTGTCCTCTATTATTTTTATATAAAAATCTCTAGGTTTATATGGGGAAGTGATAATAAAAATATTTGCTGTAAGTGGTTTATCAAAATATCGACTAGCTCCCATTACATCATCATTGAAAGGGTCAAGCATTTTTAGTAAATCACTGTATTGAAATATAGACGGTCTTAATTCGTCCAAAATAATAATTTTCTGACCTTGATAATGCTGAAATGGATCTCTACTAGAACCAGTAACAAAATAGTCTTCATCATATTTAGAAGCATAGTCTTTTGCAAGCCTTGTTTTTCCTACGCCCGAAGCTCCATATAACCAAATAACTTCAATGGATAGATTATTTTCCCTCATGTATTCTCTCCATTCATCTGCTACAATTTTCATACGCTTTTGATAAACGGAGTCAATACGGGTTTTAGCCTTCGCATATTGTGAACCTGATAGTTGTCTCTCTACCTCTTCCTTGGTGATTCCACCTATATATAATTTGTCTAGTAGTCCCTTGATAATCAATTCATCTTTTCCAGTTAAGGTAAATTTAACGCGCTTTTTCGCTTTTTCTATTAAATCTTTGTAGTCAAAGCTGGCTTCTACTTCATTGACATCATATTGATGTTGTTCTTGGGCATCAGTAGTAGCATGAATCAAATAAGAGTAACCGTTTGTAGAGTCTCCCTTCCATTGTTGAATATATTGGGGTCTATCCTTTAGTATTTTTGCAACATTGTCAATGCTTCTGGCATTTTCAAATTGTAACATTACATGAATGTGAGGTGTTTTAAGAGAACCATCTTCGTTCATATCCTTGTTGTGAAGGATACCAGCGTATTTGGTAGGGTTTAGCTCTTTTCTAATATGTTCTAAGCATTCTGTTAAGTCTTTAAAGGGTAAGTGTTCTAAATTTTGGACATACATCATATTTTTGGCTTTAACCATAGGACTAACCTCATTTCATATATATTGGCAACACTGACACTTTTAAAATAAGGGGTGATAACAAGCCCTCACCCCTTGATAATAAAGGCTTTCAACGTTTTGGCACCAATCTGTAATACTTTTTCTATGATTGGGTAGCGTGCTTTGAGTCTTTGACTCCGCACGCCACCCAATCACAGGATGATTACTATTCGATCAAACGGATATCGTCAGCCTTAATACTTAAAGTTGCTCTGTTATTAGCAACGAAAGGTGTTCCTACCGCATTGATTATTTCCACATAAGTTTGTGGTACTAGATTCTTTTTGTGTGGAATTGTAATATTTAGGATTTCTCCATTTGAAACATCGATGAGTCGATAAGAATATCCATCAACCGTTTCAGTACGCTCACCGTTAACGTATTTGAATTTTTCCCTTGGCTCTGCGTTTGTAGTTAATAAATCTTCCAAGTTAATGCTATAGCTTGCCATATTTATGGCTCCTTTCTCACCAAAGAAATTTTAATTTGCTTGAAAAAATTACTATATCTTTGGATTGCTCAGCTTTTATGGTCGTTCAGAGCTTTGGACATATTTTTAAATCATATTCTCCTTTTTCTTCCCAAGGCCCTTAGCTATTAAGCTATTAGCATGTCTAATATTGTACTCTGGGACAAAAACTTTTAGCATGTCCGAGCTATCCGTTTGTAAATATCCTTCTCCACGTTTCAAAGGTATGTAATCGTCTTTTTCCAAATCGGGAAATAACATGCGTCTAGACTCGTCTGATAGCCTGCCTAAGCCTAAGCGAATAGGGAAGTTATCACGTGCCCCATTCACAAAGTACGAAGAGTCAGCACGTTGTAACGCCATAATAATATGGACATTGAAACTTCGTCCAAGCATCAAAAGTTCTGCAATTTTCTTCTTAAAATCATCTGCTTCCTTCTTGTCTAAAACTGTTAAAAAACTAGCAAATTCATCAATAAATAAATAGAGTGGTGTTCTTGTTGTATCTGCTCCATTTTGTCGCTGATGAAATCTATCCAAAAAGTTTAATATGCCGCCTTTTGCTTCATTGTAACGATAGCAATTCTGAAAATCTGCAAAAGGTTCGAAGTCTGTATCGCCTTTATAATCAATAACATAAAGCTCAATTTCTGGATTTTGTGCTACTAGAGAGGCTAAGAGATATTTGCTAGCATAGGTTTTTCCAGCTCCACTTGCCCCTGTAATGAGGGCATGAGGTAATTTTGTCCAATCTATAAATATTTTCTTTCCTCTATTTTGCAGGTCATAGAATGCGAAGAAAGTCATTTTATTAACTCCATTGCGATAATAAAATTTCCGTTCTGAACTGCCATTCCTAAAACGTTTAGATTAGGCACTTGTCCGAACGTATGTTGTTGACGTAATGCTTCCTGTAGCTTGTCTTTAAGATAGTCTCCGTTTACAGAAAGCTCCTTTTGGAGATTTTCTACATCTGATGTTCGGATGATTTCCATACTATAAATTCGATTACCATTTTGATAACAGAGAGATTTGTCGTCAGAAGGGTTCAAAGATACAGATTGTATTTCGCCTTCTAAACTTTGATATATTATTTTGTTTTTGAACCACCGTAATGATTCGGGAGAGTATTGGTGTAAAACTTTTTTTTCATCGAATCCAAGGTATTTTTGATAAAGAAATAATACTAATATTACTAGTAAAAACAACAATAACAGCAAAATATCCATCTTAGTTCCGCCCCAATCTTTTAATGTTTTGATAACTGCAATGACTTATAATAGTATGGAAGAATTTTTTATCACCTCACTTTTTGGTGTTTTGAGTAATACACTTTGTTTGCTACTCATGTAACCTATACGAGAATGATAATTTAAAATGAGCAGTAGAAAAATGCATGCATTTTTTTTATTTATTTATTTTTGATGTCTTGACAAAGGGAGAGAAATACGATTGGGGAATGGCGATAAAATTGAAAAAAAATTAGCGGATAAAGAATATTTAGAAATACTGCAGCAGGAAAAGTATGAAAAAAAAATTACAACAAAGATAACAGAAGATTATGAGGATAATTTGGATGAGATTCTTAATACTAAAGAAGCGCTAGACCCTAGAACTATAAAAAAATATAAAGATAAACTTCCAGGGAAGGAATTTCTGGAAAAGTTTAGAAGGGCAGATGTCTATTCAGAATATTTAAAGGGATTTGTTGAAGAAAAAGAAGATGAATACGAAAAACGATTCTTCTACTTTCAAAAAATTGAACTAGAAGAGCCTTTAGAACAATCAACTTTAGGAAAAAAGTTCGATAGTGAACTAACTAATTCAAAGTTTTATATGGACGATGAAGGGAATTTTTATATACGAAAAAAACTACCTGCAGGAATAGCTACTGATGAAATTGAGGCAGAATTAGTAAATAAAAAGATAGACAACAAAGTAGAAGAATTTCATAAGAAACTTATAAAGAGAGTAGAAAATTTAAGCTTTAGTAATTTAAATGATTTACAATATTCGTCATTCTTTAAAGCCTCTTTGGATTTTTATGAAAAATATCCAAATGCAGACTTTCTATTTAATCATTTTTTTTCACAACAATATGATTTATTCAGCCAATTACTGGACAATAAGATTAGTCTAGGGAAATTTTCAGACGAACTAGATAAGCTAATAGAAATTGTTTATACAAAAATTGAATTTGAAAATGACAAATAAGAAAGCGAGGAGTGTAAAAACTTTAAAAGGGAATTTTATAAGATGAAGTAGTTATAACATCAGCTTTAACGGCTACTTTTATAGAACCAGTCTATTGTGATTAAGGATTTAACAATCATGGTAGACTTTTTTTATTGCCTTTGAATACGGGTATTTACTTTTCAGCTCTCCTAATTATAATCTTCTAATGCGTCTGTAAAGGGGAGACGCATTAGAAGATTATGTAAAGGGTCTTCGTTCTTCGGATGTTATGAGTCAGCCAAGTAAGATAAGGGTGTGCAGAAAGCAAATTACGCTTTTAACGCACCCGAATTCATTGGGCTTCCCCAAAACATATACGAATCACTTGATAGCTTTGCTACTTACGCCACTTGACATTAATCGATGCAAAGATTCTCTATATGGTGACCTAAAAGGTCAAAAACTATAGAGATGTTGATCCAAATGGAAACCATTTTAGAAGTAGTTCGCATTGAACAAATTATTCGAGAGGCAGAAGTAGGAGTTAATTACAGTATTCGTAGCCCAGAAGACGGAGCAAAGATAGCGTCTCGCTTTATTGGTCGTGATGATCGCGAAGTGTTTAAATCAGCAATTCTCAATAACGCAGCAAGTGTAATTGTTGCACATCAGCATCCAAGTGGTGACATAACAAATGAAGATATTAACGTTACAAAGAGATTAGTCGAAGCTGGAAGGTTACTTGGTATCGGAGTGCTTGATCACTTAGTGGTAAATAGCGATAACAGTTTTACGAGCCTGAAAGAAAGAGGCTATATTTAAAAGGGAGAAGTGACTCCCTTTTTTTCTTCAAGATTTAATATAATTAAAAAGGAATAATTAGTTAGTGATCATTTAAGTGTAAAGCGTATAGAAGAGTGAAACCTTAGATTATTACGATTTTTGTCCGTGTACTAAATAATTAGCAGTTGATATAATAATATTAATTGGGAAATTTTTTTGCATATTATTACATGTTGGAGGCAATTAATTATGAATGTCAGACAAAGAAAAAAGGTAGCTAAAGAATTCAGCGAGCGATGGAAAGACCGTGGAAACGAAAGACAAGACAGTCAAACGTTTTGGTTGGATTTACTAGGAAATGTTTATGGAATTGAAAATCCTGGAGAATATATAGCGTTTGAAGATTCAATAGTTAATATGATGGATAGAACAAGTTTTATTGATGGCTATATTGAAAAAACGAATGTTTTAATTGAACAAAAAGGAAGTAACAGAGATTTAACTAAAGCTATTCGTCAATCTGATGGTTCATTACTTACACCATTTCAACAAGCTATGCGCTATTCTGCAACATTACCGTATTCAAAAAGACCTAGGTGGATAATTACATCAAATTTTAAAGAATTCTATATTTATGATATGGAGAAGCCTAATGTCGAGCCCGCAATAGTTGAATTAGTAAATTTAGAGAATGAATATTATCGTTTAGAAATACTTATTGATAAAACGAATACACAAATTGAAAAAGAAACAAAAGTTTCCATCCGGGCAGGAGAACTAGTAGGACAAATTTATGATGAACTTCTCGAACAATATAATGATCCTGATAATCCATACAGCTTAGAGAGCATAAATCAACTTTGTGTACGCTTAGTATTTTGTTTTTATGCTGAAGATGCTGGGTTGTTTGGGAAAAAAGGAATGTTTCATGATTACTTAATTGATTTCAACACAAGATACTTTCGGAATGCGATAATTGATTTATTCCGTGTGTTAAACACAAAAGTGGAAGATAGAGACTCTTATCTTGATGAAAAGCTTGCTGAATTCCCTTATGTGAATGGTAATCTTTTTGAAGATATGAGTATCGAAATACCGCAATTTACAGATCATTTGCGAGAACTAATTCTAGATAATGCAACAAGTGACTTCAATTGGTCAGAAATTAGTCCAACTATTTTTGGAGGTGTGTTTGAAAGTACGCTAAACCCAGAACAAAGGCGTGAAGGCGGAATGCATTACACATCTATTGAAAATATACATAAGGTGATTGACCCGTTATTTCTAGATGAATTGAAGGAAGAATTAAATGAGATAAAACAGTTTAAGCAACCAGCCACTATAAAACGAAAAGCTCAAGCATTCCAAGAAAAAATAGGTAATCTAACATTTTTTGATCCTGCAGCTGGTTCAGGTAACTTTTTAACTGAAACATACTTATCCTTAAGAGAATTAGAAAATGAGGCTCTATTACTAGTAGTCGGAGACCACGCTCGCCTAGATACAAATGAAGATTTAATCAAAGTAACGCTTGATCAGTTTTATGGTTTGGAAATAAATGATTTCGCTGTATCTGTAGCTAAAACAGCGTTATGGATAGCGGAAAGTCAGATGTTCGAAAAAACGAAGGATTTAATTTTTTCTGAAGCTGATTTTTTTCCATTAAAATCCTATACAAATATAAAAGAAGGAAATGCGTTAACAATAAATTGGAATACTCTAATTGATAAACGGGATTTAAATTATATAATTGGCAATCCTCCGTTTATAGGCTATTCTGATCAAACTAAAGTTCAAAAGAAAGATTTGAAAACAGTGTTTACTGACAATAATGGTAAAACCTATAGAGGTTCAGGAAAAATAGATTATGTGGCAGGATGGTTTATCCAAGCTGCTAAGTATATCCAAAATAAGAACATATCAGTCTCTTTTGTTGCAACAAATTCTATCGTTCAAGGTGATCAAGTTTCGTATATTTGGAAACCATTATTTGAAGATTGCGAAGTTGAAATGGATTTTGCATATCGTTCTATCCAATGGAGAAATGAATCCAGTAATATTGCACAAGTCCAAGTTGTAATAATTGGTTTCAGTCATAAAAATAAGTCAAAAAAAGAAAAAAAAATCTATGACGGGTCATTAAAATATCCAGCAAAGAATATTAATCCTTACTTACTTGATATGCCTAATATTTTTATAGATTCGAAGACAAAACCGATTTGTGATATCTTAGAGATGGTTTCTGGAAATAGAGCCGCTGATGGAGGTAATTTAATTATCACTGAATCTGATTTAAATGATTTTGTCCAGAGAGAACCGAATTCAAAAAAATATATCAAAGAGCTTATCGGCGGAAACGAGATGCTTAATAATGAAAAACGGTATTGTTTGTGGCTAGAGAATGTTGAACCATCAATAATACGGAAGATGCCACTAGTTATGAATCGTATTGAGGAAACCAAAAAGAGTAGATTAAGTGGTGCTCCTGATAGACAAAAATTAGCAGCCACACCTTCTTTATTTAGAGAAACCAGAAATCCTGAAAAATATATGTTGATTCCAAGTGTTTCTTCTGAAAAGAGAAAATACATTCCTATGGGATTTTTTGGAAAAGACCACATTCCCCTTGCACCGGCTTTAATTATTCCGAATGCTGACATGTTTTATTTTGGTCTATTAAATTCCAATGTCCATATGGCGTGGGTAAGAGTAGTAGCTGGAAGAAGAGAGGGAAGATATCGTTATTCAAAAAACGTAGTATATAATAATTTTCCATGGCCTAAAGTTTCCGATAAAGATAAAAAGAAAATCGAAATAACAGCCCAGGGAATTCTTGATGCACGAAAACTATATCCTAATAGTTCTTTGGCCGATTTATACGATGAATTAACAATGCCACCTGCACTAAGAAAAGCTCACCAAGACAATGATAGAGCCGTCATGGAAGTCTACGGCATGGATGTAAGAACAACATCAGAGAGTGGTGCTGTTGCCAAATTGTTTGAGTTATATAATGTGTTAATTCAAAAGTAAAAAATATACTTTAATTGTAAATGCGGAGGGGAGTTTTCTAACCTAATAGAAAAAAGTTTGTTAAATTGAGAAAACTCTCTCCTTTTTTTTCAAGAGATTTATTTTAGTTTGTATGTAACTGTTCTCCAATTTTATTTTCAGTGACGACTTCATCACTTTATATGTTGTTTATTTTCGATAGATTTCTCAAAAGTGCCGATTTTCTTAGATTAAAATTACAAATGTCGCTTATATTTCCAAGAAATTCCCATGGTAAGATAAACATCATGTAGTGTAACAAGAATAGTATTAAAAAGAATAATTTATATTGTATTCAACTAGCATCTATAGAATTGGTTCAAATTGGTTCAAGTATTATCAATTTCAATCCTCTGTCATACATTATTATCCAAGTAACAATTCTGAAAACGTTGATATAAATGGATTGAAGTGGATTCAATATACTTGAAATTGATAAGTATATTTCTCAAAACGTTAATTTTTGTGAACTTCAAACCCCAACCATTTTGGTTGGGGTTTTTTTATGTTTAATTC
This sequence comes from Bacillus sp. FSL R10-2780, assembly GCF_038006125.1. NCBI lineage: Bacteria > Bacillati > Bacillota > Bacilli > Caryophanales > Bacillaceae > Bacillus > Bacillus sp. FSL R10-2780. Next base: position 4,123,008 of record NZ_JBBOUQ010000001.1, read on the forward strand.
TTCTTTTGTAATTTTTGTAGCTTGGAATATTTTAGTGCTACCGTCCTGCGTATGCTTCTTCTTTAGAAGCTTAGACTAATACGTATTAGGGAGGTTTATAAGTACTATGAATGTCATTGTCAGCTTACAAGAAAAACAAAAAGAAAAGCAGTTAAAATACGAGCGGAAGATGCTGCGAGAATTATCATTAAAAACATTGCGTTCAAATATTCGTGATGCCTTTCAGATGCAAGAACTTCATCGTCAGTATGAAGATTATTGTATTGAACTAGGGATAGAATCTTATTTATTAGGAGCGAGATACAGTAAATTTGGTTATCATGGTGAATCATTCTTTGATGTGAAATATAGGGCTTTAGAAGAAGAACAACAATTAACTGAAACGTTATTTCAATTTTTAACGAGTATGACTATACGTGAAATTAAGTTGCAAGACGAGGAATTGCTTTTTGAATCTTGCCAGCAGTTTATCGGCTTGTGGTGGCAGGAAGGGTATGAAAAAGGCGAAAGAAGATATCGATTAAAGCTACACTAAGACAAGCATAAACTTTCCTCTTGTCCCATATAAGTAATTAGAGGGACTAGCTGGAGGAGGAAAGGTATGAAGAGAATTCGAATTATCTCTTTTGCGCTCGCTGCGGTTGTTTTGTTTTTTTTAGTTAAACAAGAATTTCAAATTACAAAATCGTGGCGAGCTTGGAATTTACCCTTATCAGGGAAAGTGATTGTACTAGATGCTGGGCATGGTGGTCCAGACGGAGGGGCTGTTGGTGGAAAGGATATTGTAGAAAAAGATATTACGCTTGAGATTACAAAAAAGGTACAAGATTATTTACAAGAACAAGGTGCTTTAGTCATTTTAACGCGTGAAGGAGATTATGATTTAGCTAATAAAGATACAAAGTCATATAGTAGACGTAAAGCAGAGGATTTAAAAAAGCGTGTGGAGATCATTAATAAGCCTGATGTAGACTTTTTTGCGAGTATTCATTTAAATGCCCTAACTAGTAGTGGATCTAGGGGCGCACAAACGTTCTATTATCGTTCTTCGATTGAAAATGAACGGGCTGCGAAATTTATACAAGCTGAATTGAGAACAAGCTTAGAAAATACGAATCGTTCTGCTAAAACAATTCCTCACGTGTATTTATTGAAGTATGCCAAAAAACCAGGTGCTTTAATTGAGGCTGGCTTTTTATCGAATGTGAATGAAAGATATATGTTAAATTCGGAGAAATACCAGCAAAAAGTAGCGGCTGCAATATATCGTGGTATATTACGTTATTTTACGGAAAAAGGAAATCCTCCAGAATAAGGAGGATTTTTCGAGTTTCTCTCGTTAACGAAGTTTTCCGAAAATATGTTATACTGGAAATGTAAACGCATTTATTTCAAAAATAAAGAGAGATAAATTTAATTAACATTACGTTATTTTTCATACAGGGGGCTGGGCTAATTATGGTAACAAAAGAGCAGGTAGTGGAAGCATTGGAAGGGATTGTAGATCCGTTTATACATAAAACGTTAAAAGAAACAAATGCAATTAAAGAGGTAACAGTCAAGCCTGAGAAGGAACATGTAAGTGTTAAAATTGCAATTGTAAAGACAGGTACAGCGGAACAAATGCAGTTGCAGTCTGGAATTGTAAAGTTAGTAAAAGAACTTGGAGCAACAACAGTTGGACTTCGTTTTGCAGAATTTACAGAAGAGGAATTAGCTCAGTTTGCACCAACGCAAGAGGAAGAGAAAAGTGAATCCTTATTATCACCGAACTCAAATACAACATTTTTAGCAGTAGCAAGTGGAAAAGGTGGAGTAGGGAAATCGACTGTTTCAGTTAACCTTGCAATTGCTTTAGCTCGTTTAGGAAAAAAGGTTGGTATCATTGATGCGGATATTTATGGTTTTAGTGTACCGGATATGATGGGTATAGAAAAACGCCCAATCGTAAGAGGTGATAAGATAATACCAGTGGAGCGTCTAGGTGTGAAAGTAATCTCAATGGGATTCTTTGTAGAAGATAACGCACCTGTTATTTGGAGAGGACCGATGCTTGGGAAAATGTTAAATCACTTTTTCACAGAAGTAGAATGGGGTGATTTAGATTACTTAGTATTGGATCTACCACCAGGTACGGGTGATGTTGCTTTAGATGTGCATTCGATGTTGCCGGCTTGTAAAGAGATTATTGTAACAACGCCGCATCCAACAGCGGCATTTGTAGCAGCGCGCGCTGGAGCCATGGCTTTACGTACAGAACATAGTATTCTTGGTGTTGTTGAAAATATGGCGTATTTTGAAAGTAAAGCAACTGGTGAAAAAGAGTATGTGTTTGGAAGAGGTGGAGGAGATAAACTAGCTACGGAACTCCAAACGGATGTACTTGGCCGAATTCCACTTCAACAACCTGATTGGAATAAAGAGGACTTTGCGCCGTCAGTATATGAAGATACACATACAACGGGTCTTATTTATCGTACGATAGCTGAGACAGTTATTGATAAAACAGCTGTTACACAAAAATAAAGTAGTAATGAGTGGACAATATATACATTGTCCGCTCATTACTATAATTTTTATTGTTGTTCTTTGTTCCCATCTTGAGAACCGCCTTCACCACCTGCGCCTTTCTTATCAGACCCACCTTTTTCGGCTTTTTGTACACCTTTACTAATAATGTCAATCATCTTAGCTTGGAAGAGCGGACTTTCGGCAGTTTCGGTTAGTACTTGCTGTAAATATTGACGATATTCTTTACTCTTCATTGTTTGTAACATAATTTTCTCTACTTCAGGATTTTTCATAATCTCTATAACACCTGATTGGTATTCAGGATCTTTTAGTAAAGTTTTCATTAAGTTCGTTTGTTCTTTTCCCATACTTTTAGCAAATTTCGATGAGAACTCAGGGTCTTTAAAGAGCTTTTCCCAGAATTGTTGCCCTTTTTCAGATACCATCGCATCTTCAATCGTTTTCTTTACTACTGTTTCATCTAGTATGAGGGCTTGTTTCATTTTTTCATCAGTTAATACATCTTGGATCGCCTTTTTTCCTTGGTCGGTTTTTAAAATATCAACAATCATTTTTTTGGTTTGATCATAATCAAGTTCGGATTTTGCTTCTTTTTCTTGTGCACATGCCACTAGTGCTATAAATAGAAAAGAAGAAATCAAAACGAGCAGCATCCGTTTCATAAGTTGGAGCTCCTTTCAGCAAAGTTCTCTTTTTTTAATATAAATCTCTTTAAGGAATTTATACATTAACATGGCTAGCTTTTTGAAATTGTCATTGATACAATTCAATTAGAAATATAAGAATAATGGGGGATGTGTTGTGAATAGCCGCAAGTGGGTACGACTATTTTTTACGACGTTGTTTCTTGGTGGGATTAGCACAGTCTTTATTGGTTTTGTTTTAGAGTGGGACAAGTACGTTAAATTTTTTCAAAATTTTGACGGAAAGGAGATTCTAGCAGTTTCTTTTTGGTTGATGGGCGTAGGATTTATTTTTAGTGTTATAAGTCAAATGGGGTTCTTTGCATATTTAACGATTCATCGTTTTGGGTTAGGGATGTTTCGGTCATCTTCTTTATGGAATGCAGTGCAACTGTTCTTTATTGCGTTCGTATTGTTTGATTTCGTTTATTTAAGGTCAGTACTTATTGCAAATGGGGAAGTTTCGTTAGGGAATAACATACTTGTTGCTGGGATGTTATTTGTGTTTGGGGCAATTGTCGCTTACATAAAGAGTAAAGAAACGAATAAAAAAGCATTTGTTCCCGCTTTGTTCTTTATGGTTGTTGTAACAATTCTTGAATGGGTACCAGCGCTTCGGATTAATGATACAGATTGGTTATATTTAATGGTGATACCACTTCTATTATGTAATGCATATCAGTTACTTGTATTGCATCGTTTAATTGGACAAAAGAGTAAGTCAGTTTAATGAGAAGAGAATGGGTTTTTAATTAACCAGATTCTTATCGTCTGTAAACACTAGGATAAAAAAAGCTCTGCTATCTTAACGAAAGATAGCAGAGCTTTTTATGTGTGAAGAACCGTGTGGAAAGGAATTACTTAATATCTTCGCTTTTTGTACTTGTGTTGGAAATAAGTTGTGATACAGATGTTTGTTCATATCCGTCGCTCTTTAATTTTTGTAAGAGTAATGGTAAAGCCTTATTTGTTTGAAGGGCAGAATCAGAAGCATGTAATAAGACAATATCTCCACCCTTTAAATTGCTAGAGACGGTGGAAACGATTTTATTTACGCCGGGATTTTTCCAGTCATTTGAATTGTTACTCCAATGAACGATGGTGTATCCGAGTGATTCCGCTATTTTAAGAGTCGTTTTGTTAAAGTCGCCACTAGGTGGACGTAATAGCTTGACTTGTTTTACGCCAAGTTTTGTAAAAACATCTTGTGCCCGTAAAAGATCTCTTCGTATTTCATTTGCTTCTAGTGAAGTGTAGGACGTGTAATTATAACCCATACTACCAATCTCATGTCCATCTTTCATGATGCGTTCGACAATATCAGGGTGTCTTTCAGCCCATGCAGCAGAGAGAAAGAAGGTTGCATTCTTAATTTCTCTTTCTTTGAGTGTATTAAGGATTGGAATAGCTTTTTGGTCTCCCCAACTAATGTCAAACGTGAATGCAACTTGTTTTTTTGCAGTGTCCCCTTTGTAAATCACTTTAGGGCCGGTAGCAGTTGAAAAAGCAGATTCATGTGAATATGTTTTTAAAAAGAGTAGCCATGCTGTAAATAAGGAAAGTACGACTATTAAGCTAATGTGTTTAAATGTCCTTTTACTCGTAATAAAAAAGAAAAACATAATATTACGCCCCTTTGTCCAATCCTTTTCAGTTACATATATGCTTTAAATTTAAAAAAGAGAACAAGGGATTAACATCGTAAGTGGTGGATATAATGAGTGATAGAATTTTGTTTTTTGATGATACATTATTGATAATTGAAAATGAGTGCGGTGTTTATCGGTACACGTAAGGAGTTATTGGGGTGATAATTTGCTTGGGATTATGTTGACGAAGGAAGAGAAAAAAGAAATGGAATACATACTGAAGAGAGAACTAGAGGAACTTTTATTTGATTTTGAAGATGAGCGTATACATAGCATTGTAAAAAAGGCGATGGAAGAAAGGTATAAAATCATTTTTTGTTTATTTCGGAGAGTTGCTAATAGGGAAGAATGTATTCGTTATGTAAGAAAAAGAATTTTTTATTAAAAAGTATTGACGTTAAGAGTAAGTATATGATAAATTAATAAACGTCGCTGATGCAGAAACGCAGAAAACGACAAAAAAGAAATTGAAAAACTTAGTTGACATCGAAAAATGAAGATGTTAACATAAGGAAGTCGCAAATGAGCGACCGAGTAGTTCTTTGAAAACTGAACGAAACAAACAACGTGAACGTCAATTTTTATTTTTAGATGCTAGACAAACTAACTTTATTGGAGAGTTTGATCCTGGCTCAGGATGAACGCTGGCGGCGTGCCTAATACATGCAAGTCGAGCGAATGGATTAAGAGCTTGCTCTTATGAAGTTAGCGGCGGACGGGTGAGTAACACGTGGGTAACCTACCCATAAGACTGGGATAACTCCGGGAAACCGGGGCTAATACCGGATAATATTTTGAACTGCATAGTTCGAAATTGAAAGGCGGCTTCGGCTGTCACTTATGGATGGACCCGCGTCGCATTAGCTAGTTGGTGAGGTAACGGCTCACCAAGGCAACGATGCGTAGCCGACCTGAGAGGGTGATCGGCCACACTGGGACTGAGACACGGCCCAGACTCCTACGGGAGGCAGCAGTAGGGAATCTTCCGCAATGGACGAAAGTCTGACGGAGCAACGCCGCGTGAGTGATGAAGGCTTTCGGGTCGTAAAACTCTGTTGTTAGGGAAGAACAAGTGCTAGTTGAATAAGCTGGCACCTTGACGGTACCTAACCAGAAAGCCACGGCTAACTACGTGCCAGCAGCCGCGGTAATACGTAGGTGGCAAGCGTTATCCGGAATTATTGGGCGTAAAGCGCGCGCAGGTGGTTTCTTAAGTCTGATGTGAAAGCCCACGGCTCAACCGTGGAGGGTCATTGGAAACTGGGAGACTTGAGTGCAGAAGAGGAAAGTGGAATTCCATGTGTAGCGGTGAAATGCGTAGAGATATGGAGGAACACCAGTGGCGAAGGCGACTTTCTGGTCTGTAACTGACACTGAGGCGCGAAAGCGTGGGGAGCAAACAGGATTAGATACCCTGGTAGTCCACGCCGTAAACGATGAGTGCTAAGTGTTAGAGGGTTTCCGCCCTTTAGTGCTGAAGTTAACGCATTAAGCACTCCGCCTGGGGAGTACGGCCGCAAGGCTGAAACTCAAAGGAATTGACGGGGGCCCGCACAAGCGGTGGAGCATGTGGTTTAATTCGAAGCAACGCGAAGAACCTTACCAGGTCTTGACATCCTCTGAAAACTCTAGAGATAGAGCTTCTCCTTCGGGAGCAGAGTGACAGGTGGTGCATGGTTGTCGTCAGCTCGTGTCGTGAGATGTTGGGTTAAGTCCCGCAACGAGCGCAACCCTTGATCTTAGTTGCCATCATTAAGTTGGGCACTCTAAGGTGACTGCCGGTGACAAACCGGAGGAAGGTGGGGATGACGTCAAATCATCATGCCCCTTATGACCTGGGCTACACACGTGCTACAATGGACGGTACAAAGAGCTGCAAGACCGCGAGGTGGAGCTAATCTCATAAAACCGTTCTCAGTTCGGATTGTAGGCTGCAACTCGCCTACATGAAGCTGGAATCGCTAGTAATCGCGGATCAGCATGCCGCGGTGAATACGTTCCCGGGCCTTGTACACACCGCCCGTCACACCACGAGAGTTTGTAACACCCGAAGTCGGTGGGGTAACCTTTATGGAGCCAGCCGCCTAAGGTGGGACAGATGATTGGGGTGAAGTCGTAACAAGGTAGCCGTATCGGAAGGTGCGGCTGGATCACCTCCTTTCTATGGAGAATTGATGAACGCAGTTCATCAATAAACGTTGACTTGTTTTGTTTCGTTCAGTTTTGAGAGAACTATCTCTCAAGTTTAAATGTATGTTCTTTGAAAACTAGATAACAGTGTAGCTCATATTTTTTTAATTTTAGTTTGGTTAAGTTAGAAAGGGCGCACGGTGGATGCCTTGACACTAGGAGTCGATGAAGGACGGGACTAACGCCGATATGCTTCGGGGAGCTGTAAGTAAGCTTTGATCCGAAGATTTCCGAATGGGGAAACCCACTATACGTAATGGTATGGTATCCTTACCTGAATACATAGGGTATGGAAGACAGACCCAGGGAACTGAAACATCTAAGTACCTGGAGGAAGAGAAAGCAAATGCGATTTCCTGAGTAGCGGCGAGCGAAACGGAATCTAGCCCAAACCAAGAGGCTTGCCTCTTGGGGTTGTAGGACATTCTATACGGAGTTACAAAGGAACGAGGTAGACGAAGCGACCTGGAAAGGTCCGTCACAGAGGGTAATAACCCCGTAGTCGAAACTTCGTTCTCTCTTGAATGTATCCTGAGTACGGCGGAACACGTGAAATTCCGTCGGAATCTGGGAGGACCATCTCCCAAGGCTAAATACTCCCTAGTGATCGATAGTGAACCAGTACCGTGAGGGAAAGGTGAAAAGCACCCCGGAAGGGGAGTGAAAGAGATCCTGAAACCGTGTGCCTACAAATAGTCAGAGCCCGTTAATGGGTGATGGCGTGCCTTTTGTAGAATGAACCGGCGAGTTACGATCCCGTGCGAGGTTAAGCTGAAGAGGCGGAGCCGCAGCGAAAGCGAGTCTGAATAGGGCGTTTAGTACGTGGTCGTAGACCCGAAACCAGGTGATCTACCCATGTCCAGGGTGAAGTTCAGGTAACACTGAATGGAGGCCCGAACCCACGCACGTTGAAAAGTGCGGGGATGAGGTGTGGGTAGCGGAGAAATTCCAATCGAACCTGGAGATAGCTGGTTCTCCCCGAAATAGCTTTAGGGCTAGCCTTAAGTGTAAGAGTCTTGGAGGTAGAGCACTGATTGAACTAGGGGTCCTCATCGGATTACCGAATTCAGTCAAACTCCGAATGCCAATGACTTATCCTTAGGAGTCAGACTGCGAGTGATAAGATCCGTAGTCAAGAGGGAAACAGCCCAGATCGCCAGCTAAGGTCCCAAAGTGTGTATTAAGTGGAAAAGGATGTGGAGTTGCTTAGACAACTAGGATGTTGGCTCAGAAGCAGCCACCATTTAAAGAGTGCGTAATAGCTCACTAGTCGAGTGACTCTGCGCCGAAAATGTACCGGGGCTAAATACACCACCGAAGCTGCGAATTGATACCAATGGTATCAGTGGTAGGGGAGCGTTCTAAGTGCAGTGAAGTCAGACCGGAAGGACTGGTGGAGCGCTTAGAAGTGAGAATGCCGGTATGAGTAGCGAAAGACGGGTGAGAATCCCGTCCACCGAATGCCTAAGGTTTCCTGAGGAAGGCTCGTCCGCTCAGGGTTAGTCAGGACCTAAGCCGAGGCCGACAGGCGTAGGCGATGGACAACAGGTTGATATTCCTGTACCACCTCTTTATCGTTTGAGCAATGGAGGGACGCAGAAGGATAGAAGAAGCGTGCGATTGGTTGTGCACGTCCAAGCAGTTAGGCTGATAAGTAGGCAAATCCGCTTATCGTGAAGGCTGAGCTGTGATGGGGAAGCTCCTTATGGAGCGAAGTCTTTGATTCCCCGCTGCCAAGAAAAGCTTCTAGCGAGATAAAAGGTGCCTGTACCGCAAACCGACACAGGTAGGCGAGGAGAGAATCCTAAGGTGTGCGAGAGAACTCTGGTTAAGGAACTCGGCAAAATGACCCCGTAACTTCGGGAGAAGGGGTGCTTTCTTAACGGAAAGCCGCAGTGAATAGGCCCAAGCGACTGTTTAGCAAAAACACAGGTCTCTGCGAAGCCGTAAGGCGAAGTATAGGGGCTGACACCTGCCCGGTGCTGGAAGGTTAAGGAGAGGGGTTAGCGTAAGCGAAGCTCTGAACTGAAGCCCCAGTAAACGGCGGCCGTAACTATAACGGTCCTAAGGTAGCGAAATTCCTTGTCGGGTAAGTTCCGACCCGCACGAAAGGTGTAACGATTTGGGCACTGTCTCAACCAGAGACTCGGTGAAATTATAGTACCTGTGAAGATGCAGGTTACCCGCGACAGGACGGAAAGACCCCGTGGAGCTTTACTGTAGCCTGATATTGAATTTTGGTACAGTTTGTACAGGATAGGCGGGAGCCATTGAAACCGGAGCGCTAGCTTCGGTGGAGGCGCTGGTGGGATACCGCCCTGACTGTATTGAAATTCTAACCTACGGGTCTTATCGACCCGGGAGACAGTGTCAGGTGGGCAGTTTGACTGGGGCGGTCGCCTCCTAAAGTGTAACGGAGGCGCCCAAAGGTTCCCTCAGAATGGTTGGAAATCATTCGTAGAGTGCAAAGGCATAAGGGAGCTTGACTGCGAGACCTACAAGTCGAGCAGGGACGAAAGTCGGGCTTAGTGATCCGGTGGTTCCGCATGGAAGGGCCATCGCTCAACGGATAAAAGCTACCCCGGGGATAACAGGCTTATCTCCCCCAAGAGTCCACATCGACGGGGAGGTTTGGCACCTCGATGTCGGCTCATCGCATCCTGGGGCTGTAGTCGGTCCCAAGGGTTGGGCTGTTCGCCCATTAAAGCGGTACGCGAGCTGGGTTCAGAACGTCGTGAGACAGTTCGGTCCCTATCCGTCGTGGGCGCAGGAAATTTGAGAGGAGCTGTCCTTAGTACGAGAGGACCGGGATGGACGCACCGCTGGTGTACCAGTTGTTCTGCCAAGGGCATAGCTGGGTAGCTATGTGCGGAAGGGATAAGTGCTGAAAGCATCTAAGCATGAAGCCCCCCTCAAGATGAGATTTCCCATAGCGTAAGCTAGTAAGATCCCTGAAAGATGATCAGGTTGATAGGTTCGAGGTGGAAGCATGGTGACATGTGGAGCTGACGAATACTAATAGATCGAGGACTTAACCATATAATATGAAGCAAATGTTATCTAGTTTTGAAGGAATATATATTTAAAATTCCTTTTGACATTCTCAAAAGAATGTGCATAATGATAAAAGTCTGGTAATGATGGCAGAGAGGTCACACCCGTTCCCATACCGAACACGGAAGTTAAGCTCTCTAGCGCCGATGGTAGTTGGGACCTTGTCCCTGTGAGAGTAGGACGTTGCCAGGCTTATATTATTCCGCAGTAGCTCAGCGGTAGAGCTATCGGCTGTTAACCGATCGGTCGTAGGTTCGATTCCTACCTGCGGAGCCATTATGCTTCCATAGCTCAGCTGGTAGAGTACTTCCATGGTAAGGAAGAGGTCACCGGTTCAAGCCCGGTTGGAAGCTTGGGAAAAGTTTTTATTTTTTTGGCCCGTTGGTCAAGTGGTTAAGACACCGCCCTTTCACGGCGGTAACACGGGTTCGAATCCCGTACGGGTCACCACTTTTGGAGGATTAGCTCAGCTGGGAGAGCACCTGCCTTACAAGCAGGGGGTCGGCGGTTCGATCCCGTCATCCTCCACCATATATTTTTAAATGTCGGAGGGGTAGCGAAGTGGCTAAACGCGGCGGACTGTAAATCCGCTCCTTCGGGTTCGGCAGTTCGAATCTGCCCCCCTCCACCATTTTCTTTAAAATAACCTGAAAGGGTTTATTTTTTTGAAAAGATAACCATACTAGTAAATATTAATGGGCTATAGCCAAGCGGTAAGGCAACGGACTTTGACTCCGTCATGCGCTGGTTCGAATCCAGCTAGCCCAGCCATTTACGAGCCATTAGCTCAGTTGGTAGAGCATCTGACTTTTAATCAGAGGGTCGAAGGTTCGAATCCTTCATGGCTCACCATTTTCGCGGAAGTAGTTCAGTGGTAGAATACAACCTTGCCAAGGTTGGGGTCGCGGGTTCGAATCCCGTCTTCCGCTTAATTACTAAGGGGCCTTAGCTCAGCTGGGAGAGCGCCTGCCTTGCACGCAGGAGGTCAGCGGTTCGATCCCGCTAGGCTCCATATAAATAGGGAAAGCTTACATCAAATGATGTAAGCTTTTTTTGTGTTTAAATTCCATTCCAAAAGGCAACTTTTCCATATATCGTTTAAAATGAAAAAAGGGGATTGAATAAGGGGGAGGTAATTATGAAAGTTGTCATTGCATCGGATTCATATAAAGAAAGCTTGAAAGCTATAGAGGTATGTGAAGCTATTGAAAGAGGCTTTGCAGCAATTTTTCCTAAAGCAGAGTATGTTAAAGTACCAATTGGAGATGGAGGCGAAGGAACGGTTGAATCTCTTGTTGGCGCTACAATGGGGAGAATTATATCACTTAATGTGACAGGGCCGCTTGGAGAGAGCGTGCAAGCCTTTTATGGTATGTCTAAAGATAAGAAGACAGCATTTATTGAAATGGCGGCAGCATCAGGATTACAACACGTTCCAACTGAAAAGAGAAACCCACTTATTACAACGACAAAAGGGACAGGCGAACTTATATTACATGCATTAGATCAAGGAGCCAAACACATTATTTTAGGGCTTGGAGGAAGTGCTACAAATGATGGTGGGGCTGGTATGCTATCTGCCTTAGGCGCAAGATTTATAAATAAGAAAGGTGAGATAATAGAACCCTCTGGAGGGACATTGCATTGGATAACCACTGTTGACCTTTCTAGGATTGATTCACGCCTGGAGGATATAAAGTTAGAAGCAGCATGTGATGTAGATAACCCTTTAGTTGGACTGAGCGGGGCGTCTTTTGTATTTGCGAGACAAAAAGGTGCGAATGTAGAGATGATGAAAGAGCTAGATGAGAATTTAAAACATTATGCTAATATACTTAAACAACATGTGTCTTTTGATGTATCTGAGATACCGGGTGCGGGGGCAGCTGGAGGAATGGGAGCTGCTGTCGTTGCAGTGCTAAAGGGACAGCTAAGAAAAGGGATTGAAATTGTATTAGATTATACAAATTTTGATAAGTGTATAGAGGGTGCCGATCTTATTGTAACTGGTGAGGGAAGAATAGATGAACAAACAGCTTATGGAAAAGCTCCTGTTGGTGTCGCGAAGCGGGCGAAATGTCGTCATATTCCTGTAATTGCTATTGGTGGATCTGTATCTCCGAACTATACAATTGTTTATGAAAAGGGAATTGATGCAGTGTTTAGTATTACGGCTAGTCCAATGACATTAGAAGAAGCATATAAAGCGGCAGAAGAGAATATCGAAATGACAGCAAAAAATATTGCAGCAGTGTGGAAACTAGCATCAGAAAAACGCTCCTAAATGTAGAAGTGTTTTTTAAATCCAGTTATTTGAGGATATTTTGTGTAATTCTAGGTGGTGATGGAGAAAAGAACTGATAAAAATATCAGCTGATAGAAAAGTTAGTTGGTTCATTAAGTTAACTTTATACATCGAATAGTTTAAAGATTGGGATTCTAACGTAAATATAAGTGAATAAAATGTATATCCATGCAGAAAAATGTCGAGTTGAGTCAGACTATATAAAAGATTTAAAATATTTAGTGAAGGCATAAAAGGGGGATACTATCTATGAAAAAAGAAATCTCAGTTATTGGAGTTCCAATGGATTTAGGACAGATGCGTCGCGGGGTTGATATGGGACCAAGCGCGATCCGTTATGCAGGGGTAATTGAAAGAATCGAAGAAATTGGATATAACGTAAAAGATATGGGAGATATATGTATAGAGAGAGAAAAAGAAATAGCTGAAAATACAAAGTTAAGAAACCTTACACAAGTTGCAACTGTATGTAATGAATTAGCAAGTAAGGTTGATCATATTATAGAAGAAGGTCGTTTTCCACTTGTATTGGGTGGCGATCATAGTATTGCTATCGGTACGTTAGCTGGTGTAGCGAAACATTATAAAAATTTAGGTGTTATTTGGTATGATGCACACGGTGATTTAAATACAGAAGAGACTTCACCATCTGGAAATATTCATGGTATGTCACTTGCTGCAAGTTTAGGATATGGGCATTCTTCACTTGTAGAATTATATGGGGCATATCCAAAGGTGAAGAAAGAGAACGTTGTAATTATCGGTGCACGTGCATTAGATGAAGGAGAAAAAGACTTTATTCGTGAAGAAGGCATTAAAGTATTCTCAATGCATGAAATTGATCGTATGGGTATGACGGCTGTTATGGAAGAAACAATTGCGTATTTATCTCATACTGATGGTGTTCATTTATCATTAGATTTAGATGGGCTTGATCCTCATGACGCACCAGGAGTTGGAACACCTGTAATTGGTGGTCTATCTTATCGCGAAAGCCACTTAGCGATGGAGATGTTAGCAGAAGCTGATATTGTTACATCTGCTGAATTTGTTGAAGTAAATACAATTTTAGATGAGAGAAACAGAACAGCAACAACAGCGGTTGCTTTAATGGGTTCTTTATTCGGTGAAAAACTGAAATAAATGTAAGAAAAGCAACTGTGAAGTTGCTTTTTTTATTGGAAAATAGGCGTATAATAACTTGTATTACACTGTTGGATAAGAAAGTTTGACATCTTACCAATTTAAGCTAAGGGGGCGTTTGTAATTGTTGTTTGTTTCATGTATGGTATAATTAACTAGTTGTTGGAAATACATACAGATAGAGCATAAAATAATATTTCAATATATGGATAGAATTGCTCGTAAGTAGGAGGAAGGGTTAGCATGCCTTTTGAAGATACGACCATTTTGAAATATCTTAGTACGGCATTAGATATTGCTGTTGTATGGTTTATTATATATAAGCTAATTCTTATAATCCGGGGCACGAAGGCTGTTCAACTTTTAAAAGGTATTACAGTTATTATTGTCGTTCGGATGATCAGTATTTTACTTGAATTGCATACGCTATATTGGCTAACGGAACAAGTATTAACGTGGGGATTCTTAGCTGTTATTATTATCTTTCAGCCAGAATTGCGAAGAGCACTTGAGCAGCTAGGACGAGGTAGCTTGTTTTCACGTGTGGGAACTCACGAGGACGATGAACCTGAAATTGTTGCAACAGCGATAGCGAAAGCAACGGAATATATGGGAAAACGTAGAATTGGTGCATTAATTACGTTGTCAAAAGAGACTGGGATGGGTGACTATGTGGAAACGGGTATTCCGCTGAACGCAAATATTTCATCAGAATTACTCATTAATATTTTTATCCCTAATACGCCTCTTCATGATGGAGCAGTAATTATGCAGGGAAGTACAATTAAAGCAGCAGCATGTTATCTTCCGCTATCAGAAAGTCCGTTTATTTCTAAGGAGTTAGGAACAAGGCATCGTGCTGCAATGGGAGTTAGTGAAGTTACTGATAGTATTACAGTAGTTGTGTCGGAAGAAACGGGGCAAATTTCTTTAACAAAAAACGGTGAGTTACATCGTGATTTGAAGACAGAACAGCTGAAGGATATGTTGTTAACAGAATTTAGTGGGAATGAAAAAACGACTTCTTCGTCTTTATGGAATTGGAGGAGAAAGCGTCATGGATAAGTTAATGGAGAATAATTGGTTTTTAAAAGGAATCTCATTACTATTGGCGTGTATGCTTTTTATGTCAGCAACTTTAACTGAAAAAAATACAACATCAAGTATATTACCTTTCGTAAATGAATCGAAAGAAACATTAACTGATTATCCCATTACCCTTAAATATGATGAAGAGAAGTATATTGTAAGTGGTATTCCACAAGGTGGAGTCAAGGTGAAGTTAGAAGGGCCAAAAGCAGCGGTTGCTACAGCAAAAGCAAAAAGCCAATTTAATATACCTGTTGATTTGCGGGATCGTCCAGAAGGAACTTATGAAGTTTCTTTAAAAGCAAATGGTCTCCCAGATGATGTGAAAGGGATAGTTCAACCAGCAACAATTAAAGTCACTCTTCATGAAAAAGCCAAAAAATATGTTCATGTAGATTTAAAATTATCAAATGAAGATCAGATGCCAGCAGGTGCTACTATTGAGAAATCAAGTATTAAGCCCGACACTGTTGAAGTCGTTGGAACAAAAGAAGAAATAGAAAGTATCTCATCGGCTAAGGCATATATCGACTTAAAAGGCGTTAATAAAACTGTTACAAAAACAGCAGACGTTACATTATACAATAAAGAAGGAAAACGTTTAAATGTAAAAACAAATCCATCTAAAATAAGTGTAACGGTGAATGTAGCGACACAAGCTACAGCAAATAACGTCGAAAAAACAGTTCCTTTAACATATTCGAAAAAAGGGAATTTACCAGAAGGTTTAGCTGTTACAAATATTAGTGTTGAACCAAAAGAAGTAACGATAGCAGGTTCAAAAGACATTTTGGATAATATACAATCTATAGAGGGGGTCGAGGTAGATCTTAGTCAATTGACGGATTCTACAACATTCGATGCCTCTGTTTTATTGCCAAAAGGTGTAACAAGTGCAAAACCAAATCAAGTGAAGGTTTCCGTAGGGGTACAAAAGGTAAAACAAACGAAAAGTAAAACTATTGATGGTATTCCGATTCAAAAAAATGGAATTCCGAATGATGTTACTGCTCAGCTACTTTCGCCACAAGATGGAAAGATAAGCGTTGATATTTCAGGAGAAGCAAGTATAGTAGATAAAATAACAGCTGCTCAAATAACAGCAGCGATTAATCTGCAAAATGTATCTCCGGGGACGAAGGATGTTTCTATTCAAGTGAGCGGTCCTGGTAATATTTCGATAGAAGCAAAACAAAAAAGTGCTAAAGTCACAATTGTGAAGAAAGAAAAGCCGGATAAAGAAGTACAAGGTAATATTGAACCACCAGATTCAAAAAACAATCAAGAAAATCAAACTGAAAAACCAAAAAATCCTGAACCGGATCCAGAAAAGGATCAGGAAAAAGATAAAAATAAAGAACAAGAACAAGACAAAGAAAACGGCCAAGAAACGAGCCAAGAACCAACAGTAGATAATCAAAAAGAGCACGAAAAAGGAGCGAATAATAATGGGTAAATATTTTGGTACAGACGGAGTACGCGGGGTTGCAAATAAGGAATTAACACCTGAATTAGCATTCAAAATTGGACGTTTTGGCGGCTATGTATTAACAAAAGATACAGATCGTCCAAAAGTAATTATTGGTCGTGATACACGTGTATCTGGACATATGTTAGAAGGAGCTTTAGTAGCAGGTCTATTATCAACTGGAGCAGAAGTAATGCGTCTTGGTGTTATTTCTACACCAGGTGTGGCTTATTTAACAAAAGCTTTAGATGCACAAGCGGGTGTTATGATTTCTGCATCTCATAATCCAGTACAAGATAACGGAATTAAGTTCTTCGGTTCAGATGGTTTCAAATTAACAGATGAGCAAGAAGCAGAAATTGAAGCATTATTAGACAAAGAAGTTGACGAGTTACCACGTCCAACAGGTACTAACCTTGGCCAAGTGAGTGATTACTTTGAAGGTGGACAAAAATATTTACAATACATTAAACAAACTGTAGAGGAAGATTTCTCTGGTTTACATATCGCTTTAGATTGCGCACACGGTGCGACTTCTTCTTTAGCTCCATACTTATTTGCAGACTTAGAAGCTGATATTTCAACGATGGGAACTTCTCCAAACGGTATGAATATTAACGAAGGCGTAGGATCTACACATCCAGAAGTCTTAGCTGAATTAGTAAAAGAAAAAGGTGCGGATATCGGACTTGCTTTTGATGGTGATGGCGACCGTTTAATCGCTGTAGATGAAAAAGGAAACATCGTTGATGGCGATCAAATTATGTTTATTTGCGCGAAGTATATGAAAGAAACTGGTCAATTAAAACATAATACAGTTGTTTCAACAGTTATGAGTAACTTAGGTTTCTACAAAGCACTTGAAGCAAACAGTATTACAAGTGATAAAACAGCAGTTGGTGACCGCTACGTAATGGAAGAAATGAAACGTGGTGGATATAACCTGGGTGGAGAACAATCAGGTCACATTATCTTACTTGATTACATTACAACTGGTGATGGAATGTTAAGTGCACTTCAACTTGTAAACATCATGAAAATGACGAAAAAGCCATTATCTGAGCTTGCAGGTGAGATGACAAAATTCCCACAATTACTAGTAAACGTTCGTGTAACAGATAAAAAACTAGCATTAGAAAATGAAAAAATTAAAGAAATTATTCGTGTTGTAGAGGAAGAAATGAACGGAGACGGTCGTATTCTTGTTCGTCCATCTGGAACAGAACCACTTATTCGTGTAATGGCAGAAGCACCGACACAAGAAATTTGTGATGGGTATGTACATCGTATTGTAGAAGTTGTGAAAGCTGAAGTTGGCGTTGAATAATTAGCCGATTTTATTTAAAAGGAGCACAAAAAGTGCTCCTTTTTCATATGTTTTATAGACAATGAAAAAAATTTCATTGACGATTTATATTGTTTGTTATACGATGGTCTTGTTCTTTTTCTCAAAGGAAATATTGTAAATTATAAAAGCGCCAGAACTACAAGTAGTGTAGTTGACGAGGTGGAGTTTATCGAGATTTCGGCGGATGACTCCCGGTTGTTCATCACAACCGCAAACTTTTACTTAAAACATTAAGGTGACTTAGTGGACAAAGGTGAAAGTGTGATGAGAGAAGAGGAACGGATGAATACTAGCTGTATAAGTATATACGGACTTTAACCCAATCGAGAGGAAGGTGAAAGCCGTTACAAGCTTACAGGGCTAGCAATATGTAATCCGTTTTTTAGTATAAATAAAAATGGTATCGGACTATGTCGTTACATGTTCGCAGAGCAGTGTAAGCATTTGTAACGGCGACTAAACATGTGTGGAATCGTAGGATTTATTGGAGAGCAAGATGCAAAGGAAATTTTATTAAAAGGTTTAGAAAAGCTAGAATATCGCGGATATGATTCAGCAGGTATTGCAGTACAAGCAGAGAACGGTGTTATTGTATACAAAGAAAAAGGCCGTATCGCAAAACTTCGCGAAGTCGTAGAAGAGAATGTAGCAGCAAGCGTGGGAATCGGTCACACACGCTGGGCTACACATGGTGTTCCAAGCAAACTAAATGCGCATCCGCATCAAAGTACATCAAAACGCTTTACACTAGTTCATAACGGTGTAATTGAAAACTATGAGTTAGTGAAAAAGGAATATTTACAAGATGTAACGTTCGTAAGTGAAACAGATACAGAAATTATCGTGCAGCTTATGGAACAACAAGTAAGTACAGGACTAAGTGTAGAAGACGCGTTCCGTCAAACGTTATCTCTTTTACATGGTTCTTACGCAATTGGACTACTTGATGCTGAAAATCCAAACATGATTTATGTTGCTAAAAACAAAAGCCCGCTATTAGTAGGTGTTGGTGACAACTTTAATGTTGTGGCGAGCGACGCTATGGCGATGTTACAAGTTACAGATCAATTTATCGAGTTAATGGATAAAGAAATCGTAATTGTAACGAAAGAAAGCATTACAATTAAAAACTTACAAGGTGAAACGATTGAACGTGCACCGTTTACAGCGGAATTAGATGCAAGTGATATTGAAAAAGGAACGTATCCTCATTTCATGCTAAAAGAAATCGATGAGCAACCACTTGTAATCCGTAATATTATTCAAAAGTATCAAGGTGAAAATGGCGAGATTGAACTGGATGCAGATATCCGTAACGCAATTTTAGATAGCGATCGCATTTACATCATTGCATGCGGAACAAGTTATCATGCAGGTCTTGTTGGAAAGCAATTCATTGAGAAATTTGCGAAAGTACCAGTTGAAGTACACGTAGCAAGTGAATTCTCTTATAACATGCCATTATTAACAGAAAGACCATTCTTTATTTACATTTCACAAAGTGGTGAAACAGCTGATAGCCGTGCAGTACTTGTGCAAACAAATGAAATGGGTCATAAAGCATTAACGATTACAAATGTACCTGGTTCTACGCTTTCTCGTGAAGCTGATTATACACTTCCTTTATATGCGGGACCGGAAATCGCAGTTGCATCGACGAAAGCATACACAGCACAGCTTGCAGTACTTTCAATCTTAGCAGCTGACATTGCAAAAGCGAAAGGTGAAGTTCTTGATTTCGATTTAACACACGAATTAGGACTTGTAGCAAATGCAATGGTAGTACTTTGTGATCAAAAAGAAGAAATGGACGCATTAGCAAAACAATTTTTAGCAACAACGCGTAACTGCTTCTTCATCGGACGTAGCGTAGACTTCTTCGTAGGTTTAGAAGGTGCGTTAAAACTAAAAGAAATCTCTTACATCCAAGCAGAAGGATTTGCTGGAGGAGAATTAAAACACGGTACAATCGCCTTAATCGAAAACGGTACACCAGTGATCGCACTTGCTACACAAGAGCACGTAAACCTTGGAATTCGTGGTAACGTGAAAGAAGTAGTAGCACGCGGAGCTAACCCATGTATCATCTCAATGAAAGGCTTAGAAATGGAAGGTGACAGCTTCATATTACCAGCTGTACACGAAGCACTAGCACCGCTAGTAGCAGTAATTCCATTACAACTTATTTCATACTACGCAGCGCTTCACCGCGAGTGTGATGTTGATAAGCCACGTAACTTGGCTAAGTCTGTTACTGTTGAGTAGGAAATTGGTAGAGTAACTAGTTTATTGTGGATTTAAAATAAAGTTGTGAAGCTTTGCCCCTTTGGATATTTTTATCTAAAGGGGTGTTTTTGTGTCGAAAAGAAAAAGAACAACTAAAATCGATAAGTGGCTTAAAGAGGGTGGTGAAGCAGATTATCAGCCTTGGCTTAAAATTTAAAGTGTTTCCTCATTAGGGTGTTCAACAAGATTAAAAGGTATAAAGACCGCCAGACAACAGGAATTTTTATCAGATTTGGAACGGAACTACTTTCATTTAACTGAATTTTCCGTTATTGTTTAGATATTCGTGAACAATTTCCTTTATTACCACAAGAAGAGGCGATTATTATTGCTGAAGAGCTTGGGATTAAACACCCAGCTGATCCAATTATTATGACAACGAACTTTTTATTAACAGTTAGTAAAGGTTGGGGTATTACAGTGGTGAAAGCTAAACACAGTTCTAAAGGGTTCAGCATATGGCAGAGGTTTTATCCCGCTATTTGCGGGCAGTAAGACTCCCCGAAATTCGGCGAATGCGAGGAAGTTAGGTGGGAGTCGGGCTGCCCGTAAAAACCCGATTGGTGGGGGCTAATAATCAGTGGGTGATGGAAACCACCCCCACTGATTAAAGTTTCACTTTATTGAACAAATTAGATTACTAGATATTACGAGGGGGTATTAATGAAAATGAAGGAAAAAACATATCTAAGTATAGAAGAGATTATTTCGTTACCAACCTTATCAAGTACAAACATAAGTGATGATGGAAAAAACGTAGCATTTGTTAAGAAGACGACTAACTGGAAAGACAATACATATAGGAATCATGTATGGGTATATGAAAAAGATAAGGAGCAGAGTTTCTCATTAACAAATGAGGATATAGATAGTACATGCCCGTTATGGTCCCCGGATTCTAGGAATATCGCATACCTTAGCCCTGTTGATGGCGGGAAAAATCAGATCTTTGTTAAGTCACTAGATGGTTATAACCGTGTGCAAATTACTGATGAGGAAGAAGGGATTAGTACATTCAAATGGGAGCCTACTGGTAAAGGTTTTTATTATGTTGCACAGTTAAAAGAATGTGAGGAAATAAAGAAACGTAAGGAACTATATGGAGATTTCCACCATGTAGGTAAGGAACATCGGAATAATTGTTTATACTACATTGAAATAGAAAAAGTGATACAAAATGATAAAGAGGAACGAGAGGTTAGCGGTGTTTATCAATTAATTGAGGGTAAGGATTTTTATATACATAACTTTGACATTTCAAATGATGGGACAAAGGTTGTATGTATGGCTACACCAAGCCTAAACGATCATATGAATGGTGATCTATACATATTAGATGTTGAAGTTGGGGAACTACAAAAGATGAATATAGATAAGTTGTTGGGCGGGAGCGTTTGCTTTTCTCCTGAGGGCAGCAAAATATGTTACTCAGCAAGCATAAGAGAGAAGGAATACTATAGAAACCATATACAAGAAAGCACATTAGAGATATATGATATGAATACTGGAGAGGTAATTCAGCCTCTAACAAACTTTGATAGTACGGTTATGCCATTACAGTGGACAGCTAAGGGGATTTTAATTAGATGGCAGGATAAAACGAATTACCTTATTGGATTGCTATGTGAGGATGGCACTGTGGAAGTGTTAAGCGAAAAAGCAGATAGTTTTATAATGGATGCTTCTATAACAAGGGATGGAAATCATATATCCTATAATAAGGCTATAACAAATGAAACCTTTGAAGTCTATTTAGACGATGAAAAAATAACGAATGAGAATAGCTTTTTCAAAGGGAAGCTTAAAAGTAACAGGGAAATCATCTCATGGAAAAGTAGTGATGATCTTGAAATAGAGGGTGTTTTATCAACTCCAGTAGAGTTTGACGCAAATAAAAAATATCCCTTATTAGTAGTAATCCATGGTGGTCCAGCTTGGGCATCCTTTCCGATATTTTCAGACTGTTTTAATGAGAAATATCCTATTGAACAGTTTATCGAAAAGGGTTTTATCGTTTTAGAACCAAACTACAGAGGAAGTTCTGGTTATGGTAATGAATTCTTAAAAGCAAACTATAGAAAACAGGGAATCGCTGACTACGATGATATTATATCTGGAGTGGATAAACTAGTTGATCAAGGGATTGCAGATAAAGATAGAGTAGGAGTTATGGGATGGAGCAACGGGGGATATATATCAGCTTTCTGTTCTACATTTAGTAGTAGATTTAAAGCTATTTCAGTTGGTGGTGGAATTACTAACTGGAGTACCCATTATGTAAATACAGATATCCCTTACTTCATTAGAATGCATTTAGGAAATACTCCATGGAATGATCCAGAGATATATACTAAAACATCACCAATGACGTATATTAAATCAGCCTGTACCCCCACCTTAATCCAACATGGGGAAAAGGATGCAAGAATTCCAATTCTAAATGCATATGAGCTATATGAAGGATTAAGGGATATGGAAGTTGATACAGAATTAATTATATTTAAAGGAATGGCATATAGTTCTGACCAGCCAGGAATTCATGTGGCTATTATGAAGCAGAATTTGATGTGGTTTTCACACTATATTCTTGGAGAAAGTATGGAAGGTTTTAGGGTTTTATAATGGCTTGTTTTAGTCTTTAAGCTTTTTAGGTGCTTGAAATAAAGTCGTACACATTTATCTGGTTATATATGATTGAGTTTAACATTTCGGATAAGGCAAACTGTGAAATATTTTGGTGTAAATGAGAAAAGAGCCTGAATGTAGGCTCTTTCCTTATTTATATTTAAAAGATGAACTGTTCTTATGCAGTTTTACTTAATTTATATGCTTCACGGTTATTTTTTTTGAAAAGTTTTGGGAAAACATAACCATCTAATCCAATACGTCCAGCATTCTGTCCTGCAACTAAAATGAGCATAGTTAAAATAAGTAGGTTTGGGTTTACACTAACAGTTCCGCTTAATAAAAATGAAAGGTTCATTATGATGCCGAAAAATGCAGCTGTTTTTGTTAATCCACCTAAAATCAAACCTAGTCCTACTAAAATTTCTCCCCATTGAACTAAAAAGCTAAATAGGTCTGCGTTTGGAAGAACAAAATGTTGAAGGAAATCTGCCCACCAACCTTGTACTGCAGGGTGGTCACCTGATGCTTGAGCGATAGCTCCTTTTAGAAAACCACTTGCGTCAAAAGATTGTCCAAAAACTTTTCCTATTCCAGCAGCAAGCCATGCATATCCTATGTAAAGTCGTAAAAATAATAATATGAAAGTAGCGCGTTTATCAGTTCTTAAAAAATTGATAACCATTGAAATCCCTCCAATGTATTGTATTTACATGTTTATTATATATCCATTGTGAATAAATTCACAATGGATAAAGTGTGAACAAAAATTATGATTTTTCATTTGTACATAAAGTATTTGGAAATTTATTTTTTGGAGGGTGAACAATAAATGAAGGACGGGAGCTCTCAACTAAAATAGATAGCTCCCATAGTAAACAGATTAATGTACGTTCTTTTAACTAGCTACTATTAGTTTATCTTGTCCTTTCTTTTCCTTAGTATTTCTCTGGTTTTATATAAGGAACTACTTGCGCAGTAGCTCCTACAGAAGCACCACGAATAAAGCCTTGGTTTTCTAAAGCCTTAAAGTTTTCCGTTTTTCCTGTTAGCATGACACCTAAAATTTTCACTTGATCAAAGGGTTTGTTTTTGTTTGATTTTAAAAACTTCTGAATGTCTTCGTCATGTCCATCGTCATCGTATTGTTTAAGTGAATCAACGAACTCTTTGTACGCTTCTTCAGGGGACTTATCTGGATTGAATCCGTAAACTGGCATACCAGCAGGCCCTTTACTTTCATCTCCAATTGGTGATGTCATATATAGCCATACAATGTTTAAGGTATCTGGAATTTTTTCTTTAATTTCTTGTAATGTATAGGGTTGATTGAATGAGAGAGCAACTTCCGCAACATAGTTGTTCATTTGTGAAACTTCACCTAATTCATTTTGGACACCATCATGGTATTCTTTAATAGCCGGATTATAAAATGTCGCGAATTTATTTTTAGTTTGTTTATCGTACTCATAGAACTCTGTATCGGACCAATAAAATCCGGGCGTTAATTCATTGGTATCAATGTTGGTACGGAGCCAACCATAGGAACTTGTTAAAGTGTTCCATGGGACTACATAACCATTAATATTTTTAGAACGATTTGATATAATATTGCCTCCAAACATAGATGAATTACTCGTTACTTGAGAATCAATTTGTACATTCGGTTCTGCAATTGCGTTATGTAAAAAGAGATGTTCGTGAAGTTTCGTAGAACTTTTCGCTGCGAAGTAATTACCAATCTTATAAATTATAGGGATAAGCATAATTACAACGATCATAGAAGTAATAATGGTTTTGAGTAATTGTTTCCTTTTAGCTTTTTTTAATGCATCTTTTAAAGAAGTATCCATTAAGGTTTTCCTCCTACTCTTGAGTGAATTGTTTTACGTGCACGATGTAACTTTTGTTTGACGCTGTTCACTTGAATATCTAGTATTAGGGCGATTTCTTCATATGTAAAATCGTAATAATATTTTAAAAAGAAGGCCTCTTTATATTCTAGTTTTATATCTTTTAATAGATAGAAAATCTCATCTTTATTTAAAACAGCATTCAATTCTCGGTCTGTATATTGTAGTTTTGAATAAATCTCTTCAGTTAAATAGATGTTTTGCTGTTCTTTTTTTCTCTTTAAGTCAATGTATTCGTTTAGTGCGACTCTGAAAAACCATGGACGTATGTTACTCTCAGTTAGATTCTCTAGCAATGTATATACTTTATAGAAAGTATTTTGGATGATATCTTCTGCATCTTCTTTTATAGCCCCTTTCGTTAGTAATAGCTTGAACACTTCCTCTCCTAAATTGATAAGATAGGAGGTCAATATATTTTCTTTTCCCATCATTTTTCCTCCCTACATTTATACAACGAATAGGTAATGATAAATGTATACACTTAAATTAAAGTTTTGTTCTTTATACAAATAGAAAAGGCATATAACAATCATATGTTATATGCCTTTTCTAATATAGATTTAGTAATTTATTTAGGTAATGTAAATTTAGCTTTTTTACCTTGTGAAATATCTTTAGCTTCTTTATTTCTCATAGGTCCTAACTCAATCTCAAAGCTTTTATCTTTCCAAATCTTTTCATACTGCTCTTGATCTAAAATATATACTTGCAGTAACTCTCCAGATGTTCCTGTTTTGACTGAAGCGTTATAGTCGTAATTTAATAGCATACCTTCGCTAATTGTATATTGTGTACCATCATTAACTCTCAATGTAGAGCTTATAGGAGATAGTGCAACGTCTTGCGTATCTTTGTTATCAAGTTTTAATTTTACTGTTAATAGAACAATACCATTCTTGAAATTTGCAAATCGCGGAGCCTCGACGGAATTTGGTGTGAATTGAGCGAATTGATATCCATCTAATGTAACATTGACAGCACCTAATTCTTGACTGTTATTAATATCGGATTGTTCTTTTAGCATTTTTTTATCGCCCATGTTATTAGCAGTTACTTTATCTTGGTAGAAAGTTTTATCTGCTGCAACCTTTTCAGCGCCTTGTTTGTTTAAACTTAATGAAAAGTTTCCAGGGCTTCCGATTGGGGCATCAAATTTTCCTTTATTAGCTTGTGCAGTTGGGACTGAGACTGAGACTGTTGAGAGACTTAAAATTTTTGCTAGATCATCTTTTCCAAATGGATAAGCGATATAACCAGAAATGGTTTCTCCTGCTTTTACTAAATAATCATTTGTTGGAGCAAGCTTAGTTGGTAGCTGATCTTCTGTTGGAATTAAATCTCTATAGTTACTATATGCTTTCTGAGCACCAGTAAATGACATGTCCAATGCTGGCATATAATAAAGATCTTTAGCTGAACTATTTTTTACGCTATAGTTCACAAGAATAACTCCGCCCTCTGTTTGACGGTTAAATGGAATGTTAAAGTCCGTATGTAATCCATTTAATTCAACTAATGTATAGCTATTCATTGATACTGAAATATCTTCGGCTTTATGGACTTGTGGTTCCTTATTTTCAAAAAGAACTTTTGTTTTACCACCTGTTTCTTTTTCCATATAGGAAATCAGCTTGGAATAATCGCTGGAACTAGTAGCTGTATTTTCGGTCTTTTTATCTTCGGATTTTTTTTCTTCAGGTTTATTTTCTTTCGTTGTATCCGTTTTTTCTGTTTTGTTTTCTTTCGTTACATCTTCTTTTTTTTCTTTATTTGTCGTATCGCTTTGACCACAGCCAGTTATTACAAAAGCTGCTACGATTATTGTAGAAAATAAAGAAAGTAATTTTTTTGACATGTTTCTTCCCCCTATTTGTTTAAAACTAGTTGAGTCTGTATAATCAGACCCTTTATACCTCTCACATTAGCCCCACGTTTTATTATAAGAAAGCGAACCAGTATTTACCAGCGTTTTTCTGATTGTTTTTATTATTTTGATATCTTAATGATTATTTTTAATAGAGACATAGTTAAAGCTTATATGTAGGTAAGTCACAATACTTTTCCTCTGAAAGAGAGGTGAGATTATCTTTTCTATTTTAAATATTTAATCTTTTTGGTACAGTAAATAATAGAGATATATTGAAGGGGGATAAAGAATAGATATGTGGATGAGCTTGTAATGATTAGAAATTAGATAGATGAATTTTTCTCTCACAAGTGAGGGTTTATTTAGCTATCTATAAATCATTCAAGGACTGCATATTTGGCTTGTACATCCCTTTTGTAAGAATAGATGCCTATGTGGGGAAAGTTTATATCTCTTATATAAAATATGCGTCCTTTAACTTGGGAGGAGTGTATGATGAATCAATTAAAAAATAAAGTAGCTGTTGTTACAGGTGTTAGTCGTTTAGATGGTATTGGTGCAGCGATTTGTAAAGAATTAGCTGAAGCAGGATACGATATATTTTTTACGTACTGGACGAATTACGATAAAGAGATGCCTTGGGGCGTCGATCCAAATGAACAAATACAATTAAAAGAAGAGCTGATAAAGAACGGTGTTGAAGTATCAAGTATGGAGTTAGATTTAACTCGGAATGATGCGCCGGAACAACTTATAAATAAAGTTACTGAACAACTGGGATACCCTCATATATTAATTAATAATGCAGCGTATTCTACGAATAATGATTTCTCTAATTTAACTGCTGAAGAGTTAGATAAACATTATATGGTAAATGTTCGCGGCACTACATTATTAAGTAGTAAGTTTGCTCAAGGATTTGATAAAAAATCCGGCGGTAGAATTGTTAATATTACTTCGGGGCAATTTAAAGGGCCTATGGCTGGAGAACTAGCCTATGCAACGACGAAGGGAGCTATTGATGCTCTCACTAGTACTTTGTCAGCCGAGGTAGCCCATTTAGGTATAACTGTTAATGCAATTAATCCAGGTCCAACTGATACGGGATGGATGACAGAAGAGATAAAAAGAGGATTAAAACCGATGTTTCCTTTTGGTAGAATAGGCGAACCGAAAGATGCAGCAAGACTTATTAAGTTTTTAGTGAGCGAAGAAGCCGGATGGATTACAGGGCAAGTTATTCATTCAGAAGGTGGATTTAAGAGATAAATTTATAAATAAAAAGAAGGTATCTCATTTCAGTGAGATACCTTCTTTTTAATCTTTCTTCAATCTTCGTGCTATACCATTCCCTAATGACTGTAATCCTTGAACGAGAATGATTAAAATAAAGACTGTTGCATACATTACTTCAGGTTCGTAACGTAAATGACCGAATCGATATGCGAGATCACCAAGGCCTCCAGCACCTACAAGTCCAGCCATTGCTGTTGCACCGATTAAGCCAATCGTTGCGATTGTTAATCCAAGTACGAGAGATGGACGAGCTTCTTTAACCATGACGTGCCAAATGATTTTAATAGTAGAAACTCCCATCGCTTGATATGCTTCAATAACACCACGATCTACTTCTAGTAAAGCTGTCTCCATTAAACGTGCAATATAAGGGGCTGTGAAGACAACAAGTGGTACGATAACACCTTGCACGCCAATGGACGTTCCCATTAGAAACTTTGTAAAAGGTAAAATGAAGAATAATAGAATGATAAATGGAAGAGAACGAATGATATTAATAACTGTATTAAGAATAGGATAGATAATTTTATTTTCTCGCTGTCCACCAGGTCTCGTTAAAACAAGTGTGACACCGAGTGGTAATGCAATAAGGATAGATATAAGTAGTGAAATAGATGTCATTTGAAATGTTTGAATTGTTGCTTCCCATATTACGTTACCCCACTCATCCAAAAAGGACTTGTTTCCCATAATCTGTTCTACCTCCTTCTACGATAATTCCTTGTTCTTGTAAAAATGATAAGGCACGGTGTACTTCACTTTTTTCACCTTGCATATGAACGACCAGTTTTCCATATGCCTCATGTTTTAACTGCGTAATATTGCCTGATAAAATATTAGGATATACGTGGAAACGTTTTGTAGCGATAGCTAACGCGGGTTCTCCTGAAGCGGTTCCTATAAATGAAAGTGTTACGATTTCTCCAGTACTTTGTAGCTCTTTCTGTACCTCTTCTGGAATTTTAGCTGCAAATGCGCTATTTACAAATTTCTTCGTTGTTACATGTTGTGGGTTTGTAAAAATGTCCTTCACTGTTCCACTTTCAACGACAGATCCATGTTCCATTACAGCAACTTGGTCACAAATACGCTGGATGACATTCATTTCGTGTGTAATTAGCAAAATCGTAATTCCGATTTCTTCGTTGATCTTTAATAATAAATCAAGAATAGAATCGGTCGTTTCCGGATCTAATGCGCTCGTTGCTTCATCACTTAATAAAACTTCAGGCTCATGAGATAGTGCGCGAGCGATCGCTACACGCTGTTTTTGACCACCAGAAAGTTCACTTGGATAGGCATCTTTTCTATTGAAAAGATCAACAATACGTAAATACTTTTCTACCCTTTTTTCAATTTCATTTTTGGGAAGACCAGATAGACGTAAGGGTAGTGCGATGTTTTCATAAACGGTAACGGTTTTAAGTAAATTGAATCCTTGAAAAATCATGCCGATCTTTTGTCTCGCTTTTGCGAGTTCTTTTGTCGATAAGGTTGTTAAATCTTGTTCGTTTACAATGATATTTCCTGTCGTTGGTTTTTCTAATAAATTTACACAGCGAATTAATGTACTTTTACCAGCGCCGCTATATCCGATGATTCCAAATACTTCGCCCTTTTTTACTTTAAGGGAAGTTGGTTTAAGGGCCTCAACATTCCCTTTTTTTGTTGAGAATACTTTGGAGACGTTTTTTAATTCAATCATTATAGTCAGCTCCTACCAAGACGGTAAAATAGAACCATCGAATTTTTTCTCAATGAAATCTTTTACTTCTTTAGATTGATAAGCTTTCTTTAACTTATTTACAACTGCATCATCTTTATTTTCAGTACGAACAACGACCCAGTTCACATATGGTGAATCTTTTCCTTCGCGGAAAATCGAATCTTTTGCTGGACTTAATTTTGCACCTAATGCAAAGTTTGTATTAATTGCAGCTGCCTTCACTTCACCTAGCTGCGTTGGTAATTGAGATGCCTCTAATTCAACAATCTTTAAATTTTTCGGATTTTCAATTACATCTTTTGCAGTCGCTTTTTCTGTAGCTTTTGGATCCACTTTTAAAACCCCTGCTTTTTCAAATAGCTTTAAAGCACGAAGCTCATTTGTTGGATCGTTTGGGACAGCAATTGCGTCGCCCTCTTTTAATTCTTTTACATCTTTTAAGTTTTTAGAGTATATGCCCATAGGGAATGTTACTGTGGAAAATACTTCAGTTAATTTCATATTACGTTCAGCTTTAAATACGTCTAAATAAGATTTAGTTTGATAGCTGTTTACATCGAGGCTTTTTTCATCTAAAGATACGTTTGGCGCTACATAATCATTAAATACTTTTACATCGATTTGGAGGCCATCTTTTGCTGCAACTTCTTTCACCTTTTCAAAAATTTGTTCATGCGGTCCGCCTGTTACACCAACGGTAATCTTTTTCTCATCTAATGCTTTTACCTCTTTATCAGAAGTAGCACCACATGCGCCTAACAATAATACAGCTCCACTTACAATACTTAATAATACCTTTTTCATTTATAATTCCTCCTTAATATGCGTTCCAAAATAAAAAGCACCTCTCAAAAATAAGAGAGGTGCCGAATAGACGAAATAGGTTCCTCTCTTATCTTCCAAAACGAAAATCGTTCTGCAGGAATTAGCACCTTAGCTTATACGTTATAAGCTCGGTTGCCGGGCATCATCGGGCCAGTCCCTCCGCCACTCTTGATAAGAGTATGTGTATTTAGTTTTTGAATATGGTACTAATAGTAAATCTTACAAAAAGAATTGTCAATGTTATTTTCTGAATATATTTTATTTTAAGGTAATGGAAACATTCCCTTTTTTATGTCCGGTCTCTACGTACGTATGAGCCTCTGAAATTTCTTCTAACGGGTAAGTTTTATCAATAACTGGCTTTAATTTTTCTTCTTCCGTTAGCATTTTTAGTAGAAGCATATCTTCTTTGCTCACTTTTGCCATCATTCCATTAACAGATACATATTTTCCATTGGGCGTTAATACTTTTTGACAAAGGGATTTTTTAATTTTTCCAACTGCATCAAATATAATATCGTAGCGTTCAGCTCGCCTTGTAAAATCTTCTTTCGTATAATCAATTACGTGATTAGCTCCTAAAGATTGCACGAGTTCAAAATTTGAATTACTACAAACAGCCGTAACGGTCGCTTCGAAATATTTAGCAAGTTGTACGGCGGCGGTACCTACTGATCCGGAGGCGCCATATATCAGCGCTTGTTGCCCTTTTTTTATATGCGCCTTTCGTAGGAAGTGTAATGCTGAAGTTCCGCCGAAAGGAATAACTGCAGCTTCCTCATACGTCACATTGGTAGGTTTTAATGATATCAATCCGCTTTCATGTACACATGTATATTCTGCATAACCACCGACATTAAGCTCTGTTAATGCGAAAACTTGGTCTCCTTTTTTAAATTGAGTTACATCTGTTCCTATTTCTTCGATTTCACCAGATAGCTCCACGCCGAGTATAGGTTTTCTTGGTTTTTTAAAACCTAATATAATCCGCATAGGAATCCAAAATAAAAGGGGGCTATTAAAGCCGCGCATTCTACAATCTCCAGTCGTTACACTTGTTGCGTGAATTTTAACTAATACTTCATTCTTTTTTGGAGTAGGTTTCTCTACATCTTGAAGTTTGAGAACATTAGGCGGCCCATACTTTGTGCAAATAATTGCTTTCATAATGACCTCCTGAATTTAGTTGTTTTTATTTACATCATATTTAAGTATTTCTTTAAACATGTTGTTATTCGAGAAATAAAGTTAAATAGAAATATTAAAAAGTATATAGATTTCAAAGGAAAATAGATGATATCCTTTTGGAAAGGAGGAGAAATTATGAAAAAACTTATTTTAACTTCTAGTATGATCCTTGCAGTTATTTTAGGTGCAGGGTGTAGTAATGAGAAAACAACAAAGACTGATGAACCGAAAAAAGAAGCCATGCAGAAAGAAAAAGAATTAGCAGCGAAGGATATTTTCAAGAAAACGAATGACGCTTTTAAAAATGAAGAACATGTAACGATGACATATGATGTAGAGATAAAAGCTGAAGGAACAGAGATGAATATACTAAAGGCTAAAATGCAATTAGAGCCAAAGAAAAAGAATTCTCGTTCTGAAATGAATATTTCTGGTACAGATGTTGTAGTGTATGCTGTGGATGGTAAAGTTGCTGGTCAGGTGAAAAATCCTAATACAGGAGAAGTTATATCTGTACCGGAGGAGCAATTAAATACTGGCGGGATGAAAGCAACTCAAGATATTGTAGATAATTTAGAAGTGCCAGCAGTAGTTTTAGATAAAATGAAGATGGAGAAAAGTGGAGACAAGTATAAACTGAAGTTCATATTAAAAGGGAAAGAAACAGAAAGTATGTTAGCTAGCATGGATGAAACGCAGAAGAAAATGCTACAAGCACAAAACGCAAAGATAGAAGAAGTAGATGCAGAATATATCATTACAAAAGATTTTAAATATGAATCAGCGAAGATAGATATGATTATGAGTAGTAATGGTGAGGATAAGGCACACATTATTACGAATGCAAAATATACATCGTACGAAAAGTTTGAGCCAATACAGCTGCCAGCAGTAAAGTAACAGTCTTGATGAGGGAGGGACCTAAAATAAAGGGTCGCTCTCTTTTTTGTTAATACTTTTTTAAGGAAAATAGGTAAAATATGAAGAGGAAGAACGTTAGAAAAGGAGAGTGCCGTTTGAAAAAAAGAAAGATAGCAGTTGTTATTGTAGCGTATACAGTGTTGCTCGCGACTTCTATATATACATACAAAGAGCAACTAGAACATCCTATTATGAGCGATGTAGGAAAGTTGCTTCCAACGAAAATTAAACGTGTTGAAAATGCTGAGGATGAAAGTTCATTAAAAAAGTTAGTGCAAGATGCAAATGTTTCTGGAGAGAAGATTTCTATTGCAGGTATGCAACATAGCCAAGGCGGGCAGACGTATTATCCGAACGGTACGATGCTTGATATGAAAGGGTATAATGAAATATTAGAATTCGATCCGGAGAAGAAGAGGATTAGGGTGCAAAGCGGTATCACATGGAATGACATTCAAAAGAAAATCAATCCATATGGTCTTGCAGTTCAAGTGATGCAATCTCAAAATATTTTTACTGTTGGTGGTTCATTAAGTGTAAATGTACATGGGCGTGATATTCGTCATGAAGCATTGATTGATACAGTAGAGTCGTTCAGATTGTTAATGGCAGATGGTACAGTGCGTAATGTAAGTAGAGAAGAAAATGCTGATTTGTTTCCGTATGTAATTGGGGGATATGGATTGTTTGGTGTGATTTTAGATGTGACGCTACAGTTAACAAACGATGAATTGTATGAAACGCATACGAAGGTACTAGATTATAAAGAATACTCTTCATACTTTAAGAATAAAGTGCGAAGGGACGAGAATATACGTATGCATTTAGCACGTATTTCTGTTGCCCCAAATTCATTTTTAAAAGAAATGTATGTGACAGATTATGTACTAGCAGAAGATCAACAGAAGTTGAAAGAGTACAGCAAATTAAAAGAAGAAAATATTATAGCTGCGCCGAAATTCTTACTTGGATTATCACGTTATAGTGACTGGGGAAAGGGCGCATTTTGGGATATACAAAGAAGTTATTTTGAACGTACAGATGGTAAGTACGAAACTCGAAATAACGTAATGAGATCTGATAGTGCTTTTATGGAATACGATAATCCAAACTTGACCGAAGTTTTACAAGAGTACTTTGTACCGATAGATGGTTTTGCAGAGTATATAGATGATTTGCGAAGCGTTTTAAATGAAGAGGAATTAAACCTTCTTAACATTACAATCCGCTATGTAGAAAAGAATGAGAATGCGGTGCTATCTTATTCGAAAGATGATATGTTTGCGCTGGTGCTTCTAATTAATCAAGGGCGTTCTGAGGATGAAATAAAGAAAACAAAAGTGGTCATTCAGAAGATGATTGATGTTACTTTAAAGCATAATGGAAGTTATTATTTACCGTATTATTCTTATCCGGAAAAGGAGCAACTAAAGAAAGCATATCCTCGCATAGAAGAATTCCTTCAGAAAAAGAAGGAAGTAGACCCAGAGGAAAGGTTTGTGAATTTATTTTATAAGGAGTATAGCAAATGACATATAGAAGATTTGTGGCCTCACAAAGCATTATTATGATGGCGGGTAGCATGGTATTTCCTTTTTATATACTATTGCTTCGAAATGTTGGAAATAGTTTCTCGCAATTTGGCTGGGCGTACGGTTTATTTGCCTTAACTTCAGCTCTAGTATATCCGTTAGTTGGAAGAACCTCTGATAGGATAGGTGATAGAAAGTTATTAATTATATACGCATGGTCCATGGCTATATTAATGCTTTGTTTCCCTATTGCAACAGAAGTTTGGCATGTATACATTCTCCAAATTTTAATGGGTATTTTAGGTGCTGTGCAGCGTAATACGGAGAAGACATCGTTAGCACGAAAGGTAGCGCATAAGGAAGCTGGTTACGAAATTGGAAAATACCATGTATGGACATCAATTGGTGGCGGAGTAGCTATAATTGCAACTGGTTACCTAGTGGATTTCTTTACGATAGGGACTATTTTTTACATTGCTTCAGTTTTATATGTAGTGAGTGGAATTGTATTAAGTAGCAAAAAAATATAATCATACCCATTTTTACCTGATTACCCTTTATTTGTTATACTTATGGAGAAGACAAAAGAAAAGGGGACATTGCCTTTGATGAAATTTATAGTTTTAGCTATTCTCACTTTATTTTTGATTCCATGGACTAGAAGCGGTAATAAAATTCGCGCGGTGGATAAAGGAGGAAATGAGAAAGTTGTAAAGGGTAAGAAATCATCTATTTTAGTTATTCCTGTTTTATTTTGGATAGGTATTGCAATCTATGAATATTTTTGGCTAATTGATGATCGAGCAGATTCTATTCTTACTCATTATTCTGTTGCAGTAGCGATTTTAATTGGGCTTGTTTTATTTTCACAAGAGCAGGTAGGGAAATTAGAAGGTACGTTAAAAGGACTTCTAATGTTTGTTTTACTCGCAAGTTACGGCTATTTTGGTTATTTGCACGATATAGTAATCTCGCAAAAGAAATATGATTCGGTCGTGAAGGTAGAGAAAGATATTTCAGAGCCATTTACTGAAAATGACCAACCGTTTACAGTTCCGCCTAAAACAGCGGAAAATAAAATGAAAAAGGTATTTGGTGATATTCCGAAAGTAGCTTATTTTGAGCTAGGGGAATTAACGCCACAAATGGTAAATGGTGAAGCCTTGTATGTAGCACCGATAGAAGTTTCGGGATTTTTTAAAGCACGTAAAGCGGAAACAATTCCAGGTTACGTAACAATGTCAGGTACAAATCCTGATGCGGAAGCGAAATTACATCTTGGATATAAAATGAAGTATGTACCAAGCATGTTTTTCGGTAGTAAATTAGAACGTGTCGTTCGAAAAGCAGAGCCAGATTTAGTTTTTAAAGGGAAACCAAAATTTGAAGTTGATGATAAAGGAAAACCGTATTATACAATGACATACGGTGAGTTTATTTCAGGAAGATCAGGGTTTGAAGTAGAAGGCGTTGTCGTTGTTGATGCACAAACAGGTGATGTGAAACGATACGATAAAGGGAATGCACCTAAATTCGTTGATGGTGTATTAAATCATGAAACAGCATCTACGTTAAATACGTACTTCGGAAAATATATTCACGGATTTTGGAATACGAAATTCTCACAAACTGACATGAAGATTCCGACTGAGTGGGGGACGAAGGAAGGCGTTACGCCAATCTTCGGAAAGGATGGTAAACTGTATTACTTTACAGATTTCACCTCTCCGAAAGAAGGAGTAGATTCTGCCCTCGGTTACTCATTAGTTGATGCACGTACAGGAAAGTTGTATTACTATAACGGAAAAGAAGTGAAGGGAATTATGGACGGTTCGGCTGCTACAGAAGTAGTGGATAATTCCTTTAAGAGAGAGAAATGGCATGGAACAATGCCGGTTATTTATAACGTATATGGTAAACCTTCTTGGATTGTACCGGTTATTGATGACGGGGGATTAGTACGTGCTCATACTGTTATATATGCTTCTAATGCAAAAGTGTTTGCAACAGGTTCAACGCAAAAAGAAGCACTTGAGAATTATAAAAATGCGCTGAGTGGAAGTGGTGATTCATTTAGACCGACTTCAAATGGAAAAGAAGCGCAAAAAGAAGGTACTGTACAACGTGTGTATAAAGAAAAATCAGGTGAAAATACGATTGTGTACGTACTATTAGAAAACGAGCAAAAAGTATTCATGGTACCGGCGAAGAAATTCCCATATGCAATGTTTACAGAAGTAGGAGATCCAATTCAAATCACATATTTAGACACAGGAGAAATGATGGCATCTGTATCTAAATTTACAAATAGTAATTTGAAACAGTAAAGCGATAGAGATTCTATCGCTTTTTTTACATTATTAAACAGGAAAATACGGTATACTTGACGTATATTTATGTTGTAACTATAATTGTTACGGTTAAGTGGTTATATGAAAGGGTGAATGGAAAAAGTGAATGAAGTTAATCACGAAGTATATAAACCTGTAAAGACAAACAGGTTATGGATGATTCTTGTATTAGGGACACTTACGGCAATTGGGCCATTATCTATTGATATGTATTTGCCTTCTTTACCAAAGTTAACGGATGATTTACAAACGGGTGCATCCCTTGCGCAGCTTACATTAACTGCTTGTCTGCTTGGGCTTTCAGTGGGACAGTTATTTGTTGGTTCAATTAGTGACATTTACGGAAGACGCAAACCTCTTATTATCGCTCTTATTATTTATGTTGCTTCTTCTTTACTTTGTGCTGTTGCACCATCTATTTGGAGTTTAGTACTTTTACGTTTCTTACAAGGTGCTTCAGGATCTGCTGGTATCGTTATATCACGTGCAATGGTACGTGATATGTATTCGGGTTCTGAAATGACGAAGTTTTTCTCACTGCTTATGCTAGTAAACGGAGCAGCACCTATTTTGGCACCGATTATTGGAGGGCAATTATTACAGTTCACATCATGGCGCGGCGTTTTTATCGTTCTTGGAGCAATTAGTGTATTCATGCTAATATCATCTACTTTCGTATTACGTGAAACATTACCTCCTGAAGAAAGAGAGACAGGTGGTTTGTCGGGAACGCTGGCGACATATGGAAAGCTTCTGAAAGATCGTTTATTTATGGGTTATGCATTGTCGCAAGGATTAGTAACAGCTGCAATGTTTGCTTATATTTCTGGTTCACCGTTCGTGTTGCAAAATATATACGGGGCATCACCACAACAGTTTAGTTTGTTCTTTGCAATTAACGGTATCGGTATTATTATTGCTAGCCAAGTTACTGGCCGCTTAGCAGGGAAAGTGAATGAGAAGACATTATTTGTTTCCGGTATTGTTATTGCGGCTGTTGGCGGTCTATCGTTACTACTTACAATCGTATTAGGAATAGGTCTAATCGGTGTTTTATGCTCGCTATTTCTCGTTGTATCAAGTGTTGGGGTTGTATCAACAACTGGCTTCTCGTTAGCGATGAGAAATCAAAAACAAGCAGCAGGAACAGCATCAGCTTTACTAGGTTTATTACAGTTCATTTCAGGAGCGCTTGTTGCACCGCTAGTAGGTATTGGCGGAAGTAATACAGCACTTCCTATGGGTGTTGTTATAGCTCTTTGTGAAATTGGTGCTGTGTTATGCTATTTATTCATGGCAAAAAGAAGTGAACAGCAGTTTGAACTGCAACAAAAACAAAATTTAGAGGCTTAACAAAAAAGAGCTGATTCAAACATTTCTCTGAATCAGCTCTTTTTTTCATTTCTTTGAAATAACTCATACATATTATTCATGATCGCATCATATAAGAAAGCAAGTTTATCCCATACCCAGCGGTTACTGTCGACCTCTTTCTCCCCGCAGTCAATAATATCAGTATGATCTGTAATTCTATATGCCCTCTCAACGATAATAGGAGCAATCTTCGGTATGCGTGGAATTTCTTTTAAGACATCTGCAAAATTTCCAATGTAGACATGACCGATAATCTCGATTGTTAATGATTTATCCGATATATTTAGCACAGTATGAAATTGATTTGTATGTTGTTGTTTTAAATATTGGGCTAACTTAAATGGAGCATGTTGCTTTTTTAATACGCGGCGAAGGTTTTCTGTGTTTTCAATATGAAGTGATCTTTCACGAATAAGGACACGAATATCTTCTCCCATAAAAGGTATTGTATTGTACATAGGTGATTCTCCTTAAAAACTTAACTACGCTTGCGTTATGCATATGTAAGTCTAGCATGGTTTGTTCTCTATGTGTGCTTACAGTTTTGTAAGGTAGAGTGGTGAAGTTACTTGCATAAAGTGACGATAATGTGACAAAAATGTGTGTATATTTATTAAGAGATCATCTTAAGTGCAAAATTTAGGACGTTCTCGGTATAATAAAACAAGTGGAGATAAGAGAAACTGTAATTCGTAGTAGATGTAGATAAAAGGAGAATAAGAGATGAAGAAGGTTTTCGGTATTGCAATGCTTGGGGGTATGCTCCTTCTAGCGGGATGTAATGGAAATAAAGACACGAAAGATACGAAAGAACCGAAAGAAAAGGTAGAGCAATCTACTGAACAGACAGAAGATACGAAAGTGTATCGTGAGGTACATGAAAAGTATGATGCGAAGATGAACAAGGAAATTAATAAAGCGTTACAGTTATTTGAAGTGGCAAAAGAAAAGGGCGGTAAGGAAATAACTAATGCTAAATTTAAGGAAGACGTGCAAAATGTAACAACGGGCATGTTAGAAGATATAGATCATATGCGTAAAGAAATTCATGTACCGAAGTCGAAAGAACAAGAACATGAAATGTATGTTGGTTTCTTAAATGAATCAGAACAAGCGATGAAAAAATTACAGAAGTTAGCTAAAGAAGAAGACTCATCGTTGATTCGTGATATAGAAATTAATTTTTCAACAGCATCGACATACTATAAACGTTTTCAAACAGAAACGAAAAAATAACCTTGCGCATGCGCAAGGTTATTTTTTCTTCTTACCATCTCCGTCTTCATCCTCGCATACTAATACCTTCTGCTCTTCGTGAAATTCTGAAATTGTTTGTCCAGTAATATTATCGAAGGGTGTATAAAAAGAAGTGATACGTTTCTTTTTAATGAAGAGTTTATAGAAACCAATGATAACGAGTATGACAATTGTTAATGGCAATCCTATAGTAGCCAGAAGTAAGGGATCCATCGTATAACTCCTTTAAAGTAATTACCTTTATTATAAGTTAAAGTAGTGATTTTAAGAAATAACGCCATCAAAAACTGATTTTTCTAAACATATCCAATTATATTGACTTTTCATTTTTTCAGAATTATAATTCAAAATATACAATTTGAACCAAATAATAATATAGCAATTTACTTATCCAGAGAGGTAGAGGGACTGGCCCTATGACACCTCAGCAGCGGGTTCTGTAATAGAACACCGTGCTAATTCCAGCAAGCAAGGCTTGAAAGATAAGTGATGGGCATAGTTTTATTAAGCCTTGATCTTATTTTTTAAGATCAAGGCTTTTTGTGTTTTAAGAAGTGGAAAAGGAGTAATAGGAACAAATATGTCAATAAAACAAAGTAAATTCATTTGTTTAGGGGGTTATTAAAGTGTATGTTATTAAAAAACTATCGGTTATGGTGTTTACGCTATGGGTCATTACGACAGTAACATTTTTAATTATGCATATTATTCCAGGGGATCCATTTTCGTCAGATGCGAAAATCTTTCCTGAAGAAGTGATACAAAACATGAGAGCTAAGTATCACCTTGATGAACCGTTATGGAATCAGTATGTTGCTTATTTGGATGGGGTAGTTCATTTTGATTTTGGTGAATCTGTTCAATCAACAGGTCAAGGTGTATCGGAAATTATAACAACTGGTTTTGGACCGTCGGCAATTATTGGTTTACAAGCACTTGTTATTTCATTGTTAGTCGGAATTGCCGCAGGTACATTTGCCGCGCTATATCATGGGAAAGTGATTGATTATAGTGTGAGCTTGCTTGCGATTCTCGGTATTTCTATTCCTAGTTTTATTTTAGCGCCACTATTTATACAAGTGTTCGCCATCCAATTTGAATTACTACCAGTGGCGTCGTGGGGAACGTTTGAGCATACTGTATTACCTTCTTTCGCATTAGCGCTCGGGCCAATCGCAGTTATTACAAGATTTGTTCGCTCTAATATGATTGAAGTGTTGCAGAGTGATTATATTAAGCTAGCGAGAGCGAAAGGTATACCAATTAAGAAAATCATTATAAGACATGCTCTTCGAAATGCAATTGTTCCGGTACTTACATTTGTTGGCCCATTAATGGCTGGACTTTTAACAGGAACTTTCGTTATTGAAAAAATCTTTTCAATTCCTGGTTTAGGAAAATATTTTGTAGATAGTATTTTTAACCGAGATTATCCGGTAATTATGGGAACAACCATTTTCTATAGTTCGCTATTAATTGTATGTATTTTTATTACAGATATCATTCATCGTATTGTTGATCCGCGTATTCGTTCTATTACGTAAGGAGGGGAATGTTTAAATGGGGGCTTATGAAATTAATGAACAGTTATTAACGAATGAAGAGAAAAAAGAATTAACGATAAATAAAGATCAGCAAACGATTAGCCGAAAAAAGGAAGTGTTTCGCAAGTTTATATCAAACCCTATAGCAGTTTTAGGGGCAGTGACGTTATTACTAATTATTGTTTTCTCGCTTATTGGCGAAAGTTTAACGTCATTTACTGCAAGTGAACAAGTAAAAGAAGCAACTAATTTACCGCCTAGTAGTGAGCATTGGTTCGGAACAGACGATTTAGGGAGAGATATTTGGGCGCGTACTTGGGCTGGTGGGAAAATTTCATTAACAGTTGGATTAGTAGCGGCAGCTCTTGATATAGGGCTTGGTGTACTTATCGGAGGTTTTAGTGGATATGTGAGAGGGCGTAATCGTCTTGGAACGTTAATTGATGAGTGGATTATAAGAGGGATTGAAGTGTTATACGGTATCCCATATTTATTAATTGTTATTTTACTATTAATCGTTATGAAACCAGGACTTTTTACAATTATAATCGCCCTTGCGTTAACGGGATGGATTGGCATGGCACGTCTCATTAGAGCACAAGTCTTGTCTTTAAAGCAAAGAGAATTTGTTATCGCAGCAGAGCGATTAGGTACACCTCATATGAAAATTATATATGGGCATTTAATTCCAAACTTAACAGGGATTATTATCGTAAATTTATCATTTACAATTCCAGCAGCTATTTTCTCAGAATCATTTTTAAGTTTTATCGGACTTGGAGTACAATCACCAGCAGCGAGCTGGGGCACGATGACGAACGATGCACTCGGGACATTACTAAGCGGAGAATGGTGGCAACTTTTCTTCCCGGCAATCATGATTGCACTAATCATGTTCGCATTTAATGCGATTGGTGATGGTTTGCAAGATGCGATTGATCCGAAAATCGTAAAACGTAATCGAAAGGAGAAAAAACATGGCACAAATCTTATCTTTAGAAAACGTAACGTTGGCCGTTGAAAAAGAGAATAGTAAGCAAGCAATTGTGAAGCATGTTTCCTTTTCTATTAACGAAGGTGAAATAGTTGCACTTGTTGGAGAAAGTGGTTCAGGAAAAAGTGTTACAGCACAATCAATTATCGGCTTAAATCAAGAATCGATTCATATTGATGATGGAAATATATCTTTCCAATCAAAGGAATTAACGGATTTACAAGAATCAGAATGGAATCAAATTCGCGGGAAAGATATTTCCTTTATCTTTCAAGACCCGCTTTCATCTTTAAATCCGACGATGAAGGTGGGAAGACAAATTACAGAAGTAATTGTGCAGCATGAAAAGAAATCGAAAAAAGAGGCAAAAGAAATTGCAATTAACTTACTAAATGATTTAGGGATACATGAAGCAGAGAAACGCTTTGAACAATATCCGTATCAGTTGAGCGGAGGTATGAGGCAGCGTATTTGTTTAGCAATTGCGTTTGCATGTCATCCGAAGCTCGTTATTGCAGATGAACCTACAACGGCGTTAGATGTAACAATTCAAAAACAAATTATGGGGTTATTAAAAGAGCGAAAAGAAAAACAAAATACTAGTATTTTATTAATTACTCACGATTTGGCACTTGTGCGTGAAATAGCTGACCGAGTAGTTGTTATGTACGGGGGGCGCATTGTTGAAAAAGGAACGATTCAAGAAGTAATTGGCTCTCCTAAGCATCCTTACACGAAAAGCTTATTGCAAGCAATTCCAAATATGGATGATTCAGAAAAGGTACTTAGAGCAATTGAGGGAACAACACCTTCAATTGAAACGTTAAATAGTTTTGGGTGCCCGTTTGTGAATCGTTGTCCAGTAGCGATAAAAGAATGTATTCATCGTTTCCCAGAGAGAACAACATATTCTGAGGAGCATAGTTCACATTGCTGGCAGCATATTCTGGAGCATAATAAAGCGAAATCAAAAGAGAAGGTGAATGCTTCATGACGACAGATTTAATAGCTGTAAAACAAGTCACAAAAACATATGGAAGTAAAAATAAAGAAATTGCGGCGCTAAAAGGTATATCACTTTCTATTCCGAA
Organism: Bacillus sp. FSL R10-2780; assembly: GCF_038006125.1. NCBI lineage: Bacteria > Bacillati > Bacillota > Bacilli > Caryophanales > Bacillaceae > Bacillus > Bacillus sp. FSL R10-2780. The sequence continues at coordinate 4,165,262 of NZ_JBBOUQ010000001.1, forward strand.
AGGAACAACTCTTGGCATTATCGGAGAAAGTGGTTCAGGAAAAACAACACTTGGTAAGCTCATAGCTGGGATTGAAAAACCAACGTCTGGTGAAATTGATTATAACGGTCAAGTTGTTCACACGCTGAAGTCAGCTAATAAGCGAAATTTCTTACAGAAAGTACAGTTTATTTTTCAAGATTCCACAGCTGCATTAAATCCGCGCTGGAAAGTACGCGATAGCGTAACGGAAGGATATATTTCATTCGGTTTAGGCGATAAAGGATTGAAAGATAAAGTCGCAGGTGATGCACTAGAGCGTGTTGGATTAGATAGACGATATATTGATCGTTATCCCCACGAATTTAGCGGTGGACAGCGTCAACGTATTGCCATTGCAAGAGCGCTATTATGTGAGCCAGAAGTATTAATCCTTGATGAACCAATTTCAGCATTAGATGTTTCACTGCAAATCCAAATTGTACATTTGCTGCAAAAGATTCAAAAGGAACAAGGCTATACATATTTATTTATCGCACATGATTTACCGATGGTTCACTATTTATGTGAAAAAGTGGCTGTCTTATACAAAGGAGAACTTGTTGAATTTGGAAATACGGAAGAAGTATTCCGTAATCCACAACATTCTTATACAAAAACATTATTAGCATCAACACCAAAAATTTCAGGTTAAAGGAGAATGTAGGATGAAGAAGTTTTTACTGTTTGTCATTATGACTGTTTTAGCAATAACTTCTGTCGCTTGCGGTAAGAAAGAGACGCAAAAGGCAAGTGCTGGTAAGGGGGAAGGAGATCGATTAGTAACGAATATTAGTAGTGATCCATATACACTTGATTCCGCTATTGCGACAGATAGCACGTCAGGTTATGTAATTGGGCAGTTGTTTTCAAGTTTATATACGCAAGATAGTGACGGGAAATATCAAAATGAATTAGCAGAGAAAGAAGAAGTAAATGCTGATGGAACTGAATATACAATACATTTAAAGAAAGATATTAAATGGTCAGATGGTTCTCCTATTACAGCAAATGATTTTGAGTTCGCATGGAAGCGATTATTAAATCCGAAAACGGGTTCTATGAATGCGACAGAAATGTATTTTATTAAAGGAGCAGAGGCATATAATACTGGAAAAGGTGAAGAAGGCCAAGTTGGTATTCAAGTCGTTGATCCTCAAACATTAAAGGTAACACTTGAGCACCCAGTTGCTTCTATTAAACAAAAGTTAGCAAGTTCATTATTTATTCCATTATCTAAAAAATCAATTGATGATAACAATAAATTAAAAACAGATCCAAAAGAGTTAATTACGAACGGACCATTCACATTAAAAGAGTGGAAGCATAACCAAGCAATTACAGTACAAAAAAATAAAGAATACTACGATAAAAAGGTAACATTAAAAGAAATTGAGTTTCGTATTATTCCAGATTCTAAAACAGCGTATCAATTGTACAAATCAAAAGAATTAGATTTATTAAGTGGCTTACCACAAGAGATGATTGAGAAAGAAAAAGGGAATAAAGAATATAAACGTGTTGCGGGATTCTCATCTTATATTTACTCGTTTAACGTAGAAAAAGAGCCGTTTACAAATGCGAAAGTACGTAAAGCATTTTCATTAGCGGTTGATCGTAAGTTCATCGTTGAAAAATTGTATAAAAATAATGCACAAGAAGCATATGCATTCGTTCCAGAAGGGGCAAAAACACAAGGTGGTCGTGATTTCCGTAAAGAAAAAGGTGATTACATAAAATTTGATTCAGCGGAAGCGAAAAAATTATTAGAAGAAGGTATGAAAGAACAAGGATGGTCTACATTACCTGAAGTAACATTAAAATTCACTACAGATACACAACATAAAAAAGTAGCAGAAGCAATGCAAGAAATGTTTAAGAAAAATCTTGGAGTAGATATTAAATTAGAAAATAAAGAATGGAAGAGTTACATCGACACATATAAGCAAAGTGATTTCCAATTAGCTTATATGGGATGGGGCGGCTCTCTATTAGATCCAATTACTAAACTAGATTTATATGCAGGTGATGGTCCGAATAACTATGCAAAATGGCATAATAAAGAATTCGACGCTTTAGTAAAAGAAGCAGAAGTTGAACAAAACGAGGATAAGCGTTTTGACTTATTGCATAAAGCGGAAGATATTATGTTTGATGATACACCGTTAATCCCAGTTATTTTCCCAAGTGCTTCATATTTACAAAAATCATCAGTATCTGGCGTCCAATTCATTATCGGTTCTAGTCCAGAACTAAGATACGTAAAAATTAAAAAATAAAGAAGTAGGCAACCGCCTACTTCTTTATTTTATTTCGCGTTTATATTCTTTTTTCGTTCCATCAGAAAAGACAACTTCTAAATCGAATTTTTGGTAGTCTTTATCAAGTTTGAACACATTTACTACTTGATCGATTACTTCTTGGTCAGGAGTATCTTTATTAAATTTCAGCTCTTGTAGAAGAGGGCTTAATTTCGTAATAGCCTCGTCACCTGTGAACTTTACATCTGTTTTATGGTCTTCAATTTTTGCTTCCATTTTCTTATCCGCGGCTACATTTTTATAATCAGCTTCGTAGTCTTTCTTCGTATCTTGATAGTCTGCTTTTAAATCAAATTCATTAAAGTTTAGTTTTAAATCTGCAGGAGCCTCATTTTTTGCTTCTTCAGTTGTCTTTTTATTAGAAGTTGTATCTTCTTTTGCAGGAGCTTTACATCCTGTTAATGCAGGTACTAGCATAAGAGCTAATAAAGCTGATAGTAAAATTCTCATTATAAATTCCTCCTTATGTAACTTCTTTCTATACAAGTTTTTCCCAATTTCATGTAATTATGTATGTGTTGAAAATAAATTATTTTCTCATAGCTTTAAGGGTTAATCCGCAATTTAAATCAAAAATGATTTGTATGTATATGGTAAATTGAAGTTGTAAGGAGGTACTGAAATGCATGAAGAATATAAAGAGATGATAAAAAAAGCGATTGAATATATAGAGAATCATTTACATGAAGAGCTTACAACAGAAAGAGTGGCATTTCACGGTGCAGTATCGATGTACCATTTTCATCGTATTTTTCAAAGTTATATCGGGATGAGTGTAACGGATTATGTTCGTAAGAGAAGATTAACTCATGCTGCACAGGCTTTAGTATCGACTGAAAGAGCAGTCATTGATATTGCAGTGCAATATGGCTTTTCCTCACAAGAGGCATTTACTAGAGCTTTTAAAAGAATGTTTCAATTACCACCAAAAAAATATCGAAAGTACTTCCAGTCATTTTATATAGAAAGAGAGGGCGTTTCAATGGAAAAAGGTATACCGAAAGGATGGGTATTAAGTGGAAGTCATCCTGCTGAATATGAGATGGGTTTAGATTACGAAGTTGTTCATCAAGGAAAAGTATCTGCATATATAAAAGGAAAAGAGAACGTTACACACGGAGGGTTTTCAACATTAATGCAAATGTTCCGAGCGGATAAATATGTAGGTAAGAGATTACGTTTAACAGCATTTATTAAGAGTGAGAGTGTAAGAGACTGGGCGGGATTATGGATGCGAGTAGATGGAAAAGATACAGAGCCACTTGCTATGGATAACATGCAAAATCGCCCAATCAAAAATACGAATAACTGGCAATCGTACTCGGTTGTATTAGATATAAAAGAAGAAGCACTTGGTATTGCATTTGGTGTTTTATTATCAGGAGAAGGTTGTGTGTGGCTAGATAGTATTCGATTTGATGAAGTGGATGAAAAAATTCCTTCAACAGATTTGGCAGAAAACTTTTATGAAACACTCCTAGAAGAGCCGGTGAATCTGCAATTTGAAGAAATAGAAAATTAAAAAGTAAGGAGAAAAGATATGCTCGAATATGTAAAACTAATAAGTATTAGTTTAGTAGTATCGTCTTGTATTATGGGAATTAACTATTTAATTAGCTATCTTTGGTCAGGGCATATACCTTCTTTGACGTGGAGAACATATTTGATGTTTATGGTTATATTTATGATGAGTTTTGGTTCAATACAAAAAGAGAGCTATGAAGAGAGTTGATAATCGTCCTTTTAGTCTTCTTAGTATTAATACATATGTATTTATCATTGCATTGGAAAAACAGGTTTGCCGTTCGGGATTATTTCCCGCAACATACGCAGCGAATGGTTATTACACAATAATATTTGGTGGAGTTAATTTAGAGAAAAATATTATTTCGTTATTATTTATTATACTAGTTACATAATTGGTAGCGGGAATCGCTATAGGTATAAAAGGAATAGTAAAGGGAAGAGGTTTTGTAGCTAAAGACGTATAAAGTAAAAAAGGTATCCTTCATGTGGATACCTTTTTTACTAGCGTTTGTTATTTTGCAACTTCTGTCCACTTGTAGTTAAATTCACCGCCGAAGTCAGTTGTTACAAGTCCTTTAATAAATCCGCGTTGTAAGTAAGAACGGCCTTGTTGGTATAAAGGAGCGACAGCACCATCTTGTAATAAGATTTTTTCAGCTTGCTTCATTGCTTCAAAGCGTGCTTTTTCATCACCAGCTAAATCAGTTTTTACTTTACGAATAAGCTCGTCGTACTCTTTGTTAGAGTATTTATCGAAGTTATAAGCACTATCTGTTGTGAATAGATTTAAGAATGTAATAGGATCCGCGAAGTCAGGGCCCCAGCCATCGATTCCGATTTCGTAATCACCACTTAATAGTAGTTTTAACTGTTGTTTACGTGGTTGAGGCTTTAAGTTCACTGTTAATCCATCTAGATTCTTTTCTAGTTCACCTTTTAAATATTCGCCAGTCTTTTTAGCTAAAGCATTATCACTTGTTAATAGTTCAATTGTTACTTTGTCAGTACCAAGTTCTTGTTTCGCTTTTTTCCAGTTTTCTTTTGCTGTTTTCACATCATCTTTAACCAGGTTTCCGTTTTCTTTACGGAAGTCGTTTCCATCTGGACTCTTTGCGAACTTCGCAGGAACCATTCCTTCGGCTGGAATTGCACCGTTATTTAAAATTGTTTCTACGTAAGCCTTTTTATTCATTGCTCCGTTAATAGCAAGACGTGCATGTTGATTCTTTAATACTGTATTTTTTTGATTCAGTCGTAAGAATTGAATACCGACTTCAGCGCGTTCTTTGAAGTTTGCATCGTTTTTATATTTATCAACAAACTCCGCAGTTAAAGCAACACGATCAATTTGTCCTGAATCATATAAGTTAACTTCTGTAGACTTATCTTTAACGACATTGAAGTTGATTTCTTCTAGTTTTACAGTTTTAGCATCCCAATAGTTAGGATTCTTTTTCAATTGGAAGCTTTGTTCGTGTTTCCAGTTATCTAACGTGAAAGCACCGTTGTAAATTAAATGATTCGTTTCTAAACCGTATTTATCACCTTGAGATTTTAAATATTCTTCATTAATTGGTAAGAATGTTGAAAATGTTGTTAAGCTTAAGAAGTAGGGAACAGGGCGCTCCAGTTGTACTTCTACAGTTTTATCATCAAGAGCTTTAACACCTAATTGATCGATCGCTGCTTCTTTTTGGTTTATTTGTTTCGCATTTTTTATATCAAAGAATAAGAATGCATATTCAGCAGCTGTTTCAGGATTTACGGCACGTTGCCAAGCGAAGACAAAGTCTTTTGCTGTAACAGGAGTACCGTTTGACCATTTTGAATCACGAAGATGGAAAGTATACTTTGTTTTATCTGGACTAATGTCAACCGACTCAGCAACACCAGGAATCGGTGTATTATCTTCTCCCATTGCATATAAACCTTCAAAAACATTTCTCATTACGTTCATGGATTCCCCGTCCGTTGCTTTTGCAACATCCATTGTTGGGATTTCTGAAGCGAATGATAAGTTAATCGCTTGTTTATTAGGTGCTTTATCGTTTGCTTTCGCTCCGCTTGCATTATCTTTATTTCCTCCGCAAGCTGTTAGTAGTAGACTTACCCCTAAAACAGATGCAACAACAGGTACAACTTTTTTCTTCATTGTTCTTTCCTCCCTAAATGTGTTGTTCGTAACGTCATAATGTCCATGTCTTGAAGTGTAGCTATAGAAGAAGAGAAAACCTATTATAAATATGTGTATATAGGTAATAGGGTGTTCTATATGTGTATACAAGTTGAACTATAATCTATCGTTATATGTTTCAACTTAGTAGACATTACATTTTGATGGTAAAATATTTCGTTTCTTTGATTGTTTAGAATATTAACACTGGAGAGAACTATATGTCAATAATAAAAAGTGGAGTGTTAATTTCTTGGAATAATATATTAAAAAAGCAGATTTCCTCGTATTAGGGAATCTGCTTTTAATATATTTTGCTAAAAAAACAATGGGTGTGGGTGGGAACACGATGATCCAAGTTGCATTTTATCCCGCATTAACGGGCAGTAAGATCCCCACCTCAAAATTCAGTGAAAGCAAAGAAGTTAGGTGGGGGATCAACTGCCCGTAAAAGCCCGATTGGTGAGGGCTGATAATCAGTGGGGGATGAAGAACCCCCCACTGATTAAAGTTTCACTTTATTTTTCAATTTTTGCCCATTTGAAGTTTAATTGACCAGCAAAGTCTACTTGCACAATGCCTTTTACAAAGGATCGCTCTAAATAAGATTCTCCCTTTTGGTAAAGAGGAGCAATAACAGAGTCTTTAAATAATATTTTTTCTGATGCTAGTAACGCTTCCCAGCGAGCTTTTTCATCACCAGCCAAGGTAGTTTTAACTCTTTCAATTGTTTCATCAAACTCTTTATTAGAGTAATGATCTAAGTTGTAAGGGTTATTCGTTGTAAACAATTCAAGGAATGTAATTGGATCAGCAAAGTCAGGACTCCAACCGTCAATTCCAATTTCGTAATCACCTTTTAATAAGAGTGAAACTTGTTGTTTACGTGGTTGCGGTTTTATATTTACTGTTAAGCCATCTAAATTCTTTTCTAGTTGTCCTTTTAGGAACTCACCAGTTGTCTTTTCAAGGTCACCATCACTAGTTAATAATTCTAATGTGATTTTTTCAGATCCAAGTTCTTGTTTTGCCTTTTTCCATAATTCTTGTGCAGATTTTGTATCGATTTTTGTTAAATCGCCGTTTGCAGTACGGAAGTCTGTTCCGTCAGGTCCTTTTGCAAAGTTTTTTGGAACGAGACTAAAGGTTGGTGTAGAGCCATCGTTTAATAACGTATTTACAAAGGATTTTCGATCAATAGTTTGATCAATCGCTTGGCGCGCAGAAACGTTTTGAAGTATTTTATTTTGTTGATTCATACGTAAAAATTGTACCCCTACGTTCGGACGTTCTTTAAAGTTAGCATCCTTTTTATATTTATCAACGAAGTCAGATGTTAGTTTTATACGGTCTAATTGTTTGGATTCGAATAAATTTACTTCTGTCGATTTCTCTTTCACAACGTTGAAATTGATTTCTTCGAGTTTGACATTATCTTTATCCCAATAGGTAGAGTTTTTCTTAAATTTAAAGCTTTGTTCATGCTTCCAATCGTTTAGTGTAAAAGCTCCGTTGTATAAGATTTTATTATCTTCTAAAGCGTACTTATCACCTTGTGCTTTAAAGAATTCCTCGTTGATTGGTAGAAATGTTGGGAACGCCGTTAAGCTAATAAAATAGGGAACAGGACGCTCTAATTCTACTTCAAACGTATGGTCATCAACTGCTTTTACACCAAGTTGATCGGCTGGAAGCTCTTTACTATTAATTTTTTTAGCGTTTTTAATATCAAAGAATAAAAAAGCATATTCAGAGGCTGTTGCTGGATCAACAGCTCTTTGCCAAGCGAAGACAAAATCTTTCGCTGTAACAGGAGTACCGTTTGACCATTTTGAATCTCGTAAATGGAATGTGTATTTCGTTTTATCGCTACTTACTTCATGAGATTTTGCAACACCTGGGACAGGTTTGTTACCTTCACCAAGATTATACAAACCTTCAAATACGTTTCTCATTACCTGACCAGAATCAGTATCTGTAGCACGAGCCGTATCCATTGTTCGAATCTCAGTAGGTGAAGATAAGTTTAAAACTTGTTTACTAGGTGCCTCATCTTTTGCATTTGCTCCGCTCGCTTCGTTTTTATAACTACCGCAACCAGATAATAAAATACTTACTCCTACAACTGATGCAATACCGGGTACAAACTTCTTTTTCATTTGATTTTCCTCCTAAATAGTTAATAAGATTGGATGATGATGAGGGAAATGAAAAACAAAAAATCCCTCTTTTCGTATTGAGAAAGAGGGATTTCTACGTACAAGTTATGCACCCGTATATAAACGAAGTCCCTCATTCTATCTTTCAAGCACAAAGCTTGCAGGAAGTGGCACAGTATTCAAAATGAACCTGCTGCCGAGGTTTCAAAGGGCCAGTCCCTCCACCTCTCTTGATACAATGAGTAAACAAATAAATTTTATTAATTTTTGTGTTTCTTTGATAATTCAAAATATTACACCTTAGATAATGAAGTGTCAATCGAATGAAATATAGTTTAAATTTTCAGTTTTATTAAAAATAAAAAAACCACTGCATATGGCAGTGGTTTCCTTACTAGAAGTTAAAGTTATCTGGATCTGGACCAACGCGATGATTTTCATTTAAAGCTTGAATTGCTTTCATATCATCCGAGCTTAATTCAAAATCGAAGATGTTTGCATTTTCAATAATGCGGTGTTCTTTAATAGACTTAGGGATTGTTACAACTTCATTTTGTAGATCCCAACGTAAAATAACTTGTGCAGTCGATTTATTATATTTTGTAGCGATTTCTTGTAATGTTGGGTGATCAAGTAGCTGCCCCTGCATTAATGGTGACCAAGCTTCAAGTTGAATGCTATGTTCTTTACAGAAAGCATGTAGTTCTTCTTGTGCCAAACGTGGGTGGTATTCCACTTGGTTAACCATTGGTTTAATTTCTGCAATTTCAAATACGTCTTGCAGATGATGAATATGGAAATTACTCACACCGATAGCACGAACACGACCGTCTTTATAAAGTTTCTCTAAAGCTTTCCATGATTCAGTGTATTTTCCTTTTACAGGCCAATGCACTAAGTATAGATCTAAATATTCTAGACCTAATTTTTCTAATGTAGTTTCAAATGCTTGTAATGTTGACTCGTAACCTTGATCACTATTCCACACTTTTGAAGTGATGAATAACTCTTCACGAGGAATACCAGATTCGCGAATTGCCTGTCCAACGCCTTCTTCGTTTTTATATATGGCAGCAGTATCGATGCTACGGTATCCATTTTTTATAGCTGCTTTTACAGAATCAATTACTTCTGTACCATCTTCAACTTTAAAAACACCTAAGCCGAACCAAGGCATTTTCACGCCGTTATGTAATGTTGTATAGTCGTTTAAACTTGTTAAAGTCATATTAATTCCCCCTAGCTTTTTTATTGGTCGCTTCAACTGCTTGTTGAATGACTTCTGAAAAATTATTTTCATATAGAACTTTTAAGCCTTCAGCCGTTGAACCTCCTGGTGTTGTTACTTGTTCGCGGAGCATAGCTGGATCCTGATTTTGCTGGAGCATAGCGGCAGAGCCAGCAATCATTTGAATGACAAGGTGTTTTGCTGTTTCCTCATCAATACCATAGCTTTTCGTTGCTTCAATTAAACCTTCAGCAAAGTGATAGAGAAAAGCAGGTGCACTACCAGTAACTGCGGTAAGTTGGTGAACTTCCTCTTCGGTACAAAACTGTGAGATACCAATACCTTTTAAAAGAAGTTGTAACGTTTCATGATGTCTTTCATCTACGGAATTTCCCGTCGTGTATAAGGAGATAGACTTTCCAATGCCAGCAGCTGTATTAGGCATAATCCAGGCAACAGGTGTGTTTTCTGGGAGTCTAGCTTCTAAATAAGATGGGCCAATGCCAGCAGCTACTGTTACAACAAGTTGATTTGATATTAACGGAGATAACTCTGCTAATAGCTCTTCATGTGCAGAAGGCGGCATTGCTAAAACAATCGTATCTACAGATTTAATATGCTGCTTCCAATCCGTTGTAATCGAGAGATCATATTGAGTTTGTAATTGTGTTAGTTTTTCTCTGTTACTTCGGTTGGAAACAATAATTTCTTCGATGTATTCTTTACTTGTTGTAAGTAGTCCAGCAAATATAGCTTCTGCCATACGACCGGCACCAATAAATAAAATTCGATGTTTATTAGGCATATCCTTTATTCCTTTCTGATGAGAATATGTTATAAAAAACGATACCATTTTTAAGAGAATTTTGTAAAAAGAAACGGCTTATAGTAGAGGGAATACAATTGGAGAGAGGGCAGGTTATATAAAAAGGGCTATGAAGATTATTATATTTGAAAAATAGTTATAATCAAAAATCCCTGAAGCATTTATGCTTCAGGGATTGATAAATTATAAGCTTATGCTTTCGTCATACCAAGCAATACAGCGCCGCCGATAATTAAAACACTACCTAGTGCAATAAAGATCAATTGACGTTTTGTTTTCTTTTCACCTAAGAAGACAATCGCACCGAATGTTGAGATAACGATTCCAGTTTGAGATAATGGGAAGCTTGTTGCTACTCCAACACGTGGTAATGAAAGAAGTAAGAATAAGTTTCCTGTTCCCCATAGTAAACCAGATAAAGCATTACGCATTGCATATTTGTTAAATGGTTTATGTTTAGATGTCAGTACAACCGCACCAACAAACATACCAACTGCCTGTGGTAAAATAGCAGACCAACCATCAATGTTATACCAACGAATAATAATTACATATACAAGATAACCGAAAGTAGAAACAATTAAAGTAAGAAGTCCCTTTTTCAATTGTCCTGGTGGCTGTGCATTTTCTTTATCATCTAGTGATGTGAATACAACACCAACTACGATTAATAGGATTGCAATCGTTCCCAGAACAATCGTTGTAGTAGTAGTCCACTCACGAAAAGCGATAACGCCAAAGATAGAAGTTGCAACAAGTTGCATACCAGTAGAAATAGTTACAGTAGTTGAAACACCTAGTTTTTCAACTGTTTTTAATTGGTTTACTTGTCCTAAAGCCCAGAATAAACCTGAAATAAAGCCAACAATCAAGATTGTCATTGTTAAAGTTGGTTGAGTAAATACATACATAGTTGTTGCGAAGAATAGAGCACCGATTGTCATACCTACCGTTTGGCTATATGCACCACCGCCCATTTTTACGCTTACTAATAAGATGTTTCCCCATGCGATTGCAGGAAGAAGCGCTAATAAAATGTCCATTACAAGACTCCCTTCGGTTTTCTATACCAATATAATTACATATCGTTCTAACGATCGGTAATGCCCCACTAATAGAGTAGAAGATTACCGATCGCTAAAACAGGATGAAGAATTCACGATATAAATGCGTTTTCATTTCTTCATTTTTTGAAACACTTTCATATAATAACAGGAAATTACCTATTTTAGAAAGTGAATTCAAATAAAATGTATATTTAAATAAGAGGTAAAATTCAGTCATTAATCAAATCATTTTATTTTTCGGGAAATAAAAAGCAACTTTTGTCGAAAGTTGCTTTAAGAAGTAGTAATTCTGCTATTAATGAGTTGAATACATAGTAAGAATAGAAGGGACATACTAATCGTTATGATTACAAGTGTCCAAGCTAGTTGCATATTACTTGCATCAATAGCCATATAAATCGCCGTTGGAATCGTCTGAGTTTTGCCGGGTATATTTCCTGCAAACATTAAAGTTGCACCAAATTCACCAAGTGCGCGAACAAAGCTTAAAATCATACCACTTAGTAACGCAGGAAATGCAAGCGGGAGTGTGACATGTAGAAAAACTTGGTATTCACTTGCACCAAGATCGCGCGCGCCATCTTCAATTTGTACATTTGCGATAGAAAATCCTGTTTTTGCTGATTGGTACATGAGCGGAAATGCAACAACTGTAGAAGCAATGATAGCAGCAGTAGATGTAAACATAATGGACTGCTGAAATAATGATTCAATCCACTTTCCAATGGGACTGTTATTTCCGAAAATGATAATTAGAAAAAAGCCGATAACAGTTGGTGGAAGCACCATTGGTAATAAGAAAATAGTTTCTAGTAGTACTTTATATCGCCACGAGGAGCGCGCTAATGCTCGTCCAATAATCGTTCCCAAAATCGTAACGATAATGGTGGCGCACGCAGCTACTCGTAAAGATAGAAAGACAGGTGACAAAATTGTATCAAAGCTCATAGCAATTATGGTAGGAGTGTAAATCCATATTTCTTAAAGATAGATTGTGCATCTTTTGACTGTAAATATTCATAGAATGAAGTCGCCTCTTTCTTATGCTTAGATTCCTTTATAACACCTAAAGGATAGTGGATTGGCTCATGAGAATTAGCCGCTGCCGCCTCTACAATTTTCACCTTGTCTGAAACGAGAGCGTCTGTTTTATATACAATACCAGCATCAACATTACCTGTTTCTACATATGTTAACACTTGGCGAACATCTTTTGTAAATACGATTTTATTTTGAACGTCATTCCAAAGATTTTCATGTGTGAGAGAAGCTTTTGCATATTTTCCTGCAGGTACGGATTCGGGTGTACCAAGTGCGATTTTCTTGATTTTCTCATCTTTTAAATCTTGAAATTTTGTAAGAGAACTATCTTTTGGAACGACTAGAACTAGTTCATTTCCAAGAAGGTTTTTCCCTTCTTTTTCATTAATGAATCCTTTTTTAACAAGGGTTTGGAATTTATCTTCTGCTGCAGAGAAGAATAAATCAGCAGGCGCACCTTGTTCAATTTGTTGTTGAAGTGCACCAGAAGCACCGAAGTTAAAAGAAAGCTTAGTGTTTGGTTCTTTTTCTTTATATTGCTGTTCAATTTCTTTTAATGCATCTTGTAAACTTGCAGCCGCTGATATAGTCAGCTCCACTGATTCTCCCTCTTTAGCAGCTGACTTTTCTTCGCTTGAACAAGCTACACTGAATATAAGAAGAAAAGAAAGTATAAGTACCCCAATGGATCTTAATGTAAATTTGTTCATAAAAAATCCCCCTTCGTTTACTAAATTAATTATAACTAATTATAACTAAATATAACTAGTTATAATTGAATATAATTTGAACGATATAGTTGTTTTTAAAAACTAGGAGAAATATTCTTTTCTTTGTTACAATGAAGGGAGAAAGTGAGGAATCGTCTATGGATCATCATTCCTACACAACGGAAGAAGTAGCAAAGCGATTAAAAGTATCAAAATTAACTGTATACGACCTAATTAAAAAAGGAGAACTTCCTTCTTATAGGGTTGGTAGACAAATGCGTATTGATGCAGCGGATTTAGAACAATATATCAAGCAAATGAAAACAGGTAAGGTGCAATTTACTTCTGTAAAGAAGTACGAAATTAGTAGTTCGAATACACGCATCATTAGTGGTCAAGAACTAACGTTAGATATGTTGGCGAAACATATAGAAAATCGTCTGCCAAATTCTAATATATTAAGAGCATATCAAGGTAGTTTAACGAGTTTAGTGAAGATGTACCAAGGAGAAGGAAGCGTCGTTAGCTTGCATTTATTTGATGGCGAAACAGGTACATATAATGTTCCGTACGTAAAGCGTATTTTAGTTGGACAACCATATATTATGATTAATTTATTAGCAAGAAATGTTGGGTTTTATGTGCAAAAAGGGAATCCACAAAATATAAAAACATGGGCTGATTTAGCTCAGTCATCTATACGATTTGTAAATCGAGAAAAAGGTTCTGGTATTAGGGTGTTAGTGGATGAGCAATTGCGAATTCAAAAATTAAGTAAAGATATTAACGGGTATGAATGGGAAGAATCGAATCATCTTGGTGTTGCCTCGCAAGTCGCGAATGGAAAAGCTGATGTTGGGGTAGGTTCAGAAAAGTTTTCCCAAATTGTGAACGTAGACTTTATTCCGATAATGAAAGAGCAGTATGATTTAGTACTTCTGAAGAATAAAGAAAATGAGGAACTTATTGAGGTTATAAAAGGGATTTTGCAATCTGAAGAGTTTCACAATGAATTAAAAGCAATTGGTGGATATGATATAAGCAAAACAGGCCAAATTATATATGAAACAAACTAAAAGGCTGCTTGTCTATAAGACGAGCAGCCTTTTCTATATATAAAGGGGGTTGGGGAAACAAAGTGTTAAACAAGACTTTGAGCAAGTGCGTAAATGAAAGCCGTAAGAAGAGCTGCTCCACTTGCAAGTCCGATAAAGTCTGATTTGTTGAAAGTAATGTTGTTCATTATAATCTCTCCTTATTTGTTTAATGTAGTTGCAACTGCTTTTGCATCGATAAGTGCGGATAGCACCATGCCCATTGTATTGAAAAATTTGTTTGTTTTCATTTTGTTCATCATGCGTATCCGCTCCTTTTCGAATTTTTGTTGCCCTGCTTCATGTCTTAATTATAGGGGAGATGATGAATTACAACTATCGAATTAGCTTACGGAAGACTTACACTTTTGTAAGAAAAAAAGACATTCGTGTAAGAATGTCTTTTAAAGCATATTGATGTGATGATGCTCTTTAATTGTTTTTAAAAAGCTTCGCATCGAATTGGTCATGTAACTATCTTTACGGCGTATGAAAACAGTTGAAATACTACCGTATTTCTCGGGAATCGGATGACAGTGTACTTTACCTGCTGTAGAAAGATGCTGAACGGCAGACTGTGGTACGAGTGTAATTCCAAGACCGAGTGCAACACTGTTTAATATTGTTTCTAATATGTTAAATTCCATAATTCTTTTTGGTAGCAAACCTTCATCTTTAAGCCATCGTTCTAGCTTGGAACGGTACCCACATCCTTGATTAAAAACGAGTAGGGGCGTCGTAGTAAATTCTTCTATATGAAAAGCTTTATTTTGTGTAACAAGCATTAATTTCTCGGTACTAACATCGTATTGTTCAATTAGTGGGTGTTTTATTGGTCCTGATATAAAAGCACCATCTAATTGATGATCGAGTACTTCTCTAATAAGTTCTTCCGTTAGACCGGCTTGTAATGATAAATCGACATTTGGATAGCTTTTATAGTAAGAAGACAAAATGGTAGGTAATGTACTTACTGTTTCAACTGTACCGATTTTTAATATACCAGATGGTGTTTCACCATCTAAAAATACTTGTTTTAGCTCGTCAACATCTTGCAAAATTTTATTAACATAGACGAGCATTTTTCTACCTTCAGCTGTTAAAGTCATGCCTCGTTTATGACGGTAAAAGAGCGGTGTTTTTAATTCGTTTTCTAACTGTTTAATACGTGCTGTTACATTTGATTGTACGTAATTTAATTCTTTTGCTGCGCTACTTACACTACCTCGGTCAGCAACGCTCTGGAAGATTTGTAAGTCTCGTAATTCCATTGTATGCTCCCCCTTGATGTTAACTATCATTATAAATGATAGTTAACATCATTTTGAATCATTTTACGTGATATATTTTTTCTTTTACAATTCTCTTTGTGCAAATAGAAAGAAGTGAGGGATTGCGGTGAGAAGAAGTCAAATGATAATAGGTGCGTTGGCATGTTTAATTGCAAGTATGTCATGGGGAGCGATGTTTCCGGTTGCTGATCATGCGCTAGAATACATAGATCCGTTTTATTTTTCGTTTATTCGTTATGGGGCGGTAGCAATTGTACTGATTGTATTATTGCTAATGAAAGAAGGAAAGAAAGCATTTCGCTTAGAAGGAAGAAGAAAGTTACTCATCTTTTTTGGAACAATGGCGTTTACCGTATACAATGTATTAATTTTTCTAGGACAAATGTTAATGGGAAAATCAGGTGTAATGGTAGCTTCTATTATGGAGGCGCTTATGCCGATGATTTCAATTTGTATTTTATGGGGATATAAAAATATAAAGCCGAAGAAGTATATGATAACGAGCATGATTATCGCGTTTGTAGGGGCTGTATTTGTTATTACGAAAGGTGATATGAGTTTCTTTTTAACATTGAAAGATAATATGTTTTCACTAGCATTTATATTTGTTGGTGTTGTAGGCTGGGTTATTTATACGATGGGTGGTCAAACGTGTAGCGATTGGTCAACATTACGTTATTCAACATTAACTTGTGTATTTGGGACAGCAGTTACAGGAATTATAACTATGATCATTACCTCACTTGGATATGTATCAGTTCCAAGTATGGGAACGATTTCTGTTGTGAAGTATGATTTGTTATTTATGATGACATTACCAGGTATCGTAGCACTACTTGCTTGGAACTACGGTGTGAAAATTTTATCATCAATTAATGGTATTTTATTTATTAACTTTGTGCCAATTACTACGTTAGTTATTATGATGATGAAAGGATATAAAATAACGACATTTGATGTATTAGGAACATTATTTGTTATTGCAGCGCTTATTCGTAATAATGTTTGTCAGAGAAAAGAAGAAAATATAAATAAACAAGTTTTACAAGAAGAGCAATTGCGTCAAGCTGTTTAATAGGCAACTGGAGGATTTTTACATGTTAGAAAGTTTATTGTTTTTCTTTGCTGCTGGAGTTGCCTGCGAGCTTGCAGCAATTAATCGAAATGGTCGTAAGAATATAAAACAACAAGCTGAACTGATACAGCTTTTAAAAGAATTGAAGGAAAGAAAAAATTAAAAAGACGACCGGCATAGACGGTCGTCTTTTTCTATATAAAGTGAAACTTTAATCAGTGGGGATTTTGTTCATTCCCCACTGATTATTAGCCCTCACCAATCGGGCGTTTACGGGCAGTGGATCTCTCACCTAACTTCTTTGCTACAGCCGAATTTTGAGGTGGGAGTCTTACTGCCCGCAAATAGCGGGATAAAGGGGAAAGGGGACACAAAGTTATATAAGCGTAGCGGCGTAAATGAAAGCAGTAAGAAGAATCGAGCCGCTAGCTAGGCCTAAAAAATCTAATTTGTTAAAAGTCATGTTATTCATTATAAATTCTCCTTACTTGTTTAATGTAGAAGCAACAGATTTTGCATCGACAAGAGCGGATAATACCATGCCCATTGTATTTAAGAAATTGTTCGTTTTCATTTTGTTCATCATATAGATCCGCTCCTTTTCAAATGGTTGTTGTTACTTTCTGACTTAATTGTATAAGATAGTGGAGGGAGTCAATATCGAATTAGCTTACAAGAAAATTACATTTTTGTAAGAATTGAAATTTAACAATAAATACTTATTTTTATTACCAACTCCTAAAACTTAGTGTTATAATCGTTATAAGAAAATGATTATACTTCGGATATTCAGAAAGGAACGAAACAAATGTATAAACTAATTACATTTTCGTTGAAATATATATTTAAAACAGCTGGGAAAGTAGAAGTACAAGGGAGAGAGAAATTACCAGAAGGTGGCCCTTACGTTGTTGCTTGCACACATACAAGCTTTATGGACGTTTTAATGTTAGCAGCAGGAATGTACCCAACCCAAATTCATTACATGGCAAAAAAAGAATTGTTTGAAGGGAAATTTAAAAATTGGTTTTTTAAAAATGTAAATGCATTCCCTGTAGACCGTGCGAATCCAGGGCCAAGCACATTAAAAATTCCATCGCGTTTATTAAAAGAAGGAAAAGTAGTAGGGATTTTCCCAAGTGGGACGAGATCATCAGAAGACGTTTCATTAAAAGCTGGGGCTGTTACGATTGCAATGCGTTCTAACGTTCCGTTAATACCGGCCGCTTATGTTGGTCCATCAAGTGTAAAAGAATTGATAAAAGGAAAAAAAGCGCAATTAGTTTTTGGAGACCCAATTCAAATTGATGCTGAAGAACAAATAGATCGAAAAACGGCTATGAAAATGATGACAGATGAATTAAATGCAAAGTTTGAAGAACTAAAGGAAGTTTTACAGCCAAATTAAAAGTAAGAAAAGACGACCGGGCATAGACGGTCGTCGTTTCTATTATTATTTATATAAAGGGGAAAGGGGACACAAAGTTATATAAGCGTAGCAGCGTAAATGAAAGCAGTAAGAAGAATCGAGCCGCTAGCTAGTCCTAAAAAATCTAATTTGTTAAAAGTCATGTTATTCATTATAAATTCTCCTTACTTGTTTAATGTAGAAGCAACAGCTTTTGCATCGATAAGAGCGGAAAACACCATGCCCATTGTATTTAAGAAATTGTTCGTTTTCATTTTGTTCATTATATAGATCCGCTCCTTTTCGAATAGTTGTTGCCTTGTTTCTGACTTAATTGTATGAAATATTGAGGAGAGTCACTATCGAATTAGCTTACAGGAAAATTACACTTTTGTAAGAAAAGCAAATGAAAGTGTAATGATGAGAAGATTTGACATATGTTCATGTGATTTATTAAGTTAAAAGTAGAGGTGAGTGTATGGCTAATATTAAAGATATTGCAAAGATGGCTGGGGTTTCAGTTACGACTGTTTCGAGGGTATTAAATGATCATCCATATGTAAGTGAAGAAAAAAGGAAAGTTGTTTTAGAAATAGTTGAGAAATTGAATTACTCACAAAATGCAAATGCTGTTCATTTATCAAAAGGGAAGACGAATATTGTTGGCGTGATTTTACCTTATATTAATCATCCGTCTTTTGATGCGATGGTGGGTGGAATGATGGA
This sequence comes from Bacillus sp. FSL R10-2780, assembly GCF_038006125.1. Classification (NCBI taxonomy): domain Bacteria; kingdom Bacillati; phylum Bacillota; class Bacilli; order Caryophanales; family Bacillaceae; genus Bacillus; species Bacillus sp. FSL R10-2780. Next base: position 4,183,927 of record NZ_JBBOUQ010000001.1, read on the forward strand.
AGTTGCGTTAGCTCATAATTATCGAGTGCTTCTTTGTCAAACGAACTACAATAAAAAAGAAGAAATGAAAAGTTTACATATGTTGAAAACAAAGCAACTAGACGGTCTTATCATTTGTTCTCGTGCCAATGAGTGGGAAATTATAGAGCCTTATGCAGCATATGGGGCGGTTATTGCTTGTGAGGATAATGATATTGAAAGCATATCGAGTGTATATACAGATCATTTTAATGCCTTTCAATTAGGGATGAGTTACCTTATTGAAAAAGGTTATAAGAAGATTGGATATTGTACGGGAAGAAAGTTAGGGCCAAGTAGTAAGAAACGTTTTGATGCTTATAAACAACAGCTACAATTAATAGATGAAGAAGTGATGGAAGATCGGATTTTCACAGAATGCTTTACATTAGAAGATGGTGTAAGAGTTGCACATCAATTCAAGGAGATGGAGAATCCTCCTGAAGCATTAATAGTGGCAGGGGATGAAGTTGCTATTGGGATCATGACAGAAGTTAAAAAATTAGGTATTAAAGTTCCTGAGGATTTGGCGATTATTGGCTTTGATAATCAACCCATTTCACAAGTGTTACAGTTGACAACTATTGATCAAAATTTAAAAGAGATAGGTAAAACAGCTTTTGAAATGTTTTATCGACAAGTAAGCGATGAGAATTTTTCTAGACAAGAAAAGGTGGAAATTCCGTATGAACTTGTGGAGCGTTCTACAGTTTAGCCTTTATCCGTTATGTGTATAATCGCATAACGGATTATTTTTTTGAAATGTCTTTGACAGGAAACGCGTTTCATACTTTATAAATGATTTACACCGGTATGTAATAATCCATGGATTCTTTTCGAGTGTTAAAACAATGAATAGAATTTGGAGGAATATGCATGAATGAACTTTTATCGAGTATGAAAAAATATGTAAAGGATGACGAAGAGATTTTAGCCGTTATGGTAGGGATATTTGAGAATGATAATTTTACGCTATGTTATCAACATGGAATTTTTGCTGCCACTACTAGACGTCTCCTTTTTTACGGGAAATTTCCGTACTATCCCGCAATATTTAAAGATTACTCATATTTGCATATAGATGACATAGATTTCCGTCCATGTTTCGAGTTTACTTGTAATCATGAAACCGTTAGCGCTAAGTATATTCAGAAAGGGAATGTGGAGCAATTTGTTCGTGCAGTTAGAGCAAATATGAATAATTAATCACCCCTTTGTTTAAACATAATATCATGGTCATTATGAGAAAGAATGCGTAATAAAAACCACTTCTAAACCTCTAGGAGATAGTGATACAATGTCAAATGGGGGGAGGGATGAACTATGGTTAATCAACGTATAAAGGAAATCGCATTAATTACAATCGGTTCATTACTATTTGCAATTGGTATTAATTACTTCGCAATTCCAAACCGTTTATCAGAGGGCGGAATCATCGGTTTAACGGTTGTTACTTATTATTTATTTGATTGGTCACCAGGAATTGTGAATTTTGGTTTAAATGCAATTTTATTAGCTGTAGGTTATAAATTTTTTGATAAGAAAACGATGGTTTACACAATTATAGGTATTGTGGAAACATCTTTGTTTTTATACGTTACAGAGCACATTCAGTATCAAGTAAATAGTGATACATTATTAGCGGCTTTATTCGCTGGTGTATTTGTAGGTGTCGGATTAGGATGTATGTTCAAAGCTGGAGGTACATCAGGAGGATCGGCAATTTTAGCGCAGTTAGCAAATCAATATTTAGGTTGGAGCGTCGGAAAAGGCGTACTTATTATTGATATCATTGTAATTGCTGGTTCTGTATTTATAATAGGACAAGAAAAGGCGATGTATACACTTGTAGCTGTATTTGTCGGAGCGAAAGTGATTGATTTCATCGTGGAAGGTATGGATACAAAAACAGCTGTTACGATTATTTCGAATCAACCAGACTTAATTCGAGAGACTATTACGAAAAACATGACACGCGGTGTCACTGTATTAGAAGGACGCGGCGGATATACTGGTAAAAATAAAGAAGTATTGTATGTCGTTATTAATAAACAAGAGCTTGTTAAGTTAAAGCAAGTTATTAGTAGAGTTGATGAAGATGCCTTCGTTGTCATTCACGATGTGCGTGATGTACTTGGTGGTGGCTTTAAAGCGAGCTAAAAGATGAACGAGAAAATTCGTTCATCTTTTTTTATTCTTACAAAAATGTAAGGGTAATGTAATGGGATTGAATGGTAGATTAAATTCCTGCTCTTTAGAATGGATGTATAAGTATCCTGTAGAGGAGGAAAATCAGTATTATGAAGAAAAAAATGATTACTATTGTGATAGCTATGGTGACGATAGTAGTAGTATTGCTACCTACAAAACTTGGACCGGTTATCGATAAATATAATCCGCTTTATACGACGAAAGAATACTATACAATTGTGGATACGATCGGTCAGCACGTCGGTGATGAATGGTATGAATATGAATTTATTGCATTTGATGAACGTGGAAGAGAACAAAAAATAAAGAAAACTGTTAAACATATGTTAAAGAGAGACGAAGCGTTAAAGTTGTTCGCAAAAGGGCGTTACGGTGAGTCAATTGAAGAGATTGAGACTACAAGTATTCCTATAAATGCGAAGAGTAAACTTTTGGTGGTGAGATAGCGAAAATATACCCCCATCTATTTTTTGTCGAAAGGAAAAATACTAGGTGGGGGTATATTTTTGACTCATAAAAAAACCCCCTAGTTCGTATAAACTAGGGGGTTTTTTATATAAAGGGGAAGGGGACACATTGCAGTAATAAAAATGAAAGTATAAGAAGATTGGGCTACCGGCAATGTAATTTGGTTATGTGAGTATGCTTCTTATTTGGCTTACTTTCTAACCTTATTGTACGAGATATAGGTAAGGGAAACTATCGAATTACATTACACATATCTTACAAACATGTAAGTATCCTGTAATGTAATTCGATAGTTAGAAGATAGTGAATATAATATATTATAACTAGAAAGTCTTACTGTATTACTTTCTGATTCGTAATGTTAATGAAGAACGAAAAACCAACTAACTTTGAATAGCCCTTATCTTAGCTTAAGATGAGGGCTTTTTTTAAACCTTACAATATTGTAAGGTTTACGTAAGTTAATTCGATAGTAATTTTGTCATATTTTTTGCATAATAGATACAAATAGATAAAAAATAATTAGGGATATATTAAGAAGGGAGAAAACTGGGATGCGTAAAGAAGAAGTAGTGAAGTTTCCAATTAAAGATTTCTGTAGCTACTTTACTGTTGCCATAGTATGTATTGGATTATTTGATATAATAACAAATTTAATTGTTAACTAATATAGATGATAAAACAAGAAGGGAGACCCTTTCTTGTTTTTTTTATGGGGGGGGGCATAAAGATGAAATGGATTGATAGCCATATACATGTTGATCAATATGAGGATGAAGAGAAAAGTAGATTACTTACAGATGTGGAAAACAGTAAAGAGATACAAGGGCTTATTGCAGTATCTATGAATTATCAATCATGCCTAGAAACTCTATCTTTAGCAAAGCGATATCCTTTTATACATCCAGCAATAGGTTTTCATCCGGAGCAACCGACTCATAAAGAGGAATGTGAGCAAATTTATAAATTAATTGAAGATCATATAGAGGAAATCGTTGCGATTGGTGAAGTGGGGCTCCCATATTATTTAAGGAAAGAAGATGAAAATATTGCTGTCGATCCATACATAGCGGTGTTAAAAGAGTTTGTTGAACTAGCTAGTAAATATGATTTACCGATTGTATTACACGCAGTTTATGAAGACGCTGATATTGTATGTGATTTACTTGAAGAATATAAAGTTGTACGTGCACACTTTCACTGGTTTAAAGGAAGTGAAGCGACAATGAAACGGATGATGAGGAACGGTTATTATATTTCTATCACACCGGATGTTTTACATAAGGAGAAAATTAGAAAAATTGTTTCGTATTATCCTTTAAAATATATGATGGTAGAAACAGATGGGCCATGGGAATTTCAAGATGGTGTTATGACGCACCCTAAAATGATTAAAGATGTATTACAAGAAATTAGTGTAATAAAAAGAATGTCTGTAGAGAAAGTTGCAGAGAAAATATATGAGAATACGGTGCGATTTTATCAAGTTATTGAGTGATAGCAAAAAACACCAAGCATCTCGCTTGGTGTTTTTATTATGACTCTAATTTTTTCGCGCGTCTTAATAATAAAAGAAAGACAATTATAATGAACCCAATTATAAGGAAGAACCCATGTTGTTTTATATAATCAATTATGTCCTTCGCACTTGTTGGCTGTTCAGCATGAATGCCGTCTTTATTAGTAGTAATATGAATATCTTTCATTTTTACTTCATTCGTTTCTTTTTGTAAATCAATCCACTCTATGTTTGGAATACTTTCTAGTTCTTTTAATACTTCTTTTAATGGTTTAACGCCCAAGTAAGGATGATAAAATGCACCGATAATTCCATCGGATAATTTTTCGACAGATAAAGCACGTTCTTTCATTTTTGCTATAGCTTGTGGCTTATCTTCTTCAATAAAGCCAACAGTTTCAGGAATTAATTTCATCCCATGTAAAAATGAAGGTGTACTTATATAAGCCGGTGAGTGCATCGATTTCCAAGTTTTATCGTTTAGTTGTATTTGTCCTACATAAGTTGAAAAATATTGTGATAGTATTTCATATCCTTTTTGAGACATTGTATAGTGCGGAGCTTCAAAAGCAACTGGATACAATTTAGCTTCTACAAGCTCTGTAATCCCTTTTTCAATATGCTCTTTAATATACTTTTCTTCAAAGGCTTTTCCGTTTTTAACGTATTTATTATAGTCCTCTGTAGATTGGAAATCGTCTTTTGTTTTTGGTTTTTCATGGTTCGGTTGACGAATTGGTTGATCAGTTTTTACATCCCAAAATTCAAAACCTTCGCCAGTTTCACTATCATAAAACTGATGTGTGTAACCATGCATAACGATAGAGCCACCATTATCTTGCATAAAGCGTAAAACATCGATTAATTCAGAGTTATCCTTTAAATGTACTGTTTTTCCTGTGTCTGGATCTTTGTAAACAGGGATAACGGTAATCATATAAGGGAGCTTTTTCTCTTTTAGTAATTCAGCGATTTCTTTTAATTGCTTTACATCTACAGCTGGGTGAACGTCTTCAAGACGTAAATAAGCTGTAGTTTTATTTGTCATAGGCTCTTGTTCGAAGTAAGAAAATAGCATTTCACCGACGTAATGGGACATCCAATCAAAAAGGTTCGGAGTTGCAACATAATAGGATGTTCCTTGCTGCACGATTAACGGATGGGTTCCATCGGCACTCAAGGCGTAAGCAAGAGCTGTTCCTTTTGTTTCAACCTTCTTCATTAAGCGTTCTTCATGTAATTCATTTTTTAACTGGTGAGTCGGATATTCTATAGTGTGAGTTCGTATATCGGTTTCTTTCGAGGTAATGAAAGAAAAACGATTAGATAATTGTTCAACATTTTGTCCTAAAACTAATACTGGACCCGAGAAGTTTTCTAGAAATTGTTTTGCTTTAGTAGAAAAATCTTCTTTTTTCTCTCCAATATAAACAATATGTGTATAAGAAGATGAGTTAGTAGTTTCATTCATTTCTTTTAAACTTTTTACTGTTATATTATTTGTAAAGTGTCCTAACTGAGTATTAAGGATTTGTACATTGTTTGTAATTTTGTTGTTTTCTGTACTATACAAAATAAGTACTTTTGGCTTGGATGATGTTTGTGCAGAGATATGTATAGGAAAGAGTAGTAAAATGCTAAAAAAGAGTAGTAGGAATTTTTTCATTTATATATGCTCCTAGTCTATATAGAATTCAATTTACAATTATATACAATAAATGAGTTGTAGTCCATGTAAGTTACATTTTTGTACGTATTTACCAACTGTTTTTTCGCAAAATCGGTCTAAAGCATGATGATAATATGTATAGTTATTTGCTATGATTGAAGGGTAAGAGAATGATAGAGTGTAGGTAATTGTAAAGGGAAGGCTGAAGGGGGACAAATTTCAGCGGAGAAAGAGGTAGAGGTAGTGAAGAAATTCTTTGTAGGATTTTTAGTTGTTCTTGGAGTGTATTTATATTTCCAAGGAAAGTCTGAAGGAATGGGTAAGCTAATGAATGAAACAAGCTATGTTGATTCAGAAGAAGTAAAACAGATGAAACAAATCATTATAGAGGAAGCAAAGAAAGTAAACCTTCCGGAATGGATACCTCTTACAATTGCCGAACATGAAAGTAGGTTAAATCCAAGAAGTGTTGGAGATAACGGAACTTCATTCGGATTGTTTCAATTACACCGCGGTGGTGGGCTTGCGCCAGATCATTTAACTGATGAAGAGCTGAAAGATCCACGTATAAATGCACAAATTGCAATGCCGCATTTAATGAAAGGTTATAAGCGCGGGGTGCAAAAAGGTTTGACTGATTTTGCATTACTGAAATATATAGCGAATACATCTGGATGGCCAGGGAATTTAGGACCAGAGTGGACGGATAACAATATGAAGTATAACATCGGATTAGAGGATGTATACTATCGAAATAAAGGTGTAATAAAAGAGTAGGTTTTCTATACCTACTCTGTTTTTTTATGAATAGTTTCATCCTTTTCTCTCGTGAAATACTGCACTAGTTGTATTTTCACATCTTCTAGTTTTGTAGAAACTTGTGGTATTTTATATCCTACATACAACGGTGAAACTACAAATCTGGGAACAACTTTACAAATGATTTTCCTGTTTAAGTGATAGAAGAATAAGTTATAACTACTACACCCTTTGTGGAAATCTGTCAGTATGTAACGTACAGTTTGCTGAATATAATTTGCCATTTCATCTATAAATGCAATATCTTCAATGATTATGTTAAATTCAGTAAAGCCGATAATAGGACGCTCTGAAATGTTGAGTTCAATGCGTTCATTTTTTTGAACAATTACCCCTTGGAAATTTACTTCATCAATATTGTCAAGATAGTCTACATGTTTCATTCCGATAATTTGCATGTGTGCATGATGCAAACTTCCACCTGAAAATGGACCATGATTTTTGTATAAAATCACAGAGGTGAATTCTTTATTTTCCTGTAAGTTTAACCAATGGTGAATAGAGAAGCGAATTAGTTTTCTCATATGGTCTTCTGTATATGTTGCAATATGTTCTTCGCAATTATCTGTTTCGATTAACACTGTTTGAAAGGTATCCTTTAATGTAGGGAATTTATTTTTCAACCAAATAATAGAACCCTCAGTTGCTAAAATATCCGTTAAATTTTCTCTGTCACAAAAAGGACATGTAGCGCTTCTGTTCCGAATGCTTTCTGGTTTTTGTTTACCGATATCGTTTAAAAAATATAGTTGTTGTGTATCCATTTGTATATATGCCCCTTTAAAATATATGTAAAAATCCCGCTTAATACATTCGGGAAAAGGAGAAGGAAATCCTTTAAAGGGAATAGGGAAAAATAAAAGACAAGATATCCTCATTGCAATAGGGTACCTTGTCTTTTATTTTTTCTTTAATAGTGTGTATGGATAATATAGAGCATTTTCATTTTGTTTCTTTTTTCTATTTTTTATTGTGTATAAGGCAATTGCTGTACTTGCGATTACAATAATGGCTTTCTTCATATTCATATACCCCTTTTTATTGTTGGTTTAATTCTTGGCTAACTGCTTTTGCATCGACTAAAGCGTGTAAAACCATTTTTACCATGTTCATCATATTCCTTCACTCCTTTTTATAATTCGTTTAGTTCTTTTACAACTGCTTGTCCGTTCACTAATACCTCGAAGATTGCTTTTATGATTTCTTTCATCAGGATTGTTTCCTCCTTGTTTTGTCTCTCTTGTTTATATCTTTATTGTATAGGGAGGCATCTTTTCGTACTATCGCTTTTCATTACGTGAACATAACAGTTTTGTAAGATTTGATGTCACTTATTGAAATGTTTAGTCTATCTTCATTATTTTCAGAAAAATGACTATTCAAACATGGAATGGGAAAGTATAATAAAGAAGTAAGTATTAAATTCCGTACGAAAGGGGTGAATGAGATGAAACGTTCTTTAGCTGCGCGTGCCAAATTTTTAGATTATATCTATTTTTGTCGTGCGATTTTTCATGATGTAGTTGTTAACGGGATACGTATGCCCTTTTTTAACAATTGCATAGTAGCTATTGAACGATAGAAGTCTCTTCACCCATTTTTGATAAACGTGTGAAAAGGGAGCTATTTGGCTTCCTTTTTCTATGCCAAAAACCATGGGGAATGTTTCTTTCCCATGGTTTTTTATATTGAAAGGAGTACGGAAAATGACAATTTGTAGTGTAAATAATGTAAAGAAATCTTTTGGTGGAAACATCATATTTGAAAATATATCGCTTGAAATAAAGAATGGAGAACGTATTGGATTAGTTGGTCGTAACGGTAGTGGGAAGACAACTATCTTTCAGCTTCTAACAGGAATGGAGAGTTTGGATGCAGGAGCCATTCATATGAAGAAAGGTACATGCATCGGTCATGTAGCACAAATTCCAAAATTCAATAATGAAATGAATGTATATGATGTATTAAGCTCCGCTTTTAAAAAGGAAAAAGAGTTGGAGATAGAAATGCATGCTTTAGAAAAAAATATGGCGGAAGAACAGGAATCATCTGCTTTACAAAAATTGATGGAGAGGTACGGAGTAATTCAAGAAAGGTACGCGTTTCTCGGTGGTTATGAGATAGAAGCGAATATTATGAAGGTAGCAAATGGTCTACAGGTGACGGAGCTGTTTCCCCGATCATTTATGGAGTTAAGTGGTGGAGAACAAACAAAAGTAAGCCTTGCGTACATGCTATTGCAGAAACCAGATTTACTTTTATTAGATGAACCAACAAATCATCTGGACTTATTTGCAGTCGAGTGGTTAGAGCAATTTCTAAAAGAGTATACAGGAACAGTTATGGTCATTTCACATGATCGCTATTTCCTTGATGAAGTTGTAACGAAAATTTTTGATTTAGAAGATGGAGAAATTCACGTATATCATGCGAACTATTCACAGTTTGTTGAGGAAAAGGAAGAAAGATTGCTTCAAGAATTTCAAGCGTATCAAGAACAACAAAAGAAAATAAAGAAAATGAAAGAAGCAATTAAGCGCCTACGTGAATGGGCAAATCAAGCGAATCCGCCGAATGAAGGATTGCATAAGAGAGCGAGAAATATGGAACGTGCATTAGAGCGCATAGAGAAACTAAAGAGACCCATTTTGGATAGAAAACAGATGGGACTTCAGTTTGACGGGCAAGAGAGAAGCGGGAAAGATGTTGTTGTAATGAAAGAAGTGAGTAAAGGATTTGCTGACAGATCTTTATTCGAGAAAGTAAATTTGCATATTCGTTTTCAGGAACGCGCAGCTATCGTTGGACGTAACGGTACAGGAAAGACTACGTTATTAAAACTACTACTAGAAGAAATGAAGCAAGATACTGGTGAAATTCGGATTGGTAGTAGTGTGAAAATCGGTTATTTATCGCAACATGCGTACGGGAATATGAAGAACAATGTATTGGAAGCTTTTAGAGAGTGTGTAGCTGTAGCAGAGGGAGAAGCAAGACATATATTAGCGCGGTTTTTATTTTATGGTCCAGCTGTTTTTAAGAAAGTAACGCAACTTAGCGGTGGAGAAAAAATGAGGTTAAGACTCGCGCAACTTATGTATCAAGATGTTAACTTTCTTATTTTAGATGAACCGACGAATCATCTTGATATTGAATCAAGGGAAGTTTTAGAGGAAGCCCTTGAACAATATAACGGGACGATTTTGGCTGTTTCACATGATCGTTATTTCTTAAATAAGTTATTTGAAAAAACATATTGGATTGATGAGCACAAATTATTTGAGTTTGCAGGGAACTATGCATGGGCTCGTCAAAAGTGGGAAGAAAGAATTGAGAAACAAGTAGCAAAACAGAAGCAGCAACAGCAAGGGAATAAAGCGTTAGAAGTAATGCCTATAAAAAAGAAGAAGGCTAGGAATTTAGAGGAAGTTGAAAACGAGTTAATGCATATAGAAGAAGATATATATGTACTTGAATGTAAAATGGAACATGTAGTTGATGTTGAAATGCTTGAACAATTGTATGAAGAAAAAACGAAAAAAGAGTTTTTACGAGCGGAGTTATATAATGAGTTAGAGAATATTGTGGAGTAAAGAGTAGAAAGCTAATTCTTTTCAGTTTTGCTGAAGGGATTAGCTTTCTTTTTTTATAATAATATTTTACGTAAAGGATAAAGTGAAACTTTAATCAGTGGGGGGTGTTCATCCCCCACTGATTATTAGTTGAACCAATCGGGCGTTTACGGGCAGTTAATCCCCCATCTAACTTCTTTACTCCAGCCGAATTTTGAGGTGGGAGTTTTACTGCCCGTTAATGCGGGATAAATAAAAAATGTGTTTCACGTGAAACAGTAATTTTGATAAATCTTTGTTACGCAATTTTCATAGGTTGAGAAACATATGAAATGGTAAGAAGGAAAATAAACGTTATTAGAAGTGTTTTTGATAAGAGTAATTACAAAAGTATTGGCTAATTATTTCCCAAGACATAAGTGTGTGTAATAGAGACTTGGGGATTGAAGATAAAAAAGAAAGCAGAGTTACAGCTTTACGCGCTGAACTCTGCTTTCTTTTTGTGTGGTATCTTCCCTCGTTGAAATTATAATAGCGATCCCGAGCATAATAAAAAAAGCTAAAAAGAGGACGAACTTTGGGAAGAAAGGGAATAGTAATAACGCCCCGACTATCATGATTGTTAATAATACATAGTGCAGGACATATTGGAATAGGTTGTCCATATTTTCGCCCCCTTCTTGGTAGTTAATTATTATTATTCTATGCGGGACTATTAGGTAATAGAAGGTGTTTTTTATTTTTTGAAAGAAATCAATTAGCCAGGATTGACATAACTAGTGAAAAGGAATAATCTTGAAATTAATTCATACTATTTTTATATGAAAAATAAGGATAGTTACAGAAAGGAGCTTTATGTTACTACTCAATTAGAAAATAGGAAAGTAAGGGTGAGAATTATGCGAAAGGTCTTTAAAGGGTTATTTGCTACGTTTCTTAGTACATCGGTTTTATTAGCAGGATGCGCTCAAGAAGAGACAAGTACAAATAAAGCAACAAAGATGCCAAAAGTGAAAGATGAATTTATTAAAGCGAGTGACAAAGTAAAAAGTCCAGCAAAGGCAAAGGAAAGAAAAGATACTTTTGTAATTGGAATGCCGAGCCCTGGCGGGATATTCCTTCCGCATTTCATGGAGAATGGATGGGATGGCAATATAACGCAAGCTATCTTTGCTCCTCTTGTTGGGCTGGATAAGGAAGGAAAACCAATCCCGATTCTAGCGAAGAAGTGGGATATTTCGGAGGATCAGCTTACATATACGTTACATTTGAAAGATGATGTAAAGTTTAGTGATGGTTCGCCGTTAACAGCGGACGATGTAGCATTTACATTAACGTTACTACATGACCAGACATATAGCGGAGCAACTGATATAAGTCAAACAGCAATAAAGGGTGGGCAAGCATATAAAGAAGGAAAAGCTACATCTATTGAGGGGATTCAAGTCATCGATCCGAAAACAATTACGATTACAACTGAAAAGGTAAATGCCCAAACATTATCGTTAATTGGTGGAGAAGTTATATCAAAAGCTTATTACGGTAAAGAATATAAGCAAGGGAATTTAGAGTATTTAAAAGAGTTATATGGAAAACCGATGGGAGCAGGAGCTTATAAACTAGATAAATATATTCCAGGTCAAGAAGTTCGTTTTGTAGCAAATGAAAATTATTTTGAAGGTAAACCGAAAATTGAGCACTTTATTTATAAAATTACAAAAGGTGATACGAGTTTGCAACAATTTCAAGCGGGAGAAGTAGATTATGATGGCTTCACGACAAGTGCGGAAACGATTGAGCAATTAAAAGAGCTAGGTTTCGCTAATATTAATGTGTATACAGGAAGTTCTTACGGCTACATTAAAATGAATTATAAGAAGCCATACTTTAAAGATAAACGTGTACGCCAAGCGTTTATTTACGGATTAGAGCGCCAAAAAGTAATTGATACGTATTTCCAAGGTTATGCCTCACTCGTTAATGTACCAATTACACCAGTTTCGTGGGCGTATACAGAAGAAGGAATCAATAAATACGAATATAATTTAGAAAAAGCAAAGAAATTACTTGATGAAGCAGGATGGAAGGCTGGGTCAGATGGTATTCGTGAAAAAGATGGTCAGAAATTGAAGGTAAGTTATTTTGCCTCATCAGCAAGTAAAATCAATGATGTGATGATCCCTGTTATGAAAGAGGATTATAAAAAGATTGGGGTAGATTTCAACCCAGAATACATGGACTTTAATACGATGATTTCCAAGGTAATTAAAGGAGATTATGATTTAGCGATGGTCTCCACACCGATGATTGATGATCCGAGCGGAACAATTGAGGAGTTTGTTTCGACAAGTAAGCGTAATTATGATGGATATCATAATCCGAAAGTAGATGAATTAGCTAAGCAGGCATTAGAAACATTGGATATTGAAAAACGAAAAGAAATCTATAAAAAACTATATCAAGAGTTAAGTGAAGATCCACCTGTTATTTTCTTAAACAATAGTAAGGTCATTTCTGCTCACAACGCACGAATTCAAGGATTACAAGAAGATAACTATAATGGTATATTGTTAAGTTTACCTAAATTGAATATTGCTCAATAATTTTTGGAGAACTCTCAAAATATTTATATAGAAATAATTGACAAAATATACTGAAAGATATAAGCTAATAACAATAAAGTCTACCGGAAAGGTCGGAATAAGATTGTTACCCCTCAAAAACATCTGTTTTTTTTACGTTTAAAACCGACTTTTCCGATTGGCTATAAAATGTTGCTGTGGGAGGCATACATAAGGCAAGCAGTTCATAAGGTGTAATTATTAAAAAAAAGTTAGGGTGGGGACAATGAAGAAAAAGACAAAAAAATGGGCTGGTTTATTTTCAGTATTACTGAGTAGTTCGTTTGTGTTATCTGCTTGCGGGGGACAGGAGGATACGGCTTCTACAGAACCAGTTAAACAGCAAGATTTAAAAAATATAAAAATCGAAAAGATTGCTGCTACAGATAAGACGAAAGTGCCTGACAAAGCAAAAAGTCGAAAAGACACGTTAGTTGTTGGGATTAGTAAACCAGGTGGTGTCTTTTTACCATACTTCCAGCAAAATGGCTGGGATGGAAATGTAACTTCTGTTATTTTTGCATCTCTTGTATCGACAGATAAACAAGGAAAACCAACTCCAGAATTAGCTGAGAAGTGGGATGTTTCCTCTGATCAGTTAACATATACATTCCATTTACGTAAAGATTTAAAATTTAGTGATGGTTCACCGTTAACAGCGGATGATGTAGCGTTCACATTGACGCTTTTACATGATAAGGCATATGAGGGTGAAATGGATATTTCTCAATATGCTGTTAAAGGCGGAAAAGAATATAAAGAAGGTAAAGCAACTTCTATTGAAGGAATTCAAGTTGTTGATCCACAGACAATTAAAGTTACGACTGAAAAAGTTAATTCCCAGACACTAACTGCTTTAGGTGGCCCAGTGTTATCAAAAGCTTATTATGGAAAAGACTATAAACAAAATACAAGTTTAGATTATTTAAAAGAGTTATATGGAAAACCGATAGCTGCGGGCCCATATAAATTTGAAAAGTATATTCCTGGTCAAGAAGTTCGATTTGTAGCAAATGAAAATTATTATGCAGGTAAACCGAAAATTCCAAACTTCATTTATAAAATTACTGCTGGTGATACGAAGCTTCAATTATTCCAAACAGGTGAGGTTGACTACACTGGCCTAGGTACTGGTGATGAAGTTCTTGAACAAGCGAAAGGTTTACAATTCGCGAATATTCAAATCGAAACAGCAGCATCATTTAGTTATATTTATATGAATAATAATAAGCCGTACTTAAAGGATAAAAAGGTTCGCCAAGCACTTATTTATGGGTTAGATCGCCAAAAGTATGTTGATACAGCATTAAAAGGGTACGGTACAGTAGCTAGTGTACCAATCCATCCAACTTCTTGGGCTTATACGGAAGAAGGAGTTAATAAATATGAATACGATAAAGAAAAAGCGAAAAAATTATTAGATGAAGCAGGGTGGAAAGTTGGTTCGGATGGAATTCGTGAAAAAGATGGTCAAAAATTAAAGCTTTCTTATTTCGGCCCAAGTTCGGCTAAGGATAGTGATTTATTAATTCCAATTGCGAAAGAGAATTATAAAGAGATAGGTGTAGAATTTAATCCTGAATTTATGGACTTTAATACTATGCTGTCTAAGGTAAATAAAGGTGATTATGATTTAGCTTCTGTTTCGACACCGATTACAAGTGATCCAAGTGAAACAGCTGGTGAATATTTGTCTAGTGCAAATGAAATTAGCCTTGGTTACAAGAATGCAAAAGTAGATGAGTTAATTCAAAAAGGTATTGAAACGGTAGATATTGAAAAACGTAAACCAATCTATAAAGAGCTGTATAAAGAATTAAGTGATGACCCACCAGTCATTCTATTAAACTACCGTAGAACAATTACGGGTTATAACGGGAATATAAAAGGAATTGACCCTGAAAAATACAATAGTATTAGTGCAAACTTACCAGTATTATCATTTGAAAAATAACGATAAGAATGTATAAGTAGAAGGCATTTTTTCATCCGGCAATTAATAGTGCCGCTTTGAAAAAATGTTCTTCTATTTTAAGCATAAGATTGGAGAGAAAAAGGGTGAAAACATATATCATTCGTAGGTTGTTACAAATGATTCCTACATTGTTGGGTGCGTCAGTTATTATCTTTTTTTTGTTCGCGCTTCTTCCAGGTGACTATATTGATTCAAATCCAAAGATTACACCACAAAGAGCTGCGGAGCTTAGAGAGCTATATGGTTTAAATAAACCAATTGTTGAGCGATATTTCCACTGGCTAGGTAATGCATTGCAGGGGGATTTTGGTTTTTCTCTTCAATATCAAGAACCTGTAACATCATTGTTAAATAAATTCATATGGAATTCATTTATTGTTGCGGTTATTGCATTGTTCTTTATTTGGCTAATTGCACTTATTATCGGTGTATTTTCAGCAACAAAGCAACATTCCTTATTCGATAAGCTTGTAACAATTGGTGTTTTTGCAGCGATGTCATTTCCTTCATTCTTTATCGGTTTGTTTTTAATTAAAGTGTTCGCGGTTGATTTAAAGTTATTACCGATAGGCGGGATGATTGATGTTGGCAGTAATTCGACTGGACTTGCTTACGTAATAGAGGTTTCAAAGCATATGGTTTTACCGGTGTTTATTTTAACTCTCCTTGGAGTAGGCTCATTAACTCGCTATTTTAGAACGAGTATGTTAGAAGTTGTACGGCAAGATTATATTCGAACGGCTAGAGCAAAAGGTTTAAAGGAGAAGACTGTTATTTATAAACATGCATTAAAAAATGCAATTTTACCGGCTATTACATTGCTTGCATTTGAGTTACCAGGATTGTTTTCAGGGGCAATTATTATTGAACAAATTTTCAACTGGCCAGGTATCGGCAATATTCAATTAGAAGCGCTTAATTTCCGTGATTATACAGTATTAATGGCGTTTACGATGTTTCTTTCTTGTTTAACAATTGTTTCAAACTTTTTAGCGGATGTTGTATATGCAGTTGTTGATCCACGTATTCGGTTGAAGTAAGGGGGGAAAGAGATGGAAACTGTTACAGCAATTACAGAGAAAAAAGCAAAAAAGAAAAGACGGAATGAATCATCACCGTGGAGGCAAGCTTTTAAAAGGATAAAGAAAAATAAGATGGCACTTATAGGGTTTTATGCATTAGTTTTTATGTTTTTATTTTGTTTTATCGGTCCATTCTTTTCACCGTATGCATCCGGAAAAATACAAGTTGCGCTAATTAACAAACCACCTAGTTTTTCTCATTGGCTTGGTACAGATCAATTAGGAAGGGATATTTTAACAAGGCTTATGCAAGCGGGGCGGATTTCATTAACAATTGGCTTAGCTTCAATGGTTTTATCAGTTATACTAGGAGCTTTATTAGGAGCTATTGCAGGTTTTTATCGTGGCATCGTCGACAATATTATAATGCGTCTTGCAGATATTTTAATGTCGATGCCAGGATTACCCTTACTTATTATAATGGGAGCTATTTTATCAGAATGGAAAGTACCATCTGACTATCGTCTTTATGTCATTATGATTATTTTAAGTTTAGTAGGTTGGCCAGGGCTTGCACGTCTCGTACGAGGTCAAATTTTATCGCTTCGAGAACAATCGTTCATGCAGGCTGCTGATGTGTTAGGAATAAAAGATTACCGCAAAATTGTATATCATTTAATCCCAAATGTTTTACCAATATTAATTGTTGTATCAACATTAGGTGTTGCGGGTTCTATATTAGGAGAGTCTGCACTAAGCTATTTAGGTCTTGGTGTCGTTCCACCTACACCATCGTGGGGGAATATGATTAGCGCAGCAAACTCATTAATTGATTTCCAAAAGCGTCCTTGGTTATGGATTCCACCCGGTTTTGCAATTTTTATAACAGTTGTATCAATTAATTTACTGGGCGATGCACTTCGTGATGCATTAGATCCAAAGATGAAGCGGTAGGTGAGGAAGCATGAGTAAAGCAGTAGTAGAGATAAAGGATTTACAAACACACTTTCAGACGGAAGAAGGGACAGTAAAGGCTGTTAATCATGTTAGCTTTTCAGTTCGGGAAGGTGAAACAGTTTGTGTAGTAGGCGAATCAGGTTGCGGGAAAAGTGTAACGGCCTTATCTATTATGGGACTTATTGCTGAATCTGGCGGCATCGTTGGTGGCGATATTCTTTATGAAGGAAAAAGCCTTTTAGGAATGAAAGAGAAAGAACTTCGTAGTTTAAGAGGAAATGATATTGCGATGATTTTCCAGGAACCGATGACATCGCTTAATCCAGTCTTCACTGTTGGAGAGCAAATTGTTGAGACGTTAAGAGAGCATGAACTACTTAGCAAAAACGAAGCATACAAAAAAGCAATTGAATTAATTCGTAAAGTTGGTATTGCTCGTGCTGATGAAATTGTCCATTCTTATCCGCATGAACTGAGCGGTGGAATGTTACAACGTATTATGATTGCTGTTGCACTTAGTTGTAATCCAAAGTTATTAATTGCAGATGAACCGACAACAGCTCTTGATGTTACGATTCAAGCGCAAATATTAGACTTATTAAGACAAGTAAAAGAGGAATTTAAAACGTCTATCTTATTAATTACACATGATCTAGGTGTTGTAGCGGAAATGGCCGATTACGTTGTTGTTATGTATGGTGGTAAAGTCATTGAAGAAGCTCCAGTAGTAGAGCTATTTCAAAATCCTAAACACCCATATACGAAAGGATTGCTAAAATCAAAACCAGTAATGGGGAAACGAACAGATAAACTTTATTCTATTCCAGGGCAAGTTCCAAATTTAGTTGGCTTAGATGAATTTTGCTACTTTAGTGGTCGATGTGAACATTGCATGGAAATATGCAAAAATGAAGCGCCAAATCTTAATGTGCATGATGAGGATCATAAAGTAGCTTGTTGGTTATATGAGGAGCGTGCTGGGCAATGAGTGAACCATTATTAGAAGTGAAGAACTTAAAAACGTATTTTCCGATTAAGGGCGGCGTATTTAGTAGGACGATTGGACATGTGAAAGCGGTAGATGGGGTAAGCTTTACAATTGATAAAGGAGAAGTGTTTGGCCTTGTAGGAGAGTCTGGAAGTGGGAAAACGACGATAGGGAAAACAATTCTCCGTCTCGTTCAAAAAACAGAAGGTGAAGTGAAATTTAAAGGTCAAGATGTTCATACTTTATCAAAAGAGGAGCTGAGAAAGCATCGTCCTAATATGCAGCTCGTCTTTCAAGATCCATTTAGCTCATTAAATCCAAGAATGAGAATTGGAGAAGCGCTTGGTGAGCCAATGTTGGCTCACGGGCTAGCGACGAAAGAAAATGTCCGTGAAAAGGTGATAGAAGTATTGGAGTTATGTGGTTTAGCGCCGTATCATATTGACCGGTACCCTCATGAGTTTTCCGGTGGGCAACGTCAGCGTATCGTTATTGCAAGGGCAATGGTATTAGATCCAGAATTTATTGTGGCTGATGAGCCTGTTGCGGCATTAGATGTATCTATTCAAGCGCAAATCATTAATTTGTTTAGTGAATTACAGGAGAAAAAGGGATTGTCCTATTTATTCATTTCACATGATTTAAGTGTTGTGGAGCACTTATGTACGAAAATTGGAATTATGTACTTAGGAACTATTGTGGAAACAGCAGCACGTGATGAGTTATTTGCGAATCCACTTCATCCATATACAAAAGCATTATTATCAGCAGTACCAATACCTGATCCAACGGTTAAACGAGAACGGATTATTTTAGAAGGGGATATTCCAAGTCCGGCAAATCCGCCGTCAGGTTGCCGTTTTCATACACGCTGTCCGTTTGCTACAGATGTTTGTAAAAAGAATGTACCAGAATTCCGTAATGTGGGTGAAAATCATTTTGTTGCTTGTCACCATGTGTGAAAAAAAGGACTCTTTCAAAAAGTGAAAGAGTCCCTTTTTTTATTTACTAGATGAAGTTTGTTTCAATACAAATTGCTCGATTGCATGAGCAACACCATGTTCATTGTTTGTTAATGTTACAACGTCACATAGTTTTTTTACATCTTCTTCGGCATTTCCCATTGCAACTGATAAGCCTGCAACTTGTAACATTGGCACGTCATTAAAGTTATCGCCGATTGCAACAGTATCTTCAATTGGTATATTGAAATAAGCTGCCATTTCTTGCAAACCATTGCCTTTATGGCCATGCTTATCCATAATTTCTACATTAGTAGGAGCTGATGCCGTAACTGAAATGTCCGTATCTCCTTGTAAAGTTTGTAATAGCTGTGAACGATGAGCAGCATTAAATGTTAAAATGAAGAATTTAGATATTTCTAATTCTGGATTATTTACGACATCTTCTATTTTTTGGAAATCAGTAATTAAGTTAGATTTCTTTTGTTTTTCTGTAATTCTTTCAAGTTCTTCAAGTGTAACATCTAGTGTATGTTTGTTTTCTTCGAATGTCTGCATGACTTGACCTTGCCATGTATAAGGAGAATAAACCCCTTTATTTGTGTACAACTTATATGGGAAACCTTCAGATTCTAGTAATTTTGCAAGCTTGTATACTTTATCATTGTGTAAACAACGCGAGTTAATTACTTTTCCGTCCACATAAACAATTGCCCCATTGCTTGCTCCAACTGGAAGAGATAGTTTATATTCTTCCAATAATTTCAAAGCATCCTCCTTCGCGCGGCCAGAACAAATCATTACAATATGACCAGCTTCTTTTGCGGTTTGGATAGCTTGTAAGTTCTCTTTGGAGATTTCAAGATTAGATGATAGTAGTGTACCATCCATATCTAGTGCGATTAATTTCAAAATGACCACCTCTTTGTTTCCATTATACATAGTTATATAGAGGAAACATATAAACTTATCTTGGAAAGATAGTATTTAATCCCGCATTAATTTGCCAGTAAAAGCTCGATTGGTGAGGGGGAATAATCAGTAGGGAATGGAACCCTTGCTGATTAAAGTTTCACTTTGTTTTGTAACAAAATAGAGATGAATAATATTATATTTCGCTTTATGACCGTAATGTTACACTAGTGTTACGAACATGATTGTAGTAGAAAACGCATTAGAACAAGGTTTTTGAGTGTTTATTTAAAAAAACGTAAAAAAAGTGTAATAAAATTTACGTAATTATATTGCAACGTAATAATACTTATGTTACATTAATGTTACAAACGTTACGTAATTAATTTCAATGTAACGTTAATATGAAAACTATGAACTAATCATTTCTTAGAAATTACATATAGATAACTTATAAAAAGGAGAATGAATGATATGAACAACGAGCAAGTATTAAACGTAACAAAAGGTGACTTCTTAGGATCAGCAAGCGGAGCAGTAGTATTAACAGCATTAATCGTATTTCTTTCAAGCGTATTAGTATAATAGAAGCTTTGTAACAAAAATAAGAGAAGGGAGAATGAAAATTATGAACAACGAGCAAGTATTAAACGTAACAAAAGGTGACTTCTTAGGATCAGCAAGCGGAGCGGTAGTATTAACTGCATTAATCGTATTTCTTTCAAGCGTATTAGTATAATAGAAGTTTTGTAACAAAAATAAGAGAAGGGAGAATGAAAATTATGAACAACGAGCAAGTATTAAACGTAACAAAAGGCGACTTCTTAGGATCAGCAAGCGGAGCAGTAGTATTAACAGCATTAATCGTATTTCTTTCAAGCGTATTAGTATAATAGAAATTTTGTAACAAAAATAAGAGAAGGGAGAATGAAAATTATGAACAACGAGCAAGTATTGAACGTAACAAAAGGCGACTTCTTAGGATCAGCAAGCGGAGCAGTAGTATTAACAGCATTAATCGTATTTCTTTCAAGCGTATTAGTATAATAGAAATTTTGTAACAAAAACAAAAGAAGGGAGAATGAGGAATATGAACAAGGAACAAGTATTACAAGTAACAAAAATGGATATTTTAGTATCAGCAGGTGGAGCGGCTGTATTGACAGCGTTTATTATATTCCTTACAAATGTATTAGTATGATGAATATGGATAACAATAAGTTTTTATATACCGTACGTACCATTATTCTAAAAAAATAAAGACTCTGGCATATTAGTAAATAGTTAATATGTTGGGGTCTTTTTTGTTTTCCTCTCATATATCCCCTCAAGTATTAATGTTATCCCCTTATCCCGTAAAAGCCCGCTGATTAAAGTTTCACTGTATTTTAAAGAGAAAAAGGTCGAATTTTATATGTAAGAAAAAAAGAGGAATTTGACAGAAAAGATAGAAAATTTTAAAGGTCATAATTTGTTAGCTTGCTAACTAATTTCTATTAACGAACATTGGAAGCGTTTTTGGTTAGGTTTAATTATGGACCATTTAATCTATTTACAGGGGGATGAGGAATTTATGAAACAAAAATCTATGGATACGCTAGCTGCACAAATGGAGGATTTTTTCCCGGTACGTGATGTAGATCATATAGAATTTTACGTAGGAAATGCAAAGCAATCAAGTTATTATCTTGCGAGAGCGTTTGGATTCAAAATTGTAGCTTATTCTGGATTAGAAACAGGAAACCGTGAAAAGGTATCTTATGTTCTTGTGCAAAAGAATATGCGTTTTGTTGTGTCTGGAGCTTTAAGTAGCGATGGCCGTATTGCAGAGTTTGTAAAGACTCATGGTGATGGAGTGAAAGATGTGGCTTTACTTGTTGATGACGTTGATAAAGCTTACTCTGAAGCGGTGAAGCGTGGCGCTGTTGCGATTGCTCCTCCTGAAGAGTTAACAGATGAGGAAGGTACCTTGAAGAAAGCGGTTATTGGTACGTATGGTGATACAATTCATACGCTTGTAGAGCGTAAAAATTATAAAGGAACATTCATGCCAGGATTTCAAAAGGTAGAGTTCAATATTCCATTTGAAGAATCCGGTTTAATTGCTGTAGACCATGTCGTTGGTAACGTTGAGAAAATGGAAGAATGGGTTAGTTATTATGAGAACGTCATGGGATTTAAACAAATGATTCACTTTGATGATGACGATATTAGCACAGAGTATTCGGCATTAATGTCAAAAGTTATGACGAATGGAAGCCGTATTAAGTTTCCAATTAATGAACCAGCAGATGGAAAAAGAAAGTCGCAAATTCAAGAATATCTAGAGTTCTATAACGGAGCGGGTGTACAGCATCTTGCTTTATTAACAAGTGACATTGTAAAAACAATTGAAGTACTTCGTGCGAATGGTGTTGAGTTTTTAGATACGCCAGATACGTATTACGATGAGTTAACTGCAAGAGTGGGGAAAATTGATGAAGAAATTGATAAATTAAAAGAATTGAAGATTCTAGTAGACCGTGACGAAGAAGGTTATTTATTACAAATCTTTACGAAACCAATTGTAGATCGTCCAACTCTATTTATTGAAATCATCCAACGTAAAGGTTCTCGTGGATTTGGCGAAGGGAACTTTAAAGCGTTATTCGAATCAATTGAAAGAGAACAAGAGCGTCGCGGAAATTTATAAAATTTGTATCCACCAGCAAGAGTTCCTTTGTTGGTGGAAATTTCATTTTCATAGGGAGGAATCATGATGAAATTTGTTACATTTCGTCTCCCCTCGAAAGAAATGCGAGCTGGATGGCTTGAAGGTGACAAAGTAATTGATATGAATCTTGCGAGTGATGGACAAATACCTTCTTCTATGTTCGCCTTTTTAGAGAAAGCAGATGCGTATGTAGAAGTATTGCGTAATATTAAGCATCCTGAAAAGGGTATATATTCCTTAGATGAAGTTCAATTAGCAGCGGCAATTCCTAATCCGAGTAGCATTCGAGATTTTTATGCATTTGAACAGCATGTAAAAACAGCCCGCGGAAGAAGAGGGTTAGATGTTGTACCTGAATGGTATGATATCCCGGTTTTTTATTTTACTAACCACCGTGCTGTTATTGGACCAGATGATTTTGTTATTGGTCCGAAGAAGTCTAAAAAACTTGATTATGAGTTAGAGATTGCTTGCGTAATTGGGAAAGAAGGACGAAACATTTCTCGTGAGCAAGCAGAGGAATATATTTTTGGGTACTGTATTATGAACGACTGGAGTGCAAGGGACTTACAAGCAACAGAAATGAAAGTAGGGCTTGGCCCAGCGAAAGGGAAAGACTTTGCAACTTCATTAGGAGCGTATCTCGTTACGAAAGAGGAATTAGACGTTTATCGTAACGGTGATCGTTATGATTTAGAGATGACTGCTCATGTAAATGGGCAACTGTTATCAAAAGGGAATTTCCAAGATATTTATTATGCATTCTCTGAAATGATTGAACGTGCTTCGGAAGATGTTACGTTATATCCAGGGGATGTTATCGGGTCTGGAACAGTAGGAACAGGCTGTATTTTGGAGCTTGGTACGGAAGAGTGGCTGCAAGATGGAGATGTTGTAGAACTTACGATTACTGGTTTAGGTACATTACGTAATACGGTCAAAAAAGAGATGGAAGCAGGTGATGGGCATGTATTATCGTCACATGGGGGAGCTACCTCATAAACGACATGTACAATTCCGTAAAAAGGATGGATCGCTTTATCGTGAACAGGTAATGGGAACAAAAGGTTTTTCTGGTACGCAGTCTATTTTGTATCATCATTATATGCCAACGGAAGTAGGTCATGCGGCATTATCGCATTCTTGTCAGTTACAGTATGAAGAGGATGCCCTTCTTGCTCATCGTCACTTTCGCACGAAAGAAAATAAGAAAAATGGTGATGCAGTAAGTGGAAGAACCTTCATACTTGGAAATGAAGATTTGTTAATTGGAGTAGTGAGTCCGGCAGAAAAAATGGATTATTTCTATCGTAATGGTGATGGCGATGAAATGTTATTCGTTCATTATGGAACAGGAAAAATTGAGACGATGTTTGGAACGATTCACTATAGAAAAGGTGATTATGTAACGATTCCAATTGGAACGATTTATCGTGTTATTCCAGATGAGGGAGAGACTAAGTTTCTTGTTGTAGAGGCAAATAGCCAAATTACAACACCAAGTCGCTATCGCAATGAGTATGGGCAACTGTTAGAGCATAGTCCGTTTTGTGAAAGAGATATTCGTGGTCCGGAGAAATTGGAGACATATGATGAAAAAGGTGAGTTTGTCGTAATGACAAAGTCGAGGGGTTATATGCATAAGCATGTTTTAGGGCACCATCCGTTAGATGTTGTTGGCTGGGATGGCTATTTATATCCATGGGTATTTAATGTTGAGGATTTTGAACCAATTACAGGTCGTATTCATCAGCCGCCACCAGTACATCAAACATTCGAAGGTCATAATTTTGTTATTTGCTCTTTCGTACCACGCTTATATGATTATCATCCAGAATCAATTCCGGCACCATATTATCATAGTAATGTGAATAGTGATGAGGTACTTTACTATGTAGAAGGTAACTTTATGAGCCGAAAAGGTGTGGAAGAAGGTTCTATTACGCTTCATCCGAGCGGGATCCCACATGGGCCGCATCCTGGAAAAACAGAAGCGAGTATAGGGAAGAAAGAAACACTTGAATTGGCTGTTATGATAGATACATTCCGTCCGCTTCGTATTGTGAAACAAGCACATGAGACGGAAGATGAAAAGTATATGTATAGCTGGATTGAAGAGGGTTCATATACTGTGAAATAAGTAAAAAGAGGCATGCTCAATAAAGGAGCATGCCTCTTTTGTGAAATCGACATGTATACTAATACCAAAAACAGTTATGAAAAGGTATATAGATATGATTGTGTGAATCTTTTTATAGAAAGAATGATAAGGGTATAGCGCGTATCTCGATAGTTTTCTGTTTATTCCGACAAAAGCATTGACTAAAAAACATACTGTAGGTAAAATGAAAAAAGTAAATTAAATTTTCAGAAAACTAAAATCATGGAGGAGCACAGTATGAAGCAAATTTTTCAAAAGAAGCCGATTTCAACGTTACTGCAAGAAAGTAAACAAAAGACATTATCGAGAACGTTAGGGGCACTTGATTTAACAATGCTTGGAATCGGAGCAATTGTTGGAACTGGTATTTTTGTTCTTACTGGCGTTGTAGCAGCGAAACATTCTGGACCAGCTATTATATTATCATTTGCTATAGCTGCATTAGCTTGTGCCTTTGCTGCATTTTGTTACGCTGAATTTGCTTCTTCAGTTCCTGTCTCAGGGAGTGTGTACACGTACACGTATGCGACGATGGGAGAAGTATTTGCATTCTTAATTGGATGGGATTTAATGCTCGAGTATTTATTAGCTACATCTGCTGTAGCCAATGGATGGTCAGCGTATTTTCAATCGTTATTAAAGGGATTTGGGATTCATATTCCGACCATTCTCTCCTCGGCTCCTGGTACAGGAAAGGGTGGAATAATTGATCTACCTGCAGTTCTAATTATTCTAGTTATGACAGCTCTTTTATCTAGAGGTGTTCGTGAAAGTGCACGAATAAATAATATCATGGTATTTATTAAAATAGCGGTTGTTCTTATCTTTATCTTTGCTGGTTTTAATTATGTGAAACCTGAAAATTGGACGCCTTTTATGCCATTTGGTTTAGATGGTGTAATGGCTGGAGCTGCTACAGTATTCTTCGCATTCATAGGATTTGATGCAGTTTCAACAGCTGCAGAAGAAGTGAAACGTCCGCAACGTGATTTACCAATCGGCATTATCGCATCGTTATTAATTTGTACTGTTCTTTATATCGTTGTTTCACTTATTTTGACAGGAATTGTTCCATACGGACAGCTAAATATATCAGATCCAGTTGCCTTTGCACTTCAATTTATTGGACAAGATAGTTTAGCGGGAGTAATTTCGGTAGGAGCAATTACAGGGATTACAACTGTAATGCTAGTTATGATGTATGGGCAAGTTCGTGTTTCGTATGCGATGAGCCGAGATGGGCTTTTGCCGAAGCGTCTTGCTAAAGTTCATCCGAAATTTAAAACACCATTTTTAAATACATGGACAACTGGGATTATTGCAGCACTTATTTCAGGGCTAATTGATTTAAATGTTTTAGCACACCTTGTAAATATGGGGACATTGTCAGCCTTTGCACTTGTAGCAGTTGCGGTTATTGTCCTGAGAAGAACTCATCCTGACTTACCAAGGGCATTTAAGGCGCCTCTTGTACCATTTTTACCAGCGTTAACGGTAATTTTTTGTTTATACTTAATGCTTCAGTTATCCGGAACAGCGTGGATTAGTTTTGGGGTATGGATGGTTATTGGTATAGCAGTTTACTTTTTATATAGCCGAAAACATAGTGCTTTAAGTAATAGTAAAAAAGAAGAAGATGTAGCAAATTTATAAGTGGAAAAATCCATTCTAATTCTGTTAGAATGGATTTTTGTTTTGAAAATTTACATTTTTCTGAATTTGTTGTAAGATAATTGTTGGTTAATTAAAGGGGGGGAAGTATGAAAAATACATGGCGTGAGCTAAGGGCGATGGATCGTAACGTATGGATTCGATTTATCGGTGAGACATTGAACGGAATTGCGATGATGATGTTAATGCCTTTTTTTGCACTATATTTAAAAGATAAGGTAGATTCTTTATTACAAGTTGGAATTATTATGGCGCTTTCTCCAATTGCTGCAAGCTTTGGCTCACTTATAGGCGGAAGAATAGCTGATATATATGGAAGAAAGCCAATTATGATATTTTCGATGGCGAGTAATGCATTACTAATGCTCGGTTTTTTATTTATAGAAGGGTTTATCCCATATGCTATTTTATCTATTTTTTTAGGGTTAAGTAATTCTCTATTTCATCCAGCGGCATCAGCGATGGTTGCAGATGTGACGGCGCCAGAAAAAAGAACAGAGGCATATGGTTTATTGCGAATGGGACACAATATTGGTGCTGCAATTGGGCCGATAATGGGAGTATCAGTAGTTGTTTTATCGAAGAACCTTGTTTTTATTATCGCTTCGTCGACAATGCTATTTTATGCATTACTTGTATTGATTTTTATTCAGGAGACAATGCCAAAAGCCGCAGATAAAAAAGAAGAGAATGAAGAGAGGGAATCAGGTGCGGTTTGGAAAATTTTAATGAGAGATAAGGCGTTAATGATTTATTTGTTAGCGGGAATCATTATTTCTATGGGATTTTCTCAAACAGAAGGCATGTTGCCGCTGCACTTTGATAACGAAATGAAGGGCATTAATAATCCATATCCATATTTAATGGCGCTAAATGGACTATTAGTTGTTTTATTTCAGTTTCAAATTTCAAAATGGGCGGCAGATAAACCTGTCGGAAAGACGATGTTATACGGTGCGTGTTTGTTCGGAATTGGTTTGTTTTTTATAGGGTGGTTACCGAAGTGGTTTGGAGGATTAGATACAAATGCTACAATTATTTTAATAACGTTACTGTTCGTTTATGCAATATACACGTTAGGTGAGATGATTATGTCACCTGTACAGATGACGTTTGTAGCGAATTTGGCCCCTGAGCATTTGAGAGGAACATATATGGGAGCGGCCAGTTTGCAGTGGATCACAGGGGGGGCATTTGGTCCACTTCTTGGTGGTTTTCTATTGGATCGTTTGCTTGGTCACTTCTTATTTACAATTTTAGGTGTTGGATGTGTAGTTGCAGGCTTTGTATATGTTTCTTTAGATCGTCTTGTTGAGCAGAGGCAAAAAGATACGCTTACAAAACAGTCTTCTTAATAAAATGAAACTTTAATCAGTGTTTTTTCATTCTCCATAAATGGTAGGATAATATAGATGACATACACAAAAAGTGGATTTCTACATATTTTAGGTACATAACCAGATTAGATAGCAATCTTACTTTAAAGTTTAATTATGTTTAGGTGTGTAGAAAATTAAAGAGGAAAAGTGTAGAAAACCAATAAGTGGTGTCTTTTAATTATTTATGGAAGTTACATTTTATTTCAAATAGGAACTACCTATTTTTATAAAAAGTGCTAAAATAGAAAAATGAAAACAATTGGTTAGGGTGATTTCAGTGACAAAAATTAAATTAGGTTTATTATACGGTGGAAAATCAGCTGAGCATCAAGTTTCGTTACAAACGGCTCTTGCTGCTATTAAAGCATTAAATCAAGATAAATTCGAGATTCATCCAATTTATATTACAGAACAAGGTCAATGGGTACGCGGTGAGCGTATTGAAGGTGAAGTAACAGATGTTGAAACTTTAAAAATGAGCGGTGCAGAAAATGCGATTTCCCCGTTATCATTAAGCACAGAAATTATTCCGTCTGCAACTTCTCAAGAAGATGCGATTGACGTTATTTTTCCATTACTACATGGGCCAAACGGTGAAGATGGAACGGTTCAAGGATTATTAGAATTAATGAACATTCCTTATGTAGGTAACGGTGTATTAGCATCAGCTGCTGGTATGGATAAAGTCGTTATGAAAAATATCTTTGCAGAAGCTGGATTGAAACAAGCGAAATATGCATCTTTCATTCGTAGCGCATGGGAAAAAGATAGTGAAATAGCGTATGAAAAAGTAGAAGAAGTATTAGGATATCCTTGCTTCGTAAAACCAGCAAACCTTGGTTCAAGTGTTGGTATTAATAAGTGTAACGATCGTGAAGAGCTTGAGAATGCATTCGAAGAGGCATTCCAATTTGACCGTAAAATTATTGTAGAAGAAAATATTGTAGGTCGTGAAGTAGAAGTTGGTGTATTAGGTAATGATGAGCCGAAATGTTCTGTTGTAGGTGAAATTGTACCGAAAAAAGATTTTTATGATTACAAATCGAAATACATCGATGGTGATACAGCGTTAATTATTCCAGCTGAAATGACAGAAGAAGAGTCTAATGTAATTAAGCGAGATGCAATTATTGCATTCCAATCATTAGATGGTTCTGGCTTAACACGAGCTGATTTCTTCTTAACGAAAGATGGAGAACTATATATTAACGAAGTAAACACAATGCCAGGATTCACGCCGTTTAGTATGTTCCCGCTATTATGGCAACATACAGGGTTACCGTATCCGGAATTAATTGAAGAGTTGATTCGTTTAGCGATTGAACGTCACGAAGAAAAACAAAAAATTAAATATACAATCTAACAAAAAAGGAGGAAGCACTATTCGAAGGAATAGTGCTTCCTCTATGTAAGGAGTGTTTTTTTATGATTAAGCGAACGTTAAAACAAGTAGAGAAAATGGTAGATGGTACTGGATTAGCAGAGAAATATGAGGGGATTACTATACAAGGAGCATCTATTGATACGAGAAAGATTGAAAAAGGAAACTTATATGTTCCGATTCAAGGTGAACGTTTCGATGGACATGCTTTTGTAGATAAAGCTGTTGAAAACGGGGCGATTGCTACATTGTGGATGAAAGATGTAGAAAACCCACCTGAAAATCTTCCAGTTATTTTTGTAGAAGATACACTAGCAGCATTGCAAATGTTAGCGAAAAACTATCGTGATCAATTGGATGTAAAAGTTGTTGGTGTAACGGGTAGTAATGGTAAAACATCTACGAAAGATATTGTAACAAGTATTCTTGCGACTAAATTTAAAGTTCAAAAAACAGAAGGTAATTTCAACAACCATATCGGTTTACCTCTTACTATTTTAAATTTAGAGGAAAATACAGAAGTAGCTGTATTAGAAATGGGCATGTCAAGCCGAGGTGAAATTGAATTTCTATCTAAGTTAGCTCGTCCTAATGCAGCTATTATCACGAACATTGGTGAGGCACACTTAATGGATTTAGGCTCTCGTGAGGCAATTGCTGAAGCGAAGTTAGAAATTGTTACAGGTTTACAAGAAGGTGGAGTTTTTGTATATAATGGGGATGAGCCGCTATTAACAAATCGTGTTCCGGAAATGAATTTAGCAGCTGAAACAGTTACATTTGGTGATGCGAGAGCAAATGATTATTATCCAACTACTGTAACATTACAGGCGACTGGGACACACTTTAAGATGAATAGAGATGAAACTTTGTCATTCTATCTGCCAGTACTAGGAAAGCATAATGTATATAATACGCTTGCTTCAATGGCAATTGCAAAAAATTTTGGTGTAACGTGGGAAGAAATGAAAAAAGGTTTAGTAACACTTCAAATGACAGGTATGCGTATGGAAATTGTAAAAAAAGATAGTGGTTTAACAATTATCAATGATGCTTATAATGCTAGTCCAACAGCTATGGAAGCTGCGTTCCACCTAATGAATGGTTTAGATGGATTTGCTAAAAAAATTGTTGTACTTGGTGATATGTTAGAACTTGGAAATCAAGAAGTGCAATTTCATTATGAAGTAGGTAAATTAATTGATCCAGCAAAAATCTCATATGTATTCACATATGGTAGATTAGGGGCTCAAATTGCTGAAGGTGCAAAAATTAATTTCCCTAAAGACCGTGTAAAAGCGTATGATAGTAAAGAAGAGTTAATAAAAGAGTTGCAAGCAGTAGTTGATGCAAAAGATGTTGTGCTAGTAAAAGCGTCTCGCGGTATGAAATTAGAAGAAGTAATTACGATGTTGAAATAATTGGTGTATATAAATAGGGATGATAGCCACGAAAATAGTGGAAACTTATAATAAGCGCTTACAGTAAATGATAAAAAAATAAAAGTAAAGAAAAAAGCTCTGAATATGAAATAAGGTAACAGTTGGGGTTTGCTTTTTACACCTACAAAACTTATAATTGATAAAGTGTAATAACGTTTAGAAGTATTTTCGTGAAGAATATACGCCCGGTTATACGTCAGTATTCAGGAAAAGGGCTTTTCCGCAAGTTCGGAAAACGCCTTTTTTTAAATGATAAGTATAGGATAGAAAAGGAGAAGTAACATTGACAACATTTCGAGAATTAGGATTAAGTGAGTCTTTACTACAATCTGTTGAAAGTATGGGCTTTGAAGAGGCTACGCCGATTCAAGCTGAAACAATTCCATATGCATTGCAAGGTAAGGATATTATTGGGCAAGCGCAAACAGGTACAGGGAAAACAGCAGCATTCGGATTACCACTATTAGATAAAGTGAATACAAATAAAGAAGCAGTTCAAGGTATTGTTATCGCGCCAACGCGCGAATTAGCAATTCAAGTTGGAGAAGAGCTATACAAACTTGGTAAACATAAACGTGTTCGTATTCTACCAATTTATGGTGGTCAAGATATTAACCGCCAAATTCGTGCTCTAAAAAAACACCCACACATTATTGTTGGTACGCCGGGTCGTATTTTAGATCATATTAACCGTAAAACACTTCGCTTACAAAACGTAGAGACTGTTGTTCTTGACGAAGCGGATGAAATGTTAAACATGGGCTTCATTGAAGATATTGAAGCGATTTTAACAGATGTGCCAGAAACACATCAAACATTATTATTCTCAGCGACAATGCCAGATCCAATCCGTCGTATTGCTGAGCGTTTCATGACTGAGCCTCAACACATTAAAGTAAAAGCAAAAGAAGTAACAATGCCAAACATTCAGCAGTTCTATTTAGAAGTGCAAGAAAAGAATAAGTTTGACGTGTTAACACGCTTACTAGATATTCAATCTCCAGAGCTTGCAATCATATTCGGTCGTACAAAGCGTCGTGTTGATGAATTATCAGAAGCATTAAACTTACGTGGTTATGCAGCAGAAGGTATTCATGGTGACTTAACACAAGCGAAACGTATGTCTGTATTACGTAAATTTAAAGAAGGTGCTATTGAAGTTCTTGTTGCAACAGACGTTGCTGCACGTGGTCTTGATATTTCAGGCGTAACACACGTATACAACTTCGATATCCCACAAGATCCAGAATCATACGTTCACCGTATCGGTCGTACTGGCCGTGCAGGTAAAAAAGGTATTGCAATGTTATTTGTAACACCACGTGAATCAGGACAATTAAAAAATATCGAGCGTACAACAAAACGTAAGGTTGACCGTATGGAAGCACCGACACTTGACGAGGCATTAGAAGGTCAACAACGTTTAATCGCTGAAAAACTTCAAAGCACAATCCAAAATGAAAACTTATCATACTACAAGCGTATTGCAGAAGAAATGTTAGAAGAAAATGATTCTGTAACAGTAGTAGCTGCTGCTTTAAAAATGATGACAAAAGAGCCGGATACAACTCCAATCGCTTTAACATCAGAACCACCAGTTGTTTCAAGAGGTGGCGGTTCTAAAAAACGCGGTGGTAACGGAAGTGGATACCGTGATGGTAACCGTAATCGTAGTCGTGATGGACGTGGAAGCGGAAGTGGCGATGGTCGTAACCGTGATCGTAATCGTGATGGACGTGGAAGCGGAAGTGGCGATGGTCGTAACCGTGATCGCAATCGTGATGGTGGTAGTGGTAGCCGTGATGGTAACCGTGGTCGTAAAGGTGAAGGTCGCCCTGGATCTTCAAATGGACGCGGCGAAAGAAAACATCATAGCCGTCCACAAGCTTAATAAAAAAGAGAATGCCCTTTGCTGGCATTCTCTTTTTTTATTTCTGTAATTGTGCATACTACATAATAACTCGTATAGAAATGAGGTGCTATATGCTTGTAAGACTTGGGTATGTTGCGATGAGTGTGCATTTGAAGAATGCATCTCCATCTCAAACGATGACATATGCACAGTTTCGGCGGATTGATGATCGAGAGGCTGCGATTCGTAAACTCGAAAGAATCGCTAATTCGAATTTGGAAAATTGCTTACGATTATTAAAGCATAATAAAGGACATGATATATCTTTCTTTCGACTTAGTTCCAAGCTCATTCCTTTAGCGAATCATGAGGAGTTGTTAGATTGGAACTATATTCGTCCTTTAAAAGAAAATCTGAAAGAATTAGGTGAATATGCAATTCGTATGAATATGCGAATTGACTTCCATCCAGATCATTTTGTTGTACTAAATTCACCTGAGGAGAGTATTTTTAAACAATCTGTAAAGACATTGCAGATGCACAAAAAATTGTTAAAGGGTATGGGAATTGAACATAAGCAACGATGTGTATTACATGTGGGAGGAG
Organism: Bacillus sp. FSL R10-2780; assembly: GCF_038006125.1. Lineage (NCBI taxonomy): Bacteria > Bacillati > Bacillota > Bacilli > Caryophanales > Bacillaceae > Bacillus > Bacillus sp. FSL R10-2780. Next base: position 4,216,845 of record NZ_JBBOUQ010000001.1, read on the forward strand.
GTTATAAAGATAAGGAGCTCGCATTAGAACGCTTTATAGAAAATTGGTCAACTGTTCCAAGAGGTATTCAAGAGATGATTATATTAGAAAATGATGACACGACCTTTTCTTTAGAAGAAACATTGTATTTAGGTGAGAAATTAGACATTCCAGTCGTGTTTGACTTGCACCATCATATGATGAATAATGACCAGGAAGATTGGCATGAAGATTGGGCACGTGTTGTACATACGTGGGAATCGTCTTTATTACCAGTTAAAATGCACATCTCTAGTCCTAGAGATGGAAAAGATCCAAGAGCACATGCGGATTTTATTGATGTAGATACCTTCTTATCTTTTTTGAAAAAGATAAAGGGGAGTGTTCCGCAAATTGATTGTATGATTGAGGCGAAGAAAAAGGATGAGTCTTTATTTCAACTAATGAGAGAGTTAAGTAAACAAACAGATGTGGAAATTGTCGGTGGTGCGAGCTTTTATATTAAATAAGCTCTGCGCCATCGGTTTTTTTTGTCCGATTGGTGCGGGCTAATAATCAGTGGGGGATGGACAACCCCCCACTGATTAAAGTTTCACTTTATTAAAAAAGGGGTGCACATGCCGCCGATGATCAGTCCTGTTAAATGGCTTATAGGATTGGCAGAGGGATTAAAGAAAGTAAATAGTAGTAATATAAGTATCATTATTGAAAAAATAGCGATGTCTCTTGGTTTTGAAGAACGATATCGACTATACAATAAAAATAATTGGGCGCCTAGTAATCCGAAAATACCACCAGATGCTCCGGCGTGAATATATTCAAAAGGCATAATAATATAAGAAGAAATATTCCCGAGAATGCCAGAAAGGAAAAAAATAATGATGAAAGAAAAGTGTCCTAGTTGTTTTTCAATAGAAGAACCAAGTACAAATAAACAAATACTATTAGAAAGAAAATGTTGTAAGTCTACGTGTACAAGTAAGGAAGTTATGACACGCCACCATTCTCCTTTAGCGATATATTCATTGTAGGCTGCCAGGTGAAAGAGGGAAAAGTCGCTCAATATAATCATGACTAATTGTATAAGAAGTAAAGAGATGATAATCGGTTGTAAGGAAATGCGAGTGGATGGTATTAGCATGTTGTTAGTATCACTCCTTTTGCATCAGAAAGATTCTCTGTTATTCTTACAATATGAATGAAGAAAGCTAAATAGAAGAAGGGGATTTTGAAATGATTGTAGGGATTGGAATCGATATTATTGAGTTAAATCGAATTGAAAAAATGCTAGATGGAAAGCTTAAATTTATGGAACGTATTTTAACTGAAAGAGAACGTGGTGTTGCCGAGGGGCTGAAAGGAAGTCGCCTTACAGAATTCGTAGCTGGAAGATTTGCAGCAAAAGAGGCGTATTCTAAAGCGGTAGGGACCGGTATCGGGAAAGAAGTGAGTTTTTTAGATATTGAAGTAAGGAATGATGATAGAGGTAAGCCGATTATCATTACAAATACAGAGCATATTGTTCATTTATCAATTAGTCATAGTAAAGAATTTGCCGTTGCTCAAGTTGTTTTGGAAAGCTCGTCACGCTAGTCTGCATATTTTATATCTTTGTCTCATATATTTGAGGTAGCGATAAGGAAGGCATACCTTCCATTCATTTATAGGGGCAAAGGGGCTGAAGTGATGAAAAGGCGTCTGTTTTTAGTTCTTGTCGGTTTGTTGACCGTTTTTGTGTTGGCGGGTTGTATGGAAAAGAAACAGGAAGATGTTGTGAGAGATTTAGAAGCGAAAGTTAAAAGTATGAAGAGTTATCAAGCTGAAGCGAAATTATCTATTAAAACAGGAAATGAGCCTCAGGAGTACAATGTAGAAATTTGGCATAAAGAACCTTCGTATTATCGTGTGAATTTGCAGAATGCGAAAAAGGATCAGAGTCAAATTATTTTAAGAAATGATGAAGGTGTATTTGTATTAACACCGGCGCTTAATAAGAGTTTCCGTTTTCAAAGTGATTGGCCGCAAAATAGTAGCCAGGCTTATTTATATGAATCACTTGTAAGAGATATTTTGCAAGATAAGAAAAATCTCTCTTTCGAGAAAACAGATAAGTATTATGTATTTAAAACAAAAACAAATTATCAACATCAAAATATGTTGCCGAAACAAGAAATTAAGCTGAATAAAAGTGATTTAACACCAGTTTCTGTGAAGCTGATGGATAATGACCAAAATGTCCTTGTAAAAGTAGATTTCACTAAAGTAAAGTTTGATGCAAAGTTTGATAAAGGTGCATTTGATACGAAACAAAATATGTCTAGAGCACAAGTGGATGTTCAGACGGCAGCGAAAGAAGACAAACCGTTTGCTATTTTGTATCCGCGTGATACGCCGCAAGGCATGACTTTGAAAGAGGAAGAAGAGTTGAAGACAGACAGTGGCAAGCGTGCAATACTCACATACACTGGAAGTAAGAAATCCTTTACTTTGATACAAGAAAAGGCAAAAGTTGCAGAGGCCTCATCGGCGGTAAGTGTAAGTGGAGAGCCGGTTGATCTTGGTTTCACGATTGGTGCATTGACGAAAGACTCTGTAACGTGGTCGCATAACGGAGTAGAATATATGCTCGTGTCTAAAGGTTTAGAGCCGAATGAGTTGTTGATGGTTGCTCGTTCGGTTACAGCGAAGCAGGTGAAGTAAACATCTAGGTGAAGTAAACATCTTAGACGTGGTGATATATGTGCACCGCGTCTTTTCTTAGTTTGAAGGTGGATTTCATAAAAGAAGCATATAAAAGAATAAGCTTCGCATATCGTGTATAAGGAAGTGTATTTATGGAAGACGCACCGTTTTACCGTGACACCTGGGTGGAAGTTGATTTAGATGCGATTTATAACAATGTTACGCATATTAAAGAGTTCATTCCAAGTGATGTAGAGATTTTTGCTGTAGTTAAAGCGAATGCATATGGGCACGATTATGTACCGGTGGCTAAAACTGCATTAGAAGCAGGAGCGACAAGATTAGCAGTTGCTTTTTTAGATGAAGCTTTAGTGCTTCGGAGGGCTGGTATTACTGCACCGATTTTAGTATTAGGTCCTTCCCCGCCCCGTGATGTAAATGTAGCTGCTGAAAATGATGTAGCATTAACTGTTTTTCAAAAAGAATGGGTGGAAGAAGCGATAAAGCTCTGGGATGGTTCATCAATAATGAAATTCCATATTAATTTTGATAGTGGTATGGGGAGAATCGGAATACGTGAACGCAAAGAATTAAAAGGGTTCTTAAAGAGTTTAGAAGGTGCGCCATTTTTAGAGTTAGAAGGAGTATATACGCATTTTGCAACAGCGGATGAGGTTGAGACTTCTTACTTTGATAAGCAATATAATACATTCTTGCAGCAGTTAAGTTGGTTGAAAGAATTTGGAGTAAATCCTAAATTTGTCCATACAGCCAATAGCGCTGCAACGTTAAGGTTTCAAGGGATTACATTTAATGCGGTGCGAGTTGGTATTGCGATGTATGGATTATCCCCATCTGTAGAAATACGTCCTTTTTTACCATTTAAATTGGAACCGGCGTTGTCACTTCATACGAAAGTTGCTCATATTAAGCAAGTGATTAAAGGGGATGGAATTAGTTATAATGTCACATACCGAACGAGAACTGAAGAATGGATTGCGACAGTTGCAATTGGATATGCAGATGGCTGGCTTAGAAGATTGCAAGGGTTTAAAGTACTTGTAAATGGTGAAAGAGTACCGATTGTGGGTCGAGTAACAATGGATCAATTCATGATACATCTTCCTTGTGAAGTGCCACTTGGTACGAAAGTTACACTCATTGGGAGACAAGGTGATGAGTATATTAGTGCTACTGAGGTCGCTGAATATTCCGGGACTATTAATTATGAAATTATCGCAACGATAAGCTTCCGTGTACCGAGAATATTTATACGAAACGGTAAAGTTGTAGAAGTAATCAATTATTTGAACGATATATAGAAGAAGGTATTATCGCTCAGTATCTCGTCATTTAGGGGATTTTCGCTAATGGAAAATAGGCTCTTTTTTGCTAGGGAGCTTCTTTTTATAATTGTTATTAATATAAGTTACAATGAAATGTTGCGGAAAGAATTGCTTTATTTCTTGTTTGAAAGAGATGAAAAGTAAAAGAAGATGAATGTTTTGTTTATGAATTGGAAAACATAAGCAGGGAATAAGGAAGTCTTTGCAACAGGCTCCATACAATGGTATTATTACAATAGGTGTCATATATATATTTGGGTGTGTAGTTGACGGTGGAGGTGTATTTTTGTGTCCGAATCAAGTGTAACTACTGAAATCGTGGTTCGGTTGCCAAAGCAAATGGTAACGGAATTGGACGGAATTGGAAAACAAGAGAATAAGAATCGCCATGAACTAATTTGCCAGGCAACACAACTGTTATTGCGTCAACATAAGACGAAGAAACGCTACCAACATGAATCAATGCGACGTGGGTACATTGAAATGGGAAAAATTAATCTTGGTATTGCATCTGAAGCTTTCTTAGCAGAGTATGAAGCAGCTCATACAGTAGAACGCTTAGTTAGCGGGGGGTAATATTTTGATTGTAAAACGCGGCGACGTGTATTTTGCAGACCTTTCCCCAGTTGTTGGTTCTGAGCAAGGAGGCGTTCGTCCGGTTCTTGTCATTCAAAATGACATCGGAAATCGTTTTAGTCCGACTGTGATTGTAGCGGCTATTACTGCACAGATTCAAAAAGCGAAATTACCCACTCATGTGGAAATTGATGCGAAAAAGTATGGTTTTGAGAGAGATTCTGTTATTTTACTTGAGCAGATTCGAACAATCGATAAGCAACGCTTAACGGACAAAATCACTCATTTGGATGAAGTGATGATGAGTCGTGTAGATGAAGCGTTACAAATTAGTTTAGGACTAATAGATTTTTAAATCGGCAGTTTAAGTTGCTCTCTTTACAGGGCAACTTTTTTTTATTATAGAGGAGGTTACGGTTGGATATGGAAATGGTAGATAATCGACAAGGGTTAATGAAAATGTTAGTGAAAGAATTAGGCTTTACAGAAAAGCAAGTTCGTCATGTTATTCAATTAACAGAAGAAGGTAACACAGTTCCATTTATCGCTCGTTACCGAAAAGAATGGACAGGATCTCTAGATGAGGTGCAAATTCGTGCAATCTTAGAAAGATGGCAATATATGATGCAACTAGAAGATAGGAAAGAAGAGGTTCTTCGTCTTATTGGTGAAAAGGGTAAACTAACCGAAGAGTTGCGTCGTCATATTGTTGCTGCAAAAAAACTTCAGGAAGTAGAAGATTTATATCGTCCATATAAAGAAAAAAGAAGAACGAAAGCTACAATTGCTAAAGAAAAGGGATTAGAACCGTTAGCTGAGTGGCTATTGTTATATAAAAAAGAAAATCCAGCAGAGAAGGCTATGGAATTTGTTAATGCAGAAAAAGAAGTGGCGTCTGCAGAAGATGCGTTGCAAGGTGCGCAAGATATTATTGCGGAACTTGTTTCGGATAATGCGGCATATCGTAGTTGGATTCGCAATACTACTTTCCGACAAGGGATTATGTCTTCATCTGTAAAAGATAAAGAAAAAGATGAAAAGAATATATATGAAATGTATTATGGCTATGAAGAACCGTTGCAAAAAGTAGTGCCACATCGTGTACTAGCTATGAATCGTGGTGAAAAGGAAGATGTATTAAGAGTTTCTGTTATCACGCCAATTGAAGAAATCCTTCAGTTTTTACATAAAAAAATGATTCTTGATGAAGCTTCTAAAAGTGCGCATTATGTACAATTAGCGATGGAAGATGGATATAAGCGATTAATTCAACCTTCAATAGAAAGAGAAATTCGTAAAGAATTAATGGAAACGGCCGAAGAACAAGCGATTCACATTTTCTCTGAGAATTTACGTAATTTATTATTACAACCTCCGATGAAAGGGAAAGTTGTGTTAGCGGTAGATCCAGCGTATAGAACCGGTTGTAAATTAGCTGTAGTAGATGATACAGGAAAAGTTCTTCACATAGATGTTATTTATCCGCATCCGCCTGTTCGTAAATATGAGGATGCAAAAACGAAAATCCTCTCAATTATAGATAAATATGAAGTTGAAATGATAGCGATTGGAAATGGTACAGCTTCGAGAGAAACGGAAGAATTTATAGTAGATGTATTACAAAATGTAGAACGAGATGTATTTTACATTATTGTAAATGAAGCGGGTGCTAGTGTGTACTCAGCATCTGATGTAGCTCGCGAGGAGTTTCCGAATTTACAGGTTGAAGAAAGAAGTGCTGTTTCAATTGGGAGACGTCTGCAAGATCCACTTGCAGAGCTTGTGAAAATTGACCCTAAATCTGTTGGGGTGGGACAATATCAACATGATGTATCTCAAAAGAGATTAAATGAATCATTAACATTTGTAGTAGAGACAGCAGTTAACCGAGTTGGTGTTAATGTAAATACAGCTTCAGTTGCATTGTTGCAATATGTTTCGGGGTTATCAAAAACAGTTGCGAAAAATATTGTAGCTAAGCGTGAGGAAGATGGAAAATTCACGAAGCGTACTGAATTAAAGAAAATCCCGCGTTTAGGTGCAAAAACATATGAACAATGTATCGGGTTTTTACGTATATTAGAAGGAGCGAATCCGTTAGATCGCACAGGGATTCATCCAGAGCAATATAAAAATGTTGAATTGCTATTAAAGAGCTTAGGGTTATCGAAGAGTGATGTGGGGAAACCAAACTTGCAAAAGAGTTTAGAAGGAGTAGATATTTCTAAATTATCTCAAGAGACGGAGATTGGTGAGCCAACACTAGTTGATATTATGGATGCTTTAATTAGCCCGGAACGAGATATGAGGGATGAGTTGCCAAAGCCACTTTTGAAAAAGGGGATTTTAAAATTAGAAGATTTAAAGCGTGGTATGGAATTAGAGGGAACGATCCGCAATGTTGTTGATTTCGGTGCCTTTGTTGATATTGGTGTGAAGCAAGATGGTTTAGTACATATTTCTAAACTAAGCAAACAATTTGTAAAGCATCCATTAGATATTGTATCCGTGGGACAAATTGTAAAGGTATGGGTAGATGATATTGATACGAAAAAAGGTCGTGTTGCATTATCAATGTTACCGATTGAATAGTTAAGAAAAGAGAGCAGATGAAACTGCTCTTTTTTTATGAACTGGAAAGTTTAATTGATTATGAGCTTTGATGTATTTTACTATAATAAAACCAGCATTCATTTAGTAACTTGATTTGATACCGGTTTTTCTCAAAATATGCACGTTGCATTTGTTTCTTTAGCCACGTGGGCATAGGAATCCCTCCTTGTTTAATCCTGCTCTCAAAAAAGTAGCTCCTTTTAGTTAAGGTAACTTTGATGAGAGGTTGGTGAGTGGATTTCTAGCAATGCTGCATTTTTAGAAATCACGCTTCTTGAATGAGGATGGGTATATGTACTATTTACTATATGTATAAGAAGAGAGAAAAGTGTAAAAATATTTTTTAGTTTAGGAGGAATGAGAATGGATGAGCAAGAAATTCAGCGGTTAGTGGAAGAGGTATCGTTACAATGCTTTGGAATGCCGTTTTTACATAAAGCAATGTTTAATAGTAGGTTACGTACAACTGGTGGGCGCTATCTATTGAAGAATCATAATATAGAATTGAATTATCGATATTACGAAATATATGGTAAAGAAGAGTTAGTCGGGATTGTTAAACATGAACTTTGTCATTATCACTTACATATCACAGGAAAAGGGTATAAGCACCGAGATAGAGATTTTCGTGAGTTATTAAAGAAAGTAGCTGCACCACGTTTTTGCAAACGAATGATTAGTGAGGAGGAAACGAAAGTTTCTATGTATGAATGTATGGGGTGTTCATTTCAATATGTAAGAAGACGTCAAATAAATACACAAAGATATGTATGTGGAAAGTGTAAAGGACAACTAAAACTGGTAGTGAAAACATCTTGACAGTGAAAACGCAATCCAGTATATTATAAACATGTCCCGTTTGCGCAAGACGTTGTGAAAAAACTTCTTGACTTACGATGAGAAATTTTATAAGATACAAATTGTCTTTATTATTCCGCAGTAGCTCAGTGGTAGAGCTATCGGCTGTTAACCGATCGGTCGTAGGTTCGAGTCCTACCTGCGGAGCCATATACAGAGAAGTACCCAAGTGGCTCAAGGGGCTCCCCTGCTAAGGGAGTAGATCGCTAACGCGGTGCGAGGGTTCGAATCCCTTCTTCTCTGCCATATATATTGGCCCGTTGGTCAAGTGGTTAAGACACCGCCCTTTCACGGCGGTAACACGGGTTCGAATCCCGTACGGGTCACCACTTCGGAGGATTAGCTCAGCTGGGAGAGCACCTGCCTTACAAGCAGGGGGTCGGCGGTTCGATCCCGTCATCCTCCACCATATAAATTATATAAATAATATTATCGCGGGGTGGAGCAGTACGGTAGCTCGTCGGGCTCATAACCCGAAGGTCGCAGGTTCAAATCCTGTCCCCGCAACCAAATGGTCCCGTGGTGTAGTGGTTAACATGCCTGCCTGTCACGCAGGAGATCGCCGGTTCGACCCCGGTCGGGACCGCCATTTTAACTTCTGCTATATGGCAGTTGTTTTTTATTGGACATTATGGTACAATAACATTTGTCTTTGAAAAGAAGATAACTATTTCGATGGGCTATAGCCAAGCGGTAAGGCAACGGACTTTGACTCCGTCATGCGCTGGTTCGAATCCAGCTAGCCCAGCCATTTACGAGCCATTAGCTCAGTTGGTAGAGCATCTGACTTTTAATCAGAGGGTCGAAGGTTCGAATCCTTCATGGCTCACTTTTGTTTTTTCCGCGCGGTCGTGGCGGAACGGCAGACGCGCTAGGTTGAGGGCCTAGTGGGGGAAACCCCGTGGAGGTTCAAGTCCTCTCGGCCGCATCAAAAAATCTTTTAAAAAAAGTACTTGCATTTGAAAATGTAGTATGATAAGATAATTGAGTCGCCAAAATACAACGACGAAAAAACATCATGAATAAGCGCCCGTAGCTCAATTGGATAGAGCGTTTGACTACGGATCAAGAGGTTAGGGGTTCGACTCCTCTCGGGCGCGCCATAACGGGAAGTGGCTCAGCTTGGTAGAGCACCTGGTTTGGGACCAGGGGGTCGCAGGTTCAAATCCTGTCTTCCCGACCACGCGGGTGTAGTTTAGTGGTAAAACAAGAGCCTTCCAAGCTCTGGTCGAGAGTTCGATTCTCTTCACCCGCTTTTAGTTCTTTGAAAACTGAACGAAACAAACAACGTGAACGTCAATTTTTATTTTTAGATGCTAGACAAACTAACTTTATTGGAGAGTTTGATCCTGGCTCAGGATGAACGCTGGCGGCGTGCCTAATACATGCAAGTCGAGCGAATGGATTAAGAGCTTGCTCTTATGAAGTTAGCGGCGGACGGGTGAGTAACACGTGGGTAACCTACCCATAAGACTGGGATAACTCCGGGAAACCGGGGCTAATACCGGATAATATTTTGAACTGCATAGTTCGAAATTGAAAGGCGGCTTCGGCTGTCACTTATGGATGGACCCGCGTCGCATTAGCTAGTTGGTGAGGTAACGGCTCACCAAGGCAACGATGCGTAGCCGACCTGAGAGGGTGATCGGCCACACTGGGACTGAGACACGGCCCAGACTCCTACGGGAGGCAGCAGTAGGGAATCTTCCGCAATGGACGAAAGTCTGACGGAGCAACGCCGCGTGAGTGATGAAGGCTTTCGGGTCGTAAAACTCTGTTGTTAGGGAAGAACAAGTGCTAGTTGAATAAGCTGGCACCTTGACGGTACCTAACCAGAAAGCCACGGCTAACTACGTGCCAGCAGCCGCGGTAATACGTAGGTGGCAAGCGTTATCCGGAATTATTGGGCGTAAAGCGCGCGCAGGTGGTTTCTTAAGTCTGATGTGAAAGCCCACGGCTCAACCGTGGAGGGTCATTGGAAACTGGGAGACTTGAGTGCAGAAGAGGAAAGTGGAATTCCATGTGTAGCGGTGAAATGCGTAGAGATATGGAGGAACACCAGTGGCGAAGGCGACTTTCTGGTCTGTAACTGACACTGAGGCGCGAAAGCGTGGGGAGCAAACAGGATTAGATACCCTGGTAGTCCACGCCGTAAACGATGAGTGCTAAGTGTTAGAGGGTTTCCGCCCTTTAGTGCTGAAGTTAACGCATTAAGCACTCCGCCTGGGGAGTACGGCCGCAAGGCTGAAACTCAAAGGAATTGACGGGGGCCCGCACAAGCGGTGGAGCATGTGGTTTAATTCGAAGCAACGCGAAGAACCTTACCAGGTCTTGACATCCTCTGAAAACTCTAGAGATAGAGCTTCTCCTTCGGGAGCAGAGTGACAGGTGGTGCATGGTTGTCGTCAGCTCGTGTCGTGAGATGTTGGGTTAAGTCCCGCAACGAGCGCAACCCTTGATCTTAGTTGCCATCATTAAGTTGGGCACTCTAAGGTGACTGCCGGTGACAAACCGGAGGAAGGTGGGGATGACGTCAAATCATCATGCCCCTTATGACCTGGGCTACACACGTGCTACAATGGACGGTACAAAGAGCTGCAAGACCGCGAGGTGGAGCTAATCTCATAAAACCGTTCTCAGTTCGGATTGTAGGCTGCAACTCGCCTACATGAAGCTGGAATCGCTAGTAATCGCGGATCAGCATGCCGCGGTGAATACGTTCCCGGGCCTTGTACACACCGCCCGTCACACCACGAGAGTTTGTAACACCCGAAGTCGGTGGGGTAACCTTTATGGAGCCAGCCGCCTAAGGTGGGACAGATGATTGGGGTGAAGTCGTAACAAGGTAGCCGTATCGGAAGGTGCGGCTGGATCACCTCCTTTCTATGGAGAATTGATGAACGCAGTTCATCAATAAACGTTGACTTGTTTTGTTTCGTTCAGTTTTGAGAGAACTATCTCTCAAGTTTAAATGTATGTTCTTTGAAAACTAGATAACAGTGTAGCTCATATTTTTTTAATTTTAGTTTGGTTAAGTTAGAAAGGGCGCACGGTGGATGCCTTGACACTAGGAGTCGATGAAGGACGGGACTAACGCCGATATGCTTCGGGGAGCTGTAAGTAAGCTTTGATCCGAAGATTTCCGAATGGGGAAACCCACTATACGTAATGGTATGGTATCCTTACCTGAATACATAGGGTATGGAAGACAGACCCAGGGAACTGAAACATCTAAGTACCTGGAGGAAGAGAAAGCAAATGCGATTTCCTGAGTAGCGGCGAGCGAAACGGAATCTAGCCCAAACCAAGAGGCTTGCCTCTTGGGGTTGTAGGACATTCTATACGGAGTTACAAAGGAACGAGGTAGACGAAGCGACCTGGAAAGGTCCGTCACAGAGGGTAATAACCCCGTAGTCGAAACTTCGTTCTCTCTTGAATGTATCCTGAGTACGGCGGAACACGTGAAATTCCGTCGGAATCTGGGAGGACCATCTCCCAAGGCTAAATACTCCCTAGTGATCGATAGTGAACCAGTACCGTGAGGGAAAGGTGAAAAGCACCCCGGAAGGGGAGTGAAAGAGATCCTGAAACCGTGTGCCTACAAATAGTCAGAGCCCGTTAATGGGTGATGGCGTGCCTTTTGTAGAATGAACCGGCGAGTTACGATCCCGTGCAAGGTTAAGCTGAAGAGGCGGAGCCGCAGCGAAAGCGAGTCTGAATAGGGCGTTTAGTACGTGGTCGTAGACCCGAAACCAGGTGATCTACCCATGTCCAGGGTGAAGTTCAGGTAACACTGAATGGAGGCCCGAACCCACGCACGTTGAAAAGTGCGGGGATGAGGTGTGGGTAGCGGAGAAATTCCAATCGAACCTGGAGATAGCTGGTTCTCCCCGAAATAGCTTTAGGGCTAGCCTTAAGTGTAAGAGTCTTGGAGGTAGAGCACTGATTGAACTAGGGGTCCTCATCGGATTACCGAATTCAGTCAAACTCCGAATGCCAATGACTTATCCTTAGGAGTCAGACTGCGAGTGATAAGATCCGTAGTCAAGAGGGAAACAGCCCAGATCGCCAGCTAAGGTCCCAAAGTGTGTATTAAGTGGAAAAGGATGTGGAGTTGCTTAGACAACTAGGATGTTGGCTCAGAAGCAGCCACCATTTAAAGAGTGCGTAATAGCTCACTAGTCGAGTGACTCTGCGCCGAAAATGTACCGGGGCTAAATACACCACCGAAGCTGCGAATTGATACCAATGGTATCAGTGGTAGGGGAGCGTTCTAAGTGCAGTGAAGTCAGACCGGAAGGACTGGTGGAGCGCTTAGAAGTGAGAATGCCGGTATGAGTAGCGAAAGACGGGTGAGAATCCCGTCCACCGAATGCCTAAGGTTTCCTGAGGAAGGCTCGTCCGCTCAGGGTTAGTCAGGACCTAAGCCGAGGCCGACAGGCGTAGGCGATGGACAACAGGTTGATATTCCTGTACCACCTCTTTATCGTTTGAGCAATGGAGGGACGCAGAAGGATAGAAGAAGCGTGCGATTGGTTGTGCACGTCCAAGCAGTTAGGCTGATAAGTAGGCAAATCCGCTTATCGTGAAGGCTGAGCTGTGATGGGGAAGCTCCTTATGGAGCGAAGTCTTTGATTCCCCGCTGCCAAGAAAAGCTTCTAGCGAGATAAAAGGTGCCTGTACCGCAAACCGACACAGGTAGGCGAGGAGAGAATCCTAAGGTGTGCGAGAGAACTCTGGTTAAGGAACTCGGCAAAATGACCCCGTAACTTCGGGAGAAGGGGTGCTTTCTTAACGGAAAGCCGCAGTGAATAGGCCCAAGCGACTGTTTAGCAAAAACACAGGTCTCTGCGAAGCCGTAAGGCGAAGTATAGGGGCTGACACCTGCCCGGTGCTGGAAGGTTAAGGAGAGGGGTTAGCGTAAGCGAAGCTCTGAACTGAAGCCCCAGTAAACGGCGGCCGTAACTATAACGGTCCTAAGGTAGCGAAATTCCTTGTCGGGTAAGTTCCGACCCGCACGAAAGGTGTAACGATTTGGGCACTGTCTCAACCAGAGACTCGGTGAAATTATAGTACCTGTGAAGATGCAGGTTACCCGCGACAGGACGGAAAGACCCCGTGGAGCTTTACTGTAGCCTGATATTGAATTTTGGTACAGTTTGTACAGGATAGGCGGGAGCCATTGAAACCGGAGCGCTAGCTTCGGTGGAGGCGCTGGTGGGATACCGCCCTGACTGTATTGAAATTCTAACCTACGGGTCTTATCGACCCGGGAGACAGTGTCAGGTGGGCAGTTTGACTGGGGCGGTCGCCTCCTAAAGTGTAACGGAGGCGCCCAAAGGTTCCCTCAGAATGGTTGGAAATCATTCGTAGAGTGCAAAGGCATAAGGGAGCTTGACTGCGAGACCTACAAGTCGAGCAGGGACGAAAGTCGGGCTTAGTGATCCGGTGGTTCCGCATGGAAGGGCCATCGCTCAACGGATAAAAGCTACCCCGGGGATAACAGGCTTATCTCCCCCAAGAGTCCACATCGACGGGGAGGTTTGGCACCTCGATGTCGGCTCATCGCATCCTGGGGCTGTAGTCGGTCCCAAGGGTTGGGCTGTTCGCCCATTAAAGCGGTACGCGAGCTGGGTTCAGAACGTCGTGAGACAGTTCGGTCCCTATCCGTCGTGGGCGCAGGAAATTTGAGAGGAGCTGTCCTTAGTACGAGAGGACCGGGATGGACGCACCGCTGGTGTACCAGTTGTTCTGCCAAGGGCATAGCTGGGTAGCTATGTGCGGAAGGGATAAGTGCTGAAAGCATCTAAGCATGAAGCCCCCCTCAAGATGAGATTTCCCATAGCGTAAGCTAGTAAGATCCCTGAAAGATGATCAGGTTGATAGGTTCGAGGTGGAAGCATGGTGACATGTGGAGCTGACGAATACTAATAGATCGAGGACTTAACCATATAATATGAAGCAATGTTATCTAGTTTTGAAGGAATATGCCTTCAATAGTTTGGTGATGATGGCAGAGAGGTCACACCCGTTCCCATACCGAACACGGAAGTTAAGCTCTCTAGCGCCGATGGTAGTTGGGACCTTGTCCCTGTGAGAGTAGGACGTCGCCAAGCTATTTATATCATCGCGGGGTGGAGCAGTACGGTAGCTCGTCGGGCTCATAACCCGAAGGTCGCAGGTTCAAATCCTGTCCCCGCAACCAAATGGTCCCGTGGTGTAGTGGTTAACATGCCTGCCTGTCACGCAGGAGATCGCCGGTTCGACCCCGGTCGGGACCGCCATTTTATATAAAGAAAAGAACGAAACAAGTTGTTTCGTATTTTTTTATTTGTTTTAACAAAAAACTAATAAAGACAGTCAAACTATCCTTAGGAAAACTCCTAAGGACTTTTTTATATATTTAAAACCTGTATAATAAAGAGCAGAGAACATTGTGAGTAAAGTAGGTGAAGTCTGTGAGTAAACATGAAGTAACAACAAAATCTTCTGAAGAAACCCAGCGATTATCAGAAAAATTAGGGAGACTTGTAAAGGCACAAGATGTAATTATTTTAGAAGGTGATCTTGGAGCTGGCAAGACGACTTTTACAAAAGGACTAGCAAAAGGTCTTGGAGTGAAAAGAGTCGTAAATAGTCCTACCTTCAATATTATTAAAGAATATAAAGGAAGATTACCGCTATATCATATGGATGTGTATCGTTTAGCGGAAAGTGAAGAAGATTTAGGATTTGATGAGTATTTCTATGGTGAAGGGATTACAGTAGTAGAATGGGCTCATTTAATAGAAGCATATTTACCGAATGAGAAGTTGCAAATTAGTTTATTCCATGCTGGAGATGATACAAGAAAAATTGTACTCGAGCCAATTGGAGATCGCTATATTAGATTATGTGAGGAGCTATTACAAGATGAAAGTACTAGCAATTGATACTTCAAATTACGTAATGGGTGTATCCCTTATTGAGGAAGGGAACGTGATTGGGGAAATCATTACAAATTTAACAAAAAACCATTCTGTACGTCTTATGCCAGCTGTAGAGAAACTGTTAAAAGAATGCGGTGTAAAACCGAAAGAATTGACTAAAATTGTTGTAGCAGCTGGACCCGGATCATATACAGGTGTTCGTATAGGTGTGACAGCTGCAAAAACATTAGCTTGGTCACTTCAAATACCAATTGTAGGTGTATCAAGTTTAGAAGTGGTGGCTGCAAATGGTACTAATTTTAATGGACTAATTTGTCCTTTATTTGATGGCCGACGTGGTCAAATTTACACGGGGTTATATACATATGAAGGAGAGCGTATAACTTCAATCGAAGAAGACCGAATTATTCTTATTGTTGACTGGTTGCAAATGTTAAAAGATAAAGAACAGCCTGTTTTATTTATTGGTAACGATGTTAAATTGCATAAAGAAACAATTGTAGAATATTTAGGTGATCAAGCTGTATTTGCTCCGTTCACTAAGAATAACCCAAGACCAAGTGAATTAGCATTTTTAGGATTACAAAAAGAAGAACAAGACGTGCATACGTTTGTTCCTAGCTATCTTCGTTTAGCTGAAGCTGAAACAAAATGGTTAGAAAGTCAAAAACAATAGGGGCCTACAGAAGATGGATATGATATTTAGAAAGATGGCACTTGATGATATTGCTCAAATTGTAGCTATTGAAGAAGCATCTTTTTCAACCCCTTGGACTGCAGATGCATTTCACCATGAATTAGAGATGAATGAACATGCACATTATGTCGTGCTAGAAAAAGATGGTCTCGTAATTGGATATTGTGGATTGTGGATAATTATTGATGAATCACATGTAACAAATATAGCTATCCTACCAGAATACAGAGGTCAAAAGCTAGGGGATGCCTTATTGAAAGAAGTCATTTCCGAAGCGAAAGGGTTAGGAGTAAAAACAATGACACTTGAAGTACGCGTGTCAAATGAAGTAGCAAAGCAGTTATACAGAAAATACGGATTTCAAAATGGTGGGATTCGTAAACGATACTATGCAGACAATCAGGAAGATGGTCTTGTAATGTGGGTGAATATATAATGGAAAAAAACACAATTATACTTGGTATTGAAACAAGCTGTGATGAAACAGCTGTAGCAGTTGTTAAAAATGGAACGGAAATCATTGCGAATGTCGTTGCATCGCAAATTGAAAGTCATAAGCGTTTTGGCGGAGTTGTACCAGAGATTGCATCCCGTCATCATGTAGAAGAAATCACAGTTGTGTTAGAAGAAGCTTTAAAAGAAGCGAATATCACTTTTGAGGATATTGATGCAATTGCTGTAACAGAAGGCCCAGGTTTAGTCGGAGCACTTTTAATAGGTGTAAATGCAGCGAAAGCTGTGGCTTTTGCTCATGATATCCCTCTAGTTGGTGTTCATCATATTGCTGGTCATATTTATGCGAACCGTTTAGTAAAAGAAGTACAATTCCCGTTACTATCGCTTGTTGTATCCGGTGGACATACGGAGCTTGTTTATATGAAAGAACATGGTTCATTTGAAGTGATTGGTGAAACGCGAGATGATGCGGCAGGAGAAGCTTACGATAAAGTAGCTCGTACATTATCAATGCCTTATCCAGGTGGTCCTCATATTGATCGCCTTGCGCATGAAGGAAAACCAACAATTGATTTGCCTCGTGCGTGGCTAGAACCTGATTCGTATGATTTCAGCTTTAGTGGATTGAAATCAGCAGTTATCAACACTGTGCATAACGCAAAACAGCGCGGTATAGAAATTGCACCAGAAGATTTAGCAGCAAGTTTCCAAGAAAGTGTAATAGATGTGCTTGTAACGAAAGCGTCCCGTGCAGCAGATGCTTATAATGTAAAACAAGTGCTTCTTGCTGGTGGAGTAGCTGCTAATAAAGGGCTTCGTGCACGTTTAGCAGCAGAATTTGCACAAAAAGAAAATATAGAGCTAATTATTCCTCCTCTATCTTTATGCACAGATAATGCAGCGATGATTGCGGCTGCAGGTACAATTGCATACGAACAAGGAAAACGCGCTACATTAGCTTTAAATGCAAATCCAGGATTAGATATTGAAGCATAGTTATACACAAAATTAACCACAGATTGTGGATAAAACCCGTATTATCTGTTGATAATACGGGTTTTTTTGTGTACATAAAATGTGTATAACTTTTTGTGTGACTGTGGATAATGTGGAAAAGTTATTTGGGAGTTTATATTATAAAGGTGGATATGTGCATAACCTTGTGGATAACATAGGGGAAGTCTGACCTTTGTAGAAATTCTTTTTTGGGAAATAAAAAACAAGGAGATGTCCAAAAAACATGTTGAAACATCCTCCACTTGTTATATAAGGTGCTACTATTGTCAATCCTTGTCGGTAAATCGATATTTCTTGTCGAATCGTTTATATAATTTCATTTACTATGGTATTGATTCTAAAAGAGAAAATAAAAAGGAGGTCATCTCGTCAAAAAGACCGACTTATGAGACATCCCCCTCTTTTAAATTCTCTTATATATGCAGTTCTTCCCATTCTGCCATACAAGCTTCAAGCTGTTCTTGCAGTGTTTGTTTTTTAGTTGTAATTTCACTAGCCTTTTCATAATCTGCATATATTTCTGGTAAGCAAAGCTGATCTTCTAACGTAGCAATTTCTTCTTCTAAGCCTACGATATTTTGTTCCAGTTCTTCAATTTTTCGAGTACGTTGACGCTCTAACTGTTTACGTTCTTTTTCTTCGAGATAATTTAATTTTTCTTGTGCCACCACTTTTTGAACAGGTACTTCATCTTCTTGCTCTAGTTCCGCACGTTCAATCATTTCATTTTTCTTTTCAACGTAATAATCGTAATCACCTAAATATTCTTGTGCACCTTCTGTTGATAACTCAACAACGGTTGTCGTTACGCGATTAATAAAGTAGCGGTCATGAGAGACGAATAGAAGAGTACCCGGGTAATCAATTAAAGCATTCTCCAAAATCTCTTTACTATTTAAATCAAGATGGTTTGTTGGTTCATCGAGAATTAATAAATTGGATTTTTGCATCATAAGTTTTGCAAGAGCTAGTCGAGCCTTTTGTCCACCACTAAGAGAAGATACTGGTTTGAGTACATCATCCCCTGTGAATAAAAAGTTGCCTAGTATAGTGCGAATTTCTTTTTCAGGTTGCAGGGGATATTCATCCCATAGTTCATTTAAAACTCGCTTCGAAGATGTTAAGTTGGCTTGTTCTTGATCATAATAACCAACAGATACATTTGACCCGAAAGCAACGTTTCCATGTAATAGCTGTAACTTATTCACAATGGATTTTAATAATGTAGATTTTCCAATTCCGTTTGGCCCAACTAAGGCAACACTGTCACCGCGAGTTAAGCGCATATTTACATGTGCAATAATCGGTTCCTGATAATAGCCAATAGTGGCATCTTTAACTTGTAAAACATCATTTCCACTTTGTTTTTCAATATCGAAGTGGAAGGAAGCTGATTTAGAATCGCCTAATGGTCTAGCTAATACTTCCATTCTGTCTAATTGTTTACGGCGACTTTGAGCACGTTTTGTCGTAGATGCACGAGCTATATTTTTTTGCACAAAGTCTTCCAGTTTAGAAATTTCATCTTGTTGTTTTTCATAACGCTTCATCTCTTGCTCGTATAGAGCTGATTTTGAGTCTAAATATTTACTGTAGTTACCAACAAATCGTCGGCTTTCCTTATTAGAAATTTCGTATACTTGTGTAACGAGTTTATCTAAGAAATAACGGTCATGGGAAACGATTAAAATCGCGCCAGGATAGCCTTGTAAATATTGTTCAAGCCATGTTAGTGTCTCAATGTCCAAATGGTTTGTAGGTTCGTCTAAAATAAGTAAGTCTGGTCTAGTTAATAATAATTTCCCAAGAGCTAATCGAGTCTTTTGTCCACCACTTAATGTGGAAATTGTCGTCTGATGCGTTTCAACTGGGAAGCCAAGACCGCTTAAAATCGAGCGTATATCCGCTTCGTACTGATAGCCGCCTTGATCTTTATAATCTAATTGTAATTGGTCATAATCAGCTAGTAATTTCTCATATATAGCCGCATTTGAAAAGTTTTCTTCTTTTCCCATCTCTTGCTCTAGCTTTCGGAGTTTTGTCTCCATCTGCTGTAGATGTGTAAAGACGGTTAACATTTCATCCCAAATTGTTAAAGACG
Source organism: Bacillus sp. FSL R10-2780 (assembly GCF_038006125.1). Classification (NCBI taxonomy): domain Bacteria; kingdom Bacillati; phylum Bacillota; class Bacilli; order Caryophanales; family Bacillaceae; genus Bacillus; species Bacillus sp. FSL R10-2780. The sequence goes on from NZ_JBBOUQ010000001.1 coordinate 4,236,099, forward strand.
TTTCTAATCCGGTATTTTGAGCTAAATACCCCATTGAGACATCTTTCGGTTTTATAATTTCACCACCATCATGAGATAACTCGCCAGCTATTATTTTTAATAATGTAGATTTTCCGGCTCCATTTCGTCCGACTAATGCGATACGATCTTTTGTTTGTACTTCCAATTTTATGTTTGCAAGAATCGTTTCTGCACCGTATAATTTCGAAAGCCCATTCACTTGTAATAATATCAATGTTTTCACCTCAAATAATTTCTTAACTTTGCCATGTTTATATTTCTCAATCATACTAAAAATAGTGTATAGTTTAAAATAAAGAGAGAATACTTCTTCTCTTTATTATACAAGGAAATTCATGAGTACTAAACTTCTGTATTTGATTCAAGTATAAGAATAAAGATAGGAAGAGAGGAGAGGTTATATGGATCAGCAAAAAATTCCACAGGCCACTGCCAAACGATTGCCTCTATACTATCGATTTATCCAAAACTTATCTCTTTCTGGTAAGCAACGTGTTTCATCAGCCGAATTGAGTGAAGCGGTAAAGGTTGATTCCGCAACTATTCGAAGAGATTTTTCATATTTTGGAGCGTTAGGGAAAAAAGGATATGGATATAACGTAAATTATTTATTATCATTTTTCCGTGAAACACTCGACCAAGATGATATAACACGTGTGGCACTTATTGGAGTAGGTAATTTAGGGACCGCTTTCTTACATTATAATTTCACGAAAAACAATAATACAAAAATTGAAATGGCGTTTGATGTTAGTGAAGAGAAAGTTGGAACAGAAATCGGAGGAATTCCTGTATATCATTTGGATGAATTAGAAGAACGTTTATCAACTGATATACAAGTGGCAATATTAACGGTACCCGCTACAGTAGCGCAATCTGTGGCAGATAGATTGGCAGAAACGAACGTGCATGGTATTTTAAATTTCACACCAGCACGCTTAAATGTGTCAGAGAATATAAGAATTCATCACATTGATTTAGCTGTAGAGTTACAAACGCTTGTTTACTTTTTGAAGAATTATCCACAATAAAACGCAGAGGAGATGACCTCTGCGTTTTATTATTGTTTTTTCTTTGTGAATTTAACTAAGATAAGGCGAAGTGCCAAATTAAAATCAATTGTTGCCATAACTGCAAATAGTATTGTCCACATATTCCAGATTGTATCTGTTACGTTCGTAATGGCGAAGCGTGTAAAGATACATCCAAGAAGAAAGTACAATGCAGCCATGAACAATGGTGAGTTTCTCATACTAAAAATCCTCCGATAAAGCCTTGCATTTTCTCAGCTTCTTTAATCATTTCTTGAATTTGCTCATTGCTCATGAAAATCTGTCCAATTGCAACTAATGTATTCATTGCCACATGGGCTGCTATAGGAACGATAATGCGTTTCGTTTTTACATATAAGAAGGCGAATACAAGCCCCATAGAAGTGTATACCAATAAATGAGTAAAATCAAAATGAATCGCTGCGAATACTAGTGAACTAATGATAGCAGCAATAAAGAAGTTAAATCTCTTGTAAAGTGTACCAAATAAAATTTTTCTAAATACAATCTCTTCTAAAATAGGGCCTATAATTGAAACGACAATAAGGAACCAAGGTGTAGTTCGTGCAATTTCCATGAGTCTCATTGTGTTTTCTGAACCTTGTTTAATCTTTAGTAGCTGCATTTCAATCATCCCTGCAAGTATTTGGGAGAAGAAAGCTAAGAAAATACCAATAAAAATCCACCCAATTGTAGCTGGAACAGTAGAGCGCATTTTATCTAAATGTCTGTCACGAATATCTGTTCTGAGTAACCAAAGTACAACGCATAATGCAATGAAAAAGCTAATGATAGCCCAATGACCAGTTATGAGCTGAATTTTTTCCTCTCTAGTAAATCCCCTATTATCGTATAGTCCAGTTTTCAGGAGAAGCGGTAACCCGGCAATGCCTGATAACTGCATTAAAATGTATGTAACGATAATCCACCAATATTGTTTTTTCAAATGGTTTAACCATCCTTTCTAACGCTAGTGTATGAGATAAGGTAGGATAACATGTAAATATGCTACCTACGATATAAACTTTCATTTGAATTATGTTTTTTTTGTAAATTAGCATTTGAAAATAAAATAGGAGACAGGAAAAAGTTGTACGTTTAGCGAAAACAACTTAGGGTGTCTTTCATATTGTAACATACAAGAAGTGGGAACAACGATTCATATAGTAAAGGTAGTAGAAGAAGTAATCCTATCTAGGAAAGTGCATAAAGTAATTTGCGAAAAAATTATGATTTTTTTACTTGCAAAAGAAATTGAGATTATTTATTATTAGAAGTGTGTTAGCACTCGTGTGACTTGAGTGCTAATAAATAAAATTTACATAACAAAATGAGGAGGTTATTGTTCATGCTAAAGCCATTAGGTGATCGCGTTGTAATTGAACTTGTTCAAGCAGAAGAAAAAACAGCAAGTGGTATTGTATTACCAGAAACTGCAAAAGAAAAACCACAAGAGGGTAAAGTTATTGCAGTAGGTACAGGCCGAGTGCTTGAAAATGGTGAGCGTGTTGCTTTAGAGGTAGCAGCAGGTGATCTTATCATCTTCTCAAAATATGCAGGTACTGAAGTGAAATACGAAGGTACAGACTACTTGATTTTACGTGAAAGTGACATTTTAGCAATTATCGGTTAATTATATACATTTTAAAAATCCAAGGGGGTCAATTATTATGGCAAAAGATATTAAATTTAGTGAAGAAGCACGTCGTTCGATGCTTCGCGGTGTCGACACTCTTGCAAACGCAGTAAAAGTAACGCTTGGACCAAAAGGTCGTAACGTTGTACTTGAGAAAAAATTCGGTTCACCACTTATTACAAATGACGGTGTAACAATCGCAAAAGAAATCGAATTAGAAGATGCATTCGAAAACATGGGTGCGAAATTAGTGGCAGAAGTTGCTAGCAAAACAAACGATGTAGCTGGTGACGGAACGACAACTGCAACTGTATTAGCGCAAGCTATGATTCGTGAAGGTCTTAAAAACGTAACAGCTGGTGCAAACCCAATGGGTCTTCGTAAAGGTATCGAAAAAGCTGTTACTGCTGCAATTGAAGAATTAAAAGCGATTTCTAAACCAATCGAAGGTAAATCTTCTATCGCACAAGTAGCTGCTATTTCTTCGGCTGACGAAGAAGTAGGTCAATTAATCGCTGAAGCAATGGAGCGCGTTGGTAACGACGGCGTTATTACTTTAGAAGAATCTAAAGGATTCACAACAGAATTAGACGTAGTAGAAGGTATGCAATTTGATCGTGGATATGCATCTCCTTACATGATTACTGATTCTGATAAAATGGAAGCAGTTCTTGATAACCCATACATTTTAATTACTGATAAAAAGATTTCTAACATCCAAGAAATCTTACCAGTATTAGAGCAAGTGGTACAACAAGGTAAACCACTTCTTATCATTGCTGAAGATGTAGAAGGCGAAGCGTTAGCTACATTAGTAGTGAACAAACTTCGTGGTACATTCAATGTAGTAGCTGTTAAAGCTCCTGGATTTGGTGACCGTCGTAAAGCAATGCTAGAAGATATCGCAATCTTAACTGGTGGCGAAGTAATCACTGAAGAATTAGGACGTGACTTAAAATCTGCTACAGTTGCATCTTTAGGACGCGCTGGTAAAATTGTTGTAACGAAAGAAAACACAACTGTAGTTGAAGGTATTGGAAACACAGAACAAATCGAAGCTCGCATCGGTCAAATCCGTGCGCAATTAGAAGAAACAACTTCTGAATTCGATCGTGAAAAATTACAAGAGCGTCTTGCGAAACTTGCGGGCGGCGTAGCAGTAATTAAAGTAGGTGCAGCAACTGAAACTGAGTTAAAAGAGCGCAAACTTCGCATTGAAGATGCACTTAACTCAACTCGTGCAGCAGTAGAAGAAGGTATCGTTGCAGGTGGTGGTACTTCACTTATGAACGTATACACAAAAGTAGCTTCTATCGTAGCTGAAGGCGACGAAGCAACAGGTATCAACATCGTACTTCGTGCACTAGAAGAGCCAGTTCGTCAAATCGCAATCAACGCTGGTCTAGAAGGATCTGTAGTTGTAGAGCGTCTAAAAGGCGAAAAAGTAGGCGTTGGTTTCAACGCAGCTACTGGCGAATGGGTTAACATGCTTGAGTCTGGTATCGTAGATCCAGCTAAAGTAACTCGTTCTGCACTTCAAAACGCAGCATCTGTTGCAGCTATGTTCTTAACGACTGAAGCTGTAGTTGCTGACAAGCCAGAACCAAATGCACCAGCAATGCCTGACATGGGCGGCATGGGCATGGGCGGTATGGGCGGAATGATGTAATTCCGTTCTCCCGAAAAACATCCACTTCTATATAGAAGTGGATGTTTTTTTGTGTTTTTGAGAGCAGGAAATTAATTTCTGTAGAATTTTGTCGCTTTCTCTCTTGACCATACTGATACTTCATTGTTAGAATCTAGGGAGATAATATAAAACGATCCTTCATATATCCTCAATGATATGGTTTGAGAGTCTCTACCGGGTTACCGTAAACAACCTGACTATGAAGGCAGTGTGTCTTATATTTATAAAGAGCGGAAGACTATCTTTCTTTATAAAGCCAGACCCCTGCCTTTTCTTTGTTATGAGACTAGAGGCGGAGGACTGGCTTTTTTTATTATATTGGTAATTCTTTTTGCTAAATTGGTGAAAATATTTATATACGAGAACTAACGTTGGGGTGATTATTTTGAAGAAGCAGCATGATACAATTATCGTTTTAGATTTTGGGAGTCAGTACAATCAGTTAATAGCACGTCGAATTCGTGAGTTCGGTGTATACAGTGAACTTCATCCGCATACAATTACTGCAGAAGAAATTAAAGCAATGAATCCAAAAGGGATTATTTTCTCTGGTGGACCAAATAGTGTATACGGTGAAGGTGCATTACATTGTGATGAAAAAATCTTTGAGCTAGGATTACCGATTTTCGGTATCTGTTACGGTATGCAGCTTATGACGCAACACTTCGGTGGTAAAGTAGAACGTGCCAACCACCGTGAGTACGGAAAAGCTGTTCTTAAAGTAGAGAACGAATCAAAATTATATGCGAACCTTCCAGAAGAGCAAGTTGTATGGATGAGCCATGGTGACTTAGTAACTGGTTTACCTGAAGGATTCGTAGTAGATGCAACAAGTGAGTCTTGTCCAATCGCTGGTATGAGCAATGAAGCGGAAAACTTATACGGTGTACAATTCCACCCAGAAGTACGTCACTCTGAGCACGGTAACGATTTAATTAAAAACTTCGTATTCGGCGTATGTGGTTGTTCTGAAGGATGGAACATGGAGAACTTTATCGAAGTAGAATTAGAAAAGATCCGTGAAACTGTTGGAGACAAAAAAGTACTATGCGCACTTAGCGGCGGTGTAGACTCTTCTGTTGTAGCAGTATTAATTCATAAGGCGATTGGTGACCAATTAACATGTATTTTCGTGGACCACGGTTTACTTCGTAAAGATGAAGCAGAAGGTGTTATGAAAACATTTAGCGAAGGCTTCCATATGAACGTTATTAAAGTGGATGCGAAAGAACGCTTCATGAACAAGTTAAAAGGTGTAGAAGATCCAGAACAAAAGCGTAAAATCATCGGTAATGAATTCATTTACGTATTTGATGATGAAGCTTCTAGATTAAAAGGAATGGACTTCCTAGCGCAAGGTACACTTTACACGGACATCGTTGAAAGTGGTACAGCAACTGCACAAACAATTAAATCTCACCATAACGTTGGTGGACTTCCAGAAGACATGCAGTTCAAATTAATTGAGCCTTTAAACACTTTATTTAAAGATGAAGTACGTGTATTAGGATCAGAATTAGGAATTCCTGATGAAATCGTATGGCGTCAACCGTTCCCAGGTCCAGGACTTGGTATTCGTGTATTAGGTGAAATTACAGAAGAGAAATTAGAAATCGTTCGTGAATCTGATGCGATTTTACGTGAAGAAATCCAAAAAGCAGGATTAGAACGTGAAGTTTGGCAATACTTCACTGCGCTTCCTGGTATGCGTAGTGTAGGTGTTATGGGTGACGAGCGTACTTACGATTACACAGTAGGTATCCGTGCAGTAACATCTATCGATGGTATGACAGCTGACTGGGCACGTATCCCTTGGGACGTATTAGAGAAAATCTCTGTACGTATCGTAAACGAAGTAAAACACGTTAACCGTATCGTGTATGATATAACGAGTAAGCCACCAGCAACTATTGAGTGGGAATAGTATTATAATGAAAGATCCATCTATCATTTTATGCATAGATGGATCTTTTTGTTTTTAAGTGATTATACGAACGAAAATATAAAAATATATAAAAATGTTCGTTTTTAAATTGACACACACCCTATTGTGAGTTAATATGAGTATGTAATTCAAACAAAAAGTGAATATTATGCCGTCGTATAATATCGGGGATATGGCCTGAAAGTTTCTACCTAGCTACCGTAAATGGCTTGACTACGAGGCGTTTGTATAAAGATGAGGGGAAACTTGTCTTTGTTTATAGAACGCTTCCATGTATATGCAATGGAAGCCTTTTTTATTTTCATAAATAAAAGAGGGCTAGGGAGAATTACGGCGAGTAATCATATAACGGGGGAAACGTAGGATGAAACGCTATTTTCAGTTTGATGAGCTCGGTACGAATTATAAGACTGAGTTCATAGCAGGGTTAACGACATTTCTATCTATGGCTTACGTACTATTTGTCAATCCTGCTACGCTGTCGCTTGGAAATGTTAAAGGATTACCAGCAGGTACAGGAATGGATCCAGGTGCAGTATTCGTTGCTACAGCATTAGCAGCGGCGATTGGTTCGTTAATTATGGGGATATTTGCGAAGTATCCGATTGCTTTAGCGCCAGGTATGGGAATAAACGCGTTCTTTGCTTATACAGCGGTGTTAACGATGGGAATTCCGTGGCAAACGGCGATTGCTGGAACATTAATGTCAGGTATTATCTTTATTATTCTTACTGCTTCAGGTATTCGTGAAAAAATCATTAATGCAATTCCAGTAGAGTTAAAGTTTGCAGTAGCGGCGGGTATCGGATTATTCATTGCCTTCCTTGGATTCCAAAATGCCGGAATTATCGTGAAAAATGATGCCGTCCTTGTTGGATTGGGGGATTTAACGAAGGGTACAACGTTGCTGGCGATTTTCGGAGTTGTTACTACAATCATCTTCATGATTAGGAAAATAAATGGTGCTGTTTTCTACGGTATGATTCTTACGGCAATCTTAGGAGTAGCAACAGGATTAATTGATACTCCGAAAGCTGTAGTGGGAGCAATACCGAGTCTAGAACCAACGTTCGGTGTGGCGTTAACTCACTTTGGAGATATTTTCACTGTTGAAATGGCGATTGTTATTATCACGTTCTTCTTTATCGATTTCTTTGATACAGCAGGTACGCTTGTAGCGGTTGCGAATCAAGCGGGATTAATGAAGAACAATAAATTACCACGTGCAGGAAAAGCATTATTTGCAGATGCGGTTGCAACTGTAATTGGTGCAATTCTAGGTACATCTACTACAACGTCTTACATTGAATCGTCTGCAGGGGTAGCAGCAGGAGGACGTTCTGGATTTACAGCAGTTGTAACAGCAGGATTCTTCTTACTGGCACTTTTCTTCTCGCCACTATTAAGTGTTGTGACACCAGCTGTAACGGCACCAGCTCTAATTATTGTAGGAATCTTGATGGTTTCATCTTTAGGAGAAATTGATTGGAAGAAATTCGAGATTGCAGTACCGGCATTCTTTACAATCATCTCTATGCCACTTACGTATAGTATCGCAACAGGAATCGCGATTGGATTTATCTTCTATCCAATTACAATGGTTGTGAGTGGTCGTCGTAAAGAGATTCATCCAATTATGTATGTTATGGGAGTTTTATTCGTACTATATTTCATCTACGTTCGTAAATAAAAGGGGTTTTTTGAAAGGTCTAGACTTAAGGGGAGTCTAGACCTTTTTTGCGTCTTCAGAAAATCTTAAGGATTTCCGAGCGTTTTTCTTCAGAAGTTTTCTTATAATAGAAGTTAGGGATTAAAAACTGATGGGGGAGATATTATGGCCGGGGAAACAATACTTGTCGTAGATGATGAAAAAGAAATTAGGAACCTTATTACAATTTATTTAAAGAACGAAGGATATAAAGTACTGCAAGCAGGGGACGGAGAAGAAGGGTTACGTATATTAGAAGAAAATGAAGTGCACTTAGTTGTATTAGATATTATGATGCCGAAAGTAGATGGTATTCATATGTGTATGAAAGTAAGGGAAGCGAAGGAAATGCCGATTATTATGCTTTCGGCAAAAACGCAAGATATGGATAAAATTTTAGGATTAACAACAGGTGCAGATGATTACGTAACGAAACCGTTTAATCCGTTAGAGTTAATCGCAAGAATTAAATCTCAGCTACGTCGTTATATGAAAATGAATGGTTTTGCTATTCAAAATGAGGACGAGTTAGAAATTGGGAATATGGCAATAAACATTTCAACTCATAAAGTCATTGTAGAGGGAGAAGAAGTGAAGTTAACTCCAAGGGAATTTTCAATTTTAGAATTGCTAGCTCGTAATCCAGGTATGGTCTTTAGTGCTGAGCAAATTTATGAAAAAGTTTGGAACGAAAGATCTTTCCAGTCTGATAACACTGTAATGGTACATATTCGAAAAGTACGTGAAAAGATTGAGGAGAATCCAAGGAAGCCGAGATATATAAAAACAGTATGGGGAGTGGGGTATAAGATTGAAAAAGATATTTAATCCATTTACTTATGTTAGGAAAGCTAGAACATTAGTGGAGAAATTAGTGAAGAGTGTACGGCGGAGTATAAGAATTCAACTGATTACTACTTTCGCAGCTTGTGCGTTATTAGGAGTTTTATCAACGAAAGCAGCAGCACCATTTTTTGAAAATGCAAATCGTGAGGCTACTATCGATTATCGAGCTGGTATGGAGCGAATTAATCAACAAGCTCAAAGTGCTGCAAATAGCTCAGTTCATGAAAATAAATTAGAAGCCATATCAAATATGATTGAAATAGAGAACCAAAATTTAGAGCAAGGATCTAGAGCTTTAAAGATATTGGTTACTGACGAAAGCGGGAAAGTTTTATATAAAACGAAGCAGGCACAAGAAGAGCAAATAGATTTGCATAATACGATTCGTAATGCAGCATCGTTTGCGATTAATTATACAAATGGTAGAGAAGTATTTGAAAGTACAAGAAAAGAGTTTATAGCTTTTTCACCTATTACTATAGAAGGAAAGAATTTGTACATGTTTGTTAGTGGAATTCCAGAGGGAGAAGTAATGTATGACACGCAAGAAGGGCCATTCCCGTTTTTAATTGGTGTGCTCGTATTCATTTTCTCTTTCTTCTATATAACAAAGAGAAAGATGAAGCAGATCGAAGCGATGGCAGAAGGTGTGAAAGAAATAGAAAAAGGAAACTTGGCTTATCGTATTGAGAAGAAAGGTGAAGATGAGATTGCGTCTTTAACTGAGAATATTAATAATATGGCAGAAGAGCTTATGAATAATATAGAAAAGGAACGTAAATTAGAGAAGCAAAAGAATGAGCTTATTACGAATGTATCTCATGATTTGCGTACGCCGCTTACTTCTATTATGGGATACTTACGATTACTTAGAGACTCTAAATATGAAAATAAAGAGCAACATGATGAGTATACTAAAATTGCTTTTGCAAAGTCGGAGCAGTTAAAGAATTTAATAGAAGATTTATTTGAGTATACGAAGTTAACAAATGAACAAGTTGTATTAGAAAAACAAGAAGTATGTGTAAATGAGTTGCTTGATCAATTAATAGAAGAGTTAGTACCACAGGCAGAAGAGCACGGGCTTTCATTTGTTAAGAAATTTCCTGAAGAACGTGCGCATGCAATGATTGACTCGGAAAAGATGGTCCGTGTATTCGACAACTTGCTAATGAATGCGATTAAGTATAGTAAAGATGATGGAGAGATAAAAGTTTCTCTGCAAAGACAGCGCAGGGATATACAAATTGTTATTGCAAATCATAGTGAAGAGTTTACGAGAGAAGAGTTAGGGAACTTGTTTGAACGGTTTTATAAGAAAGATCAATCTAGAAGTAGAGTAACAGAAGGTTCGGGGCTCGGATTAGCTATTGCGAAAAGCATTGTTGAGTTGCAAGGTGGTAGTATTCGAGCTGAGTATGAGGATGGGATCGTTCAGTTCATCGTTTCATTACCAATTATAGAAAAATAATAAATGAATAGAATGTTATAGGATAAAAAGGCTTATTTTAAAAGGAATAAGTCTTTTTATATTTTTTTAGAAAAACATATTGACGATTAGAGTATAGAGGTGTAATATAGGAAAAGTCGCCGATAGCAACAACGCAGAAAGCGACAAAAGAAATAAAAAAACTTGGTTGACATTGAAATATGAAAATGTTAACATAAGGGAGTCGCAAATGAGCGACAAACAAGTTCTTTGAAAACTGAACGAAACAAACAACGTAAACGTCAATTTTTATTTTTAGATGCTAGACAAACTAACTTTATTGGAGAGTTTGATCCTGGCTCAGGATGAACGCTGGCGGCGTGCCTAATACATGCAAGTCGAGCGAATGGATTAAGAGCTTGCTCTTATGAAGTTAGCGGCGGACGGGTGAGTAACACGTGGGTAACCTACCCATAAGACTGGGATAACTCCGGGAAACCGGGGCTAATACCGGATAATATTTTGAACTGCATAGTTCGAAATTGAAAGGCGGCTTCGGCTGTCACTTATGGATGGACCCGCGTCGCATTAGCTAGTTGGTGAGGTAACGGCTCACCAAGGCAACGATGCGTAGCCGACCTGAGAGGGTGATCGGCCACACTGGGACTGAGACACGGCCCAGACTCCTACGGGAGGCAGCAGTAGGGAATCTTCCGCAATGGACGAAAGTCTGACGGAGCAACGCCGCGTGAGTGATGAAGGCTTTCGGGTCGTAAAACTCTGTTGTTAGGGAAGAACAAGTGCTAGTTGAATAAGCTGGCACCTTGACGGTACCTAACCAGAAAGCCACGGCTAACTACGTGCCAGCAGCCGCGGTAATACGTAGGTGGCAAGCGTTATCCGGAATTATTGGGCGTAAAGCGCGCGCAGGTGGTTTCTTAAGTCTGATGTGAAAGCCCACGGCTCAACCGTGGAGGGTCATTGGAAACTGGGAGACTTGAGTGCAGAAGAGGAAAGTGGAATTCCATGTGTAGCGGTGAAATGCGTAGAGATATGGAGGAACACCAGTGGCGAAGGCGACTTTCTGGTCTGTAACTGACACTGAGGCGCGAAAGCGTGGGGAGCAAACAGGATTAGATACCCTGGTAGTCCACGCCGTAAACGATGAGTGCTAAGTGTTAGAGGGTTTCCGCCCTTTAGTGCTGAAGTTAACGCATTAAGCACTCCGCCTGGGGAGTACGGCCGCAAGGCTGAAACTCAAAGGAATTGACGGGGGCCCGCACAAGCGGTGGAGCATGTGGTTTAATTCGAAGCAACGCGAAGAACCTTACCAGGTCTTGACATCCTCTGAAAACTCTAGAGATAGAGCTTCTCCTTCGGGAGCAGAGTGACAGGTGGTGCATGGTTGTCGTCAGCTCGTGTCGTGAGATGTTGGGTTAAGTCCCGCAACGAGCGCAACCCTTGATCTTAGTTGCCATCATTAAGTTGGGCACTCTAAGGTGACTGCCGGTGACAAACCGGAGGAAGGTGGGGATGACGTCAAATCATCATGCCCCTTATGACCTGGGCTACACACGTGCTACAATGGACGGTACAAAGAGCTGCAAGACCGCGAGGTGGAGCTAATCTCATAAAACCGTTCTCAGTTCGGATTGTAGGCTGCAACTCGCCTACATGAAGCTGGAATCGCTAGTAATCGCGGATCAGCATGCCGCGGTGAATACGTTCCCGGGCCTTGTACACACCGCCCGTCACACCACGAGAGTTTGTAACACCCGAAGTCGGTGGGGTAACCTTTATGGAGCCAGCCGCCTAAGGTGGGACAGATGATTGGGGTGAAGTCGTAACAAGGTAGCCGTATCGGAAGGTGCGGCTGGATCACCTCCTTTCTATGGAGAATTGATGAACGCAGTTCATCAATAAACGTTGACTTGTTTTGTTTCGTTCAGTTTTGAGAGAACTATCTCTCAAGTTTAAATGTATGTTCTTTGAAAACTAGATAACAGTGTAGCTCATATTTTTTTAATTTTAGTTTGGTTAAGTTAGAAAGGGCGCACGGTGGATGCCTTGACACTAGGAGTCGATGAAGGACGGGACTAACGCCGATATGCTTCGGGGAGCTGTAAGTAAGCTTTGATCCGAAGATTTCCGAATGGGGAAACCCACTATACGTAATGGTATGGTATCCTTACCTGAATACATAGGGTATGGAAGACAGACCCAGGGAACTGAAACATCTAAGTACCTGGAGGAAGAGAAAGCAAATGCGATTTCCTGAGTAGCGGCGAGCGAAACGGAATCTAGCCCAAACCAAGAGGCTTGCCTCTTGGGGTTGTAGGACATTCTATACGGAGTTACAAAGGAACGAGGTAGACGAAGCGACCTGGAAAGGTCCGTCACAGAGGGTAATAACCCCGTAGTCGAAACTTCGTTCTCTCTTGAATGTATCCTGAGTACGGCGGAACACGTGAAATTCCGTCGGAATCTGGGAGGACCATCTCCCAAGGCTAAATACTCCCTAGTGATCGATAGTGAACCAGTACCGTGAGGGAAAGGTGAAAAGCACCCCGGAAGGGGAGTGAAAGAGATCCTGAAACCGTGTGCCTACAAATAGTCAGAGCCCGTTAATGGGTGATGGCGTGCCTTTTGTAGAATGAACCGGCGAGTTACGATCCCGTGCAAGGTTAAGCTGAAGAGGCGGAGCCGCAGCGAAAGCGAGTCTGAATAGGGCGTTTAGTACGTGGTCGTAGACCCGAAACCAGGTGATCTACCCATGTCCAGGGTGAAGTTCAGGTAACACTGAATGGAGGCCCGAACCCACGCACGTTGAAAAGTGCGGGGATGAGGTGTGGGTAGCGGAGAAATTCCAATCGAACCTGGAGATAGCTGGTTCTCCCCGAAATAGCTTTAGGGCTAGCCTTAAGTGTAAGAGTCTTGGAGGTAGAGCACTGATTGAACTAGGGGTCCTCATCGGATTACCGAATTCAGTCAAACTCCGAATGCCAATGACTTATCCTTAGGAGTCAGACTGCGAGTGATAAGATCCGTAGTCAAGAGGGAAACAGCCCAGATCGCCAGCTAAGGTCCCAAAGTGTGTATTAAGTGGAAAAGGATGTGGAGTTGCTTAGACAACTAGGATGTTGGCTCAGAAGCAGCCACCATTTAAAGAGTGCGTAATAGCTCACTAGTCGAGTGACTCTGCGCCGAAAATGTACCGGGGCTAAATACACCACCGAAGCTGCGAATTGATACCAATGGTATCAGTGGTAGGGGAGCGTTCTAAGTGCAGTGAAGTCAGACCGGAAGGACTGGTGGAGCGCTTAGAAGTGAGAATGCCGGTATGAGTAGCGAAAGACGGGTGAGAATCCCGTCCACCGAATGCCTAAGGTTTCCTGAGGAAGGCTCGTCCGCTCAGGGTTAGTCAGGACCTAAGCCGAGGCCGACAGGCGTAGGCGATGGACAACAGGTTGATATTCCTGTACCACCTCTTTATCGTTTGAGCAATGGAGGGACGCAGAAGGATAGAAGAAGCGTGCGATTGGTTGTGCACGTCCAAGCAGTTAGGCTGATAAGTAGGCAAATCCGCTTATCGTGAAGGCTGAGCTGTGATGGGGAAGCTCCTTATGGAGCGAAGTCTTTGATTCCCCGCTGCCAAGAAAAGCTTCTAGCGAGATAAAAGGTGCCTGTACCGCAAACCGACACAGGTAGGCGAGGAGAGAATCCTAAGGTGTGCGAGAGAACTCTGGTTAAGGAACTCGGCAAAATGACCCCGTAACTTCGGGAGAAGGGGTGCTTTCTTAACGGAAAGCCGCAGTGAATAGGCCCAAGCGACTGTTTAGCAAAAACACAGGTCTCTGCGAAGCCGTAAGGCGAAGTATAGGGGCTGACACCTGCCCGGTGCTGGAAGGTTAAGGAGAGGGGTTAGCGTAAGCGAAGCTCTGAACTGAAGCCCCAGTAAACGGCGGCCGTAACTATAACGGTCCTAAGGTAGCGAAATTCCTTGTCGGGTAAGTTCCGACCCGCACGAAAGGTGTAACGATTTGGGCACTGTCTCAACCAGAGACTCGGTGAAATTATAGTACCTGTGAAGATGCAGGTTACCCGCGACAGGACGGAAAGACCCCGTGGAGCTTTACTGTAGCCTGATATTGAATTTTGGTACAGTTTGTACAGGATAGGCGGGAGCCATTGAAACCGGAGCGCTAGCTTCGGTGGAGGCGCTGGTGGGATACCGCCCTGACTGTATTGAAATTCTAACCTACGGGTCTTATCGACCCGGGAGACAGTGTCAGGTGGGCAGTTTGACTGGGGCGGTCGCCTCCTAAAGTGTAACGGAGGCGCCCAAAGGTTCCCTCAGAATGGTTGGAAATCATTCGTAGAGTGCAAAGGCATAAGGGAGCTTGACTGCGAGACCTACAAGTCGAGCAGGGACGAAAGTCGGGCTTAGTGATCCGGTGGTTCCGCATGGAAGGGCCATCGCTCAACGGATAAAAGCTACCCCGGGGATAACAGGCTTATCTCCCCCAAGAGTCCACATCGACGGGGAGGTTTGGCACCTCGATGTCGGCTCATCGCATCCTGGGGCTGTAGTCGGTCCCAAGGGTTGGGCTGTTCGCCCATTAAAGCGGTACGCGAGCTGGGTTCAGAACGTCGTGAGACAGTTCGGTCCCTATCCGTCGTGGGCGCAGGAAATTTGAGAGGAGCTGTCCTTAGTACGAGAGGACCGGGATGGACGCACCGCTGGTGTACCAGTTGTTCTGCCAAGGGCATAGCTGGGTAGCTATGTGCGGAAGGGATAAGTGCTGAAAGCATCTAAGCATGAAGCCCCCCTCAAGATGAGATTTCCCATAGCGTAAGCTAGTAAGATCCCTGAAAGATGATCAGGTTGATAGGTTCGAGGTGGAAGCATGGTGACATGTGGAGCTGACGAATACTAATAGATCGAGGACTTAACCATATAATATGAAGCAAATGTTATCTAGTTTTGAAGGAATATACCTTCAATAGTTTGGTGATGATGGCAGAGAGGTCACACCCGTTCCCATACCGAACACGGAAGTTAAGCTCTCTAGCGCCGATGGTAGTTGGGACCTTGTCCCTGTGAGAGTAGGACGTCGCCAAGCAAGCTAAAACACAAGTCAAAAGACTTGTGTTTTTTTGTATATTTGTTTCGTTAGAAACAAGAGTGGAAATATGGATTGCTAAATCATACCAGATGGAAAATTATTTACAGAATCATGATAAAGGCGAAGTGTTTTCGCTATTTTTATTAAGCGTTCATTAAACTATATGTATTTCGTCATAGGACCATTATTGGTCATATCTTCAATATAAGAGGAAATCTCTCTTCTTTTATAATTAATTTCTAAAAAATTTGGCGCATAATTGAAGCTTCTATGCTCTAAATGATTTAATGGTTTATGAATTGTATAGCTATTTTTCCTTGAAACCCTGTATGCAGTATCCCTTAACTAATAAACATTAGAGGTATTTCTGCCGGTAAATATTTCTTCTTCATGATTGGACATCTAAATCTTCTTCACTAATATACTTTTGAAAATAACTCCGTTCATAATTTCAATAATATAGATTTGTATAATTGCTTCCTTTGAGTTTGCAGTTTGCTAAATCTATTAAACAAGCCCGTCTATATAATTGCATTTTATATAGACGGGCTTGTTTAATTTTTTATTCTTATAATAGTAGCGTTTTGAGGGATATTTTTTTGTTATTAAGTATAGGGAAGTAGTACATAATCTATGGAAATAATACAGGTGCTTTTCAACTATTATGAGAACAGCTATATTATGGCTAAATATGTAGTGAGATATAGGAATGTTGAACAAGGAGCTCATTTACAATTGAAGTGTATATATGTGCATGAAATCTTCTTTGATTAGTAGTCGTAACTTCTTGAGGCATAAATTTTTGAATTCCGTAACGTCAGTGCTACAATGATTGAAAAATAAATGTTAATGAGGTGTTCATATGAAAATTGAAGTTTGGTCTGATTTTGTATGCCCGTTTTGCTATATTGGGAAGCGTAGATTAGAAATGGCTTTAGAGCAATTTCCACATAAGAAAGATGTTGAAGTTGAGTTTAAAAGTTTTGAATTAGATCAAAATGCTCCGATCTACTCTGGAACGAGTATTAATGAAGTACTTGCATCGAAGTATGGAATTAGTGTTGAAGAAGCTGATCGTAATAATATACAACTAGGCAATCATGCAGCTAGTATGGGTTTAAGTTTCAATTTTGAAGAGATGAAGCCAACAAATACTTTTGATGCACATCGTTTGGCGAAATTCGCAAAGGATCAGGGGAAGGAAAAGGAGATTACAGAAAATCTACTTTTTGCATATTTCACTGAATCGAGAAACTTAAGTGATGTGGAAACACTAGCTAATATTGCTGAAGCTTCCGGTCTAGATAGGGAAGAGGCTTTAAATGTTATTCATAATAAAAATGCTTATGCCAATGAGGTTAGGATTGATGAATCAATTGCCCAACAATATAAAATTACAGGGGTACCTTATTTTATTGTTAATCAAAAGTATGCTATTTCAGGTGCACAACCACTTGAAACCTTTGTTGGTGCACTTCAGCAGGTGTGGGAAGAAGAGAATCCTAAGTCTGAACTTCAAGATCTTTCAATAAATAGTACAACAGATGATTATTGTGCAGATGGTAGCTGCTCGATACCTTCAAAGGAATAATATTTAATTCTTTCTTTCTATTATGGTGTACATAATGTAATGAGGGGATAAATTTAAAATGTCATATGTATATTAATGACAACTAAATACGAATAACCTACAGTGACTTTTATAGGTTATTCGTATTTAGTTTATTTTTGGGGAGTTACATTCAAGTGTATTATTATTGTGCTAACGGATTGTTGGTATAGTTAATTCATATTTTTATAAAAAACTTATTTAAAACTATTGACGATTAACATACATAGGTGTAATATAGAACAAGTCGCCGATAGCAACAACGCAGAAAGTGACAAAAGAAATAAAAAAACTTGGTTGACATTGAAATATGAAAATGTTAACATAAGGGAGTCGCAAATGAGCGACAAACAAGTTCTTTGAAAACTGAACGAAACAAACAACGTAAACGTCAATTTTTATTTTTAGATGCTAGACAAACTAACTTTATTGGAGAGTTTGATCCTGGCTCAGGATGAACGCTGGCGGCGTGCCTAATACATGCAAGTCGAGCGAATGGATTAAGAGCTTGCTCTTATGAAGTTAGCGGCGGACGGGTGAGTAACACGTGGGTAACCTACCCATAAGACTGGGATAACTCCGGGAAACCGGGGCTAATACCGGATAATATTTTGAACTGCATAGTTCGAAATTGAAAGGCGGCTTCGGCTGTCACTTATGGATGGACCCGCGTCGCATTAGCTAGTTGGTGAGGTAACGGCTCACCAAGGCAACGATGCGTAGCCGACCTGAGAGGGTGATCGGCCACACTGGGACTGAGACACGGCCCAGACTCCTACGGGAGGCAGCAGTAGGGAATCTTCCGCAATGGACGAAAGTCTGACGGAGCAACGCCGCGTGAGTGATGAAGGCTTTCGGGTCGTAAAACTCTGTTGTTAGGGAAGAACAAGTGCTAGTTGAATAAGCTGGCACCTTGACGGTACCTAACCAGAAAGCCACGGCTAACTACGTGCCAGCAGCCGCGGTAATACGTAGGTGGCAAGCGTTATCCGGAATTATTGGGCGTAAAGCGCGCGCAGGTGGTTTCTTAAGTCTGATGTGAAAGCCCACGGCTCAACCGTGGAGGGTCATTGGAAACTGGGAGACTTGAGTGCAGAAGAGGAAAGTGGAATTCCATGTGTAGCGGTGAAATGCGTAGAGATATGGAGGAACACCAGTGGCGAAGGCGACTTTCTGGTCTGTAACTGACACTGAGGCGCGAAAGCGTGGGGAGCAAACAGGATTAGATACCCTGGTAGTCCACGCCGTAAACGATGAGTGCTAAGTGTTAGAGGGTTTCCGCCCTTTAGTGCTGAAGTTAACGCATTAAGCACTCCGCCTGGGGAGTACGGCCGCAAGGCTGAAACTCAAAGGAATTGACGGGGGCCCGCACAAGCGGTGGAGCATGTGGTTTAATTCGAAGCAACGCGAAGAACCTTACCAGGTCTTGACATCCTCTGAAAACTCTAGAGATAGAGCTTCTCCTTCGGGAGCAGAGTGACAGGTGGTGCATGGTTGTCGTCAGCTCGTGTCGTGAGATGTTGGGTTAAGTCCCGCAACGAGCGCAACCCTTGATCTTAGTTGCCATCATTAAGTTGGGCACTCTAAGGTGACTGCCGGTGACAAACCGGAGGAAGGTGGGGATGACGTCAAATCATCATGCCCCTTATGACCTGGGCTACACACGTGCTACAATGGACGGTACAAAGAGCTGCAAGACCGCGAGGTGGAGCTAATCTCATAAAACCGTTCTCAGTTCGGATTGTAGGCTGCAACTCGCCTACATGAAGCTGGAATCGCTAGTAATCGCGGATCAGCATGCCGCGGTGAATACGTTCCCGGGCCTTGTACACACCGCCCGTCACACCACGAGAGTTTGTAACACCCGAAGTCGGTGGGGTAACCTTTATGGAGCCAGCCGCCTAAGGTGGGACAGATGATTGGGGTGAAGTCGTAACAAGGTAGCCGTATCGGAAGGTGCGGCTGGATCACCTCCTTTCTATGGAGAATTGATGAACGCAGTTCATCAATAAACGTTGACTTGTTTTGTTTCGTTCAGTTTTGAGAGAACTATCTCTCAAGTTTAAATGTATGTTCTTTGAAAACTAGATAACAGTGTAGCTCATATTTTTTTAATTTTAGTTTGGTTAAGTTAGAAAGGGCGCACGGTGGATGCCTTGACACTAGGAGTCGATGAAGGACGGGACTAACGCCGATATGCTTCGGGGAGCTGTAAGTAAGCTTTGATCCGAAGATTTCCGAATGGGGAAACCCACTATACGTAATGGTATGGTATCCTTACCTGAATACATAGGGTATGGAAGACAGACCCAGGGAACTGAAACATCTAAGTACCTGGAGGAAGAGAAAGCAAATGCGATTTCCTGAGTAGCGGCGAGCGAAACGGAATCTAGCCCAAACCAAGAGGCTTGCCTCTTGGGGTTGTAGGACATTCTATACGGAGTTACAAAGGAACGAGGTAGACGAAGCGACCTGGAAAGGTCCGTCACAGAGGGTAATAACCCCGTAGTCGAAACTTCGTTCTCTCTTGAATGTATCCTGAGTACGGCGGAACACGTGAAATTCCGTCGGAATCTGGGAGGACCATCTCCCAAGGCTAAATACTCCCTAGTGATCGATAGTGAACCAGTACCGTGAGGGAAAGGTGAAAAGCACCCCGGAAGGGGAGTGAAAGAGATCCTGAAACCGTGTGCCTACAAATAGTCAGAGCCCGTTAATGGGTGATGGCGTGCCTTTTGTAGAATGAACCGGCGAGTTACGATCCCGTGCAAGGTTAAGCTGAAGAGGCGGAGCCGCAGCGAAAGCGAGTCTGAATAGGGCGTTTAGTACGTGGTCGTAGACCCGAAACCAGGTGATCTACCCATGTCCAGGGTGAAGTTCAGGTAACACTGAATGGAGGCCCGAACCCACGCACGTTGAAAAGTGCGGGGATGAGGTGTGGGTAGCGGAGAAATTCCAATCGAACCTGGAGATAGCTGGTTCTCCCCGAAATAGCTTTAGGGCTAGCCTTAAGTGTAAGAGTCTTGGAGGTAGAGCACTGATTGAACTAGGGGTCCTCATCGGATTACCGAATTCAGTCAAACTCCGAATGCCAATGACTTATCCTTAGGAGTCAGACTGCGAGTGATAAGATCCGTAGTCAAGAGGGAAACAGCCCAGATCGCCAGCTAAGGTCCCAAAGTGTGTATTAAGTGGAAAAGGATGTGGAGTTGCTTAGACAACTAGGATGTTGGCTCAGAAGCAGCCACCATTTAAAGAGTGCGTAATAGCTCACTAGTCGAGTGACTCTGCGCCGAAAATGTACCGGGGCTAAATACACCACCGAAGCTGCGAATTGATACCAATGGTATCAGTGGTAGGGGAGCGTTCTAAGTGCAGTGAAGTCAGACCGGAAGGACTGGTGGAGCGCTTAGAAGTGAGAATGCCGGTATGAGTAGCGAAAGACGGGTGAGAATCCCGTCCACCGAATGCCTAAGGTTTCCTGAGGAAGGCTCGTCCGCTCAGGGTTAGTCAGGACCTAAGCCGAGGCCGACAGGCGTAGGCGATGGACAACAGGTTGATATTCCTGTACCACCTCTTTATCGTTTGAGCAATGGAGGGACGCAGAAGGATAGAAGAAGCGTGCGATTGGTTGTGCACGTCCAAGCAGTTAGGCTGATAAGTAGGCAAATCCGCTTATCGTGAAGGCTGAGCTGTGATGGGGAAGCTCCTTATGGAGCGAAGTCTTTGATTCCCCGCTGCCAAGAAAAGCTTCTAGCGAGATAAAAGGTGCCTGTACCGCAAACCGACACAGGTAGGCGAGGAGAGAATCCTAAGGTGTGCGAGAGAACTCTGGTTAAGGAACTCGGCAAAATGACCCCGTAACTTCGGGAGAAGGGGTGCTTTCTTAACGGAAAGCCGCAGTGAATAGGCCCAAGCGACTGTTTAGCAAAAACACAGGTCTCTGCGAAGCCGTAAGGCGAAGTATAGGGGCTGACACCTGCCCGGTGCTGGAAGGTTAAGGAGAGGGGTTAGCGTAAGCGAAGCTCTGAACTGAAGCCCCAGTAAACGGCGGCCGTAACTATAACGGTCCTAAGGTAGCGAAATTCCTTGTCGGGTAAGTTCCGACCCGCACGAAAGGTGTAACGATTTGGGCACTGTCTCAACCAGAGACTCGGTGAAATTATAGTACCTGTGAAGATGCAGGTTACCCGCGACAGGACGGAAAGACCCCGTGGAGCTTTACTGTAGCCTGATATTGAATTTTGGTACAGTTTGTACAGGATAGGCGGGAGCCATTGAAACCGGAGCGCTAGCTTCGGTGGAGGCGCTGGTGGGATACCGCCCTGACTGTATTGAAATTCTAACCTACGGGTCTTATCGACCCGGGAGACAGTGTCAGGTGGGCAGTTTGACTGGGGCGGTCGCCTCCTAAAGTGTAACGGAGGCGCCCAAAGGTTCCCTCAGAATGGTTGGAAATCATTCGTAGAGTGCAAAGGCATAAGGGAGCTTGACTGCGAGACCTACAAGTCGAGCAGGGACGAAAGTCGGGCTTAGTGATCCGGTGGTTCCGCATGGAAGGGCCATCGCTCAACGGATAAAAGCTACCCCGGGGATAACAGGCTTATCTCCCCCAAGAGTCCACATCGACGGGGAGGTTTGGCACCTCGATGTCGGCTCATCGCATCCTGGGGCTGTAGTCGGTCCCAAGGGTTGGGCTGTTCGCCCATTAAAGCGGTACGCGAGCTGGGTTCAGAACGTCGTGAGACAGTTCGGTCCCTATCCGTCGTGGGCGCAGGAAATTTGAGAGGAGCTGTCCTTAGTACGAGAGGACCGGGATGGACGCACCGCTGGTGTACCAGTTGTTCTGCCAAGGGCATAGCTGGGTAGCTATGTGCGGAAGGGATAAGTGCTGAAAGCATCTAAGCATGAAGCCCCCCTCAAGATGAGATTTCCCATAGCGTAAGCTAGTAAGATCCCTGAAAGATGATCAGGTTGATAGGTTCGAGGTGGAAGCATGGTGACATGTGGAGCTGACGAATACTAATAGATCGAGGACTTAACCATATAATATGAAGCAAATGTTATCTAGTTTTGAAGGAATATACCTTCAATAGTTTGGTGATGATGGCAGAGAGGTCACACCCGTTCCCATACCGAACACGGAAGTTAAGCTCTCTAGCGCCGATGGTAGTTGGGACCTTGTCCCTGTGAGAGTAGGACGTCGCCAAGCAACTTTAAGATGAGTCAGAATGACTCGTCTTTTTTGTGTTTAATGAAATAAGCTTGTTATCTATGGTTCAAGAAACCTATTGATAACAAGCTTATTTGTTTAAAGGTAAGTGTATTTATATAGGCTTCACTTTGTTTCTTACATCGATAAGCTCAAAACGTTCATGAGCAAGTAGCATAGTGTTTATTTGTAATAGCTTTGTAGTTATTTGAAATCCACGGATCAATGAAGATAATAAACTGAATAAATATGGCTTTTAAACAAGTTCACTCCATTTATGAGGATCTTTTTCTTAGACATCTTTAATGACGGGATGTTTAATCTCTGAATTGTTTCGTATGATAATGGCTTTAATTCGTGAATAGCAAAGAAGCTACCACATGTTAAATTGAAGTGAACCCGAATAGTGGTACATGAAAAAGTTTGAAGAAAAAAGTTCATTGTAACAGGCTATTTGTTTCATTTATCCCGCTATTCGCCGGGCAGTAAAACTCCCACCTCAAAATTCAGCTGGAGCAAAGAAGTTAGGTGGGAGCCCTGCTGCCCGTAAACCCCCACTGATTAAAGTTTCACTTTATTTGTTTTAAATAGTTATATGGTGAAAGTGGTGGAGTTAAAAAGATAATAGCGCGTGTTCTTTTTTCTGAATCTGGCTTTTGAAGAGCGGCGATAATTTCAAAATATAGTTCTTGAAAGTCTTATGTAGTACTTTCGCATATAACATTTTGGATAAAGATGTGTGGATTAATGTTTAGACTCTATAATCTTCTTTGTAGTTTGTTACACGAAATTCCCAAGGAAATCTCTGGGGCGGGAAGATCAGTTGTGAGTAGTAATATTGGAACTGCTCTTGTACATAGTGTTCAGCTTTTTTATAAGTTCTACTTGTTTCCTCTAGTAGTTGGATAAGAATCTTTTTTTGTGTAGCCTTATAAATAAGATAACTAAAGTATAGTTGGCCACTGGTTGCTATTTGAACAGCATATTTGTCTTTATTATCACGTTGATATAAATAAGTTGGAGGAAGAATGGGTTCATCGGGAATAAATGCAGGTAGTTATATACTCTATTTGTAATTTGGTTGGAAATAATGAAACTATATGCTTTGTTAGCAATGCTATTTGCTCTTCTAACGGAAAAGCTTACTGTTTTCTGTATATAGATATAGGATACAACTCTTTAAATTTTATAATTTTGGAGCTTTTATATAGAAGATAAGTGTAAGTGAAAAATTATAGTGTGATTACTTAAATGCAAGGAAGTAGTGGTGTATAACAAGAGGTTAGAACGTTTGTTCTTGAATGGTGTAATGGGCATACTCAATCAATTGAGGCGCTTATTTTCTATTGGACATATGTGTTTAAAGAAGAGCTGCCATACTAGGTTCGGATTTCCAGTATAGCTTGTAACTTTACATACCTTAGTGAGGTGGTTCTTCAGTAAAGTATATTTCAATTATTAATATTGGATTTATTGACACTCCCATTGTTAAAGGGGCAACCTGATTAACATCAGTGTGATTCTTGCTACCAAAGGCGAAGTCCATTTTTGGTATCGCTGACGTGCAAGATTGTAGTGTGCCATCACTACTCTCACTATAGATCGTATAGGTTCGTGAGCCACGGTGCTATGACAGCGGCATGTTCATATGTTTTAGTGTCTTGTTCTTGTCTATAGTTGACGTGTATCAAAATAATGAGTGTTTTTCTATGAAAGTATCGTGAAATCTGTAAACGAACCAATTATTCTATTTCCAACTGGTTTTATGAAATAATCTACGAATGGTCCTTTACTCATCATAATTTTTAATATTAATTGAATCTAGTCTATAGTCGGTTCATTCTATTATGAATGGTTCAGGAGAGTGAAGAAGAGTGTGTGCACTGTTAGAAAGAGATATTGTAATTAAGATAAGGAGAGTAAATGAAGTTGCTAGAAAAGAATTTCTTGTGGAACCCAGTAATGTACGGGGGATAATCCTCTTGAAATAGAGAGGTTTGTTAGGGGAGATTAGTAGATAGAGGTAGACAATGATTGCTATTTAGTAAAGTCTTCGTGGATTCTTATGTAACCTTTACTAATCGGGAATTTATGGATCGTCAGGCTCACTACTAACTTCTTTGCTTCAGCCTAACTTTGAGGTGGGAGTCTTACTGTCCGCAAATAGCGGGATAAAGTGGTGTGAACATATTAAATTAAATATCTTTATAAAAAGGTGTTGACGATTATCCTATAGAGGTGTAATATAGAACAAGTCGCCGATAGCAACAACGCAGAAAGCGACAAAAGAAATAAAAAAACTTGGTTGACATTGAAATATGAAAATGTTAACATAAGGGAGTCGCAAATGAGCGACAAACAAGTTCTTTGAAAACTGAACGAAACAAACAACGTAAACGTCAATTTTTATTTTTAGATGCTAGACAAACTAACTTTATTGGAGAGTTTGATCCTGGCTCAGGATGAACGCTGGCGGCGTGCCTAATACATGCAAGTCGAGCGAATGGATTAAGAGCTTGCTCTTATGAAGTTAGCGGCGGACGGGTGAGTAACACGTGGGTAACCTACCCATAAGACTGGGATAACTCCGGGAAACCGGGGCTAATACCGGATAATATTTTGAACTGCATAGTTCGAAATTGAAAGGCGGCTTCGGCTGTCACTTATGGATGGACCCGCGTCGCATTAGCTAGTTGGTGAGGTAACGGCTCACCAAGGCAACGATGCGTAGCCGACCTGAGAGGGTGATCGGCCACACTGGGACTGAGACACGGCCCAGACTCCTACGGGAGGCAGCAGTAGGGAATCTTCCGCAATGGACGAAAGTCTGACGGAGCAACGCCGCGTGAGTGATGAAGGCTTTCGGGTCGTAAAACTCTGTTGTTAGGGAAGAACAAGTGCTAGTTGAATAAGCTGGCACCTTGACGGTACCTAACCAGAAAGCCACGGCTAACTACGTGCCAGCAGCCGCGGTAATACGTAGGTGGCAAGCGTTATCCGGAATTATTGGGCGTAAAGCGCGCGCAGGTGGTTTCTTAAGTCTGATGTGAAAGCCCACGGCTCAACCGTGGAGGGTCATTGGAAACTGGGAGACTTGAGTGCAGAAGAGGAAAGTGGAATTCCATGTGTAGCGGTGAAATGCGTAGAGATATGGAGGAACACCAGTGGCGAAGGCGACTTTCTGGTCTGTAACTGACACTGAGGCGCGAAAGCGTGGGGAGCAAACAGGATTAGATACCCTGGTAGTCCACGCCGTAAACGATGAGTGCTAAGTGTTAGAGGGTTTCCGCCCTTTAGTGCTGAAGTTAACGCATTAAGCACTCCGCCTGGGGAGTACGGCCGCAAGGCTGAAACTCAAAGGAATTGACGGGGGCCCGCACAAGCGGTGGAGCATGTGGTTTAATTCGAAGCAACGCGAAGAACCTTACCAGGTCTTGACATCCTCTGAAAACTCTAGAGATAGAGCTTCTCCTTCGGGAGCAGAGTGACAGGTGGTGCATGGTTGTCGTCAGCTCGTGTCGTGAGATGTTGGGTTAAGTCCCGCAACGAGCGCAACCCTTGATCTTAGTTGCCATCATTAAGTTGGGCACTCTAAGGTGACTGCCGGTGACAAACCGGAGGAAGGTGGGGATGACGTCAAATCATCATGCCCCTTATGACCTGGGCTACACACGTGCTACAATGGACGGTACAAAGAGCTGCAAGACCGCGAGGTGGAGCTAATCTCATAAAACCGTTCTCAGTTCGGATTGTAGGCTGCAACTCGCCTACATGAAGCTGGAATCGCTAGTAATCGCGGATCAGCATGCCGCGGTGAATACGTTCCCGGGCCTTGTACACACCGCCCGTCACACCACGAGAGTTTGTAACACCCGAAGTCGGTGGGGTAACCTTTATGGAGCCAGCCGCCTAAGGTGGGACAGATGATTGGGGTGAAGTCGTAACAAGGTAGCCGTATCGGAAGGTGCGGCTGGATCACCTCCTTTCTATGGAGAATTGATGAACGCAGTTCATCAATAAACGTTGACTTGTTTTGTTTCGTTCAGTTTTGAGAGAACTATCTCTCAAGTTTAAATGTATGTTCTTTGAAAACTAGATAACAGTGTAGCTCATATTTTTTTAATTTTAGTTTGGTTAAGTTAGAAAGGGCGCACGGTGGATGCCTTGACACTAGGAGTCGATGAAGGACGGGACTAACGCCGATATGCTTCGGGGAGCTGTAAGTAAGCTTTGATCCGAAGATTTCCGAATGGGGAAACCCACTATACGTAATGGTATGGTATCCTTACCTGAATACATAGGGTATGGAAGACAGACCCAGGGAACTGAAACATCTAAGTACCTGGAGGAAGAGAAAGCAAATGCGATTTCCTGAGTAGCGGCGAGCGAAACGGAATCTAGCCCAAACCAAGAGGCTTGCCTCTTGGGGTTGTAGGACATTCTATACGGAGTTACAAAGGAACGAGGTAGACGAAGCGACCTGGAAAGGTCCGTCACAGAGGGTAATAACCCCGTAGTCGAAACTTCGTTCTCTCTTGAATGTATCCTGAGTACGGCGGAACACGTGAAATTCCGTCGGAATCTGGGAGGACCATCTCCCAAGGCTAAATACTCCCTAGTGATCGATAGTGAACCAGTACCGTGAGGGAAAGGTGAAAAGCACCCCGGAAGGGGAGTGAAAGAGATCCTGAAACCGTGTGCCTACAAATAGTCAGAGCCCGTTAATGGGTGATGGCGTGCCTTTTGTAGAATGAACCGGCGAGTTACGATCCCGTGCAAGGTTAAGCTGAAGAGGCGGAGCCGCAGCGAAAGCGAGTCTGAATAGGGCGTTTAGTACGTGGTCGTAGACCCGAAACCAGGTGATCTACCCATGTCCAGGGTGAAGTTCAGGTAACACTGAATGGAGGCCCGAACCCACGCACGTTGAAAAGTGCGGGGATGAGGTGTGGGTAGCGGAGAAATTCCAATCGAACCTGGAGATAGCTGGTTCTCCCCGAAATAGCTTTAGGGCTAGCCTTAAGTGTAAGAGTCTTGGAGGTAGAGCACTGATTGAACTAGGGGTCCTCATCGGATTACCGAATTCAGTCAAACTCCGAATGCCAATGACTTATCCTTAGGAGTCAGACTGCGAGTGATAAGATCCGTAGTCAAGAGGGAAACAGCCCAGATCGCCAGCTAAGGTCCCAAAGTGTGTATTAAGTGGAAAAGGATGTGGAGTTGCTTAGACAACTAGGATGTTGGCTCAGAAGCAGCCACCATTTAAAGAGTGCGTAATAGCTCACTAGTCGAGTGACTCTGCGCCGAAAATGTACCGGGGCTAAATACACCACCGAAGCTGCGAATTGATACCAATGGTATCAGTGGTAGGGGAGCGTTCTAAGTGCAGTGAAGTCAGACCGGAAGGACTGGTGGAGCGCTTAGAAGTGAGAATGCCGGTATGAGTAGCGAAAGACGGGTGAGAATCCCGTCCACCGAATGCCTAAGGTTTCCTGAGGAAGGCTCGTCCGCTCAGGGTTAGTCAGGACCTAAGCCGAGGCCGACAGGCGTAGGCGATGGACAACAGGTTGATATTCCTGTACCACCTCTTTATCGTTTGAGCAATGGAGGGACGCAGAAGGATAGAAGAAGCGTGCGATTGGTTGTGCACGTCCAAGCAGTTAGGCTGATAAGTAGGCAAATCCGCTTATCGTGAAGGCTGAGCTGTGATGGGGAAGCTCCTTATGGAGCGAAGTCTTTGATTCCCCGCTGCCAAGAAAAGCTTCTAGCGAGATAAAAGGTGCCTGTACCGCAAACCGACACAGGTAGGCGAGGAGAGAATCCTAAGGTGTGCGAGAGAACTCTGGTTAAGGAACTCGGCAAAATGACCCCGTAACTTCGGGAGAAGGGGTGCTTTCTTAACGGAAAGCCGCAGTGAATAGGCCCAAGCGACTGTTTAGCAAAAACACAGGTCTCTGCGAAGCCGTAAGGCGAAGTATAGGGGCTGACACCTGCCCGGTGCTGGAAGGTTAAGGAGAGGGGTTAGCGTAAGCGAAGCTCTGAACTGAAGCCCCAGTAAACGGCGGCCGTAACTATAACGGTCCTAAGGTAGCGAAATTCCTTGTCGGGTAAGTTCCGACCCGCACGAAAGGTGTAACGATTTGGGCACTGTCTCAACCAGAGACTCGGTGAAATTATAGTACCTGTGAAGATGCAGGTTACCCGCGACAGGACGGAAAGACCCCGTGGAGCTTTACTGTAGCCTGATATTGAATTTTGGTACAGTTTGTACAGGATAGGCGGGAGCCATTGAAACCGGAGCGCTAGCTTCGGTGGAGGCGCTGGTGGGATACCGCCCTGACTGTATTGAAATTCTAACCTACGGGTCTTATCGACCCGGGAGACAGTGTCAGGTGGGCAGTTTGACTGGGGCGGTCGCCTCCTAAAGTGTAACGGAGGCGCCCAAAGGTTCCCTCAGAATGGTTGGAAATCATTCGTAGAGTGCAAAGGCATAAGGGAGCTTGACTGCGAGACCTACAAGTCGAGCAGGGACGAAAGTCGGGCTTAGTGATCCGGTGGTTCCGCATGGAAGGGCCATCGCTCAACGGATAAAAGCTACCCCGGGGATAACAGGCTTATCTCCCCCAAGAGTCCACATCGACGGGGAGGTTTGGCACCTCGATGTCGGCTCATCGCATCCTGGGGCTGTAGTCGGTCCCAAGGGTTGGGCTGTTCGCCCATTAAAGCGGTACGCGAGCTGGGTTCAGAACGTCGTGAGACAGTTCGGTCCCTATCCGTCGTGGGCGCAGGAAATTTGAGAGGAGCTGTCCTTAGTACGAGAGGACCGGGATGGACGCACCGCTGGTGTACCAGTTGTTCT
Source organism: Bacillus sp. FSL R10-2780 (assembly GCF_038006125.1). Taxonomy (NCBI): domain Bacteria; kingdom Bacillati; phylum Bacillota; class Bacilli; order Caryophanales; family Bacillaceae; genus Bacillus; species Bacillus sp. FSL R10-2780. Next base: position 4,265,229 of record NZ_JBBOUQ010000001.1, read on the forward strand.
GCCAAGGGCATAGCTGGGTAGCTATGTGCGGAAGGGATAAGTGCTGAAAGCATCTAAGCATGAAGCCCCCCTCAAGATGAGATTTCCCATAGCGTAAGCTAGTAAGATCCCTGAAAGATGATCAGGTTGATAGGTTCGAGGTGGAAGCATGGTGACATGTGGAGCTGACGAATACTAATAGATCGAGGACTTAACCATATAATATGAAGCAAATGTTATCTAGTTTTGAAGGAATATACCTTCAATAGTTTGGTGATGATGGCAGAGAGGTCACACCCGTTCCCATACCGAACACGGAAGTTAAGCTCTCTAGCGCCGATGGTAGTTGGGACCTTGTCCCTGTGAGAGTAGGACGTCGCCAAGCAACTTTAAGATGAGTCAGAATGACTCGTCTTTTTTGTGTTTAATGAAATAAGCTTGTTATCTATGGTTCAAGAAACCTATTGATAACAAGCTTATTTGCGTAAAAGTAAGGGTATTACTTCTATTTATTATAGTTTCACTTTATTTTTTATATCGATAAGCTCAAAACGTTCACAAACGAGTAGCATATCTTCAGAAAAGCCAAGGCCAAGCTCATATAGTTCCTTTGTAAAGAACTGTATATGGGTGTCTCTCCAGTAATTATAAGTATGATCGCCTTCACCTTCAGCTATAGCAAATTCTTCGGTTACTTCATTCATTGGTGTTACAGTTACTTCTATTGTCTTAATAAGTGCTACAGGTTCATCCTGACTATTGAGTATAATACTATAATCTTTAGTTGTCGGCAGCGGTTCGTTTTCTAATTCATAAAAAATATGACCGGAGCATGTTGCGGTTTTAACACCATCAATGACTAGTTTAGCGAGATAATCAGGAGAATCACCAAATTGCCAAGCTGTAACGGATTTCGGTTTTTCATTGTTCCCCCAATAAGTATCCCAATATGTTTGCGCTAATGGATTCATTTGTATATTTACCTCACTTTAGTTAAAGTTCATTTTCTTTATAAGCCCTGGGCAATTTGCTTATTTGTAATAGTTTTGTAGTCATTTAAAATTTGTATTGCTGTATTACGGATCAATAAAAGTAATAGCTGAATGAATATGGTTTATAAACCCGTTCTGTCCATTTATGGCCATTTTTCCCGTAGACGCCCATAGTAATAGACGGGATTTTTAATTTGCGGATTGTTTCATATGGTAATGGATATAGTTGTTATGTAGTCTATTTGTGATTTGGGTTGCAATAAAATTAGGATCAATGCCAGACAATGTATCGCCTACGTGTACTTCTCTTCCGTAAATATAGAAACGAGGAAGAAGTTTACCTGCAGTTCCTGTATAAATGTAGCGCTGAGTATCTCCATCATATAAAGGTGTTATAAAATCATTGTTAATAGCCAAACGATACTGTAATTGTTTTTCTTGCTTCAATCTTTTTAGTTCGGTTAAGGCAGAGATAATTTCACGATGTTCCCCTTCTTCATCTCCATTGAATAAGAGAAGTAGATTTCCTTCGATTAAATGCACATGTTCTGAGAAGTATAGTATATTGGCTAGATGAATGGCAGCACCGATTTTCATATCAAGAGAACCACGGCCAAAGAACCACTCTCCAGATTTTGCGTCGGTTTGAACATTTGTATCACTTTTATAGGTTTCAAAATATTGTTCGAGTGTTTCAGGAGAGAAAGCATGTTCCTTTAACGATCTGAAGTCTTCAATGCCGACCGTATCTAAATGAGAATGATAGATAATAGTAGAAGTTGAATCATGTTTCCCTTTTACAAACGCAAATGCATTTTTCCTCCCTATTGGATTATGAGGGATATATTGAATCCATACATGCTCAGGATGTTCTTGAAAATAAGGGAAGTTTTTTAAGATGCCATATAGTTCATCTATAATACCGACTTCGTGTTAATACTATTAAATGAAACTAAATGATTTGTTAGCAATCCGATTTGTTTTTCTAACGTTAAACCTTGCAGCTGTTTGTATATGGACATAGGATAAAACCTACTTAAATCTTATAATTGGGGGTCTTTCGAAGAGAAGATAAGTGCAAGTGAAAAAACTATAGTACGATTACTTAAATACAAGGAAGTAGTGATGTAAAGGGTTGGGAACATTTGTTCTATCGTGGTGTAATAGGTATACTTAATCAATTGAGGTGCTTATTTTTAATTCAGTATATGTGTTTAAAGAAGAAATGCTATTACTAGGTTCGGATTTCAAATATAGCTTTTAACGTTACATATTTTAATGAAGTGTTGATTGGTAGTAAAGAATATTGGGAATATTAATATTGATCTATTACCCACTATGCCATATTGAAGCGAGTAATACTAGAGGTGAAATAGATAAAAACCGATATTCCTTGAATATCGGTTTAATAATATGTGGCTTATATGAAGCTATAGCAATACGAAAAGTGTAAATAAGATGGCTAACAAAATACGATAATATGCAAAAGGTTTTAAACCTATCTTTTCTAAAAGCTTCAGGAAAGTTATTACCGCTAGCATTGCTACAAGAAAAGAGGTAATGAATCCTACCGCAAACATAGGAATATCATCTACACTTAAATACTTCCAACTTTTTAATAAGTCTAACCCTGTAGCTCCGACCATTACAGGAATGGCAATGAGAAAAGAGAACTCAGATGCAGCCTTATAATTTACTTTCGCTAATAGCCCTCCAGAAATAGTAGAGCCAGCCCTTGAGAAGCCAGGATATACTGCTAAGCATTGAAACAATCCAATTGTTAATGCTTGACGGTATGTTAAATCATCTAGTGAAAAAGAGGTTGCCTCTGCCTTTTTTACTTCTGCAAAAATCATAAGAATTGCTCCTGCTACAAGTCCGATTACGACAGTATACGGCTGGAATAAGTATGTTTTAATAACATCATGTAATAATAAGCCAACAACTACTGCTGGGAATACACCTAGAAAAACATGTAATGCATTGAATTTTTTCTCTTTCCGTAGAAGGGGTTTAATATTACATAAAGAAACAAGGCGTTTATGATATAAAATCGCGATAGCTAAAATTGCCCCTAACTGTATGACAATTTCAAACGTTTTTGCCCTTTCTCCTTCAAAACCTAATAAATGTCCGACTAATATAAGATGGCCAGTAGAAGAGATGGGTAAAAATTCTGCTAACCCTTCTACAATGCCAAGTATGAAGGCAATGATAAGATCGCTCATAGTTTCACTCCTATAAATTAATGAATATCTACTCTTTTAAAATAGAATAGTGTTGTAATAAATCCGAAAATAGCTGTTACTGCAATGATGATATAAGAATACTCTGGTGGATATGTGGATTGTAATTCGTTATTTGCTATATCTAGGGTAGCGGTCCACGGAAATAAATCTTTATGCTTTGAGTTTACGAGCATAAGGTTAGTCATTGTAATAATGATTGTTAATATAATAGGCGGTACATAGGTCTTCATTACAAGAGTTAATAGTACAATAGGTGAAGACAAAAGAAAGAGAAGTCCACCACATATTAAAAATTTCACGAGAGAGCCTAAAAGTAAGGTGATACTAAATCCAGGGAAGCTACCTATTAGCCCTAATAATAAAGTTAGCGCCCAAGCGACTAAAGTTAGCATCATAATCCAAAGAAATAGAAGGATAAATTTACTTATAATAAAGCTAATACGTGATACTGGGATAGTTAGCAAATTTTTTAATGTATCTTCCGTGTATTCGCGGGTAAATAGATAAGCGATTACAACTCCATATAAGGGGAATCCTATAACTAAAGTAGTATACAAGTTAACTTCAGTGAATAATTGATGAAACAAAATAGTAGGGGTAGGCTGTTTTGTTTTTATATGTATATAAGATGCTACAACTACTAGAAAAGGTGCGACACCTGCCCCGATAATACTAATCAAAAACATATTAGAGCGTTTTAATTTTAATAGTTCTGTATAGAGTAGATTAACCAATTGTGCCACCTCCAACTAGTTTGGTGAAATAATCTTCTAGTCTATCTTCGCTCATCATAATTTTTAATACTTCAACATCATTGCGAACTAACGTTCTATTGATGTGTCCTTGCTGTCCAAAGTGAGAATAAACGCGAATATTTCCTTCATCATGTACCTCATAATCAAAAATTTGAAAATGATTTTCTAATAGCATCGCAGCTTTATTATCATTATTTACCTGGAATTCTATGTACTTACGATTGGCTTTACGCAGTGTATCAAGAGAAACTTCTTCTAATAACCTTCCTTCATGAATAATTCCCATACGATCGACTAGTTGTTCCACCTCAGCTAATATATGACTAGAAATGAGTATCGTTATATTTCTGTCTTGAGCTAAAGATTTAATGAGTTTTCGCATTTCTTTAATACCGATTGGATCTAGTCCGTTAGTTGGTTCATCTAGTATGAGTAGTTCAGGATAATGGAGGAGAGCACGTGCAATTCCTAAGCGTTGCTTCATTCCTAAAGAGTATTTTCCTACTAGTTTTTTTGTTTCGTGCTGCAAGCCTACAATTTCTAATGCTTCTTCAATTGCATTCCTTTTGTGAACTCCAATTATCTTTGCATTAATTAATAAGTTCTCTCTTGCAGTTAAGTTTTCATAAAATCCTGGGACTTCAACGATAGAACCAATTCTTCTTAAAATGTCTTTTTGATTCCGAAGTAAATCCTCACCGAATATTTCTATATTTCCACTTGTAGGTTTTATAAGACTAAGCAGCATACGGATTGTAGTTGTTTTACCAGCACCGTTACGCCCTATGAATCCATAAATCTCTCCTTGCTGTACATTTATATTTAGATTATCTACTGACTTTTGGGTCCCATAAACTTTAGTAAGGTTTGTCGTTTTTATAATTGTATTTATAGGGGGCACCTACTTTCTATAAGTTCTTAATTACATAATAAAAAGGAAGGTTTAACTGCATATTAATCATTTCTTAACTATTTCTTAAAAATAGTGTGTTTTGGGACGGAAAAACTAAAAGTAGTTCGTTCCCGGGGAATACTGTCAACCCATATACGCCCACCATTTTTTTCAACGAGGGCTTTAGAAATAGAAAGTCCGAGGCCACTACCACCGTAAGAAGGATTTCTTGATTGTTCGCTGCGGTACATCCGCTTAAATACGTTTTGTAAATCATGTTTTGGAATACCGGGTCCCTTGTCCCAAATAAGAAGCTCATATTCTGTATTGGTTTCTAGTAGTTCGACTCCTACTATTTTCCCAGCTTTTCCGTGATGGATAGCGTTTTTTATTAGATTACCTATAATTCGTATAAGGCTAAGGTGATCTGCAATAATAGGAGAAGTAGATTCTGGTATGAGAACTTGTAGTTCAATGTTATGTTTTGATAGCTCGGGTAAGAATTCGATTAATACTTCTCTAGTAACTTCAGAAAAATCGAGTTCTTCTTCTTTTAATGGAAATTCATCAGCATCTAGCTTGGCCATATTAAAGATTTCATCGACCAGATGTTTTAAGTCATTCGATTTCTTATAAAGTATTTCAAGATATTCTTGCTTTTCTACTTCAGAAGTAGCGACATCATCTTTTAAAGCATCAATATATCCAATAATAGAAGTGAGTGGTGTCCGGATATCATGTGAGATATTAGATAAAAGTTGTTTTCTAGCTTCTTGGGATTTCCTTGCTTCGATCTGACCCTTTTCTAATGCAGCTATTAATTCGTTTATTGAAAACACGATATTATTTAATGAACGGTCGTTATTTGTGAATAGCCTCGTTTGTAAATTCCCTTTAAGTGCACGGCTTAATTTAGTAACCATCGATTCGTTGCTTTGAATAAAGTGAACTCTTGAAAAGAAAAGGTATATTGTGATTATGATAAGAGCAATAAATAAAGATACTTTTACATGGTATCCCATATCTATATTTAAAAGTCCGCAAATGATAAGTTGTAATGAAATAAGAAAGAGGACCTTATCAATTTTCAACCTTTTCACCTACAAACTTATAACCGATTCCCCATACAGTCTGAATAAATTTTGGATTGGAAGAATTGATTTCTATTTTCTTTCTAAGCTTTCTAATATGCACCATAACGGTATTATCATCTTCTATATAATTATCGTCCCATACATTTCGAAAGAGTTGTGTTTTTGTAAATACTTGCTCTGGGTTTGAAGCGAAGAATCTTAATAGTTCAAGTTCTTTTCCAGTTAAGTTGATTTCTTTTCCGTTCGTATGGACTGTGTATTTTTTAAAATCGATAGTTAGTCCTTTAAATGTTAAAGCTGTTTTCTCTTGTACGTTAGTATTACTTCCAAGAACTAAAAAACGTCGCATAAGAGCTTTTACTCTTGCAATCACTTCGTGAATACTGAAAGGTTTCGTAATATAATCATCAGCACCTATGCTTAAGCCCAAAATTTTATCAACTTCGTGATCTTTAGCAGTTAGCATTAATATAGGAATGTTGGTTGTATCTCTAAGTTTTCTGCACACCTCGATACCATCTACTTTCGGCATCATAAGATCTAATATAACGAGGTTGTAGTTATTTTGGTTAAATAAGCACAACGCTTCTTCGCCATTAATTGCAGTATCTACCATATATAATTCTCGCTCTAAATATCTTTTTAATAAGTCTCGAATTTCTTTATCGTCATCTGCTATAAGAATACGTATATCTTTCATATCGTCACCTGTTTCTAATAGAATGTTATTAATATTACAATTTGATAAACAAAGGGGAATAGGGAGTGGTAATAAAAAATAAAACAACTTTCTAATTATATACTATTAATTGTTAAAATAAGGTTGCTAGTTTAGCTGAAAAGAATCAATCGTATGAGTTCGGTAAGATGGGGGAAGCGAGTCCTTTGAAATAGAGAAGTGCCTAAATTGAATAGTGTTTAGAAGAATAGATTGGTAAAGAAAAGTAGACGAAGGTTGCTATTTTAATGAAACCTTTGTAGGTCCTTATCTAGAGTTAAAAGAGTGCAAAGGTACTAAATTAAATTTCTTTATAAAAAGGTGTTGACGATTAGAGTATTGAGGTGTAATATAGGACAAGTCGCCGATAGCAACAACGCAGAAAGCGACAAAAGAAATAAAAAAACTTGGTTGACATTGAAATATGAAAATGTTAACATAAGGGAGTCGCAAATGAGCGGCAGATAAGTTCTTTGAAAACTGAACGAAACAAACAACGTGAACGTCAATTTTTATTTTTAGATGCTAGACAAACTAACTTTATTGGAGAGTTTGATCCTGGCTCAGGATGAACGCTGGCGGCGTGCCTAATACATGCAAGTCGAGCGAATGGATTAAGAGCTTGCTCTTATGAAGTTAGCGGCGGACGGGTGAGTAACACGTGGGTAACCTACCCATAAGACTGGGATAACTCCGGGAAACCGGGGCTAATACCGGATAATATTTTGAACTGCATAGTTCGAAATTGAAAGGCGGCTTCGGCTGTCACTTATGGATGGACCCGCGTCGCATTAGCTAGTTGGTGAGGTAACGGCTCACCAAGGCAACGATGCGTAGCCGACCTGAGAGGGTGATCGGCCACACTGGGACTGAGACACGGCCCAGACTCCTACGGGAGGCAGCAGTAGGGAATCTTCCGCAATGGACGAAAGTCTGACGGAGCAACGCCGCGTGAGTGATGAAGGCTTTCGGGTCGTAAAACTCTGTTGTTAGGGAAGAACAAGTGCTAGTTGAATAAGCTGGCACCTTGACGGTACCTAACCAGAAAGCCACGGCTAACTACGTGCCAGCAGCCGCGGTAATACGTAGGTGGCAAGCGTTATCCGGAATTATTGGGCGTAAAGCGCGCGCAGGTGGTTTCTTAAGTCTGATGTGAAAGCCCACGGCTCAACCGTGGAGGGTCATTGGAAACTGGGAGACTTGAGTGCAGAAGAGGAAAGTGGAATTCCATGTGTAGCGGTGAAATGCGTAGAGATATGGAGGAACACCAGTGGCGAAGGCGACTTTCTGGTCTGTAACTGACACTGAGGCGCGAAAGCGTGGGGAGCAAACAGGATTAGATACCCTGGTAGTCCACGCCGTAAACGATGAGTGCTAAGTGTTAGAGGGTTTCCGCCCTTTAGTGCTGAAGTTAACGCATTAAGCACTCCGCCTGGGGAGTACGGCCGCAAGGCTGAAACTCAAAGGAATTGACGGGGGCCCGCACAAGCGGTGGAGCATGTGGTTTAATTCGAAGCAACGCGAAGAACCTTACCAGGTCTTGACATCCTCTGAAAACTCTAGAGATAGAGCTTCTCCTTCGGGAGCAGAGTGACAGGTGGTGCATGGTTGTCGTCAGCTCGTGTCGTGAGATGTTGGGTTAAGTCCCGCAACGAGCGCAACCCTTGATCTTAGTTGCCATCATTAAGTTGGGCACTCTAAGGTGACTGCCGGTGACAAACCGGAGGAAGGTGGGGATGACGTCAAATCATCATGCCCCTTATGACCTGGGCTACACACGTGCTACAATGGACGGTACAAAGAGCTGCAAGACCGCGAGGTGGAGCTAATCTCATAAAACCGTTCTCAGTTCGGATTGTAGGCTGCAACTCGCCTACATGAAGCTGGAATCGCTAGTAATCGCGGATCAGCATGCCGCGGTGAATACGTTCCCGGGCCTTGTACACACCGCCCGTCACACCACGAGAGTTTGTAACACCCGAAGTCGGTGGGGTAACCTTTATGGAGCCAGCCGCCTAAGGTGGGACAGATGATTGGGGTGAAGTCGTAACAAGGTAGCCGTATCGGAAGGTGCGGCTGGATCACCTCCTTTCTATGGAGAATTGATGAACGCAGTTCATCAATAAACGTTGACTTGTTTTGTTTCGTTCAGTTTTGAGAGAACTATCTCTCAAGTTTAAATGTATGTTCTTTGAAAACTAGATAACAGTGTAGCTCATATTTTTTTAATTTTAGTTTGGTTAAGTTAGAAAGGGCGCACGGTGGATGCCTTGACACTAGGAGTCGATGAAGGACGGGACTAACGCCGATATGCTTCGGGGAGCTGTAAGTAAGCTTTGATCCGAAGATTTCCGAATGGGGAAACCCACTATACGTAATGGTATGGTATCCTTACCTGAATACATAGGGTATGGAAGACAGACCCAGGGAACTGAAACATCTAAGTACCTGGAGGAAGAGAAAGCAAATGCGATTTCCTGAGTAGCGGCGAGCGAAACGGAATCTAGCCCAAACCAAGAGGCTTGCCTCTTGGGGTTGTAGGACATTCTATACGGAGTTACAAAGGAACGAGGTAGACGAAGCGACCTGGAAAGGTCCGTCACAGAGGGTAATAACCCCGTAGTCGAAACTTCGTTCTCTCTTGAATGTATCCTGAGTACGGCGGAACACGTGAAATTCCGTCGGAATCTGGGAGGACCATCTCCCAAGGCTAAATACTCCCTAGTGATCGATAGTGAACCAGTACCGTGAGGGAAAGGTGAAAAGCACCCCGGAAGGGGAGTGAAAGAGATCCTGAAACCGTGTGCCTACAAATAGTCAGAGCCCGTTAATGGGTGATGGCGTGCCTTTTGTAGAATGAACCGGCGAGTTACGATCCCGTGCAAGGTTAAGCTGAAGAGGCGGAGCCGCAGCGAAAGCGAGTCTGAATAGGGCGTTTAGTACGTGGTCGTAGACCCGAAACCAGGTGATCTACCCATGTCCAGGGTGAAGTTCAGGTAACACTGAATGGAGGCCCGAACCCACGCACGTTGAAAAGTGCGGGGATGAGGTGTGGGTAGCGGAGAAATTCCAATCGAACCTGGAGATAGCTGGTTCTCCCCGAAATAGCTTTAGGGCTAGCCTTAAGTGTAAGAGTCTTGGAGGTAGAGCACTGATTGAACTAGGGGTCCTCATCGGATTACCGAATTCAGTCAAACTCCGAATGCCAATGACTTATCCTTAGGAGTCAGACTGCGAGTGATAAGATCCGTAGTCAAGAGGGAAACAGCCCAGATCGCCAGCTAAGGTCCCAAAGTGTGTATTAAGTGGAAAAGGATGTGGAGTTGCTTAGACAACTAGGATGTTGGCTCAGAAGCAGCCACCATTTAAAGAGTGCGTAATAGCTCACTAGTCGAGTGACTCTGCGCCGAAAATGTACCGGGGCTAAATACACCACCGAAGCTGCGAATTGATACCAATGGTATCAGTGGTAGGGGAGCGTTCTAAGTGCAGTGAAGTCAGACCGGAAGGACTGGTGGAGCGCTTAGAAGTGAGAATGCCGGTATGAGTAGCGAAAGACGGGTGAGAATCCCGTCCACCGAATGCCTAAGGTTTCCTGAGGAAGGCTCGTCCGCTCAGGGTTAGTCAGGACCTAAGCCGAGGCCGACAGGCGTAGGCGATGGACAACAGGTTGATATTCCTGTACCACCTCTTTATCGTTTGAGCAATGGAGGGACGCAGAAGGATAGAAGAAGCGTGCGATTGGTTGTGCACGTCCAAGCAGTTAGGCTGATAAGTAGGCAAATCCGCTTATCGTGAAGGCTGAGCTGTGATGGGGAAGCTCCTTATGGAGCGAAGTCTTTGATTCCCCGCTGCCAAGAAAAGCTTCTAGCGAGATAAAAGGTGCCTGTACCGCAAACCGACACAGGTAGGCGAGGAGAGAATCCTAAGGTGTGCGAGAGAACTCTGGTTAAGGAACTCGGCAAAATGACCCCGTAACTTCGGGAGAAGGGGTGCTTTCTTAACGGAAAGCCGCAGTGAATAGGCCCAAGCGACTGTTTAGCAAAAACACAGGTCTCTGCGAAGCCGTAAGGCGAAGTATAGGGGCTGACACCTGCCCGGTGCTGGAAGGTTAAGGAGAGGGGTTAGCGTAAGCGAAGCTCTGAACTGAAGCCCCAGTAAACGGCGGCCGTAACTATAACGGTCCTAAGGTAGCGAAATTCCTTGTCGGGTAAGTTCCGACCCGCACGAAAGGTGTAACGATTTGGGCACTGTCTCAACCAGAGACTCGGTGAAATTATAGTACCTGTGAAGATGCAGGTTACCCGCGACAGGACGGAAAGACCCCGTGGAGCTTTACTGTAGCCTGATATTGAATTTTGGTACAGTTTGTACAGGATAGGCGGGAGCCATTGAAACCGGAGCGCTAGCTTCGGTGGAGGCGCTGGTGGGATACCGCCCTGACTGTATTGAAATTCTAACCTACGGGTCTTATCGACCCGGGAGACAGTGTCAGGTGGGCAGTTTGACTGGGGCGGTCGCCTCCTAAAGTGTAACGGAGGCGCCCAAAGGTTCCCTCAGAATGGTTGGAAATCATTCGTAGAGTGCAAAGGCATAAGGGAGCTTGACTGCGAGACCTACAAGTCGAGCAGGGACGAAAGTCGGGCTTAGTGATCCGGTGGTTCCGCATGGAAGGGCCATCGCTCAACGGATAAAAGCTACCCCGGGGATAACAGGCTTATCTCCCCCAAGAGTCCACATCGACGGGGAGGTTTGGCACCTCGATGTCGGCTCATCGCATCCTGGGGCTGTAGTCGGTCCCAAGGGTTGGGCTGTTCGCCCATTAAAGCGGTACGCGAGCTGGGTTCAGAACGTCGTGAGACAGTTCGGTCCCTATCCGTCGTGGGCGCAGGAAATTTGAGAGGAGCTGTCCTTAGTACGAGAGGACCGGGATGGACGCACCGCTGGTGTACCAGTTGTTCTGCCAAGGGCATAGCTGGGTAGCTATGTGCGGAAGGGATAAGTGCTGAAAGCATCTAAGCATGAAGCCCCCCTCAAGATGAGATTTCCCATAGCGTAAGCTAGTAAGATCCCTGAAAGATGATCAGGTTGATAGGTTCGAGGTGGAAGCATGGTGACATGTGGAGCTGACGAATACTAATAGATCGAGGACTTAACCATATAATATGAAGCAAATGTTATCTAGTTTTGAAGGAATATACCTTCAATAGTTTGGTGATGATGGCAGAGAGGTCACACCCGTTCCCATACCGAACACGGAAGTTAAGCTCTCTAGCGCCGATGGTAGTTGGGACCTTGTCCCTGTGAGAGTAGGACGTCGCCAAGCAAAAACCTAAGTCGTTTCGACTTAGGTTTTTTTGTGTATATTTTTATTTACCAAATGTTAAAATCCATAAGTTTAATAACGTTAAAGACGAAAAAATAATGAAATAGAAACGGTATAAAATGAAATTTGGATATTAAAGTGATAAGAAGGTTATAAAGTAATACGTTTAAATATCAATTGAAGGTAAGAATTACCTTTTTATGTTAATTTAGTTGTAGAGTGAACAATAATGTTTTTGATCTAATATGAAAAGGTTATGCGAAAAAGAGCTGGATGGCTATTTTTCACATAACCTTTTTGTGGTTTTAAAGGATTTTACTTAAGAAAAAATCTATAATTAAGGTAGTTAACATATATTTTTTGATGGGTGTGGGGGATTATGAAAGAAATATGCATGTTATTAGTGGCTGTTATATTATGGGGGACGGCAATTGCGCCAACGAAATGGGCATTAGAATCTATTCAACCATTTACTTTGTTATTTATTCGTCTTTTCTTTGCGGGTGGAATTTGTATGCTTTTTTCATATGGCCAACTTCAAAAAGCGATCGTACATAAACATATTCCATGGAAAAGAATGAGTTTGCTATCTTTTACTGGTGTAGCTGGGTATTTTATGTTCACATCCTACGGGATTTCTTTAACAAGTGGATTACATGTTAGTATCATTGATGCTGCATTGCCATTAGTTACAATTCTTTTTTCAGCGTTCTTTTTGAAAGAGAAAATTCAGCCGAATTATTGGATCGGTATTATATTGGGGGCTATAGGGGTACTTCTTATTACAATTTCATCTAACAATGCTGATCAAGAGGTATCTTTAATAGGAGATATCCTTATTTTATTAAGCACCTTCTTATTTGCTTTCTATACAGTATTGTTAAAACAGCCGAAACAGGAACAGTATCTATCAAACAAGGTTTTTACAACATTAACTTTAATTATTGGATCGGTTATTTTATTACCATTTGCAATGGTAGAAACTTTTTATTACGGTTTCCCAAAGATTGAAACCTGGAAGACTGGATTTAGTGTAATGTATCTTGTTATTGGAGCGACAATTTTAGCATATTGGTGTTGGAATAAAGCACTAGAGAGAGTTACAGCATCAGTAAGTGGATTATATTTAAATGCATTGCCGCTAATAAGTATTGTTGCTTCAATTGTTCTATTAAATGAATCTTTAACGTGGAGAATAGTAATAGGCGGCGGCTTAGTTTTATTTGGAGTGGTATGGGCGGATAAAAGTAAATTAATTGATCTATTTATCATTTCCCGACAGAAAAGTCCCGCCTCAAGGAATGAGTAGGACGATAGTTTAAATAGAGAGGAGGAGTTCGAAAGTTTAAAGAGTGCATGTATATAATGTGTAATTAAAAGGACGTCTTGTATGTAATGGGATGTCCTTTTTTATTATTTTCATTGAAATAGAGAAATAGGATAACTGAAATAAATATAGAAAATACCTTTGGGAATTTTTTTATTATTAATTGAATAAAAGGTGTTGACGATTAGCGTATAGAGGTGTAATATAGAACAAGTCGCCGATAGCAACAACGCAGAAAGCGACAAAAGAAATAAAAAAACTTGGTTGACATTGAAATATGAAAATGTTAACATAAGGGAGTCGCAAATGAGCGACAAACAAGTTCTTTGAAAACTGAACGAAACAAACAACGTAAACGTCAATTTTTATTTTTAGATGCTAGACAAACTAACTTTATTGGAGAGTTTGATCCTGGCTCAGGATGAACGCTGGCGGCGTGCCTAATACATGCAAGTCGAGCGAATGGATTAAGAGCTTGCTCTTATGAAGTTAGCGGCGGACGGGTGAGTAACACGTGGGTAACCTACCCATAAGACTGGGATAACTCCGGGAAACCGGGGCTAATACCGGATAATATTTTGAACTGCATAGTTCGAAATTGAAAGGCGGCTTCGGCTGTCACTTATGGATGGACCCGCGTCGCATTAGCTAGTTGGTGAGGTAACGGCTCACCAAGGCAACGATGCGTAGCCGACCTGAGAGGGTGATCGGCCACACTGGGACTGAGACACGGCCCAGACTCCTACGGGAGGCAGCAGTAGGGAATCTTCCGCAATGGACGAAAGTCTGACGGAGCAACGCCGCGTGAGTGATGAAGGCTTTCGGGTCGTAAAACTCTGTTGTTAGGGAAGAACAAGTGCTAGTTGAATAAGCTGGCACCTTGACGGTACCTAACCAGAAAGCCACGGCTAACTACGTGCCAGCAGCCGCGGTAATACGTAGGTGGCAAGCGTTATCCGGAATTATTGGGCGTAAAGCGCGCGCAGGTGGTTTCTTAAGTCTGATGTGAAAGCCCACGGCTCAACCGTGGAGGGTCATTGGAAACTGGGAGACTTGAGTGCAGAAGAGGAAAGTGGAATTCCATGTGTAGCGGTGAAATGCGTAGAGATATGGAGGAACACCAGTGGCGAAGGCGACTTTCTGGTCTGTAACTGACACTGAGGCGCGAAAGCGTGGGGAGCAAACAGGATTAGATACCCTGGTAGTCCACGCCGTAAACGATGAGTGCTAAGTGTTAGAGGGTTTCCGCCCTTTAGTGCTGAAGTTAACGCATTAAGCACTCCGCCTGGGGAGTACGGCCGCAAGGCTGAAACTCAAAGGAATTGACGGGGGCCCGCACAAGCGGTGGAGCATGTGGTTTAATTCGAAGCAACGCGAAGAACCTTACCAGGTCTTGACATCCTCTGAAAACTCTAGAGATAGAGCTTCTCCTTCGGGAGCAGAGTGACAGGTGGTGCATGGTTGTCGTCAGCTCGTGTCGTGAGATGTTGGGTTAAGTCCCGCAACGAGCGCAACCCTTGATCTTAGTTGCCATCATTAAGTTGGGCACTCTAAGGTGACTGCCGGTGACAAACCGGAGGAAGGTGGGGATGACGTCAAATCATCATGCCCCTTATGACCTGGGCTACACACGTGCTACAATGGACGGTACAAAGAGCTGCAAGACCGCGAGGTGGAGCTAATCTCATAAAACCGTTCTCAGTTCGGATTGTAGGCTGCAACTCGCCTACATGAAGCTGGAATCGCTAGTAATCGCGGATCAGCATGCCGCGGTGAATACGTTCCCGGGCCTTGTACACACCGCCCGTCACACCACGAGAGTTTGTAACACCCGAAGTCGGTGGGGTAACCTTTATGGAGCCAGCCGCCTAAGGTGGGACAGATGATTGGGGTGAAGTCGTAACAAGGTAGCCGTATCGGAAGGTGCGGCTGGATCACCTCCTTTCTATGGAGAATTGATGAACGCAGTTCATCAATAAACGTTGACTTGTTTTGTTTCGTTCAGTTTTGAGAGAACTATCTCTCAAGTTTAAATGTATGTTCTTTGAAAACTAGATAACAGTGTAGCTCATATTTTTTTAATTTTAGTTTGGTTAAGTTAGAAAGGGCGCACGGTGGATGCCTTGACACTAGGAGTCGATGAAGGACGGGACTAACGCCGATATGCTTCGGGGAGCTGTAAGTAAGCTTTGATCCGAAGATTTCCGAATGGGGAAACCCACTATACGTAATGGTATGGTATCCTTACCTGAATACATAGGGTATGGAAGACAGACCCAGGGAACTGAAACATCTAAGTACCTGGAGGAAGAGAAAGCAAATGCGATTTCCTGAGTAGCGGCGAGCGAAACGGAATCTAGCCCAAACCAAGAGGCTTGCCTCTTGGGGTTGTAGGACATTCTATACGGAGTTACAAAGGAACGAGGTAGACGAAGCGACCTGGAAAGGTCCGTCACAGAGGGTAATAACCCCGTAGTCGAAACTTCGTTCTCTCTTGAATGTATCCTGAGTACGGCGGAACACGTGAAATTCCGTCGGAATCTGGGAGGACCATCTCCCAAGGCTAAATACTCCCTAGTGATCGATAGTGAACCAGTACCGTGAGGGAAAGGTGAAAAGCACCCCGGAAGGGGAGTGAAAGAGATCCTGAAACCGTGTGCCTACAAATAGTCAGAGCCCGTTAATGGGTGATGGCGTGCCTTTTGTAGAATGAACCGGCGAGTTACGATCCCGTGCAAGGTTAAGCTGAAGAGGCGGAGCCGCAGCGAAAGCGAGTCTGAATAGGGCGTTTAGTACGTGGTCGTAGACCCGAAACCAGGTGATCTACCCATGTCCAGGGTGAAGTTCAGGTAACACTGAATGGAGGCCCGAACCCACGCACGTTGAAAAGTGCGGGGATGAGGTGTGGGTAGCGGAGAAATTCCAATCGAACCTGGAGATAGCTGGTTCTCCCCGAAATAGCTTTAGGGCTAGCCTTAAGTGTAAGAGTCTTGGAGGTAGAGCACTGATTGAACTAGGGGTCCTCATCGGATTACCGAATTCAGTCAAACTCCGAATGCCAATGACTTATCCTTAGGAGTCAGACTGCGAGTGATAAGATCCGTAGTCAAGAGGGAAACAGCCCAGATCGCCAGCTAAGGTCCCAAAGTGTGTATTAAGTGGAAAAGGATGTGGAGTTGCTTAGACAACTAGGATGTTGGCTCAGAAGCAGCCACCATTTAAAGAGTGCGTAATAGCTCACTAGTCGAGTGACTCTGCGCCGAAAATGTACCGGGGCTAAATACACCACCGAAGCTGCGAATTGATACCAATGGTATCAGTGGTAGGGGAGCGTTCTAAGTGCAGTGAAGTCAGACCGGAAGGACTGGTGGAGCGCTTAGAAGTGAGAATGCCGGTATGAGTAGCGAAAGACGGGTGAGAATCCCGTCCACCGAATGCCTAAGGTTTCCTGAGGAAGGCTCGTCCGCTCAGGGTTAGTCAGGACCTAAGCCGAGGCCGACAGGCGTAGGCGATGGACAACAGGTTGATATTCCTGTACCACCTCTTTATCGTTTGAGCAATGGAGGGACGCAGAAGGATAGAAGAAGCGTGCGATTGGTTGTGCACGTCCAAGCAGTTAGGCTGATAAGTAGGCAAATCCGCTTATCGTGAAGGCTGAGCTGTGATGGGGAAGCTCCTTATGGAGCGAAGTCTTTGATTCCCCGCTGCCAAGAAAAGCTTCTAGCGAGATAAAAGGTGCCTGTACCGCAAACCGACACAGGTAGGCGAGGAGAGAATCCTAAGGTGTGCGAGAGAACTCTGGTTAAGGAACTCGGCAAAATGACCCCGTAACTTCGGGAGAAGGGGTGCTTTCTTAACGGAAAGCCGCAGTGAATAGGCCCAAGCGACTGTTTAGCAAAAACACAGGTCTCTGCGAAGCCGTAAGGCGAAGTATAGGGGCTGACACCTGCCCGGTGCTGGAAGGTTAAGGAGAGGGGTTAGCGTAAGCGAAGCTCTGAACTGAAGCCCCAGTAAACGGCGGCCGTAACTATAACGGTCCTAAGGTAGCGAAATTCCTTGTCGGGTAAGTTCCGACCCGCACGAAAGGTGTAACGATTTGGGCACTGTCTCAACCAGAGACTCGGTGAAATTATAGTACCTGTGAAGATGCAGGTTACCCGCGACAGGACGGAAAGACCCCGTGGAGCTTTACTGTAGCCTGATATTGAATTTTGGTACAGTTTGTACAGGATAGGCGGGAGCCATTGAAACCGGAGCGCTAGCTTCGGTGGAGGCGCTGGTGGGATACCGCCCTGACTGTATTGAAATTCTAACCTACGGGTCTTATCGACCCGGGAGACAGTGTCAGGTGGGCAGTTTGACTGGGGCGGTCGCCTCCTAAAGTGTAACGGAGGCGCCCAAAGGTTCCCTCAGAATGGTTGGAAATCATTCGTAGAGTGCAAAGGCATAAGGGAGCTTGACTGCGAGACCTACAAGTCGAGCAGGGACGAAAGTCGGGCTTAGTGATCCGGTGGTTCCGCATGGAAGGGCCATCGCTCAACGGATAAAAGCTACCCCGGGGATAACAGGCTTATCTCCCCCAAGAGTCCACATCGACGGGGAGGTTTGGCACCTCGATGTCGGCTCATCGCATCCTGGGGCTGTAGTCGGTCCCAAGGGTTGGGCTGTTCGCCCATTAAAGCGGTACGCGAGCTGGGTTCAGAACGTCGTGAGACAGTTCGGTCCCTATCCGTCGTGGGCGCAGGAAATTTGAGAGGAGCTGTCCTTAGTACGAGAGGACCGGGATGGACGCACCGCTGGTGTACCAGTTGTTCTGCCAAGGGCATAGCTGGGTAGCTATGTGCGGAAGGGATAAGTGCTGAAAGCATCTAAGCATGAAGCCCCCCTCAAGATGAGATTTCCCATAGCGTAAGCTAGTAAGATCCCTGAAAGATGATCAGGTTGATAGGTTCGAGGTGGAAGCATGGTGACATGTGGAGCTGACGAATACTAATAGATCGAGGACTTAACCATATAATATGAAGCAAATGTTATCTAGTTTTGAAGGAATATACCTTCAATAGTTTGGTGATGATGGCAGAGAGGTCACACCCGTTCCCATACCGAACACGGAAGTTAAGCTCTCTAGCGCCGATGGTAGTTGGGACCTTGTCCCTGTGAGAGTAGGACGTCGCCAAGCAAAAACCTAAGTCGTTTCGACTTAGGTTTTTTTGTGTTTATTTTTATTTACCGAAGGTTAAAATCCATAAATTTAATAACGCTAAAGACGAAAAAAGAATGAAATAGAGGCTGTTTAAAATAATGGCAATGATTTTTTGTACTCCTGATTTTCCGAATGCTCCTAAAATAATCCCTAAGATAGGAAAGATTATTTCTATCATAAGTGTATATTTTAAATAATGAGAGTAGAAAAAATGGGCTGATATAAATAAGTATTCAATAATTATAGAAATTACTGCGATGGAGAAAAATAAATAGGATAATAACACAGTTATTTTTTTCACGGTTATTCCTCCTTAGAAATTAAATCGTTATAATATAAGTTCTATTGATGTATAGAACACAAGAGTGTATATATATTAATTAAAACATACTGAAGTACCATATAAACAGTTATACGTAAAATAGATCTCTAGAAATATATATTCTAATTCCCTTGCCTTCTTGTATATAGTTGCAATTCTTCTTTTGAATATAACTAAAACACGAACGTTATCGATGACTAATAAAAAAACATTCGATTATTTATTGACATTGTTTATGAAATATTGTTAATATAGCCATAGAAACAATAATATATAAGACCTCATATAATCGCGGGGATATGGCCTGCAAGTCTCTACCTAACGACCGTTATTCGTTAGACTATGAGGGAAAGTCACTCGGTATTTTTCTATTCACAAGGGATACGTATGCCTGAGTAGAGCGCTTTCTCTCATAGTAAAAGAGAAACTGTTCTATTTCAGGCTTTTTTTATTTGAATCGGGGGGATTCTAATATGAAATCACTAGTTGGAGTCATAATGGGAAGCACGTCAGACTGGGAAACAATGAAATATGCTTGTGACATTTTAGATGAATTAAATATACCGTATGAGAAAAAAGTTGTATCTGCTCATCGGACTCCGGATTATATGTTTGAATATGCAGAAACAGCTCGTGAACGTGGATTAAAAGTTATTATTGCTGGAGCTGGTGGAGCAGCACATTTACCAGGAATGGTTGCAGCGAAGACAAATCTTCCTGTAATCGGTGTCCCAGTTCAATCAAAAGCGTTAAACGGCCTAGATTCGTTATTATCCATTGTCCAAATGCCAGGAGGGGTTCCAGTTGCAACTGTTGCAATTGGTAAGGCTGGTTCAACAAATGCTGGATTGCTTGCTGCACAAATACTTGGATCATTTCATGATGACATACATGATGCATTAGAGTTGAGACGAGAGGCTATTGAGAAAACTGTGCGTGAAGGTAGTGAGCTAGTATGACGAGAATCATCTTACCTGGAAAAACAATCGGCATTATTGGAGGCGGCCAGCTTGGAAGAATGATGGCGATGGCAGCTAAGGAGATGGGTTATAAAATTGCTGTTTTAGATCCTACAAAGCATTCACCATGTGCACAAGTTGCTGATATTGAGATTGTTGCATCTTATGACGATCTAAAAGCAATTCAGCATTTAGCAGAGATAAGCGACGTTGTCACATATGAATTTGAGAATATTGATTATAGATGTTTACAATGGCTTGAGAAACATGCGTATTTACCACAAGGTAGTCAATTATTAAATAAAACGCAAAATCGTTTTACTGAAAAGAATGCAATTGAAAAAGCGGGGTTACCGGTAGCATCGTATAGATTGGTTCAAAATCAAGATCAACTTACAGAAGCAATTAAAGAGTTATCTTTCCCTTCTGTCTTAAAAACAACGACAGGTGGATACGATGGTAAAGGGCAAGTGGTTTTAAAGAGTGAAGCTGATGTTGTGAGAGCAAAAGAGCTTACTAATAAAGCAGAATGCATTCTTGAAAAATGGGTACCTTTTGAAAAAGAAATATCAGTTATTGTAACTCGTAGTGTAAGTGGTGAAACGAAAGTATTTCCCGTAGCAGAAAATATTCATGTGAATAACATTTTACATGAATCTATCGTTCCAGCTCGCATTACAGAAGAACTTTCTCAAAAAGCAATTACTTATGCAAAAGTACTTGCGGATGAATTAAAACTTGTGGGAACACTAGCGGTAGAGATGTTTGCTACAGCTGACGGTGAGATTTACATTAATGAATTAGCACCAAGACCTCACAACTCAGGGCATTATACGCTTGATGCATGTGAAACGAGTCAATTTGGTCAACATATTCGAGCAATCTGTAATTTACCTCTTGGAGAAACAAATTTGTTAAAACCAGTTGTCATGATTAACATTTTAGGCGAACATATAGAAGGGGTCCTAGGACAAGTGAATAGATTAACCGGGTGCTATTTACACTTGTATGGAAAAGAAGAAGCAAAAGCGCAGCGAAAAATGGGGCATGTTAATATTTTAAATGATAATATTGAAGTCGCTCTAGAAAAAGCGAAGAGTTTGCATATTTGGGACCATCAAGAACAACTGTTGGAGGGAAAAAGATGATTAATCGTTATACACGCCCTGAAATGGGTGCGATTTGGACGGAAGAGAACAAATTTAAAGCGTGGTTAGAAGTTGAGATTTTAGCGTGTGAAGCATGGGCTGAGCTTGGCGATATTCCAAAAGAAGATGTGAAAAAAATTCGTGAACATGCATCATTTGATATTGATCGTATTTATGAAATTGAAAAAGAAACACGTCATGACGTAGTTGCTTTCACTCGTGCTGTATCAGAAACACCAACATTAGGTGAAGAACGTAAATGGGTTCATTACGGTTTAACATCTACAGACGTAGTAGATACAGCTTTATCTTATATCTTAAAACAAGCAAATGAAATCTTGTTAAAAGACTTAGAAAACTTTGTTAGCATTTTAGCTAATAAAGCGAAAGAGCATAAATACACGATTATGATGGGAAGAACACACGGTGTACATGCAGAGCCAACAACATTTGGTTTAAAACTTGGTCTTTGGTATGAAGAAATGAAACGTAACGTAGAGCGTTTCAAACAAGCTGCTGATACAGTTCGCGTTGGTAAATTATCTGGTGCGGTTGGTACATATGCAAATATTGATCCATTCGTAGAAAAGTATGTTTGTGAAAACTTAGGATTAGAAGCAGCACCAATTTCAACACAAACATTGCAACGTGATCGTCATGCACATTACATGTCAACACTTGCACTAATCGCAACATCTGTTGAAAAGATGGCAGTTGAGATTCGTGGTTTACAAAAGAGTGAAACACGTGAAGTTGAAGAGGCTTTCGCAAAAGGTCAAAAAGGTTCTTCTGCAATGCCGCATAAACGTAATCCAATTGGATCTGAAAATATGACTGGTTTAGCTCGTGTTATCCGCGGTTATATGATGACAGCTTACGAGAATGTTCCGTTATGGCATGAGCGTGATATCTCTCACTCTTCTGCAGAACGCGTAATTTTACCAGATGCTACAATCGCGTTAAATTACATGTTAAATCGCTTTGGTAATATCGTTAAAAACTTAACTGTATTCCCAGAGAATATGAAACGCAATATGACAAGAACATACGGCTTAATTTACTCTCAGCGCGTAATGCTTACACTAATTGACAAAGGTCTGGTACGTGAAGAAGCTTATGATATCGTACAGCCTAAAGCAATGGAAGCTTGGGAAACACAAGTACAATTTAAAGAGCTTGTAGAAGCTGACGAGCGTATTACAAGTAAGTTAACGCAAGAAGAAATTAACGAATGTTTCAATTATGAACATCATATGCAACACGTTGATACAATCTTTGAACGCCTTGGATTAAACGAAGCGTAAAATTTCATATGGCACAGAATAGAGTCATTCTGTGCCATTCTTTATAAAAATATTATTCACATTTTTCAAACTACAGGGGGCTTGCGAAATGCAAAAGCTAGAATTGCTGTATGAAGGTAAGGCAAAAAGAATTTATCGTACAGAAGCAGCAGATATGGTTTGGGTAGAGTACAAAGATAGTGCGACTGCTTTCAATGGGGAGAAAAAAGCGACAATTACAGGAAAAGGTCGTTTGAACAATGAGATTACAACTTTATTGTTCAGAAAGTTACAAGAAGTTGGAATTAAAACACATTTTGTAGAGAAGTTATCTGATACAGAACAACTTGTCAAAAAGGTGAGTATTATTCCATTAGAAGTTGTCACAAGAAACGTAATTGCAGGTAGTCTTTCAAAAAGACTAGGAATGGAAGAAGGAACTGCTCTTACAGCACCAATCGTAGAATTTTACTACAAAGATGATGATTTAGGAGATCCACTTGTAACGGAAGATCATATTCGTTTGTTAAATGTTGCAACACCAGAGCAAGTAAGCGTATTACGAGATGCAGCTCTACAAATCAATCAAGTGTTGATTGAGCATTTCGCAAGCTGTCGTGTAAGATTAGTAGATTTCAAATTAGAGTTTGGCGTAACAGAAGAAGGGGAAATCATATTAGCAGATGAAATTTCACCAGATACTTGCCGTTTATGGGATGAAACGAGCAATGAAAAATTTGATAAAGATGTATTCCGTCGTGATCTTGGGAATTTAACAGAAGCATATGAAGAAATTTTAAAACGTTTAGGGGGAGCTTCACATGTATAAAGTTAAGGTATATATAACGTTAAGAGAAAGTGTATTAGATCCACAAGGAACTGCGGTAAAGGGAGCACTTCATAGTCTTTCATTTACAGAAGTACAAGACGTTCGAATCGGAAAGTATATGGAATTAACAATTGATAAATCAGTATCTGATTTGGATAGCAAGGTAAAAGAAATGTGCGAAAAACTATTAGCAAACGTTGTAATGGAAGACTACCGTTATGAAGTTGAGGAGGTTGTCGCACAGTGAAATTTGCCGTAATAGTATTTCCAGGTTCGAACTGTGATGTTGATATGTTTCATGCAATTAAAGATGAGCTTGGCGAAGAAGTAGATTACGTTTGGCATGATACAGAGAACTTAGATGAGTATGATGCGATTCTCTTACCAGGTGGATTCTCTTACGGTGACTACTTACGCTGTGGTGCTATTTCTCGCTTTGCTAATGCAATGAAAGCAGTGCAAAAAGCTGCTGAGCAAGGAAAGCCGATTTTAGGTGTATGTAATGGATTCCAGATTCTTGTTGAATCAGGATTACTACCAGGAGCATTAATGAGAAACGAAAACTTAAAGTTTATGTGCCGTACTGTTCAGTTACGTGTTGAAAATAATGAAACGATGTTTACATCACAATATGAAAAAGATGAAGTAATTAACATTCCAATTGCACATGGCGAAGGAAATTACTATTGTGATGAAGCGACTCTTAAACAATTAGAAGAGAATAATCAAATCGCATTCCGTTACGTAGAAAATCCGAATGGAAGCGTTTCAGATATTGCAGGTATTGTAAATGAAAAAGGAAATGTTCTTGGTATGATGCCACACCCAGAGCGTGCTGTAGATGAATTACTTGGCGGTGCTGAAGGGTTAAAAGTCTTTCAATCTATCTTAAAACAGTGGAGGGAAACATATGTCGTTAATGCTTGAGCCAAATCCAACACAAATTAAAGAAGAGCGTATATATGCGGAAATGGGGCTAACAGACGAAGAGTTTGCCATGGTTGAAAAGATTTTAGGCCGTTTGCCGAATTATACAGAAACGGGACTATTCTCTGTTATGTGGTCTGAACATTGTAGTTATAAAAATTCAAAGCCAGTTCTTCGTAAGTTTCCAACGACAGGTGAGCGTGTCTTACAAGGACCTGGAGAAGGCGCTGGAATTGTAGATATCGGTGATAATCAAGCGGTTGTGTTTAAAATGGAAAGTCATAACCATCCTTCTGCAATTGAGCCATATCAAGGGGCGGCAACAGGTGTCGGCGGTATTATTCGCGATGTATTCTCTATGGGCGCACGTCCGGTAGCCCTATTAAACTCACTTCGTTTCGGTGAATTACAATCACCACGTGTGAAATATTTATTCGAAGAAGTAGTAGCAGGAATCGCAGGATACGGTAACTGCATCGGGATTCCTACTGTTGGTGGAGAAGTACAGTTTGATCCATGTTATGAAGGAAATCCACTTGTAAATGCAATGTGTGTAGGCTTAATTAATCATGAAGATATAAAAAAAGGGCAAGCGCATGGTGCTGGTAATACAGTAATGTACGTAGGAGCATCAACTGGTCGTGATGGTATTCACGGTGCAACATTCGCATCTGAAGAGCTATCTGAAAGCTCAGAAGCGAAGCGTCCGGCGGTTCAAGTAGGGGATCCATTTATGGAGAAACTTCTTATTGAAGCATGTTTAGAACTTATTCAGTCTGATGCACTTGTTGGAATTCAAGATATGGGAGCTGCTGGTTTAACATCATCTTCTGCAGAAATGGCAAGTAAAGCAGGTATGGGTATTGAAATGTACTTAGATGATGTACCGCAGCGTGAAACAGGAATGACTCCATATGAAATGATGTTATCTGAATCACAAGAGCGTATGTTAATCGTTGTGAAAAAAGGTAGAGAGCAAGAAATAGTAGATTTATTTGAGAAGTATGGTCTTGCAGCAGTTACGATGGGGAAAGTAACGGAAGATAAAATGCTTCGCTTATTCCATAAAGATGTAATGGTAGCTGAAGTACCGGCGGATGCTCTTGCAGAAGAAGCACCAATTTATTATAAACCGTCAAAAGAAGCAGCATACTTTGCTGAGTTCCAGCAGATGAAAATGGAAACACCGCAAGTAGAGGATTATAAAGAAACGTTATTATCTCTATTACAACAACCAACGATTGCAAGTAAAGAGTGGGTATATGATCAATATGATTATCAAGTGCGCACTAGCACAATCGTTACACCAGGTTCAGATGCAGCGGTTATACGTGTACGCGGTACAGAAAAAGGATTAGCAATGACGACAGATTGTAATTCTCGCTACATTTATCTAGATCCAGAAATGGGCGGGAAAATTGCAGTAGCAGAGGCGGCACGTAATATCGTATGTTCTGGCGGGGAGCCACTTGCAATTACAGATTGCTTAAACTTTGGTAATCCAGAAAAGCCAGAGATCTTCTGGCAAATTGAGAAATCAGTAGACGGTATGAGTGAAGCTTGTCGCAAGTTACAAACGCCAGTTATCGGTGGGAATGTATCAATGTATAACGAGCGTAGTGGTGAAGCTGTATATCCAACACCAACTGTTGGGATGGTTGGACTGGTACACGATTTAAAACACGTAACAACACAGGAATTTAAACAAGCTGGCGATTTAGTTTATGTAATTGGGGAGACGAAAGCTGAGTTTGGCGGAAGTGAATTACAGAAAATGATCTACGGAAAAATTTTCGGTCAATCACCAAGCATCGATCTAGATGTAGAATTAAAACGCCAAAAACAATTACTAGCAGCAATTCAAGCTGGACTTGTTCAATCTGCACATGATGTTGCAGAAGGTGGTTTAGCAGTTGCAATTACTGAAAGTGCAATTGGTGCTAACGGTTTAGGTGCTACTGTGAAATTAGATGGGGAAGCAACAGCAGTATTATTTGCAGAATCACAATCTCGCTTTGTTATAACTGTAAAACGTGAAAATAAAGAAGCATTTGAGAAAGCGGTTGAAGCAATTCAAGTTGGAGAAGTTACAAATACAAATGAAGTAACAATTCATAATGAAGAAAATGAAGTATTACTTACAGCAAATGTAGATGAAATGAGAAAGGCTTGGAAAGGGGCAATCCCATGCTTACTGAAATAAAGGGGTTAAATGAAGAATGTGGCGTTTTCGGAATTTGGGGGCATGAAAATGCAGCACAAGTTTCGTACTACGGATTGCACAGTTTGCAGCACCGTGGGCAAGAAGGCGCAGGCATTGTTGTAAATAATGGGGAAAAAATCATCGGTCACAAGGGGTTAGGTTTAATATCAGAAGTGTTTTCAAGAGGTGAGCTAGAGGGATTAAACGGAAAATCAGCAATTGGACACGTACGATATGCAACAGCTGGTGGAAGTGAAGTTGCTAACGTTCAACCATTATTATTCCGTTTTTCCGATCATAGCATGGCGTTAGCTCATAACGGAAATTTAATTAACGCAAAAATGCTTCGTCGTGAATTAGAGGCAGAGGGAAGTATTTTTCAAACAAGTTCAGATACAGAAGTACTTTTACACCTCATTAAACGTAGTACAAAAGATTCTTTAATTGATAGTGTAAAAGAGGCTCTAAATAAAGTGAAAGGTGCGTTTGCATATCTTTTACTAACTGGAAATGAAATGATCGTTGCGCTAGATCCAAATGGATTCCGTCCTCTTTCAATTGGAAAGATGGGGGATGCTTACGTTGTAGCATCGGAAACATGTGCTTTTGATGTAGTTGGTGCAACATACATTCGTGATGTAGAACCTGGTGAATTGCTTATTATCAATGATGAAGGAATTCACGTAGATCGTTTTACAAATGAAGTAGACCATGCGATTTGCAGTATGGAATACATTTACTTTGCACGTCCAGATTCTAATATCGCTGGTATTAATGTTCATGCAGCACGCAAAAACATGGGGAAACGTTTAGCGGCGGAAGCTCCTATTGAAGCTGATGTTGTTACTGGTGTACCAGACTCTAGTATTTCAGCAGCAATTGGTTATGCGGAGGCGACAGGAATTCCGTATGAGTTAGGATTAATTAAAAATCGTTACGTTGGACGTACGTTTATTCAACCTTCTCAAGAACTGCGTGAGCAAGGGGTTAAGATGAAGCTCTCAGCAGTAAGAGGTGTAGTTGAAGGAAAACGAGTTGTTATGATTGACGATTCTATCGTAAGAGGAACGACAAGTAAAAGAATTGTTCGCATGCTTCGCGAGGCTGGAGCGACAGAAGTCCATGTAAGAATTGCTTCACCACCTCTTAAGTATCCATGCTTCTATGGCATTGATATTCAAACGAGAAAAGAATTAATCGCGGCAAATAATTCAATAGAAGAAATCCGTCAAATCATCGGAGCAGATTCTTTAACATTTTTAAGTGAAGATGGATTAGTAGATGCAATTGGACGCCCATATGAAGGGAAATACGGTGGTCTATGTATGGCTTACTTCAATGGAGACTATCCAACAGCTCTTTATGATTATGAGCAAGAGCTTTTAGAAAGTATGAAATAAGAAGAAAAAAGCTTCTACTTCTTTTGATGTAGAAGCTAGCTTCTTTCTTAAAACGGCCGCCCTGGATGGGGAGAAATTAAAAGACGAGGTGTAAAAAACGATGGCGAATGCATATAAGCAAGCAGGAGTAGATATTGAAGCTGGATATGAAGCGGTATCTCGCATGAAAAAACACGTACAAACAACAATGAGAAAAGAAGTGCTAGGCGGTTTAGGCGGTTTTGGAGGTATGTTTGATCTATCAAAATTTGCATTAGAAGAACCTGTATTAGTATCTGGAACAGATGGCGTGGGAACGAAATTGATGCTCGCTTTTATGGCAGATAAACATGACACAATTGGTATTGATGCAGTAGCAATGTGTGTAAATGATATTGTTGTCCAAGGAGCAGAGCCGCTTTTCTTCCTTGATTATATTGCTTGTGGTAAAGCTGAACCTAGTAAAATTGAAAACATCGTCAAAGGTATATCAGAGGGCTGTCGCCAAGCTGGTTGTGCATTAATTGGTGGAGAAACAGCTGAAATGCCAGGAATGTATTCTACGGAAGAATACGATTTAGCTGGTTTTACAGTTGGAATTGTTGATAAAAAGAAAATTGTAACAGGTGAAAAAATTGAAGCTGGTCACGTATTAATTGGCTTAGCATCTAGCGGCATTCATAGTAACGGTTATTCTTTAGTAAGAAAAGTACTACTAGAAGATGGAGAACTATCTTTAGATCGTATTTACGGACGCTTAGAACTACCTCTTGGTGAAGAATTATTAAAACCAACGAAAATTTATGTCAAACCTATTTTAGAACTATTGAAAAAACATGAAGTATACGGTATGGCACATATTACAGGTGGTGGATTCATTGAAAATATTCCACGTATGTTGCCAGAAGGAATCGGTGCGGAAATTGAATTAGGATCTTGGCAAGTTCAACCGATTTTTAGTTTACTTCAAGAGGTTGGAAAACTAGAAGAGAAAGAAATGTTCAATATTTTTAACATGGGTATTGGTATGGTAGTAGCAGTAAAGGAAGAAGAGGCAAGAGATATTGTTCGTCTTCTTGAGGAACAAGGCGAGAAAGCTCATATTATTGGACACACTGTACAAGGATCTGGTGTTACCTTTATTGAGGGAACAGAAGTATGAGTAGATTAGCAGTTTTTGCTTCTGGGAGCGGCTCTAACTTTCAATCTCTTATTAATGCGGTAGAAGAAAAAAGATTGGATGCAGATATTAGTTTATTAGTATGTGATAAACCAGAGGCACGCGCTATTGGACGGGCACATTATCACCATATTCCGTGTTTCACCTTTTTAGCGAAAGCATATGAGTCAAAAGAAGCATTTGAAAGAGAGATATTAAAGAAGCTAGAAGAGTATGAAATTGATTATGTTATTTTAGCTGGATATATGCGTTTAATTGGACCGACTTTACTAGCAGCATACGGCGGGAAAATTATTAATATTCATCCATCACTATTACCGAGCTTTCCAGGTAAAGATGCTGTTGGTCAAGCGTTAGAAGCAGGTGTGAAAGTAACTGGAGTAACGATTCATTATGTAGATGCAGGTATGGATACAGGTCCAATTATTGCGCAAGAAGCAGTAGTTGTTTCTGAAGGAGATACGAGAGAAAGCTTACAAAAGAAAATTCAACAAGTTGAACATAAATTATACGTAAATACAGTGAATCAAATTGTTCAGTCTGTGAAAAAACCAACTGTTAACTAACATACAACCAGGGGTGAAGGATAAATGAAAAAGCGTGCATTAGTAAGTGTTTCAGATAAAACAGGAGTAGTAGAATTTGTTAAAGGTTTACTTGAACAAGGGATTGAAGTTATTTCAACAGGTGGTACGAAAAAATTATTAGAAGAAAACGGCTTGCAAGTAATTGGTATTTCTGAAGTAACTGGTTTCCCAGAAATTATGGATGGCCGTGTAAAAACATTACATCCAAATATTCATGGTGGTCTATTAGCAGTTCGTGATAATGAAACGCATGTAGCGCAAATGAATGAATTAGGTATTCAACCAATTGACTTTGTTGTTGTTAACTTATACCCATTTAAAGAAACAATCGCTAAGCCTGATGTAACATTTGCTGATGCAATTGAAAATATTGATATCGGTGGCCCAACAATGATTCGCTCTGCTGCGAAAAATCATAAATTTGTATCTGTAATTGTAGATCCGGTCGATTATGATGTTGTATTAGCAGAACTGAAAGAGAACGGTGAAGTAACAGAGGAAACGAAACGTAAATTAGCAGCGAAAGTATTCCGTCATACAGCAGCATATGATGCGTTAATTTCTAACTATTTAACAGAGCAAATGGGCGAAGAAAGCCCTGAAACAGTAACGGTGACATTTGAGAAAAAACAAGATTTACGCTATGGCGAAAATCCACATCAAAAAGCGACATTCTATAAAGCGCCATTCGCAGCAACTTCTTCTGTTGCATACGCAGAACAATTACACGGTAAAGAATTATCTTATAACAATATCAACGATGCGGATGCAGCACTTAGCATCGTGAAAGAATTTACAGAACCGGCAGTAGTAGCGGTAAAACATATGAATCCATGTGGCGTTGGGGTAGGCACGGATATTCATGAAGCATACACACGTGCTTATGAAGCGGATCCAGTATCAATCTTCGGCGGTATTATTGCAGCAAATCGTGAAATTGATAAAGCTACAGCAGAAAAGTTACACGAAATTTTCTTAGAAATTGTTATCGCTCCTTCGTTCTCGCAAGAAGCTTTAGAAGTGTTGCAAAGCAAGAAGAACTTACGCTTACTAACTGTAAATATTGAAAAAGCGACAAGTGCAAGTAAAAAACTAACTTCTGTACAAGGTGGTCTTCTTGTTCAAGAGGAAGATACGTTATCATTAGATGAGGACGCAATTTCAATTCCAACGAAACGTGAACCATCAGAGCAAGAATGGAAAGATTTAAAACTAGCTTGGAAAGTTGTAAAGCATGTGAAATCAAATGCAATTGTTTTAGCGAAAGATGATATGACAATTGGTGTTGGTGCTGGACAAATGAATCGTGTAGGTTCTGCGAAGATTGCAATCACACAAGCTGGCGAAAAAGCACAAGGTAGCGCACTTGCATCTGATGCTTTCTTCCCAATGCCAGATACAGTAGAAGAAGCAGCAAAAGCTGGAATTACAGCGATCATTCAACCAGGCGGATCGATTCGTGATGAAGATTCTATTAAAGTGGCAGATGCGTATGGGATTACTATGGTGTTCACTGGTGTACGTCATTTCAAACACTAATAGCGGTTGTTTAAAAAGTCCGGTCAAGA
This sequence comes from Bacillus sp. FSL R10-2780, assembly GCF_038006125.1. Lineage (NCBI taxonomy): Bacteria > Bacillati > Bacillota > Bacilli > Caryophanales > Bacillaceae > Bacillus > Bacillus sp. FSL R10-2780. The sequence goes on from NZ_JBBOUQ010000001.1 coordinate 4,296,149, forward strand.
TAACTGTCGCATGTCGTCGTTGCAATGTCAGTACGGTACTCATGTAGGAAAGCTACACTCCGTGTCCTCCTGGCAAATGCGCCTCGACCTGCTCGGTTCTCTCGATCCTCCCTTTTAAACTGTTATTGTTAGGGTTGTTTAAAAAGTCCGGTCAAGATAACTGTCGCATGTCGTCGTTGCAATGCCAGTGCGGTACTCATGTAGGAAAGCTACACTCCGTGTCCTCCTGACAAATGCGCCTCGACCTGCTCGGTTCTCTCAATCCTTCTTTTTAAACTTTTATTGATATGAAAACAAACTAGGAGCATAGCTTCTAGTTTGTACTTATTTAATTATTGGGGGATGAAATATGAATGTTTTAGTAATCGGCCGCGGTGGACGTGAGCATGCTTTAGCTTGGAAGTTTGCACAATCTGAAAAGGTAGAAAAAGTATATGTAGCGCCAGGTAATGAAGGTATGCGAGATGTTGCAACACCAGTTGATATTGATGAGAATGATTTTGATGCACTAGTCTTATTTGCAAAAGAGAATAATGTAGGCTTAACTTTCGTTGGACCAGAAATTCCACTTATGAATGGAATCGTTGATCGTTTTAAGGAAGAGGGACTTCGTGTATTTGGGCCTAATAAAGCGGCTGCTGTTATTGAAGGTAGTAAAGCTTTTACAAAAGAATTGATGAAAAAGTATGATATTCCAACTGCGGCATATGAAACTTTTACAGACTATGAAGAGGCAGTAAAGTACATTCAAAAAGTTGGTGCACCGATCGTAATTAAGGCAGATGGGTTAGCTGCTGGTAAAGGTGTAACGGTAGCAATGACGCTTGAAGAGGCATTGCAAGCTGTGAAAGAAATGCTACAAGATGTGAAATTCGGCGCAGCAAGCAAGAAGGTCGTTATTGAAGAGTTTTTAGATGGACAAGAATTTTCATTAATGGCATTTGTAAATGGAACAATTGTACATCCGATGGTAATTGCTCAAGATCATAAACGAGCTTTTGACGGCGATAAAGGTCCTAATACAGGCGGAATGGGCGCATATTCTCCAGTACCACAAATTCCGGAGTCAGCGGTTCAAGAAGCGATTCAAACAGTATTACATCCAACTGCTAAAGCGATGATCCAAGAAAATCGTTCGTTTACAGGAATTTTATATGCGGGGCTTATTTTAACGAATGATGGTCCAAAGGTAATTGAGTTCAATGCACGCTTTGGTGATCCTGAAACGGAAGTTGTATTACCACGCTTAGAAAATGATTTAGTTGATGTATGTAACGCTGTATTAGATGAAAGTGAATTAACGTTACAATGGTCAAAGGAAGCAGTTATTGGTGTCGTACTTGCTTCGAAAGGATATCCAGAAGCATATAAAAAAGGTGAAATTATTAACGGATTAGATGCACTGCAAGATGTGATTGTTTTCCATGCGGGTACAGCGATGAAACATGGTGACTTTGTAACAAACGGTGGCCGTGTATTATTTGTTGCTTGTAAGGCGAATAGTTTACAAGAAGCGAAAGATAAGGTCTATAAAGAAATCGGTAAAATTGAGAGTGATGGTTTATTTTACCGAAGTGATATAGGATATCGTGCAATTGGTCATGAGATGACGAGAAGCTAATGTATAAAAAATCCCGCTGATTTCTCAGCGGGATTTTTATGCATCTTTATCTTTTTTTAATTTCCCTTTTTGCTTTGCCATTTCTCGAAGTAAATACTCGATGTGTGCATTGACGCTACGAAACTCATCATTCGCCCATTTTTCGATGACTGCGTGTAATTCAGGATCAATACGTAATGGAAAGCTTTTCTTTTTGGCCATAATCACTTACAACCTTTAGTATAGGCTTCCTGTATTAATAACTGGTTGCGCACCTTTATCTGAAACGATGGCAACTAATAAATTGTTCACCATATTTGCTTTACGCTCGTCATCGAGTTCCAGTACGCCTTCTTCATCTAACATATGGATTGAATCTTTCGCCATCTTCACAGCACCTTCAACAATCTCTTTTCTAGCAGCTAAAACTGCTTTTGCTTGTTGACGTTGGAGCATTGCATGGGCAATTTCTGTTGCGTAAGCTAAATGTGTTAAACGAGTTTCTAATACTTCTACGCCAGCGATTTCAAGACGTGCTTCTAACTCACGCTTTAATTCTTCAGAGATTTCTTCAGTATTTCCTCGTAACGTGATACAAGTTTCATCTTGGAAATTATCATAAGGATATTTTGTAGCAACGTGGCGAATTGCTGTTTCACTTTGAATTTCTACGAATCGATCGTAATGCTCAACACCAAACATTGCTTTTGCAGAATCAACAACTTTATATACGATAACAGCTGCAATTTCAATTGGATTGCCCTCAACATCGTTTACTTTTAATTTCTTACTGTTAAAGTTTTCAACACGTAAAGATACAGTTTGACGAAACGCGAATGGAATTGTTAAAAATAAACCATTTTGACGAATTGTTCCTAAATAACTACCGAAGAACGTAATAACTTTCGCTTGATTCGGTTGAACGATACCGATACCTGTAGCTAAAACAGATGCTAATATGAGAGCTAAAATAGCTATTACAAACATTTCTTGTACCAGGCAAAATACACCGATAGCGGCTAAAACTAAAATTCCAATAACGCCGAGAAATCCATTAACATAAAATACTTGTTTTTCTTTCATATGATCGCCTCCTGATATAAAAATGATATCACTTTTATATCATTACATGCAAGGTTTTTATACCTAATTTTCTGAATCTTATTGATTGATTTATGTACGTTTTAGGGATAAAACTCCAAAAAGATAAGAATATACGTTCTGTTTTGTGATAAAATAAAGAAGACTTAGCCGCCCACTGCAGCAGCTAAGTCTCTTTGAGAGCATCTTGCATCGTGACAAATGATTCAAAGCGGTTTTGCCAGGATTAATTCTTCAATCGCTGACTCAATCTCTTTGTCAGAAGTGTCATAACTTCCATTTGACTTTGGTTTGTCATGACTGGAAGCTTGCTTAACTTCCTCTTTATTATGGCCTTTTTCAGTAAAGTTCATGCTAGGCATTTTAAATGCGCTCATATTCATATATTTTCCAAACTTACAGGCTTCAACAATAGGGCAGAAACGAACGATTCCCTCCGCAATTTTCATGGCACCAATCCATAGCAAAACTTTAGACCAAGTGCACCAAGGTTTACGTACGAGTTTAGCTGTACTACAACCGAAGAGGATGAGTCCGAGTGTAATTCGAATTAGAGCACTAATTGTGCCGATGTTTTGCTTCATTAGAAAAACACTCCTTTTTGATGAACTTCGAAATAGAAATACTATTTCATTTGTTAGTATTCCGTATAAGCTTTTTGATATGTAATCCAACATTTGACGTTGAAAAAGATGTTGGATTGGGCGTGTGTGTAGGTAGCTTTTTTTGTTATAATGAAAGAATGCGTAAAAGGAAGTTCAAAAAGTCCGGTAAAGATAGCTGTCGCATTTCATCGTTGCATACGCCAGTCCGGTACTCATGTAGGAAAAACTACATTCCGTTCCTCCTGGCGAATGCGCCTCGACCTGCTCGGCTCTCTATATCCTCCTTTTTGAACAAATATAGTAAGGAAGTTCAAAAAAACTGGTAAAGATAGCTGTCGCATTTCATCGTTGCATACGCCAGTCCGGTACTCATGTAGGAAAAACTACATTCCGTTCCTCCTGGCGAATGCGCCTCGACCTGCTCGGCTCTTTATATCCTCCTTTTTGAACAAATATAGTAAGGAAGTTCAAAAAAACCGGTAAAGATAGCTGTCGTATTTCATCGTTGCATGCGCCAGTCCGGTAAAGATATAGCAAGGAATTTAAAAACTCCTGATAAAAATTAACTGTTATTTTGAACAGAAATATAGATATAACTAGAGAAAAGAAAGGGTGTTTTCATGTACGATATTTCCAAATGGAAACATGTATTTAAGCTTGATCCAAATAAGGAGTTAAGTGACGAACATTTAGAAATGATTTGTGAATCTGGAACGGATGCTGTTATTGTAGGCGGAAGTGATGGAGTTACAATTGATAACGTATTACACATGCTAGTTAGCATTCGTAGATATGCAGTTCCTTGTGTGTTAGAGGTTTCTGATTTGGAAGCAATTACACCGGGATTTGATTTTTATTACATCCCAAGTGTTTTAAATAGCCGAAAAGTAGAATGGGTAACAGGTGTTCATCATGAGGCATTGAAAGAATTTGGGGATATTATGGACTGGGACGAGATTTTCATGGAAGGGTATTGTGTTTTAAATCCAGAAGCGAAAGTAGCCCAGCTTACAGATGCAAAATGTGATTTAACAGAAGATGATGTTATTGCATATGCACGTTTAGCAGACAAGTTATTACATTTGCCTATATTCTATTTAGAATATAGCGGGACGTATGGAGATATTGAACTTGTTAAAAATGTAAAAGCAGAATTGAAGCAAGCTAAGCTATATTATGGCGGTGGTATTTCTAATGCAGAACAAGCGAAAGAAATGGCACAGTATGCTGATACAGTAGTTGTTGGAAATGTTATTTATGATGATATAAAAGCTGCGTTAAAAACAGTTAAAGCAGTAAAAGGAGAGTAGGTGCAGGCGCATATGAGTACGACAGATAGGTTATTAAATGGTTTAAATCCGCAGCAACAAAAAGCAGTACAAACAACAAATGGACCACTTCTATTAATGGCAGGCGCAGGTAGTGGGAAAACACGTGTGTTAACACACCGTATTGCGTATTTACTTGGTGAAAAAGGTGTGGCGCCATGGAATGTACTAGCAATTACATTTACAAATAAAGCTGCTCGTGAAATGCGTGAGCGTATTGATAAACTTGTTGGACCAGAGGCAGAAGATATTTGGATTTCTACGTTCCACTCTATGTGTGTACGTATTTTACGACGTGATATTGACCGCATTGGGATTAATCGTAACTTCACGATTTTAGATGCAGGTGATCAGTTAACTGTAGTAAAGAAAATTATGAAGGAGCGCAATATTGACCCGAAGAAGTTTGAGCCGCGCTCTATTTTAGCGGGTATTAGTAATGCGAAAAATGAACTGTTATCTGCAGATAAATATGCAAAAAAAATTACAATGGCTGATCCATATGAAAAATTAACGAGCGATGTATATACAGAATATCAAAAACGTCTTTTGAAAAATAACTCATTAGATTTTGATGATTTAATTATGACGACGATTCAGCTATTTGAACGTGTTCCAGAAGTACTAGAGTTCTATCAGCGTAAGTTCCAATATATTCACGTTGATGAGTATCAAGATACGAACAAAGCCCAGTACCTTCTTGTTAAACATTTGGCATCACGTTTTAAAAACCTTTGTGTTGTTGGTGATTCGGATCAGTCTATTTACCGCTGGCGCGGGGCTGACATTTCTAACATTTTGTCATTCGAAAAAGACTATGAGAATGCACAAGTTATTCTGTTAGAACAAAACTATCGTTCATCACAAAATATTTTAAATGCAGCTAATGCTGTAATTGAAAAAAATTCAAACCGTAAACCGAAGAAATTATGGACAGACAATCAAATTGGAAGCAAAATCTCGTATTATCGTGCTGCAACCGAAAAGGACGAAGCGTATTTTGTTGCGAAAAAAATTCGTGACGATATTCAAATGGGGAACCGAAAATATACTGATTTTGCAGTGTTATATCGTACAAATGCCCAGTCTCGTATGATTGAGGAGATTTTCCTAAAATCTAATATCCCTTACAAAATTGTCGGCGGTACTAAGTTCTATGATCGTAAAGAGATTAAAGACATTTTGGCGTACTTACGTTTAATTGGGAATCCAGATGATGAGATTAGTTTCGCGCGTATTATTAACATGCCAAAGCGCGGGATTGGTGCGACTTCTATCGATAAAATTATTAATTATGGTGTGCAAAACGGAATCTCATTAACTGCTGTATTTGATGAGATTGAGCATGTTGGTGTAAGTGCAAAAATAACAAAAGCAGTAAAAGAATTCGCAAGTTTATTACACAACTGGGTAAATATGCAAGAGTATTTATCTGTTACAGAATTAGTAGAAGAAGTTATTGAAAAGACAGGCTATCGCGATATGCTGAAAAATGAGCGTTCTTTAGAAGCAGAAGGTCGTTTAGAAAACTTAGACGAGTTTTTATCTGTTACACAAACATTTGAATCTCAAAGCGAAGATAAGAGCCTTGTTGCATTCTTAACAGACTTAGCTCTTGTTGCTGATATTGATCGTGTAGATGAAGATCCAACTGCTGGTGAAGAAGTTATTTTAATGACGATGCACTCAGCAAAAGGGTTAGAGTTCCCAGTTGTCTTTATTGTTGGCTTAGAGGAAGGGATATTCCCGCATACTCGTTCTCTTATGGAAGAGGATGAAATGCAAGAAGAGCGTCGTCTTGCCTATGTAGGTATTACTCGTGCAGAGGAAGAATTATATTTATCCAATGCGCAAATGCGTACTTTATTTGGTAGAACAAGTATGAATGCAGCATCCCGATTTATTACAGAAATCCCGGCAGAACTAGTAGAACCATTAAATGAAACAGCACCGAAGCGTGAAACTTCGTTTGGTGCAAAAGGAAGAACGACAAGCGCAACGACAACACGTTCTCGCTCAGCTTTCGTGCGTCCGGCTGTTAAGACGACAGGTGGCGAGCAAATTGGATGGGCAGTAGGCGATAAAGCCTCCCACCAAAAATGGGGAGTCGGTACAGTTGTAAGTGTAAAAGGTGAAGGTGATGCAAAGGAATTAGATATTGCGTTCCCAAGCCCAATTGGTGTTAAACGTTTATTAGCAAAATTTGCACCTGTGACGAAACAATAGGAAAGGACTGAGGATATGTCAAAAGAGATAACAAAAAAACGTATAGAAGAACTGCGTGATTTGTTAAATACATTTAACTATCAATATCACGTATTAGACAATCCTTCTGTTTCTGATGCGGAATATGACCGTGATATGCAGGAGCTTATGAAATTAGAAGCAGAGAACCCTGAATTTGTAACGGAAGACTCCCCCTCTATTCGAGTTGGGGGAGCTGTACTTGATATATTTGAAAAGGTAACGCATAAATCACCGATGTTAAGTTTAGGTAACGCATTTAATGAAGGAGATTTGCGTGATTTTGACCGAAGAGTACGTCAAGGAATTGATGATACGAATGTAAGATATATATGCGAATTAAAAATTGACGGACTTGCTGTTTCACTTCATTATGAAAAAGGACGCTTTATTCAAGGTGCAACACGTGGTGATGGTGTAACGGGTGAAGATATTACCCAGAACTTGAAAACGATTAAAGCAATTCCACTTCGATTAAATGAAGAAGTAACGTTAGAAGCGCGAGGCGAGGCTTATATGCCGAAGCGTTCATTCGTTAAATTAAATGAGGAAAAAGAGCAAAATGGTGAAGATGTATTTGCGAATCCACGTAATGCGGCAGCAGGATCGATACGCCAACTTGATCCGAAAATTGCAGCGAAGCGTAACTTATCTATGTTTGTGTATGGTCTTGCTAATGTAGAAGAAAAAACAATTCCATCCCACAGTGAATCACTGGATTTCTTAGGTGAGCTTGGATTTAAGACGAATCCAAATCGTCGTACATGTGAAACAATTGAAGACGTAATAGCCTATGTAGCAGAGTGGCAAGAAAAACGTCCGCATCTTGATTATGAGATTGACGGAATCGTTATAAAAGTAGATGATGTTGCTATTCAAGAAAGCTTAGGAACTACAGCAAAGAGTCCAAGATGGGCAATAGCTTATAAATTCCCAGCTGAAGAAGTTGTGACGAGATTAACAGGGATTGAATTAAGTGTCGGCCGCACAGGGGTTGTAACACCAACTGCGGAGCTCGAGCCAGTTAGAGTGGCTGGTACTATCGTTCGTCGTGCTTCTTTACATAACGAAGATTTAATTCGTGAAAAGGATATTCGAATTGGTGACTACGTTGTTGTGAAAAAGGCTGGAGATATCATTCCTGAAGTTGTGAACGTTATTTTTGATAAGCGTACTGGTGAGGAAGAAGAATATCATATGCCAACGCATTGTCCAGCATGTGAGAGTGAACTTGTTCGTTTAGAAGAAGAAGTAGCACTTCGATGTATAAATCCGACTTGTCCAGCTCAAATTCGTGAAGGATTAATCCATTTCGTTTCAAGAAATGCAATGAATATTGATGGACTTGGAGAACGTGTAATTACACAACTCTTTGATGCGGATTATATTCGTACGTTTGCTGATTTATATTCATTGACGAAAGAGCAATTATTACAACTAGAACGTTTCGGTGAAAAATCAGCGACAAATCTAGTACAAGCAATTGAGAATTCGAAGGAAAACTCATTAGAGCGATTATTATTCGGTCTTGGTATTCGCCACGTCGGTGCGAAAGCCGCACGTACATTTGCTGAGCATTTTGAAACGATGGATGAGCTTGTGAAAGCAACGGAAGAAGAACTAAAAACAATTAACGAGATTGGTGAAAAAATGGCTCAATCCGTTGTAACGTATTTCGATAATGAAGACGTATTAGAGCTATTACAACAATTTAAAGAGTATGGCGTGAACATGGCATACAAAGGTATAAAAGTTGCTGATCTACAAAATGTTGAATCGTACTTTGCAGGAAAAACTGTCGTCTTAACAGGGAAATTAGAAGTTATGGGACGCAGTGAAGCAAAGAAGAAGATTGAGGCATTAGGTGGAAAAGTAACAGGAAGTGTTAGTAAAAGTACGGATTTAGTTGTTGCTGGTGAAGCTGCTGGTTCGAAATTAGCGCAAGCAGAGAAGCACAATGTTGAAGTTTGGAATGAAGAGAGGTTCTTACAAGAGCTGAATAAGTAAGAGGTGCAAACTTACGATGAAAAAAATAGCGTTAGCGGTATTAAGTCTTAGCCTACTTGTAAGTGGGTGTAGTATGGGTTCCAATAAAGATGAAAAAGCAGTTGAGAAATCAGGGAAAGCGAAAGAACAAGCAGTTGTCCCGAAATACTCCATTTCGGATGAATATTATAAGACAACGGTTCCATTTGATCCAGGTAAGGCACGTGGTTTAGTTGTACAAGGTTTAAATAGTCGTCTAGATATAGATGAATTTGAAACAGGACTAATGCGCATTGCCAAAGAATCATTTAGTACGAAAGATTATTTCTTTAGAGGCGGAAAGGTTCTAGATGCTCAAACTATACAAATGCTTGTAAAAAGAAAGCGTACAGATGCTGAACAAAAAGAGCTAGAGGATAAGTTGAAAAAAGATGCAGTTAAATTTCCGAATATCGGACTGAATCCAGCCTTAAGTGAAGGTTCGGAGTCACTAGAAGTGAAAAATAAAAAAAATCCAATGTATATCTCAAATATTTTAGAGCATGATTACTACGTACAAAAAGGTGGGAACGATGTTGAACCTGATGGCATTGTAATTGGATTAGCGATGAATTCTATTCAATATTATGAGGAAGAGCATGGGTATCCACGTGAAGCTGCAATCCCAGATGAAAAAATGTTAGCTGAAGGGAAAAGAATGGCACAAGAAATCTTGAAAGTCATGCATCAAAAAGACGCTGCGACAAAAAATGTTCCGATAACATTTGCAATTTATCGTCAAGGTCCAAAGTCTTCACTTGTGCCAGGGAATTTTGTTTCTTATGCTAAGGTAGAAAAAGGTAGTGAAACGGTTGAGGATTGGAAACCAATCAATGAGAAATATTATTTGTTCCCGTCTGAACAAGCAAAAGCGGATAATAAACGTGAAGACCTTGCAAGGGTGTCAAACTTTAAAGCGAAGTTAAGTGAGTATTTCCAAGGTGATTATACAGCTGTTATCGGTACTGGAATGTATAGAGATGATGAATTAAAAGAAATGAAGCTCGATATTCCTGTCCAATTCAATGGAAAAGCTGAAGTAATTGGATTTACACAATATGTAGCTGGACTTGTTATGGAATACTTCCCGAATTATATGAAAGTACAAGTAACGATTAAATCTGTAGAGCGGCCAGAAGCTATTATTATACGTGAAGCGAAGCAAGATGAACCGTTTGTGAAAATTTTAGATTAAAAGATGAGAGCTGTTCCGTAAAGGAACAGCTTTTTTTCTTGAAAAATTTTGTTATAATTTTAAAGGTTACAAATAAAGGGGTAAGGGGCAAAGTCATGGAAGAACTAAGCTTTCAAGTCATTATTTTATTAATTGCATTCGGGTTTTTAGCTGCTTTTATTGATTCGGTTGTTGGAGGGGGAGGGTTAATTTCGCTTCCTGCACTTATGTTTGTTGGTTTATCACCAGCTTCGGCAATCGCAACGAATAAATTGGCAGCAACGATGGGGACGCTTACGAGTACAATTTATTTTATTCGATCAGGCAAGGTGGATTTTCGGATTGTAGGAAAGTTAATCCCGTTAACTATTATTGGAGCAGTCGCAGGTGCTTTAGTAGTAAAGTTTATTCCGCCTGATATTTTGCGTCCACTAGTACTCGTAATGTTGGTTTTTATTGCTATTTTTATTATTGCAAAAAAAGATTGGGGAAGTGCATCTACCTATAAAAAGATGACAAAAGGAAAAACATTAATATTTTTCTTAGTTATTTTAATGATAGGGTTTTATGATGGTTTTTTTGGACCGGGGACAGGATCCTTTTTAATTTTTGCATTTTTATTAATTGGTTTGGATTTTATTCAAGCGGCAGCATCTGGAAAACTTTTGAACTTCGTTAGTAATATCGTATCTTTAATTACTTTTTTATTTTTAGATGTGATTCATTTTGAATACGGTATTATTATGGGGTTATCAATGATTTTAGGTGCTTATTTTGGATCGAAGTTTGCGGTTCAAAAAGGTGTTGGATATGTAAGGACTTTATTTTTATTAGTTACTATTTTATTAATCGGGAAAAATGTTTTGGAATATACTCATATTTTGTAGATTCATACGTATGTATGAATCTCTTTTTTTTATTATATTTTAAAAATTTATTAATTTTTAAAATATAAGTCTAGGAATATTTGAATAAATCTAAATTATCGTGTAGAATAATGTTGTAAAATGTAAACGTTTTTCTAAGGGGAGGCTAAAAAGATGGTAGTAGCATACAAACATGAGCCATTTACAGATTTTTCAGTAGAGGCTAACAAATTAGCGTTTGAAGAGGGTTTAAAGAAAGTAGAATCTTATCTTGGACAAGACTATCCATTAATTATCGGGGGAGAAAAAATCACTACAGAAGACAAAATTGTTTCTGTAAACCCTGCAAATAAAGAGGAACTTGTTGGTCGCGTTTCAAAAGCAAGCCGTGAATTAGCTGAAAAAGCAATGCAAGTAGCGGATGCAACATTCCAAACTTGGAGAAAGTCAAAACCAGAAATGCGTGCAGACATTTTATTCCGTGCTGCAGCAATCGTTCGTCGTAGAAAACATGAGTTCTCTGCTATTCTTGTAAAAGAAGCAGGTAAACCATGGAATGAGGCAGATGCTGATACAGCAGAAGCAATCGACTTTATGGAATATTATGCTCGTCAAATGTTGAAATTAAAAGACGGTATGCCAGTAGAAAGCCGTCCAATTGAATATAATCGTTTCTCTTACATTCCATTAGGAGTAGGTGTTATCATTTCTCCTTGGAACTTCCCATTCGCAATTATGGCAGGTATGACAACAGCTGCTTTAGTTTCTGGTAACACAGTATTACTAAAACCAGCTAGTACAACTCCTGTAGTAGCAGCGAAATTTATGGAAGTATTAGAAGAAGCTGGTTTACCAGCTGGCGTAGTAAACTTCGTTCCAGGTAATGGTTCTGAAGTTGGTGACTACTTAGTAGATCACCCTCGTACACGTTTCGTTAGCTTCACTGGATCTCGCGATGTAGGTATTCGTATTTACGAACGTGCAGCAAAAGTAAATCCAGGACAAATTTGGTTAAAACGTGTTATCGCTGAAATGGGCGGTAAAGATACAATCGTTGTTGATAAAGAGGCAGATCTTGAATTAGCAGCTAAATCTATCGTTGCATCAGCATTCGGATTCTCAGGACAAAAATGTTCTGCATGTTCTCGTGCAGTAATCCATGAAGATGTATACGATCATGTATTAAATCGTGCTGTTGAATTAACAAAAGAATTAACAGTAGGTAACCCAGATGCAAAAGATATCAACATGGGACCTGTTAATGACCAAGCTGCATTCGATAAAGTAATGAGCTATGTTGCAATTGGTAAAGAAGAAGGTAAAATCGTATCAGGTGGCGAAGGAGACGATTCTAAAGGCTGGTTCATCCAACCAACAATCGTTGCTGACGTTGCAGAAGATGCTCGTTTAATGAAAGAAGAAATCTTCGGACCAGTAGTAGCATTCTGTAAAGCAAAAGACTTTGATCATGCACTTGCAATTGCAAACAATACAGAATACGGTTTAACAGGAGCAGTTGTTACTAACAACCGTGACCATATTGAAAAAGCACGCGAAGACTTCCACGTTGGTAACTTATACTTCAACCGTGGATGTACTGGTGCAATCGTAGGTTACCAACCATTCGGTGGCTTTAACATGTCTGGTACAGACTCTAAAGCTGGTGGCCCTGACTACTTAGCACTTCACATGCAAGCAAAAACTACTTCTGAAACTTTATAAGAAATAGTAGAAGAGATCTTCACATACTGTGAAGATCTCTTCTTTTTGAGAAAATCTTTATAATAGAAGCTAGTTAATTTGAATCGAGAAATAATTACTAAATATTACCATTTATTCTTTGGAACTAGCTAAACCCTATTAATATCGGGATAAACATGAAAATAGAAACAAAACAACGAGAAAAATTGACTTATTAGTCATATTTTTTAGTATTCATTTTGAGGATTTCCTGTATAATACAATTTGAAAGAAAATCTATGGTTTGACAAGAGAACACTCCTTTCGGTTTTGCTCACTGAAAGGAGTGTTTTTTTTTAGGTCGCTAAAAACTCTTCTGTACTCATTATATTAGCGTATACTCCATTTAAACTTGCCAAAATTGTATTATGAATATAAACAGCTGGTATAGTAGCATTCTTAAATGAAAGATCTTTTGTAGCACAAGCATCGTGTATTACGGTACAGTGAAGGCCAAAATCAAAAGCAGCCCTTACCGTAGCATCAATACACATATGGGTCATCATCCCGCAGATTACGACGTGCTCAATTCCTGAACGTTGTAATCGTTCTAGAAGATCAGTTTCTCGGAAGCTATTTGGATAATGTTTAAGGATAACGGATTCCTCTCTAAGTGGACGGACATTTTCGTGAATATGGACACCTTCTGTATTGGGTAGGAAAAAAGTAGCGCTATCTTTTATAGCTACATGTTGGATATGAAAAATAGGTTCGTTTCTAATTCTAAAATGTTGTAGTAGCTGATCAGCATATTCACTTGCTTCTACTGGATTACGTAATTCCATCTTGCCATTTGGAAAATAATCATTTTGAATATCGACGAGCAAAAGAGCTGTTTTCATATATTTATCTTTCTCCGAATTCATATTGAAATACTGTTATTCAATTAGTAGAGAAGATTCTCCTCTTTAAAAGTATGAGTGAGGAGGATTTTACATAACTATAAAAATTACTATTGTATTGTGATTTTTTATTTGAAAATTTTAATAGAGGAATAATTAATTTTTTTCTGAAAAATGTATTGACTCTTATTATTCTGAGTTCTATAATGAGAATTAATTAAATGACAATTAAATCGATACACTCTTATCCAGAGAGGTGGAGGGACTGGCCCTACGATACCTCAGCAACGGGTTTTTTAATACCGTGCTAATTCCAGCAAGCTTAAAGTAGGCTTGGAAGATGAGAAGATGTGAACGAGTACATAAAAGTGCTCTCCTTCTTATCTTTTACAAGTGATAAGAAGGAGAGCACTTTTTATTTTACCTCGAAAGCTCTACTTCAAGTTTTACAGCATATAGGAGGGAAGAAAATGATTTCTTTTAATAATGTAAGTAAAGTATATGAATCAGGTGGACAATCTGTTCATGCGGTTGAGGATGTAACGCTGTCAGTTGAAAAGGGCGAAATTTTTGGCATTATCGGATTTAGTGGTGCTGGAAAGAGTACGTTATTACGCTTAGTAAATATGTTAGAAAGACCAACTGCAGGAACAATTTCAATAGATGATAAAGAAATTACATCATTATCGGCGAAAGAATTACGGAAACTAAGACAAAGTATTGGAATGATTTTCCAAAGCTTTAATCTATTTAATTCAAGAACAGTGTTTGGGAACATTGCTTATCCATTAAGGTTAGCGAAATTGCCGAAGAATGGGATCAAAGAAAGAGTGAATGAACTACTAAAATTTGTTGGTTTAGAAGATAAAGCGAACTATTATCCAGAACAGTTATCAGGTGGGCAAAAGCAACGTGTTGGGATTGCAAGAGCGCTTGCGACATCACCAGATATTCTCATATGTGATGAGGCAACATCGGCTTTAGATCCGGAAACAACAACAGAAATTTTAAATTTATTAAAGAAAGTAAATAGAGAGTACAATTTAACGATTCTACTTATTACACATGAAATGCACGTTGTGAAAGAAATTTGTCACCGTGTAGCTGTTATGGAAAAAGGAAAAGTAATTGAAGAAGGAAAACTGTTTGATGTTTTCACACAACCAAAAACAAAGACAACTCAAAATTTTGTACGCTCTGTTATTAATGATCACTTACCAGAAAGTGTTCTAGCGAAAATTCAAAACGGAGGTCAGATTTATCGCCTGACTTTTACTGGGGAAGAGACAGGGCAGCCTGTACTATCATATATTGCGAAAAACTATAACGTGGATGTAAATGTTCTTTACGGAAATATTATTGAACTCCAAAATGTGCTATTTGGAAATCTTCTTGTAGAGCTACAAGGTGAACAGAAGGAAATTCAAAAAGCATTACAACATCTAAGACTGCAAGTGCAGCTGAAGGAGGTAGAAGCTCATGCGAGTTGATTGGAGTATATTTTGGCCTCGCATATTAGATGCGACAGGGGATACCCTCTTAATGGTAATTGTAACCCTTATATTCGCTACAATTCTCGGTATACCTCTAGGTTTACTTTTATACGTAACGAGAAAAGGAAACTTTTTAGAAAATAAATGGGTCTTTTCTATTCTTAATATCGTAATTAATACAATTCGTCCAGTTCCATTCATTATCTTTTTAGTAGCTTTAAGTCCGATAACAAGAAGTGTTATCGGAACGACGATTGGAACGGCAGCAGCAATCTTCCCAATGACGTTAGTTGCATCAATTGGTATTGCTAGAATGGTTGAAACAAATCTTGTTTCTGTTCCGAAAGGGGTAATTGAAGCAGCACAAGCAATGGGCGCTTCGCCACTTAGAATTGTTTTTGAAATCCTAGTGCCAGAAGCTTTAGCACCATTAATCTTAGGTGTCACGTTTATGACAGTTGGTTTAATTGAATTTTCTGCAGTTGCTGGGCTTGTCGGTGGTGGCGGTCTTGGTGACTTAGCAATGACATATGGTTATCAACGCTTTGATACATCAGTTATGTTCGTAACGGTCGTTTTACTTATTATTCTTGTACAGGTAGCTCAAAATTTAGGAAACTACTTTGCGAAAGTCTTTTTACGCAGATCATAAAAAGGAAGAGGGGAAAAGAAAATGAAGAAAATTTTAGCATTTGCATTATCAGCGATTGTAGGAATTACAGCCTTAAGCGGCTGCTCAGGTGGAGACACAGGTGCAGGAGCGAAAGAGAAAGTAGTTCGCGTAGGTGTAACTGGAACAGATGGAGACGCTTGGGAAATCTTAAAGAAAAAAGCTGAAAAAGAAGGGATCAAAATTAAACTGGTTGAGTTCTCTGATTACACAACGCCCAACAAAGCGTTAGCTGATGGAGATATTGAACTAAACTCATTCCAGCACAATGCTTTCTTAGAGCAATTTAAAAAGGAGCATAAGTTAGATATTACAGCTGTTGGTACAACGCAAATTGCACCGATGGGTTTATACTCTGAAAAATATAAGAAAGCAAATGAAATCCCAGATGGTTCAGAAATTGCTATTCCAAATGATCCAACGAACCAAGCGCGTGCATTAAAACTTCTTGATGCAGCTGGATTATTAAAGCTTAAGAAAGATTTCGGTCTATTTGGAGATCCAAGCGGCATTGCTGAAAATCCGAAGAAGCTAAAGATTACACCGGTTATCGCACAGCAAACACCTCGTGTGTTAAAAGATGTAGCGGCTTCAGTTATTAATAACGGTGTTGCTGGTCAAGCTGGATTAGATCCAGCAAAGGATCCTATTTTCTTAGAAGATCCAAAGAATGAAAATGCAAAGGCCTATATTAATATTTTCGCAGCTCGTACGAAAGACAAAGATGATCCAACACTGAAAAAAGTAATTGAATTATACCATTCAAAAGAAGTAACAGATGCAGTTAAGAAAGAAACAAATGGTGGTTCCATTTCAGTAGATCTTTCACTAGATGAGCTTGCAAAAATCGTAAAATAATTATTGGGTTTAACGACTAACAGTAGGAACCCCTCCGCTGTTAGCTCGTTCAACATATAATCTACTTAACAAACAAAACCCTAATTCTGTACCTTCCAATTTTGTATAACATAGAATCCAATGTTTGTTAAGTAGAGTGATGGACCAGGAGTTTTCCTGGTCTTTTTTTATGATTATTCAATCATGATACTTTTTAAATTATCTTCGTGATGCTCTTGTTCTTTCGGATAAGCAGCTAGCTCCTCTTGTAAAATATTTAGTGCTTGCTTAGCTGATTGCTGAATCGGATTCGGTAACTCTTCTAATATAAGCATACCGAATTTTATTTTTGTACGAATTACCTTTCTTAGTAGTTCATCATGCATGTACTACACCTCCAAACCGAATATTTAGTACATCATCTTCAAACTTAGCTCCTTGAATAGAAAGGTGCGTTAATGTTTTTGGCAAGGTGATATTTCGCTTCGCAGAACCGGCTCGAATAATAAGTTCATCACCTTTTTGATTTAATGAAAGTTCACTTTTGTTTGAGAAGGGAATGGACAGAACGAAAATATACTCATCGCCATCTTTTTTTACATATTGTGTGCGACCGTTAAATTTCACTTCCGTAGGAGAAGAGTCAGATTTAAATAAAGCGTCTCCTACACGTTCTAACATAGACAAACCAACAACTTCTTGTTCAAACATCGGAGCTTCGTAAATAGGAAGTGGCTGAAAACTATCTTGAATTAATGTTTTATATTTCTTTTGTGTATCTTTCCATGCCTGAAAATAAGGATCGGTGACAGTGTTAGGGATGATGCGGTTAATCATAATGGCATCAACGTTATAATCGTATAAGTTTAAATACGTAAAGCTGCGCTGAGCTTCTTTAATGACCATTTTTTCAGGATTTACAACAACGCGAATGCTGGTTACCTCTCGGTTTGATAAAATATCTCTCATTTCTCCAAGCTGTTCAAGTGTATTTGTTAATTCGTCCATAATATCATCGGTTGGAAGGGGGACACCAAGGAGTGGTTGAGCTACAGGACGAACGACTTTTAAAATTTTTCTTTTAATAGGAAAGAGTTTTTCCATCCACCAGCCGAGCATGTCTGGAAAGCTGAGCATTGCTAAAGTTTCTCCAGTCGGTGCGCAATCAATAATGATGACGTCGTAAGTGTTGTGTTTATAGTAATCGAGTACTCGAAGTAAGCTAATTAAATCTTCCATACCAGGGAACATCGTTAATTCTTCTGTTGTAATATCATCGGCTGCTTTGGAAGTGAAGAGTAGTGTAATATATTTCTGCAATTTCCCCCAGCCTTTTTCCATTTCATAAATCGTATTAATCTCTTGTGCCCATAAGTTTTCGCGAATTTCTAATGGTTCAGAAGATAGCTTTATACCAAATGAATCTCCTAAACTATGAGCAGGATCTGTGCTCATTACTAATGTTTTTAATCCTTGTTTTGCACTTTGAAGTGCTGTTGCTGCTGAAATGCTAGTTTTTCCTACGCCGCCTTTACCTGTATACAAAATAATTCTCATCATTTTATCCCCTTTGTTTCGAATGTCGAATATTACGAGTATCGAAGTAAATGGTTGAATAAAAACCCAGTTAGGGCTTTATTCAATCGGAATGTTTTTCATTTTAGGTGTAGAAACCTTTTCTTCTGTTTTTTGCTGTGACGTAGCAATGTGATTCATGATCTTTTGGAAGATTTGTAGTAAGAATGCTTTTTCTTCTTCTGACAATGCTTCCGTCACTAGGCTAAAGTAATGGGCCGCATTTTGTTTCACTTCTTGAACGAGCATTACGCCGTTTTCTGTTAAACGAATTAATACAATGCGTCGATCTCTTTCATCACGGTAGCGTTCAATATAGCCCTTTTTTACAAGGCGATTTACAACGCCTGTCGTTGTACTCATCGGTATATCAAGAAGGTCAGCAATTTTTGTCATTGTAATATCTGTATTTCGCTCCATCCAAAGTAAACAAAATACTTCTGTCTTGGAAAGTGTTAAATCAAGGCTTACCCATTCTTCAGGATAGAAAAGTTTCTTGGCGTTATCTAGCAGTAAGTCTAAAAAATGTTCATATTGCAACAATTATTTCCACTCCCGTATATTTCGAGGTTCGTAATATTTGTTTTTATTTTATGTGGAATTGAAATAAATGTCAATGTTTTTGATTGTTTTTTCAGATTAGAAAGAAAATTATCTTCAAAATAGCAATTTTTTGTGATAGATTAATAAATAGAAAAAAGAAAATTTACATAAAAATCCATTGTGATAAATATATTTATCTATAATGGGTGTACAGCTAACGAGGGGGAGAACGATGAGAAGACGAAATACGCAAGCGTTCACGTTTTTAGCATGGACTTCATTTGTTTGTGCGCTGTCAGGAATGCTAATTGGGATTTACACGTTAGATGAAACGCTTAGTGTAAAAGGGTACTATTTAATAGGAACATTATTTTTAACGATGTCTTGTTTTGTATTACAAAAAACAATTCGTGATAATGAGGAAGATAATGAAAGATTTCCGAAAAATAAATCGTTAGATAAAGAGTAAATTGTAAAGAAAGGCACTTGCCTTTCTTTTTTTATGTAAAAATGCCGTAAGTGCCGTGTGTTGACTTGCTTGAAGTACTGGAAATTTGGTATCATCAATAGTATTGTAGATTGAACGATATATTATGGAGGTGGCCTAGCCGTGTCAAGAATTTCCGTTGAGAATGTAAAGCACGTAGCACATTTAGCACGTCTTGCAATTACTGATCAAGAAGCAGAAAAATTTCAAAAACAACTAGATGCAATTGTTACATTTGCAGAACAGTTAAATGAATTAGATACAACTGATGTAAAACCAACAACTCATGTATTAACTATGAAAAATGTTATGCGTGAAGATGTGCCAGAAAAAGGTTTACCAGTAGAAGAAGTATTAAAAAATGCACCGGATCACAAAGATAATCAAATCCGTGTTCCAGCAGTATTAGAATAGAGGAGGGAATTTCGATGTCATTATTTGATCATTCTGTATCAGAGTTACATAAGAAGTTAAACAACAAAGAAATTTCCGTTACGGATTTAGTAGAAGAATCTTACAAACGTATTTCGGATGTTGAAGATAACGTAAAAGCTTTTCTTACATTAGATGAAGAAAATGCACGCGCGAAAGCGAAAGAATTAGATGCAAAGATTGGTGCTGAGGATAATGGTTTATTATTCGGTATGCCAATCGGTGTAAAAGATAACATTGTAACTAACGGCCTTCGTACAACTTGTGCGAGCAAAATGTTAGCAAACTTCGATCCAATTTACGATGCGACAGTTGTACAAAAGCTAAAAGCTGCTGACACAGTTACAATCGGTAAATTAAATATGGACGAGTTCGCAATGGGTTCTTCAAATGAAAACTCAGGCTTCTACGCTACAAAAAATCCATGGAACTTAGATTACGTTCCAGGCGGATCTAGTGGTGGTTCTGCAGCAGCAGTAGCAGCAGGAGAAGTATTATTCTCTCTAGGTTCTGATACGGGTGGTTCTATCCGTCAGCCAGCTGCATATTGCGGCGTTGTAGGTTTAAAACCAACTTACGGACGCGTATCTCGTTACGGATTAGTAGCATTCGCATCTTCACTTGACCAAATCGGACCGATTACACGTACAGTAGAAGACAATGCATACTTATTACAAGCTATTTCAGGTATTGACCGTATGGATGCAACTTCTGCAAACGTTGAAGTAGGAAACTACTTAGCTGGTTTAACAGGCGATGTTAAAGGTTTACGTATTGCTGTACCGAAAGAATACTTAGGCGAAGGTGTTGGCGAAGAAGCTCGTGAGTCAGTACTAGCTGCTTTAAAAGTATTAGAAGGTATGGGCGCAACTTGGGAGGAAGTATCTCTTCCGCACTCTAAATACGCTCTAGCAACGTATTACTTATTATCTTCTTCTGAAGCATCTGCTAACCTTTCACGCTTTGATGGCGTACGTTACGGTGTTCGTTCTGATAATGTAAATAATTTATTAGATCTTTACAAAAACACACGTAGCGAAGGTTTCGGTGATGAAGTAAAACGTCGTATTATGCTTGGTACATTTGCTCTTAGCTCTGGTTACTATGATGCATATTACAAAAAAGCACAACAAGTACGTACATTAATTAAAAATGACTTTGAAAATGTATTTGCTAACTACGATGTTATTATTGGACCAACAACGCCAACTCCAGCATTTAAAGTGGGCGAAAAAGTGGACGATCCAATGACAATGTATGCAAATGACATTTTAACAATTCCAGTAAACTTAGCGGGTGTTCCAGCGATTTCTGTTCCATGTGGATTCGGTGCTAACAACATGCCACTTGGTTTACAAATCATTGGTAAACACTTCGATGAAGCGACAATTTACCGCGTTGCACATGCGTTTGAGCAAGCAACAGACTATCATACAAAAAAAGCAAGTCTGTAAGGAGGCGAGCATAGATGAATTTAGAAACAATTATTGGTTTAGAGGTTCACGTTGAGTTAAAAACAAATTCGAAAATTTTCTCTGCGAGTCCAACAGAATTCGGAGCGGAGCCAAATACACAAACAAGTGTAATTGACTTAGGATACCCAGGGGTACTTCCTACTTTAAATAAGGAAGCAGTTAACTTTGCAATGAAAGCTGCAATGGCATTAAACTGTGAAATCGCAACGGAAACGAAGTTCGACCGTAAAAACTATTTCTACCCAGATAATCCGAAAGCTTACCAAATCTCTCAATTTGATAAGCCAATTGGTGAAAATGGTTGGATTGAAATCGAAGTAGACGGTAAAAAGAAACGTATCGGTATTACACGTCTTCATTTAGAAGAAGATGCTGGTAAATCAACGCATACAGCTGAAGGTTCATTAGTAGACTACAACCGTCAAGGTATGCCTTTAATCGAGATCGTATCTGAGCCAGATATGCGTACTCCAGAAGAAGCATATGCGTACTTAGAGAAGTTAAAATCAATCATTCAATATACAGGTGTATCTGATTGTAAGATGGAAGAAGGTTCTCTTCGTTGTGATGCGAATATTTCACTTCGTCCAGTTGGACAAGAGAAGTTCGGTACAAAAGCGGAACTGAAAAACTTAAACTCTTTCACTTACGTGCAAAAAGGTCTTGAGCATGAGCAAGTGCGCCAAGAGAAAGAATTATTATCTGGCGGTATCATCCAACAAGAAACACGTCGTTATGATGAAGCAACGAAGAAAACAATCTTAATGCGTATAAAAGAAGGATCTGACGATTACCGTTACTTCCCAGAGCCAGACTTAGTTGAGCTTTACATCGACGATGAGTGGAAAGAAGAAATTCGTGCTTCTATTCCAGAACTTCCAGATGTACGTAAAGCTCGCTATGTTGAAGAAATTGGCTTACCGGTTTATGATGCACACGTATTGACATTAACGAAAGAGATGTCTGATTTCTTTGAAGCAACAATTGTAGATGGTGCTGATGCGAAATTAACATCGAACTGGTTAATGGGTGAAGTACTTGCATACTTAAACAAACAACAAAAAGAATTAAAAGACGTTGCGTTAACGCCTGCTGGTTTATCTAAAATGGTTCAATTAATTGAAAAAGGTACAATTTCTTCTAAAATCGCGAAGAAAGTATTTAACGAATTAATTGAAAAAGGTGGAGACCCAGAAGAAATCGTTAAAGCGAAAGGGCTTGTTCAAATTTCTGACGAAGGAACACTTCGTAAGGTTGTAACAGAAATTCTTGATAATAATGAGCAATCTATTGAAGACTTTAAAAACGGTAAAGACCGTGCAATTGGCTTCTTAGTTGGTCAAATTATGAAAGCTACAAAAGGACAAGCAAATCCACCGCTTGTTAATAAAATCTTACTTGAAGAGATTAATAAGCGCTAAAATAGTATAGATTCTTAAAGATTAAACAGAAAAAACACCCGTATTTGGGTGTTTTTTCTGAGTTAATCAAACGTTTGTTTAAATGGTGAAAAATAATTTAAACAAACGTTTGATTAACTGTCAAAAGTGAAAAAATGTTTCTATAGCAACTATGGTATGATAGTTGCAAAAAGGTGGGAATAATGATAAATCTAGACATAGAGGTTTTTTTTCATCTCATGAAATAATAGATAATTATTATTCATTATATGTAAATTGATGTGAGAGAATGGATAGACATAAAGTGAAACTTTAATCAGTGGGGGTTTTGTTCATCCCCCACTGATTATTAGCCTTCACCAATCGGGCATTTACGGACAGTTGATCTCCAACCTAACTTCTTTGCCCCAGCCGAATTTTGAGGTGGGAGTTTTACTGCCCGTTAATGCGGGATAAATTTCTTGGTTAAATAAAACAAAACTATCAGGAGTGAACAGTTACTTTTGATGGGCTACACGAATCGGGTTCTTACTGCCTGTTTGAGCGGGATTAAAGAAGGATAGGAAGATGAGAGGAGGTAGGCATAGGGATACTGAATAAGGGTTCGGTGTATTCGTTTTTCAATGAATAAGGAATTTCCTGTGCTAATAAATATGAAGCGAGCAAGAATTATTTATAATCCTACTTCTGGGCGCGAGCTATTTAAGAAGAGCTTACCAGAAGTATTACAAAAATTAGAACAAGCTGGATATGAAGCGTCTTGTCATGCGACAACTGGTCCTGGAGATGCGACTGTGGCAGCGAGGCAAGCTGCTGATCGTAAGTTTGATGTTGTTATCGCAGCTGGTGGTGATGGTACATTAAATGAAGTAGTGAACGGTTTAGTAGGACATGAGCATCGTCCAAAGTTTGGTATTATTCCAGTTGGAACGACAAATGATTTTGCGCGTGCGATCGGTGTACCTCGTGCTATTGAAGAGGCTGCGGATATTATTTGTGAAGGAACAACGGTACCGTTAGATCTTGGTAGAGCGAATGATACATATTTCATTAATATCGCTGGTGGCGGCCGTATTACAGAATTAACATATGAAGTACCAAGCAAGCTAAAAACGGTATTAGGCCAACTTGCTTACTATTTAAAAGGAATCGAAATGTTACCATCATTACATCCAACATATGTTGAAATTGAGTATGATGGGAAACTGCTACAAGAAGAAATTACGATGTTTTTAATTACGAATACTCGTTCAGTTGGTGGATTCGAAAAAGTAGCACCATATGCATCTATTAACGATGGATTATTTGATTTATTAGTACTGAAAAAAGGTTCTATCGCTGATTTAATTAAAGCAGCAACACAAGCGCAGCGTGGGGAACATATTAACAATCCGAAAGTGCTATATACACAAGCAAATCGTATTAAAGTTCATTCCCCTGATAAATTAATGATCAACTTAGATGGTGAATATGGCGGAGACGCACCAATGGAATTTGAAAATATATATCATTGTCTGGAACTATTTGTTCCTGAACATCAAGAGGATGCCCTGTAAAGGCATCCTTTTTTGCTTTTCCCCAGCTATTTGCGAGTAATAAGACTCCCACTTAAAATTCGGCCCAAGCAAAGAAGTTAGGCGGAAGTGGGCTAATGATCAGCGGGGATGGACAACCCCCGCTGATCAAATTCTCTCTTTATACAGCTGAATTGTAAATTGGAAGTTAGTTTGATTTTTATGGTATTTTTACAATTTGTTTATTTTATGTACATACTTTATTGATACACTGGAGGAGATAAGAAATGAGAGGTAGGGTGCTATGGAGAAGGTAAAAGCAATACTATTTGATAAAGATGGGACATTAATGGATTTTCATTCGATTTGGATAAAAGTAGCTGAAGAGCTCGTTGCAGAATGTATAAATTTATATCAATTACCAGAATCAATGCAGCAGGCTTTATTAAAAGAGATTGGCGTAGACGGAGCATTTGTTCATCCTCGTAGTGCGATCGCTGCTGGAACGAGTCTTGATGTGGCAAAGGGGCTTTGTAAGTATATTGCATCATCTAGAGAAGAAGAGATGCATCAATGGGTGAGTGAAAAGTTGTTTGCTCTTATGTACGAGCATCGTTCACATATGAGAATGACGGCAGATTTACCGAAAGTTTTACAAGCGTTAAAGGATAGAGGATTTATTCTAGGTGTCGTTACAGCTGATGATTTCGCGCCGACAGAATTATTTTTAAAGCAATATCAATTGGAAGATTTTTTTGATTGTGTTATAGCTTCAGATACATTTCCAGCACAGAAGCCAGATAAAAAAATTGTAGAATCGTTTTGTGAGAGATTTAATTTAGAGACATGTGAAGTAGCGGTCGTCGGGGATACACCGACGGATTTACATTTAGCGAAAAATGGTGGCGACTGCTATGCAATTGGCGTACTATCTGGTACGGGTGATCGTCAAACGTTAGAACCACTTGCAGATTTAGTATTACAATCTGTGGAAGATTTAATTTCTCATACAGGTGAGTTTATTTGGAAACAAGGAAAGTCTAACGTATGAATTGATAAGTCTATAAGGACTCTATACGAGTCTTTATAGACTTATTTTTTATGCCGAGATATTTAGAGAATGGGATGAATACTAGAAATGGGGAGTTGGCACACATCTTGCAATATAAAGAGAAAACATTGTATAAAAAAGGATGGGGTACACAATGAACACAAAAAAATTTGCTAAAGTAAATGAACAAATTCCAGGGCCGAAAGCAGCGTCTTTATTAGAACGCCGCCAAAATATAGTACCAAAAGGAGTAAGTAATGGTATTCCAACATTTGTACAGTCTGCAAATGGTGCACTCGTAACAGATGTGGATGGAAACCAGTATATTGATTTCGCAGGAGCAATCGGGACAATTAATGTAGGACATTGTCATCCTACTGTTAAAGAAGCGCTTCATAAACAAGTAGATCAATATATTCACACTGGTTTTAATGTGATGATGTATGAGCCATATATTGAATTGGCAGAAAAACTGGCAGCATTAGCGCCAGGTAATTTCGATAAACAAGTGCTGTTTTTAAACAGTGGGGCAGAAGCGGTTGAAAATGCAGTGAAGATTGCTCGTAAATATACGAAGAGACCTGGAATTATCGCATTTTCTAAAGGATTTCATGGGCGTACATTAATGACAATGACGATGACAAGTAAAGTAAAACCATATAAATTTGGATTTGGCCCATTTGCTCCTGAAGTATATAAAGCGCCATTCCCATATGAATACCGTCGCCCAGAAGGGTTAACAGAAGAGCAGTATGATGATTTTATCATTGAAGAGTTTAAGAACTTCTTCATATCAGAAGTAGCGCCAGAAACAATTGCAGCTGTTGTAATGGAGCCTGTTCAAGGGGAAGGCGGATTTATCGTTCCAAGTAAGAAATTTGTTCAAGAAGTACGCAGTATTTGTTCAGAGCACGGTATTTTATTTGTAGCTGATGAAATTCAAACAGGCTTTAGTCGTACCGGAAAATACTTTGCAATTGATCATTATGATGTCGTTCCAGATTTAATTACGGTATCTAAATCATTAGGTGCTGGTGTACCGATAAGCGGCGTGATTGGGCGTAAAGAAATTATGAATGAGTCTGCACCGGGGGAACTTGGCGGAACGTATGCAGGAAGCCCACTAGGATGTGCGGCTGCATTAGCTGTGCTTGATGTAATAGAAAAAGAGAAATTAAATGATAGAGCGATAGAATTAGGGAAAGTCGTAATGAACCGATTCCAAGAGATGAAAAACAAATATAATTGCATCGGTGATGTGCGCGGCTTAGGGGCAATGTGTGCATTCGAGCTCGTTCAAGATCGCAAGACGAAAGCGCCTGATAAAACATTAGCGTCTAATTTATGTGCAGAAGCAAATAAACGCGGATTACTTCTACTATCAGCAGGAACATATGGAAATGTTATTCGTGTGTTAATGCCATTAGTTATTACAGATGAGCAACTTGAGGAAGGTTTAACAATAATTGAAGAATCATTGCTAGCTTGTTATGAGCAAGCAAATATCGCTCGTGTATAAAGAATTGGGATAAGGGCATAAAGCTTTTCTTTTTAGGCGGAAGAGAGCATCTGGCCATGCATAGAATCGGCCAGGCCCTTTTCCTGCCCCATGCCAAGCTAAAACAAAGTGAGGGTGTGGTTGCGATGGCATTCTGTATTTTTCAAGGCAGCGAATTATGTCTTGAAAAATATAAATAGATTCGTATAAATAACAAATTGAAAACATTCTAGCTGACTCTATATAAAATGCAGAAAATTCATTTTATAATAAAGGTAGTAAAGTGAATCGATGGATTTGAAGTAGGGAGTGGCTAGAATGGTTGCAGAAAAGGAACGAATGTTGATGGATTTACAAGATGTATTTGAATATGCATTTGATGAAATTTTTGTTACGGATGATAAGGGAATCGTTGTACGTGTAAATAGTATGTGTGAAAGACATTACCAGCTCTCTGCTAAGGAATTAGTAGGAAAGCATGTACAAGAACTACAGAAAGAAGGAATTTTTTATCCGTCTGCAACGTTAGAAGTAATTGAAAAGAAAAGGCCAGTTGAACTTGTTCAAACAACGAAATCAGGAGAGTATTTGCATGTTCGTACAAGGCCTGTTTTTGATGATGAGGGAAATTTAAGAAGAGTGATTAGTTATTCTCGTGATCTTACTGAACTCTATCAATTACGTCAAAAGGTAGAGGAAATGGATAATCAGCTAAAGACATATAAGAAAGAATTAAGAGAAACATATGAGCATGAAGGGCTTATTTTTAAAAGCATCGCTATGCAAAAAATAATCGAAACAATAAAAAAAGTATCTGTGGTAGATAGTACTGTTCTCGTATTAGGTGAGACTGGAGTGGGGAAAAGCCGATTAGTACGCCATTTGCATGAAGTGAGTCACCGGAAGAATGAAAGTTTCTATGAAATTAATTGTGCGGCATTGCCAACGAATTTAATCGAATCTGAGCTTTTTGGATATTCAGGTGGGTCTTTTACAGGTGCAAATCGTGAAGGGAAAAAGGGGCTATTAGAATCAGCACATAAAGGGACCCTTTTCTTAGATGAAATTGGTGAAATGCCGCTTGAAATTCAAGCGAAGCTTTTGCAAGTATTGCAAGAAAAAACGTTTCGCCCTATAGGCGGAAGAGAATTAAAAAAGGTGGATGTTAGAATTGTAGCGGCAACAAATAGAGATTTAAGTATGATGGTGAAACAAGGAACATTTCGGAAAGATTTATACTATCGTCTGAATGTCATTCCAATTTCAATTCCGCCACTTCGGGATAGAACAGAAGACATTTTGCCGCTCATCTATCATTATTTACAGCATTTTAATAAAAAGTACGGACGTGATGTGAAGTTAGCTCCTAGTACGTTACAAATGTTTGTAGGGTACCCTTGGGAAGGAAATAATAGAGAGATTGAAAATGTAATTGAACGAATTGTTATCACTGCTGATGATTTTGTAACGGTAGAAGATTTGCCACTATCTATGCAAGAGACAACGGTTGAACAATCCGGACAAAGTCTTTATAGAATGTTGGAAGAGGTAGAGAGAAATATTATTCTTAAAGCGTATAAAACGTATGGATCAAGTTATAAAGTGGCTGAGTTTTTGCAAATAAGTCAATCTGCTGCCACTAGGAAGATTAAGAAGTTCATAGAGGAGGAAGAAAACATTGGATAAAAAAGCGACGTTCGTAAACTTAGAGAAAAAGGCGATGTATATAAATGGTGAGTGGATTACACTGCAAGAACAAATCGAAGTGAATAATCCAGCGACAAAGGAAGTATTTGCAACTGTACCAAAGGGCGGGATTACAGAGGCAAAGCAAGCAGTTGATGCTGCACATGAAGCTTTTAAATCATGGTCAAAATTAACGGCAGCGGATCGTGCAGTAAAGTTAAAAAAGTGGTTCACACTCATTGATGAAAATAAAGAAGAAATTGCAGCAATCATGACGAGAGAACAAGGAAAGCCGTTTGCAGAAGCGCTTGGTGAAGTGAACTATGCAAATAGTTTTGTTGAATGGTACGCAGAAGAAGGAAAGAGAATATACGGTGAAATGATTCCTGCTTCTCACCCGAATAAGCGTATTTTAGTTATGAAGCAACCAGTTGGGGTTATGGCAGCTATTACACCGTGGAACTTCCCAGCTGCTATGATTACGAGAAAGGTAGCTCCAGCACTTGCAGCAGGCTGTACAGCAGTTGTGAAACCAGCGAGTCAAACGCCATTAACTGCATTGAAGTTAGTTGAATTAGCACATGAAGCAGACATTCCAAAAGGTGTAATAAATATTGTAACAGGTAGTGCAAAAGCAATTGCTGATACGTGGATGGAAGATGAGCGCGTTCGAAAAGTTTCCTTTACAGGATCAACTGAAATTGGAAAAGAATTAATGGCTAGCGCTGCGCAAACGATGAAAAAGGTTTCGCTTGAATTAGGTGGTCACGCTCCATTTATTGTTATGAATGATGCTGATTTAGATAAGGCGGTAGAAGCGGTAATTGGTTCGAAATTCCGTAACGCAGGACAAACGTGTATATGTACAAACCGCGTCTTTGTTCAAGAAGAAGTGTACGAAGAATTTGCAGGAAAGTTCACAAAAGCTGTAGAGCAGCTTAAAGTTGGAGATGGATTCGGCGAAGGAACAACTGTAGGTCCACTTATTGATGCGAATGCAGTTTCGAAAGTACAAGAACATATTGAAGATGCAATTCAAAAGGGCGGAGAAGTTTTATACGGTGGCCATAAATTTGCAGAGTTAGATGGTTATTTCATTCAGCCAACAGTAATTGGATTGGCAAATGACACGATGCTCTGTATGAATGAAGAAACATTTGGACCGGTTGCACCAGTTGCTAAATTTAAAACAGTTGAAGAAGTAATCGAGCGAGCAAATAATACACCATATGGCTTGGCTGCTTATATTTTCACAAAAGATATTAGCCAAGCATTCCAAATTAGTGAAGCGTTAGAGTACGGTATTATCGGTTTAAATGATGGCCTTCCATCAGTTGCACAAGCACCATTTGGTGGCTTTAAAGAAAGTGGTATCGGCCGTGAAGGAGGCCATTTCGGCATCGAGGAATATTTAGAAATTAAATATATTTCGTTAGGACTATAAGTAGTATACTAGAATCTCTATAAGGTAACAGAGAAGGAGATTCTAGTATGGTATATTGGCTATTATTACTCGTAACAATTATTTTTGAAGTAGCTGGAACGATAGCGATGAAACTATCGAACGGTTTAACAAAGCTCGTTCCAAGTGTACTTATTTTTGTCTTTTACGGTATTTGTTTCAGTATATTTGCTATCGTCGTAAAGAAGATTAACTTAAGTATTGCTTATGCGATTTGGTCGGGCTTAGGGACACTTCTTATTACGATTATTAGTGTGTACTTTTTTAAAGAGCATATTAATTTATTCCAAGCATTTTGCATTTTATTTATTGTTTTAGGAGTAATTGGACTGAAAGTGTCATCGGCATCATGAAAGCTATCTTTTGTAGAAGATAGCTTTTTTCTATTTGTGCAGTTAGCAATTACTACGACAAAATATGACAAGAAAACGTAAAGAGTTTTGCTATGATAAAGTGAAACTTTAAGCAGTGGGGGTTTTGTTCATTCCCCACTGATTATCAGCCCGCACCAATCGGGCGTTTACGGGCAGTTGATCTCCCACCTAACTTCTTTGCTCCAACTGAATTTTGAGGTGGGAGTTTTACTGCCCGTTAATGCGGGATAAATATAAAAATCTTGTCTCATATGGGGGGAAGAGTATGTTAAAGAAGGTGAGCCGAATTGTTTTAATTTGTGGCATGGCTTTTAGTTTAAGTGCTTGCACAGAAACTAAAAATAGCGATGAAAGTAAACAAGAGGACGTTCAAGATAAAGTTTATAAAATAGGAGAGACGGTGGACGTGGATGGTTTGCAAGTAACTCTCGATTCAGTTCAATTAGGGTATCCAGATTACACTACAGATAAAAAGAAAGATGATATTTTAGGGATTGTTTTCACGGTGAAAAATAATAGTAAAAAGGACATACTTTTTGCATTTTACGAATTTGAGATTACAGATAAGAAAGGTGCAAAGTTTAAAGAATATCAATATGATAGCTTTACGAGTAAAAAGGTAGCGCCGGATGGGAAAATTCAAGATGTAATGCTATTTGATGTAACGAAAGAAAATACATACATCGCTACATACAGGCCTGAGTTTACGCATGAGAATAGAACGATAAAATTTGAATTGAAGCCGAATAAATAAAAACACATTGGGTAATCCAATGTGTTTTTATAATGGTTAACTTAAAACGCCCAGTTACCTTTACGGAAAATCGGCTCATGTCTTCCATCAGCTGTAATACCGTCGATATCAAGCTCAGCTGATCCAATCATGAAGTCTTCGTGTGTAATACTAGCGTTTGCACCATTTTCAGCAAGTTCTTCTTTAGACATTGTTTTCCCGCCATCTAAGTTAAATGCATAAGCATTTCCAATTGCAAGGTGGCAAGATGCATTTTCGTCAAATAGCGTATTGTAGAATAAAATATTTGTGTTTGAAATTGGTGAATCATGAGGTACTAAAGCTACTTCGCCTAAGAAGTGAGAACCTTCATCTGTTTCTACTAAATGTTTTAAAGCTTCCTCACCAGATTCAGCTTTATAGTCTACGATACGTCCGTTTTCAAATGTTAACGTAAAGTTATCGATAATGTTACCTGCAAATGCTAACGGTTTTGTACTAGACACTTGGCCGTTTACACCTGTTTTAAGTGGCATTGTAAATACTTCTTCAGTTGGAATGTTAGCCATAAATGGTACGTTCTTTTCATTTAAGCTACCAGCACCAGCCCATACATGCTTCTCTGGAAGTTCAATTGTTAAGTCTGTTCCAGGACCAGTATAATGAAGAGCTGTATAATGTTTTTCGTTTAAGTAATCAACTTTTGTATGTAGCGTTTCATCATGTTCTTTCCATGCTTCCACAGGATTTTCTAAATCAGCACGAGTAGCTTTGAAGATAGCATCCCATAGTTTTGTTTCTTGTTCTTCTGGCGCTACATCAGGGAATACTTTTGCAGCCCATTCTTTCGTAGGAACAGAAATTACGCACCAGCTTACTTTATCTGCTTGTACATAATCACGGTATACTTTCATCGCTTCTCCAGCTACTTTATGAGCTGTTGCAATTTTCTTTGGTTCTACACCTTTTAATAGATCAGGATTCTCTGCATAGATGGACATAAATGCAGCGCCTTCTTTTGCTAATTCTTCACGAGCATGTGCTTTCCAAGAAGGGAATTCAGAGAAAGCTTCTTCAGGAGCTAGATCGAATTTTAAGCGTGTTAACGTCTCATCATTCCAATCAACATATACGTGTTTTGCACCAGATTGATATGCTTTCTCTGTAACGAGGCGTACAAACTGTACAGCCTCAAGAGGTGCACTAATTGATAAAGTTTGTCCGGGCTGAATATTAACACCAACATTGACTGCAAGGGCAGCATACTTCTCTAACGTTTGTTCAAATGACATATGTATAATCTCCTTTAGTTTGAAAGATTTCTTACTATATATAATACAAGAAAATTCTAAAAATATATATAAATATAACGTAAAAAGAGAGCTCAAAATGTATTGAGCTCTCACATTTATTTAATGGAAGAGGCGAATTGCTCCACAGTAGTTGTATGGTGTATGCGAACACGCTTCATTTTTAACAACTCATCAGGTTCACCCTTCGTAATGAATTGTCCAGGCTTCGTTGTTGTTGCAAATTGATAGTATTTCTTTGTTTCTGCGACAACTTTATCGTCTACATGACCGAATGGATAAGCAATTGCGATAACAGGCTTACCTGTTATTTTCTCTAGCTTTTCTTTTGATCCTTTTAACTCTTCGTCATAGTTTGTAATTTTCGGCAAGTCTGCATGTGTCGCTGTATGAGATTGTACAGAAAAAATACCTGAATCAACCATTTCTTTTATTTCAGATGTAGAAAGGGCGCCTTCTACATCAACGTTATCAACAATCATATATTCCGTTGCCGCTGGCTTAAAAGTATCATCTTTTAGTTTTTGTAAAATGCGAAATGCATTCATATTATTTTTCATACCGTCATCAAATGTAACGAAAACCGGCTTGTTTACTTTATTAATATCGCCCCAGCGTTCAAATGTTAATAATGTATAACCATTGTCTTTTAAATACTTCATTTGTGCTTCAAAGTTAGCGGGTGATACGAATAAATCTTTAATACCTTGTCCATGATAATCATCAATTGCGTGGTACATAAGAACAGGAACTTTTTGCTCGAAAGTAATAGTAGATTTCGTAAGTGGAATAGCTTTTCCGCCCTCTGTTGTTCCTGTTGCTTCAATTTGATATTCACCGCGTTTTCCTTCAAATTCTTTTATATCAAAGGGAAGTGTAAATTGTTGATCTTTCTCTTTAGAAGAAAAAGATTTAGCACTTTCCTTTCCATCAGCAGTGCGCCAAATTTTATATTGTACTTCGGTTAAAGAATCCTTTATGTCTGTAATATGAATATTTGCGTTTGTAGATTCGTGCATAATGGGATTATAAGAAATTTTACCTTGTTCCCGCACCGTCTCTTCTTGCTTTTTGACCTCTTGTACCTTTTTCTCTTTTTTAGGTTCTTGGCTTACATTGCTAGTATTACAGCCTACTAGAATAGCAGATGTACATAAAGCAATCGCTGCGTATTTTCTCATAAAATCACCTTCTATTGTGTATTATGTTGCATACTTACATTAAAATCCCCACCGCTATAAGAGAGGTGGGGATATACCCTTGTTCATCATATCATTTTTAGATATGGGATAGGTTAGTGACTTTGAATAGCGGTAGTCTTTCGTTTCTTATTTGATTTGATAATGATATAACCTACTACAAAAATAAGAGGGATAATGAATACATAGATTGGCATTCCCCATACATAATAGCTTTTCATGCTTAAAACTAGTAAGTGTAAGAAATCGAAAAGGGCGTGGGCTTTCATAATATCCTCCAATGTATTTTTTTACAAATTATAACATTGTTCATTTGTAATTTGTATATTTTGGTAAATGATTTAAGTTAATTTTAAAGTAAGAGAAAGGTTTATTAATATGCAATTTTGCATATGTAGAGTAGTTTCTATTAAAATATAAGGGTTTTGGACTATAATAAAACCGCTATAAATTTAAGTAAGAATGATGTATGGAGTGGAGAATAGAAATGAAATATAAAAAAATAGTATATATCCTTCTCATATCGCTATTCATAGTCGGTTGTCAAAGTGAAACGAGTAAAGCGAATAGTGTGGAAGAGTATATTCCGCCGCATCTTATGAATGCGGAAGTTACAGCGGATATTATGACATTAGAGATGGATCCAGATGCTCTTAAAAAGGTAGGGAATATTGGTCAAAGAATGAGAGAGCATCTAGTGAATAATATGGAATGGTATTTAAAATACGTAGAAGAGCATGCAGAGAAAAAAAGTTTCCCATATCATCCTAATTTCGGTGTTACAAAAGAAGAGTATGAGTTTGTACTAAATGTAATTGATCAAAGTAAATTGGTTAATACAAAGGATGGAAAGCTGAAATTCAAGAAAAAAAGTGACCATGAAGTAGAGATTTTTTCAAGTGAAAGTATAAAACTTCTTAAATATATAGTTATTGATACGGAGAAGAATACAGTAAAAACATCTCTAGGCGAATGTGAATATTTTGGAGAAATACTAGCATCGCCAGAACAAAAGTTAACTGGTCCTTGGCACGGAAAACAATGGATGTTAAAAAAAGATGACTTAATATATATGTTTTCTTTAGGGAAAATGGAAACAGGAAATAAATCAATTATTGATATTTCGGTGAAAGGTGAATATAAGGGAGAAATTATTAATAAGGAAGAGGCATTAGAGTTTTCTTCAGTTTCTTAAATGATGATAATAAAAAAATCACCTTGCTGTCTAAGCGAAGGTGATTTTTTATTAAATAAACAATCCAGCGATTGTTGCAGATAAAATAGAAGCAAGTGTTGATGCAAATAGCATTTTCCAACCAAATTTAGATACGATGCTTCCTTGTTTTTCAGAAAGGGCACGGATTGTACCAACAATCGCACCAATTTGGCTAATACTTGCGAAGCTAATTAAGAATACTGTAACGATTCCAACTGTACGTGGAGATAATGTTGCAGCAGCGCCTTTTAAATCAAGGATTGCTACGAATTCATTTAAGACAATCTTCGTACCCATAATACCACCAGCTGGGATGATATCTTGAGTTGGAATACCCATTAAGAATGCGAATGGAGAAAGTATATAACCGAAGATTTGTTGTAAAGTAACAGCATATCCCATTGCACCTGAAGCGGCGCTAATTACGTAGTTTACAACTTCCATAACACCAATGAAGGCAATCATTAATGCGGCAACGATACCAGCTACTTTTAACCCATCAAGCGCACCGTTAATCATAGCGCCGATAAAGCTATCTCCGAATAAGCTTCTATCAAATTTTTGAATCACTTCGTCTTCTTTTTTCGTATCAACTGGTGTTAATAACGAACAAACGATTAAGCTTGAGAATAAGTTTAGCGGAAGAGCTGCTAATACATATTTCGCATCTAACATCATAACGTATGATGCTGTAACAGAAGCAGAAACGGAGCTCATTGCTGAACAACAAATGATAAACATACGGTTTTTATTAAAATGCTGTAAATCGTTTTTAATAACGATTAACGCTTCACTTGAACCGAAGAATACAGAATTTACTGCGTGGAATGATTCAACGCGTGGTAAACCAGTAATTTTTGAAAGTGCACCGCCGACAATACGAACGATGAATGGTAAAACACCTAAATAACTAAAGATAGAAAGTAGTGCTGAGAAAAATACGATAATTAGTAATACGTTTAAGAAAAAGACAAAATCTCTTTGAATTCCATTAAAGAGAAAATCGACACCTGTCGTACCAAGTTTAATTAGTTTGTTGAAAACTTTACTAATGAAGATGATAATTTGCTGTCCGATCTTTGTGCCAAACATAAACCAACCGATTAAAATTTGGAAACCAATCATAATAGCAATTGCACGGAAGTTGATTTTACTTCTATTGTTTGACAAAGCAAAGCATAAACCTAAAACGACAAGAATACCGATAATGCTCATTACATATTGCATGTAGTTGCCCCTTTCAGAAGTTCGTATAAAGTTTTTACATAAAACGCTCGTTATATTACTAAAAATAAAGTAATGGAAGTTTCATGTCATACGTAAGATGTCTGACCTTTTTGAAAAATAAAAAAAAGACCCCTATGGATTCACTTTCATCTATGAGAGAAAGCTAATCAATAGGAGTCTTTTTTATACATAGGCTAATATTCATTAGTTTTCCCCATAGTCCAGCAATTTAAGGTTGCCGGGTAGAAACTCTCGATCCATATTATCGACTATATATGAGGTAACATCGTCCGTATTAAATTAGTAGTAGCGTAACATTACTAGAGAACTATCGTCAATAGCTTTTTTTCTTCCAATAGAAATAGACCATATAAGTATGATAAAATGTAACGCAGTGTTATGAAAAAGAGAGGTCGGAAAATGAGTACAAAAATGACGCCACCAGTTGAAAAAAACGAGTTTATAGATGTAGTGTTTGAAGATTTAACACATGATGGTGCCGGTGTTGCGAAAGTGAAGGGATATCCTATTTTCGTAAAAAACGGATTACCAGGTGAGGAAGCGCAAATTAAAATTATTAAAGTGAAGAAAAACTTCGCGTTTGGTCGTTTAATGAAGCTTCATCAAGAAAGTCCATATCGTAAAGATGCAGAATGCCCCGTGTACAACGAGTGCGGCGGTTGTCAACTTCAGCACTTAACATATGAAGGACAATTAAAAGCGAAAGAGAAACAAGTACGTGACGTTATGCAGCGTATCGGCGGACTAAGCGATGTTCCTGTTCATCCTGTACTTGGCATGAAAACCCCGTGGGTATACCGTAATAAAGCACAAGTGCCAATTGGAGAACGCGAAGGTGGACTTGTAGCTGGTTTCTATCGTCAAGGAACGCATGACATCATTAATATGGAATCATGTTTAATTCAGGCGGAAGAAAACGATACATTAATTCAAGAAGTAAAACGTATTTGTGAAAAGAACGGTATCTCGGCGTATAACGAAGAGCGTAACAAAGGAACACTTCGCCACGTAATGGCCCGCTACGGACAAGTAACAGGGGAAATTATGCTTGTCTTTATTACACGTACAGCTGAACTGCCAAATAAAGAAGCAATCATTGAAGAAATCGCAGCGAAATTCCCAGAAGTAAAATCAATCGTTCAAAACGTAAACACGAAACGTACAAACGTTATTTTCGGAGATAAGACGACAGTACTGTACGGATCAGAATATATTTATGACTTTATCGGTGACATTAAATTTGCGATTTCAGCACGTTCATTCTATCAAGTAAACCCAGAACAAACGAAAGTGCTATACGATAAAACGTTAGAATACGCAAAATTAAATGGTAACGAAACAGTAATCGATGCATATTGCGGAATCGGATCAATCTCTTTATTCCTAGCGCAAAAAGCGAAAAAAGTATACGGTGTTGAAATCGTTCCAGAAGCAATCGAAGAC
The DNA here is from genome assembly GCF_038006125.1 of Bacillus sp. FSL R10-2780. Classification (NCBI taxonomy): domain Bacteria; kingdom Bacillati; phylum Bacillota; class Bacilli; order Caryophanales; family Bacillaceae; genus Bacillus; species Bacillus sp. FSL R10-2780. Next base: position 4,333,320 of record NZ_JBBOUQ010000001.1, read on the forward strand.
GCAAACCGAAACGCAGCACTAAACAACATGACAAATGCTGAATTTGGTGTAGGAGAAGCAGAAGTAGTCATTCCGAAATGGTACAAAGAAGGCGTAATTGCCGACACAATGGTCGTAGACCCACCGCGTAAAGGCTGTGATGAAGCATTACTAAACACAATCATCGATATGAAGCCAAAACGCGTCGTATACGTATCATGTAACCCAGCAACATTAGCACGCGACTTAAAAGTACTAGAAGAAGGCGGATATAAAACACAGGAAGTACAGCCTGTTGATATGTTCCCGCATACGACTCATGTAGAGTGTGTGGCTTGGCTTAAGTTGGTATAATAAAAAAGCAGTTGATATAGAAAAAATCTATACCATCTGCTTTTTGGTTTATAAAAATACCATTCATAAGCGATTTTAGTTAAAATAAATATTGCTGATTTTCACAAATTATAAATTGAGAGTTTGAAGATGTATTCATAGTGAGAGGATTTGAATTTGAAATGATAGATAATTTTTGGCGTGATTTACCACGACCATTTTTCGTACTTGCACCAATGGAAGATGTGACAGACGTTGTTTTCCGTCACGTAGTAAGTGAAGCTGGTCGCCCAGATGTATTTTTCACAGAGTTTACAAACTCGGATAGCTATTGTCATCCAGAAGGTATGAAAAGTGTACGTGGTCGTTTAATTTTTACAGAAGATGAACAGCCGATAGTCGCGCATATTTGGGGAGATAATCCTGAATATTTCCGTCAAATGAGTATTGGTATGGCAGAGCTAGGATTTAAAGGTATCGATATTAATATGGGCTGCCCTGTACCGAATGTGGCATCAAGAGGAAAAGGTAGTGGCCTTATTCTACGTCCAGACGTTGCAGCAGAACTAATTCAAGCAGCAAAAGCAGGCGGACTACCTGTCAGCGTAAAAACACGACTTGGCTTTAAAGAGTTAAGTGAGTGGGAGGATTGGTTAACGCACATTTTTAAACAAGATATTGCGAACCTTTCTATTCATTTACGTACAAGAGAAGAAATGAGCCAAGTAGATGCGCACTGGGAACTAATTCCGGAAATTAAAAAATTACGTGACCGCATTGCACCAAATACGCTAATAACAATCAATGGAGACATTCCTGACCGTCAAACTGGAATGGAACTTGCTGAAAAATATGGTATTGATGGCGTTATGATCGGACGAGGTATCTTTAAAAATCCGTTTGCCTTTGAAAAAGAACCAAGAGAGCATAGCAGTAAAGAACACCTTGATCTTCTAAGACTGCAGCTTGATCTTCAAGATCAATATGCAGAAGTACTACCACGCTCAATCACAGGGCTTCATCGCTTTTTCAAAATTTATGTAAAAGGATTCCCTGGAGCTGCTGAATTAAGAAATCAATTGATGAACACGAAATCAACAGATGAAGTGCGTGGGTTGTTGGATAGGTTTGAGGGTAGTGTTGACGAGGCAGGGAATAGTGAACTGGTGTAACTCTTAAAGAGTTAGAAGGAAATGAATTGCATCAATTTAGGGGTACGTATTTTATTTAGTTTTGGTAAGGTCTGTTTTCTGAAAGAAAAAGTTTAAGGAATATAAGAAATCCATCAGCACCCTTGTGTTGCCATATATACTCCGCAGATGTGGAGTGTGTGGCTTGAGAAATAGTTTGAATGAGCAACTGGAAATCCCAACCATGATGAAGGGTGTTTGGATTTCCAGCTGCTCGTATTTTAGTAGGATTAACTGATTTGAGATTTTCGGTGTGAACTTTTTGGGAATTATAAAAGCAGTGAGTTTTCTTATATTGAAAATCATTAATTCTTTATATACAATTATAAAAGGGGGATAAATAGTAATCCCGCTAATTTTACAAGTACAGAAAAGCCTGTTAACTATGTAATATTAATTAAGGAGACAAGTACTATGACAAATAGCACAAAAAATAGACTGCTGCTTGTTCCACAATATATGCAACAATTCTCTTGTATAGGGTCAGAATGTGAAGATTCTTGTTGTATTGGATGGAGAGTAAACGTTGATGAAGATACTTATAAAAAATATCAAAAATCCCGTGATTTAGAATTAAAGTCACTTTTCAAGAAGAAGGTAACAAGAGAACGTTCAAACCCCACGTCTAGTTCTTATGCTAAAATTAAAATGGATAAAGAAGGAAGATGTTCCTTCCTATCTGAAGAGAATCTTTGTAAGGTACAATTAAAGTTAGGGGAAGACTATTTATGTAATACTTGTACGTCCTACCCGCGCTCTATTAATAGTATTAACGGTGTCATTGAGAAATCAGCGACTATTTCATGTCCTGAAGTCGCACGTTTAGCTCTGTTGAATCCAAATGGAATTGATTTTGATGAGATTGAGGAACCTGTCAGTGATCGTGAATTGATTGGGAAAAATTTAAGAACACATGAATTGAAAATCCAAAATACGCCGCAAAAATATTTTTGGGAATTACGTATTTTTTCCATTCAAGTTATACAAGATCGATCTTATACTTTAGCGGAGCGTCTGATTATTTTAGGAATGTTCTATCAAAAGATACAAAAACAAATTGATCAAGGTGATGTTGATGAAATTCCAAATAGCATTTCTCAGTTTACTAAAGGGATGGCTAATCAAGGAATGAAAGAACAAATTGTCAATATACCTACTCAGTTAGCATTGCAAATGAAATTATGTAAAGAATTAGTGGAGCAGCGTGTTAGCCAATCTATTACAAGCCAACGATACATTGATTGTTTAAAAGAGATGTTAGAAGGTATTCAATATACAGAAGAAGCACCTATCGAAGAAATTACAGAGTACTATAAAAAGGCGTATGAACAATTTTATGAACCATTTATGACAGAACATGAGTACATTTTAGAAAACTATTTAGTCAATTATATATTTAAAAATTTGTTCCCACTTGGACATAAAACGCTTTTCGATGATTATGTTATGCTAATTATTCACTATTCAATGATAAAACTCCATTTAATCGGTATGGCAAGTTTCCATAAAGGATTAACGACTGATTTAGTAATTAAGCTCATTCAATCCTTTGCTAAAACGGTTGAACATAACACGGTTTATCTAAAAAGAATATTCACTTTATTGAAAGAAAATGAATTAACAACAATGGCTTATATGGCAATTTTAGTGAAAAATTAGGTGAGAAATCCGAAAAAATACCGAAGAAAAAAGTTTGATTCATGTCAGTAATATCTAAATGAGATTAGTTGAATTGAAGAAGTAATGTTCTAGAGTAGCCAATTAAGGCTACTTTTTTTATTAATTAACGCTGCGGTAGGATTTATGAGGAAATGTTTAAATTTATAGTGCCGAAGAGGCAGTGAAATCGATAAAAATGGATTAGAAGCCAATCATAATTCCCTTCAAAATATAGATATTAATGGAGACATTCCTGACCGTCAAACTGGAATGGAACTTGCTGAAAAATATGGTATTGATGGCGTTATGATCGGACGAGGTATCTTTAAAAATCCGTTTGCCTTTGAAAAAGAACCAAGAGAGCATAGCAGTAAAGAACACCTTGATCTTCTAAGACTGCAGCTTGATCTTCAAGATCAATATGCAGAAGTACTACCACGCTCAATCACAGGGCTTCATCGCTTTTTCAAAATTTATGTAAAAGGATTCCCTGGAGCTGCTGAACTAAGAAATCAATTGATGAACACGAAATCAACTGATGAAGTGCGTGGGTTGTTGGATAAGTTTGAGGCTAGTGTTGATAGGGATGGAGATAGTGAAACAGTGTAACTTTTGAAAGTTAGAGAGGATGGGCTGTAGCAATTTTATGAGTGTTTGTTTTATTTTAATTAAGGTGAACCGTATCATAAGTAAGTGAGGTATTCTATGTAAAACAAGGGTAAGAAAAGAATACAGGAGAAAATCGAAAATGGCAGGTTGGTCTTGATTTTCACTGATATTATCATGTTTATTTTATTATGCCTATAATTGGAGGCCATGTGAATGTTAAGTGATCAGGCGAGATATTCTAGGCTCGCGAATATAACAAAAATAATAAATACAAAATTAGAACTACGTGAAGTATTGCAGCGTGTAACAATGGCGATATCAGAGGAGATTGTTAGGTGCAACGCTGTTGGAATTTATTTACCCCAGGAAGATGGAACATTTAGAGGGTTTGCAGGAAAACCAGAGACCATAAATGGCGTAACGCTTGATACTCAGGTAATTGATCCTGAAATAGACTTACTGGCAAAAGAAGTTATTGAAACCAAAAAAACCATCTATATCCCTGATACCTCAAAGGATCATCGGCCGGATCCGAGACCAGTTGATGCGTTCAAAATTAAGTCCTTATTAGCTCTGCCTATCTCATTTGGGCAAGAGTTATTTGGTCTGGTTTTTTTATTTGATTATGGAGTTCCAATGAACTTAACAGATTCAGAAATTCAAAGTGTTGAAGCTTATGTAAATATGGCTGCGGTCGCAATTCAAAACGCAAATAATTTAAAACAAAAGGAAAACCTTATTGCCGAGAAGCAACTGTTACTAAATGTTACCCGTGATTTATCAATGTGTTCCTCGATACAGGAGAGTTTTGATAAATGTTTTTTTTACTTAGGACAGATTTTAGAGAGTAAAAACATGGCTGCCCACCTTTTAGACCCGCTAGACAAAACAACGATTAAAGCAACGAAGTTAAGCAAGGACTGTTATTGGACAGAAGCGGATTGGATGGAGAAAAGCTATGAAGTCAAGATCCAAGAGGTTATTCAAACAAAAAATATAGATAGTAAGGGTCTACTGATGATTCCATTGGTTTCAATGGGAGAAGTATTAGGGGTAATCGTCGTTGGCAAAGAGGGAAAAGCTCACAATTACGATAATTCCCAAATTCAACTGGCAAAATCTATCGTTGATGCCACAGCTCCTACGTTTTCAAACTTGTTATATATGGATCAACTTGAAAGCATGGTGGAAGAGCGGACGAGAGAACTAGCTGCTGCTAATGAAAAAGTTACAAGTGTGATTGAAAGTATTACGGATGGATTCTTTACTTTGAATAATAAATGGGAATTTACGTACGTAAATAAGCATCAATATTTTCCACAAAGAAAAACAGCAAAAGATGTATTAGGTAAGAATATATGGGAGGTTTTCCCGAGTAGCGTCGACGCAGTTATGTATAAGGAATTTCATCGTGCAATGTCAGAGCGAACTACAGTTCATTTTGAATTTTTTTCTATCTCTGATGAATATTGGCACGAAGTTATTGCATACCCGTATGATGATGGTATTTGTTGTATTTTTAAAAACATAACGGAAAAAAAGCAATATGAGCAGGAATTGAAAAGGTTATCCAACATAGATTTAATAGGGCAAATGGCAGCAGGTATCAGCCATGAGATTAGAAATCCAATGACAACAGTACGAGGATTTTTGCAGTTATTAAAAGAAGAGCCCACCTATGAGAAACATAATAAGTACTTTAATTTAATGATTGAAGAACTTGACCGTGCCAATTCTATTATTACTGAATTTCTCTCAATGGGTAATACAAAGAAATCGGATTTGCAGATGTTAGATTTAAATTTAATTATCCACGATATTATTCCTTTAATAAAGATTGATACGTATAATCAAAATAAATATATTCAAGTCGATACAAATGACATTCCGGAATTACTTTTAAATCGTAATGAGATACGACAATTATTAATAAACCTATACCGTAATGGCTTAGAAGCGATGAGCACAGGGAAAGTTCTAACCATTAGCACCTACAAGGAAGGTCAAAATTGTGTGGTGCTTGCAGTGCGGGATCAAGGAAAAGGTATCAGGCCTGAAGTATTTGAGAAACTGGGTACTCCATTTTACACGACCAAAGATAATGGAACTGGATTGGGGTTAGGCATATGTTATGCCATTGCTGCCCGTCATAATGCAAAAATAGAAATTCAAACAGGATCGGAAGGCACTACCTTTTTTGTTAAATTTAATTATGAAAATAATGAACAATAACCTCATTTAGATTAGTTACGGTGAACCGAACCACAAATAAAAAGTAAAACATAAGTAAACATAATCAATATATTTCACATGAATTTTGCGTAACATTCATGTTTGAGTTGCCCACTAAATTAGAGTTGCATAAAAAGAAATGGACTAACCTATATCAGGTTAGTCCATTTTCAAGTGTGTTAATTAATAGTAAATTCCCATCCGTAATTTCGCACGATTATCCCATCTTTTTTGTGCTTTTTGGAGCTTTTTGGTATTAAATCCTGACTCTCCATATGTATATTCTGTTAGCATTGGGTCCTCGTGTCCGAAGTTTCGTTCAGCATCTTTATAACCAATTAGATAATTCAATATTGATTCCCTCCCATATTAACTCTAGTATTAGTATAATTTAATTGGGTTAAAATGGATAATTTTAAGTGCCCAAATAACATATGTTGCTGTTTTAAAATCATCCCCAAAAGCATTAATCCACCTAAGACTACAAAACCAACCTCTAAAATGTTAAAGTAGTAACTTAACGACATTCATTTACACATGCTAAAAGCATTACTATAATCAACATTTCAGGAGGACAAACAATGGCTATAAGCAATAATGATATTTTAATTAGAGTAAGATATGCTCTGGATATAAAAGATATAGATATGGTGGAGATATTTAAACTTGGTGGCGTTGAAGTAACAAAAGAAGAAGTGCGAAAGATGCTGACAAAATTAAAAAACAGTTACTATGATGAAGTTAACGATGATAGTGATGTAGTTGAATATGATTACGAAATAAAATGCAATAATGTTATGTTAGAGTCATTTTTGAATGGTTTTATTACTTTTAAAAGAGGAAAACAAGATCCAAAACCAGGGCAATCGGATAGACAAGCGATGTCTTTAAAGAGTAATGGAAGTGTTAATAATCTCGTTCTAAAAAAATTGAAGATAGCACTATCATTAACAAGTGAAGATATGCTTGATATATTAGAAGACGTAGGAGTCATCGTAACAAAAGGGGAATTAAGCGCTCTACTAAGAAAAGAAGGCCATAAGAATTACAAAGAGTGCGGTGATAGATACGCAAGGAATTTCTTAAAGGGATTAGCTGTAAGCTATAGAGGATAAGAAATAAGCATTGTAACATTTATGTTAAAACAGTAAATGGTATAATAGCTAGAGTAGGTCGTTTGTAGCCTACTCTTTTTTATTTATAAAAATAACATAAACAAATATGCTAGGTGATGAAATGATACATACATATTCAGGTGAGACAATTAATTTTCATATAACTTATAAGAAGAAAAAATCAGTACGTCTTTATGTGGATTCGTACGGAAATGTGGAAGTGCAAGCCCCGAAAGGTACACCTGTTGAATACTTAATCCAATTGTTAGAGGAGAAATGGGATTGGATTCAGAAAACACGTAAGGAAATGCAGGAGCGAGCGCTTGGACCACAGGAAAAGGGTTATGATCAAGGCGAGGGCTTTCTGTATTTAGGGAATACGTATCCGATACAGATTTCTCAAGATGCAACTATTACGCAAGACAATGCAGTTTTTGAAGGGGAGAAGCTACACATTTATGTGAATGAGCTTAAGGATGAGAAAATCCAGCAAGCTTTAAAACGATTTTACTATAAGCAGTGCAAGGCATTAGTAGAGAAGAGTATTAAAGCGCATCAAAGTAATTTTAAAACAAAACCGCGTTCTATTCGTATTACGGATAGTAGTCGTACGTGGGGAACTTGTGATTCAAATTTACAACTAACATTCAATTGGAAGTTAGCGATGGCACCGCAGCGAGTAATTGACTATGTAGTTGTTCATGAAATGTGTCATATGGTTCATTTAAATCATGATCGATCTTTTTGGCGTCTTGTTGGGAAGATAATGCCTGATTATAAGGAAATGGAAAACTGGTTAGCGTTATCGAGTTGGAAGATGACGGTTTAGTAATGCGCTTTATATAGGTTGCGATTATTGTCAATACTTGTCGGTAAGTCGATATATTTCAAAAATCGCTGATAAATTTGGAGTTGCGGTCGATATATTTCAAAAATCGCCGATAAATTTGGAGTTGCGGTCGATATATTTCAAAAATCGCTGATAAATTTGGAGTTGCGGTCGATATATTTCAAAAATCGCTGATAAATTTGGAGTTGCGGTCGATATATTTCAAAAATCGCTGATATATTTGGAGTTGCGGTCAATATATTCAAAAAATCGCTCATATAATCTCATTTACCAGGTAATTATTGAATGAGGAGAAAGTAAAAGGAGATGTCACAGTGGACATCTCCTTTTACGGGTGTAGGAATTATCGTCCAAACTTCACAACGAAATTCCCATCTATTTTCTCCATCTCATATCCACGATACCCCTCCGAAAGTAACGCTTGCTTTTCACTAACATCACTCATCGGAATATCTTTAACATCCGTCCAATCTCTTTCTATATCCCCACGCAATTCCTTCACAAAAACATACCGCATGCTCCCGCCATACTTCTCCTTCAATGCAGCAATTTCCATTCCTTGCGCGAACTTATCTTTTAAACTAGGAATGTTAAAAGGTGCAACGGTGCAGCAAACGTAATCGTATTTGCTGTCTTCTTTTTGTAATTCGTCCATAATGACTGTGGCTAATATTTTTTGCATACCATTTCCTCGGCAGCTTGGATGAACGTTTGAGATTTCTTGATAGATGACGCAGTGTAGCTCGCTTTCTGGTAGGCCAATATCAAGTCCTAAATGTTCATCGTCGATAGGAGGGACTAGTAGGGCACGAAATGCGATGAGTTCGTTTTGTATAAAGGCACCGATCATCATTCCGTTTCCTTCTAGAATGTATTGAAATTCTTCTAGCGAGAGTGGTTGTAAACGACCTTTATCTTCTAGCGCTTCAACTACAACGTTTTGTAATGATAAAATTTGTTCCATATGTTCTAAAGATAGTAATGTAACGTGAAATGGATCGTTGTTTTGTTTTAATTTTCCTTCGTAAAGAATCGTCATGTGTTAGTCCTCCTTTAGCGTACAACGTCTTGAAAGACGGTTAGTTCTTGTAATGTACTTTCGTTTATTTCAATTCCGAGTCCCGGCTTTTCGTTTAAGCGAATAAATGGTACGTCGTAATGTAAGTTTCCGATGTCTTTCGTGAATTTTAATGGTCCTGTCAGCTCGACGCTAGTAATGATTTTTTTTGAGAAAGCGACATGGAATCCTGCGGAAGAGGCAACAGATGATTCGACCATGGATCCAACTTGGCATTCAATGCCTGCCATTTCAGCTTGATGAGCGAGTTTTACAGCTGGATATATGCCGCCGCATTTCATTAGTTTTATATTCACTTTATCAGCTGCGTCTAATTTAATAATTTGGCGCATTTCACGAGAGCCTTTTAATCCTTCATCAATCATAAGAGGAAGATCTGTTTTAGAACGAATGTGAGCCATTGCGTCAATATCATCGGCTACAACAGGCTGTTCAATCCAGTCGATGTTTAAATGTCCTAATGAACGAAGTGCTGTTAATGTGTTTGCGCTATTTTTCCAGCCTTGGTTTACATCAACGCGAATCGCGATATCATTTCCTACACGTTCACGTACAGCTTCAATTCGTTTTACATCTTCTTGTACATTCGTGCCGACTTTCATTTTGAAAGATTGGTAACCTTTCTTAATCATAGAGGCAGCTTCTTCAGCCATATTTTCGGGACCTGCAATACTTAAGACGTGAGTGACAGGAAATTCTTCATGGTAGCGTCCGCCAATTAATTGATATACAGGTTGATTTAATTTTTTACCCAGTATATCAAAACAAGCGATATCAATCGCAGCTTTCGCAGTAGGAATACCGTAAATTGTATTGTCCATCATATCGTGTATTTTCTCGATATTCATTGGGTTTTGTCCGATAAGAGCAGGAGCTAGTGTATGTTTTAAAACATGGAAAGTACTTTCCCATGATTCACCTGTAACGTGATCATCGGCAACGCCTTCGCCGTAACCGATAATACCTTCATCTGTTTCCATTTTGACGATAATAGAAGGCATATCAGAATAAGAACCATAACTAATAACAAACGGATCGCGAAGCGGTAAACGAATTGCGTAAAGGTGAATAGCTGTAATTTTCATTGAATAAAGACCCCTTCCTGTTTACAATGGTTTTGTACATTTGATATAGTTGACGTTAAATAGTCGTTAATTAATGATAAGGAGTTAGAGAAAATGATGATAAAAATTGCAGTTGTCGGTTCAAAAGAGTTTATGGAGAATCTTTTACCTATTGCTCATAAACTAGAAGAGATAGAGATTGATCCATATATTTACCTTCACCCGGCAGAATCTTCTGAAATATTAAAGCGTTTAAAACCTTGTGATGTTATCTTTTTCTCAGGTGCTTTACCTTATTATATGGCAAAAGAAATAAGAGAACAATTACGAATTCCAAGTACGTACTTACAGCAAGACGAGACAACTGTCGCATCTTCACTCCTTTCTATAATATATCATCAAAGTATCCAACCTCATAAAATTTCAATTGATTTAGTAGATCGTTCGTTTATTACAAATGTGTTCCATGATATCGGTCTGAAAGAAACGCCGCAAGTGATGGATTATGAAAATATGTTATGGAGTAATGATGAAATTAAGAGCATCATTGATTTTCATTTAGCTAAATATCAATCTGGAGAGGTCGATTTAGCTTTAACTAGTATTCACGCTGTCTACGACGAACTTCAAAAAATAGGTATTCCTTCAGAGCGTATGATAGACCCGACGCAATCAATTATACACGGGTTAAAAGATGCAAAAATAAAAGCTGAGTTAGCAAAAAGCCATTCAGCTACTGTTGGTGCTTGTATTATATCCTTTATAGAGTTACAAGAAAGCTCGCTTGAAAAATTAAATGTAATTTCAAAAGAATTACGTGGTTCATTTAAACAAGTTGATGAAATGACTTTTATTTTGTATACAACTCGTGGTGATATCGAATCGAGTACAAAAACAAATACAATAGATCGTTTATTTACGAATATAGAAGGAGCGGTATCTATTGGATTTGGTTACGGAAAAACAGTAAATGAAGCGGAACAAAATGCAAAAATCGCTCAAGGTTTCGCAAAAAATAATCCGATAGAGCGCCGCTTTTATATACTAACAAGTGATAAAGAATTATTTGGTCCGTTCCCGAAAGAACAGAGAGTACAAAGTTTAAAAAACGATAATCCTGAATTAATGAAAATAGCGAAGGAAACGAAGCTTAGTCCTGCAAACCTGTCAAAAATTATTCAATTTAGTCAGTCGCATCCATCATTGAAATTTACAGCGGCCGATCTTTCTGAATACTTACAAGTGACTCGGCGATCGACGGAAAGGCTGTTAAAGAAATTAGTTGATTACAGGTATGCCAATATTTGCGGCGAGGAAATGCCCTATCAACAAGGGCGCCCTCGTGCAATATATGAGCTGAATTTACCATTGTATTCGTTTCAAAAATTTTAAGCTTCTAGTTGCGCTTTTTGTTTTTTCAATAGGTCTGCTTTTTCAATATCCGATAGCTTCGTAATTGTGAAGCCAGTTATACCATAAATGATTGAAATAATAGGTACGATGAAATTCAATATAGCATAAGGAGCATATTCGAATGCGCCTACTCCAAGTGTTGCGAGTATAAATACACCACATGTATTCCAAGGTACGAAAACAGAAGTTAATGTTCCACCATCTTCTAATGCTCTGGATAAGTTTTTAGAATGTAGTCCTTTTTCTGTGTACGCATTTGCATACATTCTTGAAGGAACAACAATCGAAATATATTGTTCAGAGCAAGTAAGATTCGTTGCAAAGCAAGATGCGATAGTAGAAGCGATAAGTCCTTTTGATGATGTCGCTAATTTTAAAATTTGATTTACAATTGAGCGAAGAATGCCAGTATGTTCTAGTACTCCTCCGAAAGTCATAGCGACAATTGTCATAGAGACTGTATTCATCATCGAATCTAAGCCACCGCGGTTAAATAGTTCGTCTACTAGCTTGTTTCCAGTGTCTATGACAAATCCAGTTTGGAGTGCACCGACAGATGCTGAGACAGAACCACCTTGAATAAAGACTTGTGATAAAAATCCTAAAATAATACCTACGAGAATAGCTGGTATAGCTGGTACTTTTTTAGCGACCAATACCATAACGACTACGGGTATGATTAATAGGAAAGGCGAGATAACAAAGTTTTGTTGCAATACTTGTAACGTTTGATCGATGCTTTTTGCATCAATATTGTTATCACCGAAGCTTCTTCCTAATAAAGCATAGACGATAAGAGTAATAATTAAACCTGGAATTGTAGTAAATAACATATGACGAATATGTACGAATAAATCTGTATTTGTTAATCCTGCGGCTAAGTTTGTTGTGTCTGAAAGCGGTGACATTTTATCGCCAAAATAAGAGCCTGAAATAATGGCACCAGCAACCATTGGAGCTGGGATTCCCATACTTAGGCCAATTCCCATTCCAGCAACACCAATTGTTCCCATTGTAGACCAAGAGCTACCGATTGCTAATGCAACGATAGAACAAATAATTGTAATTGAAACTAAAAATAGTGATGGAGTTAAAAGTTTTAAGCCGTAATAAATCATAGTAGCGACGATTCCGCCGCCAATCCAAGCACCGATCGTTAAACCTACAAGAATAATGATAACGATAGCGGGTAATGCGAGACGAATTCCTTTATACATCGATTCTTCAATGTCATTCCATTTGTAACCGTATCGCCAAGCGACGATCGAAGCAACGGTTGTACCGATAATAAGTGGGACGTGAGGGCTTTGTTCTAATACAACAATTGTAACCATCATAACTGCAACTGTAATGATAATAGGGATTATTGCTATGCCAAAAGGTATTTCTCTTTTCATAAACTGCCTCCTCATTATGTATGTTTGTATTTTTAGAATTGTCGCAAAATAGACGTTATTAAGTTATAATAACTAAAAATAGATGTAAGCGTCAACATACAAACAGAAAATATTGAATGTTCTATTTGTATGGATATCTTTATAAGATGAGTTGAAATCGGGTATTAACGTTATTAAAAAATAAATAATTGACTTTTTTCTTAAAATTCAATATGTTCATAAAAACATCTGTTTTTCATAAGTATAATTAATCTGAATGGTTTGTAATTAGGGGAAGGAGAATGAAGCTTTGAAAACATTAGAACTACAAGAGCGTTTAACTGAAATTTTTCAGCATTTACATGAAAACCCTGAAGTAAGCTGGAAGGAATATGAAACGACAGCTTATATTACTAACTTTCTAAAAGAAGAAGGAATTTCATATAAAATATTTGATGATTGCCCTGGCGTGATTGCTGAAATCGGAAGAGGGAATCCAGTTATCGCGATTCGTGCTGATATGGATGCACTATGGCAAGAAGTAGACGGAGAATTTAAAGCGAATCACTCATGCGGCCACGATGCTCATATGACGATTGTGATGGGCCTTATTTTACAATTGAAAAATATGAGATGGGATAGCGGTACTGTTAGATTTATTTTTCAGCCGGCAGAGGAAAAAGGAAATGGTTCCTTAAAGATGGTAGAGAAGGGCGCCGTGGATGATGCTGATTTCTTATTTGGTGTTCATTTAAGACCGATTGAAGAACTGCCTTTGAAACAAGCTGCACCATCTATTCGTCACGGAGCAGCAGGATTTTTAGAAGGTATGATTCATGGAGATGATGCACACGGGGCACGCCCGCATCAAGGTATAAATGCAATTGATGTCATTTCGATGATCAATATTGGATTGAAAAATATATGGTTACCGCCGCAGACGTCTTATTCTGTTAAGATGACGAGATGCCAAGCTGGTGGTGATAATCTAAATATTATTCCAGGTAACGGACATTTTAGTTTAGATGTAAGAGCAGAAAATAACATATTACTAGATGAATTGAAGCGAAAAATAGAGCAAGTAATTCAGTCAGCTGAATCAATGGGATCTAAACTTTCTTATGAGTGGATTGATCTCGCACCAGGAGCTGAAGTGTCAGAAGAAGCTGAGCGTTTCATGCGAAAAGGTATTCTTGAAGTATACGGGGAAGAGGGATGTACTGGACCACTGTATACGACAGGAAGCGATGATTTCCATTACTACACAGTGAAGAGACCGCATTTAAAAGCTGTCATGCTTGGACTAGGGGCGAACTTACAACCTGGATTACACCATCCGTATATGAAGTTTGATCATAGCTGTATAATGGATGGAGTAGAAATATTGAAACAGACTGTATTGAAAGTGCTGGAAGACAGGGGCTAGAAAGCTCCTGTTTTTTGTAGGAATTTGTCGTTAAGTCGATATATTCGATTTTGCGGCGGTATAATTTCACGTACCAATTAATTTGATGAAAAATTCTCCTCTAGTACATGGTGTATAATAATAAGTACCATTTGTTAATAGGAGAAAAAAATGAACGAACAATATTACGATGCTGTATTAAATATAAAAACCGTTGGTGAGCAAAAAGGGTTTAATAAATCTATGCACTATCACCGTTATGAACCGACACCGTATAGCGGGTTGGATGAGTTATTGAATCAATATGAAATAAAAAGTAGCGATCGAATTGTAGACTTTGGGTGTGGAAAAGGGAGATTGAATTTTTACATGCACCATAAGTGCGATGCATCAGCGGTTGGAATTGAAATGAATGAAGCGTTTTATAAAGAAGCAATGGAAAACCGTGAGCGTTATGCAAGGAAGGTAAGAAACAGTAAAGATAAAATTCAATTTGAATGTTGTTTAGCACAGGAATATGAGATTGATCCACGTGATAACCGGTTTTATTTCTTCAATCCATTTTCTGTCCAAGTGTTTATGAATGTAGTAAATAACATTTTGCTTTCGGTAGAGGAAATAGAGAGGAAAGTGGATATTATTTTATACTACCCTTCTGAAGATTATATTTTCTTCTTGGAGAATCAGACTGCTTTTGAATTGAAGAGAGAAGTTAGATTACCGGGTGCTTATGATAAGAATGGGAATGAGAGATTTTTAGTTTATACATTAGGATTATAAAAAAAGCAGGTGCCTTGGCACCTGCTTTTGTAAAACTCACGTCTATATAATTAGTTACGGATTAAGTAATCAAATGCACCTAAAGCTGCATTCGCACCTGAACCCATAGAGATGATGATTTGTTTGTACGGATTATTTGTACAGTCACCTGCACCAAACACTCCTGGTACGTTTGTAGCGCCGTGTTTGTCTGTTACGATTTCACCGCGAACGCGTTCAACTGTTTCGCCTAACCAGTCTGTGTTTGGCACAAGACCGATTTGAACGAACACACCTTGTAATTCAACGTGATGAACTTCTTCAGTTTCACGATCGATGTAAGAAATACCGTTTACTTTGTCAGTACCAGTGATTTCTTTCGTTTGAACGTTTTTCAGAACAGTTACGTTAGGTAAGCTGTTAAGACGTTCTTGTAATACAGCATCAGCTTTTAATTCTGGCATGAATTCAAGAACAGTTACGTGCTTAACAATACCTGCTAAGTCGATAGCTGCTTCAATACCAGAGTTACCACCGCCGATAACCGCTACGTCTTTTCCGATGAATAATGGACCGTCACAGTGTGGGCAGTATGCTACACCTTTGTTTTTGAACTCAGCTTCACCCGGTACGCCAACATTACGCCAGCGAGCACCTGTTGAAACGATTACGCTCTTACTTTTCAGAATAGCGCCGTTTTCAAGTTCCACTTCAATAAGTTCTTTTTTCTCTAAACGTTTCGCACGTTGTAGATTCATTACATCGATGTCGTATTCTTTTACGTGCTCTTCAAGGCTTGCTACTAGCTTAGGACCTTCAGTGCGTTTTACGCTGATGAAGTTCTCAATACCCATAGTATCCATTACTTGACCACCGAAGCGCTCAGCAACGATACCAGTGCGGATGCCTTTACGTGCTGCATAAATTGCTGCACTTGCACCAGCTGGGCCGCCACCAACAACAAGAACATCGTATGGATCTTTATCAGAAAGCTCTGATGCATCTGGACCGTTACCCATTTTAGCTAAAATTTCTTCAAGTGTCATACGACCACTTCCGAAAGATTCGTCGTTTAGGTAAACAGTTGGTACTGCCATGATGTCTTTGCTTTCTACTTCCTCTTTAAATGCAGCGCCATCAATCATAGTATGTGTAATACCAGAGTTTAGAACGCTCATTACGTTAAGAGCTTGTACAACATCAGGACAGTTATGACAACTTAGGCTGATATAAGATTCAAAATGATATTCGCCTTGAATGTTTTTGATTTGATCGATTAATTTTTGTTCAACTTTTGGAGCACGTCCACTAACTTGTAGTAAAGCTAACACTAATGAAGTAAATTCGTGTCCTAATGGAATACCAGCGAATACGACACCAGTGTCTTCGTCAGGGCGATTTACGCTAAAGCTTGGTGTTCTCTCTAGTTCAACTTTTTCTACTGTAATCTTAGATGACATAGTAGCTAATTCATCTACTAGAGCTAACATATCTTTAGATACGTTGTCTTCTCCTGCGCTTACTTTAAGTAAAATATCGTTCTCCATTAACTGAAGGTATTGGGATAGTTGTGTTTTTATATCTGCATCTAGTATCATTTTGATCGAACTCCTTAGATTTTGCCTACAAGGTCAAGGCTTGGTTTAAGTGTTGCAGAACCCTCTTGCCATTTAGCTGGACAAACTTCACCTGGGTTGTTACGTACGTATTGAGCTGCTTTAATTTTGTTAACAAGAATGCTTGCGTCACGACCGATACCGTCAGCATTGATTTCCATAGATTGGATAACGCCGTCTGGATCGATGATGAATGTACCACGAGCAGCAAGACCTTCTTCTTCAATTAAAACATTGAAGTTGCTAGTGATTGTGCGAGTTGGGTCACCAATCATAATGTATTCGATTTTGCCGATAGTTTCTGAGCTATCATGCCAAGCTTTGTGAGTGAAGTGAGTGTCTGTAGATACAGAGTATACTTCAACACCTAAGTCTTTTAGAGTTGCATATTGGTTTTGTAAGTCTTCAAGTTCAGTTGGGCAAACGAATGTGAAGTCAGCTGGGTAGAAACAAACTACACTCCATTTTCCTTTTAAACTTTCGTCAGTAACTTGAATAAATTCTCCATTATGGTAAGCATTAGCTTTAAACGGTTTTACTTCTGTGCCGATTAATAACATATTAAAATTCCTCCTAAAGGTTGGTTTTGAGCATCGGAAATTAGTTTGCTCATAAAATATATTTTTTAATTAACTATAATAATTCTAATTCGATATTAATTATCATATAGAAGTGGTTATTTTGTCAAGAGAATAAACCAACTTTATACCAATTTAATTAATATTTATTCTCAATTAAGGTTGTTAGGGAATTAAAAGGTAATTTTTAAGTCATAAATTTTCAATGAGTGTTTGAAAGAGTAGTGTGTATGTTAGAGACATGGTGTAAGTATAAATTCTTAGGAAGGAAATATTTCTTAGAAGTTGTGGATTTGAAAAGGAACTGCTTACTTCTATTTTACAAAGAATTGTGCAATAAATAAAACAAAATGTATCGGAATCTTTGTGAACAATTATTGTCATCTTAAATATATATAATAAGAAGTATATTGCAATGAGAAATAGAAACATTGACGCTCATTTCTAACAAGATATAATAAAAGCGAGATATGTATTGCAATAGAGAAGATATAGTATAGATTGAAAAAATTTCAGTCTATTATTTTTTACGGCTTTTAGAAAACGTTTACATTTAGTGTGGAGGGGAAACCATGTCTAAGTTCACGAAGTATTTTTTAATGGAAGCTAAAGATGTGATTGCATATGTGCAAGAGAAATTACCTAAGTTCGAACATGCAAAGGGGCTAAAGTGTAAAGAAATAGGTGATGGTAATTTAAATTATGTGTTCCGCGTTTGGGATGAACAGAAGAACATTTCTGTCATTGTAAAGCAAGCTGGGGATACAGCGCGTATTTCAGATGAGTTTAAGTTGTCGACGAATCGAATTCGTATAGAATCAGATGTTTTGCGATTAGAAGGAGAGTTAGCACCTGGACTCGTGCCAAATGTATATTTGTTCGATAGTGTGATGAATTGTTGCGTGATGGAAGATTTATCAGATCACACAATATTGCGCACAGCACTCATAAATCATCAAATGTTTCCGAAGCTTGCTGAGGATTTAACTACTTTTATGGTAAACACTCTTCTATTAACATCAGATGTTGTAATGAATCATAAAGAAAAGAAGGAACTCGTGAAGAATTATATAAATCCTGAGTTATGTGAGATTACAGAGGACCTCGTATATTCAGAGCCATTCACAAACCATAATAAACGAAACGAATTGTTTCAATTAAATGAAGGATGGATTAGGGAGCATATTTATAGTGATAAAGAGCTTCGTATGGAAGTAGCAAAACTTAAGTTTTCGTTTATGACGAATGCACAAGCGCTACTTCATGGTGATTTACATACTGGTTCTGTTTTTGTAAAAAGTGATTCTACAAAGGTTATTGATCCTGAATTTGCTTTTTATGGACCTATGGGATATGACGTTGGAAATATAATGGCAAATTTAATGTTTGCATGGGTGAATGCAGATGCAGTGATGCAATCTGGTATTGAGAAAGATACATATATGAACTGGATAGAATCTACCATGATAGATGTAATTGATTTATTTAAGAAGAAGTTTTTAGATGCTTGGGATATTCATGTGACAGAGATTATGGCGAAGGAAGAAGGCTTTAACCGAGTTTATTTACAATCTGTATTAGAGGATACAGCTGCAGTAACGGGTCTTGAGTTAATTCGTCGTATTGTTGGTCTAGCGAAGGTAAAGGATATTATTTGTATTGAGAATGACGCGGCGCGTGCTAGAGCGGAGCGAAGAAGTTTATTTTACAAGCGAATCAATATAAAACAGGTAGCAGTTTTGTAGAAACGTTAAAAAAACAGTCAATGCATAGTGCGAAATAAGGGGAGAAGATGATGGCAGAGCAATTAATACCAATTCAGTGGAAAGATGATGCTTTAGTGTTATTGGATCAAACGGTATTACCGAACGAAGTAGTCTATGAATCTTTTAAAACGGCTGAGGGTGTGTGGGATGCGATTCAAGTAATGAAAGTACGAGGAGCGCCGGCAATAGGTGTTTCAGCAGCCTACGGTGTGTATTTAGGGATAAAGGAAGTTGCGAAAAGTTCGGCGGAAGAATTCATAGCGGAAGCAAAAAAGGTATGTGCATACTTAGCGACATCAAGACCGACGGCAGTAAATTTATTTTGGGCGCTTGAAAGAATGGAAAGTGTAGCGAAAGAGAATGCTCACTTATCAATTGCGCAGTTGAAAGATAGATTATTAGAAGAAGCAAAAGAGATTCATAGAGAAGATGAAGAAATTAACCGTCAAATTGGAGAACATGCATTAACATTATTTCATGATGGCATGGGGGTATTAACGCATTGTAATGCAGGTGCGTTAGCAACGACTAAGTATGGTACTGCGACAGCTCCAATGTACTTAGCGAAAGAAAAAGGATGGGACTTAAAAATCTATTCGGATGAAACACGCCCTAGATTACAAGGTTCAACGTTAACAGCATTAGAACTGCAGCGAGCGGGAATTGATGTAACGGTCATTACAGATAATATGGCAGCAATGGTCATGTCACAAGGAAAAATTGATGCAGTAATCGTTGGATGTGATCGTGTAGCAGCAAACGGGGATGTAGCAAATAAAATTGGAACATTAGGTGTTTCGATTTTGGCTAAATATTATAACATTCCGTTTTATGTAGCAGCACCAACGCCGACAATTGATTTGAAAACACTGACAGGAAAAGAAATTCCAATTGAAGAAAGGGATGCTTCTGAAGTGATCAATCGCTTCGGACAATACTCTGCTCCGCAAGAAAGTAAAGTATACAATCCGGCATTTGATGTCACGCCATCTGACAATGTAACAGCGATTATTACGGAAAAAGGAATTGTGAAAGCACCGTTTACGGAGAATTTAAAAAAGCTATTTTAGTAAGTAGATATATATAGTCAGTCATCATAAGCTTCATACTTAGGGGGATGTATATGTTATTACAAAAAGAAAGAGAAGAAATTGTAGCGTATGGAAAGAAAATGATCTCTAGTGGTTTAACAAAGGGGACGGGGGGAAATATTAGTATTTTCAATCGTGAACAAGGTCTTGTTGCAATTAGCCCAAGTGGTCTAGATTATTATGAAACGACGCCTGAAGATGTAGTTATATTGAATTTAGATGGTGAAGTGATAGAGGGAGAGAGAAAACCATCAAGTGAATTAGATATGCATCTTATCTATTATAGAAATCGTGAAGATATAAATGCGCTTGTACATACACATTCTCCTTATGCGAAGACAATCGCATCATTAGGATGGGAACTTCCTGCTGTGTCATATTTAATTGCTTTTGCAGGTCCGAATGTTCGCTGTGCACCGTATGAAACATTTGGTACGAAGCAATTAGCAGAGGCTGCTTTTGAAGGAATGATTGATCGTCGTGCAGTTTTACTTGCGAATCATGGTTTAATGGCCGGTGCGAATAATATAAAAATGGCGTTTACTATTGCAGAAGAAATAGAGTTTTGTGCTCAAATTTATTATCAAACGAAAAGTATCGGAGAACCGAAATTACTGCCAGAAGACGAGATGGAGAATTTGGCGAAGAAGTTTGAAGGGTATGGGCAGCAGTAGAATGAAATGAAAACCCCCTCAAGAAAAAATCTTGAGGGGGTTTTTCTATGCCTTCTTCAATAACAAATACATAAAGTAAGGTGCACCAATTAAAGCAACGACAATCCCTGCTGGAATACCGTTAGGTTCAACGATATTTCGTCCGATTGTGTCTGCAAATAGTAATAGCCATCCACCAATTAAAACAGCGATTGGCATGAAGATTTGATGCCTTGGACCTACTAAAGATTTCGCGATGTGAGGAGCCATTAGTCCAATAAAGCTAATGCCACCTGTTACAGAAACAGCAGCGGCAGCAAGTGCAACGGCTGCGATTAATAAGTATCTTCGCTCTTTTTCAATTTCAATTCCAACACCGATTGCTACTGGCTCGTTTAATGCTAGTATATTTAATCGATTTGCTTTATAGAAGACAAATGGGATTAATACGATTAGCCAAGGAAGCATTGCTAAAACAAATGTCCAGTCATCTCCCCAAATGTTTCCGGCAATCCATTTGGCGATAAAGTTCACTTTCATACGATCAGCGGATGAAATAAGGACAATCATTATTCCAGATAGTGCAAATGAAAAACCGATGCCGGTTAATGTTAATCGTATTGGCTGAAGGCCGGTGGATTTACTATATGAAAATACGTAAATTAGAACAGCTGTTAGAAACGCACCGATAAATCCAACAACTGGTAGTAGGTAAAGGAATGAACCTACGTCTATCGGGAAGTATAGAAAGAAAACAGAAACTGCAACACCAGCACCAGCGTTAATGCCGAGAATACCAGGTTCAGCTAAATCGTTTCGGGTAATACCTTGTAATACAGCACCTGATAAAGCGAGAGCCATACCAGCTAATAATGTAATGACGATTCTAGGTAGCCTTAAAGAATATAAAACGAATTCTTCTTTAAATGTACCTTGTCCCATAAGTGTTGGGATTAATCTGTCATAGGAGAGAGCGGCAGAACCGAGTCCCATTCCAATTACAATTGTTGTGATGGTAAGTATAAGTAATGCAAGTATGATAAGGCGTTGTTTCTTTAGAATAGATTGCATCATGAGAAAGTTCTTCCTCCTTTACGTACAATGAATAGGAAGAATGGTAATCCTACAATTGCGACGATTGCAGCAACTGGTGTTTCATACGGAGCGTTAATTGTACGTCCGATTGTATCTGCGAGCAGCATAAAGGAAGCACCAGCAATCGCTGACATTGGTATAACAAAACGGTAGTCTGGTCCAACGATTGGACGAACCATATGGGGTACCATAAGTCCGATAAATGCCATGTTTCCGACAAGTGCTACAGAAGCACCAGCAAGCAAGATAATAATGATAAATAAAATCGTTTTAATAACGATAATTTTTTGACCGAGTCCAACGGCAACTTCTTCACTGAAACTAAGAACTGTTAATTTCTTTGCAAGTAAGATAGCGATAAATATACTTATTGAAATAACCGGAATAATAATTTTTAATTGACTCCAACTCGTTCCAATTACGCCCCCAGCCGTCCACATTGATACATCTTGTGAAATTTTAAAGTAAATGCCGACTCCTTCTGAAATTGCGAGTAGAAATGCTGAAACAGCAGCACCGGCTAATACAATTCGAAGGGGAGAAAGTCCGCCCTTTTTCACCATGCCAATTCCGAATACCATAATAGCGCCAATTGCAGCGCCGATAAAGCAAGCTAGTGTTAAGTAAAGGTAGCTTATAGAAGGATTGAAAGCAAGTGTTAGTGCAAGTGCAGCATTTGCGCCACCAGTTAAGCCTAGTAATCCCGGATCGGCAAGTGGATTTCGTGTTAATCCTTGCATAATCGCCCCAGAAACAGCAAGTCCAGCTCCTACAAAAATAGCAGCAACTTCACGTGGCAAACGTATTTCGCGAATAATAGATATTTTGTCTCCTTTAGCGGAGGAAGTGAGTGCTAACCATACGTCTTTTATAGAAGTATCAGCAGCACCTAATACCATTGCAAACATAAAAATAAGAAAGAATGCAATGATACTCAAAATTAATTTGTATGTAAAAGCGTTGGAACGTAGGTTGTCTTGCTCTTTTTTCATCAGTTTCACATCTTTTCTTTTCATAGAATAAAGGAAGAGGAATTCTTAAATTAAGAATTCCTCATGTTTGTATTATTGACCAAGAAAGCTCTTCTTGAAGAAGTCTAGTTGGAAATCTAATGTAAGTGGATCATTGAAATAGAATTCCATCATGTTTGCTTCATATACACGATTATTTTTTACTGCTGGAATGTTTTTATATGATTCTGTCTCTTGGAATGAGTTATCAGTATCTTTGTTTTTACTTACGATTAAGTAATCACCAGCGAACTCAGGTAATACCTCAGTAGATAATGCGTAGTATCCTTCTTTTAAAGCTTTTTCTTTTACTTTTTCAGGCATTTTTAATTTCATTTCTTGGTAAAGAATTTCTGTTCCACGGCCCCAGTTTTCGCCGTATACGTAAAGCTGTTTGTTGAAGTTTTCAACAACAGAAACTGTTGCATCTTCACCGATCTTCGCTTTAATGTCTTTTCCAGCTGTTTGTGCGCGTTTTTTGAAATCATCAACCCAAGTTTTTGCTTCTTTTTCTTTATTTAATAATTTACCGATTTCTAAGTGTTGTGTTAAGTAATCAACTTTTCCGTAAGTGTATGTTACAGTAGGAGCGATTTTCTTTAACTTATCAACATTTTTAACATTTGATAAACCAATGATTAAATCTGGATTTAATTCTGCAATCTTTTCAACATTCTCATCTGATACTTCAGCGACATTTTTCAGTTTGCTATCGAAACGTGGGTTTTGTTTAGACCATGAATCTACCCCAACAAGGTTTACACCTAATGACATTACGTTACCAGCGAATGATGATAGGACAACAACACGTTGTGGATTTGCTGGAACTTCTACTTTACCATTTTCTGATTGGTATGTAATTGTTTCTGATTTTTTACCTTTTGCGTCGTTCTTCTTGTCTGTTGAACCGTTGCTACAAGCACTCATAACAAGGACGAACAGAACTGTTAGTGAAATAAATAATTTTTTCATCGTCTTTCTCCTTTAAATAGATGATATGTGTATACAATAATTTGTTTAACTGCAATCTTTTTGAAAGAGTAGTGGTAATACAGAATACAAAATATTTATTAAAAATCTTGAATATGAGATTTCACAATATAGTATTGACCATATTAATGAAAGAAGATGTAATCCCAAATTTGCTAATTATTAACAAACTGATAATGATTATCACTATTGATTCTTTAAATAATATAATTTTATATAGGTGTATTGTCAATAGTAATTTTGATTGTAAATTTTGCGGAAACAGGTTATATTTTATTGAGAATGATAATCAACGACTAATAGCTGAGGAGTGGGCACGAATGAATCGAGAAGAATTGTTTGATGTAACTGTGATAGGCGGAGGACCTGCAGGGCTTTATTCAGCTTTTTATAGTGGACTCAGAGAGATGAAAACGAAAATAATAGAATTTCAACCACAGTTAGGTGGAAAAATACATGTTTATCCAGAAAAAATGATTTGGGATATTGGCGGATTGTTACCGGTTACTGGTGAGAAATTAATTGAGCAACTTGTACAACAAGGATTAACATTTCAACCTGAAGTTGTATTGAATACAAAAATAGAATCAATTATTCGTAATGAAGAGGGTATTTTTACGTTGAAAACAAGCTCTGGGGAAGAACATTTTTCAAAAACAGTGATCGTCGCAACTGGGAGTGGTATATTGAATCCACAAAAGTTATCAATTGAAGGTGCTGAGAGATTCGAAGTCTCAAATTTAAATTATACAGTTAAATCGTTAAAACGTTTCAAAGATAAAACCGTAATTATTTCAGGCGGAGGGAACTCTGCAATTGATTGGGCAAATGAATTAGAACCGATTGCAAAAAAAGTTTATTTAACATATAGAAAAGAAGAATTATCTGGTCATGAAGCACAAGTAAAACAACTTATGAACAGTTCGGCAGAATGTTTCTTTAATACATCGATTACAAAATTAATTGCCGGTGATAACCATGAAGCGATTGAACATGTAGAATTAACAAATCATGAAACTGGAGAGGTTTCTCATTTATCTGTTGAAGAAGTTATTATTAATCATGGATATGAACGTGACATTACATTATTGGAAAATAGTGAGCTAGATGTCGCTATTGTTGATAATTATTATATTGCAGGGAATGCAAATAGTGAGTCCTCGGTAGACGGGTTATATGCCGCTGGAGATATTTTAAAGCATGACGGAAAATTACATTTAATCGCAGGAGCGTTCCAAGATGCTGGAAATGCTGTGAATAAAGCGAAACAATTTATTCAACCAGATGCAAGTGAGTACGGAATGGTTTCTTCGCATAATGAAGTATTTAAGAAGAGAAATCGAGAATTGATAAAGCAGATGATGAATTAATAAAGAAACAAGTATACCCCCATTTACTTCTCTATTCGTATGGACGAGAGAGGTAAATGGGGGTTTTCCTGTTTATTATATCTTCAATCATTATCATGACACCGGTTTCATTAGTTCATGTGGCATGAACGTTTTATTTGTAATCTCTCTAGAAAACAATGAATCTAGGATTGGTTTATGCTGTCCCTTTTTCCTGTTCATTAGGAAATGGTATATTTAGTATAGACGCAATGTATTGTTTTCCGTGTTTTCGAGCTAATGATTCTAATATTTGGCGAACGCGTTTTGTAAGATGACCTTGTTTTTTTATAGCCTCACAATATACGTCATAGAAAACGTATTTAGCCCAAAGGAAATCATCTTGTTGGAATAAGAAATGATTTTTGTACCATTCGCCAATTGTATGATAGCAATTGTTTTCATGTACTGCTGCACTTTGTGAAAGAATACGATCGGATAAAGAATTAGATAGATGAGAAATTGTGTTTTCTGTTTCAACTTGTAATGTTTTTTCTAACATTGTAATGATGTGACGAGTAGCCATATGTTAACTCTCCTTTGTGTAAATGGGTAATACCATTCTATATTTTAAAAAATACTTACTATACTATTATACAATATATGGAATGCATCTACCTGCTTTTTAATTTGTATTTACAAAATCTTTTTTATTTGTTTACAAAAATAAAGTAAGATACAGTATATATATGAAAAAATAATAAAGGAATGAACACATTGTATATAACGATAGAAGAGGCTGCGGAGTATTTGAATTTACCAAAATCTTATGTTGAAGATTTGATTCAGCAAAAGAAAGTTCGTGCGTTGTTCGATGGAGAGCAATATTTATTAAATAAAGAACAATTTAATACACATTTAGAGCAAATGGAGAAATATAAACAGTTAGTGGAAGAAATATTAAACGAACCAATTCCGGAAGATATGGATGTTAAGGACGAAGATTAAATTTATGAAAAGATCCCGTAATAAGATATGCAGGAATGTATCTTATTACGGGATCTTTTTGTATTAAGATATAAAAAATTACCGGAAACCCTAGGATTCATTTAAGCGGAGGAAGGTTTCGTAGGTATTAGTACTACATGTTAAAAGCATATTTTTTCATAGCGGGGACAAACATAGAGAACGTAACCTGTACAGATACATATACTATCAGTGCAAAAGCTTATAAATTAATGGAAGGGGTTTTCTCGTGAGTTTATTTAATTGGGATTTTTTGGAAGGTTTAATTGGATCTTATGTAAGAGTAAACAGAGGTGGACCAGAATCTCAAAAAGGAGCAATAGTATCAGTATATGCGGACTACTTCGTATTACAGAATGAAAAAGGAGAGTACCATTACTACCAGCTTCGCCATCTGAAAAGCATTACAAAAAATACGAAAGATGGTGGGATAGGTGATTCTGTATGGCCGGAAGAAGACAGTGCAGAAGACTTTGAAACGCTACTTCAAGGCTTCAAATACCGCTGGGTAAAAATTAATCGTGGTGGTCCAGAGAAAATTGAAGGTATTTTACAAGATGTTTCTAGCGATTATGTAACGTTAATTATAAAAGAAGAAGTTGTATTAATTGCACTATCTCATATTAAAAGTGTTAATTATAATGCACCAGTAAGTGGAGAGAGCGATGAGAGTAGTGATGAGAGTAGCGATGAGAAAAGTAATGAAAACAGCAATAATTCAAGTCGAGCTCGCGCACAAAGACAATCAAGTAGAGGAAGATAATACAGAAAGGAGGATACGAATTTGAAGGGTGTAGTATGCTGTGATCAAATCAAAGGTTTAGTCGGTGAGAATGTAAAAGTAAATCTTCGCGGACCGGAAAGTCGAGTAGGTGTACTGTCATTGTTAGGAAAAGATTACCTTACACTACAATTACCTCCTGGAGAAGTGGTGTATTATCAACTGAAACATGTGAAGAGTCTAGTCAAGAAAGTGAAAGAAGCACAAGAAGACTATGGTTCATGTTTCTACGCTGATGAAGATACTTTTTTAGATGTATTAAATGACTTGAAGTATAAGTGGATAAAGATTAATCGTGGTGGACCAGAGTGTGTGGAAGGTTTATTAAGTGATATACATGATAATTGTATTACACTAGTAAACTGTGATGAAGTCATTTATGTAATTAATTCTCATATTAAGAGTGTGAGTCAAGTAGTTAAAAGTAAAAAGAATGAAAAAGAATAATGTTTAATAAATAAGAGGGGCATTATGATTGAAAGTGAAGAACGATTTCATATTTCGCTGCAATAATTTCGCGGTATATGAAAAAGAATTCTTACTATTAAAAGACAGAACATTGCCCCTGATTATTTTTTAGAAATGGAAGACAGAAAAGTGCAATTCCATAGAAAGGAGGATATAGATGAATGAGTTAAACAAAAATATTGGAGAAAATATATACGTTAAATTAATCGGTGAAAAAAGATTTAAAGGTGTATTAATTGATGTAGGGAATGATATTGTTGTTCTTTACAATGGACAAGACTATGTATATATATCTTTATATCATATTCAATATTATAGATTTTTAAGAGAGTATGATGAAGAAATATTAAAACCAGATGTGGATTCTGTAATTAAGAGGGAATCACCTTCAATTTCTTTGAGAAAAGTATTAAGTACATCTAAAGGGATTTTTACAGAAATTTATGTGGCAGGAAATGCTCCAATACACGGTTATGTTACAAGTGTAATGAACGATTATATTGTTTTTTATAGCCCAGTTTATAGAACGGTATATATATCTTTAAAGCATTTGAAATGGTTAATTCCTTATAAAGAGAACCAAGTACCTTATTCCCTCAATAAAAATGAACTCCCCGTAAATCCCTTAAATATTACTTTAGCTAGAACGTTTGAAGAACAGCTTATTAAAATGGCTGGGAGAATTATGGTGTTTGATTTAGGTGAGGAATCTAATAAAATTGGAAAAATGGTGAAAATTGATGAAGGACATATTGAAATATTAAAAGCACGTGACGCAAAAATGTACGTGAATATTCAACATGTGAAATCTGTCCATTGTCCGTAGGCTAGTTTAAAGGGCTGGCTTTTTCTTTTATATATGCGGAAGAAAAGGTCGAGCCTATTTGTTTACCGCTATTTGGGTATGAGGGGGAAAGCGAATTGAATATATAAGTATGTTACTATTTTTTACTTATGAAGAGGTAATCTTGTACGAAATTATAAAAAATCTGTACGAGCTATCTTTTATTGTATTCAATTCATTTTTTGAGGAAGTACTGCTCAACTAATCTATTAAAGGGGTTTTGTTTGTGGAGCAGTTTCCAAATGCGTTTTCGATTACATTACTTGGCAGTGCTGGTGGGGCAGCAAAAGCAGTGTTAGCAATTTTGAATCAAGCGGTAGTAAATGAAAAAGATCCAATTTATGAAGTTATAAAGAATGTGAACTTCCATTTGGTGGATATAAAACAAAAAGATAAAAGTTATTATGATGAGTTGTTTCCAAATCTGAAAGGGCAATTTTTTTTATATGAAATAAACCTTCAAGATGTAGTCAAATTTAAACAACATTTAAAAGAAAAAAGAACGAAGGTTGTTATTGATGTTTCAGGGGCAGATACGATTAGGGTACTGAGTTGTTGTAATGACCTTGGCATTTGTTACATTAATTCGGCTTTGGAAAATGAGGCAGTAGATCAAGACGATAGTTTACTTGGTTTTCAGCTTACTGAAAGGTATACGAGGTTTGAGAAGGAGAAAGAAACATTTACAAATACAAGAGCGATTATAGGCTCAGGTATGAATCCGGGTGTTGTTCAATGGATGGTTGTTGAACTTATGAAAGAACGTCCAAATGAAAAGCCGCGAGCATGCTATATTGTAGAACATGATAATTCATTTTTGGGTGATAAAGGGCTAATAAAACCTCATACACTTTATGCATCATGGGCAGTAGAGCGTTTTCTTGATGAAGCGATATGGAGTTATCCTATGTATATGAGCCATCATCGTCCACTTTACTTTTATGAGGATGTATATGCTTCAGAGTATAAAGTGAATTTAGGTGAAAAAGAATTTTATGGTTGCTTAATGCCGCATGAAGAAGTTTTAATCTTGGGAAAATCTTTTGATATGGAAGTGGGTTTTCTTTATCGGATTAATGAGTATACAACAAACTTAATTAGACAGAACTTAGATAAAGTGGAAGATTTATGGAATTGGAATCGTAAAGTATTTAATCCAGCAGAAGATGATATTATAGGAGAAGATTTAGTCGGTGTGTTACTCGTTTATGAAAATAATGAGACATACATGTATAATGTAATGAATAGTAGCCAAGTTTTTCAAAAATATAAAACAAATGCGACGTACTTTCAAGTAGGGTGTGGAATTTATGCTGGTTTATGTAGTTTACTGTTAGATACTTTTGGACAAGGTGCTTATTATGTAGAAGAATTATTATTAAATACTGAAAGTAAGTATGGGGAATATTTAAATTTATATATGAAGGATTTTGTAGTAGGACATAATAATTTTACAGATGGATTGCTAAATGATAGGGTAAGATGGATATAAATTGTGACTGAAAAGGAAGGAGCTGTATCTCCTTCCTTTTATAGTATGAGAAGGTTACATGTTGCCCTGAAAGCAATTTCATAATTATAATTTAAAGAGATAATAGTTGAAATGTTTTTTTGGTATTGATCAAGAGGAGTTTTTATATGAACAAATACAAGAGCTTGATTTATGAAGAAAGAGAAGCTTTAAAAGTATTTATATTATTATTCTATATTATATTCTTTTTATATGATGTTATTTATTATTTCGTTTATCCTGCTATGAATATTAATGAAGCAAGGGTAGGGTGGCCAGAAGGTGGTATGGGAATAGGTGTATATATATTAGTAATATCTTTATTTCCTATTTCAATATATCTTCAAAAACAAGGTTATGTATATTTTGTAAAATATTTATTTTTAATTGGGTACATGCTTATTGATCTTATTAATAACTTAATGATTTATTTACACAGTGATCGTGTTTTTGAACAGGGAAATATGGTTGAAATATTTTTAATTTTATTTGCACCGATTTTCGTGAATAGAAAATATTTTTATTTCGTTTCCTGTAGTGTAATTGGAAAATATGTATTTTTTACTTTGATATTACAAGATGTAAAAGTTGTGATTCCGCTTGTATTATGTATATTCTTTTTCATCATTTCGCATTCTTTATTAAAGAGATTTCAATCTTATGTAAGGACAGTTGTTGAGATGATGAACAATATGAAAGAGACAGAAAATTTAGCTGTTATTGGGACTATGTCTACAACAATCGCTCATGAAATTCGAAATCCATTAACAGCTTTAAAAGGATTTACACAAATTCAAAAAGAAAGAAATCTTGAAGATACGATGAGCTATGAGATTATGCTGCAAGAAATTGAGAGAATTAATGAGTTTGTTAGTGAATTGATGTTATTAGGAAAACCGAAACCAACAAATTATGAAGGGTGTAATATACGGGAAATCCTTTTATATGTTGTACAGTTAATGGAAAGCTATGCGACTCAATATAAAGTGAAATTTCATTTGC
The DNA here is from genome assembly GCF_038006125.1 of Bacillus sp. FSL R10-2780. Lineage (NCBI taxonomy): Bacteria > Bacillati > Bacillota > Bacilli > Caryophanales > Bacillaceae > Bacillus > Bacillus sp. FSL R10-2780. The sequence goes on from NZ_JBBOUQ010000001.1 coordinate 4,364,140, forward strand.
AAGTAGATGGAAATTTACCCGTTATAAATGGTGATGATAAGCAATTAAAACAAGTGTTGTTAAACATCATCAAAAATGGAATTGAATCGATGCCAGAAGGTGGGGATATTCAGATTCACGCATATGAAAAAGTTGGAGAGAACTTGTGTATTTCTGTTGAAGATCAAGGTTTTGGGATAGAAAATGAGGAAATAGAAAAGATCGGAAAAGCTTTTTATACAACAAAAGAGAATGGTACAGGACTTGGATTAATGATTACATATAAAATTATTGAAGAACATCAAGGGAGTATCGCGATTCAAAGTAGTATGGGGGTAGGAACGAAAGTAGAAATTTATTTACCAACAGTGTAGTGCATTAGACGAAATTACTTTTCAGAAAAGTGTTCTTGTTGTGTAAATATAAACATTTTATAAAATGTTTAAAGAAGGGTTTTTTTTATAAAACACTTCGTTTATAATGGAGGAAAATATCGACATAGAGCTTTTAGCTCATGTAACGGTTCGGTAGTGTTATGAAAAGAAAAGTAGGGGTGCACGCGCATCCTTTTTTCTATGCAGATATGATGAAAGGGGTGGTATGATGGAATTAACATTGAATTCAACTGTATGTTTACACACAATTCAATTTCGAAAAGAGAGATTAAATTATATTGTAAAAGATACAATTACAGGAGAAACATATGAAATGCCGCCACTTTGGATTGATGCACTAGCAATGATGCGTGACGGTTTTTCATTAGGAGAAATTGAGGAGAAATTAAAAGAAGAGTATCCGGCAGAAGAAGTAAATATGCTAGCATTCACGAGGCAACTGTTAGAGCTAGAGCTTGTCGGAATGATAGATGGAGAAGAGATAGCTTGTACAAAGAAGAAAGATAAAGATTATTTAGCTTGGGTACGTCCAAGGGTGGAACAATTCTTTCTTAACTTAAATAAAAAATATAAAAGCAAAGGTCAAAAGTGATCTTTGCTTTTTTAGTGCAATACAAAATAGGTATTCACCCAAATAAAGATTTTCGCATATTGTAGCTTATGTAAGTAGAATGCTGCGAAGGAGTGAGTGCAGTGACAGGGAATGTATTGAATTATTATGCCGGTGGAAATACAGCTAGAGGATTTCACAGCTTATACGAAGAGAATTTGAAGGGGTTAGACAGGTTGTTTATTTTAAAGGGAGGCCCAGGAACGGGAAAATCTTCTTTAATAAAGGCAATAGGGCGTGAATGGGTCGATAAAGGGTATAATATTGAATTTTTACATTGTTCTTCTGACAATAAATCAGTTGATGGTGTGATTATTCCAAAATTAAAAGTAGGGATTGTTGACGGTACATCACCGCACGTTATTGAGCCGAAAATGCCTGGAGTTGTAGAAGAGTATATAAATTTAGGTGTTGCTTGGGATTCAGATAAATTAAGAAAGCAGAAAATAGAGATTGAACGATTTGTTTCAGAAGCAAGCAAAGCCTTTCAAGCAGCTTACGGGTGTTTTAAAGAGGCGCTAGTTATACATGATGAGTGGGAGAAAATATATATTAATAACATTGATTTTAATAAAGCAAACGAATTAACAGATCAGCTTATACAGAAATTATTTGCAGATAAAGGCGGGAAGAAATCAATTGTGAAACATCGTTTCTTAGGTGCTGCTACACCGAAGGGAGCAGTTGATTTCGTTCCTAATTTGACAGAAGGGCTTCCGCATCGCTATTTTATAAAAGGCCGCCCAGGTTCTGGGAAATCAACAATGCTTAAAAAATTAGCTAAGGAAGCAGAAGAAAAAGGTTTTGAAGTAGAAGTGTATCATTGTGGATTTGATCCAAATAGTCTCGATATGATTATCGTAAGGGAATTAGGATTTGCAATTTTTGATAGCACAGCACCGCATGAATACTTTCCGAGCCGTGAGGGGGATGAGATTATCGATATGTATGATCTCATTGTTGCACCAGGGACAGATGAAAAATATGCTAAGGAAATTCGCGACGTTTCAATTCAGTATAAAACAAAAATGAATGAGGCGATGTCTTTCTTAGCAAAGGCAAAATCAGTTCGTGATAAATTAGAACGAATTTATATTGCCGCTATGGATTTTTCAAAAGTCGATGCATATAGAGAAGAAATCCAAAAAGAGATTGAACGAATTGCAGTTACTGTAATTGAAAAGAAAAAATAGATGTTTTGTTAGGCTGTCGGGAATTTTCTGACAGCTATTTTAGTATCTGGTAAAATTAGTCTTATATTTGTCGAATTTCCAGGGAAATGATCAAAAAATGGGGAGGATATGAAATGAGAGAGAAAATTGAATTAGAACTAGAACGAATTGAAAAAGAGAATGATGTGAAAATTTTATTTGCTGTAGAATCAGGGAGCCGGGCGTGGGGATTTCCATCGAAAGATAGTGATTATGATGTTAGGTTTGTTTATATACGTCCTGTAGAGTGGTATTTATCAATTCATGATAAACGTGATGTGATTGAATACCCAATTAGTGATGATTTAGACATAAGTGGCTGGGATCTTAAAAAGGCATTGCAACTATTTGCAAAATCTAATCCAGCGTTACTCGAATGGATTAGATCACCGATTTTTTATTCGAAAAACTCTAACCTTCCAGAAGAACTTCAGCAAATGAGTGAAAAGGATTTTAATCCGAAATCAACGATATATCATTACTTACATATGGCTTCAAAAAACTATCGTGAATTTTTGCAAGGTGAGAATGTAAAGTTGAAAAAGTACTTTTATGTATTACGTCCTATTTTAGCTTGTAAATGGTTAGAGGAGAAATCGACTTTGCCTCCTGTAGAATTTGATCGATTGATTACAGAATTAATATTAGAACGTAGCGTGTTAGATGAAATTGAAAAGTTATTAATAAAGAAAAAAGCAGGTACTGAATTGGACGTTGGATTGAAAATTGAGGTGCTAAATCAATTTTTAGAAGAACAAATTGATTATTATCAGCAATACGTGAAAGGTATTGAAAAGAGATTAGGGATTGATATTGAGAGTTTGAATACATTATTTCGAAATATGTTGTTTGAAGTATATGAAAAAGAGCACAAGTGAGTTTGTGCTCTTTTTTGTGTTTTAGGAGTAAAGAAAACGGCGCTAGTTACGATTAGTCTTACGAAAGGGAGTAAATGAAAATTCACGCTGAATCTGTAATTATTCGTTATCAACTCGTTTTAATGGTTGATCTGCTGGACCTTCCATAACATCCCCATCAATTGAAAAACGGGAACCGTGACAAGGGCAATCCCACGTACAATCACCGTTATTCCATTCAACTTCACAGCCGAGGTGTGTGCAAGTTGTATCGACGATATGTAATTTTCCTTCTTTATCTTTATAAGCACCTGCTCGTTTACCGTTGACATGTACAACAGATCCTTCGCCAACTTCAAGATCTTCTGGCTTACGTAATGCGGTTTCAATTTTTCCTTCAATTAAGTGTTTAGCAACATCAATGTTCTGAGAGAGGAAAGTTTTTATATCTGGATTTGCATGAAAGCGTGATGGTGCAAACAGTTCTTTATATGGACTGTGGATTTTTAGAATGGAGTCCTTCAGTAAATGAGCTGCTGCAGTTCCAGTCGTCATTCCCCATTTACGATATCCAGTTGCCACAAATATATTTGGATTCCTTTCGTTAATATGTCCGATATAAGGAAGCTTATCTAGCGTGATTAAATCTTGTGCTGACCATCTATAGGGAACTTCATCTACTCCAAAAGTTGCTTCAGCAAAAGAATAGAGTGCTTCGTAATGAAGCATCGTATTAATTCCTTGGCCTGTTTTATGGCTCTCTCCGCCAATCAATATCAGCTTTTCTCCATTGCTTGTCGTATAACGTATGGAGCGTTTTGGATCATCGATACTTAAATACATGCCCCCTGGATAATCTGTTTTTGCTTTTATTGCGAGAGCATAGGAGCGTTCTGCGTACATTCGCGTAAAGAAAAAGCTATTAGCATCATAAAAAGGAAAATGTGAACAAGAGACAATATATTTACAAGTGATGCGATGGTCACCCTTTGTAATTACTTGTGGATAATCTCCTTTTTCCACATCAATAGCTGTTGTTTGCTCATAAACCATTCCGCCCATTTCCACAAACTTTTCTAAAAGTGTTTTTAAATAAAGGAGGGGATGGAATTGCGCTTGATTTTTCATCACAAGTGCAGATTGTACGGGAATAGGAATCGACAGAGATTGAACATAGTCACAAGGTATATTTAACTTTTGATAGGCTTCATATTCTTTCGTTAAATTTCGCAGGCCATTATTGGTAGTTGTATATAAATAAGAATCTTCATTTGTGAAATTACAGTCGATTTTATATGTTTGTACAGTCTCATTTATGAATTGTAGAGCTTTACTATTTGATTCGTAGTAAAGTTGAGCTTTTTCAACACCAAAATTGTTTATTAATTCATCATAAATGAGATCATGTTGGGCTGTTACTTTTGCGGTTGTATGCCCAGTTGTTCCATTTAAAACAGAACCAGAATCAATTAAAACGACTTTCATTCCTTCTTTAGCGAGTAAATAGGCGGTGGTAATGCCTGTAATACCAGCTCCGATAACGGCAACTTCGGTCTTTATATTTTCGGATAAATGAGGAAAAGTAGGAAATTGAGTAGATTCAATCCAATAGGATGATGGTAACTGCGGAAATGTGTCATCTGTCATTTTGAAAACCTCCTAAATTAGAACAATTTTCCTTTTAATATTTCCATATTATATGGAATTCATGTATGTTGTTTTCGTAGCGTTCTATTTTTATTAAACGAAAGATAAAATTATTTTAATATAATTATTTTATTGGGGCAGTATGAAGAAGTAGGATTTATATAAAGCTAAATTCAAGTGATTCCATTTGTTGATTACATAGAGAGTTCTTGAATGAGATAGAGTCTGTGTTGTTTAAGTGGATGTGTACATATAGCGGATAAAGCCTTATGAAATCTATGCTTTTTCTTTAGTGAAATAAAGTATAATTATAAAAATACAACCAACTTTTATTACTAGGTCATAAAAGTTGTTGACAATATAGAAATTCTATTGTTATGATTCATCATGTGGAAAGGTTGATAGAGAGTAAAAAGAGAAATGTTTTTCATTGATAATAAAAGCGGAAAAATAAGTGACGATAGAGTGAGTATATTTTCCTTATGATAAATGCTTTTTGGATCACGTAGTAAAATCAATCTGGAAGCAAGAATTAATATATGCAAGTTGCGCAGGGCGCGGCATAAGAAAGGGGCAAAAGGATGAAGGAGCTTCATACGTTTGGGTGGTATGCAGCGCGTGTATCACCACATTTGCCGAAAAAAGCATTTAAACCAGTTCCTAATCGTTTATTTGGTGGACTGGCTTATTTACTTGTGGCATTGGCTGGTTTAATAACGATCGGTGTATTTGAATTGAATGTGTGGGCAAATCTAGGAATTGCAATTGTTCTTGGATTATGTTTTGCTTCACTTGGGTTTTTAGGACATGAAATTTTACATGGAACAGTTGTAAGAAAGGCATGGCTTCGTGATTTTTTAGGTGCGATAGCATTTATGCCATTATCAACTGGCCCAAAACTTTGGAGAAAGTGGCATAATGCAACGCATCATGTTCACACACAGCATGAAGAGAATGATCCAGATGCATGGCCGACATTTGAGAAACTGAAAAAGAGTAAGTTTTTGAGTTGGGTATATCGCATGCCTCTTCATGTACGTTCATTCTTTAGTTTTCTGTCACTAACAATTCAATTTACGTTACATTCGACTCGAATGTTCTTTCATTTTATAAAAGAATTTAAGTCATCCAATCAAAAATCTGTATGGCTTCAACTTCTTTTGCCCTGGACAGTTTGGATTAGTTTATTGTTTATTATGGGACCTGCAAAGTGGTTCTTTGCATACGTGATTCCGTTGTTAATTGCTAACTTTATTGTAATGGCGTATATCGCAACAAATCACCGCTTAAATCCAATTGTTCCAGTAAATGATCCGTTAGCAAACTGTTTATCAGTAACAGTGCCGCGCTGGGTAGACGTTTTACATTTCAATTTCTCATACCATACAGAACATCATCTGTTTCCTGCTATGAGTTCTAAATACTATCCATTAGTAAAAGATAAAATTAAAGAAATGTGGCCGGAACGCTATCACGAAATGCCGATGACAAAAGCATTGGCAGCACTTTGGAATACACCACGTGTGTATTATCACGGAAGTGAATTAGTTGATCCGCATAGGGAGCATTTCTATGGTTCTTTAGGAAATGGATTGGATCCTCATAATATTTCATATCGTGAGGAACATATAGAGGAAAAAGAGACTATAAAAAAAGCAAATCAATAATAGATATAGTTTACGATGAAAAAGCAAGCTCTTTTAGAGCTTGCTTTTTGTTATAAAGAAACTTCTTTCTTGTTCTTTGTCTTGACTTGGACAGAGTTATTTTCTTTCCGTTGTAGTCGTTTTTCTAGAAGACTAACAAAATAAGTAAATAGAAGAACTAGTGCGAGATAGTATACACCAACAATGATATATGTATCTAATTGCTGGAAGTTACCTGCGGCAATTGATAAACCGGATCCCCATAATTCGGACATTCCTACATAAGCGACAAGTGAAGAATCTTTTAATCCTATGATAAATTGGTTCCCTAGAGGGGGAAGAGATAGACGAAATGCTTGTGGTAATATAATCCGGCGCATCGCTAAAGGGTAAGGCATCCCTAAAGAGCGAGCAGCTTCTAATTGTCCACGGTCAACGGATTGAATTGATCCGCGGAAAATTTCAGTAATATATGCACCGTTATGAATTGCTAAAGCAATTGCTCCTGCCCAAAAAGGGGTAAAAACAACAACGGATGTAATCCCAAAATAGAGAATGGCAATTTGAACAATTAAAGGTGTACCACGAATAATGGCGATGTATACATGAGCAATACTATTTAAAACCTTATTGTTAGAGATTCGAAAGAAAGCGACTAGTAATCCAATTAGTGAACCGAGTAATAGGGATGTTAATGTTAATTGTAATGTGACAATAGTAGCCTTTAAGAGTGTGGGATAGGTAGAGATAAAAATTTCAAACATATGTGTCACCTCATATTGTATGGATTTTAGTAGGGAATGAAATGCCCCACATACAAGGTGGGGCATAATTTATGAAATCTCTAAATGGCTAACTTACTTTGTTTTTGCCTCGTCTCCAAGAATATTACGCCCAAACCATTTCTTACTAATCTTTTCATACGTGCCGTCTTTAATGATTTCATCTAGCGCTTTATTTACCTTTTCAACCATGTCTTTATTGTCTTTATGAATAGCAATTCCCATTTCATCAAGGTTTAACGGTTTTCCAGCTTCTTTTATATTTGATTTACCTTCTTTAATCATACGAAGACCAACCATTTGATCAGTAATAACTGCGTCTACACGTCCTGGTTCTAAGTCCATAAGTGCAGTAATATCACTATCATATTCTGTAATTTGATCTGTATGTTTTGCAACAAGGGTTTTGAAAGTACTTGCTTTTACAACACCTATTTTTTTCCCTTTCAAGTCCTCTGGAGAAGAGATAGATGTATTCTTTTTAGCTACAAAAATTTGTGCACCAGAGCGATAATATGGATTTGAGAAATTCACGGCTTTTAATCGTTCTTCTGTAATTGCCATACTTCCTAATATCACATCATATTTTTTTGATTGTAGACCTTGAATCAATGTTTCCCAAGGATTTGTAACAGGAACAGGTTTCATTCCCATCTTTTTCGCGAGAGCTTCGCCTATTTCTACATCAAAACCGACAAGTTTCCCGTCATTTTCTTTATAGTTAAAAGGTTTGTATAAACCACTCATCGCATAACGAAATTCTTTTTGACCATTAGATGAAGTGGTAGAGCTTTCCTTACTACAGGCTCCTAGTATGAAGGATGTACATAATGTAATACTCGCAACAATGGTTAATAGTTTTCTTTTCATAAAACCCCTCCTATATATTGATCATACGGATTGTTTTCAATATGCTATGGAGATATTTTATTTGGACAATTAGTTGTGTCCCGTATGAATGAATTTCTTTATGTTTGAAACAGAAGTTACATTATAAAACGTTGCGTAAAAATTGCTTTGCCCGTTCATGCGATGGAGCGGAAAAAAATTGCGCTGGCGAAGCATCCTCTACAATTTTCCCGTCATCCATAAAGATAACGCGGTCAGCTACATCTCTTGCGAAATTCATTTCATGAGTAACAATAACCATTGTCATTCCTTCTTCAGCAAGTTCTTTCATAACTTGCAACACTTCTCCAACAAGTTCAGGGTCTAAAGCTGAGGTAGGTTCATCAAATAGCATAATTTTAGGATTCATGGCAAGAGCTCGTGCAATCGCAATTCGTTGTTTTTGACCACCGGAAAGGAGGTGGGGAGTTACATCTGCTTTATCTTGTAGGCCGACTTTTTGTAGGAGTTGATTTCCAATCTCCTTTGCATTTGCTGTCTCCAATTTTTTTACGTGAATAGGTGCTTCTATGATGTTTTCTAGTGAGGTCATATGAGGAAATAGGTTAAAGTGCTGAAAAACCATACCGACATTTTCACGGACTTTGTTTAAATTTGAATGCTTTGGATCAATTCGCTCACCTTGTAAGTGAATTTCACCTTCATCGTACATTTCTAAAAAGTTAAGACAGCGAAGTAATGTACTTTTGCCGGAACCACTGGCGCCGATTAAAACAACAACTTCTTTTTCTTTTACTTCTAAATCAATTCCTTTTAAAACATCAAGTGATCCGAATGATTTTACTAGATTTCGAACTTGAATCATACAAAACCCCCAGTCAAAAATATATTTACAAATGTTGCCCCGTATTTCTGTTATTAGTCATAAATTGTCAGAATCCTTTATTTTTTTCATGTAGTTTGATATTCAAAGAAATAATGATTTTTTAAAATCCTTATATCTTTCTATAACGAAAATATGGATAATAATATATATGTAGTACTTACAATAAGGGGGAAAGAAGAGATGGAAAAAGAAAGGAAGACATTTTCCTTTGGCTTACGTACACAACTTATGCTATTCACTACAGTTTTAGCTTTCATTACATATTCAACAAGCTTATTTTTTATTTACGTTATATATGATTATTTTCAAATTTATGTAAGTCGAACTGTTTATAATATTATCGTTATGTTATTAGGTGTAGTATGGTCTGGAATTTTAGCGTATGGAGCAGCAATATTTTTAATTAAACCACTTCGAAAGTTGGAGGAAGCTGCAAGGAAAGCGGCTGATGGTGATATTCGTGAAGATGTCCCGTTGCCAAAAGTAGATGATGAGATTAAATCTTTAAGTGTTGCATTTAATATGATGCTAGGGAACTTAAGGGGCATGGTAAAAAATATTGATACTACATTTTCGTATACAAATAATCAAGTTCAGCAAATTAGAAAACAAACAGGGGAAGCGACGAAGCAAGCACAAGGTGTGTCTGAAACTCTTGCAGAGATTTCTTCCGGTGCTGAGCAATCAGCAGCGTCAATTCAGGCGATTGTTTCTGTTGTTGATACAACGACTTCTATTGCAAGTGAAGTAGAAGAAAAGGCGAAACAGTCGGATGACTTGTCTTCAGAAATGGTTCAAGCTTTAGGGCAAAGTACACGTGTCTTTAATTCCTTAATTCAAGGTATTCAAACATTGGCGAAAGAAAATGAAGATTCGATGCGAAATGTACAGCAGTTAGAAGAACGAATGAAACAAGTTGAACATATTGTTTCTGTTGTAAGTGAGATTGCTAGCCAAACCAATTTATTAGCACTCAATGCTTCTATTGAGGCAGCTCGTGCTGGTGAACACGGAAGAGGTTTTGCAGTTGTAGCAGAAGAAGTACGTAAACTTGCTGATGAAAGTGATCATTCTGCAAGAAACATATCGCAGTTATTACGGAATATGCAAGATGAAGTGCAACAAGTCGCGATGAAAATGACAGAGCAAGTGAAAAAAGCTAAAGAAGAGGCGAAACGCGGGGGAGCTACAGAATTAATTTTAAAAGAAATGTCATCAAGTATTATGGAAGTAGCAGATGCAACTAAGCAAATTAGTAGTTATATGAATGAACAAGTGAGTCACATTCATCAAACAGGGGCACAAACAAAGGCTGTAGCAGCCATCGCTGAGGAAACGTCAGCTGGTTCACAAGAAGTGGCGCGTGTGACTCTGCAACAGTCTAAAAATATGGTAATAATCGATCGATTATTAAAGGATTTAGAGAAGCAAGCAGCTGAATTGAAACAAACGATTGAACGATTTTCAATGTAAAAAGGAAGAACAGAATTCTGTTCTTCCTTTTTACGTATGGAAAGGAGGAATGCTTTGTTGAAAACGAAAAACATTACAAGGGTCATATGCTGTCTTCACTTTACGCAACCTTTGAAAATTAGAGCCATAATAACTAGTTTGCCAATTTTTTATGTCGATATCGGGCCAATTGACATAGTCTCCTAGTGTGTAAGGATCTAAGCTTTCCCGTAAATCTTTAACCCAGCGTATATTTCGGTTTTCTTCATCATCGCATTTCCAAGAGGTAATATATTCTTGAGCAATAATTGCCTTGCGGTGGAAATAAGCTGTTTCATTAGGGGAAATATTTTCTACAGCACCTACGAGTGATTGGTGCCAAATACTCGCATCGTTATTTGGTGCATGAGAAAGAAAATGTTGCATGATTTGAATGCCTTTAAAGGGAATCGTTTTATATACATAGGAACCAGAGCGCTTAAATTTTTCAGGAATATTACCACCGTTAAAAAATTGAACAGCTTTTATATATGGAACCTCCTCAATAAAGCGAGAGGGATTACCGGTTTTAAGAAGAGGAGATAATAGATGATAGAGTTCAGAAGGAGAGCCGACAAATTCACCTTTCACCTCAATTTTATTTCGTTGTTTAGAGAATAATTCAATTGATGAAGTGAGACGTTCATCTATATAAGGTGCCCAGTTTTGCCAAGCTTGAAATGCAGCAACAAAGTCTTTCCATTCCCATGTAAGTGAGAAAATTGATACGTTTTTTATAGGGTGGACTCGAAATGTTAAGGAAGTAACAATCCCGAAATTCCCACCCCCACCGCCGCGGCATGCCCAAAACAGGCTAGAGTTTTCTCGTTCATTTGCGCGAATGATTTTTGCACCAAATTTTCCACACGCCTGTACCATTTCGACTTCTACTAATTGATCACATGTTAGTCCAAATAAGCGTGAAAGCATGCCAATGCCACCGCCGAGTGTTAACCCCACAATTCCGACACTTGCACTTGTGCCAGCTGGTATTGTAACACTATATTTCCAAAGTTCTTTATAAACAGTTCCGAGATTTGCACCAGCTTCAATTGTTGCTGTTAATTTCTCTGTACTAACCGTAATTTGCTTCATTTCACTCACATCAATAATAAGCCCGCCATTTAAAAGAGAGAAATTTTCGTAGCTATGACGTCCACTTCTTAAGCGAAATGGTATATGACGCTCACGTGCCCATTTTAAGGCGTTACACACATCATTTTTATTTTGACAAAAAACAATAATACAAGGGAATTTTGGAATGCTTAAATTTAAATTTATTCGGGCTATGTCATACCCAGGATCCGAGGGAACGACGATACGACCAGTTAATTTTGTTTGTTTCAATTTATATCTCCTTTCTGAAATAATATGAGCTTGTATTAGTATATGAAGAGTATATTTAACACGCATGGACGAGAAGAGGAGAAAGATTAGATTTATCCCGTTATTTGCCGAGCAGTAAGACAATCCGGCTGAAGCAAAGAAGATAGGGCTGCTCGTAAAAGCCCGATTGGTAAGGGCTAATAATCAGTGGGGATGGACACCCCCGACTGATTAAAGTTTCACTTTATCTTTGTGAGAAATAAATAAAGCATAAGAATAAGGAATCTACATAGAGTTCAATGAAAACAGTTGCAAACTATTCATATTTTGTTATGATAGTGTTACGAAAACGTTTGCATAAAAAATCTGATGGGATGCAAAAGGAGAGAATTAGTATGAATAAGACATGGTGGAAAGAAGCTGTCGCTTATCAAATTTATCCACGTAGCTTTATGGATTCAAATGGTGATGGTATTGGAGATTTACAAGGTATTATTGCAAAACTGGATTATTTAAAAGATTTAGGTATAGATGTAATTTGGATTTGTCCAATGTATAAATCACCTAATGACGATAATGGTTATGATATTAGTGACTATCAAGATATTATGGATGAATTTGGTACGATGGAAGACTTTGATGCATTACTAGATGAAGTTCATAAGCGTGATATGAAGCTTATTATTGATTTAGTTATTAATCATACAAGTGATGAACATCCGTGGTTTATTGAGTCACGTTCTTCTAAAGACAATCCGAAGCGTGATTGGTATATTTGGCATGATGGTAAAGACGGCGCGGAACCAAACAATTGGGAAAGTATCTTTAATGGTTCTACATGGGAATATGATGAAGTGACAGAGCAATATTATTTACATTTATTCTCGCGTAAACAACCAGATTTAAACTGGGAGAATAAAGAAGTTCGTGAAGTTTTATATGATACTGTTAATTGGTGGCTTGATAAAGGTATTGATGGTTTCCGCGTCGATGCGATTAGCCATATAAAAAAAGAAGATGGTTTACAGGATATGCCAAACCCAAAAGGGTTAAAGTATGTGCCTTCTTTTGACAAACATATGAATGTAGATGGTATTCAGCCATTACTAGAAGAATTAAAAGAAAATACATTTGCTAAATACGATATTATGACTGTTGGAGAAGCAAATGGTGTGAAAGTTGAAGATGCTGATCTTTGGGTTGGAGAAGAGAACGGTAAATTCAATATGGTATTCCAGTTTGAGCATTTAAGCTTATGGGATGCAGAAAAGAAGAAAGATCTTGACGTTGTTGAGTTGAAAAAAGTATTAACAAAGTGGCAAAAAGGTTTAGAAAATAAGGGATGGAATGCTTTATACATTGAAAATCATGATAAGCCACGTATTGTGTCTACTTGGGGAAATGATAAAGAATATTGGCGTGAAAGTGCAACGGCTTTAGGTGCGATGTATTTCTTTATGCACGGCACACCGTTTATTTATCAAGGACAAGAAATTGGTATGACAAATGTTCAGTTCCCAAATATTGAAGATTATGATGATGTAGCAGTTAAAAATTTATATCGTGAGAAAATTGCAGAAGGAGTATCGCATCAAGATATGATGGAAATTATATGGGCTTCTTGCCGCGATAATTCACGTACACCTATGCAGTGGAGTGCTGAAAGTAATGCTGGCTTTACAACGGGAACACCTTGGTTTGGCATGAATCCAAATTATGAAGAAATTAATGTTGAAAAGCAGAAAAATGAAGAGGGATCTATTTTCAATTTCTATAAAAAAATGATTGCCTTGAAAAAAGAGAACGATGTATTAAATTATGGTACGTATGATTTACTTTTAGAAGATAATCCGCAAATTTACGCATATACTCGTACATTAAACGATGAAAAAATCATTGTTATTAGTAATATCTCGAAAGAGGAAGCAGTGTATAATGAGGATAAATTCGCACTAGAACGCAAACGTTTGCTTTTAAATAACTATGAAGTTGCGGAACATGAACAAATAACTACAATCACGTTAAAACCTTATGAAACAAGGGTTTATCGCACTGCATAATAAAAAAGGATGCTCTTTGAGCATCTTTTTTTATTAAAAAAAAAAAATTTCTATTGCAATGTGAAAACGCTTTTATTAAAATAGATTTATGAAAACGGTTGCGTAACAAAAAAGAAGGAATCGTTTTCATAAGAGAAACAGAAATTATAATTTAAATCATTATGTTGTTATAAATAAAGGGGAGGAAGAACAGATGAAAATTACGTCTTTTGATTTTTGGCAAAAGTTCGGGAAGGCATTATTAGTTGTTGTAGCTGTAATGCCAGCAGCGGGCTTAATGATTTCGATCGGTAAGTTAATTGGGATGTCTGCTGGGGATATTAACGCAGTTCATACAATTGCTCGAGTAATGGAAGACATCGGTTGGGCAATTATTACAAATCTACACATTTTATTCGCAGTAGCAATTGGGGGATCTTGGGCGAAGGATCGCGCAGGTGGTGCATTTGCAGCGCTATTAGCATTCGTCTTAACAAACAGAATTACAGGAGCTATCTTTGGCGTAAACGCTCAAATGTTAGCGGATTCAAAAACGACAGTTTCTTCAGTAGTAGCAGGAGATTTACTTGTAAAAGATTACTTTACTTCTGTACTTGGTGCACCAGCATTAAACATGGGAGTTTTCGTAGGGATTATCACAGGTTTCCTAGGAGCTACTTTATATAACAAATACTATAACTATAATAAACTGCCACAGGCATTAGCATTCTTTAATGGAAAACGATTCGTACCGTTCGTTGTAATTGTTTGGTCTACAGTTACTGCGATTGTATTATCACTTGTATGGCCATTTATCCAAAGTGGATTAAATGAATTTGGTCGCTGGATTGCAGCATCTAAAGATAGTGCACCAGTTGTTGCGCCATTTGTATATGGAACGTTAGAACGTTTATTATTACCGTTTGGATTACATCATATGTTAACGATTCCGATGAACTACACAGAGCTAGGCGGAACATATACGATGTTAACTGGCTCAAAGGTTGGACAAATTGTAGCAGGACAAGATCCATTATGGCTTGCATGGATTACAGATTTAAATAACTTATTAGCAAATGGAGATACGAAAGCATATAACGATTTATTAAATAACGTTGTACCAGCTCGTTTCAAAGCTGGACAAGTTATCGGCTCAACGGCAGCGTTAATGGGGATTGCGTTTGCGATGTTCCGTAATGTCGATAAAGAAAAACGTGCAAAATATAAACCAATGTTCTTATCAGCTGCATTAGCAGTATTCTTAACAGGTGTAACAGAACCAATTGAATTCATGTTCATGTTTATTGCGCCAGTATTATATGTTGTATATGCAATTACAACAGGACTTGCATTCGCATTAGCAGATTTAATTGATTTACGTGTTCATGCATTCGGATTTATTGAGTTAATTACACGTACACCAATGATGGTCAATGCAGGATTAACGAGAGACTTAATTAACTTTGTCATTGTTTCATTAGTGTTCTTCGGTCTTAACTTTACGTTATTCAATTTCTTAATTAAAAAATTCAATTTACCAACACCAGGGCGTGCAGGTAACTATATTGATAATGAAGATGAGTCATCAGAAGGAACAGGAAATGTACAAGACGGTTCATTAGCAACAAAAGTTATTGATTTATTGGGCGGAAAAGATAATATTGCTGACGTAGATGCTTGTATGACACGTTTACGTATAACAGTAAAAGATTTAGATGTTGTTGCACCAGAAGCACAATGGAAACAAAATGGTGCTTTAGGACTTATTGTAAAAGATAAAGGTGTACAAGCAGTATATGGCCCGAAAGCTGACGTATTAAAGTCAGACATTCAAGATATGTTAGGTGCGTAATAATATGAAATTGCTAACTTTAAATTGTCACTCTTGGCAAGAAGAGAATCAAATTGAAAAAATAAAGTATCTTGCTAAAGCAATTCAAGAAGAAGATTATGATGTGATCGCATTGCAAGAAGTAAGTCAGTCTATACAAGCTGAAAATGTATGCGGTAACAAGAAAAAAGATAATTTTGGACTTTTACTGCTAGAAGAGTTAAGAGCATTAAATGTAAAAGGATACAATATTATTTGGGATTTCTCTCATATTGGATATGATGTGTACGAAGAAGGATTAGCAATTATAACAAAGCATAACATTGTAAAGAAAGACACGTTCTTTGTCTCAGAAAATAAGGATACAACGTATTGGAAAACACGCAAAATTGTAAGTGCAACAATTGCTTATAATGATAAGAATATAACGTTTTATTCTTGCCATCTCGGTTGGTGGAATGATGAAGAAGAATTATTCAAAGACCAAGTTGATCGTTTAATGGAGCGTGTAAATAGCAATGAACTTTCCTTCTTAATGGGTGATTTTAATAACAATGCTCGTTTGGAAGGAGAGGGTTATGAGTATATGATGCAAAAAGGTTTATATGACACATATGAACTAGCGATAGAGAAGGATGAAGGAACAACTGTCCAAGGAGAGATTGCTGGTTGGGATGAAAATAAACAAAAATTACGAATCGACCTAATATTAAGCAATCAAAGTAAAACAGTTAATTCTTCAAAAGTCATTTTTAATGGAACAAATCGAAATGTAATTTCTGATCATTTCGGTGTAGAAGTACAATTAGATATATAATAGAAGAAACCCTCACAGATAATGAAAAGCTGGGAGGGTTTTTTGATAAATACAAGTATTCCCAAGAGAAAATACTTGTATTTTTTATGACATTTCCTATATATTTGTTATTATTGAATGTAAAACTAATTTGGTCATTTTGTATGCATACTTTTTTTATTTCGTTATATAATGAAGTAAGTGAAATATTTAATGGGAAAAATAGTATGTTTTCGTTTAATCCATGATGTAGAAAGTGATATAATTGCAAAATGTATGTATCATTTTCTAAAGAAAGAAAAATATATAATTAGGTGATTGCTTATATGAAACAGATTTGGCGTATTTATAAGACAGATTTACGGAATGTAGCCAAACATTGGGCTGCAATTGTTATTGTTTTAGGGTTAATGATTTTACCATCGTTATATGCATGGTTTAACATTAAAGCTTCTTGGGATCCTTACGGAAATACGAAAGGAATCCAGATTGCAGTTTCTAACCAAGATGTTGGATCAAATTTAAGAGGGAAAGATATTAACATCGGGGAAGAAATTGTAGATTCACTTAAGAAGGACAAAAATTTCGGGTGGAAGTTTGTTGATGAAAAGCAAGCAATTTATGGAGTAGAGCGTGGAGATTATTCCGCAAGTATTACTATTCCAAAAGATTTTTCTGAAAAGATTGCAACAGTCTTGAATGAAAATCCACAGAAACCGGAAATTGATTACTATGTAAATGAAAAGGTGAATGCCATTGCACCGAAGATTACAGCTAAAGGTGCATCGGGTCTTACAGAAGAGGTTAGTAAAAACTTTGTTAAAACAGCAAACGGTGAGATTTTTAAAATCTTCAATGATCTTGGAATCGATTTAGAAACAAACTTACCAAGTATCGAGAAGGTAAAAGATCTTGTATTTAAGTTAGAAGCGCAATTCCCAGAGATGAATACACTTATGGATAAGGCGTTAGATGATGCAACTCGAGCAGAAGATATTGTGAAAGTAGCGCAAAAAGATTTACCTGTTGTAGAGAGTGTAATAAATGATGGGCAGGAAGCATTGGCAAATTTAGATAAGTTCTTTGCAAACAACGATCAAACATTGCAAAATGCACCTGGGACGATACGAAATCATTTAACAACGGCTAAAGATGTAATGGACAAAGCAAATACGTTTACGAACTTTTTAATGAATCCAGGGATAGACCTTTCTGGTATGAAGGGATTACCTGAGTTTCCAGCACGTCCAGATCTTTCAAAGTTAAATGATGAAGGTTATAAAAATATTGCAAGAAATATTAATCAAACGGTGAATAATGTTTTAAACTCAGCACGTGCAGGAACAGCATATGGAAAAAGTGTTGTGAATGGATTGCAAAATGGACAGTTTGATCCAGAAAAGGCAAAGCAAGATCTTAATGCGGTTTCTGGAAATCTTCAAGGTCGTACAGATAGTGTTGCATACCTTATTAATGTATTTACTGAACTTCAAAAATCGGCTACGACTGATTTTGGTCAAAGCTTTTTCCAAGGGCGAGTGGATCGCTTAACTAAGCTTAAAAGCGGTATGGAAAATGCAAACAACGGTATTAAAGATATTGTAAATGTTATTGGTACAGGACAAGAAGTAAAGAAAGATGTAACAGATGTAGCAAATCAAAAACTAGATGCAGCAAATGGATTAATTGATCAAGCTGAAAAAGATTACAATGAAACATTTGTAGCAGATTATCAAAAAGCAGTTAGCACAGTTGATCAAGCTAAAGCTGATGCAAATGAAGCATACGATACTGTGAAAAATGAATATGATAAGGCAAAAAATAATTTTGAAGGTGTTATAGCAGACGTAAATAATAGAGGTGTTAATGGATTAGATAGCACAAAAGTAGCTTTAAACGATTTAAATGGTCAATTACAAGCTACTAAGAATCTAATTGGTGATGCAATTCCGGTTCTAGAAAGCACAAATAAGGTATTAGCAGATGTAAATAGTGGAAAAAACCTTAATAATGGAATTGCAAAATTGAATAAAGCACAAAATACTGTTCAAAAAGGTATAGATGCAACGAATAAGGCAACTACACTAATTAACAATGGACAGAAGCCTACAAAAGAGGTTGTAGAAAGTATTAATGAAGCAACTAAAAATGCTTCAGCTCAATTAGGAGATTTCTTAGCAACATATGATTCAGAAATTGTTCCAAACTTTAACACAGCAATTGCTCGTACAAAAGAGATGTCGAAAAATACAACTCAAATTTTAAATGATGCAGACAAAAAGCTTCCAGATGTTAAAAAATTACTAGAAGATTCATCAAAAGGCTTAGTAGACGGTAGAAAGAAATTAGCAGACATTAAAGCTGAAATGCCGGAGACTGAGAAAAAGATTAAAGAATTAGCAGATAAAATTCGTGATTTTGAATCTGAAGAGGATATAAAAGACATCATACGCTTATTGAAAAACGATGTTGAAAAGCAAAGTGACTACTTTGCAAATCCAGTGAATTTAAAAGAGAATAAATTATTTGCAATGCCGAACTACGGTTCAGCAATGTCACCATTCTATACAGTGCTTGCATTATGGGTAGGCGCACTATTAATGGTTTCACTATTAACGGTAGAAGTACATGAAGAGGGCGCTAATTATAAGAGCCATGAAATATACTTTGGACGTTTATTAACATTCTTAACGATAGGTCTTTCACAGGCGTTTATCGTATCGATGGGGGATATATTCTTACTCGGTACGTACGTAGTCGACAAATTCTGGTTTGTGTTATTTAGTTTATTTATTGGGGGAGTATTTGTTTGTATCGTGTACTCACTCGTTTCTATTTTCGGAAACGTTGGGAAATCGATGGCAATCATTTTACTTGTACTGCAAGTAGCAGGATCGGGCGGCACGTTCCCAATTCAAATGACACCACCGTTCTTCCAAGCACTGTATCCGTTCTTACCGTTCACATATGCTATTAGTGCAATTCGTGAAACAGTAGGTGGAATGCTTTGGGATATAGTAACTAGAGATTTACTTGTGTTAAGTGCTTTCGTAGTAATCATGGTTGTGGCTGCATTATTACTGAAAAAACCAATTAACAAATCAAGTGAAAAGTTTGTTGAGAACGCAAAAGGAAGTAAAATTATTCATTAAAAATAAAAGGTTCCTACCGATAGTGGTAGGAACCTTTTTGTTTAATCAAATTTTAATTTCTTTAATGCTTCTGCGAATGGATTGTTTAATGGTTCTTCTTCTTTGTTCTGTTGTTTCATATACTTTTGGACGTCACGTTTATCAGCTTTGCTGCCGGATTCTTTTTTACGTCTCTCTTGGAATGTAGAAAGTTTCTCACGATAGCCACATGTACATGCGAAAATTTGGCCTGCTCCTTCACCACGAAGTTCTAGTTTCTTTTTACACTGAGGACAGCGTGCGTTTGTGGTGCGGGATACATTTTTACGGTGACCACATTCGCGATCTTGGCATACAAGCATTTTTCCTTTTTTACCGTTTACTTCTAACATTGGTTTACCACAGTCTGGACAAGACTTCGTTGAAATGTTGTCGTGCTTATATTTTTTATCGCTTGATTTAATTTCAGTAACAATTTCCTTCGTATAGTTCTTCATTTCTGAAATGAATACTTCTTTCTTTAATTTTCCTTTAGCGATAGCTTCTAACTTTTGCTCCCATTCACCAGTTAGTGTAGGAGATTTCAGTTCTTCTGGCACTAAATCAAGTAACTGACGGCCTTTTGAAGTAATATGAATATCTTTACCACGTTTTTCAAGTAAGAACGAATTGAATAACTTGTCGATAATATCAGCTCGTGTAGCTACAGTACCTAATCCACCAGTTGACTTTAACGTGTCAGCAAGTTGTTTGTTTTGCGTATCCATGTATTTTGTTGGGTTTTCCATCGCTGAAAGTAATGTTGCTTCATTAAAGCGTGCAGGTGCTTTCGTTTGACCTGATGTTTGGACAATTAGTTTTACGTTTAATGTATCGCCTTTTTCGATGCGAGGTAAGATTTGTTCTTTTACATCATCGATTGCATCATCATCTTCAAATCGATTTTCATAAACTTCTTTCCAACCAGCATGTAAAATCGTTTTTCCTCGTGCGATGAACGTTTCGTCACCAATTTTCGTGCGCAATGTTAGTT
Source organism: Bacillus sp. FSL R10-2780 (assembly GCF_038006125.1). Taxonomy (NCBI): domain Bacteria; kingdom Bacillati; phylum Bacillota; class Bacilli; order Caryophanales; family Bacillaceae; genus Bacillus; species Bacillus sp. FSL R10-2780. Next base: position 4,384,649 of record NZ_JBBOUQ010000001.1, read on the forward strand.
GTTCATATTCAAAGGCCGGGAATAAAACAGCTAAGAAACGTTTTACAACTAAGTCATAAATTTTACGTTCTTTATCGGTGAAAGCTGAGAAGTTTACATAGCTCTCTGTTGGAATAATTGCGTGATGATCACTTACTTTACTATCATCAACAAATGATTTATTAGATTTTACAGGTTTCTGCAATACTTTATGTGCTAAAGGACGGTATTCTCCAACTCCGCAAGCCTTCAGACGCTCTGGAAGTGTTCCGACAATATCAGATGAAATATAGCGTGAATCTGTACGAGGGTACGTTAAAACTTTATGCTGTTCATATAATTTTTGCATAATGTTTAATGTTTCTTTCGCAGAGTAACCAAATATTTTATTCGCATCACGTTGTAGTTCAGTTAAATCGTAAAGACCAGGAGCAAACGATTTCTTTTGTTTTTTATCAATGTCTACAACAGTAGCGTTTTGCTTACTAATTTTGTTCACGATTGCATCAGTTTTTTCTTTATTAAAGCTACGGCTATTTCCTTTTGTATCTTGCCAAGTTAGCTTTAATCTCTCAGCTGTTTGAGCTTCGATACCATAGTAAGTTTGAGCTTTGAAATGTTTGATTTCATCTTCACGGCTTGCAATCATGGCTACAGTAGGTGTTTGAACACGACCACAATTTAGTTGGGCATTAAAGCGAGTAGTTAATGCTCGAGTCGCATTAAGCCCGATATACCAGTCAGCCTCTGAACGTGCGACAGCTGAAGCATATAGATTTTCATATGCTTTTCCTGGTTTTAAATTTGCGAAGCCATCTTTAATTGCTTTATCGGTAACAGATGAAATCCATAGACGTTTAATCGGTTTCTGCATTTTAACTTTATCGATAATCCAGCGTGCGACCAACTCTCCCTCACGACCGGCGTCAGTAGCTATAATGATTTCATTTACATCTTTTCTAAGTAGTTGGCTTTTCACAGCATTGAATTGTTTACCAGTTTGTTTAATAACTGTTAATTTCAAACGCTCCGGTAGCATCGGTAAATCTTCTAAATTCCAATTTTTATATTTCACATCATAGCTTTCTGGATCAGCTAATGTAACGAGATGACCTAAAGCCCAAGTTACAATATATTTACTACCTTCAAGATAGCCGTTTCCTTTTTTATCACACTTCAGTACGCGAGCAATATCTCGTGCAACGGAAGGTTTTTCAGCAATTATAACGCTTTTTACCATATTAAAAACATCCTTTCAAATTTCCATACGTTAAATATAGCACACATCTTCTTGAGATTCAGTTGCGCCTAAGGTTTGTATGTTTTTTGATTAAAGTCCCATTTTATGTAAGGAAGTAAAGAGCTTGTCATTTTATTAGAATAAGAGTAGACTTTGAAGTAGATGAATAATAAACACATGGGAGTTTGTGGATGCAAACTGAGAGTATGACTACTAGTCCGTCATTGACCATTTGAACCTGTTGGATAATGCCAGCGTAGGGAGAGTGTAAAAGCACATGTTCAGGCACTTTGCGTACGCGCAAAGTGCCTTTTTGTGTATCTCCCATCATTAAAGTTAGGAGATGAATAGAATGAATGTACAAGAAATTAGTAAAATCGTGGAATTGGTGAGAGAGTTTAATCCACTCGTGCATAATATTACAAATGTTGTTGTAACAAATTTTACAGCAAACGGTTTGTTAGCATTAGGAGCATCACCTGTAATGGCGTATGCAAAAGAAGAAGTAGCAGAAATGGCTAGCATTGCAGGAGCCCTTGTATTAAATATGGGTACACTTCGTCCTGAAGAGGTAGAAGCGATGTTACTTGCTGGTAAATCAGCAAATACGAATGATGTACCAGTATTGTTTGATCCAGTTGGGGCAGGAGCAACTTCTTATCGAACAGAAGTTGCGAGATATATTCCAGCTGAAATCGATTTAGCTGTTATCCGCGGGAATGCAGCTGAAATTGCTAATGTTATTAATGAGAAATGGGAAATTAAAGGTGTAGACGCTGGTACTGGAAATGGTAATGTTGTAAATATTGCAAAACAGGCAGCGGATGAATTAAATACAGTTGCGGTAATTACTGGGGAAGAAGATGTTGTTACAGATGGAGAGCGAACTATTCTTATTCGAAATGGCCATCCTATTTTAACGAAAGTTACTGGAACAGGTTGTTTACTAACTTCTGTAATAGGAGCATTTGTAGCGGTAGAAAAGGATTATGTAAAGGCAGCAGTAGCCGCATTAATATTCTATGGAGTAGCAGCAGAAATAGCGGCTTCGAAAACAGTAGAGAATGGACCAGGAAGCTTCCAAATTGAGTTTTTAAATCAGTTAGCGAATACAACTTCAGATGATATTGAGAAGTATGGAAAGATTGAGGTTATCCAGTAAGGAGGGGAACTAGATGTCGCGTATTACAATGGATGAAATGTCTAGGTTATTACGAGTATATTTTATTATGGGAAGTAACAATTGTACGAAGGAGCCACTACAAGTATTGAGAAATGCACTAGAAGGTGGGATAACAATTTTTCAATTTCGTGAAAAGGGAGAAGGGGCTTTAACGGGAGAGAAACGTATTGATTTTGCGAAAGAACTACAAGCGCTTTGCAAGGAGTACGGTGTACCATTCATCGTAAATGATGATGTGGAACTAGCCCTCAAGTTAGATGCAGATGGCGTGCATGTTGGACAAGATGATGAAGGAATTACATCTGTTCGTAAAAAAATGGGAGATAAAATTATTGGAGTATCTACACATACAATTGAAGAAGCACGCTGGGCGATTGAAAATGGAGCCGATTATTTAGGAGTTGGTCCAATTTTCCCGACGAGTACGAAAAAAGATACGAAAGCGGTTCAAGGAACGAAAGGTCTAAAGTATTTTAGGGAACAAGAGATTACAATACCGATCGTTGGGATTGGTGGGATTACAATTGAAAATACTGCTTCTGTTATAGAAGCGGGAGCGAATGGTGTTTCAGTTATTTCAGCGATTAGCTTAGCAGAATCTGCGTATGAAAGTACGAAGAAATTAGCTGAGGAAGTAAATAAGAGTTTGTAGAGTCGCAAAATGGGTTGTTTCGTTTATCCCGCTATTTGTGGGAGCCCTGCTGCCCGTAAACGTCCGATTGGTGAGGGCTAATAATCAGTGAGGGATGAACAGAATCCCCACTAATTAAAGCTTCACTTTATTTAAGCAAACGTTTGATTAAAAACGCACAAACCCTTTAAAATTGTAGGTTTGTGCGTTTATCCCGCATTAACGGGCAGTAAAACTCCCACCTCAAAATTCGGCTTTAGCAAAGAGGTTAGGTGGGAGATCAACTGCCCGTAAACGCCCGGTTGGTGCGGGCTAATAATCAGTGGGGGATGAACACCCCCCCACTGAATAAAGTTTCACTTTATTTAAAACATAATTGAAATTAAGAGCATTCCAATTCCGATAGAAGTAAAGGTTGCGATCAGGCCAGGAATCATAAAGCTATGATTTAAAACATATTTACCAATTCCTGTTGTACCAGTGCGATCAAAATTAATTGCAGCAACGATTGTCCCGTAGTTTGGAATGAAGAAGTATCCATTTACCGCAGGGAACATTGCAATAAGTAATGCCGGTGGAATACCAAGTGATAGTCCAAGTGGCACTAAAGCACGAACTGTTGCTGCTTGGCTATACAGTAAAATAGATAGAATGAATAGTGCGATAGCAAATAGCCATGGTGCACTTGTTACTAAGTGTTGAATTGATCCTTGAATTATATTTAAGTTTCCGTTGAAGAACGTATCTCCCATCCAGGCGATACCAAAAATAGCAACAACTGCTGTTGCGCCTGCTTTAAAGACGTTACCAGTTACAATGCTTTCCACATTTGGTTTACAGAAAATAATAATAAGAGCAGCAATGGTTAACATGACCATTTCAATTGTGTTTGGCATTGACAGACGAACTAATTTCCCATCAACCATCCATCCTGGACGAAGTGTTTCAAATGAACCTAGAAGTACAACAAGGAAAGTTGCGACTAGGAAAAGAATAACTGATAATTTCGCGCCTTTTGAACCTACAAATTCTTTTTTCTCTTCAAGTTTAGGAATCATTCCCTCTTTTAATCGCTTCAAGTATTCAGGGTCTTCATTTAATTCTTTTCCCATTTTACTAGCAACGAATGCAGCTACCATACAAGCGATGAAAGTAGAAGGGATACTGACTTTTAAAATATCTAACAGGGTGATTTTATAGTCGGCTAACATTGCTAAAAGTGCAACTGTTGCAGCCGATATTGGACTAGCTGTAATTGCCTGCTGGGAAGCGATAACGGCAATTGACATTGGTCGTTCAGGTCTAATTCCTGATTCACGAGATACTTCGGCGATAACGGGAAGTACAGAATAAGCGACATGACCAGTTCCTGCGCATAGCGTGAATAAATAAGTAACAATAGGAGCAAAAAATGTAATGCGCTTTGGATTTTTTCGTAATGCTTTCTCAGCAAGGTAGACGAGATAATCCATTCCTCCAGCAGCTTGCAAAGCACCGGCAGCTGTAATTACTGCTAAAATCATAAGCATGACATCAATAGGAGGAGCTGTAGGTTGTAAGTGGAAGACGAAAACAAGTATTGCCATACCAACGCCACCCATTACTCCTAGACCAACTCCGCCTAGGCGTGCACCAATAAAAATACAGAGTAGTAACGTAAGAAATTGTAGCCAAAACATGATAAACTACCTCCGAAATTCGTAAGTTAAGATATATTCGAATAGTTTAATTTGAGTGAAAATTAAATAGGTATCCGAAAAAATCCTTGATTTTTCTACATTTTTTATTATATAACACAAAAAAAGTAACATTCATGTATTTTTTGAAAGTATTTCGAAAAAATAACACATTGGAATTTTATATTTACATCTCTAAATAAGTAGACATTTTAATCCGTATGTTGTAATCTTTGAAAGAGAATAATTTAATTCTCATAGAACTCCCATATCGTTCAACTCGTTCAGCGAGAAAGGCAAACTGATGGAAACATGAGGACGCAAAACTACAGGGGCTAAGGTCGAAAGGCTATGCTAGCCAGTTACCGGACGGATAGGGTTGGTCTTGACCAATGCTTTTTTCATTGGTCTTTTTTTTATTTGCAAACAATTGAGAAATGTTATCAGTTATTAAGTGTTTATATTTTGATAGTTTTACTTGATATTAAGTTAATTAAGAAAGGTGATGTTAATGAAAAAATATTGGCATAAGCTATCTTTTCTTCAAAAAAATGTATTGTTAACGGTATTAGTTATTTTGACGCTTGTTGGTACTATGGGGGCGTTAAGTTTTAACATGTTTCAAAATAGTATGATGTCTTTATTTGAAAGACATTCTTTTGAAACAGGAGATACGGTATTACATAAATTAGATGCAGAAATAGTAAGAGATGTTGCAAAAGACCCAACGGCACAAAGAGAAAAGAGAGAGAAGTTAACAGAGCAATTAGATGAAGTAACGAAAGAATTGAACAGTGTTGGACAAACATATGTTGTTGGAGCGAAAACAAATGAAAAAGGTGAGTTACAAGTCGTCGATTTGGCTACAGGATTAGCAAATGTTGTTCAAGTAAAGCCAGGAGACTATTATAAACAACCAGATCGTTGGATGAAAGCATATGATAAAGTAATGAGCACAAAAAAAGCAAACATGACAGAAGTATATGAAGATGAATTAGGGTCATGGGTAACAATATTAGAGCCAATTAAAGATGGAGAAGAAAATATTGTCGCAATTGTTGCCGCTGATGTAGATGCTTCTATTGTTCCTAGTACAAAGAAAAAATTTATTATACAAGGTTTAATGTTTATTTGTATTTCTGTTTTAATTGCAACTGTTATTCAATTCTTGATTGTGCGTAATGCACTTGCTCCATTGCAAGATTTACGTGAAGGATTGCGTAAAGTGGGTGAGGGAGATCTAAGTATTAAATTAGAGGAAAGACCAGATGATATTGGTATTATTAATACGTATTTTAATAATACAATTGAGAAGTTTAAAGGAATTATAGATAAAGTGAAGCAGACAGCAGAACAGGTTTCCTCATCTTCACAAGAATTGTCAGCAAGTACGAAAGAGAACAGTATGGCAGTTCAAGAAATCGTAAGTTCTATGGTTGGGTTAAGAGCTGGCGCTCAGTCTCAAGAAACTTCAGTACAACAGTATTTAGGTATTGTATATGAAATGGAAGATAAGATGGAAGAGATAATGAATGCTGCAAAACAAATGGCGACAGCGTCTGAAGGTATGGAGCATCATTTAGTAGAAGGAAATGGTGTTATTGAACAGGCGATTAATCAAATGAGCATAATACAAAATGCAGTACAAGATTTATTTTCTATCATTTATTCTCTGGAAACAAGATCAAAAGAAATTAGTGATATTGTAACTGTAGTTACAGGTATTTCAAATCAAACTAATTCGCTAGCTTTAAATGTTTCTATTGAAGATTCACGTGCTGGGGTAACCGGAAGGGGATTTGCCGCTGTTGCTGATGAAGTGCGTAAATTAGCAGAGCAGACGGAAGCATCAGCAAAAGATATAGCAAAATTAATAGGGGAAACACAAGCTGAAACGGAAGAAGCTGTTGTTTCAATGCAAAAAGGTTCAAAAGAAGTAGAATCTGGAATTAAACTTGTTCAAAGTAGTGGTGCTTTCTTTGAAAAAATTTCAAAATCAGCGCAATCTGTTACAAATCAAGTTAGAGTTGTTTCTAGCAATTCAAGTGATATACTGCAAAATAGCCAAAATATGGTTCGTGTTGTAAATGAACTATCACATATCGCAAATACGTATGCGAATAGTAGTAATATTGAAGAGCGTATGAAAGAACAGGAAATGTCTGTACAAGATATTGCCGAATTAGCTACTTCTTTAAGCTGGCTTTCACAGGAGTTACAAGAATTAATTGGGGAATTTAAAAGTTAAATGAAATGATATGTACGCTTTTGTTTGTTCAATAAAATAAATCATGCTACAATGAAAACGAATTAAGAACCGGGGAGCCAATTGGCTGAGAGGATGTAAGTATACATCGACCCTCAACCTGATCTGGATAATGCCAGCGTAGGGAGTTACTTTAAAGTGATGTAGCATAAGTTATTATAGAATAACTTGTATACAAGGCTTTCCTACATGGTAGGAAAGCCTTTTCTTTTTTTGAAACCATATTTTGTAAGGGGGATTTTATTATGTCACAACAAGTTACAATTTCATTTTCAGTAGTACCACAAGCGAAGAACAAAGATGTGTATTCCGTTGTTGATAAAGCAATTGAAGTTGTACAACAGTCGGGAGTTCGTTATGAAGTAGGGGCAATGGAAACAACGTTGGAAGGAGAATTAGATGTACTTCTTGACGTCATAAAACGTGCGCAACAAGCTTGCGTTGATGCTGGAGCAGAAGAAGTGATCACTTCTATTAAAATTCACTATCGTCCAAGTACGGGCGTAACGATTGACGAAAAAGTTTGGAAGTACCGTGATGAATATGCAAAACCAGAAGCGATCTAAAATAATCACAACAATTTGGCTTATCCTTCTCATTGCTATATGGGAAGGATCTGTTTCATTATTTAAAATTGAGCCGTGGATTTTACCGAAACCGTCTGCAATTGTGCAAGAGTTAATTGGAATGAAAGATTTACTATTACCGAATACAGTGCAAACGTTACAGGAAGTAATAATTGGGTTGTTTTTTGCAATTTTACTTGGGACGAGTATTGCTATCATTATGGATGTCATCCCTTTATTTCGGATTTTAATGAATCCGTTGCTCGTTATTTCGCAAACAATTCCAATCGTTGTGCTCGCACCATTATTTATTATTTGGTTTGGATACGGAATGTTGCCAAAAGTAATGGTTGTTATTCTTGTTTGTTTCTTCCCAATTGCGCTTAGCATTTTAGAAGGTTTCCAAACGGTAGATAAAAATATGCTGAAGTTGTTACAAACGATGAAGGCGACAAAGTGGCAAATTTATCAGAAAGTAAAATTTCCAGCAGTGCTCCCGTACTTTTTCTCAGGTTTAAAAATTGCTGTTACATATAGTGTGATGGGAGCGATTATTGGGGAATGGCTTGGAGCGAGTGAAGGATTAGGGGTTATGCTCACAAGAGCGACAAAATCCTTTTTAACAGCTCGAGTATTTGGTGTTGCAGCGATTATCGTCATGGTGACATTATTCCTGTACTTTATTGTTGAATTTATGGCAAGAATAACAGCACCATGGATATACAGAAAGGGCGGCAGAAAATGAAAAAAGGTTTAAAAATTATGTTAGCTGCATTACTAGCAGTTGGTGTTGCCGGATGTAATACGGCGAAGAAAGAAGAGAATACAAGCAAAGAAAAGAAAGTGAAAGTCGTTTTAGATTGGTTCCCGAATACAAACCATACTGGTTTATACGTAGCGAAGACGAAAGATTATTATAAAAAACAAGGATTAGATGTAGAAATTATTCAACCAGGTGATAATGTTACAGCGGAACAAATGATAGCTTCAGGAAAAGCTGATTTTGCAATAAGTGCACAAGAAAATGTAACGTTAGCTCGTGTTGAAGGTATTCCTGTTGTATCTGTAGGAGCGATTATTCAGCATAATACTTCAGCTTTTGCATCACTTAAAAAAGATAATATGACGTCACCAAAAGATTTTGAAGGTAAACGTTACGGCGGCTGGGGAGGACCAGCGGAAGAGGCGACGTTAAAGACAATTATGGATAAACATCAAGCTGATTTTAATAAAGTCGAAAAAATTATTCTTGGACAAACAGACTTCTTCAAATCAATTGGCCGCGATGCAGACTTTGAATGGATTTATTACGGATGGGATGGAATTGAAGCGAAGCGTCAAGGAAAAGAGTTAAATGCAATTATGGTGAAAGACTTAGATCCAGCGCTCGATTTCTATAGTCCTGTTATTATTACAAGTGAAAAACATACGAAGCAAGATAAAGATTTTGTGAAAAAGTTCATGACTGCAACGACAGAAGGTTATGATTTTGCAATTAAAGAACCGAAAGAAGCGGCGGATATTTTAATTAAAGCTGTTCCAGATGTGAATAAAGAATTAGTACAAGAGAGCCAAAAGTGGTTAAGTACAAAGTATCAAGATGATGCAAAAGCGTGGGGAGTACAGAAGGAAGAGATTTGGACAAATTACATGAATTTCTTATATGACAACAAAGTTATTAAAAAGAAAATTGATGTAAAAGATGCCTTTACAAATGAATTCCTTCCAAGTGAAAAATGAGTGGATTACAAATAAAAGATATTGTAAAAGCTTTCGATGGAAAGAATGTATTAGAAAATATTAGTGCTTCTATACAAGAGGGAGAGTTTGTCTCTTTTGTAGGTCCGAGTGGTTGTGGGAAAAGCACATTGTTAAATATGATTGCGAGTGTTGAAGAGCCAACGAGTGGAGAAGTGTTTTATAACGAGGAGTATGTAAAAAAACAAGATGTTGTTAGTTATATGCCGCAACAAGATTTATTACTACCGTGGCGATCGGCTTTACAAAATATTGTTCTTCCATTGGAAATCGAAGGAAAGCCTAAAAAACAAAGGCTGACAGAAGGAATGGAAGCATTAAAACAGTTTGAGCTAGATGAATATGCAGACCATTATCCAGATGAGTTATCAGGTGGAATGCGTCAAAGAATTAGTTTCCTTCGCACATATTTATGTGAAAAGCCAATTATGCTGCTTGATGAGCCTTTTGGAAAATTAGATGCATTTACAAAAATGGAAGTACATAGTTGGCTTTTAAATTCTTGGCATCAAGAAAAGCAGACAATTGTTATGGTTACACATGACTTAGATGAAGCAATTTTGCTTTCTGATCGCGTATTTATTTTATCTCAAAGACCAGCATCAATTGTTGGAGAGGTACAAGTGAAATTACTTAGGCCGCGAACGATGGATATGTTAACATCTCTTGAGTTAAAGAAGGATAAGGAAGAAATTTTAAGAGTATTAGCTCCTTATATGAAAAAATAGAAAAAGTCTTTTAACAGTTTTTGGTATAATTGCTGTTAAGAGGCTTTTTTATATAGGAGGAAAAAGATGAAATCTATAGGGGAAATAGTGGATTCATTAACATCAGATAAATTGGAAGAAGGAACAAAAGAAAAAGTAGAGAATAGAATATAACAGAGTGGTTTATACTCTTAATATAACAAATGTTAAAGGAGTGAAAGGATAAAATGACTTTATCAACTGTTCTTCAAATGGTTTTAGCTTGATACGGGAGAAGTCTGCCCATTTTTAAAGATTAAGCTAAATTGAAGACAGCAGGTAAAGAACCTTAATCCTTTCTTACGATAATATGTAATGGGTAAGGTGTATTCACCTTACCCATTTTTATATGTATAACTAAATAAGGCTTTATACTGTTGTTCTCTCTATTTAGCTTATGGATCATAAGAAAAGGAGAGAAAAAAATGAGTATATTAACAGTAGAAAATGTAAGTCATTCATATGGTGAGAAAACCATTTTATATAATGCGTGCTTTCGATTATTAAAGGGCGAACATGTTGGGCTAGTAGGGAAAAATGGAATTGGAAAATCCACATTATTACGCTTATTAACAGGAGAACTTATACATGATGATGGAAACATTGAATGGTTTCCACATGTGAAGATTGGCTTTTTACAACAGCATATAGATTTACAAGAAGGCATAACAATTGAAGAATACTTGCAAAGTGCGTTTTCTAACCTGTATGAGTTGGAACGTGACATGTTAAAACTTACAGAAGAGATGGCTGGAGCAGGAGAAGTAGGAAAATTGTTAGTAAGGTATGGAGAGTTACAAACTATATTGGAGAATTCTAATTTTTATCAAATTCATACAAAAATTGAGGAAGTAGCAACCGGCTTAGGCTTGTTTGAAATAGGATTGGAAAAGGATATTTCAAAGTTAAGTGGTGGTCAGCGGACAAAGTTGTTACTTGGGAAACTCCTTTTAGAAAAAGCGGATGTTTTATTATTAGATGAGCCAACTAACTATTTAGATACGGCACATATAGAATGGTTGCAATCATATTTACGAATGTATGAAAAAGCTTATATTATCATTTCGCATGATGAAATATTTTTGAACAATATTACGAATGTTATTTATCATCTAGAGGAGCGTACAATTAATCGCTATGTAGGTGATTATAAGAGTTTTCTGCGTAATTATGAACTGCAAAAGAAACAATTACAAGCAGCATATACGAAACAGCAAAAGGAAATTGCACATTTAGAGAGTTTTATTCAAAAAAATAAAATTCGTAAAGCGAAACAAGCGAAAAGTCGTGAAAAAGTATTAGAGAAAATGCAAAAGGTTGAAAAGGTTAACGATGTATCTCGTGCTCGTTTTGATTTTAATGTTTATACTGAGCCAGTGAGTCGTATATTACAGGTAGAGAAACTAAAAATTGGTTATGGTGAACCGTTATTTCCAGAATTGGATTTTCAAGTGAAAAAAGGGGAAAAGATTGCAATTATTGGTCATAATGGGATTGGAAAAACAACAATGTTAAAAACATTACTAGGACAAATAAAACCGTTAAGCGGTTCAGTTTCTGTTGGGGAAAGAGTAAAACCCGCTTATTTTGCACAAGAGGAATTTTCCTCAGAAATAACTGCACTAGAGAGAGTATGGGCAGGAAGACCAGACATGACAAGAAAAGAAATCCGACAAGTATTAGCAAAGTGCGGATTGAAAGAAGAACATGTATTAAAACCTATTCAGTTATTAAGTGGAGGAGAACAAACAAAAGTACGATTATGCGAACTTATCGTAACTAAAAGCAATGTTTTAATTTTAGATGAACCAACTAACCATTTGGATACAGAGACTAAGACGGCTTTACAGGAATCGTTAAAACAATATAAAGGTACGGTTTTAATTGTTTCACATGAGCCATCTTTCTATGAAGCATGGATAACGAAAATATGGAATATCGAAGAATGGAACGTTTAACAGCATGAATCAAGAAAAAGCATTAGCTCTTATGAGCTAATGCTTTTTCTTTGGTTATATTTATAATAATACTAGATGCCTTTCCCTAATAGGCTACTATCTTTCTTTATATATATAGATAGTTTGAAATGGAATGGAAATGATTCCTATATGTAAAGGATAATGTGATTAGTATGGGAAGACAATAGAACTTAAAGGGAATTCATGTGAAATTCAGATGAACTTCACATAAACTTCATATTGGAAACTGAATATAATTATAATAGGTTATTATAATATTTATTTTCGATTTTTCGCAAAATTAAAAGTGTGGCGGGGGTTTTTGTGCCTTCGTCATCGATTTAGGAGAAGGGATATCGCCGTTTTTTTATGCATTAGTAATTTCATAATGATTATTTGTTTTACTACAAATTTTAACGTGCAAAATTTGTGTTCGATTATCGTTTAAATAAAGTGAAACTTGGAAAAATTGTATGAAGTCAATCTTGAATGACGTAGCAGGATGATGAAATTTCATGTAAAATAATAGTGAAAATATGTAAAGTAGTGGATAGTGTGGATGTGTTTTTGAACATTGCTGAGGAAAAAATTCGTCAAGCAATATGGAATGGTGATCTTGATAGTATTCCGGGAAAAGAAAAACCACTACAATTAGAAGATTTTTCAATGGTACCTCCAGAATTAAGAATGAGTTATAAAATCTTGAAAAATGCAGGAAGGATGCCACTAGAAATGGAAATACAAAAAGATATATTGAAAATAGAGGATTTAATCGCTTGCTGTTATGATGAGGCAGAGAGAAAAAAATTATAAGAAGAGTTAACGGTAAAAACGCTGCGCTTTCAGCAGGTAATGGAAAAGAGAAAGGTTAAAGATAGTTCAGCATTTCGTATGTATCAAGATAAGTATTTCGTAAATTACGTGAAGAGGGATAAGATGAGTAAATTTGAAACGATAGAAGAATTAGCGACATATATTGAAGAACAACAATTAGTACTCCTGTTTATTAAAACGGAAAATTGTGGTGTTTGTGATGTCATGTTAAGGAAAGTAAATTACGTATTAGAGAATTATGATCACGTAGAGAAAGTAGAGATATTACTACAAGACATGCAAGAGATTGCAGGGCGGTATTCAGTACTTACAGGGCCGACAGTTTTATTATTTTATAATGGGAAAGAAATTCTTCGTGAATCGCGCTTTATTTCACTTGAAAATATTGAGAGAGTACTTCAGTTGTTAGAAAAATAAGGGAGGTTTTTATATGGGGTTTGTTATAGCGGCATTACTATTTTGTGTTTTAATTTGGATGATTGCAGCATCAGTTAGATCAAATAAACGAAGAGTAAATCTTACTAAAAAGAGTAATACACATAGTACGTCTAACAGCTCATCACCATTATTTTTCTTTGCTGGATCTGATAGTGATAGTTCACATGATGGTGGCTCGCATGATTGCGGAGGATCTTGTGGCGGAGATAGTGGAGGCTGCGGTGGTGGCGGGGATTGATGAGAATACGCCTTATATGGGCGTATTTCTTTTTAAACAAACGTTTGATTAGTTGGTTTACATATGCTTAAAAACAGTTAAACAAACGTTTGTTTAAATTTTATAAACGTAATGAGGGGAAGGGAATCGAAAGTAAAAAACAAAGGGAAAGTGGCATTATTCATATTAGTTGCTGGAGGTGTATTTCTTGTTAAAACCGGGCTTGAATTTGGAGCAATACATTTCAGTTGAGTTTGGTTTGAAAATACATTTTCTTAAATAAGGGATATAGCCTCTTGCGATAGAGGTTTTTCATTTGTTATTATTAGACTGAACGGTCGGTTTAGTGAGGTGTGAATATGAGAAGAAGTGCAGAAGAGATAAAGAAAGAAATTGCATATAAAGCAGAAAGTCTGTTTTCACAAAAAGGTTATGCAGCTACATCTATGGAAGATATTTGTGAAGTTACAGGGCGAAGTAAAGGAAGTATTTATTATCACTTTAAAAGTAAAGAAGAATTATTTTTATTTGTAGTGAAACAGCATACGTATGATTGGCTTGAGAAATGGAATGAAAAAGAGAAGTTGTATGTTACTAATATTGAGAAATTATATGGTCTCGCAGAATATTATGTAGAGGACATACAGCAACCTATTTCTAGTGCAATAGAAGAATTTTCTATGAGCCAAGTTGTAAGTAAAGAGATTTTAGATGAAATGTTAGCTCTAACTAGAGAATCGTATGTGATTTTTGAGAAATTAATTGAAACAGGCATAAAGTCTGGAGAGTTCCGTGAAGATAATACTCGCGATCTCATGTATATTGTGAATGGGTTATTATCAGGGCTTGGAGTACTTTACTATGAGTTAGATTACCAAGAGCTAAAACGAATTTATAAAAAGGCAATAGATGTATTGTTAAAAGGGATGGCAGCTGAATAATAAGTCAGCGGCTTTTCTTACAAAAAAATTAGACTGAACGGTCGGTTTATAAAAGGAGAAATGAGGATGAAGACTCTATTTAAAAACCGAGCATTTATGCTCGTTATGGCATCTGATATTTTACAACAATTTGCAATTTGGATCAGAAATATGGCTCTTTTGTATTTTATTATGGAGCGAACGAATAATGATCCGGTTTCAGTTTCTTTATTGTCGGTTATGGAATATGCACCAATTTTTATTTTTTCATTCATCGGTGGTGCGTTAGCAGATCGCTGGAATCCGAAGAGAACGATGGTTGCTGGAGATGTATTAAGCGTACTATCTATTATAGGAATTGTTTTATTGTTAAAGCTTGATTATTGGCAGGCTATATTTTTCGCAACACTCGTTTCCGCAATTGTAGGTCAGTTTTCTCAACCGTCATCTTCACGTATATTTAAGCGTTATGTAAAAGAAGAACAGGTAGCGAGTGCTATTGCATTTAACCAAACGTTACAGTCGTTATTTATGATTTTCGGACCAGTTGTAGGGTCAATTGTGTATACACAACTTGGTTTATTTACGTCACTATATAGCTTGATCATTTTATTTTTGTTATCGGCTATTGTCCTTTCGTTTTTACCAAAATGGGTTGAACAAGAGCAAGCAGTGAGAGGTTCATTAAAAAATGATATAAAAGAAGGATGGAAATACGTTCTTCACACGCGAAATTTACGTATAATTACAATTACTTTTACTATTATTGGTTTAGCAGTCGGATTAACGAACCCATTAGAAGTATTCCTTGTAATCGAACGTTTAGGCATGGAAAAAGAAGCTGTTCAATATTTAGCAGCAGCGGATGGAATAGGTATGCTAATCGGTGGTATTGTTGCTGCAGTTTTCGCTTCAAAAGTAAATCCGAAAAAGATGTTTGTATTTGGTATGAGTATATTAGCAATCTCATTTTTAGTCGAAGGGTTGTCTACATCATTTTGGGTTACTAGTTTGATGCGATTTGGAACAGGTATTTGTTTAGCCTGTGTCAATATCGTTGTCGGTACGCTTATGATTCAACTTGTACCAGAAAATATGATTGGAAGGGTAAATGGGACAATTTTACCACTGTTTATGGGTGCAATGCTAATTGGAACTTCACTAGCTGGGGGATTGAAGGAAATGACTTCACTAGTTATTGTATTTTGTATAGCGATGTCATTTATTTTATTAGCGATTGTGCCAGTTTTATGCATGAAGATAAGTGGAAATATTATAAATAAAGAAGAAGACGCAAATCAAAAGGAGTTAAACAATTCTTTAATTTCGAAATAAGTATCGTGAGGGAGCATGTTTGCTTCCTTTTTCTATGGAAATCTTTTGACAATGAAATGTACCAACTATATACTGATGTTGTAAAAAAAATTTTACAGGTTAGGAGAAACGGTGTGAAAAATCAAATCTATGAATTACGCACTGAAAATAATATTTCACAAGGTGGATTAGCTGATAAGTGTAACGTATCAAGACAGACGATAAATGCAATTGAGAATAATAAGTATGATCCAAGCTTAGCGCTAGCATTCCGGTTAGCGGAAGTATTAGGAACAACTGTCGATAAACTATTTTTGTACAAGCTGTAGAGTCTTTAATCGTACAACGTTATCGTTAAAAATAAAGGGAAAGATCCTCTTCGCGTTTGAAGAGGATCTTTTTCTTATATTGTTTTAGTTTTCGGATTAGGTGGTGTAACAGACGTATCATTTTCAGGTACTCTAGTTAATAAGAATCCACCGATAATAAATAGGACAATAATACTAAGGACACCAGCGTTCGTTTTTCCTGTTAATTGTGTTGTGACACCTACTAATACTGGACCCATAATTGCCGCGAATTTACCAAAGATATTATAAAATCCGAAGAATTCATTTGCAGATTCTTTCGGCACTAGTTTTGCGAAATAAGAACGGCTAAGTGCTTGAATCCCGCCCTGAGAAGTAGCAACCAGCATTGCTAAAATCCAGAAATCTAGTGTCGTTTTTAAGAAATAAGCATATATGCAAATAATGATATAAATAATAATACCGACATATAGCATTTTTTTACCGGTAAATGTTTCTGATAGTTTTCCATATAATAAAGCGAATGGACAAGCGACAATTTGTGTTACAAATAAGATGATTAATAGATTGGTTGCACTAATACCGAGATCTGTTCCGTAAGCAGTAGACATAGTGATAATTGTATCTACCCCGTCAATGTAGAAAAAGTAAGCTATTAGGAACATAAATACAGTTTTATATTCTTTAATATTTTTAAAAGTATCAGCAAGGCGCTTGAAGCTCATTGCAATTGGTCTTGGATGACGTTCAATATAGTGTGTTTGCTCTACATTTTTTAGCATTGGTATCGTAAATAGTCCCCACCAAAGAGCTGTTATTGCAAAGGAAATTTGACTAGCAATTCCGACCGATAGGGGGATAGTTCCTTTTTGAGCAAGAATGATAAGAGCAATACAACCGATAAAAGGAATTGTGCTCCCAATATAACCTAATGCAAAGCCTCTTGTAGAAATTCGGTCCATTCTATCTTTAGATGTAACATCTATTAAAAATGCATCATAAAAAATATTTGCTCCAGCAAAGCCGACTAATGCGAGCATATAGCATCCTAGTAATAAGTACCACTGAGATGTTGGAACAACTGCTAGCATACTTGTAAATACGATACCGAGTCCAAAGAAGAATGTGAAAAATCGTTTTTTAAATCCCTTATAATCAGCAACTGTGCCGAGAATAGGAGCGAGTATAGAAATTAAAAGTGTAGCGAATGAGTTTGCATATCCCCAATAGGCTGTTGAAGTTGCACCAGATAGTCCAGCTTCTTTTGCAGCTGCTTTAAAGTAAATTGGAAATAATGCAGTTGTAATGACGAGCGAATATACCGAGTTAGCCCAATCATATAATATCCAGCTTTTTTCTTGTCTGGACATTTTTTTCATATAATGTTCCCCCTTAAATTTGTTCTACTAACAGTGTACAAAAATAAAAATTGTAAAAAGAGAAACAGTGATGATTTTTACATAACTTTTACATATATACACAGTTCTTTACAAATGAAGCAAATCCTCTACAATTGCTCCGTCTGTTTCACCTAAGTGCAAACCGAGTAACCTAGCAATAGTCGGGCCTTCATCAATAAGTCTCATATACGGGACTGTAACACCACTTTGAATGCCTTTCCCAGCAGCTATAAAAATTGTTTCATAGTTAGGTTTTGTTGGAGAATATCCGTGTGTTCCAAATGTATATTTCTTACTAGAAGTAACATCTTTTTTAGTAATTTCTTTTATGAAATCCCCTGTATAATTTTCAATGAAGTAATAACCTTCCATGGCTTCTAGCATAAATAAGCAATTACCATCAGCACCACGTTCTTTTGCATCTTCATCGTGCAGAATAAATTCAATTCCATTTTGTTTATCCTGAAGAAGCTCTTCAAGAAGAAGTTGAATCTCTTTAATCGTTTCAGTATCATTTTTATCTTTTACATGTACGTAGGCAGATCCATCACAGCTTTGGCAATAGGCTTTCCAATCTAGTAACTTTCCACTTTTATTTACGGATATAAGTCCTTTTTGACGAAATAGGACATTTAATTGGATTGCTTTATTTTCACTTAAAGCGCTATGGTCACCAAGTGCAATAATTGTACTCTCTTCGTATATCCCGCTTTCTTTTAATGCATGAATAATTTTTCCAAGGCGTTCGTCGTGTCTATGGATTGCAGCTACTGTTTCCTCGGACTCGAAGCCATGGTAATGTCTTTGAGTGTCTAAATCAGTAAAATGTACAAACATAACATTAGGCTTTTTCGTATGGATGGTATGTACGGCAGAAGCAAGGACGAAATCATCAAGCTCAGGCTGTGATAATCCATTTCGTATATGGCCGAAACGACGATTTAAATCTAATTGATATAGCGGGCTACCGCTAAATAATGAAACTAAAATTTGATTTTGCCACGGTCTATTTGGAAAAATTTCTGGTAAATTGTAATCGATATTTGCTCTTCCAGTAACAGGCCATAGAAGGGCTGCTGTCGTTAAATTTGCTTTGCGTGCTTCATCATATAAAGTTGTTCCTTTAATGGACTTTCGATACCAATGCCAATCTGGTGACTCACGTCCTGGTTGAAGTAATGTATTGCTGACAACGCCATGCTTATTAGGATAATTACCGGTTACGATTGTTGAGTGGCTTGGATATGTTACAGAAGGATAAATTGGCTCCACTTTTTTCGCAATCGCGCCCTTTTTTATTAAAGTTTGGAAATTAGGTAGTTTTTGTAATATAGGAAAATCTAAAGCTGATAAGCAGTCGAAAGATAAAATAATGACGTGATTTGTTAATGCTTTATCCATAAAGTTTCCCTCCTGATTATATAAAACCTATTCTTATATATTACTATTAATACCTGGTAATAAAAATATATTTTTGAATAAAATTCTATTGTTTATTTTCAGAAAAATTAAACATATAATAAGTATAAGGGAATGAATGGAAGGAGGGAATACTGTGGATTGGTTAGATGGATTTGGTATCTTTTACATCATTGGTGGAGTCACGATTCTCCTTGTATTTTTTATGTCATATTTACTAAAGAAACGTTTTCCAGACAAACAGTTTGATATTATATTTGCACTTAGTTTAGTATTTCTTTGTTTAGCTTTCTTTCCTGTAACAATGATTGCTATTGGTGGATGGGAAGGAATGGGATATGGATTTATTTGTTTCTTCGTTTTAATTGGTACACTTATTGGTATGGTTGCTCATCAACTTGTAAAAATAGTTCGGAAAAGTTATGTATAAAACAGTAAGAATTGAAAAGAATGTATAAAAAAAAAGAAAATTCACTCTTGTTTTGGAGTGGAATTTATATTATGATATTCAACAAATTTATTTCGTTATAACGATGAAAAAGGAATAGTACATGTCTTACCTTTTTGCAGAGAGAGAATCCTTTTGGCTGGAAGATTCTTAAAAGACGATATGGAACCTACCTTTGAGTTCTGCATATGCAGCGGGAAATTCCCGTTATCCAAAAGAGAGCATACTCAATTTTTTTGTGTATGAATCAGGGTGGTAACGCCGACAAAGCTCGGTCCCTATTTGGGGACACGGGCTTTTTCTATTTTCTAAAGGAGGAAGAATAACTATGGTAAAAGAACAAGTACAAGCCATTACGAAGATGGAAGAAGACTTTGCTCAGTGGTATACCGATATTGTAAAAAAAGCGGAGCTTGTTGATTATTCAAGTGTGAAAGGTTGTATGATTTTACGTCCATACGGTTATGCATTATGGGAAAATATGCAGAAAGTGATGGGTGAAAAATTAAAAGAATCTGGCCATGAAAATGTGTACATGCCAATGTTTATTCCAGAGAGTTTATTACAAAAAGAGAAAGATCATGTTGAAGGATTTGCTCCTGAAGTAGCATGGATTACTCATGGCGGGGATGAGAAATTGGCGGAAAGACTTTGTGTACGCCCTACATCTGAAACTCTATTTTGTGAGCATTTTTCAAAAATTGTTCAATCATATAATGATTTACCAAAGTTATATAACCAGTGGTGTTCAGTAGTTCGTTGGGAGAAGACAACGAGACCATTTCTTCGTACAACTGAATTTTTATGGCAAGAAGGTCACACGATTCATGAAACGGCAGAAGAATCTCAAATTGAAACATTAAATATTTTAAATCTATATGCTGCCTTTTGTGAAGAGTATTTAGCAATTCCGGTTATTAAAGGGCAAAAAACAGAAAAAGAAAAGTTTGCAGGAGCGAAGGCAACTTATACGATTGAAAGTTTAATGCATGATGGAAAAGCACTTCAAACAGGAACATCTCATAACTTTGGAACGAATTTCTCTGAAGCATTTGATATTAAGTTTTTAGATCGTAACGGTAAGTGGCAATATGTACACCAAACTTCGTGGGGTGTATCAACGAGAATGATAGGTGGACTTATTATGGTCCATAGCGATAATAACGGACTTGTAATGCCGCCCAAAGTCGCTCCATTACAAGTTGTTATTGTACCTATTGCTCAGCATAAAGAAGGTGTGTTAGAAAAAGCAACAGAGTTACAAGGACGTATTCAGAAGGTTGCGCGTGTAAAAATAGATGCTAGCAATAAAACACCGGGCTGGAAATTTAATGAGTATGAAATGAAGGGAATTCCAATTCGATTAGAAGTTGGTCCAAAGGATATTGAAAAGAATCAAGTTGTACTTGTAAGGCGAGATACGAAAGAAAAAGAATTTATAGCAATGGATCAATTAGAAGAACGTATTCCATCATTACTTGAGGAAATTCATCATTCTTTATTTAATAAAGCAAAAGTATTTCGCGATGAGAATACGTATAGTGTGACGAATTTCGAAGAGATGAAAAAAGCAGCTGATGAAAAGCAAGGGTTTATTAAGGCGATGTGGTGTGGAGAACTAGCTTGTGAAGAGAAACTAAAAGAAGAAGTTGGAGTATCTTCACGCTGTATGCCTTTTGAACAAGAACATTTAGCTGACGAATGTATTTGCTGTAGTAAAGAAGCAAAGCACATGGTCTATTGGGGAAAAGCATATTAATACTCTTTCTGATAGATGCCAAAAGGACTTTGGGTTGCATAATAAACTGCAATCCAAAGTCCTTTTTAGTTTTATATTGGTTTCATGTATTTTTTAGATGGAAGGATGTTGGTCTTTATTTTGCATTTTTACGGCGAATAAACAATAACATACCAATTAGGAATGTTGAAAGTCCCATTAAAATAGATGCAGGATAATGCGCTGCAGTAGTAGGTAACTTATCACCTTGTTTTGTCGCATTATCTTTTACGTTACCACCTTGTGAACTGCTATCACCTTTAACTCGATTGCCCTCTTGAGAGCCTTTGCCATCTTGCGAACTGCTATCGCCCTTAACTCGATTGCCACCAGAACCACTGCCATCAGAACCGTTGCCACCAGAACCGTTGCCACCGGAACCACTGCCATCAGAACCGTTGCCACCAGAACCGTTACCACCGGAACCGTTGCCACCAGAACCGCTACCACCAGAACCACTGCCATCAGAATCGTTGCCACCAGAACCGCTACCGCCAGAACCGTTGCCACCAGAACCGTTACCACCGGAACCGTTACCACCGGAACCGTTGCCACCAGAACCGTTACCACCGGAACCGTTGCCACCAGAACCGTTACCACCGGAACCGCTTGCCACCAGAACCACTGCCATCAGAACCGTTGCCACCAGAACCGCTACCGCCAGAGCCGCTACCACCAGAACCGTTACCACCGGAACCATTGCCACCAGAACCGTTGCCACCAGAACCGTTGCCACCAGAACCGTTGCCACCAGAACCACTGCCATCAGAACCGTTGCCACCAGAACCGTTGCCACCAGAACCACTGCCATCAGAGCCGCTACCGCCAGAACCGTTGCCACCAGAACCACTGCCATCAGAGCCGCTACCGCCAGAACCGTTGCCACCAGAGCCACTGCCATCAGAGCTACTACCGCCAGAACCGTTGCCACCAGAGCCGTTGCCACCAGAGCCGCTACCGCCAGAACCGTTGCCACCAGAACCACTGCCATCAGAGCCGCTACCGCCAGAACCGTTGCCACCAGAACCACTGCCATCAGAGCCGCTACCGCCAGAACCGTTGCCACCAGAGCCATTGCCGCCAGAACCACTATCGTCCTGAGAACCGTTGCTTCCTGGAGGTTTATTATTATCTTTTGAGTTTCCTTCTGCTAAATGATCACTGTTTTGTACAATAGCGTTTGTTATTGGATTGAAGTTTTCAGTTGCAGCACTACCAATATTTAAGCCGCTAAAAAAGGATAAAGAAAGTGTTGATGCTAAAATGAAGATTTTTGTCATTGTTTTCCTCCTGAAGAAAAAATTATTGTTCCATCTAAAATACACCCCTTCGTAATATTTCATAGGAAAAAGAGTTTTATGCAAAAAAAACTATATATAGAAAAAGGTGGTGTATTTCTAAAGGGAGAAAAGAGTTAATGTAAATTTTTTGCAAATAGTAGAGTGATGGAGAATTTATACTCATAACAGTAGAGGAAGTGGCAACGGATGAAAGAATATATTGCATTTGATATTGGTGGTACGCAAATTAAATATGGAATTGTTTCAGAAATAGGGGTAGTACTAATGCATAAAAAGGTCCCAACAGAAATTCACTTGGGCGGGGAACAAATTGTTCAAAAGCTTATATATTTATCAAAAAAGTTAATGACTGAACATACTATTTCCGGAATTGGTATTAGTACAGCGGGAATTGTTGATATTGATAAAGGAGTGATAACGGGAGGTGTGGATCATATTCCGCGTTATGCTAATATTTCTATTGTTGAGAGATTACAAGAAGCATTAAAAGTTCCTGTATCTATTGAAAATGATGTTAATTGTGCAGCCTTAGGCGAGAAATGGAAAGGTACAGGGAGGGGAGAAAGCGATTTTATTATGCTTACGCTTGGAACGGGCATTGGTGGAGCAATTGTTATAAATGGGGAGTTATACCGTGGACATTCGTTTGGCGCTGGGGAATGGGGGAACATGTTAATAGAAGGGAATACTTTTGAGGAGGTTGCCTCAATTTCGGGATTAATTCATCTTGTACGAAGATATAAAGGTGAAAAGGAGTGGGATGGTAAAACAATTTTCGAATTATATGATAAGGGTGATAGCGGTGTTACTCAAGCCGTGAAGATTTTCTTTAAACATTTGGCGATTGGAATTAGTAACCTTGCTTATATTTTTAATCCGAAAATAATTATTATTGGTGGGGGAATTACTGAAAGAGGAGATGATTTCTTAAATGAAGTGAAGAAAGAGATAGGAACATACTTAAATCAAGAGATTTATAGTAATTGTGAGATTAAACTTGCACAAAGCGGCAATTGTGCAGGAATGATTGGTTCTATTTACCACTTATTACATCAGTATAAATAAATATAGTATCTGTTTTCATATAATTGAGAATTTATCCTTTTTCTCATTAGATAAATAATGCTACAATATAAGAGGAGAATACAATGTTTTCCGATTTGGAAAATGCTTTGTAGAAAGGAAGAAACTTCATGCCTATTATTTTAGAAAAAGGACAAAAGATTGATTTAACGAAAGGACAACCGAGAGTAGCGAAACTGCAGGTTGGCTTAGGCTGGGATCCAATTGGGCAATCAGGTGGGTTTCTGTCTTCTTTATTTGGAAGTAAACCAAGTGTAGATTGTGATGCATCTGTTGTTATGTTAGAAGGGGATCGTTTTTTAAACAAAAATGATCTAGTTTACTTCGGCAACAAACTTTCTACTTGTGGTAGTATCATTCATTCAGGAGATAATTTAACAGGTGAAGGCGCTGGTGACGACGAAACAATTTTCGTAGAATTACATAAAGTTCCGAGCCGTATTAATCGTTTAGTATTCGTTGTAAATATTTACGACTGTGTAAATCGTCGTCAAGATTTTGGGATGATTCGCAATGCATATATTCGTATTCAAAACCCACAAACAGGTGAAGAATTAGCACGTTATAACTTGTCAGATAATTACGCTGGCAAAATGACTTTAATTGCAGGGGAAATGTATCGAGACGGAAACGAATGGAAGTTTTCAGCAGTTGGAGAAGGAACACAAGATAAAAACTTAAGTGAGATTGTATCACGTTACCAATAAAATAAACCAAGGAGGAATCGTATATGGCATCAATTTCATTGAAAAAAGGACAAAAGGTAGACTTAACAAAAACAAATCCAGGTCTTTCGAAAGTTCTTGTAGGACTTGGTTGGGATACGAATCGTTATGACGGACAAAACGATTTCGATTTAGATGTTAGTATCTTCTTAGTAGGTGCTAACGGTAAAGTTTCAGGAGCAGAGGATTTCGTCTTCTATAATAATCCAAAAGGTGCGAATGGTGCTGTAGAGCATTTAGGAGATAACCGTACAGGTGAAGGTGAAGGCGACGATGAAACAATTAAAATAGACTTAAAAAATGTTCCTGCACATATCGAACGTATTTGCTTCGCAATCACAATTTATGATGGAGAAGGCCGTAGCCAAAACTTCGGACAAGTTTCTAACTCTTTCGTACGCATTCTGGATGAAGAAAAGAATGCAGAATTAATTCGTTACGATTTAGGAGAAGATTTCTCTATTGAAACAGCTGTAGTAGTAAGCGAATTATACCGTCACGCAGGTGAATGGAAATTCAATGCAATCGGAAGTGGATTCCAAGGTGGATTAGGTTCTCTATGTAATAACTTTGGTTTAGATGTAGAGTAATAGATTTATATATCCATCAGTGAAACGCGTATTTACTGATGGATATATTTTTTGAAATTAAAATATAGAGGTGAATATATATGGTTATTCAATTGCAAAAAGGACAGAAAATTGATTTAGCTAAAACAAGCCCAGGTTTATCAAGAGCAGTAATTGGTCTTGGATGGGATATTAAATCTTATGATGGTGGATCTGATTTCGATTTAGATGCATCTGCCTTTTTATTAGATGCGAACGGGAAATGTACGAAGGAAACTGATTTTATTTTCTATAATAATTTACAGTCTCCTTGTGAATCAGTTTTACATACAGGAGATAACCGTACAGGTGCAGGTGACGGCGATGATGAGCAACTTGTTGTCGATTTGAAAAAGGTTCCAGCAGATGTTCATAAAATTGCTATTACAGTTACAATTTATGATGGTGAAGGCCGTAATCAAAACTTTGGACAGGTTGCAAATGCATTCGTTCGTTTAGCAAATGAAGAAACAAACGAAGAAGTTCTTCGTTTTGATTTAGGGGAAGATTTCTCCATTGAAACAGCAGTTGTCTTTTGTGAATTATATCGTCATAATGGACAGTGGAAGTTTAGTGCAGTAGGAAGCGGATTCCAAGGTGGATTAGGTGCGCTTGTAAAAGCGTATGGCTTGGATGCATAAGAAGGGAAACGGCATTCGTTTCCTTTTTTTGACCTTTCTATAAATCTAGCAAAGAATAGGGGATAAAGGTAAGATGAGTATTTTGCAAGGAATCCTTGATACGTATGCTCAGTTTTTCGACTTGGACATGTGGATTAAAGTGTTACAAGATCCAGTATCTTGGGGGTTAATAGGTACACTTGTTGTACTTGAAGGTTTATTATCTGCTGACAATGCACTTGTGTTAGCGGTAATGGTAAAACATCTTCCAGAAGAAAAACGAAAAAAAGCATTATTCTATGGACTGATTGGAGCTTATGTATTCCGTTTTATTGCAATTGGAATCGGAATGTTCTTAATTAAATTGGCCTGGGTAAAAGTGTTAGGTGCGCTTTACTTAGCTTGGTTGTCAATTAAATATTTCATTGATAAAAGAAAAGGCACTTCAGAAGAAGAGGAAGCCCATGGTATGAACCAAAATAGTATTCTCTTCAGGATGTTCGGTGTTTTCTGGGGAACGGTTGCGATGGTTGAATTAATGGATATCGCATTCTCTGTAGATAGTGTACTTGCTGCATTTGGTGTATCGAATGAAGTTTGGATTTTACTATTAGGTGGAATGCTCGGTATTTTAATGATGCGTGGTATCGCTGGCGTATTCTTAAAATTGTTAGAGCGTATTCCAGAACTTGAAACGACAGCATATATTTTAATCTTAATTATTGCGGCAAAAATGCTGTTATCTGTCATTCATATTGAAGTAAGTCATACAGTGTTCTTTATTGTTTTAGTTGTAGCGTTTGGAATAACATTTATAATTCACTACATGAAGAATAGTGGACAAGCACGAGAAGAAGTTGCAGCTACTAAAAATGAACATAAATAATTGAAATGGGTTTGCTCGTTATGCGAGCGCCCATTTTTTATAACTAAAAATAGTTTATAATAGAAGAGAGACTTTAGAAAAAACGTAAATGTTTTTGGAGGTGAACTGTTGTGTTTTCACGTTTTACACTTCAACCATGTGCATTAAAAGATGAATCAGATTTAAAGCAATTTGAAGCACTTTTAGAAAAACGCCCACAATATGAACTGACAGAGAATGAGATGAAATTTAGTTACATAGCAAGTCGCATTCTTGGTGTTCCGAATGATGTAGATGAATATTTCAATGGGCTATTTGATTATAGTGAAGCAAAAGGGATTGAGGTTTTGCATGAACAAAATTTAAATAAGGTGATTGATCCCGAAAAACTGCGCCATATTCAAGAAGTTTTTGCATTACATCAAGAAGCGCCGAATGGACTTACAGTAAATAGGCTTGTAGCACATTTGTCTGGGAAACAACTATTACCGCAAGTAGACAATCCGGATTTACAGCATTATATATATACGACGTTTATTGCTGTATTGAAATTGTATGAGAAACAACATAATCAATCTTTAAAAACAGAAGGATTCCGGCGTTTCTTAATCGATATGATTAAATTAAGTGAAAATTACGTAGCGAAGTGGTTCTCTACGATTAATTATAAGAAACAAATGCCGCGTATCGTTTGGTACGGTGATGCGACGGAGAGTCGTATATATTTCTTATACTTTCTTATTATGCTCGGCTGCGATGTGCTTTATTATCACCCAGAAGGAAAAGATGGATTTGAGAGTGTAGATGAGGAAGGAAAGACCCTTGTCATATCTCATTCGGGGCGTATTTCATTAGAACCATTTCCTGATCGGCGTCGTGAACGCGTCGCAACAGTAGCTTATCAAGCTTCAAAAGAAATCGAGCAAGTACTTCACCACGATAATTCATTATTATACAAACCGTGGCAATTCCGTTCGTATACACCTGTAGCCCGTACGCTCAAAACAACGTACGATGAACTCTTTTTAATTACGAAAGAAAAGGCATTTGTACGTCCAACATTCTTTGTTGAAAATAAGCATATTTATATTCCTTCTTTATTTGCAAAAATATCAGGCGTTTCAAAGAATGATAAAGAATATTTCCAGCGATTAAAGGCTGTTACATCATTTGATAACAGTTTTTTAATTAATACATTCCCGTTTACGAAAGAACAAAAAGCGAATTTCCAATATCATTATCGTGATGCATTGGACCGCGGGGGGAAGTTACACCCGGATTTAATTATGAACAGCCACTGGTGGCCGCATAAGCGTTTACCAGAAGGATTACAACATGGTATTGCAGAAGCGATTATTCATACGTGTGAAAGTGAAATGTGTAAACCAATTGCGAGAGAGACGAAACAAGATGTAGCACTGTATGTTTTCGCACAACTCTCGCAAATACCACCGAACATTTTAGAGCAGCTTGAGAAATTTGATTATTCGCAAGAAGTACCGAAAATTGTTATATTTAATAATGAGAAGAGCGGAGAATTAAGTCGTTCTGATGCTGTGTTATTACTATTTTTAAATCAAATTGGAGTAGATGTATTCCACTTTAATCCAACGGGGAGAAACGATATTGAACCGTATATTGAATCAGGAGCATTTGATTCACATTGGCTTGAAGAAGTTAATTTCGATCTTGAATTTCATGGTTCATCAGCCTATAAAAATTTATCACAAACAATAAAAGGACTATTTCGTCCATTTTTATAAGGAAAGGGAGAATATCATATGAATAACCCAGTCGTACTAGATTCGAAAACAGAATTGAATGAGCAAACCGCACAAGACGTTCGCTTGCAACTTAGACAAGATGCTGAAGTACAACGTATTTATAATGCAGTAGACATTAAAGACCAACTAGAATTAATCGAGCTTGGAAAAGAGCCTTCTATGGAGATTTCACGTTTCGCTGATCAAATTTTACATACAATGTCTTTATCGAAAATAGAAGACTCTGGTGAATTATTAAAACAGCTTGGTAAAATTATGGACAGATTTGATAGTAAAGACTTTGCGGAAGAGAAAAGTGGTTTCTTCTCACGTATGTTCAAAAAAGCAGATAAAATGATTGAACAAATCTTTAGTAAGTATCAGACGATGGGTCGCGAAATGGATAAAGTATACGTAGAAATTACGAAGTATCAAGATGAAATGAAAAAATCAATTGGTACGTTAGATGGTTTATATGAGCAAAACTTAAAGTATTATTTAGACTTAGAAAAATACGTAGTAGCAGGGGAAATGTTATTAGAGCGTTTAAATACAGAGTTAGTTCCGATGTACGAAGAGCGCATACGTAATAATGATCAGTTAGCAGGTATTGAATTAGAATCGCTTAAAAACTCTGTTGAAATTTTAGAACAACGTATTGATGATTTAGAAAAAGCACGTATGGTTGCTCTATTAACAGCGCCACAAATTCGTATGATTCAACGCGGTAACAATAAATTAATCGGTAAAATCAATACAGCATTTATTACAACGATTCCTATTTTTAAAAATGGTATCATTCAAGCGGTAAATGCGAAACGTCAAAAACTTGTTGCGGACTCTATGGCTGAACTTGATCGCCGTACAAATGAATTACTTAAGAAAAATGCACAAAATATCGCAACTCAAAGTGTGGAAGTAGCGAGAATATCAGGTTCTTCTAGTATTAAGATGGAAACACTTGAGGAAACTTGGAACATTATTTCAAGAGGTATGCAAGAAACACAACAAATTGAAGAGCAAAATAAACGTGAGCGTGAAGAAAGTCGCAAGCGTATGGCTACATTAACAGAAAACATTAAAAAAGAATTACAAGGATAAACAAAAAGGCAATGAGGAATATTCCTCATTGCCTTTTATTCGCTATTTGCGTGCTAATAATTAGTGGGGATGAACAAAATCTCCACTGATTAAAGTTGCACTTTATTTTCTCTTAAATAATTTAATGATTTCATTCACAACAAGCGGAATGATACTTAACAAGAGAACAAATCCCCAATCTCGCATTGTTAATGCATGCACACCAAATATATTGGCAAGAGGTGGGATGGAGATGATACACACTTGCATAAGAACACCGATTAGAAGTGAGAAGACTAAATATTTATTTGTAAATATCCCAATTGAAAAAATTGATTTCGTTCTTGAACGTAAGTTAAATGAATGAACGAGTTGAGAAAAACTAAGAACGACAAATGCCATCGTTTGAGCGTGTAATAGAGCGTCATCATCAATTTGATCTGGGAAGAGAGGAAATAAATTTGTATCTCCTGTATAGAGCTTTGCCCCGACGATAAAGGCTGTTAAAGTAAGAAGTCCAATTAAAACCCCATTGAAAATAAGAAAAGGAACGCTGCCGCTAAATAAGCTTTCTTTCGCATGTCGTGGTTTGTCCTTCATCACATCTGGATCTTCAGGATCAACACCGAGTGATAATGCAGGCAGTGTATCTGTAATTAAATTTACCCACAAAATGTGAATAGGTCGTAGTGGTGTTGCCCAGCCGAGTAAAATAGCTAAAAAGAGAGCTATAATTTCGCCGAAGTTACAAGAGAGTAGGAAGAGAATAGACTTTTTAATATTACGATAAATATTTCTTCCTTCTTCAACAGCTTTCACAATAGATGAGAAGTTATCATCTGTTAAAACTACATCTGCTGCGCCTTTTGCGA
This sequence comes from Bacillus sp. FSL R10-2780, assembly GCF_038006125.1. Taxonomy (NCBI): domain Bacteria; kingdom Bacillati; phylum Bacillota; class Bacilli; order Caryophanales; family Bacillaceae; genus Bacillus; species Bacillus sp. FSL R10-2780. Next base: position 4,414,644 of record NZ_JBBOUQ010000001.1, read on the forward strand.
CATCTGTTCCTGTAATTCCCATCGCTACTCCAACATCAGCTTGTTTTAAAGAGGGAGCATCATTTACACCGTCACCAGTCATGGAAACGATATTTCCTTCATCACGTAATGCTTTTACAATCTTCACTTTATGTTCTGGAGAAACCCTAGCAAAGACATTTAAGTGATTAATTTTACTTGCTAGTTCTGTATCTGAAATGTTATCTAATTCAGTTCCAATCATAATTTCAGATTTTTTTTCAGCAATACCAAGTTCTTTGGCAATTGCAAAGGCGGTATCCTTATGATCACCAGTAATCATAACTGTGCGAATACCAGCTTTTTTACATTCTATAATTGAATCTTTTACTTCTGTGCGTGGTGGATCAATCATACCGACAAGACCGATAAAGATGAGATTTTCTTCGAGGTGATTAATATCCACATCGTTTGAATCGTATCGTTTATATGCGAATGAAAGTACTCTTAAGGCTTCTTGCGACATTGACCCGGCAGATTCTAATATTTGATTTTTATCAGAATCTGTTAGGACCTCCAGTTTATTATTTATAAAAATATGGGTACAGTGAGGTAAAAGTTTATCAATAGCACCTTTCGTCATGCTATAGTAGCCTTCATCGTACGTATGTACAGTTGACATCATTTTACGATCAGAATCGAAAGGCAATTCGTTAACACGTTCATGTTTATTTTCTAAATAATCTTTTTGAATGTTAAAAGAGCTTCCGGCAACAAGAAGGGCAATTTCTGTAGGATCCCCCGTTTGTGAGTCGGCACCGTAAGAAGCATCGTTGCATAAAACCATATTTTCTAATAATAGACGGTGTGCAGCATTATTTACATTCAAATTTTCTAGCTGATCGTATGCACGATCACTATAAAAGTGAGTAACAGTCATTTTATTTTGAGTTAATGTACCTGTTTTATCTGAACAAATAATCGTGACAGAACCGAGAGCTTCAACAGCTGGTAGTTTACGAATGATAACGTTTTGTTTAATCATACGCTGAACACCAATTGCAAGAACGATGGAAACGATAGCTGGTAAGCCTTCTGGAATGGCTGCAACAGCTAAACTAATTGCGGTCATAAACATTTCCAAAGTATCTCTTCCTTGTAAAAAACCGATGAGAAACATAATAACGCAAATAGCTACAGCGACAAAACCTAAATATTTTCCTACTTGTGCTAAGCTTTTTTGAAGCGGTGTCATATCATCTTCAGCTTCATGCAAAAGAGTTGCGATTTTTCCGATTTGTGATTTCATTCCAGTTTCGACAGCAACACCGACGCCACGTCCGTATGTTACTAACGTCGACATAAAGGCCATGTTTTTTTGATCGCCTAATGGTACTTGCTCATCACTTTGCATGGAAGGGTGGTAGACTGCATCTTTATCGACAGGGACAGATTCACCAGTTAGAGCAGATTCTTCAATTTTTAAATTCGCAGTTTCGATAAGTCGTAAATCGCAGGGGATATACCGCCCAGCATCAAGCATAACGATATCACCTGGAACGACGTGCTCAGATGGAATCTCTTTAAGTTCACCATCTCGCTTTACGATAGCTTTAGGTGTTGCCATCTTTTTCAATGCTTCTAAAGCCTGTTCTGCTTTCGATTCTTGGATTACACCGATAACAGCATTTAAAACTACAACGAGCGCGATAATACTTGCATCGGCCCATTCACCTACAAAGGCGGAAATAAGGGCAGCGATAATAAGGACATATACGAGGACGTCATTAATTTGGGCGAAAACGCGCTGCCATAAAGTACGTTTTTGTTTTGAAGTCAATTCGTTTGGACCATACTGTTTTAAACGTTCATTTACGTTTTCATCTGTTAAACCGTGCTGTTCATTTGTTTCTAGGTCGATTAATGTTTGATTTTTCGTCTTACTGTACCAATTGCTCATAAGTAAGCACCCCCAGTAAAAACAGTTAGCAATGGTAGTGTGGCAATTTTTTTAGAGTAGTATGTATGGAGAAAAAATCTAAGGTGAGGTTCTACTTTCATTGTACAGTATTTTAGAATGTGATGAGGAAAAGAGAAGAGTTGTCATGAATTTGTTGAAATTAAAAGAGCCTCGAATACGTGAGGCTCTTTGTTATTTTTTAATTAATGTACCTAATTCCTCAGTAATAGCTTGCATTTCACTAATACTGAATGTTTCACGTTTCATAACATGCTCATAAATGTCACGTAAGTCCTCGTACATTTCTGCGTTAAAACTAGCAGCTCTCATTGCTCCAGCATTAACCATGCGTAATTTTTCTTTAATAGCTTCTACCATATATTCAACGTTTGCTTCTGATTTTACGGATAAATCCACCGAAGTGTCCCCCTTTAAAATAACATAAGGTTATCTTAACATTTTTTTATCATTTTCGTTAATGAAACTTTTCAATCCTATTAAATTAGTAGGGATTTCCTTTATATTTAATAATTGGTTGTTTATACTATATAAGTATATAGTAAGAAATGCACCAAGAAGGGAAGAAACAAAAATATGGTCCGGGTATTGTTTGTTTGTCTTGGGAACATTTGTCGTTCTCCAATGGCAGAAGCAATTTTTCGAGATATTGTCGTAAAAGAGGGACTCGAAGAGAAAATTGTCATTGATTCTGCAGGAACTGGAGATTGGCATATTGGTCATCCACCACATAAAGGAACACAAAAAATTTTAAAAGAAAATGAAGTCTCTTTTGAAGGAATTAAAGCACGGCAAGTAGAAAAAGAAGACTTAACAAAGTTTGATTATATTATTGCCATGGACAACAAGAATATAGCGGATTTAAAAAGTTTTGATAAAACTGGAGGCTATATTGGTAGACTGTCCGATTTTGTTCCAGACGGTGGCTGGACAGACGTTCCTGACCCTTACTTTACAGGGAACTTCCAAGAAGTGTATGACCTTGTAACAGAAGGGTGTGTAAAGCTATTAGCTTTCATTCGAAATGAACAAGGAATATGAGGAAGCTTAGAAAGTAATACTTTCTAATATAAGAAATGAAAGGGTGAAGGAATATGGCAAAGAAAAATAATATTGCTCGAAACATTGCGATTGGTGTAGCTGCAGGTGTAGCTGTATCTATGTTAAAGAAAGAAAACCGTGAAAAAGTAAAAAATACGGCAGAAAAAGCAAAAACAAAGATGATTGAAATTGGTGAAAATGCGAAGATAAAAGAAAAAGTGCAAACTGTTACAGATAAAGGACGCGAACTTGCTGATTTCAATGTAGTGAAAGCGAAAGTAGCAGAAATTAAAAAATTGACGCCGTCTGTTGTAGAAACGTTAAAAGAAACGAAAGAAATTTTTAGTAAGAAAAAAATTGTGCCAGTAGAAAAGCCGGAAACGATTGAAATTCAAGCTGTATCTCCAAAGGTAGATGAGCTTAAAGCAGAAGAAGAGCCAGTGGTAGCTGAAGATGGTGGTATGAAAGAAGCGCGTGAATTATTTATGAAGGACTCAAATGCAGAGGAAAAAAAAACTGAAGCATACATTGAGCTAAAGCAAAATAAAGAAGAGAAGAAAAGCGTCTAAAACATATGAAAAAATTTCTAGAAAAAGCAAAAAGAAATCGCACTTTTTCGTTTGGGAAAGATTTATATGACCGGACGATGCGCGATGATGTAGCGGGCTTAGCAGCACAGCTCGCTTATTTCTTCTTGCTTGCGATTTTCCCTGGGCTTGTTTTCTTAATTACGCTTCTTGGCTTTATTGACCTTCAAACAGAAAGTGTGCTCAATTTATTAGAACCGTACGTACCAGAAGATGCGATGAACTTAATTGAAGTAAACGTAGATAAAGTTGTAAACGAACAAAATGGTGGTTTATTATCATTCGGTTTACTATCGATGTTATGGTTTGCTTCTAATGGAGTAAATGCGATTATGAATGCTTTTAACCGTGCTTATGATGTAACAGAAACACGCTCCTTTATTAAAACAAGAGCTTTATCAATTGTGTTTACATTAGCTATTATTTTTATGATTGTGTTTGCGCTAATTGTTCCAGTATTCGGACAAGTAATTGGTGCAGCAGTGTTTAAAGCAATTGGTTTATCGGATAGTTTTGCTTATGTGTGGAGTATTGCACGTTTAGTAGCGAGTTTCTTCGTTTTGGTCGCTTTGTTTAGCTTTTTATATACGTTTGCACCTGATCGGAAATTAAAGCGAAGAGAAGTCATATCGGGGGCTTTATTTGCTACTGTAGGGTGGATTGTGGTATCGTACTCATTTGCCTATTATGTAGATAAATTTGCAAATTACGCTAATACATATGGTGGTCTCGGTGGTATCATTATTTTAATGTTATGGTTTTACTTAACTGCGTGGGTAATTTTACTTGGCGGTGAAATTAATGGTTTACTCCATCATTATAGAACGGGTGACAATAATTCCCGTAATGAAAAATGAGCTCTTGTTCCATAATAAAAGGGAACAGGGGGGATATTTCATGAGTAATAATAAAAAGAACCACAATAATAAAAGCAACAATAAACAAAAGAGCAGTTCGCATCCAAAGCATAAAACAAGCAGCAGTGCGAACGGTCATAATAGCTACCATTAAAAAAAACGGGTCCTTCATCAGGGACCCGTTATTTATTTCCTTTTAATAATCGTAAACCATTCAAAATGACAAGGATGGTACTTCCTTCATGTCCAATAACACCGAAGGGAAGAGCTAAAAACTGTAAAAAATTTGAACAAATCAGCATTGCAATGACAGCTAAAGAGAAGATAACGTTTTGCTTCACAATACGGTTCATTCGTTTTGATAAACGGATTGCTTGAGAGAGACGAGATAATTCGTTTTTCATAAGAACAACGTCTGCAGTCTCTAATGCTACGTCTGTTCCTTCACCCATCGCAACACCAATACTAGCAGTAGCGAGGGCAGGTGCATCGTTTATACCATCTCCAACCATGGCGACTATGCCATACTTTTCTTTTAACTGCTTTATCGTTTCAACTTTTGTTTCCGGTAAACATGATGCGTAATATTCTTTTATATTACTTTCATTGGCAATTGCTTTTGCTGTTTCTTCATTATCACCAGTAATCATGATTGCTTCGACACCAATGCTTTGCAAATCACGAATAGCCGCTATCGTTTCTTGGCGAAGGGTATCTTTTAAAGCGATCAGTCCAAGAATACCATCCTCATCACTAATATAAACGACAGTTTTTCCCTCTTTTTCAAGTGAAGCAGAAATGCCATTATGGAATGTTTTTATTTCTTCCCCGATAAAATCAGCTTTACCAATTTTATAAGCTTTGTTTTCTAATATTCCTTTTAATCCAAAACCAGTTACATCTTCAACGTTTTCTGGTTTTTTTATCGTAATGTCGTAAGCATGTTTTGCATATTTAACAATCGCTTCTGCTAAAGGATGTGTAGAGTGACTTTCAATCGCTGCTGTAATAGAAAGTACTTCACTTTCTGCTATGCCTTCTCGAACATATACATCTGTTACAGTAGGTTTTCCTTGTGTTAATGTTCCTGTTTTATCAAAGGCAATCGCCTTTACTGAAGCTAGACGTTCTAAATGAATACCACCTTTAAAGAGAATACCGTTTCTCGCTCCGTTTGAAATCGCTGATAAAGTTGCCGGTGTAATGGCTGCAACTAGTGCGCAAGGAGAAGCGACTACAAGTAAGATCATAGCGCGATAAAACGTTTCATTCCAACTCCAATCAAGTAAGAAATGAGGAACGAACATCATAAGCGCAACAACAAGTAGTACACCTTTTACGTATGTTCCTTCAAATTTTTCGATGAATAGTTGTGATGGTGATTTTTCGCTTTGTGCACTTTGAACGAGACGAATAATCTTTTGGAATAATGTTTGATCGCTCGGCTTCGTAATTTTAACTTCAATAGCTCCACGTAAATTTACAGTGCCAGCAAATACTTCATCACCGAATTTTTTCTCATTTGGAATAGGTTCTCCTGTAATAGCAGCTTCATCAATATTTGTTTCACCAGTATGAATTGTGCCATCAGCAGGAACACGCTCACCTGGCTTAATTAAAATAATATCGTTAATTTGTAATTGTCCAACTGGAATACGTTCCTCGGTTCCGTGTGAAATACGTAATGCTTCTTCAGGTTGTAAGTCAAGAAGCGCTGAAATTTCTTTTTGGCTTTTACTTAATGTATAAGATTCCATTGCTCCGCTTAATGCAAAGATGAAGATTAAAATAGCACCTTCTGCCCAGTAACCGATAACTGCGGCGCCGATAGCTGCAAAAATCATGAGCATTTCAACATTTAGCTCTTTCTCTTCAATTGAGTCTGCAATACCTTCTTTCGCTTTTGCAAATCCTCCAATTACATAAGCAAGGATATAGAAAGTAATACCTGCACTTATTGCATCATTTTTTGTGAATAACCAGCCAGCTAAAATAAAAATACCAGATGCGATTGCAAATATAAGTTCATAATGTTTCTTTAATGTATCCCATAAAGAGGGATGAGAAATATCTTTTTGTGCTTGTAATGTTTTTACTTCTGCGTTCATTAATACTCGCTCCTTCCGAATTCTTATTGAGAAAAAGAATCAAAATCGAAACCCCTATAAAACGACGAAAGCTGCCATCCATAATGGATAGCAGCATTTCTGTTGAATCTGATTTTAATAGTTATTATGTTGTAATTATTCTATAGTATAGCATATGTTTTTCTTAGATGATATGTTTTTGTTTTAGTATAAAGTGAAACTTTAATCAGTGGGGGTTTTGTTCATCCCCCACTGATTATTAGCCTTCACCAATCGGGCTTTTACGGGCAGCAGGGCTCCCACCTAACTGCTTTGCCCCAGCCGAATTTGGAGGTGGGAGTTTTACTACCCGGCGAATAGCGGGATAAACTGAAAACTTGTGTTTTCGCATTTCCTTTGGTATATATGAATATTGTTCATAAAAAGGTCGGAAAGGAAGACATCAAGTTGAAGACAGAGAAATTTTTTACCCATCCGATTGGCGTGTTTATTGCTGCAATAGTAGCAACATTTTTATGGGGAAGCGCATTTCCCTTTATTAAATTAAGCTATGTTGAACTTGGAATTCAGCCACAAGAAGTCGGGGAACAAATATTATTTGCTGGCTATCGCTTTTTCTTATCTGGTGTAATGCTCTTATTATTTTTTAAAGCGTTAGGAAAAGATATGAAGTTCAAAAAAGGAACAGGAAAGCAGTTAGTTCAAATTGGCTTGTTTCAAACTTTTCTTCAATATATATGTTTTTATATTGGAATGAGTTACAGCTCAGGAATTGAAGGAGCGATTATTTCAGGAACATCATCATTCTTTCAAATTTTACTCGCACACTTTTTATATAAAGATGATGCTCTAAATAGGAGAAAGGTAATTGGAGTAGCTATCGGTTTTTGCGGTGTGATTTTAGTGAATGTACCGAGTGATGGAAGTTTATCATTCCATTTTGGAATAGGTAGCTTATTACTTCTTGGAGCAGCGATGATGTATTCGTATGGAAACATATTAGCGAAAGAAGGTAGTAAAACGTTAGATATTGGGTATATGACAGCATATCAGATGATTTTCGGATCAATTGGTTTGATATGTATAGGTGCATTTCAAGTTGGAATGATGCCATTCGCATTTAATCTACATGCAATACTTATGCTCATATATTTATCGTTCTTATCAGCAGCGGGATTCTGTATATGGAATACAATTATGAAGTATAACAAGGTAGGGAAAGTCTCGATGTATATGTTCTTTATACCAGTGTTTGGTGTGCTACTATCAAGTCTGATTTTAGGGGAAGCAATTCATTCCTTTGTATTATTTGGTTTAGCATGTGTCGCAGCGGGAATTATTGTAGTAAATCGTAACCCGGTTAAAAAGAAAGTTGAGCAAGAAAAACAACTAGCATAGAGAACAGAAAAACGATTAAAATGGAAGAACAGTATTGTTCTTCTTTTTTTACATAGAAAAAGGAGAACGTGCTATATGTAACGAAAAAAAGATAGAAAAAGCATTTATTGAGGAGAACATATTATGAATGTACTTTACATTGTGTTAGTCGGGCAAATTATTCTTTTTTTAATGGGAGCAATTTATGCAATAGGACAGACGAAAAGAACGAGAAATAATATGCCGTTACCTTTAGCGGTTCGTCTTATTCTTAGTTTTTCTTTAACAGGAAGTGCAATTTGGATATGGTTACAAGATCCATCGGTTGAGTACAGTACGTGGGTTGCACTCGGTATGACATTGTCAACTGTAGGGGATTTATTTATGGCAGGATTAATTCCAATTGGTCATCGATTAATTGGAGGAATGGTTACTTTCGCTCTTGCACATTGTTTCTATGTGAAAGCATTTTTACAAACAGGTATTTCATGGAATGGTTTTTGGATCGGTTTACTCGTATACGGACTCTTTCTAATTATAGGATGGTTCTTTTTTATCCGAAATGAAAAACAGGATAAATTGTTTACGATTGGGGCTCTAATTTACGGTTTGTGGGTTGGAGGAATGGCATGTTTTGCATTCGCCTTATATTACGAGAATACAGGAATATGGTGGGTGCCAGCACTTGGTGGCTTATTGTTTGTGATTTCTGATTTTATTATCGGTGTGACAGATATCGGGGGGCGCAAACTGAAGTATGAACCACTTTGGGTTTGGTTTACATATGTCGCAGCGCAGATGTGTATCGTATATGTAGGATTATAAAAAGATACTCTCAAAAATAGTTGATAGACTATTTTGAGAGTATCTTTTTTATTGCTATGCTACTATATTTGTTTTTTAACTTATGCAGTATTCTATATTTTCTAAGCATGAATGTCATAGAAAAAGTCCTGTTTAGTAGATGAAAAATATAGTATATAAGGATAGTAAATTTATGGGTGTTGTTATTTTTATATTTGTAATATTCCAATGTTATAATTCAGAATTTTGTGGAAATTCATCAGTCGGAGTACTTATAATAAAAATAAAAAGATGATGAGATGGTGGAATGATGCAAAAGAAAAAACGTTTGCGTGAATTCTTTGAAATAATTGCGATTGCATGCTTAGTGGTGTTTTTGGCAAAAATCTTTTTGTTTTTTCCTACGACTGTAAAAGGCGCATCGATGAGGCCGACGTTACAAGATGGAGATAAAGTAATTATTAATAAACTTGCAAAGAGATTGGAAAGTTATGAGAGAGAGGATATTATTGTCGTGAAGACAGATAATTTCTACGTGAAGAGAGTTATTGGATTGCCAGGAGATGTAATTGAGATGAAGAATGATCAATTATATGTTAATCATCAAGTGAAAAACGAAGAGTATTTAAAGAATAATAAAAAACAGGCAGAAAAATTACTTATCAATTTAACTGAAGATTTTGGACCGATTACAATTCCTAAAAACAAAATTTTTGTGATGGGAGATAATCGTTTAGTTAGTAGGGATAGTAGGAACGGCTTAGGGCTCATTGATAGAACAGAAGTATTAGGAAAGCTCATGGCGATATATTATCCATTTGAACATGTGAAAATGGATAATTAGAAATAAGAAAAACCAAGCGAATTAGTTGCTTGGTTTTTCTTATTTAAACAGTTGGTGTTTTATTTATTGTTTCTTGTGAAGCAATGATTTCATTGTTTCGGTCGATATTTAACATGAATTTTCGTTGTAACAATTGCAATTTAAAGAGTGTTAAAGGATCATGATAAGTTTCTGGGTTCGTTCTTAGCTTTGTTAATGTTTGCTCATCTTCTTGTATTTCAAGTTGGGCCGCTTCTACGGTTTGTTTCAATATGCTAAGAGGGTCTTTAAAGAACATCATGATATCACGTTCTAGCGCACCTTCAAATACTTCAAATTGAAGGAAAAATTGTTTTGAAATCATCTGAGCAACTTCTGTATAATCTTCTGTTTCAATATATTGTTTATATTTATTTGATAGCATAGATTGATTTTTTTGCATATTACCGAATAATTTCCCTGCACTCTTTAAGAAAAATTGTGTCGGTGTAAAGCGTAATAAAATATTGATGTTAGCTACTGTAATTCTATTCGTCATTCTTGCAACATCTCTATCCCAGTCATCTAGTAATTTGAAATCACAAGGAAGTTTAATACGCTCTTCCTCATAGAGCTTATTAAAGGTATCGCCCATTTCATCTAAATAAGCCTGAGCTTGAATGAATTCATTATGAGCAGTTTCAATCCATTCTTGAATAGATTGAGTAAATTTAGGGAGAAGCACTTGCTGTACATGTTTTTGAATTCTTTCATTCATTGCTACATTTAGTTCTTCATGGACCAATTTGAAATCACTATCTTCTTGAACAAGATCAGAGCAACTCTGCAACAATTCAGGAATTTGAGAATGTATATCCTGCGTAATCTCTTCTTTCGTTAAGAGATAAGATTCTGTAATGGAACGAATTTTATCTTTTTGGATGGCAGTAAGATTATTAATAAAACCATCAAGTTTTACTAAAATATGTTTATTCCAGCGGACGGATTTCACTAACGTATTTTCTAATTCCACACGTTCATTGACAAGGTATGCGATTGTTTTTTGGATAAACCATAATAATTTTTCAATGCGTTCTTTTTCAACGTTACGCTGAGTAAGGTTAGAAAGAATAGAGTCTGTTACGTTACCTAGCTGTTCACTACTCTCTTGTGAAGGAGAGTAAGGGAAAAATTGTGCTTCTGGGAAATGTACGAGTATTTTCTTTTTAATGTTGTTCGTGATGTTTTCACTAGTATTCGTATCAATTGTTTGTAAGACGAATTGAATTTGTAAATTTGGTACTTGCTCACGAATATATAATAATGTATCGAGCTCTTCATCATGTAATGGTGAAGCTGAATTTAGTACATAGATGAGACTATCTGCTGCCTGTAAGTATTCAAAGTGAGAGCTGTTTTTGTCAAGTTGTCCATGCACAGTAGGTGTGACAAGGAATGAAAACTTATTTTTTCGTAAAAATCTACTTGGTAATTTAACTTCAATACATTTTTTTTCTAGTTCTGACTGAGAAGGTGCCGCTAGTATGTTATGAAGTTCGTCAAAGTTTGGTATATTTCGTATATCTAGCTCTGTAAGCTCAGTTATTTCAGTTTGACTATCATCTTTAAATGTAATTGAAGTTGTTATAGCCCCATTTAATATATTTTCTCCTAGTATAGAGTTAATAAAGGCTGATTTATCATAATCGCTAGCGCCTGCTACTAGAAGTTGTGTAACAGTTAAATCGTATAACTCACGAACAAGTAGTGTGAATTGATGACCTAAATCTACATCATTCTTCTCAGCCCATACAGCAATCGTTTCAAATAATGCTGATACGTCTGCCATATCAACATTTGCATGAGCTGATGCATTTGAAAGTAAGGCACCTGCGCTTTTTACGAGTAATGATTCTAGAGTTGTCGGTGAAACTTCATTCCATGCTAATACTGCTGCGGAGACAAGTAAAGAATCCTCGGTTTTCGTTAAACTAAACCAATTTGTTAATAAATCTGGTACAAGTCCTTGTAATTCGTGCATGAAATATTGTCCAGTAATCAATTCAAAATACGTCTCTTGATAGCGAGTAGAAATTTCATTCCAATCATCATTAGCGTCTACTTCAATATGTAAGAATAAGTGATTTATTGTTTGAATCCAAGGTAGATGTAATGATTCATTTTGATAACTGTTCCAAAGTGAAATAACAAGCTCTTTAAATTGAACTTGATCAATTGTATATAAGGCTTTTAAAGATTCATAGAAATACTCAGGTTTAATTTTTTTAGTAAAGCCTCTGTTCACATAATTTATTAAAGTATCGAACCAGTGTAATGATTTTGTTCGAATTCCTTCTTGAACAGCGAGTTCAATAGCATTATTCCAATCTTCTTGTTTTTCATAGAACGATCGAGCAATCGCAGTAATATTCGGATAGTCTGGTTGAAATGCAACAGCTTCACTAATCGTCTTAAATGCCAGTCCTAGACGGTCTTGCTCGATATAAAGAGAAAGAAGTTGTAGGGAAACTTCCATCGTAAGAGTTGTATCTTCTGATTGAATAGATTTATAAAGTTCCTCTGCTTTTGGTAAGAAACCTAATTCGAAATAAGCATCTGCAATATTCTTCATGGCCCAGAGAGCAAGTTCATTATTTACTTTCTCCCATTTAAATATTGCTGCTTCAAAGTCGTTATTTTGAAAGTAAACTTCACCTTGTGCGAAGCGAATATTAGATATATTGGAGAATTCATTTTTTGATTCATTTATATATGCTTCACCGAGTACTTCCGTTACCGGAATGGAAGTTTCTTCTGTTAAAAATGTTTTATAGTAAATCTTTTGGATAAATTGTTTTTCAATGGTCATGTTCGTTCCCCCTGTATAATTTAGAAAAATGATGTTGTATGTAAAAGGGTGCATGTTACTTTATTAGGTAGAAGTTGCATTATATAGACCAAACTACGTTTTTGCTAGATATATCATTTTTCCTGAGAGTTAAACCGTTGCGAAAAGTAACTTTCCTTTATTGTAACAAAAAAACAAGCCTATGAATTTTTATTTTTTAATCCCGATTGGTGCAGGCTAATAATCAGTGGGGATGGATAAAAAACCCACTGATTAAATCTCTGTTTAAGGAATGGAATAGAAGTAGAGTTCATTATAAAAACAATGTATAGTGAATATGTATACCATGTTTGTCTTAAAGATAGAATGGGCACAATATGGAATAACGATCGTGTATAGGATGTGTCTTCCGAATGGAACAACATATTGGCGAGTTAATCGCACATTATGGTTATTTTGGAATTATTATAGCTCTAGCTGGCGGGATTGTTGGATTACCTATACCGGATGAGTTTTTATTGACTTTTATTGGATATAACATTTCAAAAGGAGTTATGTCAGGAACAGCTGCTTTTTTAAGTGGAATGGCAGGGGCAATGCTTGGCATTACATTAAGTTACATGTTAGGTTTAAAACTTGGGCTCCCTGTTTTAAAAAAATATGGTCCGAAAGTTAGAATTAAGGAACATCATATTGAAAAAACACATATTTTATTTGAAAAATACGGTCCATTTCTTTTAATGATTGGATATTTTATACCAGGAGTACGTCATTTAACAGCATATTTTGCTGGAGTTTCAAATTTAACATGGTGGCGTTTTTGTTTGTATGCTTACGGTGGTGCACTAATTTGGATAAGTGTTTTTATTGGCCTAGGTTGGAAACTGGGAGAGAAGTGGCGCTTTGTTGAATATAGTTTACATCATTATGGAATATGGATTTTATTAGTTTCGGCAATTGTAACATTGATTGTGTGGATTTACATAAGGAAAAGAAAAAACCGCTAATAATAGCGGTTTTTTAGCTGAAAGCAATAAATAATACACCAGCTGTAATAAAGACTACACCAATACCAGTCATAAAGTTTAACTTTTCACCTAATATAATCATCGCGAGAATAATGGAAAATACTACACTTAATTTATCGATAGGTGCTACTTGTGAAACTTTTCCTGTTTTTAATGCAAGAAAATAAAATAGCCATGACGAAGCACCAGCGATTCCACTTAATGTGATAAATAGCAGTGCTTTTTTATTTAAGAGAACATCACCGATATTTTGAAATTTACCTTGTATAATAATAACCCCTACCATAAATAATGCCATAATAATAGAGCGAACCGTTGTTGCGACGTTGGCATCGATTCCATCTAAGCCAATCTTTCCAAAAATAGATACGAGGGCAGCGGCAACTGCTGATAATAGTGCGAATAATAGCCATGAACTCATAGGGAAATTCCTCCAATCTTACATTATTATACATGAAAATCATTCTCATGTATAAATAACGAAATAAACCCCCGCCCTATATTTTTAATAAGGTGGGGGTTTATTATGCTACTCTGCTATTTCTTCATATAAAAAGTACGTTACATTATAAATATGTTCTACTTCATCATCCGTCATAAATAATAATTCGTCACGTTCAATCCCTTTTTTCTTTTCAATAAACTCAATCATGTTTTTTCGTTCTTCTCTTTTCATCAATTTTTATTTCTCCCCTCAATCTGTTTTAATACAGTTTATTTAAGTTACTTCTATTATATAACAGAATCTTTAGAAAGTTCCACCTATTTTATTGTTTTTTTCAGAAGAACCTTTCGACAAAACAAGCCCACCAAAGGGGGCTTGTTTTTATTTTATAGTCGTAAAAACTCGGGCTCGGTCGTACCGGCACTATCGATGTAATAAATTGTATCGGGATTAATTTTTATTAGTACGTAATTAGGGTCTTCCGCACCGAGTAACCAGCGTTTTAAGCTATTAGTCCAAAATTTGTTTTTTAATGTTTGATCTTCTTCGATGGAAGCTATACCTTCAACTTCAATGTAATCTTCATCTAATTTCTTTCCTTCGCGTCCAAGTAGTACATGTACATTGGGATTTTTTTCGATATCTGTTATCTTTTTTGAATTTCGATCTGTTGCAACATATAGTACAAAATCTTCGTGGAAAAACATCATAAAGGCGCTATGTGGCTTATCGTTACGTACAGTAGATAATACACCAGTACGTTGACCTTGAATAATAGTTGCGATTTTTTCTTTTAAGTGCATATTTTTAGCCTCTTTTCATAATTCGTAATTTTTTCTGTCTGAACAAGATAATTTAAATATCTTTCATACTGTTTTCTTCAATCCGATTTTTTAAACGTAATTGTGATGAAATCGGACAAGTTAGGAGATGAATAATAATAATATCGAGGAGAAATACATACGATGGAAGGATGAAAAGCATGTTTAATAAAATATTTCTTACAGTAGCGCTTATAGGTGTACCACTTTCTGTAATCGGAAAAACACTTCATTGGCCACAAACCATTATGTTTGCTGTATACTGCATTACTATTATTGCATTAGCTGGTTTTATGGGGAGGGCGACAGAAAGTTTAGCAATCGTTTCTGGGCCTCGGATAGGTGGTTTATTAAATGCCACTTTCGGTAATGCCGTTGAACTTATCATTTCAATTTTTGCACTTCAGGCAGGATTAACAGAAGTTGTTTTAGCTTCCTTAACTGGTTCTGTACTTGGAAACTTATTACTGGTAGGAGGGCTATCCTTCTTTATAGGTGGCCTTAAGTATAAAAGGCAAAGTTTCAATGTTTATGATGCAAGACATAATTCAGCTTTATTAATATTTGCTGTTGTCGTAGCCTTTGTTATTCCGGAGATTTTTTCAATGAAGATGGATGCTGGAAAGACGTATCAATTAAGTATTGGTGTTTCTATTATCATGATTATTATGTACCTTGCTGCATTGCTATTTAAGTTAGTTACGCACCGTGGTGTATATCAACATAAAAGTGATGAAGTAGCACATGAGGAAGAGCCAGAGTGGTCCAAAGGTAAAGCGCTACTCGTTTTAGCGATAGCAACACTTGCAGTTGCTTATGTGTCAGAGGCACTCGTACATACTTTTGAAACGGTCGCAAAGTCGTTTGGCTGGTCAGAGTTATTTATAGGGGTTATTATCGTTGCAATTGTTGGTAATGCAGCAGAACATGCATCTGCGATTATTATGGCATATAAAAATAAAGTGAATATCGCAGTAGAAATTGCAGTAGGTTCTACATTACAAATCGCCATGTTTGTTGCTCCTGTGTTAGTACTTCTTTCGATGCTTTTTGCACAAAAGATGCCTTTAGTATTTACAATACCAGAACTTGTTTCTATGATTACAGCTGTTTTCTTAACCATTGCGATTTCAAATGATGGGGATACAAACTGGTTTGAAGGAGGCACTTTATTAGCGGCGTATGTCATTATGGGAATTGGTTTTTATTTATTATGAAAAATAGGGATAACAATGCGTATGAGAGAAAACAATAAAGTGAAACTTTAATTAGTGGGGGATTTCCATCTCCCGCTAATTATTAGCTGAACCAATCGGGCTTTTACGGGCAGTTGATTTCCAAACTAATTTCTTTGTTTAATTGGAATATTAAGGTGGAAATCTTACTGCCCGTTAATGCGGGATAAATACAGTAAATTATATACCTTTATGTAGGAAGGAGCCAGACAGGTGAAACGAGTATACAGCATATGTCTTTCAACCATGGTCTCGTTTATCTTATTATTTCCTAACAGTAGTTTTGCAAAGACAACGGTAGAAGTAAAAATGCCTTCATCTGTTTTAAATATTTCAAAAGATAATACATTTCCGAATGATGCACAAGATTTACCGCGTTTACAGCCAAGTAAGTTTGCGCAAGAACTATTGAAAACAGCAAATATCAAAATTGAAAATCCAGATTTAATTCGAATGTTTAATGAAACAACAATTTCGAATGCACCGCTTGCGGTAGGATACCGGGCGAAAATTTATTTAGGTCAATGGGCATTAAATTATGAGTCAATAGATACATCGATTAATTGGGAATATAAGCAAGTGAATCGCAACGTGTACGATAATCGCGGAGGTGATCGCTTATACCCACTTCGCTATAAGCAAGAAACCCAAAAGACAATCGAAGGTGATTTAACAGCAGATATGAAAGATGCCACAGATGTGAAAAAAATGATGCTTCTAAAAGCGCTTGAAAAAGTACAATTGCCACTTTCATTTAAAACAACCATTGGTTATGGTACCGGACATGAGCGTGTTTATAATATTAGTCCAAGTCAAATTGGATATTTATATGCGTATACACCAGCAGTAAATGAAAAAGGAAAAGTAACATTTGGAGAAGTCTACCTTGTGTTAAAAGGGAATCAAAAAAGACTTGTCGTGAAAAATATTACATCTCAAGGAATCGGAGCTGCTATTCCAATTCATGATCATTTATTTTTTAAATTTGTTTCTTCATCACATTCACAATGAAATAAAAAACGTCAGCCTATAAGCTGACGTTTTTTATTTATCCCGCTATTTGCCGGACAGTAAAACTCCCACCTCAAAATTCGGCTGGAGCAAAGAAGTTAGGTGGGAGCCCTGCTGCCCGTAAACGCCCGAATGGTGAAGGCTAATAATCGGTGGGGGATGAATAAAACCCCACTGATTAAAGTTTCACTTTATAACATAATGTTTGATGTTTTTGATAAGAAATCTTCTTTTGGATAGTAGCTATTTTTTACAAGAACATTGGGTCCAAGGCATTTCACGGCAGGACAATGGCAACTCAATGATTTTGCTGTTTTTGAGTCACACCATTTGTCGTAAGCTTCTTGTAGTGTATTTGTTTGTACATTACCTAGAAGCGGGACATCACCGAAATCGGTCACGATAATATTTCCATCGAAAATATTTACGTTCAAACGAGAACGACCATCTGGATCATTGCGGACAGTTACATTTTTACTTTCATGTAATCTCTTCAATGTGTATAAATCACGTTCATCATCACTACATGCATAGAAAGGTAATGTTCCAAATAACATCCATACATTTTCATCACGGATCTCTAATAAATGTTCAATTGCATTTCGAATTTCTTCTTTTGTTAAAATTTCAAGTGTGCTAGCGAAGTCACTCGGATACATTGGGTGCACTTCATGACGTTTACAGCCCATTTCTTCAACGATTTGACGGTGAATATGTTCAATATGTGGTAGAGTTCGTTTGTTTAACATAGTTTCGGCTGATACGAGTACACCTGCCTCTGATAGAGCTTTACTATTTGTAATCATTCTTTCAAATAATTTAGCGCGCTGTTCATAAGTAGGTTTACGCTCCATCATTGCAAATCCGCCTTCAACGAAGTCATCGATTGTTCCCCAGTTATGTGAAATGTGCAATACATCTAAGTAGGGAATAATTTGTTCGTAACGTGCTAAATCTATAGTTAAGTTTGAGTTGATTTGAGTGCGAACGCCTCGTTCATGGGCGTATTTTAAGAGTGGTGTTACATAGTTGTCGACGGATTTTTTTGAAAGCATAGGTTCTCCGCCTGTAATACTTAAAGAACGCAGATAAGGAATCTCATCTAATCGTTTTAATAAAAGCTCCATCGGAAGCGGATTTGGATCTTTCGGCTGTAATGTGTAACCAACAGCGCAATGCTCGCAACGCATATTGCATAACGTCGTCGTTGTAAACTCAACGTTTGTTAATAGTAGTTTGCCGTACTCTTCAAGGTCCATATACGCTTCCCATGGATCGTAAGAAGGAGTAATCGGCTTCATTATTTGTGATATCGTCATATGAAATACTCCTTTGACTATTGAAATAACAATTTGTCCATTCTCTATAATAGAAGAATATGTGCTTTTTATAAAGTGAAACTTTTTTGTGAAAAAAGAGAGAGGGCTTACATTATAATGAATTACTGCGACAAATTTGATGAAATTACATGCCCATATCCATCATTTTTGCGGTATAATAAAAGCAACTCGAATTAAAAGGAGAGTGCCTTCATGGGAAAAGCAATTCAAGATAAAGATTCACAACTAGTATATTTGAAAAAACGTTTAAATATGTTCATTGAAGTAATTGATACGATTGAACCAGAAGAGGTAGAATTAGAAGATGTAGATCGTCTTCTTGCAATGTTAGATGAATTAGAACTGAAATGTGAGCAATTTAAAAAAGACGAATAATATATTAAAAAGGCTGCCACTACAAAATTGGCAGCCTTTTTCTGTACGGATAATAGAAGGAATATAGAAAAAAAGGTATAATCAAGTTGTGAAAAATTTCATTTAACCTTTAATGGCGTGAAATAAATAAACAGCTGAAGAGTATAACAATGGAATTTTTATTTCATAACGTTTTGGTAGCGTTCACAATTGAGGGGGAAGTAACAATGGAAAAGCTTCAAGAAAGCATGTATCAACTAATTGTTGAAACGTCAACGAACTTACCGAAAGATGTTCGTCGCGCAATTCAACAAGCGAAAGAACGAGAAAATGCAGGAACTCGTTCGGCGATGGCACTTGGCACAATTACGAATAATATTAAAATGGCAGATGATAATATCTCGCCAATTTGCCAAGATACAGGGATGCCAACGTTTAAAATTTATACACCAGTTGGTGTGAATCAATTAAAACTGAAGGAAGCTATCTATAGTGCGCTTGAGCGGGCGACAAAAGATGGTAAACTTCGTCCAAACTCTGTTGATTCTCTTTTTGGAGACAATAGCGGAAATAATTTAGGACCAGGTACACCTGTTATTAAGTTTGAACAATGGGAAAAAGATTACATTGATGCACGTTTAATTTTAAAGGGCGGGGGCTGTGAGAACAAAAATATTCAATATAGCTTGCCTTGTGAAATAGAAGGACTTGGACGAGCTGGGCGTGATTTAGAAGGAATTCGTAAATGCCTTCTTCATGCAGTATATCAAGCGCAAGGGCAAGGGTGTAGCGCTGGGGTAATCGGCGTCGGTATCGGGGGAGACCGCACATCAGGTTACGAATTAGCAAAAAATCAATTATTCCGTACATTAGATGATGTAAATTCAGTTCCAGAATTACAAAAGCTTGAAGAGTACGTATTAGAGAATGCAAATAAGCTTGGCATTGGTACGATGGGATTTGGCGGAGAAACAACTTTATTAGGTTGCAAAGTTGGAGTATATAATCGTTTGCCAGCGAGCTTCTACGTATCTGTTGCATATAATTGTTGGGCATATCGTCGTCTTGGTGTAACAATTCATCCTGAAACAGGTGAAATTATGGATTGGTTGTACCAGGAAGGTGAAGATACACTTCAGCAAGATGCTGCGCAAGAACAAACAGAGCAGCGTGAAATCGTATTACAAGCTCCAATTACAGAAGAGCAAATTCGTGAACTTCGTGTTGGTGATGTTGTTACAATTAACGGCATGATGTATACAGGACGTGATGCGATTCATAAACATTTAATGGATAACGATTGTCCAGTAGATTTAAAGGGACAAATTATTTATCACTGCGGTCCAGTTGTAGTGAAAGATGAGAATGACAATTGGCAAATTAAAGCGGCAGGTCCAACGACAAGCATTCGTGAAGAGCCATATCAAGGCGATATTATGAAAAAGTTCGGTATTCGTGCTGTAATTGGTAAAGGCGGTATGGGTGCTAAAACATTAGCAGCTTTAGAAGAACACGGTGGTGTGTACTTAAATGCAATTGGTGGTGCAGCACAATATTATGCTGAATGTATTAAAGAAGTGAAAGATGTTGATTTCTTACAATTCGGTATCCCAGAGGCAATGTGGCATTTACGTATCGATGGTTTTAAAGCAGTTGTAACGATGGATTCTCATGGTAAAAGTCTACATGCTGATGTTGATAAAACATCACTTGAAAAATTGGCGAGCTTTAAAGAACCTGTATTTAAGTAAAGAGAAATGCATCTCGAATTATTCGAGGTGCATTTTTTTGGTATATATAGAAAATCATGTTCAGCATGAAAGAAAGCAGGGAAACAGAAACTACAGGTACGATTATATATGGAAAGGAGACTATTTATGAAATATAAATGGTTATATATAGGTCTCATTTTTTCAATTATGATGGCACTTGTTCCAGTTTCAACATTTGCTTATACGAATACACCACATAACTGGGGAATCCCACGTCCTAAAAATGAAACGGTGCCAGATGCAGGGAAACTATATACAGAATTAATACAAAAAAATGGTGGGTTTTATTTAGGAGATACGAAGAAAAAAGATATTTATTTAACATTTGATAATGGATACGAAAATGGATACACAGGAAAGATTTTAGATGTATTAAAGGAGAAAAAAGTACCAGCAACTTTCTTTGTGACGGGACATTATATAAAAACACAAAAAGATTTATTATTAAGAATGAAAAATGAAGGACATATTATTGGTAATCATTCTTGGAGTCATCCAGATTTTACAACAGTAAATGATGCAAAACTTCGTGAAGAATTGACGAGCGTAACGGAAGAGATTAAAAAAGTAACAGGGCAAAAAGAAGTGAAATATGTACGCCCTCCGCGAGGTGTATTTAGCGAAAGAACGTTAGCTCTTACGAAAGAAATGGGATATTATAACGTGTTTTGGTCGCTTGCATTTCTTGATTGGAAAGTAGATCAGCAAAGAGGATGGCAATACGCTCATAATAATGTAATGACTATGATTCATCCAGGATCTGTTTTGTTACTTCATGCAATATCAAAAGATAATGCAGAAGCACTTGCGAAAATCATTGATGATTTGCGCGAGAAAGGGTATCATTTTAAAAGCCTAGATGATTTAGTAAAAAGCAATCAACCGTAAGCATGTATGCTTGCGGTTTTCTCATGCTATAATGATGTGTAAAAAGGATGGGGAAACGTATGTGGAGCGAACATGTTACGTTAGAATATCCGTACCATTTTGAAGAAGTGCTAAAGCGTTTAGCTTTCGACCCGTTAAACGTCATTCAATTAGACGAGAAAGTAATTTATGTCCCGCTTTTTATAGACGAAGAACAAATTGTTGTTCGTTTGCAAGGGATTGGTACTGTTCAAAATCCACAGTTTTGGATTTCTAGTCAGGCAGGAGATCAAGAGAAAGTAATGAAACGAATGAGGTCCATTTTTCACTGGAATGAACCGTTTCAAAATATACAAGATCATTTTTTAAACACATCATTACGTCCACTGTTTGAAACATATGCTTATACTCCAATTATATTAGAATTTGATTATTTCGCTTGTCTTCTTCGTTGTATTATTCATCAACAAATAAATTTGAAATTTGCTACGGTGCTAACAGATCAATTTGTAAAACGATATGGGACAGAGAAGAACGGCGTTTTCTTTTTCCCAACACCAGAAAGAGTAGCGAATATTTCAATAGAGGAATTGAGAGAGCAGAAGTTTAGTCAGCGAAAAGCCGAATATATAGTAGGATTAGCAAAACATATTGCAGACGGTAAATTAGATTTAGCAAGGATAGAAAACGAAACAGAAGAAGAAGTATCGGCACAATTGTTACCAATAAGGGGTATTGGAGCATGGACAGTGCAAAACTTTTTAATGTTTGGGCTTGGCCGGAAAAACATGTTTCCAGAAGCAGATATCGGGATTAGGCGTGCACTTCAAGGTGTATTTCAATTAGATAATAAGCCTGATGATGCATTTTTAGAAAAAGTGAAACAAGAGTGTGAACCATATTGCAGTTATGCAGCGTTATATTTATGGAAAAGTATAGAGTAGAGGTGTAATAATGATACAAGAGCAACAAGAGAGTAAGTTGGAAGTTGGTCAAACGTTTCCTGTGACAATTAAACGTCTTGGGATTAACGGAGAAGGCGTTGGTTATTTTAAGAGACAAGTTGTTTTCATTCCAGGGGCATTACCAGGAGAAGAAGTTGTTGCTGAAGCAACGAAAATTCAGCGTGGCTTCGCTGAAGCGAAAGTGAAAAAAGTTCGTAAATCATCACCACACCGTGTGAAAGCACCATGTTCAGTATATGAGGAGTGTGGTGGCTGTCAATTGCAGCACTTAGATTATAAAGAACAATTAAATCAAAAGCGTGATATCGTTGTACAGGCATTCGAGAAGTATATGAATGACAGTCTAGAAGAGAAAATTCGTCCGACGCTTGGTATGGAAAATCCATGGCATTATCGTAATAAAAGTCAATTGCAAGTGGGGCGTAAAGACGAAAAGGTTATTACAGGGTTATATAAGCAAAACTCACATCAGTTAATTGATATTTCTCATTGTATGATTCAACATAAAGCAACGAATGAAGCGACAAAAGTTGTAAGACGTATATTAGAAAAATTAAATGTTTCTATTTACAATGAGAAAAAACAAAAAGGTTTAGTACGCACAATTGTGACACGTACTGCAGTTCAAACAGGGGAAGTGCAAGTCACACTTATTACAACAAAAGAAGAATTACCAAATAAAGATCAATTTATCGCAGAAGTACAAAAACAAATGCCAAGTGTTAAATCAATTATGCAAAACGTAAACTGGCGTAAAACATCTGTTATTTTTGGTGATAAAACATTTAAATTAGCTGGAAAAGAAGTAATTCAAGAAACACTAGGTGATTTATCATTTGAATTATCAGCACGCGCATTCTTCCAATTAAATCCAGAACAAACGGTTGTTTTATACGATGAAGCGAAAAAAGCAGCTGCTTTAACAGGAAACGAGAAGATTGTGGATGCGTATTGCGGTGTCGGTACAATTGGACTTTGGCTTGCGAATGATGCAGCGGAAGTACGTGGTATGGATGTAATTCCAGAAGCGATTGAAGATGCAAAGAAAAATGCAAAACGCCACGGATTCACAAATGCAAAGTATGAAGCTGGTAAAGCGGAACAATGGTTACCAAAGTGGGTAAAAGAAGGATGGCGTCCAGATGTCATTGTTGTCGATCCACCGCGTACAGGTTGCGATGATAAATTACTGGAAACGATTTTAAAAGTAAAGCCGAAAAGAGTTGTTTACGTATCTTGTAATCCATCCTCATTAGCACGTGATGTGAACGCATTAATGAAGAGTTATGAAGTGGAATATGTACAACCAGTTGATATGTTCCCACATACAGCTCATGTGGAGAGTGTAGTTAGATTAAAGTTGAAATAAGAAGGATTAAAAATGTTGATGTAGTTAACTGCATCAACATTTTTTGTTATATTAGCAGCTAGATTCAAGGTAATTACTTATCACGTTACATAATCAATATACATATTTTCTGTAGAGAGTATATGAGTTTTTCTTTCTAAATTCGAAATGAGTTTGTAAAAATATACAGTATTAAGATTGTATAGACCACTACGCTTTAATAAATTACAATATGTATGTATTATAGCGATTTTGCTATAGAAAATAAGCTAAAAGGGAGAAGATTTATGAAAAAATGGTTGGCGTTATTTGTCTTTGGAATCGTTTCTTTATTCGCAACTTCTGCATATGCGGAATCGTATGAAACAACAAAAACATTAAAAGTATATGAAAGCCGCAGTTTTAATTCACCTGTAAAAAAAGAACTGCAGCCAGGAGAAATGGTTTATGTTACAAATCGACATCCTAATGGATGGTGGAAGATTAGTGGCGGATTTATTGCGCCTGAGGGTGCTCAAGTAGAAATTAATCGGACTTTTGAAGCTTTTGATTGGATTAATATGGACAGTGCGAAGTACGTATTTGGTCCTCAAACTGTTATTGCACGTGATGGTACACTGAGAGGTGAAATTTTAATTGATACATATTTGGGGCAGAAGTGGACAAGTGTAAATGGAATGCCGCAAATAATGAAGCAGAATTTCGCTGCATACAGTAGCCCTGAAGCTAAAAATCCAGATGCTTGGTTCGCTCCACAAACGGTTAATATTTTGCAGACAAAAGAAAACGGTTGGTCTTTAATTAATACGTATTTAGGACCGAAGTGGATTGTTCGTTACCCACACGTGGAACATATTAATCGTGATTTTTATGCATACAATGAACCGAAGTACATGCATCACGGTGTGAAAATTTCAGCTCAATCTGTAAGAGTACTTCAACAAGGAGAAAATGGTTGGAAGAAAATTAAGGCTGATGTTGGAGAAAAATGGATTGCGCCACAAGGGTCTTATTACTACGTCCCAAATGCGTTTACAGCATTTGACCAACCTTTAGGTAGAGCAATCGGCAGTTTTGCACCACAAACAGTATTTGTAGTTGAAGAATCTACAACATCATTTGGTTGGTTGAAAATTAAAACATATTTAGGAGATTCTTGGATTCAAACGAATCGTAATTAGTAAATAGATTACTGTATTCCTTTTGGAATGAAGTAACAATATGTTATAGTTCCCTCATATGGCAAAGTTGTATGAGGGATTATATTTTTAGCCTATTAAAGGCAAGGAGAATACAATGAACAATTATAAATTAACAATTCAGTATGACGGTGCACGATATAAAGGGTGGCAACGTCTTGGTAACAATGACAATACGATTCAAGGAAAAATCGAAAGCATAATATCTGAAATGGTCGGAAAAGAAACTGAAATTATCGGCTGTAGTAGAACGGATGCTGGTGTACACGCTTTGAATCAAGTAGCTAACTTTCAAAGTGATGAGAAGTTAGTAGAACATAAAGTGAAAAAGTATTTAAATCAATATTTACCAAATGATATTAGTATTACGAGTGTAGAAGAAGTACCAGATCGTTTCCACGCTCGTTACAATTCTAAAGCAAAAACATATCTGTATAAAATTTGGAATGAAGAGCATACGAACCCATTTATGCGTAAATACAGCATGCACGTGAATAAACAATTAAATGTGAAAAGCATGAAAGAAGCTGCGAAACATTTAATTGGTTCACATGACTTCACTGCTTTTTCAAATGCAAAGTCTAAGAAAAAATCTATGGTTCGAGAAGTGTATACACTTGATGTTTTCGAAGAATCAGGATTTGTACAAATTAGAGTAAGTGGTAACGGATTCCTTCATAACATGGTGCGAAAAATTGTTGGAGCATTAATTGAAGTTGGATTAGGACAATTAGAGGCGGACGCAATTCCAAACATTTTAGAGGAAAAACAACGTAATCAAATTAATTGTCTTGCTGAGGCGAGCGGGTTGTACTTGGAGAATGTTAAATTTTAATAATAAGTAAAAAAATCGAGCTGATAAGGCTCGATTTTTTTTGCACTTTGAAATTAAGAAGATTTTTCTTTCTTCATACGTAGCTTCAAATTCCAAAAAGCAGCAAGCATAATAGCTGCAAAGGAGCCACTAATTATGCCTAATAGCTTTGCATGAGGAAAGCTGCTCATATCAATGAATAGCATTATACATAGAATGGTAGGGAAAAGACCTAAATAGTGTAGTAACTTTAATTTTTTATCATTACTCATATATATAGCCCCTTTCTAGCATGTTGCATGTATATTATAACATATTTTCCCAAATGGTTACTTACACTTGGAGAAATATTCATCCCGCTATTTGCGGGCAGTAAGACTCCCACATCAAAATTCGGCGAATGCGAGGGAGTTAGGTGGGAGTCGGGCTGCCCGTAAACGCCCAATTGGTGTGGGCTAATGATCAGTGGGGGATGGACAAAACCCCCACTGATCAAAGTTTCACTTTATTTCATATGTGTAAATGCAATTTTTTAATTCGATATTGTAAGTTTTGTCTGCTCAATCCTAAAAACTTTGCGGCCTGTGAGATATTACCTTTATTTTCTTTAAGAATTTGATGGATATATTTCTTTTCCATTTCTTCGATTATACGTTTTAAATTTTGTGGCGTATCAGTATTGTGACTAGTTAGCGGAGTCTGCATATTGAGTTCCTTTTTTGCTAGTTCGCGAAAGTGCGTTGGCATATGGAACGCTGTAATGATATCTTCATCTTCTATTAAGTTCATGGAGCCTTCAATTATATGTTCTAGTTCTCTCACATTACCAGGCCAATCGTATTTATAGAAGAAGTTATTTACGTTTAAATCTACATCTTTTACGCTAAGATCAAATTGGATATTGTATTTTTCAATAAAGTGTTGAACAAGATATGCAATATCTTCTTTTCGTTCCCGTAAAGGTGGAAGACATAAAGTAACAACGCTTAATCTGTAATATAAGTCTTGCCTTAATCGATTGTGTGCTATGGCTTCAAGAGGATCTTCATTAATAGTTGCTATAATACGAACATCAATTTCTTTTTCTTGTGTGCCTCCGATTCTTCGTATTGTTTTTTCTTGTATAGCCCGCAGCAATTTAGCTTGAAGTGTTGGACTTAGTGAGTTGATTTCATCTAATAACAAAGTCCCGCCGTTTGCTTCTTCAAATAAACCAGGTTTATCTATTGCTCCTGTAAAAGCACCTCGATTTGTACCAAATAGTAGACTTTCCATTAAGGTTTCTGGTATAGCGGCACAGTTTTGCGAAATAAATGGTTTTGTTGAACGCTGGCTTTCATTATGGATGCTTTGCGCAAATAGCTCTTTACCAGTCCCTGTTTCCCCGATGATAAGTATGGAGGAGGATGTACGTATTACTCTCTTTGCCTCTGCAATGACCGATTGAATAGCTCTAGAATCACCAATTATGTGATCAAAGGTAAACTTAGTATTTTGTTTGCGAGAAAGGTTCGTTTTCATTGTTTGCTTTAAATGACTAATCTCTTTTGAAATTTCAATAGCGCCTTTAATTTTTCCATTTTCTATTATAGGAAAAGTATCGTTAATCGTCGTAATCTCTTGTCCTTTATTGTTAAAATACGTTTGTTTTATATTTTTGTTTGTTTTTCCAAGTTTTAATGCTTCTATAAGAGTACTATTTTTATTTTCTTCAAATGCAAATACTTCTAAAGGATTTTTGTCTAGCACATCAGAACGATCCATTGATTCAATGTCCATCATTTTGCGGTTATAGATAATCGTTTTACTTTCCTCATTAATAATATGAATCCCAATATCTAGTTCATTTAGTAAAGTTTCATATAGCATATTCATTTCAATAATCTTTTTAAAATTGATTTCTTCTGTATGCATGTATTATCTTCTCCTCGTTATACCCTATGAAGACTGACTTTTTATAATTTTATTAAAATTCTCATAAAATCGCAAAATTTTTTTGCTATTTTCTCTTAAAACTTTTCAAATGATAGAAAAATTTTGCGGTTATGCAGATTTTTTTCGTAAGAAATCCCAATTTTACATAGGTGTTGAGGTTGGTACGTATTTTGCATGAATAGTAGTTGAGATCTCTAAATTTAAAGAGTAGGGGGATTAGGAATCTTTATAGGTTATGCAACGTTTCAGTGCCAATTAATAAGAGGGAGGAATTTATAAAGTGAAGACGGTTATAGAAGGCGTGTATAGTCCTTGTTACGGGAAAGTAGAGAAATTATTTGTTACTGAAAGTTCTTACGTATATGAGTGGGAGAAATTAGCGTTAATTGAAACAATAGATAAGCAGCAAGTGGAAATTAAAGTGGGAATCAGTGGTTATATCGAATCCTTAGAAGTGGTAGAAGGACAAGCTATCGCTGATCAAAAACTATTAATAACAGTGAGAGATGACCTTTTAATAACGGGTAGTGATTAATAGTAGTAATATGTATTTTGCACTTTTTAATAATAATTTTTACTATGAAGGGTTTTAAAAACGCTTACATTAAAAGGGTTTGCTAAGTGAAAAGGGGGGATTTATATGATGGATCAAAACCAGGGATTAAAAAGGGAATTGAAAAGTCGGCACATATTTATGATTGCACTCGGGGGAGTTATTGGTACAGGACTTTTTTTAGGATCGGGTTATACAATTCATGAAGCTGGACCTGGAGGGGCAATTGTAGCGTATCTTGTCGGTGGGTTTGTTATGTATTTAACGATGCTCTGTCTAGGAGAGTTAGCGGTTGCGATGCCTGACGCAGGATCTTATCAAACGTATGCTACAAAGCACATTTCTCCTGCAGCGGGTTATGTAGTGGGATGGATGTCGTGGCTAAACTGGTCTGCTACGATAGGTATTGAATTAATTGCAGTTAGTATTTTGATGAAACGATGGTTTCCTGATGTACCGTCATGGATTTGGTGTGTAGCGTTTGCAGTGTTGCTCTTTGCTATTAATGCATTATCTTCAAGAAGTTTTGCGGAAGTTGAATTTTGGTTTGCAAGTATTAAAGTAATTACAATCATTGCATTTATTATTTTGGGCGGGGCGGCAATGTTTGGTTTTCTAGATATGAAAGGAAATGAACCAGCACCAATGTTTTCTAGCTTTACTGATTATGGTGGATTATTCCCAAATGGATTATCGGCTATTTTAATTACGATGATTGCAGTTAATTTTTCCTTCCAAGGAACAGAACTAGTTGGTATTGCAGCTGGTGAGAGTGAAAATCCAGAGAAAACTATCCCGAAGGCAATTAATAATACAGTTTGGCGCATACTTATTTTCTTTGTACTATCTATTTTTATTCTTGCGGGACTATTTCCTTGGCAGCAAGCAGGCGTGATAGAAAGTCCATTCGTAGTTGTATTTGATAAAATTGGTATTCCTTATGCGGCTGATATTATAAATTTCGTTATTATTACAGCTGTACTATCAGTTGCGAATTCAGGATTATATGCAACTTCCCGTATGCTATGGTCGATGTCGAATCAAGGAATGATTAGCCCGATTTTTGGTAAATTATCTAAAAACGGTGTTCCTATTTATGCATTGATTGTAAGTACGTTTGTAGGGTGTCTCTCATTACTATCAGGTATTTATGCGGAAGATACAGTTTATTTATGGCTTCTTTCAATTGCAGGGTTCGGAGCGATATTAGTTTGGGCATCTATTGCTTTATCTAACCTATTAGCTAGAAGGACATACTTAAAGCAGGGCGGAGATATTAAGGATTTGAAATTTAAAACACCACTGTATCCATTTGTTCCAATTCTTGCGTTAGTATTAAATTTAACTGTAATTGTTGGCATGGCTTTTATTCCGGAACAAAGAATGGCATTGTATTGTGGTATTCCATTTATGATTATTTGCTTACTGTTTTACCGTGCTACAAGAAATAAGGGAAGTAAAGTAGAACATATTGAAAAGACAAATACAACAGAAGTAGAAAGTTTACCCCGCATTAACGGGCAGTAAAACTCTCACTTCAAAATTCGGCTGGAGCAAAGAAGTTAGGTGGGAGATCAACTGCCCGTAAACGCCCGATTGGTGAAGGCTAATAATTAGTGGGGGATGAACACCCCCCACTAATTATAGTTTCACTTTATAATATTGATTAATTTGGAGACTGTAAGATTGTAAACAGTCTCTTTTTTTGTGAAAATAAAGCTGGAAACATACTACGTATGCAAAGGGGAATTAGCAATGAATCAAGAAGTTGCACAGCTATTAAAACAAATTGATTTACGAAAAGACGAGCTACTAGAACTTACAAAAGCTTTAATTCGCTTTGAAACACCAGCACCACCAGCAAGAAATATAAATGAGGCGCAAGAATTTGTGGCAGAGTTTCTAAAAAAACGAAATTTTAGTATTGATAAATGGGATGTATATCCGAATGATCCGAATGTTGTTGGAGTGAAAAAAGGGACAGCAAGTGAGTCACATAAAAGTCTCATTATTAATGGGCATATAGATGTTGCAGAAGTATCAAAGGACGAGCCGTGGGAAACAAATCCGTTTGAGCCGTTTATAACAGATGGTTGGTTAGTTGGGAGAGGCGCGGCAGATATGAAAGGTGGACTAGCTGGAGCCTTATTTGCTATTCAGCTTTTAGAAGAAGCGGGGATTGAATTGCCTGGGGATTTAATTTTTCAATCGGTAATTGGCGAAGAAGTAGGAGAAGCAGGGACACTTCAATGTTGTAAGCGTGGTTATGATGCTGATTTTGCAGTAGTAGTGGATACGAGTGATTTACATATGCAAGGACAGGGCGGCGTAATTACTGGATGGATTACTGTGAAAAGCCCGCAAACGTTTCATGATGCAACACGTAGACAAATGATCCATGCTGGAGGACGTCTATTTGGAGCGAGTGCGATTGAGAAAATGATGAAAATTGTGCAAAGCTTACAAGAATTAGAGCGTCATTGGGCAGTCATGAAAACATATGAAGGCTATCCATCTGGAACAACTACAATTAATCCAGCTGTTATTGAAGGAGGACGTCATGCGGCATTTATTGCGGATGAGTGCCGATTGTGGATAACCGTACATTTTTATCCAAATGAAACGCATGAACAAATAATAGAAGAAATAGAAGAGTATTTAGGAAAAGTGGCAGCAGCAGATCCATGGTTAAGCGAGAACCCACCACAATTTAAGTGGGGCGGAGAATCAATGATTGTGGATCGTGGCGAAATTTTTCCTTCTTTAGAAGTAGATAGCGAACATGTTGCTGTAAAAACTCTAAGTTCAGTACATGAATCTATTTTATCTAAAAATGCAATTTTAGATATGTCAGCAACGGTAACTGATGGCGGTTGGTTTAGTGAGTTCCACATTCCAGCGATTATTTATGGACCAGGCACACTAGAAGAAGCACACTCTGTAAATGAGAAAGTTGAAGTGGAGCAGTTAATTGAATTTACAAAAGTAATTACTGCTTTTATATATGAATGGTGTCATACGAGAAAATAAGAAAATAGTTTGATTTTTGAATCGTGCGAGTGAGTATGCTTGTACGATTTTTTTGTAACTATTTCAGAGGTGGATAAATTCAATATCTGAAATAGCTTGTTATGCTGTTTATGTTCTTCGTTTGACTTCAATTAATTTCTCTTTAGCTAATTCAACGGCAATGGCATCATCTAAATAGCCAATTGGAAAAAGATAATCGGGAATAATGTCTGTTGATAAAATGAAATATAGTAAGGCACCCCCAATAATTGCACGTTCTTCGTTTGAAATGGTTTCTGTACAAAATTGTTGGTACATACTTGTTAATTGTTCAATGAAAGGGCCGGCACTATCAATTTGTTCTAGTTTACTTTTGAAACTCTCGTGAATACGTTTTTCGCCTTCAGTAGTTTGAGCATAGCGCTCGTAATTTTCAAGTTCTTGTTTCACACGAGTTGTTGTGTACTCGAAGTCGAATAGGTTAGAGGATTGTAATGTTTGCTGAATTGTATCGAGAGATGTGTACATATCTGCTTTTTCCTTATTTATGTGTGGAGAGTCAGGATACATTTCATCAAGTAATAATTGCGGTGGAACTTGTAGACATTTTGCGAATTTTTGTAAATGATTTTGCTTCGGTTGTTGTTTGCCATTAATTATTCTTGAAATTGTTGCAGGATCAATATTTGTCAGTGTTCCTAGTTGGCGCATAGATAGAGCACGCTCCTTTAACAGTTTCTTTATTAATTTACCGAGCCGCTCATTTGGATTTTCCTTGGGCATAATGTAGGCACTCCTTTTCTAGTGTTTATCGTTGAAAAAATGTTGAGCATTTATTACAAGTATATGAAACAGACAGGCACAGTTGCTCAACATTTTCATAATATGCATTGAAAAGTGAGAAAGGGGTGACTGTACGATGAGTACAGCGGGTTTATTTTCAATTTTTTTAATCGGGATTGCGTCTAATTTAGATAATGCAGGTGTTGGGATTGCATATGGCATTCGTAAAATTCGAATTTCGTGGTTCAACAATTTTATCATCGCATTTTTTGGATTTTCATTTACTTTACTAGCTGGATTTTTTGGGAATTGGATCGCATTATTTATTTCAGAGTTCACAGCAAACCTTATTGGAGCAATTGTTTTAGGAATAATTGGGTTGTTTATTTTATGTCAGCCTTTCTTGAGTCAACAAGATACCCTAGGATCTAAAGATGGTAGTGTACTTATAGGGATTTTACGTGATCCAGAAAAAGCAGATTTTGATGGTTCTAAAACAATTAGTTTTTCTGAAGCAATTGTTTTAGGAGTTGCATTATCCATAAATAATATTGCAGGTGGATTTGATGCTGGAGTAACAAATTTAAATCTTTGGCTTACGGCATGTATTTCTGGGATTTTTAGTTTTATTTGTATTAGTGGTTTTATGTATGTTGGTAAAAGATTTTTAGCTGAATACTTAGGGAAATGGGCAACTATAATTGCAGGTGTGTTATTAATTCTTATTGGAATTGATCAATTGTTGTAAGAAGGATAGAGAAAACAGTATTCGAGTATTTCCTTGGAAATACACTAAGAAATTGCATATATCGACGTGAAATCTTTTCACGGTAATGAAAATTTGTAAGTATTATCCAATGTTTGTGCAAAAGGTTTAAAAAAATAAAAGCACCTGTATAGGTGCTTTTTAGCGTATATCTTCAATTAGTTGTGCACATTCATCATCATGCATACTGTACTCACTTAAAACTTGAATACAAAGCCATTTCAGCTCTTCAATACTATGCTCAAGTTCTTCGGGAAGTACATGGTAAATGTCTTCAAGTCCCATTCCGAAATGAATAAGTTCTAGTACTTGATCATCGATGTTCCGATCCATTAATAGTTCAAGCACTTCTAAATTGAATATGTATCGGTGAGCTTCATCGAGTGAAACAACTTTTAGTTTCAAACTTTCTACAATACTCAATATGAAAAGGAGAATTGTTTTTTCGAGAACAGGTTGTTTCTCCATTTGAAATATGAGTTTCATCTTTTACACCTCCACATACAGCGCTAGGTTGTACTATATTATTCAGGAGGGGGGAACAAATATGCATAATAAAGAGAACTTTTATTACTGTTTTTTTGAATTGTGTTGATGCCTAGTAGAAAGGACTTTTTCGTGAAATAAAAAATCCTGCCAATATAGCAGGATAACTTCTAAATTAAAACATACTCCAACCTTCTTGGGCAGAAAGTAATTCAAGAATTTTAAAACCAGCGATACTATTTCCATTTGCATCTAAAGCCGGTCCGAAAATGCCGATTCCCATTTCGCCTTTTACGCAGCCGAAAATGCCGCCCGCTACACCACTTTTTGCAGGGATTCCAACACGAATTGCAAATTCACCAGATTCATTATACATCCCGCAAGTAACCATAAATGTTTTACAGATTTTCGTAATATGTTTAGGGATGATCTGTTTCTTTTTATATGGATCATATCCATCCATTGCAAAAATTAAGCCAATACGTGCTAAATCGATACAGTTTACTTCAACTGCACATTGACGAGTGTATAAATCCATAAGTTCTTCAATATCACAATCGATAATGCTGTTTTGTTTCATATAGTAACAAAGTGAACGGTTTAAGTAAGCAGTCTCTAATTCTGAATTAGCAACTGTAGAAGAATAATTAATAGTAGGATTATCTGTTATTTCACGTACAAAATGAAGAATATGCTCCATTTTTTCTTCGTTATCTTTTCCCGCTAACATGCTTGTAATAGCTAGTGCTCCTGCATTAATCATTGGATTAAGAGGTTTGGAAGGACTTGTCGTTTCTAACTTAATAATAGAATTAAAAGGGTCACCAGTTGGCTCCATTCCAACTTTAGAAAATACATATTCTTCACCACGATCTAAAAGGGCAAGTGCAAGTGTAATTACTTTGGAAATACTTTGAAGAGTAAATAGTGTTTGTGAGTTGCCAGCATGGATATATTCTGTTTCTTTATGGAAAATGGCAATCCCTAAATCAGCTGGATCTGCATTTCCTAGTTCGGGGATATAAGTAGCAAGTTTTCCTTTTTTCGTATATGGTTTTACTTGTTCTAACAACTGCTGTAAGTTGTTTGTTTCAATGCACTGCATAGTACCAACGCTCCTATTTCGAATTAACTAAGTTTACTTTTCCCGATATGCTCGGAAATAAATAATAACATGAAAAAGTGGAATGATAAAACGAAAGTTATTTGTGCGATAATAAGTTTTTTTGTCTGTATATTGTGTAGCTAACAAGGAGAATTTTCCTTTTATATAACAGTTTGGAAATAGAAAACTTATCCATAAAAAGTTCGCAAATAAAAACTACACATCTATACAACTATATGTTATTATGGTTATGTAATAGAAAGCGTTTTCTAAAGCGTACTTATAATGATAACGATTTCATAAATTTGATAGGGGGAATTAAAATGTTGCAGTTTTTACAACGTATTGGTAAAGCGTTAATGCTTCCAATCGCAGTACTACCAGCAGCAGGATTATTGCTTCGTTTAGGACAAGAAGATGTATTTAATATTCCTGTTATGGCACAGGCCGGTGCAGCAATTTTTGATAATTTAGCACTTATTTTTGCAATTGGTGTTGCAATCGGTTTGTCTATTGATGGTAGTGGAGCAGCAGGACTTGCTGGGGCAATCGGATATCTTGTTTTACAAAATACAACGAACGCTCTAAGTAAGGCATATTCAGCAGCAGAGCTGAATGATAAATTTAAAAGTGTTCAGGATTTAGTCGGTTCAGCAGATCCAACTAAATTAGCAGATACAATGACAAAAGTTTCAAAAGCAGCGGCGTTAACGCCAAAAATAAATATGGCCATACTTGGTGGTATTATTGCTGGGGTTGTTGCGGGGTTACTATATAACAAATTCCATAAGATTAAATTACCAGAATGGTTAGGTTTCTTTGCGGGGAAACGTTTTGTACCAATCATTACTTCTATTGTAATGCTTCTTCTAGGATTAGTATTCGGTCAAATTTGGCCAACAATTCAAAGTGGTATTGATGCGGTAGCACACGGCATCGTGAACTTAGGTTCAGTTGGTGCTGGTTTATTCGGATTATTAAACCGTTTATTAATTCCAATCGGTTTACACCATGTAATGAACACATACTTCTGGTTTGTACTTGGTGACTTTACAAACGCAGCTGGTGATATCGTTCATGGTGATATTGCACGCTTCTTTGCAAAAGATCCATCAGCAGGTATGTTTATGACTGGTTTCTTCCCAATTATGATGTTCGGTTTACCGGCAGCATGTTTCGCAATGATTGCGGCTGCTAAACCAGAAAAACGTAAAATGGTTACAGGTATGTTAGGTGGTCTAGCATTAACTTCATTCTTAACTGGTATTACAGAACCAATTGAATTCTCATTCATGTTCTTATCACCAGTATTATATGGTATTCATGCAGTATTAACAGGTCTTTCTTTATTCATTACAACGACACTTGGCATTCATGATGGTTTCTCATTCAGTGCCGGTGCAATCGATTACGTTTTAAACTTTGGTATTGCAACAAAACCAGTATTATTAGCGGGAATCGGTTTAATTTACGCAGCAATTTACTTTGTAGTATTCTACTTCTTAATTAAGAAATTCGACTTGAAAACTCCTGGTCGTGAAGATGAAGATGAAGATGAGTTAGCTGAAGAGGGTGATGCACCAGTTGCAGGTTCAATTGGTGAAACTTACGTAGCTGCTTTAGGCGGAAAAGAAAACTTAGCAGTTATTGATAACTGTGCAACTCGTCTACGCTTACAAGTGAAAGATGCAAGTTTAGTAAATGAACCAGCATTAAAACGTGCCGGTGCAAAAGGTGTTATGAAATTAAGTAACACAAGTGTACAAGTTATCGTAGGTACAAATGTTGAATCTGTTGCCGATGATATGAAAAAACACGTGTAAATAGTTAGATAAGAGGATATCCAAAAAGATTGATAACAACAGTCTTTTACAGGATATCCTCTTTTTTTGTTAATTTTTTAAAGGGAATCTTACTTTTATAAATTTTCTTTTTCTTTTTTGAACATATAGGTTGGTAATATGTTCGGTGCGTGATACAGTAGTGATGACATGAAATGGAGTGTCCATAATCTGCGAAAATGATTTGAAATAAGTCTTGTGTAGATGAATTAAATTATCGGTAAATAAGGGGAAAAAGGTAATCATGGATCAGGAAAAAAATACTGTTAATGGGAAAGCAAATCGGTCGATTGTATACATAAAAAGAACAATCATTCTAGCCCTACTACTGTCACTTGTATATTTCATGTATACAAAAATTGTTGCGCATAATAAAAAAGAGGAAACTTTAAAAGCAGCAGCAGAAATGAAGAAGCAAGAAGAGTTGAAAAAGAAAGAAGAAGAAAAAAAGAAGCAAGAAGCACAAAAACAAAAAGAGCAGGAAGAACAAGTGAAACAAGCGCAAGCTATAGAGCAGCCTGCTGAAGGACCGCCTCAAGAAATTAATGAAAACGCTCAATTGGATCAATATTTACAAAACGCAGGATTTAGTGGAACAGCTGTTATTGTGAAGAACGGAAAAGTTCTTTTGAATAAAGGATACGGTATGGCGAACAAAGAGAAGCAAGTACCGAATAATTCAGAAACGACCTTTTATATTGGCTCTATTTCAAAGGCATTTGTAGCGACTGCTATTATGCAATTAAAAGATCAAAATAAATTACAAGTAGAGGACACGGTTGCAAAATATATTCCAGATTTTCCTCAAGGTAATAGCATTCAGCTAAAACATTTATTAACACATACATCAGGGATTCCAGAATATGAGCAGGGAACAGAAGATATCTCTCATGAAGAGTTGATAAAACGGATAGGAAAGCAAAAGCGTGTTGGGAGTCCAGGAGAAAAATGGAAATATTCCGATTCGAACTATTCGATACTTGCCTACATCGCTGAGAAGGTAAGTGGACAACCGTTAGAAGAATACATTAAACAACATATTTTTGCGACAGCTGGTATGAAACATTCTGGTTTCGGTAAAGCGTTAGAGCAAACCAGGTTTCCGTCGACAGGTTATAAAATAGTAAATAACAATATGACAACACCTAATATTCCGAGCATGTCACAACTATATGGTTGTGGTGATATATATACGAGTGCGCACGATTTATATTTATTTAATGAAGCGTTGTACTCTGGAAAGTTAATTTCTAAAGAGAGTTATGATCAAATGTTTACAGCTGTGAAAAAGGATTACGGATTTGGATGGTACGTTGACCCAGGAAGTTATTCGAATCACGGTGTAATGCCAGGATGGAATTGTTTAAATGGATTTAGTAAAAACGGAAGTGTTTATGTCGTTTTATTATCTAACATTCAAAATAACATTAAATCGTTTGGTAAAGTGAATAACGACATTTATACGATGTTGCGAAATATTGAAGTGTAAAAGACTGTCCTTTTGGATAGTTTTTTTTGCATTGAGGAAATATATGTGCGGTGCGATAATGAAATAAATGGAAAAGGGGGAGGTTTATGAGTATACATAAGCATCATGCACGCAATGCGAAACGAACTTTGTTTATAGCTATCATTGTATGGATTATCGTTGTAATTGGATTAGTTATGGAATATAAAAAAGGAACAATATTCACTTCAGATAAAGAAATCCTGAAATTAATAGGTATTTTGCTACCAACGTTTGGATTACTAATATATAGTTTTATAGAAAAACGAAGAGCAAAAATGCTTAAACAGGACAATTGTAATATAGGGAGCTCTAGATTATTTGAACAACAAAAGTTCGTTGTTCGTAGAGAGGTAGGGGTATTTCAAGTAATAACGTACTTTGGATTAGATGGCAAGGCAGTAGGGTTTTTAAAAGAAGAGTATAATTCCGTTATTCAAAGTATATGGAAAGGTGCACTTTCTTTTCTTTTTAAGGGACTACATAAGCAACAATTTTATTTATATAATCAATCGGGAGAAAGATTGCTGCGTGTTCAAAAGAAGATGGGCGTGCGTAACTTCTATATATTTTATAGTATAAATGGAAAGAAAATTGGAGAGTTGAAACAAGTACTAAGTTTAACAAAATGGGAATGGATATTTTTAGAGATGAATGGTAAGGAAATTGGTAAAGTGGCTGGGGACTTTTCAGCAACAATGCAGAAAATAGACTGGCAAGATGGAACACATATTGATGTGAAAGAAGATGGTATTCCGTTAGAAGCTGCAAAATATTTTTCGGCAAGTGGTGGATCCCTTGTTACAGCTTCTATATCCGAACAAGCAGAATTATCAAGAGCGGTATATTACGGCGTAGCTGCCATTGTGACAATTAAAAATTAAAGATTAGCAAAGAGATAGATGGGAAACCATCTATCTTTTTTTATGCTCTGAAACAATTATTTCTTTTAGAAAATGTATGCCTTACCTATCACAAAAAACCCTGCTTTGTATAAATTAAGATGTATGGATGTGAATTTTTGTACTTTAAAAATAATAGGAGGAGAAGCATATGTGTCTGTTCAAAAAATATTGGCATAAATTATCCAGACTGTTTAATAGACAATTAGGTTATTTTTTAGATGACAAGTTACTGCCTGCTGTGGAACGACTTTTATTTTCGCAAAACTTCGCGAGGTTTATTCAAAGAAATTCTAAGCAAGCTATGGAAGAATTTATAGAATCAAGTCAATTTCAATCTATTATTTGTAACATTTTAAAAGAATGCAATACATCACCTTTTAAAGAAATTGCAAAGCAATATTTAGGGGAAAACGTAGAAATTACTGTGACAGTTGGACAGTTAACAGGTGTTATTGTAGCAGTTGGTGACGATTTCTTAACGCTGCAAGAAGGAATAGGAACAGAAGTTTTATTACCATTTACAAGTATTATATCAATGAAAGAAGCGTAAGAAAGGAGACTTATATATGTTATTTACTGATGAATTGCGTAACCATGTTGGTGAGTTAGTGCAAGTTGTGACAGCTGTAGAAGTTGTTGCAGGTATTCTTTTATCTGTGACGGATGGGGCAGTAAGTGTTCGTACATCTCCTTCTTATGGACCACCTGAAGATGTACTCGTGCGTATTCCTATTATTGCTTATGTTCGCTTGGAAGGGTAAGAGTGATACAAGTATGAGAATATCAGTTGTTATTCCAGCGCATAATGAAGCAAGTACTTTATCACAAGTTTTAGTAGAAGTGGAGAAGTTGAAACCGTATGAAATTATTGTAGTAGATAATGGATCGACAGATGGAACGAAGGAAGTCGCATTACAGCATAGTTGCCATGTAATTTATTATAAACATTCTCTTGGTAATGATGTAGGAAGAGCAATTGGAGCTAGAGAAGCAAAAGGTGAAATTGTATTGTTTTTAGATGGTGACATCGTTATTGAGAGTAAAGAGCTACAACGTTTCGTGAAAGGAATTCAGCAGGGGCATCAAATTGTTGTGAATAATTTAACATGGTCTGTTTATTTAAAGATGAGACCACATTATACGACAGTTGGGAAATCCATGTTGAATCGTTATTTGAATAAAAAAGAGCTTGTTGTTGGTTCTTTAATCGCAATTCCACATGCGATGAGCCGGGAAGCTATCGAGAGACTTGGATGGTGGAATTTAGCAGATCCAGCACTATTTCAAGCGATGGCGATGTCTAGAGGAGTAGATATTGCTGATATGGCTTCGGTCGATGTAATTCACACGAATAAGGTTCGTCCTGTGCATACGGGTACATCACCTGGTTCTCCTTATCCGAAAGCGACTAGTCGTATTATGGGTGATCATTTGCGTGCTTTGCAATACGTAATCGAAACATATGGTAAACGCGGCGGTTTTTCGGAGGGAAACAGGGATAGAGAGTTTATAGGGAAGTATAAACCAGTTTTATTACAAAAGGAAAAAGCGAAATACAGTGCGATTATACCAGTATCAGAAGAAAAAATGACTATAAGATCTGTTATACAAGAAGTGAAAAAAGCAGATATAGATGAAATTATAGTTGTTGCGAATGGAGCGGATGCGGAGACAATTAAACAAGCAAAACTAGAGAATGTTATTGTAGTTGAATTCGCGAAGGCACTTGGACATAATGTAGCTCGAGCGATAGGGGCTATGCATGCTACGGCAGATATTTGTTTATTTGTTGATGGTGATTTTGCTATTCCGGCAAAAAAGCTAATTCCATTTTTGCATGCTATTGAAGACGGAAATGATGTGGCGTTAAATGATTTGCAATGTTTGTTAGATATGTTTCACCCGGCAGATCCAATTAGTATGGGGAAATATTTCGTGAATTTGGTAGCGAAACGACCAGATTTATGGAACAACTCATTAACGGCAGTGCCACATGCTATGCATAAAAAAGTAATAGAGAAGATTGGATACGAGGCCCTCGTTATTCCACCGTTAGCTCAAATGAAAGCTATTTTAGCTGATTTTTCTATAAGCGCAATAGATTTTGTTGATGTTATAAAACCGAACCGTATACGTCCAGAACAACACGGGTTTGTAAACGGACGAATTCCTGCATTCGATCGTATTTTCGGAGATCAGCTTGAGGCGATTGCTTATTTATTACAACATACGAATGAGCGCGGGAGTTTTACGGATGGAGAAAGGGATAGAGATATAATACTACAATTGAGAAGGGAAGAAGAGAATATAGATGAATGCTAGTAGTAAAGTAACCATTATTGGATTAGGATATGTTGGCCTTCCTTTAGCGGTCCTTTTTGCAGAAAGAGGACATGCTGTACTTGGATTAGATAAGGATACTAGGAAAATAGAATCAATTATAAAAGGAGAAAGTTATATTCCTGATGTGTCTTCTAAAGTATTACAAGGCTTAATAAACGAAAGAAAATTAATAGTGAATACACCAGATAAAGGTGTTGCGGATTTTAAGCATAGCGATTATGTCATTGTGACCGTGCCAACCCCAATTAATGAGCAGAAAGAACCAGATTTAAGTGCCCTCATTTCAGCCTCTTATTATATACAACAAAACCTTCAAAAAGGACAAACCTTCATTTTTGAAAGCTCCACATATCCAGGTACACTGGAGGAAGTTATCATTCCGATTATTTCTCAAACAGGTAAAAAGGTAGGAGAAGATTATTATACTGGCTATTCTCCAGAACGAATTGATCCAGCGAATAGCCAGTATTCAGTCCAAACTATTCCGAAAGTTATTAGTGGACAAACCGAGCAGTGTAAACAAAAAGTACAGGATTTGTATAGCGCTATATTTGATGTAGTCGTTCCAGTTAGCTCTCCGAAAGTGGCCGAGATGTGTAAGCTATTTGAAAATATTCAGCGCTTAGTTAATATTTCATTAGTAAATGAGTTAAATATACTTTGTGAAAGTTTGAATGTTAATTTTTATGAGGCGCTTGAAGCTGCATCTACAAAACCGTTTGGATTTACTCCATATTGGCCAGGTCCAGGGATAGGGGGACATTGTATTCCAGTAGACCCTTTATATTTTCAATGGAGAATAAAAAAGAGTGGAGCAATTAGTCAATTAATTGAGGCGGCACATGTAATTAATGAAGAAATGCCAGAGAAAATAATTGGGAAAATAAAAGGTATGGTGCAATCACCCGCAACGGTGTTAATTGTAGGGGTTGCGTATAAGAAAGATGTAAATGATCTGAGAGAATCACCAGCGTTGCCAATTATTCAATTATTAATAAAAGAAGGGTACAAGATAGAATATCATGACCCTTATATTTCTTCAGCGAAAATTGGGGATACACTATATCAATCCATTCCATTAGATGAACAAAGAATTAAACAAGCAGATTGTATTTTAATTGTAACGGATCACTCTAGTATCGATTGGAAGCTCTTTAAAGGAATTGAGCGATTAATAGATACACGTGGAATCGTAAAGAAGGTGAGTGTATGAGTAAAAAATGTTTAATTACAGGTGGAGCAGGATTTATTGGTTCACATTTAGCTGAAGGGTTGGTGAAAAGAGGTTATGAAGTTACTATTGTGGATAACTTCTATAAAGGAAAAAATAAATATCATAATGAGTTAATGAAAGAGATTTCAGTTATTCCAATAAGCGTGTTAGATAAAAGTTCAATTTATGAATTAGTAAATCAACATGATGTGGTGTTCCATTTAGCTGCAATTTTGGGAGTCAAAACTACAATGGAAAAAAGTGTAGAGCTCATTGAAACAAATTTCGATGGAACGAGAAATATTTTACAAGCAGCGTTAAAAGGGAAGAAGAAAGTAGTATTTGCATCTACTTCTGAAGTATATGGAAAGGGAGAGCCACCATTCTCTGAAGAAGGAGATCGTTTATACGGTGCAACTTCCAAAATACGTTGGAGTTATGCAATTTGTAAAACGTTAGAGGAAACATTATGTTTAGGGTACGCATTAGAAGGCTTACCTGTAACGATTGTTCGTTATTTTAATATTTATGGTCCAAGAGCGAAAGATGGTCCGTACGCAGGAGTAATTCCACGATTTATTCGTGCGGCTTTGCAAGGTGACGATATTCTCGTATATGGAGATGGGAAGCAGACACGTTGCTTTACGTATGTAAGTGATGCGGTCGAGGCAACAATTCTTGCAATGGATGAGAAGGTAAATGGTGAAATTATTAATATAGGTTCTGAGAATGAAAAAAATATAAGGGAAGTAGCGGAAGATATAAAAAAATTAACGAAGTCTGTTTCCAAAATTGTGCACGTTCCATTTGAGGAAGTATATCCACATGGATTTGAAGAAATTCCAAATCGAAAACCAGATGTAACGAAATTAAGAGAACTTGTTCAGTTTCAAGCGAAAGTAACGTGGGAACAAGGATTGAAAGAAACTATTAAGTGGTTTCGTGAAGAAAACAATGGCTAAGTCGTTATCAGTTATTATTCCCGTATGTAATGAAGTGGATACGATTTTAGACGTGGTTCAATCGGTAAAAGCACTAAACCCAGTAGAGATTATTGTAGTAGCAAATGGTTGTAATGATGGTACAGAAGCGATTGCTGAGAGCTTAGGATGTACAGTAATCCAGCATAAAGAGTCACTTGGTAACGATGTTGGACGCGCAGTTGGTGCAAAACATGCGATAGGTGATGTATTACTGTTTGTAGATGGTGATTTTGCTATTCAAACTTCAAAATTACAATTATTCCTTAATCCGATTTTGCATGATCAGGCGGACATCGTTTTAAATAATTTAGACGCATTATTTTTAAAGAAACAAAAACCACATTCTATTACAGTATGGCGCCAAATATTAAATGCAATGTTAGAGCATGAAGAATTAAAAATTGATTCTTTACTATCTGTACCACATGCGCTGAAGAAGGAAGTTGTGCAAAGTATTGGATACGAATGTTTTGTTAATCCTATTGTGGCTCATCTACGCCTAGCGCAAAGTAAATGGAGAATTAGTCGTCATTGTGCAATTGACGTTATTACGCCGAATAAATTTCGTCCATTTGAGCATGCTGCATACGGCACGAATCTTGCTCATTCCGAAAAACGAATGATAGGCGATCATATAGAAGCTGTAGCAGAAAGGATATTAGGCAGTGATACGCGCGGGGGATATTGCGATGGAAATAGGAAAAGAGATAGTGTCTACCATACTCTAAATTTTGAAGACTTTTATCAAGGATGGGGCATTACATCTAATTTGTATAAAGGACAGCAATTATCGGTTATTATTCCTGTGCAAAATGAAGAGATGACGATTGGAAAGATTATAGAAGAGCTTCGCAAAATTGAACCATTGGAAATCATTGTTGTTGTAAATGGTTCGTCCGATAAAACGGCAACAATTGCAAAAGACAAGGGAGCAACAACAATTGTGTATAAAGAAGCACTTGGAAACGATGTGGGGCGTTCACTTGGAACTTATTTTGCAAAAGGAGAAATTGTTTTATTTATAGACGGTGATTTTGTTATCCCAGCTAGTGAGCTATATCCCTTTGCAAAAGCTATTGCAGATGGAACGGATGTCGCATTAAATGATTTAAATCATTATTTAGATTTGAGAGTACCACTTCATCTTGTAACAGCATTTAAATATGCATTAAATTTAGCTTGTGATAGAAAAGATTTAGGAGTAGGCTCTCTTATTGCGGTTCCTAATGCGTTTAGTCGTACTTGTTTGAAGGAAATAGGGTATAAATCATTATTGTCACCTTGTGTAGCACAAGTGAAAGCTGTACTTTCAGGTTTTGAAATCGCTTGTGTAAGTCGTATCGATGTTGATAAGATGAACCGTATTCGTCCCAGTGAACATTTCGCAAAAATAGGTCATCCTCCAGCTGTCCTTCGAATTATTGGTGATCATATAGAAGGATTAGAGCAATTAATTGCATTAACAAACAGTCGTGGTGGATTTTATGATGGAAATAGAAAAAGAGATGTTTTATAGTGGTAACAAAAAAAGTGTACAACGTATGTACACTTTTTTGCTCTGTTATAAAAACTATAACAGATTAGGAGATAAGAGTATTACAGCTCTACAATGGGTATCGTTCTTATATTACAAAATAGGACTCGTATATAAGGGTACCAAAAAAA
This sequence comes from Bacillus sp. FSL R10-2780, assembly GCF_038006125.1. NCBI lineage: Bacteria > Bacillati > Bacillota > Bacilli > Caryophanales > Bacillaceae > Bacillus > Bacillus sp. FSL R10-2780. The sequence continues at coordinate 4,459,276 of NZ_JBBOUQ010000001.1, forward strand.
TACAATTAAAGAAAGGTTTAGTTATAAAGACTTTTACATGAAGTTAACACTACGGGTATAGTAGTTTGCTCAACATTTCACAAACATGTCACAACTATTTCGTCCACCTCCGAAAAAAAGTAGTATTCTAAGTGTGTAAGCTGTTATATAAAAAAACGCAGTCCTGTACTAATCAAAAATGGAGGAGATTAGGATGACTCAAGTATTAGAAAATGTAAAAAACGCGTGGGAAAACTTTAAAGGTGAAAAATGGAAAGCAGAGATTGATGTTCGCGATTTCATTTTAAATAATGTAAACGTTTACGAGGGAGAAGACTCTTTCTTAGCGGAAGCAACTGAAGCAACGAAAAAACTTTGGGATCAAGTAATGGATTTAACAACAAAGGAACGTGAAAACGGTGGCGTTCTTGATATGGATACAAAAATTGTTTCTTCTATTACATCACATGAACCAGGATATTTAAATAAAGAGATTGAAAAAGTAGTCGGTTTCCAAACTGATAAACCATTTAAACGTTCTTTACAACCATATGGTGGTATTCGTATGGCGGAACAAGCTTGTGAAGCGTATGGATATGAAATGGATAAAGAACTTAGCAAGATTTTCAGAGACTGGCGTAAAACTCATAATCAAGGTGTATTTGATGCATACACACCAGAAATGAAAGCGGCTCGTAAATCAGGTGTTATTACTGGTCTTCCAGATGCATATGGACGTGGACGTATTATCGGTGACTATCGCCGCGTAGCGCTATATGGTATAGATCATTTAATTGAAGCGAAAAAAGCTGATTATAATTTAACTGGCGGTGTAATGAGCGAAGATACAATGCGTTTACGCGAAGAATTATCTGAGCAAATGCGTGCACTTCAAGAGTTAAAACAGATGGCTGCTTCTCATGGATTCGATATTTCTAAGCCAGCTACAAATGCACAAGAGGCCTTCCAATGGTTATACTTTGCTTATCTTGCAGCAATTAAAGAGCAAAACGGGGCAGCAATGAGCCTTGGACGTACCTCTACATTCCTAGATGTTTACATTGAAAGAGATTTAGCAAATGGTACTTTAACAGAAGAAAAAGCACAAGAAATTGTTGACCATTTCATTATGAAATTACGTCTTGTGAAATTTGCAAGAACACCTGATTATAATGAACTATTCTCTGGAGATCCAACTTGGGTAACTGAATCTATCGGTGGTATGGCGTTAGACGGTCGTCCGTTAGTAACAAAAAACTCATTCCGTTTCTTGCATACATTAGATAATTTAGGACCAGCACCAGAACCAAACTTAACAGTTCTTTGGTCTAAACAATTACCGCAAAACTTTAAAAACTACTGTGCAAAAATGTCTATTAAAACATCAGCAATTCAATATGAAAATGATGACATTATGCGTTCTGACTACGGTGATGACTACGGTATTGCTTGTTGTGTATCAGCAATGAGAATTGGTAAACAAATGCAGTTCTTCGGAGCACGTGCAAACTTAGCGAAAGCATTACTATATGCGGTTAACGGTGGTAAAGATGAAAAGTCAAAAGCACAAGTTGGTCCTGAATACGCACCAATTACTTCTGAAGTATTAGATTATGAAGAAGTTATGCGTAAATTCGATATGACAATGGAATGGTTAGCTGGTCTATACTTAAATACATTAAATGTAATTCACTATATGCACGATAAATATAGCTATGAACGTATTGAAATGGCACTTCATGATACAAATGTTCTTCGTACAATGGCAACAGGTATCGCTGGATTATCTGTAGTAGCAGACTCTTTAAGTGCAATTAAATACGCAAAAGTAAAACCAATTCGTGATGAAAATGGTATTGCAGTTGATTTCGAAATTGAGGGAGATTTCCCTAAATACGGTAACAATGATGATCGTGTAGATGAAATCGCAGTAAATCTTGTGAAAACATTTATGAACAAGATTCGTAAACATAAAACATACCGTAATTCTGTTCATACAATGTCAATCTTAACAATCACATCTAACGTTGTATACGGTAAGAAAACTGGTAACACTCCAGATGGACGTCGTACTGGAGAACCATTTGCACCGGGCGCAAACCCAATGCATGGCCGTGATACAAAAGGTGCATTAGCGTCATTATTATCTGTAGCTAAATTACCATATGAAGATGCACAAGATGGTATTTCAAATACATTCTCTATTATTCCAAAAGCACTTGGTAAAGAAGATGATGTACAAGTACGCAACTTAGTATCTATGCTTGATGGATATGCAATAAAACAAGGACACCACTTAAATATTAACGTATTTAACCGTGAAACATTAATGGATGCAATGGAGCACCCTGAAAAATATCCACAATTAACAATTCGTGTATCTGGTTACGCTGTTAACTTTATTAAATTAACTCGTGAACAACAAATTGATGTAATTAACCGTACAATGCATGAAAGCATGTAAGTGAAAAAAGTGTTCCTCCGCTTTTAATATATAGCGGAGGGAGGCTGTTTCAATAAAGGAGGAAGTAACATGGTAAAAGGAAGAATACATTCTGTAGAGTCTTGCGGTACTGTTGATGGCCCAGGGATTCGTTATGTCATATTTACACAAGGGTGTTTATTACGTTGTCAATATTGTCATAATGCTGATACGTGGGAAATCGGTAAAGGTAAAGAAATAACAGTTGAAGAAGTGATGCAGGATGTGACATGTTACCTTCCATTTATTGAAGCTTCTGGAGGCGGTATAACAGTTAGCGGTGGAGAGCCACTATTACAGCTAGACTTCTTAATTGAGTTGTTTAAAAAGTGCAAAGAAGCTGGTATCCATACAACAATCGATTCTTCGGGCGGTTGTTATTCTGAAGAACCAGAATTCCAAAATAAGCTAGATATTTTAATGGATTATACAGATTTAGTTTTATTAGATTTGAAGCATATTGATTCAAAGAAACATCGTAAATTAACAGGGAAACCAAATGAACACATTTTACAATTTGCTCGTTATTTATCGGATAGAAAGAAACTAATTTGGGTAAGACATGTATTGGTTCCCGGTGTTACCGATGGTGAAGAGGATCTGCAAAAATTATCAAACTTTATTCAAAGTCTATCTAATGTTAAGAAAGTGGAAGTGTTACCATATCATAAACTCGGTGTTTATAAATGGGAGGCACTTGGACATAAGTATCCACTTGCGGATGTGAATCCACCGACAGAAGAAAATGTTGAGCATGCAAAACATATTTTAAAAGCAGTCTAATCCAAATATTGGATTAGGCTTTTTGTTTCTTTACCCCGCTATTTGTGGGACCCCTGCTGCCCGTAAACCCCCACTGATTATTAGCCTTCACTTTATAATAAAATCTAGAGTATATATTTAGAAAAGAGTATACTGAAGAGAGAATATCCATATTTTTGTAAAGGATAGGCGGAGAAATTTACATAATTGTAAAGGGAAAACAAAATAGTAAAAAGAATTAAGAAGTAAAAGAGTGAGTATCATGAAATATAGAACATTTGTAAGTTATTGCGAAAGCCCTTATAGGAAAGTATAATATAAAGATATGAGCACAGATAGGATTAAGGGGTCAATCTTATATGCTTTGCATATCCACGACAGGTACATAGCTAACAGGGGAATATTGGAATCCGAGTATGTAATGTTTAAGGAAAATGTTTTTCCTATTGTCGTATATGCAATATGGAGAAACAAAAAGCTAGGAGTGGATTTGTTTGATAAAAAACCCCAAGGTTTTAATATTAACTGCACATTACGGTAACGGTCATGTGCAAGTAGCGAAAACATTAGAACAAACCTTTCGTCAAAAAGGAATCAAAGATGTAATTGTATGCGACTTGTTCGGAGAATCACATCCAGTTATAACCGATATTACAAAATATTTATATTTAAAAAGCTATACGGTAGGAAAAGAATTATATCGTTTGTTTTATTATGGTGTAGAGAAAATTTATGATAAAAAAATAGCATCTTGGTATGCGAATTTTGGAAGAAAGCGTTTGAAGACGCTATTACAGGTGGAGAAACCGGATATTGTTATTAATACCTTTCCAATCATCGCTGTACCAGAATTGAAAAAGCAAATAGGTATTTCTATTCCTGTTTATAACGTATTAACGGATTTTTGTGTGCATAAAATATGGATCCATCGAGAAGTAGATCGTTATTTTGTAGCAACCGATCATGTGAAAAAAGTGATGGTTGATATCGGTGTACCTGCAGAGCAAATTGTTGAAACAGGGATTCCGATTCGCAGCAGTTTTGAGCTAAAGATAAATCCAGCAATTATATATAATAAATATCAGTTATGTAAGGATAAAAAGATGTTACTAATTGTAGCAGGTGCTCATGGTGTGCTAGGGAGTGTAAAAGAGCTATGCCAGTCATTTATGTCAGTACCAAACTTACAAGTAGTTGTCGTTTGTGGGAAAAACGAAGCTTTAAAGCAGGATTTAATGGAACTACAGGAACAAAGTTCTGATGCTTTAAAAGTATTTGGTTATGTTGAAAACATTGATGAGTTGTTCCGTGTTACTTCTTGTATGATTACGAAGCCAGGTGGTATTACATTAAGCGAAGCAGCAGCATTACAAGTACCTGTCATTTTATATAAACCTGTCCCAGGACAAGAGAATGAAAATGCGTTGTATTTTGAAAAAAAAGGGGCTGCAGTTGTCATTCGTGATGATAGTGAAGTTTTTGCAAAAACAGAGGCGTTATTACAAGATGATATGAAGCTTCTTCAAATGAAAGAAGCAATGAAAAGTATTTATCGTCCTGAGCCAGCTGGTCATATTGTGGATACAATTTTGGCAGAAAATCATGCAGAGCCGAATCATATACCTATTAAATCACCAGCTCTTGCCGAATCTTTTACTTAATATGAAACCCCTCTTTTAAGCATTTAAAGAGGGTTTTTTTATTGTTGTAAAAAAAGTAAACGTGAATTATTAACTTATCCACAAGGTATTACGCTTCTATTAGACAGTAAAGTCGGAATATTAACAACTATATCCACATAGTCCACAATTTTTAGAAAATTATCCACAATTCTCACGTTTAGAATTCATTTAAATAGATGAATTCGTAAAATACTTTTGGAATTTATGCACAATTCTACGATTTTTGTGGATAAAGTTGTCCACAAAAAAGATTCCTTATTTATAAGGAACCTTTTTTGCCAATCTATTGGAAAATCTTATGTAATGAAACTGAATAATTAGGGGGGAAACCTTCTAATTATTCAGTTTCACTTTAAATGCTTTTTGAGCGATAGCCCGCTGCACGATCTGCTTTTCGAAATTCTCGTTGATAGAGAACTTCTTGTGTACTAGATAATGTGTTTTTTGCTTTATCACGTTTCTTTTTATCCATTACAAATCACCTCGTGTCCTAAAGTCACTATCTATCGTTTCCAAAGACATGGGGTGATATACATATATGTCAAATTAGTAATGATTAATTATTATTTCTGAATTTTTAGATTATGCTTCTTTTAATTGGTGTGCTTCTTGGAATGTTGTATCTCGCATTGTTGCAAGTGTATATTGATCTTTTGGAATTTCATATAAATTATATACTTCTTCATGCGCGTTAATTTCATCATAAACGGCTTTTCTTGTTTCGTTTGCTAGATTTACATATTGTAGTTTTTCGGCAGCCTTAATAGACCGGATATTTATTTTACGAATACGCATAAAAATCGTTTCAATATCTAATTCGTAGAAAAGTTCGCTAAAAAATGAATCTTTCGCTAATTTATTATATCCTTTGCCATGATAGGGTTTGCCAAGCCAGGTTCCGAGGAATCCGGCTTTTTCTTGCACATCAAATAAAGTAATTGTACCGATAGGGTTACCCCATTCATCTAAAATTGTGCGTGAGATTAATTCTCCACGCTCTTCGGCTTCAATTGTTTGTTTCGTTAAAAATAAATATTCTTCATAAGAATAAGCCTTTTGACGCACAAAAGGGAAGACAGCTGGATCCACCATTAACTCGTATAGAACGTGGCTGTCGTGTAAGTCGCGTTTTTTCAACACACTAACTCCTCCTCACACGAGGGTAGCATGACGAAAAAACACCCACCCTCGAAATTTTTATATCAATCTTTAAAAAATTTCGGGGTGGGAATCGAACCCACTAGAACCAGTTTATAACGCTGGTGGCGCACCATTTGCCTTCCCCATTCATCAATTTGAAAATGATAATCACGACACAAATTGATTATGGTTTCATTCAGTTTATAATCGTATAATACTTTATCTAGTCAAAAAAATAAACTAGTTTTTTTTATTTTTTTTGTAAATTATTTTTCCGTCAATCATGGTGAGTACAGGCTTGGCTAAATAATGGAAAGGATGGTGAGTCCATAACACGAGATCAGCATCTTTTCCAACTTCAATGCTTCCAATTCTATTCTCTAAACGTAAATTACGAGCTGGAAAAATAGTTATTCCTTCCAAGGCCGTTTTTTCATCTAATCCTTCTCGAACAGCGATAGCGGCACAAACATTTAAATATTGAATGGGTGTATAAGGGTGATCTGTTGTAATAGAAACTTCTATGCCACTTTTAGATAATATATGATAAGTATCCCATGTTTTGTTTTTAAGCTCGATTTTCGAACGTCGTGTAAGGGTCGGACCAACTGAAATCTTTAAATTATGTTTCGAAAGTTCCTCAACAATAAAGTGTCCTTCTGTACAATGTTCAATACGTAAATCAAGATTGAATTCTGTCGCAAAGCGTAAAGCTGAAGTGATATCATCTGCGCGGTGAGCGTGGATACGTACTGGTATTTCTCGGCGGAGTGCTTTTAAAATAGGGAGAATTCGAAAATCAGCTTCATGCCCGTAGTGTTGTGCGTCATAGAATGTTTCACGAAGTAACCCCATAATTCCCATACGTGTTATTGATTCTTTTGTGCCGTTGCTATGGACCTTTTTAGGGTTTTCTCCAAAGGCAATTTTTAAACCAGCGGGTTCCTGAATAATCATATGATCAATACAAGTTCCAGCAGTTTTTATTACACAAGTAGTACCGCCGATAATATTTTGGCTTCCGGGCATAACGTGAACAGTCGTAACCCCATTTTGTACAGCGTCTTGAAATGCAATATCAAAAGGATGGATCCCGTCTAAAGAACGGATATGTGGTGTTGAAACTTCAGATGTTTCATTTGCATCATTACCAGCCCAACCAGTGCCTTCGTCATAGAGACCAAGATGAGTATGCACATCAATAAATCCAGGTAAAAGATGAAGAGCTCGTGCGTCTATAACAGTCATATCTTGAGTAGGCTTAATATAAGGTTTGACCTCGGTGATTCGTTCTCCTGTAACCAGTACATCTCCTTGAAATTTTGGAGAGGTAATAGGATATACGATGGCTTGTTTGAGCAATGTTTTCATAGGTACCTCATTTCTGTTACTTTGTAATATTTAGTGTAAGTTAAGACAAAGTAACTGAAAGGTTGTTCGTGTAGTAATGCTCCGGAGTTTAGAAAGTGAGAAGTTTTGAAGGAGATAAACTACCCGTAAAACTATTTTAGAAGTACTACATTGTATGCAAGAGTATATTTTGTAATGCATGGTTAACTGTAGGAAATGTGTATCGATATCCATGTTCAATCGCTTTATTGGGTAATACATGTTGCCCTTCTAATACAAGTATACTCATCTCACCGAGTAAAGCGCGCAGTACAAATGAAGGAACAGGTAACCAATGAGGTCGCCTAGTTATAGTGGCAATAATTTCACCGAACTCTTTCATCCGTATTGGCGTTGGCGCTGTAATATTAAAAGGTCCGTCAATTTCTTTTTTGTGAATGATGAAATCAATCATGCGAACGACATCGTCTATATGAATCCATGATAACCATTGGTTTCCAGATCCAATTGTCCCCCCAATATATAATTGATAGGGAAGTAGCATTTTTGGAAGAGCTCCTCCGTCTGCACCTAATACGACTCCAAATCTTGAGTAGATTGTTCTTATTCCAAGAGAACGTGCTTTAGATGCTTCTTGCTCCCATAAAAATACTGTTTCTGCTAAAAAATCATTTCCGGGAGTTTCTTGTTGCTCAGTAAAAGACTCTGTTTCAGATGTTCCATAGTATCCAATAGCGCTTGCGTTAATAAATGTGTGTGGTTTTGTTGCGAGTGCTTGTAATTGTTTCATGAGTCCTTTTGTTGTTTGAATCCTACTGTTTAAAATTGTTTCTTTTTGTTTCTTTGTCCATCTACTATTAATAGACTCTCCAGATAGATTAATAACTACATCGATAGAGGAGAGGGGGAAGGTCTGTAAATCCGGTGTCCACTGTACGTATTGAAGGTTAGTATGTGAAGTTTCAGCAGTTTTTTTTCGAGTAAGAATGTAAACAGTATACCCCTTTTGAATAAAAAAATTAGAAAGGTATTTGCCGATAAAGCCAGAGCCACCAGAAATTGCGATTTTCACAATCATTTCCTCCTCATTATATATATTCTTGAAAAGCAAAAACGTTCCTTGACTATGTTAAAATAATAGAGAGGTGAGAGTATGACTGTCATTACAAAAATAGAAGTGCAAAAACGCTCGAAAGAACGATTTAATATTTATATTGATAAAGGTCAAGGTGAAGAGTACGGGTTTAGTGTGAATCAATCAATCTTAATGAAACATGGGTTACAAAAAGGCTTAGAAATTGATGAAGTAGCGTTAGGGAATATTTTGTACAATGAAGAGGTACAAAAAGCATATTTACAAGCAATTTCCTATTTATCCTATCAAATGAGAACAAAACAAGAAATAGAAGATTTCTTACGAAAAAAAGAAGTGGGACAGGCCATCATCTCTGAAGTCATTTCGAAATTATTACATGATCGATATATTAATGATAAAGAGTACGCTATTTCATACGTGCGAACGCAAAGTAATGTGAATCAAAAAGGTCCAACTGTTATTAGGAGAGGGCTATTAAGTAAAGGTGTTCAGGATTTAATCATTACACATAGTTTACAAGAGTATCCAAAGGAGAAGCAAATTGAGAATGCTTTGTTTCTTATAGAAAAGAAAAAAAAATCTTATCAAAAGCATTCATTTTTACAAATGAAACAAAAATTAGAAGAAATGCTTGTTCGTAAAGGGTATTCTAGAGAGGTAATTCAAATTTGTCTGGAAGAATTGAAAGACGAAAAAGATGACGAACAGCAACAAGAAGCGTTACACTATCATGGGAATAAATATTATGAGAAATATAAGAAGTATGATGGTTGGACATTCGAAAATAAGGTGAAGCAAGCGTTATATCGAAAAGGATTCTCTATTGATGAGATAGATATATTTTTACAAATGAAACGTGAAGAGGGATGAGGAAATAAGATGGGTATGCCAAAACGCTACAGTGAAATGACACCACATGAGCTAAGGGAAGAAATTGGGGTTTTGAAGGAGCAAGCAGTAAAGGCTGAGCAACTTGGAATTGTAAATGAATTCGATGTATTAATGAGAAAAATGGCTATGGCTCGTGCTTATATGATAGATATAAATAAATTCCATATTGGTGAGACATATGAATTAGTAGAAGAACCTGGTGTGGTATTTAAAATTACGTATTTCAATGGGGTATTTGCTTGGGGATATAAGCAAAATGATAATGAAGAGATTGGAATACCAATTTCCTTGCTACAAGAAAAATAAAAACCAGAGAGCGAATCTCTCTGGTTTTCATCTTTGGTAGGCGTTAAAGGAGATAGGAGATTCTAAAATTGGCGTTTTTTACATTCGTTTGCCAGTATAATGAGAGACTGGGTTTGTTGCGTCTGTCCGTTAACTTGCGCCTTCGCATGTTTTGGACGAGTCCACGTATGGTTAAATAATTCAGAACGACGATCTAAATGGTCACGGTAGCTCATCTTTATCACCTCGTGTAGGAATTTAATTTGGACTACTCTTCCTGCTGATTTGCAGCACGCATACGTTCTTGTGGGTGCGTGTTAATTGTGCCGTTAGGTCGTTTCGAAGCGAAGCGTGATTTCGCTTTTGGTTGACCGTCGATTTTGCTGTTGTTTTTTGACTCAGACCAAAATTCGGCTTGTCTACCCATTAAGAACGCCCCCTCATTATCAGTCGATACCCCTTTAAGAAGTATCACTTATAGAATGTGCAAAATAGAAGAAACTATCCTTTAGAAATGAAGGGAATAAAATGCAACTTTAACCAGTGGTTTTTTTATCCCCCACTGGTTATTAGCCCGCACCAATCGGGATAGATAAAAGGAGAATGGAACATGAATGATATTTATGAAACATTAACGAAAGAATTATTAGATAAGAATGACAACCTTTCTTACGCACAAGCTCGTGCATGGGTTGAATTACTGTGGGAAGACTTCCGAACAACTTATGCTAAATCAGGTCGTTACCAAGGTGAGGAAATGACTGAACAAGTGGTACGAACATGGGTTAATAATCATGGAGAGCGCCTTCATGAAATGCGTACGAATAATCCGAAGTATAGCCATTTAATCAATCAAGAAGATCATTTGAAACATTAAAAAAAGCGACTTAGGTCGCTTTTTTTAATGTGGAAGCAATTCCAGTTTCTTTCGAAGTTTTTCTTCGCTGAAAATCCATCCTGTATATGAATTAATAATATTTAAATTTTGATCGAGCTGGACGATTGCGACGAATGGATAATAATCTTTACTTCGATACCGCAAATCAATAAATCGAACTTCATAATAGTTATCATAATCGAAAATATCCCAGCGATATACAGGCGAGAAAGATAAGAAAGCAGATATATTTTCATCTCGCACAGCAGCTTGCATAATGGCAGTATTCGGGAACGGTACGCGATTAAATTTATCGTATACAAGGATATTACCGCGGTGCCATCTTGCGACGTAGTAATGTTCAGTTGTAACGACGGCTAAATGATAATGATAAAATTTGTAAGAAGGAGAAATAATCACTTTCTCTACATTTTTGAAACGTTTGTATACTACACTTTTGATATTTCGATGCATCATAATGCGGCCGATGTAGTAAACAAACATTAATATATACGCTGCTAAAGCAGTATAGCCTTTATGTGCTCCGACAAGCATACAGGCGATAGCGAGTATATGGATAAAGAAAATGACCGTATCAAACGTATTAATTATGCCGAGCGCTACCCATTTTTTTGTGAAGGGCCTTAAAGCCTGTGTACCATAGGCATTGAAAATATCCACAAAGACATGAAGAAAGACGGCAATAAATGACCAAAGTAGTAGATGCAGATAGGGAGCGTCTGAAAAGAAGGCGAAAGAGATGCCACTTATAAGGAGTGACCAAAGAATCACTGCAGGAATGGAATGAGTAATCCCGCGATGATTTCTTATATATTTAGCGTTATTACGCAATTTTAAAACTGTATCGATGTCAGGAATATTGGAACCGGCAATTGTTGCAAGCATCACTGCTTGTGGCCCAATATCACTTTGTGCTATAGCTGGATCTAATGTTGCCAAACTGCCTAGAGTAACGCCCATAACAAGGTGAGTGGCTGTGTCCATAGAAATCCACCTCCGTTTTTTATTAATGTAACTCTTTTTATTCGATACCTCAAGTCCTTTGCCTTCTATTTCCTATGTCATCTTACTTAAATTTTTTCCTAAAATCTTTATAATAGTACATATATGCAAAAAAATGAGGGGGATCAAGTTTGACACTTGAAATATTAAATGAGTTTAACATAGAACAGTTTCAAAATGATTTAATTGGTTGGTTTGAAAAAGAACAACGTGATTTACCGTGGCGAAAAAATAAAGATCCATACCGTGTTTGGGTTTCGGAAATTATGTTACAGCAAACAAGGGTAGAGGCTGTAAAACCATATTACGCAAATTTTATGGGGAAGTTTCCTACGCTTGAAGCGCTAGCAACTGCCGATGATGAAGAAGTATTAAAAGCATGGGAAGGCTTAGGTTATTATTCTAGAGCACGAAATTTACACGCGGCAGTAAAAGAGGTAAAAGAAGTATATGGCGGGACAGTACCGAGCGATGTAAAGAAAATTGAAAAATTAAAAGGAGTAGGACCATATACAAAAGGTGCCATTTTAAGCATTGCATATGGCATACCAGAGCCAGCGGTTGATGGAAATGTTATGCGCGTATTATCTCGTATTTTATCAGTGTGGGATGATATTGCAAAGCCGAAGACGAGAAAAGTTTTTGAAGAGATTGTGCGTGAAATTATTTCGGTAGAAAATCCATCTTATTTTAACCAAGGTTTGATGGAATTAGGGGCATTAATTTGTATCCCGAAAAATCCATCTTGTTTACTTTGTCCTGTACGTGAACATTGCAGAGGGTATGCTGAAGGTGTTCAAAAAGAACTACCAGTGAAAAGTAAAGCGAAAGCACCTACAATGGTACCGCTCGTTGCAGGAGTACTTCAAACTGAAGATGGCCGTTACGTAATTAATAAACGCCCAAGTACGGGATTACTGGCTAATATGTGGGAGTTCCCGAATATTGAACTAGGTGAAGGTATTCGTAATCAGAAACAACAGCTTACGGATTATATGAAGGAGAGCTTTGATCTCTCTGTTTCAATTGATGAATACGCGATGAATGTACAACATACTTTTACACATCGTACTTGGGATATATTTATATTTTACGGAAAAGTAACAGGTAATATTGTCGAAACGGATACATTAAAGTTTGTGTCGAAAGAAGCGTTCGAACAGTTACCTTTCTCGAAATCACATCGTACAATTTACGAAAAGTGTGTTGAAAAAATTACAATGCAATAAAGTGAAACTTTAATCAGTGGGGGTTTTCTTCATCCCCCACTGATTATTAGCCTTCACCAATCGGGCTTTTACGGGCAGTTGATCCCTACCTAACTTCTTTGCTTTCGCTGCATTTTGAGGTGGGGGTCTTACTGCCTGGCGAATAGCGGGATAAATAATAAAAACGTGTTCCAGAAATTTGGAACACGTTTTTTATATTGAAAATAAATTTGTATTTTGAGGTTGGAAATCCACGCGTTTATAATCCGCCCCGTGACTCGATTTCTTTCACAATTTCTTTATAAATCGTTTGTCCCTCTACATTTAGATAAGGCATAATTTGCTGAAATGAATGATGAAAATAAGCTAATTCATCCTCTTTCCATTCATTTTTGGAAATCATAGTTAGCTCAGTCATATCACGCCCAGTATACATATTCCCACCTCCATCATATGTAGTTTGAATGAGTGATAAGAGATATATACGTGAATTTTTAAAAAGAAAATTAGGGATAACTTCTAAGCGAATTGGTTACATTATTGATTGTGGAGGTGAGAAAGATGAGTAAAAAACAACAAGGTTATAATAAGGCAACTTCTGGTGCTAGCATTCAAAGTACAAATGCTAGCTATGGTACAGAGTTTGCAACTGAAACGAATGTACAAGCAGTAAAACAAGCAAACGCACAATCAGAGGCACAGAAAGCACAAGCTTCTGGTGCTCAAAGTGCAAATGCTAGTTATGGTACAGAGTTTGCAACTGAAACAGATGTGCATGCAGTGAAAAAACAAAATGCACAGTCAGCTGCAAAACAATCACAATCTTCTAGCTCAAATCAGTAATGAAGGAAAAACACTTCTCCGTTCGAGAGAAGTGTTTTCTTTGTGTGCGTGTCACTGTAATGAAAATAAAGGGAACGACATAACTTCTAATAAGTCAACAAATATAGTCAAAGGAGAAAGAAGTTCACGATTAGAAATATGTAATAGGAATTATAACTGGCGAATGAATCAAAAGGGGGTAAGTGATGAACGATTTTGATAAGTTGGTAGGAGAGCAGTTGGAAACGATGGATGAGCTTTTAAAGTTACAATCACATTTAGAGAAGTATCAGCAAATTGAAATGAGTGGAAGGGATACGTGCGATAAAAAAGAATTGCATTTTATCCGTCAAGAAATATACAGAACAGAAATAGCATTAAAACTTTTGCATGAAAAATTTGAGCAGCAAACGAATAATGTGATTCAATCTTTTGAAACCGAAAAAATAATTTCAAATTAAGGGTGAGATATGTTGTTGATTTTAGGGGAAAGTCCTTTCTTAAACAGAGATGAGGGGGACTTTTCTTTTTGTTATATCTTCGTTTAATCTTCTAAAATACGTATTGCTAATTCATAGAGGATTTTCCTTTAGTAAAAGGGTTGGTGATGTGGTATTCAATAATACAAACTTCATTATATTCCTCATGAAAACAAGTGTCCTATCGCTTTAGTTTTAAAATTTTGACAAAAAAGTTATAATAGAAAAAAAGTGAATGCAGTTCAAGGGGTAGTTAAGACAACTTAAGAATGGCATTTGCAGTTGAAAGAAGGGAGCATATATGGGATTTCCCAAAGAAGGAGAAAAGGTACAAATACATAGTTATAAACATAATGGCTCCATTCATAGAATGTGGGAAGAGACAACGATTTTAAAAGGGACGCAGAGTCTTGTGATCGGAGCGAATGATCGTACAGTAGTTACGGAATCAGATGGCCGAACATGGATTACTCGCGAACCTGCGATTTGTTACTTTCATGCCAATTATTGGTTTAATGTGATTGGAATGCTAAGGGAAGAAGGAGTATATTATTATTGTAATTTAAGTTCTCCTTTTGCATATGACTCTGAGGCATTAAAGTATATTGATTACGATTTAGATATTAAAGTGTATCCGGATATGACATATACACTTTTAGATGAAGATGAGTATGAGAAGCATAGTCAAATCATGCAGTATCCACCTGTTATTGATACTATTTTAAAACGAAATGTAGCACATTTAACACAGTGGATTCATCAAAGAAAAGGACCATTTGCACCGGATTTCGTAGATATGTGGTACGAAAGATATTTAATGTACAGAAATTAAAACAAACCTGCAGGGGATTTCCCGGCAGGTTTGTCCTATTAGAGGGGGGATTATGTGCAAGGTATAAAAAGATATTTACAATTTGTTAAACCATATCGATGGCTTATTGCTATTACAATTATTATTGGTCTTGTGAAGTTTGGTATCCCGCTTATTATGCCATGGTTATTAAAGTATATTATTGATGATGTTATTCAAGGCACGGGATCGCTTCAAGAAAAAACGTCTCAATTAATAACCGCAATTGGGATTGCTTTTTTTATTTTTGCAGTAGTAAGACCGCCGATAGAATATTATCGTCAATATTTCGCGCAGCGCATTGCCAATACAATACTATACGATTTACGAAAATACATTTTTGGGCACTTGCAAAAATTGAGCTTACGTTATTATTCGAACACAAAAACAGGGGAGCTTATTTCACGTGTAATCCATGATGTAGAACAAACGAAGGATTTTGTAATTACGGGTCTTATGAATGTCTGGTTAGATACTGCAACAATTGTTATTGCCATTATCGTTATGTTTTCTATGAATATAAAATTAACCTTTGTTGCTTTATTAATTTTACCTATTTATGTAGTTGCAGTGAAATATTTTTTCGGGCGCCTTCGAAAATTGACGAAAGAGCGCTCACAAGCGTTAGCAACTATGCAAGGGTATTTACATGAACGTATTCAAGGGATGCAAGTGACACGTAGTTTTGCATTAGAAGAGTATGAAAGAGGACAGTTTGAAAAGAGAAATAATGAATTTTTAACGAAAGCACTAACTCATACGAGTTGGACAGCGAGAACATTTTCGGCAGTGAATACGTTAACGGATTTAGGGCCATTACTTGTTATTGGTTTTGCGGCGTATGAGGTAATTCAAGGATCGTTAACACTGGGTACTATGGTTGCTTTTGTTGGATATATGGATAGTTTATATAGTCCGCTTCGTCGCCTTGTTAATTCATCTACAACATTAACACAGTCTTTCGCCTCGATGGATCGAGTGTTTGAATTGTTGGATGAAAAATACGATATTGTTAATGTGCCAAATGCGGTGCAAACGAAAAGGTTAGATGGGGAAGTTATATTTGATAATGTTTCTTTTCGTTATAATGCGGATGAAAAAGAAATATTGCATAATCTGTCATTAACTATGCGCCCGGGAGAGAAGGTTGCGCTTGTAGGGGCAAGTGGAGGAGGAAAGTCATCTCTTGCTAGTTTAATTCCGCGTTTTTATGATGTTTCTGAAGGTGCAGTTTATATAGACGGGATAGATGTAAGAAAGTATAATATGAGAAATTTACGTAGTCATATTGGAATTGTGCTACAAGATAATTTATTATTTAGCGATACAATCGGGGCTAATATTTTATATGGCAATCCGAAAGCTACAGAGGCGGAAGTGATTTCAGCTGCCAAAGCTGCACAAATTCATAATTTTATTACAGAGTTGCCAGACGGCTATGATACTGTCGTTGGGGAACGTGGTGTGAAATTATCTGGTGGACAAAGACAGCGTGTAGCAATCGCGCGGGTTTTTCTAAAGAATCCGTCTTTACTTATATTAGATGAAGCAACGTCCGCTTTAGATTTAGAAAATGAACGGTATATTCAAGAGGCACTGCAAACGTTAGCTGCAGATCGGACAACAATTATCATTGCACACCGATTAGCGACGATCACGCATGTCGATACAATTATTTATGTTGAAGATGGTGAAATAAAAGAAAAGGGTTCTCATGAAGAGTTAATGAAAAAAAGGGGATTTTATTACAATCTATATCGACTTCAGCATATAACAGAAACAGCTCCTTTAGCGTAAAAGGAGCTGTTTTTTATTCGTCTTCTTTTTTATCTTCGATTTGGAGTTCGCTTTCTGGTTTATGGTATGTGTAGAAGCTATCCACAAGTAAATCTAAATGCTCTACTTCCTCACTGTAGTTAATAATTGAAGAAATAAGAGGGAAGAGGTGTAACCATATTTTATATGCTTCCTCATCGTCCTTATTTTGATAATCCATAAAGATATCAATCAATTCTTGTTTACCTGTTTCAACTTCATCAAGCATCTCAACAGATTGTTGTTTCTTTGCTTTACCAATAAATTTTAATAACACTTGTTCGTGATAATGCGTTAATGAATCAAGTTCGTTTTGAATAGATTCCTGAAACTCTTCTGGCATATAGCGCAGTTCATTTTCAGTGCGATGTAATGACTTTAACGTGCTTAAAGCACGGCTTGTTGTCGCTAACATTTGTCTGAATAAAACGAGCTTACGAATTTTCGCGAATTGTATTTTTTTCGTATAGCTTCTTTCTTCTTTATACAGCAAATAGTAATGATTTAGTTTAATCATTTTTTCTTTCATGCGATCAATATCGGTTTTTAGCGTTGTAAAATCAGAAGCTTGCCTACTGTTCATACGAATCCATTTAACAATTTCCTCTGTATTATCAACGATACGATGGTAAAGTTTTGTTTCATATTTTGGCGGCATAAATACTAAATTTACAAGCGAAGCCGCAATAATTCCAATCATAATCGTCGCGAATCGAAGTAAGGCAAAATTAAAGAAATCTTCGCCTTGATACTCCATAATGGCGATAACTGTTACTAAAGCGAGTGATATTGTTTTTTCTAAGTGTAATTGTAAAGTAAGAGCAATTACTAATATACACGTTAATCCAATAATAAAAGGATTATGTCCAAAAGCAGTAGCAAATACGATAGCGAATACCGCACCAATTACGTTTGCTTGAATTTGCTCAAGAGCTGTTAAATACGAGCGATATACAGACGGTTGAACAGCAAAGATAGCTGAGATTCCCGCAAATACTGGACTCGGTAATTGAAGTAAAATACAAGCAAATAAAGCTAATGTAATGGCAATACCCGTTTTTAAAATGCGAGCACCAAGTTTCATACCCTTATTGATATCCTTTCTCTTGTCATAATGAATGTACAACATGATACTATACATTCATTACAATATGTTAGCAAGTGATATTTTAGTGACGTTAAAAAGTTTAATAAATAAATTACAATCAATTTATAATTTCTCCAAATTCTCTTTAAACATCTATTCTTTAATAAAAAAACCTGCTGAATTTCAGCAGGTTTCAAATTGTTATTCTAGATTACTATGCGATGCTCGCTTCGTCAATTTTTTTATGAAAATAAATATTGTACATATCATTCAGTTGAAATAGATGGATCCGCCTGTTCTTTTTTCGGGATAATTTCATAGAAGTGAAGCTGGATATCATCTAATAATGGTGTTAACAAAGCGACTTCTTCATATTGTTCATGCTCATTTAATACACGAATGTAGTCTAATAATAATTCATTCACATCTTGCAAACCATTTTTACTAATTGGCTGCAATGTTACATTTGCACCTTTAGCAATTCTTCTTTTTAAAGCGTGTTCTGTTAAACCTAAGTTTGGCTCATGACGTAAATAAACAACACCACCAGTCATGCCGGCACAAATCCATGGACCAGGATCTCCTAAAACAAGAGCGCGACCATTTGTCATATATTCAAAAGCAAATCCTTTTATATTAGAATATACTCCGATATTTCCTTGTTCTTTTTCGCGGAGTGGTTTTGTAATTCTGCCTCCAATTATCATATCTGCTCCAGAAAGGCGAATGCCAGCACGAGCATCAGCGTTACCTTGCACGTATAATGCACCTTTTTGAGCGCCGTATCCAAATCCTTTTCCGACAGAACCGTTATAATATGTTCCATCTTTTCCTTTTGCTTTCGTTATATAAATGCCACCGCCAAATGAAGTTTTTCCAATTCCATCTTGCGCGCCACCATTTACGTGTATAAATAAGTTCTCGCTATTGTACGCGCCTAATCCGTTTCCGGGAACAGATCCGTTTGTATACTTTAATGTAAGTGGTTCAAGATGAGTGTTTTCATATAATTTGCTACGAATACGATAACAGGATTCTAGACCGCCCATTACGCGTTGCTCTACGCCGACGCTTACTAATTCTTTTGACTGGAGAGAATTTGTTGTTTCAAATTGTTTTTCTTGTACAGATGCCGTTATTTTCACGGATGAATCTTCTATCGTTTGTATTAAATTACGTAAGTCTAATAAGTCCTTGCCTCGAGTTTGTTCTAATAAATCCGATCGTCCGATAATATCTTGTAAGTTTGTGTAACCGAGCTGCCCTGTTAAACGTTTCAATTCTGTACCGAAAGTAGTGAATAGGCTTAATAGCCCTGTAACTGCGCTTTCTAATTCACGTGGAACGAAACGGCGCAGTCCATGTTCTTTCGCTTGAGCTTCAGATTCAATTTGTGTTGCAATTCCGACGTGGCACGTATCGAGATGACAACCACGGCAAGTTGTACAGCCAATTGCAATCATTGATAATGTGCCAAATCCGATCCGGTTTGCTCCAAGGAGCATGATTTTTAAGGCGTCATTGACACTTCGAATACCGCCGTCTGCCCAAATTTCTACTTTATGTCTCATATTTGCTTCTAGTAACGCATTGTGAGCAGCTTTAACACCGATTTCTACAGGAAGACCTACATGTTGCAATGCGTGAATACGCGCAGCGCCTGTTCCGCCATCAAATCCACTAATGTTAATAAAGTCAGCACCAGCTTTTGCGATACCGACAGCAATTGTTCCGATGTTAGGAACGACAGGAACTTTTACAGCTACTTTTGCAAGATGATTAGCCGTTTTAATTTCTGTAATCATTTGAGCCAAGTCTTCAATTGAATAAATATCATGGTTGTTAGAAGGTGAAATTAAATCTGAACCGATTGTAGCATTACGCGCTTCTGCAATTTTGGCAGTCACTTTTGAACCAGGCAAATGTCCACCTTCACCAGGCTTTGCTCCTTGACCGATTTTTATTTCAATTAAATTTGATGAATTTAGTAGTTCAGCGTTTACTCCAAATCGGCCAGATGCAACTTGTTGTCCGCGTGTATGTGGGTATTTACCAATCATATCTTTAATTTCGCCGCCTTCACCGTTCAAACTAATCATATTTAACTGATTGGCAGCTTCTGCATATGCACGAAAGGCAATTTCATTTTGAGAACCGAATGACATAGAACTAATAATAAATGGTAAATCATGATTGTGAATGCCGATGGACACTTCTTCAGTTGGAATTACATGTTTTGTTTGTTTTGTTTGAATAAGGTGCCTGATTGCGATAGGGTTATTTTCTTCTAATTCACTTAACTTGTCGCGGTAATCATCATAAGAGTTTCCTTTTGCAACATCACCAATTGCTTTCCAAATCCGCGGGAATATATGAAATGATTTTCGCATTCTAACTTTTGGATTGTTATAATCATCAGCTCGAATTTTCGCATCTTCAGCAAGTGATTCAAGTGAAAAAGCTAAATCATTTGAACCGAAGAAGTTTGTAATTTGTAATATGTTTGCGATTTCCTCATGTAATCCAATAGAGGAGAAGAGGCGACCGTAACCGCGTAATTCATGAATTCCAATCGTTGAAATTACTTTCTCTAGTCCTTTATTAAGTGCGGTATACAAATTAGTAATTGGTGCTTTTGTTCCATCATTTACCGTTGCGAACAATAAATATGGATTAATACCATCTGCCCCTAATC
This sequence comes from Bacillus sp. FSL R10-2780, assembly GCF_038006125.1. Classification (NCBI taxonomy): domain Bacteria; kingdom Bacillati; phylum Bacillota; class Bacilli; order Caryophanales; family Bacillaceae; genus Bacillus; species Bacillus sp. FSL R10-2780. The sequence goes on from NZ_JBBOUQ010000001.1 coordinate 4,479,799, forward strand.
CGTATAGCGTGACGATATCGTGTAAGGAGCGAAGGGCGCCAGAACGTATAACGAGAGAGCATTTCCGGCGTAATTTATTTTCAGTTAATGTTTGATGTACTTTAGCAGTAACTAAATGTGGATCAATCCATAACAGTTCATTTTGATGAGATTTAGCGTCATCTAATAAAAGTAGGGAAGCCCCGTCTTTAACGGCTGCTATCGCCTCGGAACTAATTCGATTTAATGCGCTTTGTAAAGTTTCTGATGGGCTAAATGTAACAGGAATTGTAGAGACAGAGCTATGAGTGATGAATAGCTGTATAAGTTGTTCGTACGTAATCGTCTGTAAGTCTGCCGCGATAGATTGAGCTAAACTCCCTTCTAAAATAATTGGTGAGAGCATCTCAATTACAAATGGTTGTTTAGAGTTATCTAATAAACTCGGACGCTCTCCGAGTACAGTACGTGTGGAGAAGTGTTCGACTTCTCGATCACGATCGATTGCTGGATTGGTAACAACGGCTACACTTTCTTTAATGAAATCAGCAATATTTCGTCTATCTGTATCAAGTGCGGCAAGTGGTGAGTCATGCCCAAGTGACCGAATTGGTTCGACGCCTTTTGTTGCCATCTGTTCAAGGAGCTGAATATGTTCTCGATCCCAGCCGAAAGCGACGTATTGATTCGTTTCAACTTGAACCGAATCACATAATCCCTCAGTTTCTTTCGTTTCAGGGATAGATAAGTTTACATGATAGTTGGTAACATCGATTCGTTTATTAAAACGGTTGAATACTTCAATTTGATAATTGTCGTATTCATAGAGAACGAGCTCATCTTGTTCATTCCATTTTAATCCAACTTTTTCTCCAGGAGCGAGTGGTTTCGGCTCTGCTACATATTCGGCTGGTGATACAACTCCAGGTTCAGAAGAGAAAATATAGGAGCTCTCTGTCTCTACTTTCCAAACTGGGCGTAATCCAAGGGAATCGACACTGAAAACAGCTTCATCTTTATAACGTGAAATGATGCCAGCTGGACCTTGTGCGAAATGCCCCCAAGCCTCACGTATATAAGTGTATAAGTTTTGTAAGTTTGTTTCGTAAAGTTTTATTTCATTAATAATTGGTGGAAATAATATATCCATTGCTTCAAATAAACTGTAGTTATACTGAACGAGAAGGGTTTCTAAGGTGCGGTTTAAATCTTGGGAATCACTGCCCCCGGCAGTAAGTGGTACATTAATCATGTCAGCTTGATCACGTAATTTTGCAATCGTGTTAATTTCACCATTATGCCCGAGAATACTAAATGGTTGTACACGAAAAAAATTAGATAACGTATTAGTAGAATAGCGATTATGTCCTAGTGTCATAGTTGAAGCGATAAGTGGGTGTTGTAAATCATTGTAATAAGCAACGAGTGTATCACCAGCGCCCAGAACTTTATATACAACATGTTCATGACTTAATGAGGCAACATGAATTGCTTCATTTTCTTCGATTTTTATTGTTACAGAAAATAATGTTTGTTCAATATTTTTAACTTCACTTTGGGCGATAAGGGCAATTTGCCAAAATAAAGGTTCTTCTTGTTTACCAAGAGGACCGAGTGCATCTGAGTTTATTACATCATCATTTTCGAGAACAATTGTAAAGTTTTCATTGTTTAGTTGCGTACGAATGTAATCTTTTAACTCAGCAATGTTTTCTTTTTTGTTTAGAAAAAAATGTCCAACGATAAAGTGGGGATGATCCACAATCGTTGGATTATATCCGCTACTTTTTAGTTTTTCATTCCAAAGTGCTTTTGGCATGTCGATATGAATTCCGATGCCATCTCCTTCGCCATTAATGAAACCAGCTCTATGATTCATTTTGACTAGTGATTGTATACAAAAATCGATGTTTTCTTTTGTAGGAATTCTTCGTTTTTCCATAACGGAAACGATTCCACACGCATCATGTTCTGCATTTTTATAATTCCGAAATAAAGACGGTGTCCATTTATTTTTTTTATTGAGCATCCGTCAATCCCCCCTCTGGAAAATGAATTTTGAATAATCTTACTATTTAAGGCGTGAACTGCCTTGTATACAGGGATAGTAAGGATATAAAAGAATATAAAACAGATAATTATGAATAATTATACTATTAATGAGGGATTTATGAAATAGAAAAAAGGAAAAAAGAAAGATGGGCTTTCTTTTTTCCTTTTGAATGAAGAGATTATTTATTGTTCGCTAGGGTAGAAAATGCTCTGCCAACAGCTTCAATTGTATATTCAATATCTTCTTTTGTATGTTCTGTCGTTAAGAACCATGCTTCATATTTAGAAGGTGCTAAATTAATACCTTCTTGAAGCATCAGCTTGAAGAATCTACCGAACATTTCACCATCTGTATTTTTGGCTGCATCGTAATCTTCAATTGTATTTGTCGTGAAGTATACAGTTAATGCACCCTTTAGACGGTTTACTGTAATATCAATGTTATGTTTTGTAGCTTGTTCTAAAATTCCTTTTTCAAGCATTGCGCCAAGTGCATCTAATTTCTCGTATACGCCTTCTTGTTGAAGTACTTCTAGGCAGGCAATACCTGATGCCATAGAAGCAGGGTTCCCGGCCATTGTACCAGCTTGGTATGCAGGGCCGAGCGGTGCAACTTGTTCCATAATTTCTTTCTTACCACCGTAAGCACCAATTGGAAGTCCACCGCCGATAACTTTACCAAGTGCTGTTAAATCTGGGGTTACGCCAAGTAAGTCTTGAGCGCCGCCATACATAAAGCGGAAAGCAGTAATAACTTCATCATAAATTACTAGTGCACCAGCTTCGTGAACAAGTTCATTAACTTTTTCAAGAAAGCCAGGTTTTGGCTCAACAATACCGAAGTTTCCAACGATTGGCTCTACAAGGATAGCTGCTACTTCATGTCCCCATTTATCTAATGCTTCTTTTAAAGTTTCTACATTATTAAATGGAACAGTAATAACTTCTTGGGCGATACTTTGTGGCACGCCAGCTGAATCAGGAATTCCAAGGGTAGAAGGACCAGAGCCAGCTGCTACAAGTACTAAATCGGAATGACCGTGGTAACAACCAGCGAATTTCATAATTTTTGTGCGGCCAGTGTAAGCACGAGCAACACGAATGGTTGTCATAACGGATTCTGTACCAGAGTTTACGAAGCGGACTTTATCTAAAGCGGGCATTGCTTCTTTTAACATTTTTGCGAATTTTACTTCTAATGCTGTTGGAGTACCGTATAGTACGCCGTTTTCAGCCGCTGTTTTAATTGCTTCTGTTACGTGTGGGTGAGCATGTCCAGTAATAATTGGGCCATACGCTGCTAAATAGTCGATATATTTATTTCCATCTACATCCCAGAAATAAGCACCTTTCCCGCGTTCCATTGCAACAGGGGAACCGCCTCCAACTGCTTTAAAAGAGCGAGAAGGACTATTAACACCACCAACGATATGTTCTAACGCTTCTTTATGTAATGCTTCTGATTTCGTGAAATTCACTACAATTCATCTCCTTACAAAAATCTATGTATTATTCTAACATGTTTTTCGAAAAGACGTATTGTTTGTGATAGAAGGAGCAGTTGGGTAAACTATTCGTTGTGACATTTAGGAAGGGGGTCCGATTATGAAATCGGTAATTGAGGTACAAGGATTACGTAAAGAGTTTACAGCTTATTCAAGTCGTCCGGGCTTAAAGGGTGCATTTCGCGATTTATTAAATCGTAATTATAAAATAGTGCCAGCAGTAAATGATGTTTCTTTTACTATAAAGCAAGGTGAAATGGTTGGTTATATTGGTGAGAATGGTGCTGGTAAATCAACGACGATTAAAATGCTTACAGGGATTTTGACTCCGACATCAGGACAAATTACAGTGAACGGAATGAATCCACACAAACAGAGAGAAGAATTTGTAAGAACAATCGGTGTTGTGTTTGGACAGCGTTCGCAGCTTTGGTGGGATATTGCTGTACAAGAATCATTTCGTTTATTGAAGAAAGTGTACGGTGTATCAGACGCTCAGTATAAGGAACATATGGAACATGTTATTGAAACGTTAGATATCGGTCCTTTATTAGATAAACCGGTACGGAAATTATCTCTTGGTCAAAGAATGCGTTGTGAATTAGCAGCGGCGTTAATTCATAATCCGCCGTTATTATTTTTAGATGAACCAACAATTGGACTAGATGTTCTTGTGAAATTGAAAATACGAGAATTCTTAAAAGAGATGAATGAACGTTATAAAACAACAATTTTATTAACGACACATGATATTACTGATATTGAAGCTTTATGTGAACGCGTCATCATGCTTGATGAAGGAAATATTATGTATGACGGATCTTTAGATAATCTTCGTACGCAGTGGGGAGTAGAGAAGGAAATACATTTTCAGTTTGTTGCCCCAGTTTCATACCAGGAGTTATCAATGGTTATGCCAGATAGTCATGTTGTTTGGTCAAAAGCGAAAGAAGAAAACGCATGGGTTGCAAAAATACCGAATGAAGAAGTTATCATTTCTATGTTGATTTCTAAAGTAGTACAAGCCTTTCAAATTAAAGATTTGAAAATTAACGAAGTGTCTACAGAGGAAATTATTCGTAACATTTATGAAGAAGGTATTATGCATGGGTAAGTATATTGAAATGATTCGGATTCGTTTTTTAATGATGCTTGCTTATCGTACAAATTATTACAGCGGGATTTTAATTTATACGATTAACATTGGTGCGTATTATTTTTTATGGCAAGCAATTTATAGCGGAAAAGAGAATATTGAAAGTTTATCTATTTCGCAAATGACTACGTATATTGCGATCGCATGGATGGCACGCGCTTTTTATTTCAATAATATAGATAGAGAAATTGCGATGGAAATTCAAGAAGGACGTGTGGCGGTAGAGCTAATTCGTCCATATAACTATTTAGGTATGAAAGTTATGCAAGGGCTTGGAGAAGGGATATTTCGTTTTGCTTTCTTTTCAATTCCGGGTATGGTTATTGTTACGTTATTATTTTCATTACAAATTACAACGAATTTTCAAACGTGGTTATATTTCTTCTTATCTTTAATATTTAGTTTTATCATTAATACACAAATAAATTTAATGACAGGAATGCTTACATTCTTCTTATTTAATAATAGTGGAATTATGTATGCGAAACGTGTTGTTATCGATTTATTTTCTGGTTTATTATTACCGATTAGTTTTTATCCGTTATGGGCCCAAAAAGCAATGGTGTTTTTACCGTTTCAAGCAATTAGTTATATTCCGAGTATGATTTTCTCTGAAGGTATACAAGGAAGTAAGTTATATGAAGCTTTATTATTTCAAATGATTTGGGCAATTATACTTATTATTCCAATTGTACTGATGTGGAAAACGGCGAGAAAACGTCTAATCGTACAAGGGGGATGACGAGATGATATATATAAAATTATTTTTGCAATATGCAAGTCAATATATAAAAACAAAATTGGAGTATCGTGGCGATTTTATCGTCGGATTACTTTCAGATTTATCACTACAAGCTGTTAATTTAATCTTCATTCTCGTTGTGTTTGGGCATACTCAAGCACTAAAAGGGTGGAGCCGAGAAGAAGTAATCTTTATCTATGGGTTCTTTTTAGTACCGTTTGCCATTTTTTCAGCTTTCTTTAATATATGGGACTTTAATGATCGTTATATTATTAAAGGAGAAATGGACCGTATATTAACGAGACCGATTCATAGTTTATTTCAAATTATATTAGAAAGAATGGAACTTGAATCTTTAATTGGAGCTATTACGGGGATTATTGTGATGGGTTATGCAGCAATGGAGCTACAATTATCTTTTTACTGGTATGATTTCTTCTTATTCCTAATTATGGCAGGGGGAGGGGCACTTGTGTACGGCGGGATATTTGTTACGCTTGCAAGTCTTGGCTTTTGGTCGGATGCGAAAAGTTCCATTATGCCGCTTATGTATAACATAGGGAATTATGGACGCTATCCTGTTGATATTTATAACCGTGTTATTCGCTTTGTTTTAACGTTTGTTTTACCGTTTGCATTTGTTGGGGTATATCCAGCAGCATACTTTTTAAGAAAAACAGAGTGGAATAGCTATGCTTTCGCAACGCCAATTGTTGGTGTTATCTGTTTTACTATTGCAATTACCCTCTGGAATCAAGGGGTTAAACGATATCGTGGTGCAGGAAATTAATTATAGAAGCTTGTTCGTTTCTAAGGGATAAATCAGCTATAGTCCTCATACATATAAAATGAGGTGGAGGACATGTTATGGGGATTTATTCTATTAATTGCAGCAATCGCTATTTTGAGAAGTGTCCAATTATTATGGAGTTCATATTCAAACTCCAATCGTTTCTTTTCGCTGTACAATTTAGCTACGTTGTTTTTAATTTATACAACGGTACTGATTGCGTTTGGATTAAGTTATGTTGTGCTAGAGGAAATGGGTTTTGCAGTTTTGAAAGAAGATGGGGATAGGTTAAGTGCTCATTCCTTTCAGCTCGTTGAAATATGTTTATATTTTAGCGCGGTTACTTTATTGTCCGTTGGATATGGTGATATAGCTCCGATTGGAATCGGAAGATGGATTGCAATTGGAGAAGCGCTAATTGGATATACATTACCGTTTGCATTTGTGGTAAGGACTGTAATGGACAATGAAAAATAAGGTAGCATTTGTTATAGTAATAGAAAAGAAAAGGAGTGATAACAATGATCACAGTAGGAGAAATAGCACCGGAATTCACATTAGAGGGAAGTACCGGAGAACAAATTCGCTTAGCTGACTTCCGAGGTAAAAATGTAGTTTTATATTTTTACCCGAAAGATATGACTCCAGGGTGTACAACTGAAGCGTGTGATTTTCGTGATGCATATGGATTATTCCAAGAGAAGGACACGGTCATCCTTGGTGTCAGTCCTGATTCGGTGAACAGACATATGAAATTCATCGAGAAGCATGAGCTTCCATTTGTACTTTTAGTAGATGAAGATCATAAAGTAGCAGAATTGTACGATGTTTGGAAGTTGAAAAAGAACTTTGGAAAAGAGTACATGGGAATCGAGCGTTCTACATTCCTTATCAATAAAGATGGTGAACTTGTAAAAGAATGGCGTAAAGTGAAAGTGAAAGGACATATTGAGGACGTTCTTTCTTATATAAAGTGAAACTTTAATCAGTGGGGGGGTGTCTATCTACACTGATTATTAGCCCGCACCAATTGGGCTTTTACGGGCAGTTGATCTCCCGCCTAACTCCTTTGCATTTGCGGAATTTTGAAGTGGGAGTCTTACTGCCCGCAAATAGCGGGATAAAATAATCTATATTAATGTGGAGAAAAAATATATATGTAAGGCATGCGTCTATACATATTTTCTTGCGATACATAAAGTGAAAGTGTAGGGCATACCTCCTCAGATGATAGTATTCCAAGTGCGATTATGTCGCACTTTTTTCTATGTAAATGTATAGGAAATGGGGGAAGGTATATAAGAATAAAGATATATACAAAAATAAACCACATACTTATAGTAGAAATATTGACGATTTATAAGAAAAAGAGTACACTCTTTATAAGAATTATAAAATAATAATCCGTATAGAATCGGGGTGCATGACGGTGGTCAAAGAAGAATTAAAAGAAGCGCTAGAAATGCTGAAAAATACGGGTGTACGCATTACTCCACAGCGTCATGCTATTTTAGAGTACCTTGTGGAATCTATGACGCACCCAACAGCGGATGACATTTATAAAGCATTAGAAGGTAAGTTTCCAAATATGAGTGTTGCAACTGTCTATAATAACTTACGTGTGTTTAAAGAAGTTGGACTTGTAAAGGAATTAACTTATGGGGATGCTTCAAGTAGATTTGATTATGTTACAAGTCAACATTATCATGTGATTTGCGAAAAATGTGGTAAGATTGTTGATTTTCCTTATGGAGGTTTGGAACAGCTTGAAGAGGAAGCTGCGAAAACGACAGGCTTCGTTATTAATAGTCATCGCTTAGAAATTTATGGCGTTTGTCCAGAGTGTCATAAGGCGTAATATATAATGAAGAAAGAGGGTGACGAAATCGTCACCCTCTTTCTTCATTATATGGAGATGAAAAAATACTAAAGTGAAAGTACGTGTTATCCTTTATAGCTTTTTTTATTGTACTTCTCATTAAATTCTTTTCCTTCTAAACTCGGATCGAGTGTTAAAGGTTGGTTGCAATGCATACATGCGTCGACACGACCAAGCATTTTTGTTGGCTTATCGCAGCTTGGACAAATAATTTGTATCGTTTTTGTAGATAACATACCAATCCAAAAGTAAACAACAGTGCTAGCGATGACAGCTAAAAAACCAACCATCATAAAGGTTGTCATAATAATGATGTTTTCGCGAAAAAAGACACCTAAGTATGCAATGAAGAGACCGATAAATACTAAACTCAATGCAAAGGTTCGGATTTTATTAATTTTGTTCGAATATTTAATACCCATTCCCACCACACTCCTATAGGGATAATATAACACACAATTTAGAATATTTTATGAAAACGAAGGCAATGATTAAATTTATCACTTATTAAAGAACAGTAGTGCTTTCTTTTAAGATGCAATACAGAAAGAGATTAGGTGGAAGAAGTATGTCTATAAAAGAGGAGTAGTAATTTTTTTTCTATAGTTAATTTAGCTTTTTAACGGGATGTGAAATTTTTTTGTGAAAAGTATTGACCTTACATATACTGCATGATATATTAATAAACGTCGCTGATGCGGAAACGCAGTAAACGACAAAAAAGAAATTGAAAAACTTAGTTGACATCGAAAAACGAAGATGTTAACATAAGGAAGTCGCAATTGAGCGATGAAGTAGTTCTTTGAAAACTGAACGAAACAAACAACGTAAACGTCAATTTTTATTTTTAGATGCTAGACAAACTAACTTTATTGGAGAGTTTGATCCTGGCTCAGGATGAACGCTGGCGGCGTGCCTAATACATGCAAGTCGAGCGAATGGATTAAGAGCTTGCTCTTATGAAGTTAGCGGCGGACGGGTGAGTAACACGTGGGTAACCTACCCATAAGACTGGGATAACTCCGGGAAACCGGGGCTAATACCGGATAATATTTTGAACTGCATAGTTCGAAATTGAAAGGCGGCTTCGGCTGTCACTTATGGATGGACCCGCGTCGCATTAGCTAGTTGGTGAGGTAACGGCTCACCAAGGCAACGATGCGTAGCCGACCTGAGAGGGTGATCGGCCACACTGGGACTGAGACACGGCCCAGACTCCTACGGGAGGCAGCAGTAGGGAATCTTCCGCAATGGACGAAAGTCTGACGGAGCAACGCCGCGTGAGTGATGAAGGCTTTCGGGTCGTAAAACTCTGTTGTTAGGGAAGAACAAGTGCTAGTTGAATAAGCTGGCACCTTGACGGTACCTAACCAGAAAGCCACGGCTAACTACGTGCCAGCAGCCGCGGTAATACGTAGGTGGCAAGCGTTATCCGGAATTATTGGGCGTAAAGCGCGCGCAGGTGGTTTCTTAAGTCTGATGTGAAAGCCCACGGCTCAACCGTGGAGGGTCATTGGAAACTGGGAGACTTGAGTGCAGAAGAGGAAAGTGGAATTCCATGTGTAGCGGTGAAATGCGTAGAGATATGGAGGAACACCAGTGGCGAAGGCGACTTTCTGGTCTGTAACTGACACTGAGGCGCGAAAGCGTGGGGAGCAAACAGGATTAGATACCCTGGTAGTCCACGCCGTAAACGATGAGTGCTAAGTGTTAGAGGGTTTCCGCCCTTTAGTGCTGAAGTTAACGCATTAAGCACTCCGCCTGGGGAGTACGGCCGCAAGGCTGAAACTCAAAGGAATTGACGGGGGCCCGCACAAGCGGTGGAGCATGTGGTTTAATTCGAAGCAACGCGAAGAACCTTACCAGGTCTTGACATCCTCTGAAAACTCTAGAGATAGAGCTTCTCCTTCGGGAGCAGAGTGACAGGTGGTGCATGGTTGTCGTCAGCTCGTGTCGTGAGATGTTGGGTTAAGTCCCGCAACGAGCGCAACCCTTGATCTTAGTTGCCATCATTAAGTTGGGCACTCTAAGGTGACTGCCGGTGACAAACCGGAGGAAGGTGGGGATGACGTCAAATCATCATGCCCCTTATGACCTGGGCTACACACGTGCTACAATGGACGGTACAAAGAGCTGCAAGACCGCGAGGTGGAGCTAATCTCATAAAACCGTTCTCAGTTCGGATTGTAGGCTGCAACTCGCCTACATGAAGCTGGAATCGCTAGTAATCGCGGATCAGCATGCCGCGGTGAATACGTTCCCGGGCCTTGTACACACCGCCCGTCACACCACGAGAGTTTGTAACACCCGAAGTCGGTGGGGTAACCTTTATGGAGCCAGCCGCCTAAGGTGGGACAGATGATTGGGGTGAAGTCGTAACAAGGTAGCCGTATCGGAAGGTGCGGCTGGATCACCTCCTTTCTATGGAGAATTGATGAACGCAGTTCATCAATAAACGTTGACTTGTTTTGTTTCGTTCAGTTTTGAGAGAACTATCTCTCAAGTTTAAATGTATGTTCTTTGAAAACTAGATAACAGTGTAGCTCATATTTTTTTAATTTTAGTTTGGTTAAGTTAGAAAGGGCGCACGGTGGATGCCTTGACACTAGGAGTCGATGAAGGACGGGACTAACGCCGATATGCTTCGGGGAGCTGTAAGTAAGCTTTGATCCGAAGATTTCCGAATGGGGAAACCCACTATACGTAATGGTATGGTATCCTTACCTGAATACATAGGGTATGGAAGACAGACCCAGGGAACTGAAACATCTAAGTACCTGGAGGAAGAGAAAGCAAATGCGATTTCCTGAGTAGCGGCGAGCGAAACGGAATCTAGCCCAAACCAAGAGGCTTGCCTCTTGGGGTTGTAGGACATTCTATACGGAGTTACAAAGGAACGAGGTAGACGAAGCGACCTGGAAAGGTCCGTCACAGAGGGTAATAACCCCGTAGTCGAAACTTCGTTCTCTCTTGAATGTATCCTGAGTACGGCGGAACACGTGAAATTCCGTCGGAATCTGGGAGGACCATCTCCCAAGGCTAAATACTCCCTAGTGATCGATAGTGAACCAGTACCGTGAGGGAAAGGTGAAAAGCACCCCGGAAGGGGAGTGAAAGAGATCCTGAAACCGTGTGCCTACAAATAGTCAGAGCCCGTTAATGGGTGATGGCGTGCCTTTTGTAGAATGAACCGGCGAGTTACGATCCCGTGCAAGGTTAAGCTGAAGAGGCGGAGCCGCAGCGAAAGCGAGTCTGAATAGGGCGTTTAGTACGTGGTCGTAGACCCGAAACCAGGTGATCTACCCATGTCCAGGGTGAAGTTCAGGTAACACTGAATGGAGGCCCGAACCCACGCACGTTGAAAAGTGCGGGGATGAGGTGTGGGTAGCGGAGAAATTCCAATCGAACCTGGAGATAGCTGGTTCTCCCCGAAATAGCTTTAGGGCTAGCCTTAAGTGTAAGAGTCTTGGAGGTAGAGCACTGATTGAACTAGGGGTCCTCATCGGATTACCGAATTCAGTCAAACTCCGAATGCCAATGACTTATCCTTAGGAGTCAGACTGCGAGTGATAAGATCCGTAGTCAAGAGGGAAACAGCCCAGATCGCCAGCTAAGGTCCCAAAGTGTGTATTAAGTGGAAAAGGATGTGGAGTTGCTTAGACAACTAGGATGTTGGCTCAGAAGCAGCCACCATTTAAAGAGTGCGTAATAGCTCACTAGTCGAGTGACTCTGCGCCGAAAATGTACCGGGGCTAAATACACCACCGAAGCTGCGAATTGATACCAATGGTATCAGTGGTAGGGGAGCGTTCTAAGTGCAGTGAAGTCAGACCGGAAGGACTGGTGGAGCGCTTAGAAGTGAGAATGCCGGTATGAGTAGCGAAAGACGGGTGAGAATCCCGTCCACCGAATGCCTAAGGTTTCCTGAGGAAGGCTCGTCCGCTCAGGGTTAGTCAGGACCTAAGCCGAGGCCGACAGGCGTAGGCGATGGACAACAGGTTGATATTCCTGTACCACCTCTTTATCGTTTGAGCAATGGAGGGACGCAGAAGGATAGAAGAAGCGTGCGATTGGTTGTGCACGTCCAAGCAGTTAGGCTGATAAGTAGGCAAATCCGCTTATCGTGAAGGCTGAGCTGTGATGGGGAAGCTCCTTATGGAGCGAAGTCTTTGATTCCCCGCTGCCAAGAAAAGCTTCTAGCGAGATAAAAGGTGCCTGTACCGCAAACCGACACAGGTAGGCGAGGAGAGAATCCTAAGGTGTGCGAGAGAACTCTGGTTAAGGAACTCGGCAAAATGACCCCGTAACTTCGGGAGAAGGGGTGCTTTCTTAACGGAAAGCCGCAGTGAATAGGCCCAAGCGACTGTTTAGCAAAAACACAGGTCTCTGCGAAGCCGTAAGGCGAAGTATAGGGGCTGACACCTGCCCGGTGCTGGAAGGTTAAGGAGAGGGGTTAGCGTAAGCGAAGCTCTGAACTGAAGCCCCAGTAAACGGCGGCCGTAACTATAACGGTCCTAAGGTAGCGAAATTCCTTGTCGGGTAAGTTCCGACCCGCACGAAAGGTGTAACGATTTGGGCACTGTCTCAACCAGAGACTCGGTGAAATTATAGTACCTGTGAAGATGCAGGTTACCCGCGACAGGACGGAAAGACCCCGTGGAGCTTTACTGTAGCCTGATATTGAATTTTGGTACAGTTTGTACAGGATAGGCGGGAGCCATTGAAACCGGAGCGCTAGCTTCGGTGGAGGCGCTGGTGGGATACCGCCCTGACTGTATTGAAATTCTAACCTACGGGTCTTATCGACCCGGGAGACAGTGTCAGGTGGGCAGTTTGACTGGGGCGGTCGCCTCCTAAAGTGTAACGGAGGCGCCCAAAGGTTCCCTCAGAATGGTTGGAAATCATTCGTAGAGTGCAAAGGCATAAGGGAGCTTGACTGCGAGACCTACAAGTCGAGCAGGGACGAAAGTCGGGCTTAGTGATCCGGTGGTTCCGCATGGAAGGGCCATCGCTCAACGGATAAAAGCTACCCCGGGGATAACAGGCTTATCTCCCCCAAGAGTCCACATCGACGGGGAGGTTTGGCACCTCGATGTCGGCTCATCGCATCCTGGGGCTGTAGTCGGTCCCAAGGGTTGGGCTGTTCGCCCATTAAAGCGGTACGCGAGCTGGGTTCAGAACGTCGTGAGACAGTTCGGTCCCTATCCGTCGTGGGCGCAGGAAATTTGAGAGGAGCTGTCCTTAGTACGAGAGGACCGGGATGGACGCACCGCTGGTGTACCAGTTGTTCTGCCAAGGGCATAGCTGGGTAGCTATGTGCGGAAGGGATAAGTGCTGAAAGCATCTAAGCATGAAGCCCCCCTCAAGATGAGATTTCCCATAGCGTAAGCTAGTAAGATCCCTGAAAGATGATCAGGTTGATAGGTTCGAGGTGGAAGCATGGTGACATGTGGAGCTGACGAATACTAATAGATCGAGGACTTAACCATATAATATGAAGCAACGTTATCTAGTTTTGAGAGAATATAAAAAACTTATTGACTTTCTAAGTGAATCAAGTATAATAATATTTGTCTCAAGCGAATATAGTCTGGTAATGATGGCAGAGAGGTCACACCCGTTCCCATACCGAACACGGAAGTTAAGCTCTCTAGCGCCAATGGTAGTTGGGACCTTGTCCCTGTGAGAGTAGGACGTTGCCAGGCAATATTATTCCGCAGTAGCTCAGCGGTAGAGCTATCGGCTGTTAACCGATCGGTCGTAGGTTCGATTCCTACCTGCGGAGCCATTGGAGAGCTGTCCGAGTTGGCCGAAGGAGCACGATTGGAAATCGTGTATACGTCACAAGCGTATCAAGGGTTCGAATCCCTTGCTCTCCGCCATAAGCATTTTATAATATTTGGCCCGTTGGTCAAGTGGTTAAGACACCGCCCTTTCACGGCGGTAACACGGGTTCGAATCCCGTACGGGTCACCACTTTTGGAGGATTAGCTCAGCTGGGAGAGCACCTGCCTTACAAGCAGGGGGTCGGCGGTTCGATCCCGTCATCCTCCACCATATAAATTATATGAATAATATTGTCGCGGGGTGGAGCAGTACGGTAGCTCGTCGGGCTCATAACCCGAAGGTCGCAGGTTCAAATCCTGTCCCCGCAACCAAATATTTTCGTAATTTGGTTGCTAACACTTATCATATAATTATATAAATAATATTGTCGCGGGGTGGAGCAGTACGGTAGCTCGTCGGGCTCATAACCCGAAGGTCGCAGGTTCAAATCCTGTCCCCGCAACCAAATGGTCCCGTGGTGTAGTGGTTAACATGCCTGCCTGTCACGCAGGAGATCGCCGGTTCGACCCCGGTCGGGACCGCCATTTTAATAAGGCTCGGTAGCTCAGTCGGTAGAGCAGAGGACTGAAAATCCTCGTGTCGGCGGTTCGATTCCGTCCCGAGCCACCATTTTAATAAAATATGCCGGCTTAGCTCAATTGGTAGAGCAACTGACTTGTAATCAGTAGGTTGGGGGTTCAAGTCCTCTAGCCGGCACCATGTAAGTTTCGGAGGGGTAGCGAAGTGGCTAAACGCGGCGGACTGTAAATCCGCTCCTTTGGGTTCGGCAGTTCGAATCTGCCCCCCTCCACCATTTACACAGGGGCATAGTTTAAAGGTAGAACTGAGGTCTCCAAAACCTCCAGTGTGGGTTCAATTCCTACTGCCCCTGCCAAATATATAAACACAACATGGCGGTTGTGGCGAAGTGGTTAACGCACCGGATTGTGGCTCCGGCATTCGTGGGTTCAATTCCCATCAGTCGCCCCATTTTATTTTTTAAAATTACAAATAAATTAATGGATACTTACATATAATTAAGTAAAACTTCGGTGGGCTATAGCCAAGCGGTAAGGCAACGGACTTTGACTCCGTCATGCGCTGGTTCGAATCCAGCTAGCCCAGCCATTTTTGCGGAAGTAGTTCAGTGGTAGAATACAACCTTGCCAAGGTTGGGGTCGCGGGTTCGAATCCCGTCTTCCGCTCCATTTTAACTTCATATGGCGGCATAGCCAAGTGGTAAGGCAGAGGTCTGCAAAACCTTTACCACCGGTTCAAATCCGGTTGCCGCCTTTCTTATTATGCCGATGTGGCGGAATTGGCAGACGCGCACGACTCAAAATCGTGTTCCTTCGGGAGTGTCGGTTCGACCCCGACCATCGGTATCGGTGAATTAAAAAAGACCCTAACAGAAATGTTAGGGTCTTTTTTGTTAAATTATGCTATGTGATTCTAAAATTCGTAATAAACTTAGGAATTCATGTATAATATAACTTGTCGAAAGAACAAAATGATAGTGATTTATATTATGTCTGTAATATGAATCAAAAATGAACTTTTTATATTTCTTTTAAAAATGTGTTGAATACACATTATATTTTATATTAATATTTTTATGTAGATTTAAAATGGGAAAGAGAGTGGAAAGTATGGGTCGTAAATGGAACAATATTAAAGAAAAAAAAGCATCAAAAGATGCAAATACAAGCCGTATATACGCGAAATTTGGACGTGAAATTTATGTGGCAGCAAAACAAGGCGAGCCAGATCCAGAATCAAACCAAACGTTAAGAGTTGTATTAGAACGTGCGAAAACATATAACGTGCCAAGAACAATTATTGACCGTGCGATTGAAAAGGCAAAAGGCGGTTCAGAAGAAAACTATGACGAGCTTCGTTATGAAGGCTTTGGACCAAACGGATCTATGGTAATTGTAGATACACTGACAAATAACGTAAACCGTACTGCAGCAGATGTACGAGCTGCATTTAGCAAAAATAGTGGTAACATGGGTGTAAATGGTTCTGTGGCTTACATGTTTGATGCGACAGCTGTTATCGGTCTTGAAGGTAAAACGTCAGATGAGGTTCTTGAAATCTTAATGGAAGCAGATGTAGATGCACGTGACATTCTAGAAGAAGAAGATTCTGTTATCGTTTATGCTGAACCTGATCAGTTCCATTCAGTACAATCTGCACTTAAAGATGCTGGTGTTGAAGAATTTACAGTTGCAGAATTAACAATGCTTGCACAAAGTGATGTAGAACTTCCTGAAGATGCTCAAGAACAATTTGAAAAAATGGTTGATGCATTAGAAGATTTAGAAGATGTACAACAAGTTTACCACAACGTAGACTTAGGAGAATAATAAAAGACAGGAGACCCTTTCGTTTAACGAATAGGGTCTTTTTTTATGGAGTTAATTAAGGTGGTAAAGTATTAAAGGTATTTTGTAGCTGTTAGGGAATATGGTTATAGGTTTGTATTTTAAATAATCGTATCTCTAGGAGGTATTTCTGTGGAGCATAAAACACCAAAGCATATTGTTGCCGTAGCAGGTTATTTAACAAATGAAAAGAATGAGGTGCTTTTAACGAAAGTGCACTGGCGAGCTGATACGTGGGAAATGCCTGGAGGACAGGTAGAAGAAGGGGAAGCGCTCGATCAAGCTGTTTGCAGAGAAATAATGGAGGAAACAGGATTAACGGTGAAGCCAATCGGAGTTACAGGGATTTATTATAATGCTTCTATGCATATTGTAGCTGTTGTTTTTAAAGTAGCATATGTTAGTGGTGAAATAAAAATTCAACCTGAAGAAATACAAGAGGCTAAATTTGTTGCTTTAAACGAAGAGAACATTGATGAGTATATAACGCGTCCGCATATGAAATCAAGGACACTTGATGCGATGAAAGCAATGCATTTCATTCCATACGAAACATGGGAAGTTCAGCCATATAATCTTATAGGAAGATTGTAAAGTTTTGGTTAGTTATTTGAGGACATCTCAAATTGCTAACCTTTTCTTTATGTATACTGTTTCAGAAAAAGGTCACAATAATAAAGTGTAGGCTAATAATTAGTGGAGGAAGCAGGGCTACTACCTAATTTTCTAGCTTTAGCCAAGTTTTGAGGGAGAAGTCTTACTGCCCACAAATAGCGAGATAATCCGAAAGCTACTATTGATTTACGGAACGTTTGTTCTGTATAATAGTGATATATCATATATAATTAGATTGCTAGATGTTTAAAAGTATAAAAGCATAAACTGATATAATAAAAGAATAAAGTGAAATGAAGGAGAGTCCTACTTCCTATAAATAGTGTGATAAATAAATGTATATTCAATATTTCATATGAATAGTAGATAAAAAAGGACTGTGATACAATACATTTTTACACCTTACAATGTTGTAAGGTAGGTGTAAGAGAAATCGATGGGATATTCTTTTACAACAAGGTATTCTTAAATTAAGAGTTATATGCTGTGTAGAAAAGAGGTGTTCGAGATGAAAGAACGAGTATTATCTAGAGTGAATTATCATCAAAAAGTTGCATTAAATCCATTAAATAAATTTCTTTATAAAGCCATTATATTATTATTATTGTTAAGTTTTGCATTATTATTCGTTGGAAATGTAATGATTGAGCGAAGTGATATTAGTAAATTACATGTACCCGCTAAGTTAGAGGTGCCAGAATCATTAACACACGCATTTATTGCGACGGAAGATAAAAGGTTTTATCATCATAACGGTTTAGACTATATAGCAATTATTCGAGCTTCTATTGAAAATATAAAAGCTGGTGGTGTTGTGCAAGGAGGAAGCACGATTACACAGCAGCTATCTAAAAATGCTTTTTTATCTAATGAACGTACATTTTCTCGTAAGTGGAAAGAAATTTTTTATACGAAAAAAATTGAACGTACATTCACAAAGGATGAGATTTTAAAATTATATGTGAGTAATATTTACTACGGAGAAGGAGCATGGGGAATTGAAAAAGCAGCAAACCTTTACTTCGGTAAAAAGGTGGATCAATTAACATTGGCAGAGAGTGCAATGATGGCTGCTGTAGTAAAAGCACCAGCTTATTACTCACCTGCACAAAATTATGATAAAGCAGTTGAAAGACGAAATGTAGTTTTAAGACTAATGGAGAAAGAAGGATATATAAATCATGATGAGTATGTGCAAGCAGTTAGTGAGAAATTAGTAATTCGTCATGATATAAAAACAGAGCAGTCCATGTTAAAAAATGCACGTGAAAAAGCAGTAAGTTAAAAGAAGTTCCTATATAGGGGCTTCTTTTTTTGAATAATTTGTGACAAAAGACGACACAATATTGTCACAAATGTTGTATTTTTGTAATTTATGTGAGCGTGTTCATTGCGTGACCTATGTAAGTATTGATATTATGTGTATTGTGTACAATGCTGTATACAGAATATGAATTTAAAGAGGAATGTATATGAAATCATCGAACAAACTCATGGTTCTTGGTGTAGTTTTTTCTATCGCAGTATTGATTGTAATCGGGACGATTGTGTATAGCATCATAAATGACAAGAAAGATAAAGGGAATGAGATGTTTGCTTATTCTACGCAACAATCTTTAGGGAAAGATGATGCTCCAGTTAAGGTAGTTGAATTTGGAGACTTTAAATGTCCTGCTTGTCGTACTTGGGATGTAACGGTATTACCACGATTAAAAGAAGAGTATATTGATAAAGGTAAAGTGCAGTTATATTTTATTAACTTCCCGTTTATCGGAAAAGACTCTGATTTAGGTGCAGCTGCCGGTGAAGCAATTTATAAACAAGATCAAGATTCATTCTGGATTTTCTATGATGAGATTTATCAAAATCAAAAGAAAGATACGGAAGAATGGATTACAGAAGAATTACTTCTTAATATTGTGAAAGAAAAGCTTCCGAAAATTAATGTAGAACAGTTTAAAAAAGATTTACACAGTAAAGAAATGAAAGACAAAGTACGTAAAGATTCAGATCGTGCTCAAAAATTAAAAGTTCAAGGTGCTCCTTCAGTATATATAAATGGGAATCTTGCAAACCCTGATTTCGATAGTATGAAGAAAGCGATTGATAAAGAATTGAAAAAGTGATGAGGTATCTCATCACTTTTTCGACTTTTTTCGATAAATTTCTTGCTTCGATTTTTTTTACATGCTATACTACTTTACATAAGTTATTTCAATATCTTATATTTATTCATATTTGCGGGTGTAGTTTAGTGGTAAAACAAGAGCCTTCCAAGCTCTGGTCGAGAGTTCGATTCTCTTCACCCGCTCCAAATTTTATTTAATGTTTTTCTGATAAATTGTGATCAACGCAGTGTTTCGTTTCTAAGATAAACGAAGCATTGCGTTTTTTTAATGTTTGAAAATCATAATTATATGCGAAAATAGAAGTAAAGAATATTATTCCAAAAGTGAATTGCTAACCAATATAGTCGTTACATAAGGGATGGATTCATCGGAGGAGGCGATAAAGAATGGATTTTGAACAATTAAAGCAAGATGTAATTGCGTATAGTAAAACGATTGGTATAGATAAAATAGGTTTTGCCAGTGCTTCACCATTTGAGGAGTTAAAGCAGCGTCTAATCCAGCAACAACAGTTGAATTATCAGTCTGGATTCGAAGAACCTGATATAGAGAAGAGAACGAATCCACAGCTATTGTTACCTGGTGCGAAATCAATTATTGCGATTGCTTTAGCGTACCCTTCAAAATTAAAAAATGCACCATTAAGTAAGCGTGGAGAACGTCGCGGGATTTTTTGTCGTGCTTCTTGGGGCCAAGATTATCACCTTGTTTTACGAGATCGTTTGCAAAAGTTAGAGGCGTATTTAATCGAAAAGCTTCCGGATATAGAAGTGAAATCAATGGTTGATACAGGGGAGCTAAGTGATCGAGCTGTTTCAGAGCGTGCCGGTATTGGATGGAGTGGTAAGAACTGCGCTATTATTACGCCGGAATTTGGTTCGTATGTATACTTAGGAGAAATGATTACGAATGTTCCATTCCCTCCTGATCGGCCAATAGAAGATCAATGTGGAAGTTGTACGAAATGTATTGATATTTGTCCTACAGGTGCTTTAGTACAAGGCGGCCAGTTGGACTCGAAGAAATGTATTGCATTTTTAACACAGACAAAAGGATTTCTGCCTGAAGAATATCGCGATAAAATAGGAAATCGTATATATGGATGTGATACGTGTCAGACTGTTTGTCCGAAAAATAAAGGAATGGATTTTCATAACCATCCTGAAATGGAGCCTGATCCTGAATTAGTTAAACCATTATTAACACCACTTTTAACAATTAGTAATCGTGATTTCAAGGGAAAATATGGGGTTATGTCTGGTTCATGGAGAGGTAAAAAGCCATTGCAACGAAATGCTATTTTAGCACTTGCACATTTTAAAGAAACAGCAGCAATTCCTGATTTAATCGGTGTTATGAAAGATGATCCAAGACCAGTACTTCGGGGAACAGCAGCATGGGCACTTGGGAAAATTGGTGGAGATGGAGTAGGAGAAGACATTGAGAAAGCGATGGAACGTGAGAAAGATGAAGAGGTTCTTCATGAAATGAATCGTGGACTTGAATTGTTAGCACAGAAAAAAGAGTAGATAATATCTCCCTTTTTCATATTGTAATATGGGAGGGAGACGAAATGGTTGTAAAAGCGAATATTGAAAAGCAAGTGCAACAGTTTTTAGCATATATAACAGAGAAACGAACAGATGTAGATGGTATTGCAATAGATTTGTTACAAATGGTACAGAGAAAGAAACAATTGTTTCAAAAGCGTAGTGCACATATAGTGAAAGCAACTGCAGATATTTCTTTCATTAGACAATTAAATAGTAATGAGCATCAAGAAATTGATTATCAAATACACTTGAAATATTTAATTAAGCATAAAGAATTATTTTATATCGAAGAGGAACAATTAAAACGACGGGTTTGTTTGAAAAATAGTCGTATAATAGATGATTATGCTCTTGAAGTGTCAGAAGAAATAGAAATAGGTGAAACGTTAGAACGGGAAGTCACGAAAGAAAAATACGGTTCATATCAATATAATCGTTTAGAGGCAGTGAAATATGCAGAGCGTTGGTGGGATGATCGCAATCCTGCATACCGTAATTTTCCTGATAATTGTACAAATTTCATTTCACAATGTCTGCACACTGGAGAAGTGCCAATGAATGGACATCCTAATATTCGTAAAGGGTGGTGGCAAAGGGGAAACCAGTGGAGTTGGAGCTGGGCTGTAGCACACTCTTTTTATTGGTATTTGTCAGGTGCTACAGCTGGTCTTCGAGCAGAAGCAGTAGAAAAGCCAGAAGACCTTATTCTTGGCGATGTAATTGCGTATGATTTTGAGGATGATGGTAGGTGGAATCATACGACAATTGTAGTAGCAAAAGACGCAGATGGTATGCCGCTTGTAAATGCACATTCAGCGAATAGCCGCAGGCGTTATTGGAACTATGAAGACTCTAGTAAATATACACCACAAATGAAATATAAATTCTTTCATATTATTAATGGGTAGAGATTTTTCGTTCAAGTGGTATAATACGTAGTAGACAAAAAATAGAGGTGAATATCGCGTGGGAGTACATGTTGTTTTATATCAACCAGAAATTCCAGCAAATACAGGGAATATTGCACGTACTTGTGCAGCAACTGGAACAGAGTTACATTTGATTAGACCGCTTGGATTTTCAACGGATGACAAAATGTTAAAGCGTGCAGGACTAGATTATTGGCAGCACGTAAAAGTTACGTATTATGATTCAATCGAAGAATTTTATGAGAAAAATAAAGATGGTGAATTCTTCTATTTAACAAAGTATGGCGAGAAAGCTCATACAGCATTTGATTATAGCAAACGTGAGAAGGATTACTATTTCGTATTTGGAAGAGAAACAAATGGATTACCAGCTAATGTAATTGAAGAAAACTTCGATCATTGTTTACGTATTCCAATGACGGATAAAGTACGTTCATTAAATTTATCTAATACAGCAGCAATTTTAATTTATGAAGCGTTCCGTCAACAAAATTATCCAGGATTAGATTTAGAAATCGTTTATTAAAAGTCGCCATTTGGCGACTTTTTTATTTTTTAAAAAAATATGTAATCATACATTTTAAAAAAGGTACATATTCATATAGAATGAGATATATGAATAAAAATAGATAAGACGGGTTGAGATAAATATGAAGGAACAATATAATAATCAAAATACCTTTTTAAGTATGATAGATATGGATTTAGTAAGACAGGGACTGTTACATGCTATTCAAGATTTAGTGTTTATTGTGAAAGTTATTGACGATGAAACTTTTAAATATATTTATGTGAATAAAATAGGAATGGATCACGCCAGGCTAGGGAAAGAATGTTATGGAAAAACTTTTGCAGAAGTATTACCAGAAGATACGGCAAGGTTATTGCAAGGACAATATGAAAAAGTAATGAGAGAAGCGAGAGCAAATACGTTTTGTGATGTAATTAGTTTGCCAGCTGGTGATATACATTATGAATCTTCACTTAATCCAGTATGCGATGTAAATGGAACATGTCAGTTTATTATTTGTATTACTAGAGATATTACAGCACAGGTTAAGAAAAAAGCGGAAATAGAAGAAAAACAAATGTTATTTAAGTCATTACTAGAATATAATAATGATTCCATTGTATCTGTAGATTCTATTGGAAGAATTACATATGCAAATCCAGCAACTTATGAAATTTTTGGGTATCGATATGAAGAGTTAAAGGACCAATTTATTTTTCAGTTTATAAATAAAGAATATGAAAAAACTGTTCAAACTATATTTAAGAATGCTTTACAGGGAAAAGCAAAACAAATTGTTGCAAAGAAATATGTTCATAAAGAAGGATATGAACTTTATATTTCTGTGAGGACTATCCCCATTATTGTGAATAGTGAAATCGTCGGGGTGTACATTGTTACGAGGGATGTTACGAGGCAAGTATTAAATGAGATGAAAACAGAGTATTTGGCTTACTTCGATCAGTTAACGGGGTTAATGAATAGAATATCATGTACAAATAAACTAAATGAATTTTTAGATGATAATAAAGAATTTGCATTGGTTTTTATAGATTTGGATGAATTTCACCTTATTAATGATACATTTGGTCATAAAGAAGGGGATCAAGTATTAAAAAAAGTTACTGAATGCCTACGAGAACTAAAAATAGAAGATATGCATTTATTTAGAGAACATGATGATCAATTTGTTATGTTAATAGAAAATATAACGAAAGAATGCGTAGAGGAAGTGGCACAAACAATATTAAAAAGAATTAGTGAGAATTTTGTAATAGAAGAAGAGGATGTTTATTTGAGTGCATCAATTGGGATTGTAATGGCTCCAAAAGATGGAATGGATGAAAAAATGCTTTTCCAAAGAGTCGACACAGCTTTGGAAAAAGCAAAGGAAAAGGGAAAAGGATATTATCATTTTTATTGTAGTGGATTAGATTGTGAACGTGAACAAAGGTTTATAATAGAGAATCAGTTACATCGTGCTATAGAGAAAAATGAATTTTTCCTATATTATCAACCTCAAATTAATATTGAAACGGGAAAGATAGCCAGTATGGAAGCATTAATAAGGTGGGAGAATAAGGAGCTAGGATTTGTCTCGCCAAATCAATTTATCCCACTTGCTGAAAGAACAGGATTTATTATTAAACTTGATGAATGGGTAGTACATCAAGTTTGTGAACAGATACGTGAATGGTTAAATAAAGGGTATGAAGTTGTACCAATTGCAGTTAATATTTCAGCTAGACATTTTCGTTCTATTACACTAATAGAGATGATTACACGTGCTTTAAATAAGTACAACGTCCCCCCTCATTTATTAGCAATAGAAGTTACAGAAGGGGCTCTTATACATAAAGATTTATCGAAAAGAGTGTTAATGCAGTTAAAAGAACAAAATTTAAAGATTCATTTAGATGACTTTGGAACGGGATATTCATCTTTAAGTTATTTAAAAACATATCCGATTGATACGTTAAAAATTGATCGTTCTTTTATGGAAGGTATATATAAAGATGAAAGAGATACGAATATTACAGCTGCAATTATTCATTTAGCACATACTCTAGGGTTAAATGTAATTGCAGAAGGAGTAGAAAAAGCGGAACAAATACAATTTTTAAAGGAAAAGAATGTGAAACTCGTACAAGGTTATTTTTATAATCGTCCTTTATCGATATACGATGTGGAAAATATTTATTTTAAATAGTGTATAAAAAACAAGAAAAAAAGTGATGTGCTTTTCAGCACATCACTTTTTATGTGTACCTGGTTTATCGTTATAACCAGATGTGAAAATAGCTGTAAGAAATGTGAGTGATACACCTAAAATTAATAATAACTTCATCCTAATTTCCTCCTTACTTTTTCGGTTTACGAATCCTATTTGTGAATCGAAATGTATGTAAGGTTCCTAGAAGAAAAGAATTTATTTACAATGAATAGCAGCGTAAAAACTTTAATACCTTTATTATACAGAATTTTCTTTGAATTTTGGAGAGAATTTTATAGCGCTATTATATATTTCGTTTTGATTTAAAGAATGTTTAAGGACATCCTAGCATACCTTTTATAATAATCCGATTGAACAAGGAGATGGGGGAGGAGCTATAATGGATATTCTAAAGAAAGTTGAACAATATCGGGAAGCAGAAGAACGTTTACAATGGGAAGGTACGTTTGCGGAGTATTTGGAGCTTGTGAAAGAAAGACCATGGGTGGCTCAAACAGCACACTCTCGCATTTACAATATGATAAAAGATGCTGGGATTGAAGAAGTTGATGGTAGAAGAAAATATAACTTCTTTAGTAATCAGCTATTTGGATTAGAGGATGCTTTAGAACGCCTTGTGGAAGAATATTTTCATCCATCTGCAAAACGATTAGATGTTAGAAAACGTATTTTGTTATTAATGGGGCCTGTTAGTGGGGGGAAATCAACATTAGTTACGATGTTGAAACGAGGATTAGAAACATATTCACGAACAGATCGTGGAGCGATTTTTGCATTAAAAGGCTGCCCAATGCATGAAGATCCACTTCATTTAATTCCGCAGCATTTACGGAATGATTTCTTTGATGAGTATGGAGTAAGAATTGAAGGGAATTTATCACCATTAAATGTTATGCGTCTAGAGCAAGAATACGGGTCAAGAATTGAGGATGTAGTTGTAGAGCGTATTTTCTTCTCTGAAGATCGCCGTACAGGAATTGGTACATTTAGTCCTTCTGATCCAAAATCACAAGATATTGCCGATTTAACAGGTAGTCTAGACTTTTCTACAATTGCAGAATACGGTTCGGAATCAGATCCTCGTGCATATCGATTTGATGGAGAATTAAATAAGGCGAACCGTGGAATGATGGAATTCCAAGAGATGCTAAAATGTGATGAGAAATTTTTATGGCATTTATTATCGCTTACACAAGAAGGAAATTTCAAGGCAGGCAGATTTGCGCTTATTTCAGCAGATGAATTAATTGTAGCGCATACAAATGAAACAGAGTATCGTTCCTTCATAGCAAATAAGAAAAATGAAGCATTGCATTCACGAATTATTGTAATGCCGGTTCCATATAATTTACGGGTTAGTGAAGAAGAACATATTTATGAAAAAATGATTCGTGAAAGTGATGTGTCCAATGTTCATATTGCACCGCATACACTTCGCGTTGCAGCAATGTTCACTATTTTAACTCGTTTAAAAGATCCGAAGCGTCCGGATATTGATTCAATTAAAAAGATGCGTTTATATGATGGAGAAACCGTAGAAGGGTATAATGCGATTGATGTAGAAGAATTGCAACGCGAATATCAAGATGAAGGTATGAAGGGGATTGATCCTCGTTATGTCATTAACCGAATTTCTTCTACAATTATTCGAAAAGAGGTACCATCTATTAATGCACTAGATGTACTGAGATCGTTAAAAGACGGATTGGATCAGCACCCGTCAATTAGTAGTGAAGACCGAGAGCGCTATATGAATTTCATCTCATTAGCGAGAAAAGAATACGATGAAATTGCTAAGAAAGAAGTACAAAAAGCGTTTGTTTATTCATACGAAGAATCAGCTAAGACACTTATGGATAATTACTTAGATAACGTCGAAGCGTACTGCAATAAATCAAAATTACGTGATCCTTTAACAGGTGAAGAAATGAGCCCAGATGAAAAACTTATGCGTTCGATTGAAGAGCAAATTGGAATTTCAGAAAATGCTAAAAAGGCATTCCGTGAAGAAATTTTAATTCGCATTTCTGCTTATGCACGTAAAGGGAAGCGCTTTGATTATAATTCACACGAACGTCTTCGTGAAGCGATTCAGAAAAAACTATTTGCTGATTTAAAAGATATAGTGAAAATTACAACATCAACGAAAACACCAGACGAAAATCAGCTTAAGAAAATCAATGATGTTGTTGCACGCTTAATTGATGAGCATGGCTATAATTCTTCATCCGCGAATGAATTGTTACGATATGTAGGTAGTTTGTTAAATCGATAGTTTGATAACAAAACGCTGTCTCTTATTCTTGGGACGGCGTTTTGTTATCTATTGATATTTGTAAAAAATGTCATAGCTTGTCCGAATATAATAAATTAAGATGCGATTTTATGAATTTATTGTCAATTATTTTTACAATATGCATATGATAGAGTAACCAACCATTCATACAAAAAAGCCAACACAATACAATATGTTGCAAAACGAAAATGTGTGCAACAATGCATTGTGTTTCTTTCTTATCAACGGCTGAATGTTTCTTTCTATTATGTGAGTGGCAAAATTTTGTTTAAGATGCTCGGAGTATTGTATGAAAAACGCTATATATGTTTATGGGATGATTTTCGATGAACAGTTATTTTTCAAATATTATAGTTACGCACACTAGAAAACAAAATTATAGATTGCTGTTCATAAGAGAAAACCAATACAGTAAGGGGGGAAAGGCATGGGCGAAGAAAATCAACCAAACTATACAATTTCACAGGAAAACTGGTCCCTCCATCGCAAAGGATATGACGACCAACAACGCCATCAAGAAAAAGTACAAGAGGCAATTAAAAATAATTTACCAGATCTTGTAACGGAAGAAAATATTGTTATGTCTAATGGTAGGGATGTTGTGAAAATACCGATTCGTTCTTTAGATGAATATAAGATTAGATACAATTATGATAAAAATAAACATGTTGGGCAAGGGAACGGTGACAGCAAAGTTGGCGATGTCGTTGCGAGAGATGGATCAGGTGGTCAAAAGCAGAAAGGACCAGGAAAAGGGCAAGGGGCAGGAGATGCAGCTGGAGAAGATTATTATGAAGCAGAAGTCTCAATTTTAGAATTGGAGCAAGCGTTTTTCAAAGAGTTAGAGTTGCCTAATTTAAAGAGAAAAGAACTGGATGAAAACCGGATTGAACACATTGAATTTAATGATATTAGAAAAACAGGATTATGGGGAAATATCGATAAGAAGCGAACGATGATATCTGCATATAAACGAAATGCAATGCGTGGTAAAGCATCTTTCCATCCAATTCACCAAGAAGATTTAAAGTTCCGTACTTGGAATGAAGTGTTAAAGCCAGATTCAAAAGCTGTTGTATTAGCGATGATGGATACGAGTGGATCGATGGGGATATGGGAGAAGTATATGGCACGTAGCTTCTTTTTCTGGATGACAAGATTTTTACGCACAAAGTATGAAACCGTAGACATTGAGTTTATTGCCCATCATACGGAAGCGAAGGTCGTTACAGAAGAAGAATTTTTCTCAAAAGGAGAAAGTGGTGGAACGATCTGTTCTTCCGTATACAAAAAAGCACTTGAGTTAATCGATAATAAATATTCACCAGACCGTTATAATATTTATCCATTCCATTTTTCAGACGGTGATAATTTAACTTCAGATAATGCTAGATGTGTAAAGCTTGTTGAAGAGTTGATGAAGAAGTGTAATATGTTTGGGTATGGGGAAGTGAATCAGTACAACCGCCATAGTACGCTCATGTCAGCCTATAAAAATATTAAAGATGAGAACTTCAGATATTATATTTTAAAACAAAAAGCAGATGTATTTCATGCGATGAAGAGCTTTTTTAAAGAAGAATCAGGAGAGAAAATGGCATAACCCCTTTTGAAGGGGTTTATTTTTTTGTAAACTTTTTATTTTTTTAGTTGACAATGATAATGAAAATCATTATCATTTATTCGAGAATGATTACATTTTGATTTATATATTTCGGAGGAGATGTAAAGTTGAAAAAAAATAAAAGAAAACATATAAATGCAATGTTAATAGCGGCGACGTTATCGTTACCGTTTGCTGTATATTCGACACCTGCTTTAGCGGCAGTAGCAATTGAGGCAAATAAAACTGGATATGCTTTAGAAAATGGTACATATGATGCTGTTATTAAAGCGTATAAAGATAAAACAAATGAAGAGTCCATGGCAGCTGTTTATATAAAGGATCCGAAATTAACAATCGAGAACGGAAAGAAAATCGTAACGGCAACGTTAAGTGATAGTGATTTCTTTCAATACTTGAAAACAGAGGATATTCATACTTCTGGTGTGTTTCATGATGTGAAAGTAATATCTGAGGATAAAAAGAAAAATGGGACGAAGGTTATTCAATTTGAAGTTGGAGAATTAGGAAAAAGGTATAATATGCAAATGCATATTTATATTCCGACAATGGGATATAACAATAAATATCAAGTACAGTTTGAAGTAAATACTTTAAATTTAGAAAATAATGTTCCAGAAAAGCAAAAGGAAAATAAAGAGGATAAAGTGGAACAACAAGAAAAAGTTGCGAATGTAATAGTTGATAAGAAATTACAACAGCATATTAATAAGTACAATTTAGATAGAAAAAATATAAATGAACCTATAACGAAGGAAGATTTATTAAAGATTAAAACATTAACCATATATTCAGGTGAAGGAATAAATGAAATAGCTGGTTTAGAATATATGACAAACTTAGAGAAGTTGACATTAAGAGAGTCTAACGTAACAGACATATCTGTTATCTCAGAATTGAGACATTTGAAATATTTAGATTTATCCTCTAATCCAATTGAAAGCATTCAACCCGTTTCTAAGCTAGAGAATCTTGACATGCTCTTTTTAAGAGATAATAAAATTGCAGATCTTACACCGTTAAGTCAAATGAAAAAGATTAAAATATTAGATTTAATCGGTAATAATATAAAGGATCTTACACCATTATTTACAGTGTTATCGTTAGAAGAAGTATACTTAGCAAATAATCAAATTAGTAATCTTTCGGGTATTGAGAAGTTAAAGAATGTGAAACTACTATGGATAGGAAATAATAAAATTAGTGATGTTGAGCCTATTAGTAAAATGAGTAATCTTATTGAACTAGAAATTGCTGATAGTGAACTAAAAGATATATCACCATTATCTAAATTAGGAAAATTACAAGTACTGAATTTAGAAGAGAATTATATTTCTGATATATCAGCACTTGGCGAGCTAACAGATTTATACGAAGTAAACCTTGCAGCGAATGAGATTTTTGATATAAGGCCTGTTCAAGAACTAGGTAAGCGAATTGGGATTGACATTCAGAGACAAAAAATCTTTTTAGATGAAGCAAGCGTAGATGAAGAAATAACAATTCCAATATATAATCTTAAAGGAGAACCACTTCAAAATATTAATTTGAAAAGTGAGGGAGCTACTCTGAATAACGGATTTATAAAATGGAATAGTCCTGGAGAAAAAATATATGAATTTAAACTAGATATGAATTCTGCTGAAAGTAAAATAAGATTTAATGGGATGGTTGTCCAGAAAATAGTTGAAAAACAAAAAGAAAGTCAAAATGTAATCCTGGATAAACATTTACAACAACATATTAATAAAGAGAATTTAGGTAGAGAGAATTTAAACGCTCCTATAACAAAAGAAGATTTATTACAGATTAAAACATTAGAGATACTTAAAGAAAAAGAAAAAGAGATAAAAGATGTAACAGGTTTAGAGTACATGACGAACTTAGAAAACCTCACTTTAGAAGGAGTAGGCTTGAAAAATATTGAGTTCATCTCGAACTTGAAACAATTGAATAATGTGAATGTATCTCATAATCAAATTGAAGATATAACACCGTTATCTTCATTAAAAAACTTACAATGGTTAAATCTTGCAGACAATCATATTAAAGATGTAACGGTTATTGGTTCAATGCTAGACTTACTTAGCTTGAATTTAGCAGGGAATGAAATTCGTGATGTAAGACCGTTAATACAATTAGGGCAGTGGTTTTCAATTGATGTCGGGAGACAAAAAATCATTTTAGATGAAGCAAAAGTAAATGAAGAAATTCAAGTCCCTGTATATGACTTAGAAGGAGAAGCTATTGACAATATCAAAATGACAGGTGAGGGCGGAACGCTTAATAACGGAGTAATAAAATGGAGTACCCCAGGTGAAAAGGTGTATAAATTTGATTTGGATTCTGATGAAATTAGTATAAGTTTTAACGGAACGGTAATCCAAAATATAGTTGAAAAAGAAGAAGTGACAGAACCGACAAAAGAAGTTGAAGAAACAAAAGAAGAAGTAAAAGAACCGGAAAAAGAAGTTGAAGAAACAAAAGAAGAAGTAAAAGAGCCGGTAAAAGAAGTTGAAGGTACAAAAGAAGAAGTGAAAGAACCAGCAAAAGAAGTTGGAGAAACAAAAGAAGAAGTAAAAGAACCGACAAAAGAAGTTGAAGAAACAAAAGAAGAAGTAAAAGAACCAGCAAAAGAAGTTGGAGAAACAAAAGAAGTTGAAGGTACAAAAGAAGAGGTAAAAGAAGTGACAACTAGATTGGATCAAGAGCCAAAAGGGGATAATCAAGTTGGGTCAGTGAAAGTGGTAGAACAAGAGAGTACGAAAGAAAAAGATTCAAATAAACAACATGCTAAGAAGCAAGAGGAAAATCAGAAATCTTTAGCAGCAACTGGTGGTCAAGCTAACACATCGAGTTTACTTTCTGGATTAGCACTTGTTCTTTCAGCATTAAGTATGTTTGTATTTAGAAAGAGATTATTTAAGAAATAAATAACGTTTTATCTTATTATTACAAATAATATATATTTTTTTGAGAAGACCTTATCATAGCAATTTCATGTTGAAATATGCTTATGATAAGGTCTTTTTGAATAGGGGAAGGATATTAATACGAGGATGTTTTGATCACTTAAATAATGGAGAAACTGTAGCGGAAATTGTGAGTACTTTTCGTTCACGATACGTTCAAAATGTATGAAGAAATAATATGAAATATTGCATTTTATATCATTTTATCCAGATAATATGTTAATTTCGTGAATGGAATATATAAATAGGGGGTAATGATATGAACAAGAAATTAAAGATTAATAAAGTGATGCTTAGTATTAGTACAATGGCGCTATCGTTAGGAGCAATTCAAACGAATGTATTAGCAGAAGAAAAGGTCCCATATAATGTATTGCATTCGAAACCAGTTGGAATTGAAAAACCAGTAGATGAGATCGGACACGCTTCTAAAGCTGAGGAAACATTATCATTTCAAGAACGTTTAAAAGTAGGAGACTTTTCACAGCGACCAGCATCTATTATGAAGAGTTCAAAAGTAAAGCAGGTTAAAGAAAGTTATTCAATGGCGGATTTAAACAAAATGAGTCATCAAGAATTGATTGAAACGTTAGGAAGTATTAAGTGGAATCAAATTACAGACTTGTTCCAGTTTAATGAAGACGCGAAAACTTTTTATCAGGACAAAGGAAAAATGCAAGTAATTATAGACGAATTAGCTCATAGAGGTAGTACATTTACGAAAGATGATTCAAAAGGAATTCAAACGTTTACTGAAGTGTTACGTTCAGCTTTTTATCTTGCATTTTATAATAATGAATTAAGCGCCTTGAATGAAAGAAGCTTTCAGGACAAATGTTTACCTGCTTTAAAAGCAATCGCAAAAAATCCAAACTTTAAGCTTGGAACAAATGAGCAAGATACAGTAGTATCTGCATACGGTAAATTAATTAGTAATGCATCAAGTGATGTTGAAACGGTGCAATACGCATCGAATATTTTAAAACAATATAATGATAATTTTAATGCATATGTAGACGATCGTATGAAAGGACAAGCTGTGTACGATATGATGCAAGGCATTGACTATGATATACAGTCTTACTTAATTGAGGCTCGTAAAGAAGCGAATGAAACGATGTGGTATGGAAAAGTAGATGGGTTTATTAATGAAATAAATCGTATTGCTCTTCTAAATGAAGTAACGCCAGAAAATAAATGGCTCGTTAATAATGGAATTTATTTTGCTAGCCGTTTAGGGAAGTTTCATAGTAATCCAAATAAAGGATTAGAGGTTGCTACACAAGCGATGCATATGCATCCACGTTTAAGTGAACCGTATTTTGTTGCGGTAGAACAAATTACAACAAACTATAATGGGAAAGATTATAGCGGGAATACGGTAGATTTAGAGAAGATACGTAAAGAAGGAAAAGAGCAATACTTACCAAAAACGTATACATTTGATGATGGATCTATTGTATTCAAAACGGGAGATAAAGTATCCGAAGAGAAAATTAAGAGATTATATTGGGCAGCAAAGGAAGTAAAGGCTCAATATCATCGTGTAATTGGAAATGATAAAGCTTTAGAACAAGGCAATGCAGACGATGTATTAACGATAGTAATTTATAATACTCCGGATGAATATCAGTTAAATAGACAACTGTACGGATATGAGACGAATAACGGTGGAATTTATATTGAAGAGACAGGTACATTCTTTACATATGAGCGTACGCCAGAGCAAAGTATTTATAGTTTAGAAGAGTTATTCCGTCATGAGTTTACTCATTATCTTCAAGGAAGATATGAAGTACCAGGTTTATTTGGAAGAGGAGATATGTATCAAAATGAAAGATTAACTTGGTTCCAAGAAGGGAATGCAGAATTTTTCGCAGGATCTACTCGTACGAATAACGTTGTACCGAGAAAGAGCATAATTAGTGGGTTATCATCTGATCCTGCAAGCCGTTATACGGCAGAGCGTACACTATTTGCTAAATATGGTTCTTGGGATTTTTATAATTACTCGTTTGCATTGCAGTCGTACTTATATACTCATCAATTTGAAACGTTTGATAAAATTCAAGATTTAATTCGTGCGAATGACGTGAAAAATTATGATACATATCGTGAAACTTTAAGTAAAGATCCGAAGTTAAATAAAGAGTACCAAGCTTATATGCAGCAGTTAATTGATAATCAAGATAAGTATAATGTACCAGAGGTAGCAGATGATTATTTAACTGAACATGCACCAAAATCGTTAACAGAAGTGAAGAAAGAAATTAGTGAGAAGTTGTCTATGAAAGATACAAAAATGACAAAATATGAGTCTCAATTCTTTAATACATTTACATTAGAAGGTACGTTTACAGGTAGTGTAACAAAAGGTGAATCAGAAGACTGGAACGCAATGAGTAAAAGAGTAAATGAAGCTTTAGAACAATTGCCGCAAAAAGAATGGAGCGGCTACAAAACGGTTACAGCATATTTCGTCAATTATCGTGTGAATAGTTCCAATCAATTTGAATATGATGTAGTCTTTCATGGTATCGCAAAAGATGACGGAGAAAATAAAGCTCCGACAGTTAATATAAACGGTCCTTATAATGGGCTTGTAAAAGAAGGAATTCAATTCAAAAGTGATGGATCAAACGACGAAGATGGAAAAATCGTTTCTTATTCATGGGAGTTTGGAGACGGAAGAACAAGTACAGAAGTTAATCCAGTACATGCATATGAAAGAGAAGGAACTTATAAAGTAGCGTTAAGAGTAAAAGATGATAAAGGAAAAGAGAGTAGAAGCGAAACAAATGTTACGATTAAAGATGGAAGTTTAACAGAATCTGAACCAAATAATCGTCCAGAGGAAGCAAATCGCATCGGGCTAAACACTACTATAAAAGGTAGCCTTATCAGCGGGGATCACACCGATGTTTATACATTTAATGTAGCATCAGCGAAAGATATCGATATTTCTGTTTTAAATGAGCATGGAATCGGGATGACATGGGTACTTCACCATGAATCAGATATGCAAAATTATGCAGCTTACGGTCAAGCTAATGGAAATCATATAGAAGCAAAATTTAATGCAAAACCAGGTAAGTACTACTTGTATGTATATAAATATGATAATGGCGATGGAACATACGCATTATCAGTAAAATAAATGCTTTTCCAATGTATGTTTAACTTTACTTTTTGTGGAAAATAATATATTATATAGATATATAATATATCGGTTATTTACTAGGAGGAGCCTGTCACAATAGGTTTCTCCTGTTCTTTTTTAGGGGCCTGTCTTACAGGTTTTTCTTTAAAAATAAATAACTGAAAATTAAGAACAATAATCTTTGAAAGAGGTGATTCATACAAATAAAAAGAGGGTTGTTTAAGAAAGGGGGATAAGGAATGATCTTGTTTGGTTATCCACTTGAAACAATTTATTTATACGGATTTACAATTGCAACTATACTTACTGTTATTTATATCTTTTTTGGAGATATTTTTGAATCAATATTTAGTTTTGGAGGCGGATCTGTATCCGTTGTAACGTTGCTACTTAGTTTTTTCGCCATGTTATGTGGACTTAGTTATATAGGAGAATATTTATATTCCTATAATAGTCTCGTTATTTTCGGGGCCTCATTTGCTATATCTTTTATCGGTGTTTTCATAATGAAAATACTAATTTTAAAACCAATTGCAGAGGCTGAACAAAATACTGTACAACGTATGGATGAATTCATTGGTTGCAAGGGAGAAGTCATTACGACAATTCCTACAGAAGGATTTGGTGAAGTATTAATCTCCTCTAAATTTGGAAGTAATGCAATCCCAGCTAAAACAATTGGAAAGAAAGATATTTCACAAGGAACGGAAGTTATTATCGAGGGAGTTCAAGATGGTGTTTTGCTTGTACAAAACATCGCTTATTCTTTAAAAAAACCAAAATTATAAGGGGGAATTTACATGACGATTCCATTAATTATCGGTGGAGTTTTACTCGCAATTTTACTTCTACTCATTTTAGTATTCATTACGAAGTATCGTACAGTTGGTCCAGATGAAGCATTAATTGTAACAGGGAACTGGCTTGGTAGTGGAAAGAATGTTGTTACCACTGATGATGGAAAGAAGATTAAGATTATCCGCGGTGGTGGTACTTTCGTTGTGCCAATTATGCAACGAGCAGAACTTCTTAGCTTATTAAACTACAAATTAGAAGTTGGAACACGTGATACGTATACGAAACAAGGTGTACCGATTACAGTAAACGGTGTTTCTATTATTAAAGTAGGATCGACAATTGAAGAAGTTTCTACAGCAGCTGAACAATATTTAGGAAAAGAAACGGAAGAGTTAAAAGTAGAAGCAAAAGAAGTTTTAGAAGGGCATCTACGTGCTATTTTATCTTCTATGACAGTAGAAGATGCTTATAGTAATAGAGAGCAATTCGCACAAAAGGTGCATGAAGTAGCTTCGACTGATTTGAAGAAGATGGGACTTCGTATCGTTTCCTTTACAATTAAAGAAATAATGGATAAAAACGGTTACTTAGATGCACTTGGTCAGCCGCAAATTGCAATGGTTAAGCGTGATGCAACAGTTGCAAATGCAGAGCGTGAAAAAGAGGCGAGAATTGAAAAAGCTCGTGCTGAGAAAGAAGCAAAAGAAGCAGAATATCAACGTGATGCACAAATCGCTGAAGCTGAAAAACATAAAGAATTAAAAGTACAATCTTATAAGAGAGACCAAGAACAAGCTCGCGCAGATGCAGATCTTTCCTATGAATTACAACAAGCGAAAGCACAACAAGGTGTTACAGAAGAGCAAATGCGAGTTAAAATCATTGAGCGTGAAAAGCAAATTGAGTTAGAAGAAAAAGAGATTGCGCGTCGTGAAAAGCAATACGATGCAGAAGTAAAGAAAAAGGCAGATGCAGATCGCTATGCTGTTGAACAATCAGCTGAAGCGGAAAAAGTAAAACAAATGAAAAAAGCAGATGCGGATCAATATAAAATTGAAGCAGAAGCAAGAGCACGTGCAGAAGAAGTTCGTGTAGAAGGTTTAGCAAAAGCAGAAATTGAAAAAGCACAAGGTCAGGCAAAGGCAGAAGTACAAAAGGCACAAGGTACAGCGGAAGCAGATGTTATTAGGTTAAAAGGTTTAGCAGAAGCAGAAGCGAAACAAAAAATTGCAGAAGCATTTGAATTATATGGGCAAGCCGCGATTATGGATATGGTTCTTAAAATGCTTCCAAGCTATGCGAAAGAAATTGC
The DNA here is from genome assembly GCF_038006125.1 of Bacillus sp. FSL R10-2780. Classification (NCBI taxonomy): domain Bacteria; kingdom Bacillati; phylum Bacillota; class Bacilli; order Caryophanales; family Bacillaceae; genus Bacillus; species Bacillus sp. FSL R10-2780. The sequence goes on from NZ_JBBOUQ010000001.1 coordinate 4,516,247, forward strand.
AAGCCCGCTTAGCAACATTGATAAAATTACAGTTGTCGATACAGGCGGCGGTGGAAAGAATAGCGGCGCCGGAAAAGTTGCAGGGTATGCGACTGATTTAATGGCAACAATGCAAGAAACGCTAAAAGCTTCTTCTGGTATTGATTTAAAAGAATTACTAGAAGGATTTGCTGGAAAAGGCGCAGTACAGCAACTATCAAACGATAAACCTGTCGTATCTGTAGTAGAAGGTGAGAAAAAAGAAGTAGAGAAAGATAAGGAATAGTAAGGTGAAAAGCCCCTCTAGTAAATAGATATTAGAGGGGCTTTTGTGTGTTTATAGGACTCTCTGCTAACACTAAGGCAGAGTAGTGAATAATGATATAAAAGTAAAGAAATAAATGTGGTATGATTAAGTTGAAAAATCTGTATATTCTTTGAATTCTATCTTCAGTAATGTTAGGGGAATGATTTTGAAATTGAAGAAATTGAAACTACAACCGAGAATTACATTAACTATTAGTACACTTATTCTTGTTGTACTGCTGTTAACGAGTTATTTATTTTACTATATATTATCTGAAACAGTAGAAGAGCAAATTGGAAAAAGGGCGTTGCATGTTGCGAAAACAGTTGCTGCTATACCGGAAATCGGGGAAGCTTTTCAAAAAGAAAATCCAGCTTCTATTATTCAGCCAATTGCAGAAAAAATTCGAATCGAAACAGATGCGGACTTTATTGTAGTTGGAAATAAAGATGGTATTCGTTATGCACATCCTAAGCGAGAGAAAATAGGAGAAGCTATGGTGGGCGGAGATAATAAAGGGGTCCTATTAGAAGGGAAATCTTACGTTTCGAAAGCAACAGGATCATTAGGGCCTTCATTACGCGGAAAAGTCCCAATTCGTAATCAGGATAATGAAATTATTGGTGTAGTATCTGTTGGTTTTTCAATGGATGATATTCATGGAGCGATAGACGTGTATGGAAAGCGTGTGTTTTGGATTACAATAACAGGTCTGTTAATTGGGATAATTGGCTCTGTATATTTAGCAAAAAGTATTAAGCGGATGATGTTTGGAATGGAGCCAGAAGAAATTTCATCTTTATATGAGGAGCATAGTACAGTTATTCAATCTGTACGTGAAGGGATTGTAGTAATCGATAAAAATGGAATGGTTAGTTTAGTAAATCAAGCGGCATACGATATCCTTTCTTTAGATAAACAACAAAATATAATGGGAGAATTTATTTTAGATGTTATTCCTAATTCATCGATACTGGATGTACTTCAAACCGGAGAAGAACAATTTGATCGCCAATTAAATATAAAGGGGCAGGATGTTATTGCCAATCGTCTACCTATTAAAGTTAATCATAAAGTAACTGGTGTAGTATCCAGCTTACGCCTGAAATCTGAAATGGATCAATTAACAGCAGAATTGTCTCAAACGCGGCAATATACAGAGGCATTGCGGGCACAAACGCATGAATATAATAATTTATTGTATACGCTTTCAGGTCTTATCCAATTAGAGTCGTATGAAGATGCTTTAGAGCTTATTCATAAGGAAACGGCAGTATATCAAGAATTCGTTCAATTTATTATGAAACGAATTCAAAATCCGTGGTTAGGCGGGATTTTAATTGGATTTTATAATAGGGCGCGAGAGTTGAAGATTGATTTTATGTTAGATCGGGAAAGTAGTTTAGAAAAGTTAAGTCCGCATATTGAGAGTAATTACGTTGTTTCTATTTTAGGGAATTTGATCACGAATGCATTTGAAGCAATTGAAAGAAATCACGAGCATGATAAGAAAGTAAGAATGTTTGTAACAGACATTGGAGAAGAAATATTAATTGAAGTGGAAGATTCAGGACAAGGTGTTCATGATGAAATAATTACAAGCATATTCTATAAAGGTTTTTCGACGAAAGCGGGCGAAAAACGTGGATATGGGTTAGCAAAAGTGAAAGAGTTAGTGGAAGATTTAAATGGAAGTATTGCGATTGAAAAAGGGGATTTAGGTGGTGCTTTATTTATCATTGCATTACCGAAAGAGAGAGGCGAATTGTAATGAATGAGGGGATTGAAGTATTGATTGTAGAAGATGATATTCGGATTGCGGAAATTCATCGTCGTTTTACTGAAAAAATTGAGGGGTTTAAAGTAATTGGAACAGCAACGACTGGGGAACAGGCGAAGGAATGGTTAGAGTTTGTAAAGCCGCAACTCGTTTTATTAGATGTATATTTACCTGACATGCAAGGGACTGAACTCGTCACATATATTAGGCATAATTTGCATGATACAGATATTATTATGATTACAGCCGCATCAGAGACGGATGTAGTGCGGCATGCTTTACGAGGCGGAGTAACAGATTATATCGTAAAGCCACTTACGTTTGATCGGTTTAAAACAAGTTTAGAAAGTTATCAAAAGAAGATTACGAAGTTAAAGAAAAATGCTCAATTATCTTCAGAACAGATTGAACATCTATGGTCCCAAAGAGGGGTGCAGGCAAATCAAATAGAATATGCACCAAAAGGAATCGATCCTTTAACGTTAGCAAAAATAAAAAAGCATATGTTAACTGTTAATGAGGAGGGAATTACTGCAGAGATGCTAAGTTCAATGGTAGGTGTAAGCCGATCAACTTCGAGGCGCTATTTAGAGTATTTGATCTCTGGAAAGAAAGTGCATGCGGAGCTTATATATGGAAGTGTGGGGAGGCCAGAAAGAAGGTATTTCCGCGTTTCTTCATAGGGGACTTCCGCAACAATAAAAACAGTAGAGGATTACATTTCCTCTACTGTTTTTTCTAGTTTCATCTTATATTGGAATAATTCCAATTGCAATTCCAGTAATCAACATAACCATTGTCGTTCCAACAGCCCAAAGTAAAGTAAATCGTTGGTGTTCACCAAAATCAACCTTTGCCATACCGACTAATAAATAAGTGGAAGCAACGAGGGGACTCAGTAAGTGAACAGGTTGACCGAGTAACGAAGCACGTCCCATTTCTGCTGCACTAATTCCGTAAGCTGCAGCAGCTTTCGTTAAAATAGGTAATACACCGAAGTAAAAAGCATCATTAGACATGAAAAATGTGAACGGCATACTTAGTAAAGCTGTAATAATTGGAAGCTGGGGGCCAAGTGCATCTGGTATAAGAGTAACAACACTTTGAGCCATCGCATCTACCATTTTTGTTCCAGATAGAATACCTGTGAAAATTCCAGCAGCAAAGACGAGAGAAACAACCGCTAATACGTTTCCAGCGTGAGACGCAATACGCTCTTTTTGTTGTTCTAAGTTAGGGTAGTTAATCATAACAGCAATAGCAAAAGCGACTGTAAATAAAACAGGTAACGGCATAACTTCTAGTATGAGACAGACGAGGAGGGAAGCAGTTAATAAAAAGTTAATCCATAGCAGTTTCGGGCGTTTATGTATTTCAGCTTCAACTGTCGCAGCTTGCTCATCCATTGTTTGCATGTGTTTTAAGTATTGTACATCCATAATTCCTAAACGTTTTCTTTCTTTTTTTCCAAGATAGTAGGCAACGAAAACTACCCAAATTGCACCAGCAATCATTCCTGGTATAAGTGGTGTGAAGAGTTCTGATGCATCAAGTCCAAGAGCACTCATAACCCGAGCTGTTGGTCCACCCCAAGGTGTAAGATTTGTCACACCTGCTCCTAACATAACAACCCCAGCTAATATAAGTGGATTCATCCCAAGACGTTTATATAGTGGATACATTGCGGAAACTGTAATCATATATGTTGTTGTTCCGTCCCCATCTAATGAAACGATAATAGTAAGGATAGCCGTACCAACAACAATTTTTAAAGGATCACCTTTTACAAATTTCAAAATTTTACTAATGACAGGATCAAATAAACCACTATCAATCATAATCCCAAAATATAAAATGGCGAACATAAGCATAATACCAGTAGGTGCTAACTTTTTAATACCGTCTAACATCATAGGACCCATATTTGCATAAAATCCACCAATTAATGCGAAAATAATTGGAATTAATATTAATGCTACTAATGCTGACATACGTTTAGTCATAATCAAAAACATAAAGACAAATACCATTGCAAATCCAAGTAATGCTACCATGTAATTTCCCCCTCAGAAAATGATTGCGCTTTCAAAATAAAATAAAAATTCAGATAAAAGGTTTTTTATTTATAATAAAAGGTTCAATTCGAATGGTAAATAATTAAGAAAATAACATCATTAGAAGCATAATCTTTATTTTGATCATTTTGTTCACGAGGTAATTTTGAATTTTTAAAAAGATAAATACCTGTATACAAGAATGGTAGAATAAGGTGAAAAAGAGAAGCGCGTGAAGTAGGGAGTAGATTTTGAATGGAAACAAGAATAGAAGAGATTTATAGTTCATGTACAGGAATAGTAGAAGAGATTTGTATTAATGAATCCTCTTACGTATATGAATGGGAGAAATTAATGATGATCCGAAAAAATGACGGTGAGATTGAAAAAATCGCAGTAGGGATCAGTGGAAATATAAGATTAGTAAATGTAGAAGTTGGACAGAAAATTGATGCGGACACATTATTAGTTAAGTTAGAAGATGATTTATTAATTACTGGTTGTGAATGATGAGAGATGTGTAGAAGTAACTGCACATCTCTTTTTTGTTCCATATATTACAAAAATAACATTGTTTTTTCACAAATTTCACACAGTTTTTTGATATTCTTCTAGTTGAATATAAATATAACGAATAGATATTTTAGAATAATGTATTCTCGTTGAGGGGGATTATATTGTTTTTTAGGGAGGAAATAAAGATGAGAGTAAAGTATGTTGTGCTTGCTATATGTTTATGTTTCTTATTTACGATAGTGGGATGTGGGAAAAAGGAAACAACAGCTGTGGCAATTGATGAGAAACATGATAAGTGTGATATTTGTCAAATAGGGGTAATGGATAATCAATTCGCAACAGAAATTATTTTAGATAATGGAAAAGCCTTAAAGTTTGATGATATTGGCTGTATGTATAAATGGATGGATAACAATAAAAATGAGAAGACGAAAGAAAAGTTTGTACGAGACTATAATACGAAAGATTGGGTTCCATTACAGGACGCAACTTATGTATATGATAAAACAATAACAACACCTATGGCTTATAACGTGATCTCGTTTAAAGATAAAAAAGATGCGGAAAGTTTTGTATCTAAATATAAGGGGAAGGTCCTTTCCGACAAAGAATTATCAGAGCATAAGTGGGAAATGAATAAAGAGATGATGGGGAAACCGAAAAATGGGAATAGCGGAGGACATTCTCATTAATACGAAAAAGTAGCTAGAGTAAGGACAACCACCCCAAGGTTGTCTTTTTCTATTGTTAGTGAGATGCAAATAGAAAGATAAAAGGTGTAAAATGGTTAGAAGAACAGTTACAATATAAAATAGTGACATCTTTAGGGGAATTAAGGGTAACAAAGATGTACAAGTATCGCTGAAACATGCTAAACTAATTGCTCCATAATATTAATGATGGAGCTGGGTGGCATATCATTCCAAACATGAATTATATGTTGAGAAAACATGAGCATAAGTATACTATGACAATTGAAGAAGGAATATAAGGTACTTATGGATAAATCTATTGAAGAAGAGTTATTGCATGTGATGGAGGAATGGTTAAGAAAACATTATCTTTCATAGGAGCTGTAGTTGTGAGAAAACAAAAAATTTTATTATGTACATTATTAGGACTTTTAATGATGGTAGTGGCTTGTGATAAGCAAGAAGAACCTGAATCGAAACCGGTTCACGTGAAAAACGAAAAAAAGCAAGAAAAGCATAAAGAAAAGGAAAAAGATAAAGAAGAGACTGGTATAAATTTAATGGATAAGCAATTATTGCTTTCTGCGACCCTAGGTGATACAGAAACGACTATGAAATTAATAAAGGACGGGGCAAATATAAACGTAGAGGGCGATAATGGAGAAACACCTATCTTGGCAGCGGTGTATCAAAATCATATAGAGACAGTTAAAGCGTTAATTGATGCAGGAGCCGATATTGAAATCCAAGATGAAAAACAAAGCAATCCATTTCTTTATGCTAGCAGAGAGGGCTATACAGACATCGTAAAACTACTAATTAATGCAGGTGCTAATACGAAAGAAACTACTAGGTCGGGTGGAACAGCATTAATTTCTGCATCAGAGCGTGGTCATGTAGAGGTCGTAAAAGAATTATTAGAACATACGGATATTGATGTGAATTATAAAAATAATCGTGGTGGGACAGCATTATTAGAAACGATTGTGTTAGGAAATGGTAGTGACAGCCATAAAAGGGTAATTCAAATGCTTATTGAGCATGGAGCGGATGTAAATATGGCTAACAATGAAGGGACTACGCCATTGCAACATGCTGAAAAAAGAGGCTTTAAAGATATTGCAACTATGTTGAGACAAGCTGGGGCGAATGAAGTAGTGCAGCCACAACAACCAATGGAGTAAAAAGAAGAAGAAATAAAGGGTACGAATTAATCCCATTTAGATAGACAGAATGAAGAAGTCATTTAGTATGATGGATTCAGTAATGTGTATTTAAATGGGGTTTTTGTTTTGAACATGAAAAATAGAGTATGGATAGTATATGGAGACTACACATAGTAACTAAGGAGGATATAAATGAGGCTTTCAGAACTTGAGTTAATAGCAATTCAGGCAGAGGTTTTATTTGTTCATAATCAAGTAGGAAAAATGATATGTGTAAATGAACAGGGAAATCCGAAAGCACCGCGTTTTTTTCTTGGCAGAACTCGTGAAGGGAATATAAAGAGATATCATTATAATCTGGATAGTGAAATGATAAGTAAGATTGAGAAATTAATTTTAGAATGTTCAAATCATATAGAGATAGCAAAGATTATTAAAGTATTAAATGATGAGAGAACGGTGGAGAATATTTGGATGGGTTCTGCTTACATGTTTCCAAATAATTCAAATAAGCCGACTAGGGCGATACAAATAACAGAGAAAAATAAAGAGCTTTTGCGAGAAAATTTCCCTAATCTAATAGAACAGATGGAATGGAGGCAACCTTATTTTGCAATTGTTGAAAATGAACAAGTAGTTTCTATATGTTGTAGTGCAAGAAGCAGCCCAGAGGCTTCTGAAGCGAGTGTAGAAACGTTAGCTGAGTTTCAAGGGAATGGATATGGTTCGGATGTTGTTACAGCCTGGGCGATGTCGGTAAAAGAAGAAAAACGTATTCCACTGTATAGTACTTCTTGGGAGAATTTTGCCTCGCAAGCAGTGGCGAGAAAACTAAAATTGATTAAATACGGAATGAATTTACATATCACTTAAATTTTAAACACAGTTGTTTGCTGTTGGAGTTTATTCGAATATCTAGATTACTGTAAAGAAAGCCGCATCCTTGTTCAGGATGCGGCTTTCTTTACAGGGAGATAAGGGATCAAAGAAATGATGAAGTCTTATCTCTTTTATATGAGTAAAGGGTCTAGAATGAATTTTGTCCTTGTCATTATTTGTTTAACTCCATTGCAACCTGTTTCCCATTTACGAAAACCTCTGCCACCGCTACTAAAACTTCCATCACTTTTTTCATATCTTATCTCTCCTTGTTTTTTGTTTTATTTCTTACTTTTAGTATAAGGAAATACAGTAATTGCAACCATCGAATTGGATGACAAGAGACTTACAGTGTTGTAAGGATAATAGTTTTAGTTTGTAATAAATGTGATTTTGAATATCGATTCAGAAATTTCTGACGTTTTGAATTATAATTAGAAAGAGAATGGTTTAGAAAGAAGAGGATAATATGAAAAGAATTCTTGTTATTAGTGATATTCATGGAGAAATAGAAAAGTTCGAACAGTTATTGGAAGAAGCTCACTACGATGCAAAACAGGATCAACTAATTTTATTGGGGGATTATGTAGATCGTGGCCCGAATGCACGTGCTGTAATTGAAAAGGTGAAAGATTTAAAAGAAGAAGGAGCGTTCGTTTTAAAGGGGAATCATGAAGATATGATGATTAAAGCGTTAACGACTGATGAGGAACGTTCATGGAACCATTGGGTAAAAAGCAATGGTGGGGATAAAACATTATATAGCTATGGATTCGTAGAAGAAGACATTGCGGTTAATGAGGAGGACTTCCAAAAGCCGATTTTAAAATCTCATGTATTAGAGGAACATGTAAAGTTTATTCAAGAATTAGATCATTACATTGAAACAGAAGAGTATATATTTGTACATGCTGGTGTTGAGCCAATGAAACAAGTTTCTGAATCTGAACCGTACACGTTAATGTGGATCCGTAATGAGTTTCATAGTGGGTATAGTGGCGAAAAGGTTGTTGTATTTGGCCATACGGAAACAAAAACGCTTCATGGTAGTGAGAATTGCGGAGTGTATTTTGGTAGTAATCGTATTATTGGAATTGATGGCGGGGCTGTGTATGGTGGTCAGTTAAATTGTTTGGAGTTGCCGAGTAAAAAGGTGTATGTAGTAAAAAATTGAAAGAGATAAGGGCAATCTTATTTCTTTCAATTTTTTATTAAGCGAAATTTAAGAAAGAGCTTTTATAATAAAGGTTTAAAATTCTCTATCGAGCAAAAATTCAGCAGGGGATATGTGGGAATGGAATTACATGATATGATTACATTCTTTCGTTAGGAAGAGAAGAAATGTAATAATAAATAGAATTGAACTATATTGTGGAAGGTGAGAAAGGCCGATGCGCTTACTTGTAGTAGAAGATAATGCTTCTTTATTGGAGTCCATAGTACAAATTTTACGTGATGAATTTGAAGTGGATACGGCAATGAATGGGGAAGATGGTTTATTTTTAGCATTACAAAATATATATGATGCGATATTACTTGATGTCATGATGCCAGAAATGGATGGATTTGAAGTTATCCAAAAAATACGAGATGAAAAGATTGAAACGCCAGTTTTATTTTTAACAGCGAAAGATTCTTTGGAGGATCGAGTTAAAGGCTTAGATTTTGGCGGGGATGATTATCTCGTTAAGCCGTTTCAAGCACCGGAACTAAAAGCGAGAATTCGTGCTCTATTAAGACGAAGTGGTAGTTTAACAACAAAGCAGACAATTCGTTATAAAGGAATCGAATTGTTTGGAAAAGACAAAGGCGCGCAAGTCGATGGGCAAGCAATTAAGTTGACCTTAAAACAGTATGAACTTCTAGAGTACCTCATTCAAAATAGCGGTAAAATTTTAATGCGTGAACAAATTTTTGATCGTGTTTGGGGATTTGATTCAGATACAACAGTAGCTATCGTAGAAGTGTATGTTCATCACTTACGTAAAAAATTAGAGCCATTCGGTTATCAGAAAGATATTCAAACTGTTCGTGGTATTGGATATATATTAAAAGGACAATGAAAAAGGGAAGTATGTTTCAAAAAACACGTATTCGTCTGACTATAGTAAACTCATTAGTATTTATCCTATTAATAGGAGTATTAGGGAGTATTATTTATTCATACACATATAAGCGCATTTATAATGAAGTAGATACATCCATAGAAAAAATGGTTCAGCATAGAGAGATTTCAGATGATAAAAAACTACCTAAAAAAATCAGGGGATATCTTCCAATTGGGGATCCAAGGATAATAGAGTTAACTTGGAGTGGAAACAGAGTGGAGATAGGTGGCGAAAACGGCAAACGTCGTTTTATCTTCGAAGACAATTTGGAAAAGTTTTCTCCAAAAAAATTAGGATCTTTGCAAGATATTGAAGTGCAAGGGCTATATTTTAGAACGTTCGCGTTTCAAAAAGATGGAAAAATAGTTCAAATCGTACGCGATATAACAGCTGAAGAAGAAATGCTAAATACTTTATTTTTAATTCTTGTTATAGGTTGTAGTGTAGGGAGTGTATGTGCAATAGGAATCGGCTTTTTCTTAGCTGGTAGGGCACTCGTACCCATTCAAAATTCATGGGAGAAACAGCAGCAGTTCGTTTCTGATGCATCACATGAATTAAGGACACCACTTGCGGTTATTCAATCAAAAACAGATATATTATTCCAGTCACCATCTGCGACGATAGAAGAAAAAGCGATGGATATTTCTACGATTTCAAAGGAGTGTAGACGGTTATCGAAGCTCGTAGCTAATTTATTATTGTTAGCACGTTCGGATTCTAATCAAATCGAGGTGGATAAGAAAACATTTAAAATGGGTAAATTGTTAGAAGAAATAGTAGATCCATATAAAGAGCTTGCTTCTTATCAAAAAAAAGAGATGATATTAAAAGTAGAACGTGACATATCGTTTATTGGCGATAGAGAGAGAATCCATCAATTGATGGTTATATTGCTAGATAATGCGATGAAGTATACGAATGAAGGTGGACATATTCAAATTAATTGTATGCAAACGAGTAGTTCAATTCGCATACAAGTGAAAGATAACGGGATAGGAGTTAAAGAAGGGGATATTCCAAAGTTATTTGATCGCTTTTATCAAGGAGATAAAGCGAGAAGTCCATCAGAAGGAGCGGGATTAGGTCTTTCAATCGCTAATTGGATTGTAGAAAAGCATTATGGGAAAATATCGGTAGAGAGCAAATGGGGAGAAGGAACTTGTTTTGAAGTGATTTTCCCAAAAAATCAAAGATTATAAGTGAGAAGACGACCTTGTTTTTACAAGGTCGTCTTTTTTAAGGGAAAGTTAAGGAATAACTTGTAGCATGTATTACATAATGGAAACTTGTGATAGAAAGAAAAGCTGTAAGGTTTTTTGAATGAACTGGATAAATCAAAAGGTTATTTCTAACAGAGAGGAAGTTTATGTATAGTATAAAAAAATTTATGGGAAAGCTGGAAAAAGAAAGCGTGCGAGGGAGGAAGAAGTCTTGAAAAAGAAAATGATGACGGTATTTACTATTGGAGTAATGAGTTTAAGTATATTAGGGGGTGCCTCTCCTTCTGGAATGACAAAAGGAAAGACAGATTACACGCAGCGTAGTAAAGAACAATTAAATGATGGAAAAATACATGCAATGCATACGGAAGAAAAAGCGGAAAAGTTAGGCATTGAAACGGATGGGAAAGAACAAATTACGTTAGAAAAAGAAATTCATGAGACGGAAGTAGGAAGAGAAGCTGATCAATTAGGTATCTCGGCAGAAGGAAAAGATGTTGGAATTCTTTCAGAAGAAATTTATGAAACAAAAGTGAGGCAGGAAGCGTTGAAACTAGGAATATCTATAGAGAATACGTCGATTGTAAGTTTAATTGATCAAATTAATAACATTAAAATTAATAATGAAGCAGAAAAGCTTGGTGTTTCAACTGAAGGAAAAGAAATAGAAGAAATTGAGGAAGAAATCTACGGCACGAAAGTTAGAGAAGAAGCAGAAAAGCTAGGTATTGCTCAACAAGGAAAAGAGATGGAAGGGTTAGCACAAGAAGTGTACGAACAAAAAGTACAGGAAGAAGCAAAAAAATATCATATTGATTTATATGGCAAAGATATATATCAAGTATTAAGAGAAATAAATGAGCAAAAGGTAATAGAGATAGCAGAGGAGCTTAATATGGATAGAACGAATATGGGCATTCAAGAGCTAGCGGAAAAAATAAAACGAGAACAACCTGAAAAAGGAAACGAACTAAAATTTATACCAATGATTCAAACAGATGCAGATGCGTTTTATTCGTATTTAACGAATTAAAAAGGGCGTGAGAGTGATACGAAAATGGAAGTGGTATATATGTATTACCGTACTATGTATAGGAATATGGTGGGCATATACAAATGGGATTACAACGTATGTGGAGAAAGTAAAGGGGTTACTATTATCAAGTATACAAAGTCAAAAACGAATAGAGTTTAGTAATAACGATGAAACAGTCATGTTATCAAATGTGCCCTTAATTCAGCAGTTACCAGAGCTAGAGAGAGGCTGCGAAGTAACAAGCTTAGCGATGATGTTACAATACGCAGGCGTTTCAGTAGATAAGATGAAATTAGCAAATGAAATAAAAAAAGTTGATTTTATGGCCGATGGTGTACGTGGGAATCCGAATGAAGGATTTGTAGGGAATATTTATACCTTTTCTGAATCCGGATACGGTGTATATCACGGACCACTTTTTCAGTTAGCGAAAAAATATTTACCTAATAAAGCTGTGGATTTAACAGGAAAGAGTATAGAGGAAATGTATAAGAGTGTAAAAGCAGGGCAACCGGTAGTCATGATTACGAATGCAACATATGCTCCTTTAGATGAAGATGAATTTACTACATGGGAAACAAATAGTGGGGATGTTTCTATTACGTATAATGAACATTGTGTTGTACTTGTTGGGTACGATAAGGAATCTGTATATATTCGAGATCCCCTCGATGATAGCTTAGATGTAAAAGTGCCAAGAGGAAACTTTGAACAGGCATGGGTGCAGATGGGGAGTCAGGCAATTAGCTATATAAATAACTCCAAATAAATTAGGAAGGAGAGCATGAACTATATAACTATAAGGTGAAGGATAAAGATTTAAGGAATTGTAAGAGAAGTTTTGCAGGTTTTTTTTGAAGAGAAGCTGTTAAGAAATAAGAGAACTTTAGCTTATTATATATGCTAAAGTTCTCTTATTTTTTATGATTAAAATGTTTAGGAGAAGTGGATATGTAAAAATGCATAATTGAAGAAAAAAAATTACATGTTATCATTATATATTGTTTTATACATGTTGGTTGTATAAAATTACACAAGTGTTCTATTACATAAAGGAGGCTTATTATGCAAAATATATTCAATTGGGTTAAAAGTATGAGTATCAAGAAAAAATTAATCATTTCATTTTTTATTATTTTAACTATACCGGGACTTATTATCGGTAGTGTTTCATATCAAACTGCCAAAACAAATTTTGAACAACAAATTACAGGTAAAACAAAGGAAAACATTTCAGTTTTAAATACTGTTATTTCTCAAAATATAGAAGAGAAATTTGTTGATGCGACGTACTTTGCAGACATCTTAACAGAGGATACATATCCAAATGGACAAGAAGAGCTAGTAAGAACGAAGTTAGCGCAATATATAAAGCTTCATCCAGAAGTAGAAGGTATTTATATTGGAACGCAGACGGGAAAGTTTATAAGAGAACCATTTATTCAAATGTCTGATGGGTATAATCCAACAGATAGATCGTGGTATAAAGAAGCGCATGAAAATAAAGGAAAAGTAATTGTTACTGCACCGTATCAATCAGCATCTACAAAAAATATGGTAGTGACAATTGCTAAAGAAGTAAAAGATGGTAAAGGTGTTATAGGCATTAACTTGAATTTGGATAACATCCTAAAGGTTTCAAAAATGATTAACATTGGTGAAAAAGGCTATGCGGTTATTTTAGATCAAAATAAGCAAATTGTTAGTCATCCATCTAGAAAACCAGGTTCAAAGGTTACTGAGCCTTGGATTAAACCAATTTATGAAGACAAACAAGGAAATGTATCTTATACAGAACAAGATGATAAAAAGAATTTAATCTTTGCAACAAATGAGAAAACGGGATGGAAAGTAGTTGGAGTTATGTTTGACGAAGAAATTATTCAAGCTGCGAATCCAGTTTTTTATAAGACTTTGGTTGTCATAGCCATCGCTATTGTATTTGGTAGTGTATTAATTTATTTCATTATAAATTCTATTACAAGACCATTACGAAAAATAGCTGACTCGGCATATAAGATTAGTAAGGGGGATTTAACAGAGAAAATTACTATTTATTCCAAGGATGACATAGGAAAATTAGGGAATTCATTTAATGAAATGTCTGCTTCTTTACAAGACGTGATTACCCAAATTAGCTTTTCAGCAGAACATGTCGCAGCATCGGCAGAAGAGTTAACAGCGAGCGTACAGCAAGCGAATGATGCGACAGATCAAATTACAATTGCAATGGAACAAGTATCAGGTGGGGCTGAATCACAAAGCCAAGGTGTTGAAGAAGGCGCGGCTACATTACAACAAGTAAATACAGCAATTCAAGATGTAACTGGAAGTGCGGAGGGAATTTCCATCTCCTCACTACATGCGAGAGGAAGAGCTGTAGAGGGAGAAGAATTGGTTGAACAAACCGCAAAACAAATGCAGTCTATTTCTAGGTCGGTATCCCAGTCAGACGCTATTATTAAACTTCTTGATGAGAAATCAAAGCAAGTAGGGGCTATTTCTGAAGCAATTCAAAACATTGCTACTCAAACGAACTTATTAGCTTTAAATGCAGCTATTGAAGCAGCAAGAGCAGGTGAACAGGGACGAGGATTTGCTATTGTAGCAGATGAAGTTAGAAAATTAGCAGAGCAATCAGGAGAATCATCTGGAGAGATTGCAAATTTAATTGCAGAAATTAAGGCTGATATTGAACATACTGTTAAGGCGATGGATAATGTGAGTGTGGAAGTTCAACAGGGCTTAGAAGTTGTAACCAAAACGAAAGTAAGTTTTGCAGAAATTTCAAGTTCTACTACTCATATTGTTTCTCAAGTTAATCAAATGGTAGAAACAACGAAGAAAATCGCTGGAGATGCAAATGAAGTGACAAATGCTATTGATGAAATTGCAGCGGCGGCAGAAGAAAATACAGCTAGTATGCAAAGTGTTGCGGCTTCAACAGAAGAACAAGTGAATTCGATGGAAGAAATTAGTTCGGCTTCGCAAAACTTAGCTGAGATGGCAGAAGAACTACAAGCAATGACTAGTAAATTTAAAGTATAATAACAGCAAATAAGTAAGGTGAAAATGATACCACCCTACTTATTTTTCTATTTAATAACTAGGGGAGCTATTGAAGGAATGAGAAAAAGAAAAAAACTATGGAATTTATGGAAAACGATTACATTATTAGTGTGTACAGTTGTAATTTTTTCTTTACTCGTAACAGATATTTTAATTAGCCATAATGTTGAACGAACGACAGAAGAAAGCCAAGCAGAGAAGGCAAAAACGATTGCACATATTGTAGCGAATGATTCGGTGGTAATCGATGGTTTAATTGGGAAAGCAGATACTTCCGCCATCCAAACGTATACAAATAGGATATTAAAAAATACAGGTGTTCAATTTATTGTCGTTATGGACATGGATGGAATAAGAAAATCTCATCCAAATCCCCAAAAAATAGGTCATCATTTCGTTGGAGGGGATGAAGGAACGGTATTGAAGGGAAAGGAACATGTATCTTTAGCAGAAGGAACTTTAGGGATTTCAATGCGAGTATTCGTTCCTGTTTTTGCTGACACAGGTGAACAGCTTGGTGCGGTTGCTGTTGGTATTTCAGCTGATAATGTAAAAGAGAGAGTTAAGGAAAGTAGACATATTATTTATATAGGTGTCGGAGTTGGATTGTTAGTTGGCATTATAGGAGCGATATTGCTAGCTAGACATATAAAGAAAAGTTTATTTGGTCTTGAGCCGCATAGGATAGCGAAAATTCTTGAAGAAAGAAATACGATGTTACAATCGGTCAAAGAAGGTATTATTGCTGTGGATAAAGAAGCGAAAGTAACGTTAATTAATAATGAAGCAAAACGGCTATTTAAGAAAAGTGGACTTGAAGAAGACTTTATTGGTAAAGATGTTGAATTGTATATGCCGAATTCACGTATAAAAGAAGTGTTACAAACTGGAGAGGTACAATTAAATGAAGAACAAAATATTTATGGAATTACGATTGTTACGAATCGTGTTCCTTTATATGTAAAAGGTGAAATAGTTGGTGCGATTGCAACATTTCGTGATAAAACAGAAATCAGAAAATTGGCAGAAGAACTAACTGGTATTAGGCTATATGCGGAAGCATTACGGGCTCAATCTCATGAATTTATGAATAAAATGCATGTCGTATTAGGGCTAACACATATGAAACAGTATGAAGAATTGCAGAAATATGTAAGTAGTATGGTATCAGAGCATCAATATGAAATTGGGGGGATTATGAAAAAAATTCAAAGCCCAGTATTTGCTGGGTTTTTACTAGGTAAACTTAGTTATGCTAGAGAGAAAAATATAAAGTTAATTATAAAAGAAGATTCTTACTTACCAGAAATATATGATGAACGTATCATTCATGAACTGATCACCATTGTCGGAAATTTAATTAATAATGCATTAGACGCGGTGACGAATTGTGAGAAGAAGCAGGTTGAAGTTGGAATACAATATGGGGATACATTAATCATTACAGTACAAGATACGGGGAAAGGCATAAAAGAAGATGAAATTGATGCATTATTTATAAAAGGTTATTCCACAAAGGGTGATAATCGGGGGTATGGTTTGCATCTTGTAAAGGAAAGCATACAGCGAATAAATGGGGAAATTTATGTTCATTCATTGTTAGGAACGGGAACGACAATAACGATTGAAATACCTAAAAGTAGGGATGAGAGATAAGATGATCAAAGTTTTGATTGTAGAAGATGATCCGATGGTTGCGATGTTAAATACGCATTATTTAGAGCAAGTTGGAGGGTTTGAACTGGTCCATGCAGTTAACTCAGTTAAATCGGCGATAGAAGTGTTAGAGAAGTCACGAGTAGACTTCATATTACTTGATATTTTTATGCCTGAGGAGACTGGATTTGAGCTTTTAATGTATATTCGAAATCAAGAAAAAGAAATTGATATTATGATGATTTCAGCTGTACATGATATGGGAAGTATAAAAAAAGCATTACAATATGGAGTTGTAGACTATCTAATTAAACCATTTACATTTGAACGCTTTAAGGAAGCATTAACTGTGTATCGAGAAAAATTTACTTTCATGAAAGAACAACAAAAAATTAGTCAATCGGAATTAGATTCGCTAATTTTACAAAAAGAAAAAAGAGAGTCCTTTGACTATAAAGAGCTTCCGAAAGGATTAACAAAGCAAACATTGCAACTAATTTGGCAGCAAATCAAATCGCTTCACGGACAAGCATTTACAACAGATGAAATGGCGAAATTAGTAGGGGTTTCAAGAGTTTCTATTCGAAAGTATGTAATGTTTTTGACTGAAATTGGAGTTTTAGAGAATGAAATGGTGTATCAACATGTGGGAAGGCCGGTAAGTAAATTAAGGTGTATTGACCAAAACAAAATAGACTTTTACGTATAAGCGACTTATTATAGGTCGCTTATACTTTTTTTAATTACAAAAGTAGTTACAAAACTTACAAAAACTATTTTTACTATTGAAAGCGTTTTAATATTGTTATTAAGAAAACAAGGGGGTGCCATATGGGAATTCAAAAGAATGTGGAAGCGGTATCATTTTCTGAGGGAAATGAGGTACAAAGAGAATCGTTCGCTTCTAAAATTATGAATGTAAAAATCGGTGTAATACCTTTACCGTTATATGTAGTATTGGCTGCTATTATTTATGGGGCATCTGTATATAATAAATTACCAGCAGACATGATTGGTGGATTTGCAGTTATTATGATTATGGGTATTTTCTTAGGTGACATTGGGATGAGAATTCCAATTCTAAAAAACATCGGTGGTCCAGCAATTCTTTCATTATTTATTCCATCGTTACTTGTATTTTTCAACTGGATGAATCCAGCTTCAATGGAAGCTGCGACTATGTTAATGAAAAAATCGAACTTTTTATATTTATATATTTCTTGTTTAGTAGTAGGAAGTATTTTGGGAATGAATCGTAAAGTGTTAGTACAAGGTTTCGTTCGCATGTTTATTCCTTTAGTAGTAGGAACGTTAGCTTCTATAGCAGTAGGCTTATTAGTAGGTTCACTATTTGGATTTGAAATGAAGCAGACATTCTTCTTTATCATCGTACCAATTGTGAGTGGTGGTATTGGGGAAGGGATTTTACCGCTATCACTAGCTTACGGTGATATTTTAAATGAATCATCAGCAACATTTGTATCACAGCTTATTCCTGCAGCTATTATCGGAAATATGTTTGCAATTGTGAGCGCAGGCTATATGAAGCGTTTAGGTGAGAAGAGACCTGAGCTTAGTGGGAATGGTGTATTAGTAAAAACAGATAATCAAGCAGAGTTATTAAAAGAGCAAAATACAGAAAAACCAATTGATTTCTCATTAATGGGAGCAGGGTTATTGATTGCATGTACATTCTTTATTTTCGGAGGATTCGCTTCTAAGTTTATCGGTATTCCTGGGGCAATCATTATGATTTTCTCAGCAGCACTTGTGAAATACTTTAAATTAATGCCAGCAAAAATGGAGCAAGGAGCATTCCATTTATATAAATTTATTTCAAAGAATTTAACTTGGCCGTTAATGGTCGGTTTAGGATTGCTGTACATTCCGTTAAAAGACGTAGCAGCAGTTCTTTCTGTAGGATATGTTGTTGTTTGTGCATCAGTTGTTCTTACAATGGTAGCATCAGGTTTTCTTGTAGGGAAAGTGATGAAAATGTATCCAGTTGAATCAGCAATTGTAACTGGATGTCATAGTGGTTTAGGTGGAACTGGAGATGTTGCTATTCTATCAGCTTCAAATCGTATGGAATTAATGCCGTTTGCGCAAATTTCAACGCGTTTAGGTGGGGCTGCAGTGGTCGTAACAGCAACAATTTTATTGAAAATGTTTTCATGATCAAAACAAGCTAGCTATATTCGTATAGCTAGCTTGTCAAATTAAGGGGAGATTATAAGTATGTTAGAAAATCAAATTAATGAAAGATCATTGTTATTGCATAAAGAGTTAGTAGGGAAAATTGAAATTACAAGTAAAGTAGAAGTGAATACAGCGGACGATTTAAGTTTGACTTATACACCGGGGGTAGCAGAGTCTTGTAAAGCAATTGCAGCAGATGAGGAAACAGCGTATGACTATACAGCAAGAGGGAATATGGTTGCAGTTGTTTCAGATGGAACAGCAGTACTTGGTTTAGGGAATATTGGACCGAAAGCGGCTATGCCTGTTATGGAAGGGAAAAGTATTTTATTTAAGAAGTTCGCGAATGTAGATGCTTTCCCGCTATGTTTAGGGACGACTGATGTGGATGAAATCGTTACCCTTGTGAAAAATCTAGAGCCTACATTTGCAGGTATTAATTTAGAGGATATTGCAGCACCACGCTGTTTTGAAATTGAAAAACGATTAAAAGAAGAAACGAATATTCCTGTATTTCATGATGATCAGCATGGGACGGCTATTGTCGTTTTAGCAGCTGTTATTAATGCATTAAAAGTTGTAAGTAAACAAATGGATGATGTGAAAATTGTTATTAACGGTGCGGGTTCGGCAGGAATTGCAATTGGAAAATTATTATTAAAAGCTGGCGCAAAACACATTACGTTAGTTAGTTTAGAAGGTATTGTTTGTGAAGGTGAAACATGGATGAACGAAGCGCAAATCGAAGTTTCACAGAAGACAAATCGAGAATATGTACGTGGAACATTAAAGGAAGCGATTCATCAAGCTGATATTTTCATCGGTGTATCTGCTCCAAACGTATTAACGAAAGAACTTATACAGACGATGAACGAGAAACCAATTGTGTTTGCAATGGCGAATCCAATTCCAGAAATATTCCCAGAGGACGCATTAGAAGCTGGGGCAGCTGTAGTAGGAACTGGGCGTTCTGATTATTCGAATCAAGTAAATAATGTATTGGCGTTCCCTGGAATATTCCGGGGTGCGTTAGATGTACGTGCGACTGATATTACAGAAGAGATGAAATTAGCGGCAGCATATGGGATCGCTAACATAATTACAGACGAAGAGCGTAATGCGAATTATGTAATTCCAAATCCATTAGATAAAAGAGTTGTTCCAAGTGTTGCAGAAGTAGTAGCGAAAGCAGCCATTGATTCAGGGGTGGCGCAAATTACGAAAATGCCAAGTTATAGATAGTCAAAAGCAGTGCCTTAAAAAGGCACTGCTTTTTTTGAGATAAGAAATCAAAATAATGAAGAAGGGTAGAATTATTTATGTCCCTTCATTATTTATTTAATTCCATTGCAACTTGTTTACCATTTACTAAAACCTCAGTTACTGCTACGATCACTTCTATCATTTTTTTCATCTCTCATCTCTCCTCGCTTCATTTCTTACTTTAAGTATAAGAGAAGAGAGAGAATCCAACTATTGAAGTACGTGACGTAGAAATTACATTGTTGTAAGGAAGTGTTCCAGTTTTGTCACTTTATTCGGCAGTGATTACAAATTGATCATAATATCTTTCATTCACATATATGTTTAATACCCATAATCCAGATGAAGGTAGTGACATTACGAGAGGGAGTTCTTTTATTGTAGTATCGATTGTATTTGAAGTAGTCCAATTTGGTTCGGAAGTTTCCTTTGGAACGATTATTGGTGTTGGAAGGATAGAGCCTTGTTTTAAAGCAATAATAGATAGTTTTCCAGTTGGCATTTCAGGATCTAGGAAGAACCACATTATTTCATTTTGTTCATTTGCGATAATAGAGCTATCAGCCATGGCGATTTTTCCTTCGATGCCTTTTAACGGTATTTTTCCTTCTACGAATGATGGAGCTTCTTCCCAATTTACATCTTTTAAAACACTAAGATGAAAAAAAGAAGGTGCGTTAATTTGAGAAGATGACGTTTCTAGTACTTCTTTTTTAGGTACATTTGAATCTGGCTGCACTTGTGCGCAGCCAGTAATGAGGAAGGAGAAAAGTAGCATAGTTCCGATTTTTTTCATGGTGCCACACTCCTAATTTTTATTGTTAGTGTAATTGTATTTGCTAGCAGGCGGGACAATTCCTTTAAATCATAAAAAGAGGTCGTAAGTTTTGTACGACCTCTTTTGACATTTTCTATATTTGTTTAGTTGAAAAGGTTGGTTCTCTCTCTTTTTGAGGCATTGTTAAGAAAATAACAGAAAGAACGATACATACTCCGCCTAATAATTGATATGCTCCAAAAGATTCATTAAGCCAAGCAATTGAAACGATGGCAGCTACAAGTGGTTCAATGCTAGATAAAATACTTGTTTCTGTTGCTGCTAAATATTTAAGACTCCCGATATAAAGAAGGAAAGAAAGAGTGCCACTTGTAATGATAAGAATAAGCATAGAAAAAGTTTGAAGTGTGAACGTTTGCGAAATCTGATTCAATCCAAAAGAACGATTACAAATAAGCAGTGCAATCCCTCCAATTAACATCCCCCAGCCAATTACTATAGTTGTTCCACATTCTTTAATAAGAGAAGCCGGATGAAGGGTATAAAAAGCAAAACCAATCGCTGTTAATAGGCCGAAAGTAATAGCTGCTTTAGATAAAACAATATTTTCAATTGAACCGTTTGTAATAATAAAGTATGTCCCTGTTAGAGCAGTTATAATTGCGAGTATTTGCATAGAAGCAGGGAATTTTTTTTGCTCAAACGCAACGTAAATGGTAATAAGAACAGGACCTAGAAATTGAAATAGTGTTGCCGTTACGGCATTACTAATATGAACTGTTTCGATAAAAGCGTACTGCGCACCAAGCATGCCAAGAATAGAGAAAATTATAAGTTGTATAAAGTGTTTAGGATGTTTCCAAATGTGAAATATGTTTTGTTTTTTAATAAGCAAGAAAGCCAAAATGAATATTCCTGCGAGTAACAGGCGAATTGTTAAAAAATCAATTGATGATACGTTCGTATGTTGAAATAGCCACTGAATCATGGGACCAGATAATCCCCACAGGGTAGCTCCTGTAATAATCATCATAAGTCCGATGCGTCTACCATTGTTCATTATCATGCATCTCCTCTCTAGTATTTGATTATTAATGTGTTACATGATAAAAGGAATTATATAGAACTTCTGGTACTGCGAAAAGTATCAGTTATGTATTTTTGGGAGGGGTCAGATGTTGTGTTAGAACTAACGCCTAATTTGAGTGCAAATAGTAAGACAGCATTGTATGTACAATTGTATGAGTATATAAAAAAAGAGATTAAAGATGGAACGATTCCGGCCTTTACGAAATTACCGGCTAAGAGGAAGCTGGCGACATATTTACAAGTGAGTAAAAATACAGTTGAAGCTGCTTATGAGCAACTTCTTGCTGAAGGATATATTGAGTCGATTTCTAGAAAAGGTTATTTTGTATGTGAAATCGAGCAAATGATTCATGTGGAAGGCAGCGAAGAGGTAATAGGAGAAGCGCCTTTTCAAGATAAGAAGTATAAATTTGATTTCACTCAAACGGGTGTGGATACTAATACTTTTCCGTTTCATGTATATCGAAAAATTACGAACGAGGTATGGCAATTTGAAAATAAAGATTTACTTTTTATTGGACATCCGCAAGGGGAGGTAAGTTTACGAGAAGAAATCGCGAGCTATTTGTATGAATCTAGAGGTGTACGATGCGTAGCTAGTCAAATTGTAATAGGAGCGGGTACGCAAATATTAGTAAAAATGTTATTTCAGTTGTTAAAGGGAAGTCGTTATGCGGTTGAGAACCCTGGGTACCATCGGAAAATGGTTGTTTTCGAGCAAGGGGAACAAAATGTACAAATGTTATCTTTAGATAGAGATGGAATTCGTATGTCACAGTTAGCGGATAGCCATGCAAATGTTGTATTTGTTACACCTTCGCATCAGTTTCCTTGCGGGATGATTATGCCAATTACGAGAAGAATACAGCTTTTGCAATGGGCGAAAAAAGAAGAAGGAAGATATATTATTGAAGATGATTATGATAGTGAATTCCGCTATTCAGGAAAGCCAATTCCAGCGCTGCAAGGGTTAGATAGAGATGGGAAAGTAATTTATATGGGGACGCTGTCTAAAGCGCTATTGCCATCATTACGGATGAGTTATATGGTGTTGCCAAAACCCCTCATTAAGCAGTATCAGGAGCAATATTTATTTTACACACAAAGCGTTTCAAGAATGGATCAAGAGATCATTAGGAAATTTTTAAATGACGGGCATTGGGAAAAGCATATTCATAAAATGCGTGTTGTGTACCGAAAGAAGAGAGACCGTCTTGTTTCGGTAATAGAAAAATATTTTTCTAATCGCATTGAAGTAATAGGGGAAGATTCTGGCCTACATATTTTATTAAAAGTGCATAACGGGATGGAAGAGAAAGAATTAATGGAATCTGCAGCCGAAAGGAGTATTAAAGTGTATCCTGTTTCGATGTATTATAAGGAAGGGACTTCTCCCAAAAGTACAGTATTACTTGGATTTGCGACTTTATTAGAGGAAGAAATTGAAGAGGCCATTCAATTATTATATACAGCATGGTTTACAAGAAAGTAAAAAACATCCTCATAAATGGAGGATGTTTTTTTATTATTTTTCTTCATCTAGGAAAAGAACCATATGCTCTTCATCCCAATATTGTCCGTTATATTTTAATGAGCGTTCTTGCACACCAAATGTTTTAAATCCTAATGACTCATAAAGTTTTTTTGCACCATCGTTTCCGACAACAACATCAAGCATAACTTGCTCTACTTCTAAAGATTTAGCAAGCTCAAGACATTCTTTAATAAGTGCTTTTCCCGCTCCAAGTCCGCGTGCTTTTGGAGACACGTATACTGAACCAATTTTCGCTTTATGTTCTTGTTTTACATATGGTTTCGTTTCCAGTGTTGCAACTCCGATTAATTCTCCATCTTTAAATGCACCTAGTGTATAGTTTTCATCTTGTGCTAATTTTTGGGCTTTATATTCAATAGCACACTCTTTATTAATAATATCTTCATAAGAAGAGCTGAAAGCTTCCGGGTTTTGTTTTAACCCTTCTACTCGAAGTTCTAAGTAAATTTCTGCTTCGTCTTTTGTTAATACATGGATATCCAATTATATCACCCTCCAAATCTTTGACAGTTGTACCTATATTTTATATTGAAATAAGAATAATTTCAAAAGCTTAGCTTATATGAGCTGGTTTTATAAATAAAATAGCACCAGTAGTGTTGACTACTACTGGTGATTTCACACATATATTATTCAAATGGTAATTCAATTATAAATTCTGTTCCGACTTCTAATTCGCTTTTAACTTCGATAGAACCATCATGAAGTTCTACAATTTCCTTTGCAACAGCTAGTCCGATACCTTTTCCTCCCGTAGCTCGTGTTCTAGATTTATCGACACGGTAAAAGCGATCGAAAATGTGTGGGATATCTTCTTTTGGAATACCTTCACCTTCATCTTGTATACTTATTGTAAAGGTATTTGCACTGGTTAGTACACGTATTGTTATAGAAGTGTTTTCTGGCGAATGTTGATAAGCATTATGCAATAAATTTAACATCACTTGTTCCATACGCCTTTCATCTATACAAACTTCTAAATCATTTTTACAGTATACATGAATTTCTATTTGTTTGTTGGTTAATGTTGTTTTTGTTTTTTCAACCATGCGTTCTAAAAATGGTCTCAGGAGCATTTTTTGTTTTTTAATAACGAATTGATGTTGCTCTAATTGTACGAGCATAAATAAATCTTGTACGAGATCAGTTACACTATCGGTTTCATCCTCGATGATTTGTAAATACTCTTCACGTTCTTCCTTCGTTAAAGAATTCCTCTTTGCCACTTTCGCATAACCTTTCATATAAGTTAGTGGAGTTAGTAACTCGTGCGCTACACTGGCAAGAAATTCGTTTCGCTCTTTTTTCATATACGTCAGTTCACTAGACAGTTCCTCAATGGTTGTGGCTAAACTTCCAAGTTCGTCATTTCGTTTAATCCCTAATTGAATTGGTTTGTTTAATTTTGACATTTTTTCTGTTGCTCTCTTCATCTTTATAAGAGGATCTGTAATAACTCGAGAAAAAACAAAGACAGAAATAGTTGTTAAAATAAGTGTCAAAATACTCACGATAATGAATTGATTCATGAGTCTAAGTAGCATATCTTCTAAGAAGGATGTTTTTAAGAACATGTGTAATTTACCTTGAAAGTCTTTTGTGTCAATTGGTGTTACTGTTGAGATGAATTTTGATTCTTTCCAATTCTTTTCTACTATTAATCCCCCCTTTTTAACTGGGGGGATTTTACAATGAAGTTGTTTTTGCATATCTTTTGTTACTGTTTCTGAGGCCGAAGTGATTTTTCCATTACTGTCAGTTATAACAATGGCTATATCAGAATTAGTAAGTGCTTCTGTTTCCATTAAGTCTTCAGCGGCATCTTCAATAGAGAAGCCAGAAGAGGCGGGGCGGTTGAGATGTTCAGCATGTTTTTTTTGCTCAGCGTATTTGCCGTATTTGCTCCATTTTGCACGTCGTTCAATCGTATCACGATAGCGGTTTCCCTTCTCTAAAAGAGCAATGGTTTCCTCTTCAACACGCATTTTTGAAAGACTTTTATAAAAAGATACGAAAGCGATTGTCTCAATACATAAAGCTAATATTAAAAAGTATGTCCCAACTTTAAGGGAAAGTCTGCTCATTTTCTCACCATACCTTATTTCATATAAAGGGTCAGTGGTCTACTATTGTCCACTGATCAAATTAATTATTCGCTTTTCCATTTATATCCAACTTTATAGACGGTTTCTAAGTAATCTTCAACTGGAAATCCTTTTTTGCGTAACTTATCCCGTATATTACGAATATGTGAATCGATAGTTCTGTATTCGATATCTGTTTGATAGCCCCAAATCTTCTCGATTAAATCGTCTCGGCTGTAGGCACGGTTTGTATTTTGTAAAAATAGTCCGAGTAACGAAAATTCAATAGGAGTTAGTGAGATTTTTTCATTATAAACTGTAACAGTATGTTTCGTTTTATCCCACTCAATACCATTGAAGCTAACAAAGCTATTTTTCTTTGTACGACGTAATATAGCCTCGATTCGCGCGACTAATACATGTTCATCGAATGGTTTTGTAATATAGTCATCTGCTCCCATGGTCAGGCCTTTGACCATATCATAATTTTGGTTGCGAGCTGTTAGCATAATAATTGGAACGTTGGAAATTTGACGGATTTGATAGCAAGTATCCCACCCATCCATATTTGGCATCATAACATCTAATAAAATAATATCGAAGTCCTTTTGTTCGATTAATTCTAGCGCTTCAAGGCCAGAGGTAGCTTTCATACAAAAATAGCCACGAGGGCTTAAGAACAGATCTAATAATCGTAACATACGTTCTTCATCGTCTACTAATAAAATTTTCACCATAATCTTGTGCACCCCAAACTCTTCATTCTACTTGTATAGTTTACATGAAAATAATAAAAAACTCTTTTTATGTGATTGAATGGATGGCTGATTTTTTCAATCAGGGCAATTGACATAAAAAATGCACTAGTTTTGCACAACTATTTTTTATAATAGAAAACGTAGCGACACAAATACCCTATGTTGCGACATAACGTCATGTCATTTTATTTATAAAATGACAATTCCATTCTATTGTGTATGTGAGATAGAGAGGGTTTTCGTATTCACCTCGCATCGGATAAGAAAAATTTCCTATCTCACACTTTTTTTAATATAAAGGGGATTGTACACATGAGTAAAAAAGTAGAACATTTACAAAAAGAAAAGCAAGATCGTAATGCGATTGTAATGTGTGTTGCGGTATCTATGCTTATTATGATAAGTTGTGTAAATAAATTTTTCGGGATTTTATAATAGAAAAAAAGCTTATTGCTTCTTAAGAAGCAATAAGCTTTTTTAATGTTTTCTATATAATAAACCAAGGTAGAATTGCCAGTCCAGAAGTTACAATTGCTGTAGCAAATATTAAAAACATAGCTCGTTTGTTTTGTTTCATGTCACATTCTCCTCTACATATCAATTGAATGCTGTTCGTTCATTTTATATTTTTAGTATAACGAATGGAAAGGATTGGTACGATCGATAAAGGTGACATGAAGATTACATTGTTGTAATGAAAAAAGCATCTTAATTAATAAGAAGATGCTTTTGAAAAATTATATTAAAATGTTAATCATTTAAGAATAAAACCATATGCTCTTCGTCCCAATATTGGCCATTATGCTTTAAGGACCGTTCTTGCACACCGTAAGTTTGGAAGCCGAGGGACTCATATAATTTTTTTGCAGCAGTGTTATCAGCAACAACATCAAGCATAAGCTGTTCTACATGTAATTTATCGGCATTTTCAATAATCGCTTTAATTAAAGCTCGTCCTGCACCGAGACCGCGCGCTTTTGGAGAAACAAAAACGGAGCCGATTTTTGCCTTATGCTCTTGCTTAATAAATGGCTTTGTTTCTAGAGTAGCAATACCGACTAAATCATTATCTTTGAAGACACCTAGAGTATACTTATCCGGATTGCTTAATCGCTTTGCCATAGCAGCGACAGGGTTTTCATGTTTAAGAACATCTTCATAAGAAGAGCTAAAAGCCTCAGGGTTTTTCGTTAAACCTTCCATACAAACTTTCAAATAAATTTCTGCGTCCTCTGTTGTTAATAAGCGAATTTCCATAGTTGTAACCTCCTAGGTTGATCTTAATTTAATCCATTAACTTTATAAGAATAAAGATAGCTAAATACATTCTGTGATTATTCATTCTTAATTTGTAAAATAATGAAAAGATTATGCTACTATGTTTTCATTTTATTTATGTAATGAAATTATATATTAACTTCATTAACTATTCAAGTATTTAATATATTACATTTTTATAACTAAAATTCCAGCTTTGTAAAGGAGTCATTTTTATCCCACTATTCGTGGGAGTCGGGTTGCCCGTAAAAGCCCAATTGGTTTGGGCTAATAATCAGTGGGGAGGGAAAAAACCTCCACTGATTAAATTTTCACTTTCTTTTACGTAGTCAATCGTTTATTTTGTAGCCATCGATTCGTTCTGGATGTGTATAAATATTGCAAGATCCATTTCGAATAAATCCTACTACGGTAATACCTAAATCATGGGCGAGTTGCAGAGCTAGTTTAGTTGGAGCTGATTTAGATAGAACAATTTCGCAACCTATTTTTGAAACCTTTAACAAAATTTCAGATGAGATGCGTCCGCTAAACGCAATGATTTTCCCTTGAACAGATATATTGTTTCGTAAACAATGACCGTATATTTTATCTAGCGCATTATGTCTTCCGATATCCATTCGTGCTAAAAGAATGTTTTTTCGATCACATAGAGCGGTATTATGCACACCACCCGTTTGGCGAAATGTAGTTGAAGATTGTTGTAAGGAAGTCATTAGGTGAAAACATTCTTCCGGAGTAATAGTTATATGTATATCATGTAACTTCTTTGCTTTTGCTGCATCGTTGATGAAAACAAAACCTTGTCTACTTTTTCCGCAACAAGAAGTTACGTACCGTTTATTATATAAAGTTTGATAGAGCGGATTAATTTTTGATGATTTTACATGAACAATACCGTTTTCTTTTTGGATCCATAATTCTTCAATATCTTTATAAGAAGAAATAATTCCTTCAGAAATTAAAAAACCGATTACCATATCTTCAATGTAATTAGGAGTGCATACAACTGTTACGTATTCTTCGCTATTTAATTTAATTGTAATAGGAGATTCCGTAACAACCTCATCGGTTTGTTTTGAAAATGTACCAGATTGATAGCGTACAATCGTATATGTTTCTTGAGTAGGCCCCATATTAAATTCCCCTTTATATATATTTTTCTCCATATTTATCATAAAACATCGAAAAAACAAAAGCATCTACTAGTAAGAAGATGGCAGATTATTTTGGTTATTATTGTATATGTACGATATAATAGATTTATAGAATAGTGACATTTTCAAGCTTTCGTAGTTATACCTTATAACATCTAGAATCGACTTCCAAAGGAAAGTATTTCAACAGGGCGTTTCAAAAATATGTACAGCAACGCATTTTTGAAAACGGATTCAAAAATGTGTTGTACAGTTAGTTGTAAGGAGAGGGGAAACTATGACAGAACAGACAGTCCGTGTAACCGTTGATGGTAAAGAATTTTTCGCATCAGGTGAAAAGACGATACTCCAATTATTTAACGAAAGTAATTTAGAACATCCTCAAATTTGTCATGTACCAGAGGTAGATCCTATTCAAACTTGTGATACATGTATTGTAGAAGTAGATGGAAAGTTAATGCGTGCTTGTTCAACAAAGTTGGAAGATGGCATGCATATTGAGAGGCAATCGGAACGTGCGAAGGAAGCACAAACTGAAGCGATGGATCGAATATTAGAGAATCATTTATTGTACTGTACGGTATGTGATAATAATAATGGTAACTGTAAAGTCCACAATACAGTAGATATGATGGGAATTGAAGAACAGAAATATCCATATGAACCGAAAGTAAGTGCATGCGAAGTGGATACGTCGCATCCATTCTATCGATACGACCCAAATCAATGTATTGCTTGTGGGCAGTGTGTAGAAGTATGCCAAAATTTACAAGTGAATGAAACTTTATCGATTGATTGGAGTTTAGACCGCCCACGTGTTATTTGGGACAATGGTGTGAATATAAATGACTCGTCTTGTGTTAGCTGTGGGCAATGTGTAACAGTTTGTCCTTGTAATGCATTAATGGAAAAAACGATGCTAGGAGAAGCTGGATTTATGACTGGTTTAAAACCAGATATGCTAAATCCAATGATTGATTTTGTAAAAGATGTAGAGCCTGGATATAGCAGTATTTTAGCAGTTTCAGAAGTAGAGTCCGCGATGCGTAAGACGAAAATTAATAAGACAAAAACAGTGTGTACATTTTGTGGTGTAGGTTGTTCATTTGAAGTCTGGACGAAAGATCGTCAAATTTTAAAAGTGCAACCTGTTTCAGATGCACCGGTTAATGGTATTTCCACATGTGTAAAAGGCAAATTCGGATGGGACTTTGTGAACAGTGAAGAGCGTATTACAAAGCCGTTAATTCGCCAAGGAGATATGTTTGTTGAGGCTTCATGGGAAGAGGCTCTTGAAGTTGTTGCATCTAATATGCAACATATTAAATCAGAATATGGTAGCGATGCGTTTGGGTTTATTTCTTCTTCGAAAGTAACAAATGAAGAAAACTATCTTATGCAAAAACTAGCTCGTCAAATATATGGAACAAATAATGTAGATAACTGTTCCCGTTATTGCCAATCTCCAGCAACAGACGGTTTATTTAAAACTGTCGGTATGGGCGGAGATGCTGGAACAGTGAAAGATATTGCTGAGGCAGGTCTTGTTATTATTGTTGGTGCAAATCCAACAGAAGGACATCCTGTACTTGCAACTAGAGTGAAACGTGCTCATAAATTACATGAACAAAAACTAATTGTCGCAGACCTTCGTAAACATGAAATGGCGGAGCGTGCTGATATATTTGTTCACCCGAGTCAAGGGACGGATTATGTATGGCTTGCTGGGATAACGAAATACATTATCGATCAAGATTGGCACGATAAAAAGTTCATAGCTGAAAATGTAAAGAATTTTGATGAATATAGCAAAATGCTAGAGAAATATACGCTTGATTATACTGAGAAAATTACAGGGATTTCTAAAGCTCAGTTAAAAGAAATGGCTCGTATGGTATATGAAGCAGATGGTACTTGTATACTTTGGGGAATGGGTGTAACTCAAAATACAGGAGGAAGTACAACGTCGGCAGCAATTTCAAATTTACTTCTCGTTACAGGTAACTACCGTCGTCCTGGTGCCGGTGCGTATCCGTTACGCGGGCATAATAACGTACAAGGTGCTTGTGATATGGCGACATTACCGAACTGGCTTCCGGGTTACCAAGCAGTTTCAGATGATGTGCATCGTGCGAAATTTGAAAAAGCATACGGTACTACCATTCCGAAAGAACCGGGATTAAATAATATCGCAATGTTACTTGCGGCCGAAGAAGGAAAACTGCGTGGTATGTATGTTATGGGAGAAGAAATGGCTTTAGTAGATTCAAATGCCAACCATGTACAACATATTTTAGCGAATTTAGACTTCCTTGTTGTTCAAGATATGTTCTTATCGAAAACAGCTCGTTTTGCCGATGTTATTTTACCGGCAGCACCAAGCTTAGAAAAGGAAGGAACATTTACAAATACAGAGCGCCGTATTCAAAGATTGTATGAAGTATTGAAGCCACTTGGTGATTCTAAACCAGATTGGTGGATTTTACAAAAAGTAGCTCGTGCACTGGGCGGAGACTGGAATTATGGAAGTCCAAGTGAAATTATGGATGAAATTGCATCGCTTGCCCCGTTATATTCACAAGCAACGTATGACCGTTTAGAAGGCTGGAATAGTTTATGTTGGGGTAGCCATGATGGTAGTGATACACCGTTATTATATGTAGATGGATTTAACTTCCCAGACAAACTAGCACGATTATCACTAGATGAATGGGTTCCGCCAGTTGTAGCACCAGATGAGTATGATTTACTATTAAATAATGGCCGTATACTAGAGCATTTCCATGAAGGAAATATGACGAATAAGTCGGCTGGAATTTTATCTAAAGTGTCTGAAGTATTTGTTGAAATTTCACCTGAACTTGCTAAAGAACGCAATGTGAAAGATGGTGGTCTTGTAGAGTTAGCATCACCATTTGGAAAGATTAAAGTACAAGCGCTTGTTACAGATCGTGTAACTGGAAATGAGTTATATTTGCCGATGCATGCGACAGTAAATGAAGAGGCAATCAATATTTTAACAGGAACAGCAACAGACATTTATACGTGTACACCAGCTTATAAACAAACAATGGTGAAACTGCGCGTATTACGTGAAAAAGGAAATCGTCCGTTACCATCTTCAAACCCGAGAGATAAAAAACGTCATCCGCAAAATGGTGTTGAAATCGAGAAAAAGTGGCAAAGAAAACAATACGTATCACTTGTGGACCAGAATTAGGGGGCGGAGATAGTGGCAAAAGAGATTACTTTAATTAAAAAGAAGATTGTAACAGAAGAAGAAAAAAAACAGCAAGTAACAGATGAGTTGTTAAATGATCTAGCTGAAAATAGAGAAGCAGTAGAAGAGACGATGCAGCTATTAGCGCAGTTGCACAAAGCTGGAATTTTAGATGCAGCAATTAGTTTACTTGCTGCAAAAGAAGATGTTTCCAAAATAGCTGTTGAACAATTGAATCGTGAACCAGTAAAAAACGCATTAAACAATATGATGGGGGCAGGAGAGGCATTATCTTCAGTGGACCCAGAAATAACGAAACAAATAACATCTAGTTTAGTCACTGGATTACAATTTGCAACGGATGAGCTGAAAAATGGAAAGAAAACAAAAGTGATGGATTTCTTTAAGGTATTAAAAGATCCAGATATCAACAGGGCGATTACATTCGGTTTTAGTTTCTTAAAAGCATTTGGACAAGGATTAGAGAAAAAATAGAGTGAGTGAAAAAAAGTGATGGGATTAGCCATCACTTTTTTCATTATATGTATAAGAGTGTTCATGTTAAGCGGAATATATTATTATTAAAAAGATGGATTGGAACTGGAAATGTGGAATCCATCTCAAATACCGTTTTAGAATTTGGAGGAATATATGCAACACCGTAAAAAACTATCTATACCAGGAGTAATGGGACATTCCTTTCAAACAGTTAGATTTGCTTTTTGGAATGTATTAACCTTTCAACTTGTTTATAAATTATTAGCAGCGATTGTATTTGTCCCGCTATTTGGGATCATTTTTAATAAGTTATTGTATTTTGGTGGTTATGCAAATGCAACGAACGATGAATTATTAGCGTTTTTAAAGACACCATACGGCATCTTGGCAATCGTAATTTTGTCATTGTTAGCACTGTTTCTTATTTTTACGGAATTTGCGGTACTTATTATTATTTCGTATTTTGCTCATAAAAGACAAAAGGTGAAATTACGTCCGATTTTATATAAAACGGTAACGTATTTACCTACTCTTTTCACATATTGCTTACCAGGATTTATTTTATATGCTGTCGTATTATTACCTCTTTTAAATATGGGATATGAAACGGCATTAATTCCGCAAATTCAAATTCCTAACTTTATTACAGGAGAACTCTTCAAGACAACGATGGGACAAGTTGGTTATTACACGTTCTTTGCTGTAGTCGCGTATTTGAACCTTCGCTGGATTTTTGTTCTACCTATTGTCGTTTTAGAGCAAAAAACATTTCGCGTGGCAGCACGCAAAAGTGCAGCTTTAGTAAAAGAAAGCTTTTTTAAAGTACTATTCTTTTTAGTAGGTTTTTTCATTTCAATAGGGATTGTGTATATTGTATTTTGGGGAATATATTTATTGTGCCTATGGGGTGTGTATGAATTTACAAACCCGAAAGGAACATTCGCATTGTTAGCTGAATCAACAATGTCTGTATTCCTAACAAGTACATTGTATTTATTTAGCTTTATCGTGACACCATTTTATATTATGGCGATTACGCGATTGTATTTGCAAAAGGTTCCGGTTGAAGATGTTTTACTAGAAGAAGGATTAGACTATTCAAAATCGAAAGCAGATAAATGTTTCTTCCAAAAACATCGTTGGAAATTTATTGGTGTATATATTGTGGGAATTATTACTGCTGGAATGGTCGTTGCCTTCATTGTGACCTTTATTTCAAACACATATAAAGAACCAATTATTATGGCGCACCGTGGATATATATCAAAAGGTGTAGAGAATACGAAAGAAGCAGTGCAAGGTGCCATTGATGCAAAAGCAGACTATGCTGAAATAGATGTCTTGCAAACAAAAGATGGCGAACTAGCAGTCATACATGATTTGAAGTTGAAACGTCTTGCGAATGCGAATGTGCATGTATCAGATTTGACGATGGATGAGCTAAGGGAGCTTACTCTTAGTCAAGATGGGCTCACAGGAGAAATTAGTACATTAGATGAGATTATTAAGCTTTCAAAAAATAAAATAAAACTCAATATAGAAGTGAAGCTTCACGGTAATGAGAAGGACTTCGTAAATAAAGTATTAAAAGCAATTAAAGATAATGACTTTGAGAAACAATGCGTTATTCAAACATTACATTATCCCCTTATTAAAGAGTTTAAGCGTGCAAATCCAGATATAAAAGTAGGATATATACTGTATGCAAGTAGAGCTAACTTAAAGAATGTGAAGGCTGATTTTTATGTAGCAGAAGAATACATGTTAAATAAAAAATTAGTAAAAGAAGCAAGGAAGTTAAATAAGCCAATTTACGTATGGACAGTAAATGATATGGAAAGTTTAAAGGCATATTATAAGTTAAACGTAGATGGTATCATTACCGATTATCCTGAAGACGCACGTGAAACAATTAAGATGTTAAAAGAACAAGAAGCTGAAGAAAGCGATATATTTGATAAAATTACAGAAACGACAGAAGACTTGTTTTCAAAATTATTTATAAGTTACCCAGCTGCTGGCTAAATGCTAGTAGCTGTTTTTTTATGAAAAGAATATATTTCTAAAGTATTGTACAAAGTAATAAGTGTATATGTATACGTAACTACTTAGTTTTTTTACATTGTTACGTTATTGTCAAATAATAAATAATAACTATGCATTTTGAATGGATATAATAGAAATAGAGTGATAGATGATGAAGTGGTACGCAGAACTCAATAGAATCAATGTTTTATATATTTACACTATTCTAAATATATAAACTTTAAAAAAATAGTATGTTAGCGTTTTCATAACTTTTAAGTTATGCTAGAATAAGGACATAAGTTATTAATTATTTAAAAAAGAAAAAAGAATTCCTTTTTTCTGTTAATTATAAGGGGGCATTTCATTATGCGTATTGGGGTACCAGCAGAAATTAAAAACAACGAAAACCGTGTGGCAATGACACCAGCAGGTGTTGTACATTTAGTTCGTAACAATCACGAAGTATTCATTCAAAAGGATGCAGGTGTAGGATCTGGTTTCACAGATGCTCAGTATGTTGAAGCGGGAGCAAAAATTGTTGATACAGCTGAAGAAGCTTGGAACATGGAAATGGTTATGAAAGTTAAGGAACCAGTTGAAAGCGAATACAAACACTTCAGTGAAGGTTTAATCTTATTCACATACTTACACTTAGCTCCAGAACCAGAATTAACAAAAGCGTTAATTGAAAAGAAAGTTGTTGCTATCGCATATGAAACAGTACAATTAGAAAACCGTTCATTACCATTACTTGCACCTATGAGTGAAGTAGCTGGTCGTATGGCTGCACAAATCGGTGCGCAATTCCTTGAGAAAAACAAAGGCGGTAAAGGTATCTTACTTGCAGGTGTTCCAGGAGTTAAACGCGGTAAAGTAACAATTATCGGTGGTGGACAAGCTGGTACAAATGCTGCTAAAATTGCAGTTGGACTAGGTGCGGATGTAACAATCATCGACTTAAGTGCAGAACGTCTTCGTCAATTAGATGACATTTTCGGAAACCAAGTAAAAACTTTAATGTCTAATCCTTACAATATTGCAGAAGCTGTAAAAGAATCTGATCTTGTAATCGGTGCAGTATTAATCCCAGGTGCAAAAGCGCCAAAACTTGTAACAGAAGAAATGATTAAATCAATGGAACAAGGTTCTGTTGTTGTAGATATCGCGATTGACCAAGGTGGTATTTTCGAAACAACTGACCGTATTACAACTCATGATAACCCAACTTATGAAAAACACGGCGTTGTTCACTATGCAGTTGCAAATATGCCAGGTGCAGTTCCACGTACATCAACTCTTGCATTAACAAACGTAACAGTACCATATGCAGTACAAATTGCTAACAAAGGCTACAAAGAAGCTTGCCTAGGCAACGCTGCATTATTAAAAGGTATTAACACATTAGAAGGCTACGTAACATTCGAAGCAGTTGCAGAAGCTCACGGTGTAGAGTACAAAGGTGCTAAAGAATTATTAGAAGCAGAAACAGTATCTTGCTAATAGAAGCATTATACAAAACAAAATCGAACAATATATAAAACAACATGATAAGAGCTAAGAGATAATACCTCTTAGCTCTTCTTGGTAAAAGGGGGCATTCATCGTGGCCAACCTATTTAAAAAGAAATCCGTTACGCAATTGTTAGGGGAAAGTAAAAGTAAAACTTTGACGAAAACGCTAGGGGCATTTGACCTAACAATGCTAGGGATTGGTGCGATAATTGGTACAGGAGTTCTAGTATTAACGGGATTAGTAGCAGCAAGAGATGCTGGTCCAGCAGTTATTTTTTCATTCATGATTGCAGCAATTGTTTGTGGATTTGCAGCTTTATGTTATGCAGAGGTTGCATCTGCACTTCCTGTTTCAGGTAGTGTGTACACATATTCATATGCAACAATTGGTGAGTTTGTTGCCCATTTAATGGGGTGGACATTGCTATCCGTATATGTCGTAACGACTGCCGCAGTAGCTGGTGGATGGACGGGTTATTTCAATAACTTAGTGAGTGGATTAGGAATTGAAATTCCAAAAGCATTGTTAACGATTCCATCGCAAGGTGGTATGGTGAACTTACCAGCAGTTATCGTTACGTTGGTGATAACTTGGTTATTATCACGAGGTACAAAAGAAAGTAAGCGTGTGAATAACATAATGGTATTAATTAAAATTGGTATTGTTGTTTTATTCATTGCAGTTGGTGTATTCTACGTGAAACCAGAAAACTGGATACCATTTGCACCGTACGGCTTAAGTGGAGTCTTTGCCGGAGGAGCAGCAGTATTCTTCGCTTTCTTAGGATTTGATGCATTAGCAACTTCTGCTGAAGAAGTGAAAAATCCACAACGTGATTTGCCGATTGGTATTATTGCTTCATTAGTCATTTGTACAATCATTTATGTTGTAGTTTGTCTCGTTATGACAGGTATGGTTTCTTACAAGGAATTAGATGTACCTGAAGCGATGGCCTATGTACTAGAAGTTGTAGGACAAGATAAAGTGGCTGGTGTAATTGCTATTGGAGCTGTAATTGGTATTATGGCTGTAATTTTCGCATACATCTACGCTACGACACGTGTATTCTTCGCGATGAGCCGTGACGGTTTATTGCCAAAATCTTTCGCGAAAATTAACAAGAAGACAGAAGCACCAACATTTTCAGTTTGGTTAACAGGAATTGGTAGTGCTGTAATTGCTGGATTTATCGATTTAAAAGAATTGTCGAATTTAGCGAATATTGGAGCGTTATTAACATTCGCGATGGTTGGTGTAACTGTCATCATTCTTCGTAAAACGCATCCGAAATTACAACGTGGATTTATGGTACCACTTGTACCAATCTTACCGATTATTTCAGTTGCATGCTGTCTATTCTTAATGGTAAATCTACCGTTAAAAACATGGATATACTTCGGTGTTTGGTTGGCAATTGGAGTAGTTGTATACTTTGTATATTCGAAAAAACATAGTCATCTAAAAGAAGATGAAAGTTCGCAGGATAATTTAGAAGAAGCTAATTAAAGGGATATAAAGTTAGTAAGCCTTGTGCGTCTAGGGAGCGCGCAAGGCTTTTTCTTTTGGGGAAATAAAGGAGACCAATGTTATGTTGTCGAATTTTTATGTCGGAATATAAGAAGGGGTGGAAAGATGGAGACGAAAGTTGTCGTTGGAGCAGAGGGATATAATAATAACCCAGGTTGGTTACATACGAATGAAGAAGAATTAAATGTATTAAAAAGAGAAACGTGGCTTAATAAATTTCAGCCTAATTCTTTATCAGTAATTTTGGCTGAACACGTATGGGAGCATTTATCGTATGAAGAAGGTATAGAAGCAGCTAAAATATGCTATGAATTTTTACAAGATGATGGTTACATTCGTTGTGCGGTACCAGATGCATTTTTTCCAAATGAAGAATATCAGCAAGGTGTGCAAGTAGGAGGGCCAGGTCCATTAGATCATCCGGCTGCAAGTCATAAAATTGTACATAACTATAAAACGATTGTATCTATGTTTGAAGTAGCGGGTTTTCAAGTAAAGTTGCTAGAGTATTGCGATGAAAATGGGGAATTTCAGTATAATGATTGGAATGAGCAAGGAGGTTTTATTTATCGATCGAAACGTTTTGATTATAGAAATCAGGATGGTAAATTAGGATTCGCTTCGTTAATTGTGGATGCAGTGAAAGTTAATAAATAAGAAAAGGATGTGCGATAGCTTTCGTGCATCCTTTTTGTATGAAGAGCATGATAGATGCGGAGAATATTTATGTGTTTATTTTGAAACGTGAACGAAATTGTCAAAAAAATCTTACGGATTTTATTGACACATATGAACAGACGCTCATATAATAAGAGTATAAGATATATGAATGATTGTTCATATGTTCAATTAAAGAGGTGAGCTATAATGGCTGGAAATAAAATAGAAACGCAACAGGAAGCATGTTCTCAAACGGTAATTCACGAGGAAATCGTGGATCAAGTAAAACAAACAATTCCGACTGATGAAAGTTTAAGTAAAGTAGCAGAATTATTTAAAGTATTAGGTGACCGTACACGTACGAGAATATTACATGCATTATTTGAAGCTGAAATGTGTGTTTGTGATTTAGCTTATTTATTAGGAATGACGCAATCTTCAATCTCACATCAGCTTCGTGTATTAAAGCAAGCAAAGCTTGTAAAGAACCGTAAAGAAGGAAAGGTAGTTTATTATTCATTAGCTGATCAACACGTAATTCATATCTTCGAGCAAGCGTTTGAACACGTAAACGAGGAAGAATAAAAAAGCGAGGAGGGAGAACGATGGCAGAGGCATTAGTGAAAAAGAAACTTATGCTAGAAGGTTTAGATTGTGCAAATTGTGCAATGAAAATTGAAAAAGGTGTTGGGAATATAGAAGGAGTAACGTCTTGTTCAGTAAACTTTGCAACAAAAACGATGCTTTTAGAAACACCGCAAAATAAAGAAAATCAAGTTGTTACGGAAGCGAAGCAACTTGTTACAAAATTAGAGCCGCATATTAAAGTGCAAGAAGAGCAAAAAACAAAATTAATAAAAGAAGTGTTTGTATTAGAAGGCTTAGACTGTGCAAATTGTGCAATGAAGATTGAAAATAAGGTAAAGGAAATGCCAACAGTTTCAGAAGCGACTGTTGATTTCGTATCAAGGAAATTACGAGTAGAAGTTGCAAATAAACGAGAACTTGAATCGACTGTACAAAATATAAAAAATGTTGTTCAAAAGTTAGAGCCTGATGTAAAAGTTGTTCGTGAAGAGGAAAAAGGACACGACCACGGCCATGATCATGGTGATGGAAATGTGAAAAAGATGATAGGACGATTAGTAGTCGGCGGAATTTTGACAGGAATTGCTGCATTAGCTGGATTACCGCAAATGATAACAATTCCATTATTCGTCCTTGCGTATCTATTAATTGGTGGAGATATCGTTTGGAGAGCGGTAAGAAACATAACTCGCGGCCAAGTGTTCGATGAAAACTTTTTAATGGCAATTGCAACTTTAGGAGCTTTCGCGATTCAACAATATCCAGAAGCGGTAGCAGTTATGCTATTTTATCAAGTAGGGGAACTGTTCCAAAGTATTGCAGTAAATCGTTCTCGAAAATCAATTACGTCATTAATGGATATTCGTCCTGACTATGCGAATGTGAAAGTTGGAAACGAAACGAAACAAGTATCACCAGAAGATGTGCAAATTGGTGAGTATATTATCGTAAAACCAGGTGAAAAAGTACCGTTAGACGGGAAAGTAATTGAGGGAACATCAATGATGGATACTTCAGCGTTAACAGGTGAGTCTGTACCGCGAGAAGTGGAAGTTGGTAATGACGTATTAAGTGGTTTTGTAAACCAAAATGGTGTATTAACTGTTGAAGTTACAAAAGAGTTCGGTGAATCGACTGTATCGAAAATTTTAGACTTAGTACAAAATGCAAGTAGCAAAAAAGCGCCAACAGAAAACTTTATTACGAAGTTTGCACGTTATTATACTCCTGTTGTAGTTATAACAGCGGCAATAATGGCATTTATTCCACCACTTATTTTAGAGGGTGCTACATTCTCCGATTGGATTTACAGAGCTTTAGTGTTCTTAGTAATCTCTTGTCCATGTGCGCTCGTTGTATCGATTCCTCTTGGATTCTTTGGCGGTATTGGTGGGGCATCTAAAAGTGGTATTTTAGTAAAAGGAAGTAACTATTTAGAAGCATTGAATGATGTGAAATATATCGTTTTTGATAAAACAGGAACATTAACAAAAGGTGTCTTTAAAGTTACGAAGATGGATCCTAGTGAAGGTACTACAGCTGAAGAACTATTAAAATATGCAGCATTTGCAGAAGTATATTCAAATCATCCAATTGCACAATCTATTCGAAAAGCATATGGAAAATCAATCGATGAAAATGCTATTGAAGACTATAGTGAAATTTCTGGTCATGGTACGGTTGTAAAAGTACAAGGAAAAGAAATTTTCGCAGGTAATGCAAAGTTAATGAAGAAAGAAAATATTACATTTAAGCAGCCAGAAACAGTAGGTACACTCGTTCATGTTGCTGTAGATGGTAAATATGCGGGTTACATCGTTATCTCTGATGAGGTAAAAGAGGATTCAAAACAAGCAATTCAAAAGTTAAAAGAACTAGGTATTAAGAAGACAGTCATGTTAACTGGTGATGCAAAATCAGTTGGTGCAGCTGTTGGTAAAGAATTAGGTTTAGATGAAGTTCATGCCGAATTATTACCACACCAAAAAGTAGAAGAAATCGAAAAAATTGATGCAGCAAAACGCGGTAAAGAAAAGATTGCATTTGTTGGTGATGGTATTAATGATACACCAGTATTAGCACGAGCAGACGTTGGTATTGCGATGGGCGGTTTAGGGTCAGATGCAGCAATTGAAGCTGCTGACATCGTTATTATGACTGATGAGCCTTCAAAAATTGTGACAGCAGTAAAAATTGCAAAACGTACACGTAGCATCGTATGGCAAAATATTATATTTGCATTAGGGGTAAAAGGGTTAGTGTTATTACTCGGCGCCTTTGGTATTGCAACAATGTGGGAAGCAGTCTTCTCAGATGTTGGTGTGACGCTACTTGCAGTTTTAAATGCAATGCGTGTACTGAGAGTGAAAGATTTATAAAAATAAGAGAGGGCGCGATTACGCCCTCTCTTATTTTTATTATTTTACTGTGTTATTGAGGATGACTGTTGGTAACGTAATATTGAAAAAAACAGAGAAGGAGAAACTTCTCTGTTTATTTTTGTATATTTTTCGCAACCTTTTCTCGAACAGTTTGAATATAATTCATTTTATGATCCCAACATTCTTGGCTTAAATCGACAGGGTACTCTTCAGGGTTTAAAGTTCGCATATACTCTTCCCAAAATAGTGAGAGGCTGCGTTCGTTATATTTTTGGATATCTAATATATTGGGTAATTCATACGTTCTTTTACCGTTAACGAAAATATCTTGATGCAGTTCGCGTGCTTCAAAGTTTGTTACGAATTTACTTATATATGTGTGAACAGGATGGAACATTTTTAAACGTTCTTCTTTTCCAGGTTCTTCTGACTCTAACGCAATATAATCGCCTTCTGCATGATCGTTAACACGGTTAATAATACGATAAATTCGTTTAAGTCCTGGAGTGGT
Organism: Bacillus sp. FSL R10-2780; assembly: GCF_038006125.1. Taxonomy (NCBI): domain Bacteria; kingdom Bacillati; phylum Bacillota; class Bacilli; order Caryophanales; family Bacillaceae; genus Bacillus; species Bacillus sp. FSL R10-2780. The sequence continues at coordinate 4,557,799 of NZ_JBBOUQ010000001.1, forward strand.
AATTTTTTCAGGGTTAGATGAAATTTTAATTGTATCATTTAATTTTCCGTCAGTATCTTCAATAGCGACTAGTTTGTAAACAGCCCCTAATGCTGGTTGCTCAAAGGCTGTAATCAGCTTTGTGCCAACACCCCATACATCAATCTTTGCCCCTTGAGATTTCAAATGCATAATCGTATATTCATCTAAGTCGCTAGAAGCGATAATTTTTGTGTTTGTAAATCCAGCTTCATCAAGTTGTTTTCTTGCTTCCTTTGATAAATATGCCATATCACCACTATCCAAGCGAATGCCATAAAAATTGATACGATCCCCGAATTCTTTTGCGACACGAATCGCATTTGGAACACCAGATTTCAAAGTGTCGTATGTATCGACGAGAAATACGCATTTTTTATGTGTTTCAGCATATTTTTTAAACGCAACATATTCATCACGATATGCTTGAACGAAAGAGTGGGCATGTGTGCCGGCTACAGGGATGCCAAAGCGTTTCCCTGCCCGAACGTTACTTGTAGAAGAGAAACCGCCAATGAAAGCAGCTCGTGTTCCCCAAAGGGCAGCATCAAACTCATGAGCACGTCTTGTACCAAACTCTAAAAGTTCATCATTATTTGCAGCGTGCTTCATACGTGCAGCTTTTGTAGCAATTAATGTTTGGTAATTTACAATATTTAAGAGGGCGGTTTCAATTATTTGTGCCTCGCCAAGTGGTGCATCGACACGTAATAAAGGCTCATTATTAAAAACAACTTCGCCTTCTTGCATACTACGAATTATTCCAGTGAACTTCATATTTTGTAAATAATGAAGGAAGTCTTCTTCAAATTGCAGCTCGGCTAAATAAGCGAGATCACTTTCGGTAAAGCTGAAATTTTCTATGTACTCTACAATTTTTTCAAGCCCAGCAAAAACAGCATAGCCGTTTTCAAACGGAAGCTTTCGAAAGTATAGATCAAAAACAGAACGGCGAGTATGAATACCATCTTTCCAATATGTATAAGCCATGTTGATTTGATATAAATCTGTATGTAAGGCGTAACTATCGTCTTTATAATGATTCATTGCGAAAACACCTCCGTAAATTGGTTATAGTATACCAATTTTTCCCCTTTCGTAGCAAAGAAGTAATAGGGGATTGAAGTCAAGAGAGAAAAAAATGAAATAATGCATATTTTTTAGAAAATTTACATTTATCAATTTATATTTCTTTAGATTTTATGTATTATTAGAGTAATGGGGGTAATGAGAATGGAGGAGGACAATGCAACAAACATTAGAAAAAATAGGCAAGCAAGTCTTTTATAAACGGCTACAGCAAAAAATGACACAAGAAGAATTATGTCAGGGCATTTGTTCTGTCTCATACTTAAGTAAGATCGAAAATGGAAAGATTGAAGCATCAGAAGAAATTCTACAATTGCTCTGCACAAGACTAGAAATTGCTGTGACAGATTTGAGAGATGTAGAAGAAGATGTGAAGGTGAAGTTGGACGAGTGGTTGAATGCACTAATTCATTTGGACAAGCAACAGGTAGAACGCATATATGAAGAGTTACAAGGTGAAATAAAACATGTTGTAGATTTTGAAATTATAAATTATTATAAACTGCTTTATACACGTTATTTAATTATGAAAAGGGATTTTCCTGCTGTTGAAGAAGAGTTAGAGAGCTTAAAGAAGATGTACAAAAAGTATTCACCATTCCAGAAATTATTATATACGTATAGCAAAGGGTTATATTATTTTTTACAACATAAATATAAGAGGGCTTTGGAGTACTTGGCTCGAACAGAAGTAATGGCAAAGGAACAAGGTTATCACGAAAATGGAATATATTTTAATTTAGCTCTTGTTTATAATGAATTAGAAGTTGAACATATGACTTTACATTTTGCTAATGTAGCGATGGAAGGATTTAAGAATGAATATAAGTTCCGTTATGTGATAAATTGCCAATTACTTATTGCGCTGAGTTATATACAAAAAAAACAATATAATGAAGCGCTATCTATTTATAACAATATTTTGAGAGAAGCAAATTCTTTCGCTGATAAAGAAAGCATAACAGCTATTGCTTTAAATAACTTAGGATTCTTGTACTATAACTTAAAAGATTATGCAAAAGCTAAAGATTATTATTTGCAATGCTTACAGTATAAGAAGGAAGAGGATTTAAATTATATTGATGCAGTATATGAGATTGCTTTACAATGTATTGAATTAAAAGAATTTGAAGAAGCGAAAGATTGGATCGGTAAAGGGATAGATGTCGCGAAGAGGGATGAAAAGTATAAAAGTATGCTATATATACTTTTAATGCTTAAGTATAAATACTTTGAAACTAAAGATGTTTATAAAAAATTTTTAGAAGTTGAGGCAATCCCATTTTTTAGAGGTGAAGAGAATAAAAAGGAATTAAAAATGGTGTATTTAGAACTAGCAGGGTATCATGAAGAATTATTAGAGTTTCGAGAAAGTAATAACTATTATAAATTAGCAATTAATTTATTAGAAGAAAAGGGAGGAAAATAATATGAAGAAAATAATTATTGGTGCTTTGGCTTTGGTAGCTGTATTAGTGGTATTGGAACCGCAATATGCTTGGACATCGGATATCTATGGTCAAGGAGAGAAAGTAGTTGAAGTGATAAACTCTTAATAAAAACCCCTTTCCAAACGGAAAGGGGTTTCTCATTATTTGTTCCCTAAAATTCTACAAAACTTGAGAAAAAAGTTATTTGAATTTTTAGTATATTAATAGTGGAAACATAATGCTAATATGAAATTACTCTTTTTCAAAAATTTTTTATTAGGGGGAAGGTTATATGAAAAGGAAGAGTTTAGCGTTAGTGTTAGCGACAGGAATGGCAGTTACTACATTTGGAGGGACAGGCTCTGCATTTGCGGATTCTAAAAATGTGCTCTCTACAAAGAAGTACAATGAGACCGTACAGTCACCTGAGTTTATTTCTGGTGATCTAACTGGAGCGACTGGTAAGAAAGCGGAATCTGTTGTGTTTGATTACTTAAACGCGGCAAAAGGTGATTATAAGTTAGGAGAAAAGAGTGCCCAAGATTCTTTCAAAGTGAAACAAGTGAAAAAAGATGCTGTAACTGATTCAACAGTAGTACGTATGCAACAAGTTTATGAAGGAGTACCTGTATGGGGGTCTACTCAAGTAGCTCACGTAAGTAAAGATGGTTCTTTAAAAGTACTGTCTGGAACAGTTGCGCCTGATTTAGACAAGAAGGAAAAGTTGAAAAACAAAAATAAGATTGAAGGCGCAAAAGCAATTGAAATCGCGCAACAAGATTTAGGGGTAACACCTAAATATGAGGTGGATCCAAAAGCGGACTTATATGTATATCAAAACGGTGAAGAAACAACATATGCATATGTTGTGAATTTAAACTTCTTAGAGCCAAATCCAGGAAACTATTACTATTTCATTGAAGCGGAAAGCGGTAAAGTGTTAAATAAATATAATAAACTTGATCATGTAACGAATGATGATAAGTCACCAGTTAAACAAGATGCTCCGAAACAGGATGCGAAAGCGGTTGTAAAGCCTGTAACAGGAACGAATAAGGTGGGAACCGGTAAAGGTGTATTAGGAGATACAAAATCGCTTAATACAACGTTATCTGGATCGTCTTACTACTTACAGGATAATACGCGCGGAGCAACAATTTTCACATATGATGCGAAAAACCGCTCAACATTACCAGGAACATTATGGGCAGATGCAGATAATGTTTTCAATGCAGCGTATGATGCAGCGGCAGTTGATGCTCATTACTATGCAGGCAGAACATATGATTACTATAAAGCTACATTTAACCGAAATTCTATTAATGATGCGGGAGCACCATTAAAATCAACAGTTCATTATGGAAGTAAATATAATAATGCGTTCTGGAACGGCTCACAAATGGTCTACGGAGATGGTGATGGTGTAACATTTACTTCGTTATCTGGTGGCATTGATGTAATTGGCCATGAATTAACACATGCTGTTACGGAAAACAGTTCAGATTTAATTTATCAAAATGAATCAGGAGCGTTAAATGAAGCAGTTTCTGATATTTTTGGTACGTTAGTAGAGTATTATGATAACCGTAACCCAGATTGGGAGATTGGTGAAGATATTTATACACCTGGTAAAGCTGGAGATGCACTTCGTTCTATGAGTGATCCTGCAAAGTATGGTGACCCAGACCATTATTCTAAGCGTTACACTGGTTCAAGTGATAACGGTGGAGTTCATACAAACAGTGGAATTATTAACAAACAAGCTTATTTATTAGCAAATGGCGGTACGCATTCTGGTGTAACTGTAAATGGTATCGGCAAAGATAAATTAGGTGCAATTTACTACCGTGCAAATACACAGTATTTCACGCAATCTACTACATTTAGCCAAGCGCGTGCTGGCTTAGTGCAAGCAGCAGCTGATTTATATGGTGCTAGCTCTGCAGAAGTAGCAGCAGTTAAGCAATCATTTAGTGCTGTTGGTGTAAACTAAGATATTTCTATTCGTAAGATATATATATTAATAGAATATACTTCAAAAAATAAAGAAGGAGCCTATGCTCCTTCTTTATTTTTTTCTCCATTTTTTCCACAAATAAAATAATCCAACACAACCTGCGATTGTAATAATCCATTTCGCTTCATTTGTTCCGTTAATGACATGATATGCAGAATATACTTCAATCAATAAGGCTGGTACTTTCCCTATTGTACTGGCAATACTGAAAGAGAGTAATGACATTTTGCCGAGAGCTGCAAATAAAGTAACGATACTGGACGGAATGAAAGGAATAAAACGAAAAGATAGGACGAGTAGAAATGCCTCTCTGCCTTCTACGTAAAGAAGACGTTCTACCTTTGGATACTTATTTACTTTATCGTGAGTGAACTTTTGAAGGCCTATGCGATAAATATAAAACGAGATAATAGCCCCTAATGCCTCACCTGAGATCGAAATGATTGTGCCATTTGTTACACCGAAGAGCTGTATATTAATGGCGGTCAAAAAAATACTAGGGATAAAACCTAAAAGACTGATGATGATGTTGATTAAGATACTAAGTGGAATTGCGATTGAATAATAGTCTGTTAAGAAGTTTTGAATTGTTTCAGCCATTTTATAAAATCCTTTATCTTTTTTTGCATTACACCATATTTCCATTGTATAGGCAAGTGCAAATTTACATAATGTAGAAAACAGTTGATAGAAAGGGATTTGTATACATTATATAGGTATTGGGTATATAAAAGTAGGGGTATATTTATTCTATTTAAAAAACACTCCATAAACCCTATATTTAAAGGGTTTATGGAGTGTTGTGATTGGTGTTTTTATCTGGGAAATAATCAAAAAAACATGGGGGTATATTTTAAGGGGGGCGAAAAACAGTGATTTGATGAAAGGGGGTTGGAAAATATAGTGAAATGAATGAGGGATTTTAAAATTGTATACATTTTTCTTTGTGAAATTGACTTTTAGTGGAGTTACGATAATAATCATGGAAGAGGTGATACGATGAAACGACTAAGTAGTCTTTTCCTAAGTAGTTTATTAGCACTAATGCTGATTTTAAGTGGATGTGCAGGAAAAGAACAAAAAACAGAAAAACCAAAAGAGGATCATTCTACATCAGTAGAAAAAATTAGTGATAATATTTTAGATGAAATGGAAGGGCCACCTAAAAATGGTCATACGATTGAAAGGCATGTAGGAAAATCAGAAGAGGATTTGAAGAATCGTTTGAAGACAGATAAAGTTTCAGCGGCAAGTACATACTATGATAAGGAAACAGCGACAAAGGCTGTGAAAGATAGTTTAAAACAACATGATAAAGAAATTCAGGATTGGTTGAAAAACTCTAAAGAGGCTCGCCTTGTATTGAATACAACTCATTCATTCCCAGTTGGAAAAACAGTAATAAAGAAAAATATGAATGTAAAAGACAAACTAGTAAAGACTGTTACTGTTTTAGCGAGAGATAAATCAGGAGATCTAGGATTTAAGATTATTACTTCTTATCCATCAGATAAATAAAGGGGGGAGTATATATGTATCCAACATTACAATACTTTCTTAAATCATACTGTACGTTAAGTATTCATGAGGATGAAATAGTAAGCGTGATGGAAGAGTTCATAGAGCAAGAAGACGAAGAAATTGTTTTGAAATTACGCGATGAATTAGTAAATATGAAGAAAAAGAACGCGTGGGAAGAAGCGTGCGTATTAGCTGCGAAGCAAGGGAATCGTATGTGGTCTTTAGAAGAAACGAAAGACCATCTTGAAACTTTTTTACTATTATTGCAAAAGAAAAAGGCGTGAGTAGATCACGCCTTTTTCTTTTGCTTTTTGAAATTTGTCCGTTTGATATTATCTTATTGTTTTGGGGCACTTTTATATACGCTTTTTGAAATTTGTCCATTTGATATTACTTCACCGTTTTGTGTTACTTTTTTGTACGTAACCGCTGTTATTTTATCACCAGTATTACTAATTACTTGAGAAGAAACTTCAACATTTTTACCAGTATTTGTACCGAAAATACGTGTAGTAATACTGCCGCCATTTGAAAATGCTTGAATGTAAATATGCTTACCTGTATTGTTTTTAAATTTTAAATCCGGACCATAATCTGCCACTGCTGCATCTTGCCCAAGTGGTAAATAATTTACGGGCATAGAATGATTGCTTCGAGAAACAATTCCTAAATCTGCCCTTAAAGCTGCACTATATAAAGTACTACTTACTTGGCAAACACCTCCGCCTGCACTTTGTATAACTTTACCTTGTGAATATACTGCTGCGGATTTATAGCCATTTGCAGCATCAGTTACGCCAACACGGCCATTAAAACTAAACGTGTCATCAGGTGCAACAATAACTCCACTTAAAGTATTAGCTGACTTATTTACGTTATAGGACTGATTTCCATTACGGCCAGCCATTGGGGTAGAGTATTCAGCAATCACTTCTTTAATCCCCATCTGTTGTATATCTTCTGTAGAACGTTCAGGTTTTATTAGTGTAACTGGTAATGCAACATCGGATGTGCCAGAAGTAATAGCTGCGCTTGTTAAATCGGTTAATTTTTCTTTATTAATTTTTTCCCCATTTTGACTTTGGCTAATATTTACTGTAGAGCCTTCAACATTTAATTCGGCGTTGACAGGATTTTTTAATGTTTCATTATATTTATCCTTTATAAAGGTTTCATAAGTTGTTGTATTTAATTGTGGTGTTAATTTATAGTCACGTTTTACTTCACCGTTTTCAGCTTGCTTACGCATGTTGTAACGATTCATTACGTTCCCTTCTTGCTCTTTAAAGATATTGTCGACAATATCCTTCTCTTTATAATCTACTCCTAAATCTTTCCATGTGTAATTTTGTTTATCATTTTGGAATACGTAGTTAAGAGATTTTTGATTTAATTCATTCACCTTTTGATTAACAATAGCTTGAATATCTGCTTTATTTTTTCCATCAAGAGAAATACCTTCAAATGTAGTGTTTGGTAGTGCAGTTGTATTTAGTTGAGTATTTAATTTGGATACATATTGATATCCACCAACACCACCAACACAAAGTAATATGCCACCAGCAATAGCGGAACCAATCAGTATTTTGCTTAGCTTCATTTATTTCCCCCCAGAAAAATTTGTATAAATATATGTATTACATTTTTTGTATAAAAATGATGAAAATAACATTATGTACGTACTAGTATACTATTATTTTCACTATGTGTGTAATGTTTTCATAAAAAATGTTACACTGCTGTAATAATTGTCTCTTTTTGTCACAATATGCATGAGAAATATGTTGAAAATTATAATAAAAAGGCTGCTTAGAAAAATCTAGCAGCCTTTTTATTATAATTTTTTATGCTCATTTTTATTCGTAACACCGAGATGTTCTTGAAGTGTTGTCGATATATTATTAACACTCTTTTCGTTTGGAACGTAATAATAAATACCACCTATATATTTATCAGTACCTTCCACTTGCAATTTATCCATTTTTAAATTTGAACCCATTGAATTTTTTGCAATAGTCATCATATCATCAAAAGTTAAATTTGTTTTTAAGTCTGTATCGACAGCATCTAATAGGCTTCCGATTTTATTAATGGAATTGAGAGATAGTGCTTTTTCAGCAATAGCTTCTAAAACAAGTTGTTGTCGTTGACCGCGCATATAATCACTGTCAATATGGCGAGTTCTAGCTAGTGCAAGTGCTTCTTCTCCATTTAAATGTTGACGCCCTTTTTTTAGGTGAATTGCATCTGCTTCGTCGCTACTGTTTTGTTCTGTGAACTCAACTGGAACGTCGACAGTTATACCACCTAGAGAATCAACGATCTTGATAAAGGATTTGAAATTAAATTTTACGTAGTAATCAACTGGGACATCTAAAAATTTTTCTACTGTATCAATTGTGCTGTCTACACCACCGAATACGTGTGCATGTGTAATTTTATCATATTTATCACGTGATTTAATGTAGACGCGTGAATCACGTGGAATGCTGACTAGTTTAACAGATTTATCATTTTTATTAATTGTTGCAAGTAGTAATGCATCTGTACGAGTCGCTTTTCCGTAACCTTTTTCCCTAATATCACTTTCATCAACACCCATGATCAGGACAGAAATATTATCAGTCATAGGTTTAACAGCTTTTTCACGTTTGCTGGATTTATCTCCTCGGCCGAGTTCAGAATAGGCGTTGCTTAAGACGGATTTTGCTTTACTGTATATATGGAAGGAATAGCCTCCTGCTCCCATTGCTACAATAAGTAAGGGAATAAGAAGGAACCAAAGTAGGCGCTTTTTCTTTGAACGTCCTTTTTTGGCTCGAGTTTCGTTGTTAATGTCGGATTTCATCATTTTTTCTCCTTTAAAACAATCAAAGTGTATACATCTAAAAGTGTATTAAAACACATAAAAAATATTTTACGCTAAATAAAAGGTATTGTACATGTATAAAAAATAGATGTCTTGATTATTTATCCCGCATTAACGGGCAGTAAAACTCCCACCTCAAAGTCCAGCGAATGCAAGGAAGTTAGGTGGGAGATAACTGCCCGTAAATGCCCGATTGGTTCAACTAATAATCAGTGGGGGATAGCCCCCTCTGATTAAAGTTTCACTTTATAAGACATCTATTCGTTATTGTATACAAAAGACAGGGATAAGAAAATGATAAAATTTTACCTAATTAAAGCATAATACTTACAATAATCGCAGATAAAATACTAACAAGAGTAGCTCCGTATAGTAATTTTAGGCCGAAGCGGGCAACAACATTTCCTTGTTCTTCGTTTAACCCTTTTACCGCACCGGAAATAATTCCAATGGAAGAAAAGTTGGCAAAAGAAACGAGGAAGACAGAAATAATACCAACTGTACGGATAGAGAGAGTGCTGGAAATTTTACTAAGATCCATCATTGCTACAAATTCATTTGTTACAAGCTTTGTTGCCATAATGCTACCCGCTGTGACAATTTCAGAACTTGGTACGCCAATAAGAAATGCAATAGGGGCGAATACATAGCCTATTAGTTGTTGGAAAGTAATGCCGAATATAATGAGGAATAGGTCATTAATGCAACTCATTAATGCGACGAATCCAATGAGCATAGCGCCGACGACAATAGCTACGCGAAAACCATCAAGAATGTATTCTCCAAGCATTTCAAAGAAACTTTGTTTTTCCCCTTTTATTACCAAAATGTCTTCCTCATCGTTAACGTCGTAAGGGTTAATAATGAGTACGATAATAAAACCACTAAATAAATTGAGAACGAGTGCGGTTACTACATATTTTGGTTCAATCATTGTCATATAGGCACCGACAATGGACATAGATACTGTTGACATAGCAGAGGCGCAAAGTGTATATAGTCGATGTTTTGGAATTTGGGCTAATTGTTTTTTAACCGTAATAAAAACTTCTGATTGGCCGACAATAGCGGAAGCGATGGCGTTGTAAGATTCTAATTTCCCAAGACCGTTTATTTTACTAAGAAAGAAACCAATCCAACGAATAAAGAATGGTAGTATTTTGAAATGTTGTAATATACCAATTAAGACGGAGATAAAGACAATCGGTAATAATACGTTAAGGAAAAATGGCATTTCCCCTTTATTTGCAAGGCCACCAAATACAAAGTTTATACCACTGGCAGCATACTCAAGTAGCCTCGTAAACAGGCTGGAAATTATCGTAATAAGTATGAGACCAATTTCTGTATTTAATAATAAATAGGTTAAAATTACCTGTATAATAAGCATGATGAAAATTGGTTTAAATTTAATATGCTTTTTATTGTTGCTAGCAATGTAGGCGAGGAAAAAAACAACGATAAGTCCAACGAAAAAAGTGATAAATTTCATAATAAGCCCCCTAAAAGAGATATTCTGATATATATGTTTTTCATTTAAAGTGAGAATATGCATGTTTGGTAAAGAGAGGAATAGAGGAATCATGAATATATGTAGAGTACATCACGTTGCAATTATTTGTTCAAATTATGAAGTGTCAAAGGATTTTTATACACGAATATTAGGTTTCAAAGTGAAGAATGAAGTATATAGAAAGGAACGAAATTCTTATAAGTTAGATTTATGTGTAGGAGGAGAGTATCAAATTGAATTATTTTCATTTCCAAGTCCGCCTGATCGCGCAAGCTTTCCAGAGGCTGCTGGACTTAGACATTTAGCTTTTGCGGTTACTGATATAGAAGAAGCTGTTAAACATTTAAACCGATGCGATGTTGAGACGGAATTGATACGTGTTGATGAGATAACGGGAAAAAAATTCGTCTTTTTCCAAGATCCTGACGGTTTGCCATTAGAATTGTATGAAGGCTGAAAATTGGTGAATTTTATATAGGGTTGCTTTCAAGTAAATGAAGAAACTAAAGTGAAACTTCTTTATTTAAAGGAGGTGTAACTTTAGCTAAGAAAAGCTAAAGGACATATGTGGATATTTTAAAATTATTGATGGTAGCTGTTCTTATTGCGCTGACAGGTTTCTTTGTAGCTGTAGAGTTTGCAATTATAAAGGTGCGTAGCAGTCGTATCGATCAACTTGTTAGTGAAAAAAGACGAGGCGCATTGGCAGCTAAAAAAGTAACTTCAAATTTAGATGAGTATTTATCTGCATGTCAGTTAGGAATTACGATTACTGCTTTAGGGCTCGGGTGGTTAGGAGAACCGACGATTAAACATTTACTCGAACCGCTGTTTTTAAAATTGGATTTATCTCCTGCAATTGCAAGTACAGTTTCATTTATTATTGCATTTGCAGTTATTACGTTTTTACATGTTGTAATTGGTGAACTCGCTCCAAAGACTTTTGCAATCCAAAAAGCAGAGCAAGTTAGCTTATTATTATCAAAGCCCATTATTTATTTTTACCGAGTTATGTATCCATTTATTTGGGCTTTAAATGGCTCTGCGCGATTTGTGACAGGCTTATTTGGTTTACATCCGGCTTCTGAACATGAAGTTGCGCATTCTGAGGAGGAACTAAGATTAATCTTGTCTGAGAGTTATGAAAGTGGCGAGATTAATCAAACTGAATTTAAATATGTAAATAACATCTTTGAATTTGATAACAGGGTAGCAAAGGAAATCATGGTACCTCGTACTGAAGTTGTTGGTTTATATGAAGATGAGCCTTTTGAGACACATATTAAAGTAATCGCACAAGAAAAATATACGAGATATCCAGTATTTGGTGAAGATAAAGATGAAATTATTGGGATGGTTAATGTAAAGGACTTATTTATTCGTTATATGGATGGTAATCGAGATGAAGAGTGTTCGATTACACCATATACACGTCCAGTTATTGAAGTGTTAGAAAATATCCCAATCCATGATTTACTATTGCAAATGCAAAGAAGGCGCATTCCATTAGCTGTATTATATGATGAATATGGTGGCACAGCAGGGATTGTTACATTGGAAGATATTTTAGAAGAAATTGTTGGAGAAATCCGAGATGAATACGATGAAGATGAGCATCCACCTATAGAACATATAAGTGAAGTGTGTAAAATTGTAGAGGGGAAAGTGCTTATTAGCGAAGTAAATGATTTATTTGGCATACATTTGGTCGCTGATGATGTTGATACAATTGGTGGTTGGATTATGGTACAAAAGCAAATCGTTGCTGAGGGGGATATTATTGAGAAACACGGCTTTTCTTTTAAAGTTCTTGAAAAGGATATGCATCAAATTAAGCGAGTTGAAATAAAGAAAGTAGAAGAATGAATGGATTTTCTATTATATAAACTTTAATAAAAAGTATATATAGAAAAATAAATGTTTGCGCTTTCAAAAAAGGGTGCTATATAGTGAAGGTGGATACTGAAGAATTCTTTTAATGATACTCGTATTTTATAGGGCGAATTCTTTAGATAAGGATTTAGAATGAAAAGTATAGGTGATGAAAAATGATAGCAACGAAGGATATACGTATAGAAAAAGATTTTTTAGGTGAAAAGGAAGTACCGAGTTTAGCTTATTATGGTGTACAAACATTACGTGCCGTAGAAAACTTTCCTATTACAGGATACCGCATTCATCCGTCACTCATTACGGCAATGGCAATTGTAAAGAAAGCGGCAGCGCTTGCGAATATAGATACAGGTTACTTAGCTAAAGATATCGGGCAAGAAATTGCAGAAGCTGCACAAGAGATTATGGATGGAAAGTTCCATGATCAATTTATTGTAGACCCAATTCAGGGTGGAGCAGGTACTTCAATTAATATGAATACTAATGAAGTAATTGCTAATAGAGCGTTAGAACGTATGGGATACGAAAAAGGTGAATATGCGAAAATTAGCCCAAATACTCATGTGAACATGGCCCAATCAACAAATGATGCGTTCCCAACTGGGATTCATATTGCAACTCTTATGATGCTAGAAGAACTTCTTGTTACAATGGAAGAACTTCACTCTGCTTTTCATGATAAAGCAAAAGAGTTTGATCACGTCATTAAAATGGGGCGTACACATTTGCAAGATGCAGTTCCAATTCGCCTTGGGCAAGAATTCGAAGCATATAGCAGAGTGCTAGAGCGTGATATAAAAAGAATTAAACAGTCTCGTCAACATTTATACGAAGTTAATATGGGTGCGACAGCTGTTGGTACGGGATTAAATGCAAACCCTACTTATATAGAACAAGTTGTGAAGCATTTACGAACTTTTAGTGGTTTCCCTCTTGTTGGTGCAGAGCACTTAGTTGATGCGACGCAAAACACAGATGCGTATACAGAAGTATCTGCATCACTAAAAGTATGTATGATGAATATGTCTAAAATTGCAAATGACCTTCGTATTATGGCGTCTGGTCCACGTGTTGGATTGGCGGAAATCCAATTACCAGCTCGTCAACCAGGTTCATCTATTATGCCGGGTAAAGTAAATCCAGTTATGGCAGAAGTAATTAACCAAGTTGCTTTCCAAGTAATTGGAAATGACCATACCATTTGCTTAGCGTCAGAAGCTGGACAATTAGAGTTAAATGTAATGGAGCCGGTATTAGTATTTAATTTAATTCAATCCATCAGTATTATGAACAATGGATTCCGTGTATTCCGTGAATATTGTATTAAAGGAATTACAGCGAATGAAGAGTTGCTTAAGCAATATGTTGAAAAAAGTGTTGGAGTTATTACAGCAGTGAACCCTCATATTGGTTATGAAGCAGCTTCTCGCATTGCACGTGAAGCAATTGCGACAGGAAAGTCTGTTAGGGAGCTATGCTTAGAACATGGTGTACTTACAGCAGAAGAGCTTGATATTATTTTGGACCCATACGAAATGACGCATCCTGAAATTGCTGGTGCATCTTTATTAAAAAATAAAAAAGTATAAAATAAAACACCGATCCCCCTTATATAGGGATCGGTGTTTTATTTTAAAAGATATTAAATACAGAGTTAAGTTGAAGTAAGCTAATAATAGCTAAGAAGATTAAACTATATTTCATCACTGTTTTAAATAAGGCAGATTCTTGACCAACTAGTCCAACTGCTGCACAAGCAACTGCTACAGATTGTGGTGAAACCATTTTTGCGATTGTACCACCAACTACGTTTAATGAAACGAGAGTAGATGGAACGAGGTTTAACTGATCGGCAGTTACTGCTTGAAGTGGTGCGAATAATGAACCACTTGATACGACTGAACCTGTAATGAATACGCCAATCCATCCTAAAATTGGAGAAAGAACTGGGAATGCATTTCCTGTAGAAGAGAATGCAAGTCCAAGTGTAGATGACATACCAGAGTAGTTCTCTACGTAAGCTAAAGCGATAACGCTACAAATTGTATATACTGGAACTTTTAATTCTTTTATTGTTTCGATCATTAATTCTTTAATCATTTTGCCGTTTACGCGGTAGACGATAAGTGAAACGATAATTGCTAATACAATCGCAGTAGTTGTAGAAGAGAATACATCTAGTTTGAAAATAGCTGCGAAAGGTGTATCAGCCTTTGTAATTGGTGCAGTTTTCATAACCGCATTATGAAGACCAGGGAATTGAATGTTAAATACTAAGTTTGCTAATGGACCATCCGGAGCAAATAAAGCTTTAATTGGTTTTAAATTAAAGATTGTTACAAATGCAGTTAAGAATACGAATGGAGACCAAGCATATAAAATTTGATTGAATGTATGAGATTCTTTTTCTTCTTGTTTTTCTTCTTTAGCAGAAGATTTTGGTTGCCACACACGTAAGAATAATGCAAGAGAGACCATACTTACAACGGCTGCGAAAATATTAGTAAGTTCTGCACCTAAGAAATAAGTTACAAGGAATTGAGTAATTGCGAAAGAAACACCACTTACAAGAATACCTTGCCAAGTTTCTTTAATACCTTTAATTCCATCGACCATTGAAACAAGTAAGAAAGGTAAAACAATGCTAATGAATGGTAAAATATAAACAGTTTGACGACCGACAGTTAATGCATCAATTTGAGTTAATTGTGCAGGTACTGTAACTGGAATACCCATAGCACCCATAGCGCCACCAGCGATATTAGCTACTAAGCAAATACCTGCTGCTTTTAATGGATTAAAGCCCATACCTACAAGTAATGCTGCTGTAATAGCAACTGGAACACCGAAACCAGCTGCGCCTTCTAAGAAAGCACCGAAAGAATAAGCAATTAATAATACTTGTAAACGTTGATCATTTGTAATGCTTGAAATACTATCACGAATGACATTGAATTGTTCTGTTTTAACAGTTAATTTGTAAAGGAAAATAGCTGCGATAACGATAGTACAAATTGGATAAAATCCAGATAAAACACCAAATCCGGCAGATGCTACGGCCATAGTTGCTGGCATTTTATAAACAAATATTGCAAGAATAATAGCTACAATTACACTATAGAGACCAGCGATATAACCTTTCATTTTGAATCCCACTAAACAAATAATGAAGCAAAAAATTGGGAGTGCAGCGATTAGTGCAGATAACCAAATGTTGTTTAACGGGTCATAAATTTGTGTCCAAGTACTCATAATGATGACAACTCCTATCTATTTATATGTGAAGAAATTCACATTATTTGTGAAACTATTCACAATCAACTTACATGCTTAGTATATTCTCCTTCAACACTATTGTCAACGTGAAAAAGTATAATTATTCCATAATAGTGTTAAAAGTAACATTTTGTTCATAAAGTGGACAAAAAGCGTAATCAAATTGATTTGAATACGCTTTTATAAATTATTTACATATTCTTTCATTTTTTCATATGTCATTGGTCCTACATGCTTATATTGAATGACACCGTTTGTATCGATGACAAAAGATGTTGGAATGCTGATGATTTGATATGCGGCACTTGCCTGTCCTTTCTGATCTAATAGGACGGGGAAGGTATATTTGTTTTCTTCAAGAAATTGTTTTACATTGTTCGGGTCTTTTTCAGTAGCTGTCGCATTTACAGCGACAATTTCAATCCCCATATCTTTAGTATCATGATAAAACTTTTCCATATCAGGCATTTCTATTTTGCATGGACCACACCAGCTTGCCCAAAAATTCAATATTACTTTTTTTCCTTTATAGTCTGTAAGGCGAACTTCTTGACCAGTGGTTGTTTCCAGAAGGAAATTGAGGGCAACATTGCCAACTTCAGTTCCAACTGGGGTGTTTGATTTTGAAGCTATATCTTCTTTGTTGTCTAATAGGAAGTGATCGATAATAGTCCAGCTAACCGCAATGCTAATTAACGCAATAATAAACCATTTTTTAATATTACATCATCCTCCTTACTTAAATTTCCTTTTTATCGTAACAAAGTGGTTAAATATGGTCAAATTACTTTACGATAGGTTATCAATTATAGACGATATTTTACAATATCATTACTGTACATTTCAGTGAGGTGAAAATATAACAAAAAGCCTGATAAAACAACGTTTGTAAGCAAAGTATTGCGATCCCTTTGTTTTGCTTTTTTATTGTATCATATAGTATAATATTCAAAATCAGGTGGGATTTTTTCTTGAACTGTGTGCTGATAAAAGTCGGAAAATTTTCTCAGCATTATAGGTTGATAAAGTTATGTCGTAACAGGAAATATAAGAACAGATATATAAATAAATAATAAAGAAAATAAAAAACGAAAATGAGGGGAATTTTATGAACCAAAACCAATTTGACTGTCGTATTTCAGAAGAAGACGTACAGATGTTAAGAGCATTAGCTCATCCATTGCGTCTACGTTTAGTAATGGAACTAATGCAGCGTGGAACATGTAATGTAACACAATTACAAGAGGTATTAGAAATTCCGCAATCAACTGTTTCGCAGCATTTAACGAAATTAAAACAAAATAAAGTAGTACGCTTTGAGAGACGCGGGTTAGAAGTGTACTATCAAATTCATAACGATAAAGTAAGTGAAGTAGTAAAAACATTATTTTCTTAATTTTTGAATATTATGGAAAAAAGACGTGTGAAATATACGTCTTTTTTTATTTGGAAAGGATGTAATAATAGGAAGATTTGAGAGCGTATATATTAGCGCGTGAGAAACAAACAAACTATCGGTTGAAGTACTAAATTGACGGAATATATTCTGAAGGGATATGAAAAGATAGAAAGGAGTGTTGTAAGCCAAAGGAGGAACAATATAATGGATGTAAAACGTGTGAAACAGATATTATCTTCTTCAAGTAGAATTGATGTTACATATGAGGGAGTCCCCGTATGGATTGAGAGCTGTGATGAGCAGAAGGGGAGTGCTCAAGTGTATGACATATCCAATCCAGGAGAGAGCGTTCACGTGGATGTGACGGCTTTAGAAGAGATGTAATAGAAAAGACGCTTCTAATTGTAGAAGCGTCTTTTTTGTGTTATTCCATCATACTTGCAACTTTTTTAGAGCAGAGAAGAAGTACAAATCCTAGGACGATAACGATAATACCGATACTTGCAAATACTTCAAGATAGCCTAATGATTGTGTAAAGGAAGCAAGCTTACCAGCTAACCAGTTAGCCATACCTGAACCAGCTAACCATACACCCATTAGTAATGATGCTAATTTAACAGGTGCAATTGCACTTACCATTGATAGACCGATTGGTGATAAGAATAGTTCGCCAATTGTATGGAACATATAAGTGATAACGATGAATAATAAGTTTGCTTTAACAGTTATATCAGCTTCATTACTTCCAGTTTTTAGAACCGCTAATGTTAAAACAAGGTAACCTATACCTAGTAAAATCATACCAAATGCCATTTTTGTTGGTACTTTTAAATCGCCACGCTTTGATTTAGAAAGTTTTAACCATAGCATAGATACGAATGGTGCAAGTAGTACGATGAATGCTGGGTTAACTGATTGGAACCAAGATGTTGGAACTTCCCATCCGAAAATTGTACGATCTACGAATTTATCTGTATAAAGTGTTAAAGAACTACCAGCTTGTTCAAATCCTGCCCAGAAGAATACAACGAAACAAGTTAAAATTACAATTGCCCAAGTGCGATTTTTTTCTTGTTTTGTTAAAGGTTTCTTTTCAGTTGCAGGTTGATTTTTTGTTTTTTTACCAACAACTGTTGTTCCTGCTGTACCAAGGTAGCGAGGAGCTAATAAGTTGAAAACAATTTGGCCAATAATCATACCGATACAAGCTGCTAAGAATCCGTATTTATATCCCATAACCATAACGCCATCAACGCTTGTTTTAAAGAAATCTTCTGCTAAAAATCCACAAATAAGTGGAGCGAAGAAAGCACCTACGTTAATACCCATATAGAAGATAGTAAATGCACTGTCACGACGTGAATCATTTTCGTCATACAATTCACCTAACAGTGTAGAAATATTTGGTTTAAAGAATCCATTACCAATAACTAATAGTACTAATCCAAGTAATAGTCCTGTTTTTGTATTCATGGAGAATAGTACAAAGTTACCAATCGCCATAATAATTCCGCCGAGAGTAATGGCATGACGTCTTGTAATATAATGATCAGTTAGCCATCCGCCTATAATTGGCATGAAATATACTGCCGCTGTAAAAGTACCATATAATTGCACTGCAACTGCCTTATCAAATCCTAACCCGCCACTAACAGCAGCAGTTGTTAAATAAAGAACTAAAAGGCCACGCATTCCATAATAACTAAATCTTTCCCACATTTCTGTTAAGAACAACAAATATAATCCTGGTGGATGTTTTTTTGGTGATTGTTGTTCTCCAGCTTTTTCTAATTTTAAAGCTGCATCCATTTTTGTTTCCCCCTAATCCTGTATAACGGATATTTATGTAATTATTTTAATTCACAAAATATTTAGAAGTCAATAGAATTATATGGAAATAGCAAGAAAATTTCTAAAAAAATCTATTTTTCTTCAACCGTTATTGTATTTTTCCCTGAAAACAAGATAATAAGCGTTTTCAAATGTAATAATTGAATTCTAAAAGAAAATAAAATAGTGATTAATCAGAAAATTTAGATTAAAAAATCTATTCTGATATAGAGAAAAAATATTTTATTTACTTTTATAATATAACATATTGGGAATAAAAATACAAAATGAAATAATGTGAAATTTAAATAAAATGAAAAATAACCAGCTCCATAGAAGGGGAGCTGGTTAGAAAAATATTATTTAACAAAGCGTTTTTCGATATCATCTAATAGTAGGTTAGCAGCCATTACACCACCAGCTGTATTCCAAATAACGTCGTCAACTTTGTATGCTTTACCATTCTTCACTGCATTTAAATTTTTAAATAGAGGATCATTTATATATTCTTTTTCTAGTTCAGAGCCTTTTTTCTCATTTCCTTTATCGAATGTGAAGTAGAATAATACATCGCCATCCATTGCTGAAATACGTTCTTTAGATACGTTACGTTCTGCGAAATCATTTTTATTTTGATCACCAGGACGTTTAAATCCAAGTTCTTTTAAAATAACACCAGAGAATGTATCACCATGATAAATACGAACATCACCAGGCATAAAACGTACCATAGAAATTTCTTGATTTACTTTATCGCCAAGTTTGCCTTTTAAATCTTTCATACGTGATTCGTAATCAGCTAAAACCTTTTGACCTTCTTTTTCTTTATTTAATGCTTTCGCATAAAATTTGAAGTTATCTTTCCATTCACCGCGTAATGTTTCAGAGAACACAGTAGGTGCGATTGCTTTTAGTTGCTCATATACTTTTTCGTGACGCATTTTGTTACCGATAATTAAATCTGGTTTTAAAGAAGCAATTGTTTCAACGTTAACTTGTCCTTCGTCGCCAACAACTTTTACATCTTTCATTTTGTCCTTAATATGTGGATACCACGGATCACCAGTCCAAGACTTTACAGCACCAACTGGTTTCACACCTAATTCAAGTAAAGCTTCAGTTCCTTCATTCGTTAAAATAACGACACGTTTTGGATTAGCAGGAACTTCTGTTTTACCCATTGCGTGTTCAACCGTAATCATTTCTTTTTTATTATCTTCTTTTGTTGCTTCTTCTTTGTTATTTGACTTTCCACAAGCACTTAAAAGCAGTGAAAATGCTAGTAGAAATACAAATACTGTAAACGATTTCTTTTTCATGAAATTCATTATGTACCCCCTACATGTTGAGAAAATTTTTCAATTGCAAGCATGATATTAAAACTTTGCTGCTCGGTTGTCAATATATATCACTGAAAATGATTATCAGTTTTATTGACAATGCGAATTAAGTTGAAATAAACTAACAACGTATCATTATACATTGAAGGGGAAACGCTGCATGTTATTAAAAACAAATCAAGCAAAATGGATTGGATTATTTGTTGGGATCATTGCAGTCGTTATTTGTATTTGGGGAAGTATTATTTTCGGATATACAAATACGAGTTGGAAATTAGCGTTAGATGCTTTTTTCCATTTTAATGGTTCAAATGAACATATTATTATTCAAAATGTGCGCCTACCAAGGGCACTAATTGCAGCCAGTGTTGGTGCTAGTTTAGCCATAGCGGGTTGTTTAATGCAAACTTTAACAAAGAACCCACTTGCTTCTCCAGATTTTATTGGATTAAATTCAGGTGCTGCTTTCTTCATAGTTGTAGCAATTGTGATTTTTTCCGTTACATCATTATCAGCTTTCACTTGGATTGCCTTTTTAGGAACGGCAGTTGCAGCAGTACTAGTATTCGCTTCTAGTTCTTTAGGAAAAGAAGGGACAACCCCGCTCAAGTTAACATTAGCGGGTGTAGCGATAAGTGCTTTGTTTTCATCATTAACACAAGGGTTACTTGTATTAAATGAAAAGGCGCTGGAAGAAGTTTTATTTTGGCTTGCTGGATCTGTACAAGGGAGAAAGTTAGAAATTTTACAATCTGTATTCCCGTATTTATTAGTAGGTTGGATTGCATCTCTTATGATGGCAGGGAAAGTAAATACATTGATGATGGGAGAAGACGTCGCGAAAGGACTTGGACAACGAATAATTTTAATGAAATCATTCGTACTACTTATTATTGTACTGTTGTCTGGTGGTTCAGTTGCGGTTGCTGGCCCAATAGGATTTATTGGAATTGTTACTCCGCATTTTGCTAGATCTCTTGTTGGAGTTGATCACAGATGGAGAGTACCCTATAGCGGCTTGTTAGGTGCAATACTACTAATCTTGGCTGATATAGCAGCAAGATATGTCATTATGCCACAAGAAGTACCAGTAGGGGTTATGACAGCATTTATCGGAGCCCCATTCTTTATTTATATTGCACGTAAGAGAGGGCTTAGCAAATGAAGAAGTATATTCCGTTTCGTATAGGAAAAGATGGGTTCTCGTTTTTAATGTATAAACGAGCTATTCTAGTCTTATTAAGTTTACTAGCTATTTTAATAGGATTATTTTTTGCCAGTGCAGGGATGGGCGATATGAAAATTGCTCCTTATGATGTATGGCAAGCGATTACCGGAAATGGCGATGAGATGTCAAATATGGTTGTAAATAAGTTTCGTATGCCACGTATTTTAATTGCTATTCTTGTAGGAATCGCACTTGCTGTAGCAGGATGTATTTTACAAGGGCTCGTTCGAAATCCACTTGCTTCTCCTGATATCATTGGAATCACAGGTGGTGCAAGTGTTGCAGTTGTACTCTTTTTAGCGATATTTAGTGATAAAAATAATGCGCTAACAGTAAGCATTCATTATATGCCGCTCGCAGCTTTTGCTGGTGCGACGATTGTTGCGTTTTTTGTATATTTATTTGCATGGAGAAATGACGGGTTATCACCGATTAGTCTTGTTTTAATTGGTGTTGGATTTTGGGCATTAACGAAAGCGGCAACGACTTTATTTATGTTGTTAGCCCCAATTTATCAAGCGAGTCAAGCGAATGTATGGATTACAGGTACTGTTTATGGTTCTTCATGGCAAAATGTTATGGTACTTGCGCCTTGGGTTCTCATTTTAACGGTAATATCATTTATCGCTGCGAGACATTTAAATGCACAAGAGCTAGGGGATGATATAGCAGTGGGACTTGGTGTTCCTTTAACGAAGTCGCGTGTATTTATGTTGTTACTTAGTACAGCTTTAATTGGCGGGGCAGTTGCCTTTGCAGGAGGAATTGGATTTGTTGGTTTAATGGCACCTCATATTTCACGAAGGTTAGTTGGCTCTTTCTACGGTGCATTGCTCCCAGTTGCGGCGATTATCGGTGCAATTTTAGTACTTGCTGCAGATTTAATTGGGCGTACAGTTTTCACACCACTTGAAATTCCAGCAGGGGTATTTACATCAGCAATTGGTGCACCTTATTTTATTTATTTACTTTATAAAAGTCGGAATTCATAAAGGGAGATGAATATGCAAAAAGCATTGGAGACGAAACGCTTGACGCTGTCGTATGGTGAAACAATTATTATTGATGAGCTGAATTTAGAAATTCCAAAAGGGGAAATTACAATCTTCATCGGTTCTAACGGTTGTGGGAAATCAACTTTATTACGTTCACTAGCTAGATTATTAAAGCCAACAACCGGTGACATTTTGTTAGATAATCAAGCAATTCAAAGTATGCAAACGAAGCAAATTGCTCGTCAAATGGCGATTTTACCGCAAGGTCCACAAGCGCCAGAAGGACTTACAGTATTGCAACTTGTTAAGCAAGGACGTTATCCATATCAAACATGGCTGAAGCAGTGGTCAGAAAAAGATGAGGAAATGGTACAAAAAGCGCTTGCGGCAACGGGTATGACAGAATTTGCTGAGCGTGATGTTCATGCTCTTTCAGGTGGACAACGTCAACGTGCTTGGATTGCAATGACCCTTGCACAAGATACCGATATTATTTTACTGGATGAGCCAACTACATATTTAGATATGACTCACCAAATTGAAGTGTTAGATTTATTATTCGAATTAAATGAAACAGAGAAAAGAACGATTGTTATGGTATTGCATGATTTGAACTTGGCATGCCGTTATGCAGACAATATTGTAGCTATTCAGGATAAACAAATATATGCGCAAGGTAAACCAGAAGAAGTTGTTGATCAAAAGTTAGTTCGTGATGTATTCCGTATGGAGTGTCAAATAAGCGCTGATCCGTTATTTGGAACACCGCTCTGTATTCCACATGGAAGAGGAAGAAGTGTACGTAAAGAAGCTGTTCAGGCGATGAGATAATAAAAAAACGATGAGCAATTCATCGTTTTTTTTATTTTTTGCAAGAAAATAGTAGGAAAAGGGGAATACGTAAGCGACGTTCATATTCTTCTTTACCCTGAAAATATTTTTGATTTGGTGTGGCTTCTTTTAAGTTTGTAATGGTAAATCCGGCTTGTTGTAATAATGTAAAATATTCTTCCGTTGTCCGATGATATTTAATAACTTCTTGATCAATCCACGGCTCAACTCGTTTCCCCGTTTTGAAATAATCATCGACGAGCCAGCTAGTTCTTTTACAACTTGTTTGTAAGCTTGCAAACGAAGAGGTAATAACGGGATGTTGAACGCTAAAGGTAAAGGTCCCGTTTGTTTTTAAAGTTTGAAACACATTTTGAAAAATGATATCAAGATGTTCAATATAATGTAAGGCGAGTCTAGATGTTACTAAATCAAAAGTAGAAGGAGGATAGGTATAGTCTTTGAGGTTTATAAAATGAACAGATCCATTTTTATTTTCTAGGTGCTTACTAGCTTTTTCATACATAAGCTCGGAGCCTTCAATGCCAGTGTAAGAGAGGCATCCATTTTCTAATAATTCTTCGCCGAATTTAGCATCACCACAGCCTAAATCGAGAATTTGTTTTCCTTGTACATTACCAATGAGCTGAAAGAATGCTGGTTTTTCAAGTACTTCGTTTGGGCTATTTTCTCGATATCTTCGCTTCATATATTGTTCTAAAAACGATTCGTTATTATATATATCAGATTCAGTAAATGCCATGTTTGAAGCCTCCTTAAATATTTTTTTAATTCTATCAAATTCGAAAAGTAAATAATAGATTTCTTTTACTCAATAATATATAATCTAAAACTGTAAGCGTTTTCTTTAAACTATTTTTCTATAACAAATTTCGAAAACGTGTTAAGCTAGTAGAGGGATTATTGGAATTATTGAGATATTAATCCGCTTACATGAACGATGGGAGGCTTCACGATGTCTAGTAAAACACTTGCAAACTTTTTAGAAGAAAATTTAGAGGATTTAAAATCAAAGGGGCTTTATAACGTAATTGATCCGCTTGAAAGTCCAAATGGACCGATTATTACAATTAGTGGAAAAGAATATATTAACTTATCTTCAAACAACTATCTTGGATTAGCAACTGATAATCGCTTACAAGAAGCAGCAATTGGTGCAATTCATAAGTACGGCGTTGGAGCAGGAGCTGTTCGTACAATTAATGGTACTTTAGATTTGCATATCAAATTAGAAGAAACAATTGCAAAGTTTAAGCATACAGAAGCAGCAATTGCTTATCAATCAGGATTTAACTGTAATATGGCAGCGATTTCAGCTGTTATGGATAAAAATGATGCGATTCTTTCAGATGAATTAAACCATGCATCTATTATTGATGGTAGTCGTCTATCAAGAGCGAAAATCATCGTTTATAAGCATTCTGATATGGAAGATTTACGCAAAAAAGCAATCGAGGCAAAAGAATCAGGTCTTTATAATAAATTAATGGTTATTACAGACGGTGTTTTCTCAATGGATGGAGATATTGCAAAATTACCAGAGATTGTTGAAATTGCAGAAGAGCTGGATTTAATGACATATGTAGATGATGCACACGGTTCAGGTGTACTTGGCAAAGGTGCAGGTACTGTAAAACATTTCGGTCTTTCTGATAAAGTTGATTTCCAAATTGGTACATTATCAAAAGCAATTGGGGTAATTGGTGGATATGTAGCTGGAAAACAAAACTTAATCGATTGGTTAAAAGTGCGTTCACGTCCATTCTTATTCTCAACAGCTTTAACACCAGCTGATGCAGCTGCTTGTATGAGATCAATTGAAATTTTAATGGAAAGCACAGAGTTACACGATCGTTTATGGGAAAATGGTCGCTATTTAAAACAAGGGTTAAAAGAACTTGGCTTTAACATTGGAGAAAGTGAAACACCAATTACACCTTGTATTATTGGTGATGAAGTATTAACGCAAGAATTTAGTAAACGTCTAAATGAAGAAGGCGTATACGCAAAATCTATCGTATTCCCAACCGTAGCAAAAGGAATGGGACGCGTTCGTAATATGCCTACAGCAGCTCATACGAAAGAAATGTTAGATGAAGCAATTCGTAAGTATGAAAAAGTAGGGAAAGAAATGGGTATCATTTAATTAACGACATCTTTTGAATAGCTTGCAAATGAGGAGTGGGAAAAATGAAAAAAATTCTAGTAACCGGTTCTTTAGGGCAAATTGGTTCTGAACTAGTAATGAAACTTCGTGATGTATACGGCGCATCAAATGTTATTGCAACAGATATTCGTGAAACAGATAGTGAAGTGGTAACGTCTGGTCCATTTGAAACGTTAGATGTAACAGATGGACAAAAATTACATGATATTGCAAAGCGTAATGAAGTAGATACAATTATTCATTTAGCGGCTTTACTTTCAGCAACTGCAGAAAAAAATCCGTTATTTGCTTGGAATTTAAATATGGGCGGACTTGTAAATGCATTAGAAGCAGCACGTGAATTAAACTGTAAGTTTTTCACGCCAAGTTCTATCGGTGCATTTGGTCCATCAACGCCAAAAGATAATACACCACAAGATACAATTCAACGTCCTACTACAATGTATGGGGTAAACAAAGTAGCAGGAGAATTACTATGTGATTATTATCATCAAAAGTTCGGCGTTGATACGCGCGGCGTACGTTTCCCAGGCTTAATTTCTTACGTAGCTCCTCCAGGAGGCGGAACAACTGATTATGCAGTTGAAATTTATTATGAGGCGATTAAAAAAGGTACATACACCTCATACATTGCTGAAGGAACATACATGGATATGATGTATATGCCAGATGCTTTACAAGCGATCATTTCATTAATGGAAGCTGATTCAAGTAAACTCGTGCATAGAAATGCATTTAACATTACAGCAATGAGCTTTGAACCAGAGCAAATTGCAGCATCAATTCGTAAACACATCCCGAACTTTACAATGGATTACGCTGTAGACCCTGCTCGTCAAACGATCGCTGATAGCTGGCCAAACTCTATTGATGCAACTGCAGCAATGAAAGAGTGGGGCTTTAAAGCAGAATATGATTTAGACAAAATGACAACTGACATGCTTGCTAAGTTAAAAAAAAAGCTTGCAGATGAGTTAGTGATGAATTAATAGGAAGAGCTGATTCTTAGGAATCGGCTCTTAATTATTTTAGGAAGGGAGAAAAGCAACATGCAAAGAGTTGATGTTGTATATGCACTAATATACGATAGCGAAAAAGATAAAATATTAATGGTACATAATGTAGAACAAAACGTTTGGTCACTACCGGGCGGGGCAGTTGAAAAAGGTGAAATGTTAGAGGAAGCACTAGTAAGAGAAGTGAAAGAAGAGACAGGTTTAACTGCTGCACTCAGTGGACTTGTCGCATTAAATGAGAAGTTTTTTGAAGAGAAAGGACATCATGCATTATTTTTTACATTCCGAGCAAATGTAGTAACAGGTGAACTTGGTGCAGAAGATGAAGGAGAAATTTCCGCAATCGAGTGGGTAGATAGAAAAATCGCGAATGAGCGATTCCCATACTACGATGGAGGGTTCGAATTATTATTAGAAGTTTCCATTCCATACAAGTTTCAACCAGAAACAAAGTAAGTTAACGAAGAAAAACAGGAGCCTCGTGGCTCCTGTTTTTTTATTCAATCGTCTTCAGTAATAGTTTCTTCAACAATGGTTTAATCTTCAGGCGTAAATCTTCAGCATGATTTGCAACTAAGAAGTGATGGTTATAAATGTTTTTCATTAGTTGATAAGTCGCTTCTTTTGCTTCGCCTTCTTCGATAAAGATGCCGATTACTTCCATACCACTTTTACGAGCAAGTTTGACTGCTTCGTGCGTATCTAAAATTCCGTCTTGTTGATAGTCTAGTGCAGAAGGTTCACCGTCTGTAAAGACAAGTAAGAATTTATGTTTTTCTGGTCTTTTCGCAAGCTTTTCAGAAACGATACGAATAATATACCCGTCGCGGTTATCTTCTTCTTCGCGAAGTTGCATAATCTCTGGACCGACGTTTGGTAACGTTGAGTTTTTATATGTCACTACTTCATGGATAACGTTCGGTTTATCTTCAGGTTTAGCACTAGAAGCATCTTCCCAAAATCCGCTAATAGCGTGCGGGATTTTTAAAGATTTTAAAGCTTCATGGAATAGGACCACACTCTTCTTCGTTTCTTCCATTTTGTTATACATAGAACCAGAGCAGTCCACTAATAGTTGGAATGCAACGTCTAATTCTTGAGATTCTTGTCCTTTTTTATAAAACATACGCGGCTGCTTTTCAGTATAAATACGAAGGAATTTCTTACGAAGTCTTCCGTAATATTTATCACTATTTGCATTCGTTTTGTTTTCAATTGTTTTTTCGATGATTTTCTTTAATTCTTTTACATCTTTATTAACGACTGATTTGATAGCTTGGTAATCTTTTTTCTCATCAGGATTTGATTTGCGAGCTTCTTTAAATGTATGAGAAGCTCCCACATTATACTTTCCGTATGCGCCGTCGTTTTGGCTAGAAGCATGAGACGCTCTTGCTTCCTCTGTATCAGCACCATCAAAGTTAGATTGTGTACTTTTTTGGGAAGTACCTTGTACAGAACCAAGTGCTTGGTCACCATCTTCTGATTCACGAGCAGTATCACCCATCATATTTGTTTTTGTTCCGCTTTCTAATTCAAAGCGTAAAAAGTTCTCGTTTTCATTGTTTTTATTTTCACGGTGCCATGTCGAGAAGCTTTCATCCATTTTGTTTTTGTTATCATCGTCATCTAGGAGCTGCGTATCATCATTTGCTAATTTTTCAGCGCGACTGTCTTTCTCATCTGCAATAACAGATAAATAAAGCGGGGCATGTCCGAAATAATTATTAAGCATATCACTTTCAAGAAGCCCTTCTAAGCGATAGCGAATTTTCTCAACGATATACATAATATCTTCCGTATTACGGGCTTGGAATGTTTCATGCAAAATTGATTCAATTTGCTCGAAATATTCATTATTAAACATTTCATATTTATCACTCGTTAATGAAAGATAGCATAGACAAAATAGACGGTCACCGTGATAGTTACGAACACGATTTATTTCATTTTGTGAGCCAAAGTAATTGCGATACATTTCTTTTCGGCGTTTAAAAATGTGTTTTGTGCCAGGACGTAAATTTTTGACGATTTCCTCAACACGTAAATCTTCTAATAGAACAAATAATTGTGTTAAAAACTTTTTTAGAGGCGATTCTTGTAATTCAATCGCATAAGAACGAATTAAAGTCATGTCCGAGTAATGTTTATTACCAAGTGCCTTTAAGAACACTTCGCTTTTTAATCCGATTACTGTATCCTCTTCTTTTCGATCATCCCAAAAGTGACTAATGACAACCTTTTTTTCAATTTCGTCGTAGTATGCTTTATAGCCATACTCAAGATAGGCATCGTCTTCTTTTAGAAGAGCATACATTAAGTTTTCCATTTGTAGAAACAGCGACGCATCAATTTTTTTGTCACTAAAAATTTGTCTCATGAATTATTCCTCAAAGAAATAACTTTCTGCTAATTCACGGACAGTCATTTGTTCTGTTTCATCGTTTAATTTTGCGATAATACTACGTTCAATTGCACGCATAACAGGAATATATACACCTAAATCACATGCATCGATAATGCCACGAATACTAGCTGCTTCTTCACTTACGCGTCCATCACGAGCTAAAGGCATAAGATCGCTTGCGAATGCAACGAACTTTTCAATTGTTGCAACATCATTTAATTTTGATTCAGATAGTAATAGTTCTTTTAATGTATCACCTTGAATGTAAGGAACTTCAATAATAACGAAACGGTTTTTTAACGCTTCGTTTAGTTCACTTGTCCCAACATAACCTTCGTTAATCGCAGCGATTACGCGATATTCGTCATCACCGTATACAACTTCTTGTGTAAATGGGTTTGTAATCATTTTACGATAATCTAACGCACCATGAAGAAGTGGTAATGTTTCAGGTTTTGCCATATTGATTTCATCAATATATAAGAAATGACCGTTCTTCATTGCCTTCATAAGAGGACCATTAACGAATGTAACTTCAGATGCACCCTCTTTTGTTTGTAATGTGTTGTATCCTAAAATACCTTCTACATCTAAGTCGACAGAACAGTTAATGCTATGCATTGGTTTTTGGAATAAAGAAGAAAGAGTTTCCGCTAGTACTGTTTTACCACTACCAGTAGGTCCCTTTAATAGAATGTTTTTACCAAGAAGAAGTGCTGTAATAGCATCTTCGATGATGCTTTTATCAGATGCTTTATATACTTTCTTTCCAATTAAATGTGCATTTTCGCCAGCTTCTTGTTTATTCTTTTCGTGAATGGCTGAGAGCTGTTGTTTTAAATCAGCATGTATATGAAATTGTTCTAACATGTATTTCCCACCTAACATTATTTTCATAAAGTAATACATCTTATGATAACTTGTTTTAATATGGTATGCAAAGAAAAGGAGAGAGGGGAAATGTAAAAGAAAAAGCAATCAATATTATATTGATTGCTTATAGCAAAGGAGAAATGAGTCGCATGAAAGACTCTAATATTCGTTTTTTGATACTTCTTTTTTGGAACGAGTTCCATTTAATTTCAGTGGAATGCTTAAAGTCTTCTTCAAAATCATGTTTAATATCATGAACGGTTTCTGATTCATAAAGTACACTAATAATTTCATAATTTAATTCAAAGCTACGTACATCCATATTTGCTGTTCCAATTGTTGCGATCTTATCATCAACGAGTACAATTTTCGCATGCATAAAACCATCTTTATAACTGTAAATGGAAGCACCAGCTTTTAAAAGTGGAGTGAAATAGGATTGAGATGCTTGATCACTAATAATACTATCACTTTTACCTGGATATAAAATGCGTACATCTATGCCAGATATTGCACTTAAGCGTAATAATGTTAAAGTTTCTTGATCGGGAATAAAGTATGGTGTAGCAATCCAAATAGATTTTTTGGCAGAGCCCATAACAGCTAGTAATGTATTACGAATACTTTTATCATCTGAGCTTGGTCCACTTGCTACAATTTGAACAGCACCTTCTGCATTCGAAATTTCTTTACCAGGGAAGTATTGTACATTCATAAATTGATCCCAAGAATAGTTACTTAAACCACTAGAGGCATAGAGCCAATCTTCTAGAAAGATTGCTTGTAATTTATATAATGCTTTTCCTTCTATTTTTAAATGACTATCACGCCAAACGGGAAATTTCTTTGAACGGCCGAGATATTCGTCACCGACGTTGAGTCCTCCAGTAAATCCAATTTCTCCATCTACAATAACAATTTTACGATGGTTACGATAATTGACTGTTTCAAGTAACCAAGCTGAAAAAATAGGATCAAATTCCACAATTTCAATTCCAGCTTCTTTCATAGGCTGTAAAAATCGTCTTCTTAACGTGTTACTTCCGAGTCCATCATAAAGGAAGCGTACAATAACCCCGGATTTTGCCTTCTTTATTAAAGCATCCCGAACTTTTGTACCAATCTCATCGGCTTTATAAATATAGTATTGAATATGTATATGGTGTTTTGCATGCTCAATAGCGTGCAGAATTTCTGAAAATGTTTGATCTCCGTTTGTTAAAAGTTTTGTAGTCGTTCTATCTGCGGCAGGACCGCCTCCGAATTTTTGTACTACTTCTGTTAAATGGATAGAACGCTCATGTAATGGAACTGTAAGAGAAAGTTCTAGTCGTCTTCCTTCTAATATTTCACGGAATAATTTTCTTTGTTCTTCTGAACGATGAAGATGTTTTTTTCTTCTCCAACGGCTACGACCGAAGAGGGAGTATAAAAGCACACCTACAACAGGAAGAAGTGCTAATACTAAAAACCACGCTAAGGTACTTTGAGGAGACCTGTTTTCGATAAAAATAACGAATGAAATTCCTACGATTGTGATGGACCATAGAGCACCAACAAACGTATATAACGAAATAACCGATGTATTTAATAGGAAAAGAACGATAGATACGATTGTAAATATTAATAATAATTGAACGATAGGCTTCTTCATTTCTATAAAATTCCTCTAATCTTTCTTAAATATAGACTTCTTATATAAAAGGTGTAATCTGACATTCTTATTATAAAGTGTTTTGTTTTTTTTACAAAATATAGACATTTTCCCCATGCTTTCCGCATTTGTCCTACATACAGTATATTATTACATTTTTATATAGAAAAGGGGATGAATAAAATGTATGGTCGTCCAGTTGGAGGGTTCGGACATGGCGGATTTCATGGGAGTTTTGGGCATTTTCCATTTTTTGGCGGAGGATTCTTTCCTGGATTTGTAGCAGGGGCTTTACTTAGTCCTGCGTTTGGTTATGGC
The DNA here is from genome assembly GCF_038006125.1 of Bacillus sp. FSL R10-2780. Lineage (NCBI taxonomy): Bacteria > Bacillati > Bacillota > Bacilli > Caryophanales > Bacillaceae > Bacillus > Bacillus sp. FSL R10-2780. The sequence continues at coordinate 4,589,505 of NZ_JBBOUQ010000001.1, forward strand.
GGATATGGTTATCCATATTATTCAGATACTCCATACTATACGGATTATCAGTAGAATCCTTATTATTCCACATATAAAAGAGAGGCAGAACTATATGCTAAAAGGAGAGGAAGAAAAATGAACTATAATGGAAATTATGGAGGATATGATCGGAATCATCACGGTGGACACAATCATTATGATCATCATCACCACCATCACGGCGGCGGCTGGGGCGGCAGCTGGGGTGGCGGCTCGTGGGGCGGAGGATTCTTTCCAGGAAGTTTTGCTGGTGGAGTATTAGGAGGACTTACAGCTGGAGCGTTAACAGGTGCAGCTAGTGGTGGGGGATATTACCCAGCGCCGTATCCAGTAACTTACCCAGCACCATATCCGGCACCATACCCAGGTTATCAGCAAATACCGTATCCAAATTATTAAACTAAAAAAAGAGGATATCCTCTTTTTTTAGTTTAATAATTTATTTATAAAATACTTCCAAAATTAAGGTGAAAATATGTTAATATTTTGTTATTGTAATACAGTATATTAAATGCAAATTTTGATTTTATCCCGCATTAACGGGCAGTAAGACTCCCACCTCAAAATTCGGCGAATGCGAGGAAGTTAGGTGGGAGATAACTGCCCGTAAAAGCCCGATTGGTGAAGGCTAATAATCAGTGGGGATGGACAAAACCCCCACTGATGAAAGTTTCACCTTATATTATTATTCGTGAATCGTTGTATTTTGTATACTAATCTCTATTTCATTATGTATCGGCAGCTAGATTTACATCTTAAGATTTCATGACATAAAAGAGATTAGGTGTGAGGCTATATTAGTAGGGAGTAGAGGCTAATATTGATGGAATTGTCACTTTACAAATTCAAAGAATGTAAGAGAATACTGTATAATAAGCTTAGATAAGCAGAGAGATGAGAAGCTTCTACTATAATTAAAACAGCACCATATTGCTTTTTTTTATAAATAATATTATGTTATTTTAATCGGCCTATTTAGAAAAAATTTGTGATTTATCCCGCATTAACGGGCAGTAAGACTCCCACCTCAAAATTCGGTGAATGCGAGGAAGTTAGGTGGGAGATAACTGCCCGTAAAAGCCCGATTGGTGAAGGCTAATAATCAGTGGGGGATGGACAAAACCCCCACTGATTAAAGTTTCACTTTATGTAAAGGCATATTGTTAGAAAATGAAATATCTCTATTTCTATGAAGAGAAACGAATTGTGTTTTAGTCAGATAGGAAGCAAGGAGAGGTGCGCATGCTAGAACAAAGAGGTCATGCATTATATGACTCTTCATTGCAAGATTTAAAATTAGCATTAGATGAGTCTTCAATTGTTGCTATTACAGACCGAAATGGTCTTATTACATATGTGAATGATAAATTTTGTAAAATCTCAAAATATAAAAGAGAAGAGTTAATAGGAAAAGATCACCGTATTTTAAATTCCAGATATCATCCGAAAGCATTTTTTCAAATCCTATGGAAGCGTATTTTGAGTGGAAAAGTCTGGACGGGGGAAATTCGAAATCAAGCAAAAGATGGTACGTATTATTGGGTTAAAACAACAATTGTTCCATTTTTAAATGAAAAGGGAGAACCCTATCAATTTATTGCAATTCGAAATGATATAAGTAGTAGGAAAGAAGCAGAGCAAAGATTACGATTAAGCGAAAGTCGTTATAGGGAACTTGCTTATCATGATGCGTTAACAAGTTTACCAAACCGTTTACAGTTAATTACGACTGTAAATAAGATGATCGCAGAGAAAATAGAGTTTGGCATGATTTACTTTGATTTAGATCGCTTTAAATTAGTGAATGATACGTTAGGTCATATGATAGGAGATTTACTTTTAAGTGAAGTCGCTTCCCGATTGCATTATGTACTAGGAGATAAAGATGTTCTGGCTAGGCTTGGTGGAGATGAATTTGTACTATTAACAAAAAAACATACACAAGATGAGATGAGGCAGTTAGCGACATATGTGTTGTCATGCTTTCAAGCACCATTTATGCTGGAAGGTCATGAAGTATATATTTCAGCCAGTCTAGGACTTTGTTCCTATCCGCAAGATGGAAAAGACGTTGAAACATTATTGAAAAATTCAGATTTAGCCATGTATAGTGCGAAAGAGCAAGGAAGAAATGGGGCGTGCTTCTTTACAGATGAATTACGTGCGAAAATAAATCGTAGAATGAAAATAGAGTTTGCTTTGCAAAAAGCAATTCGTGACGAAGAATTAAAAGTGGCATTACAGCCCATTATTGATTTGAAAACAAAGAAATGTACTGGTATTGAGGCTTTAGTACGCTGTAAGACAGAAGAAGGTCCTATTTCACCAAGTGAATTTATACCTGTAGCTGAAGAGTGTGGACTTATTATAAAACTAGGAGACTGGGTACTAGAAAAGTCATGTCGATTGTTTAAAACTTTGCCAGAGTATCAAGAGGGACTGAAGTTATCTGTTAATTTATCAATACAACAATTGATGCAAAAGCGCTTTATTTTATCTGTTCGTAGTATATTGAAGCGAACAGGATTTCCACCAAATCGTTTAATATTAGAAATAACAGAAAGTATAGCTGTACGTCATTTTGATTATATTATTGCTACATTACAAGAATTAAGAAGTATGGGGATTTTAATCGCTTTAGACGATTTCGGAACAGGATATTCCTCATTATATTATTTAAAAAAACTACCACTTGATATTGTGAAAATTGATCGTAATTTTATTCGTGAGTTTCATTATGATCACGCACAGCCAGAGCGAACGATTGTAAAATCAGTTATTGAAATTGCCCATAGTTTAAATTTATTAGTGGTTGCTGAAGGGGTAGAAACGGTAGAACAAGAAAGTTTATTAAAATCAATGGGTTGCGACTTTGTACAAGGTTTTTATTATGCGAGACCGTTAGATGTAGGTGAACTAAAAGAAAAGTTATTAACTGACTTTTAATAAAAAAAAGAGAAGCGGAAAGCTTCTCTTTTTTATTATTTTTTTTGTGAATCTTTTATTAAAATTGGATAAAGAATAAGGCCTAATACAAACAACCCAATTCCTAAGAAGAACGTTTTTAAATCAGCAGTTCCTGTTTTAATAACCCAAATGGAATATAAAAATGCTAGTGCAGTAATGATCCCATCTTTTATTCGAGATCCAGGCATTATATCATACGTTTCTCCCGTAATAACTAATTTTAACTGGTACAAGGTAGAAACAAGGTACGGGATTAAATATGCTAATGTCGCTACAACAATAGCGAAATTATATGCTTCGGAAACAGTACCAGAAATCGTTGAAAATAAGAAAATTTGTGTCATCACATTTGTAATAAATAATGATTTTGAAGGACTTCCTTTTTTATTTGTTTTTCCGAAAAACTTAGGGAAAACCCCATTTTTTGCTGCTTGGTAAGGTACTTCTGAGCTAACAACGATCCATCCTACAGTAGAGCCGAATAAAGATACGAGTGCAAGTAAGGCCATTATATAAGCACCCTTAGTACCAATTGCTAAATTTAATGCATCTACTAATGGCTTTTGAGACTCTTTTAAAACGTCTTGTGGAAGAGCACCCATTGTTAGTAGAGTAATTGCCATGTAAATAAGAAGAGCGATGATTAATCCGAAAATCGTAGCTTTCTTAACATCGTGCTGAGATTTTGCGCGGTTAGAGAGCATAACTGCTGACTCAATGCCGATAAACGCCCAAAGTGTTGCAATAGCAGCTGAATTTATTTGTCCACCCAACGAAATAGGTTGTCCAGCTTCATTCATAAATGTTTGACCGTCCCCGAAATTAGAGGCATTGAAAATGAATAATGTGATTACAATAAACATTGTAAATCCGATGATTTTTGCGATTGTTGCAAGAAGGTTCATATTTCCTGCTCTATCAATATTTTGAGAAAGAATATATTGAATTCCCCATAGCATCATACTACATACTATGAAGGTTAAAGCTTTTCCAAGTTCTAATGAAAATCCGTTTGTTGAAAAGAGAATTTGCTTACTTTGTAAAACTGGGAAGAATGTTGATAAATATCCTGCAAAGGAAATAATTACAGATGCTGTAGCAGCCCAGTTAGCAGCCCAGTACCCCCAAGCCATACTATATCCTGCAACTTTACCTGCCTTTTGGGAGGTAAACATTGCTTGGGCGTAACTTTGTGGTCCTGCTTTTAATTCTGGTTTACGAATTGCTAAATTTCCAAATACGAGTGCAATCATAAATACACCAAGTCCTGTAATACTCCATGCAAGTGTAGATCCCATTGGACCTGATACGTGTGCTAAATTTGCTGGGAGCATAAATACGCCACCGCCAACCATATTCCCGATAACAAAAGCTGTTAAAATCCATAATCCCCATTTTTTCGTTTCCATTTTTGTTAACTCCTTTGTAGTAAGTTTTGCTTAAACATCATTTTTTACTAGCATTTTTTGCAATAAAAAAAGAGCCATGTAGATAAAAAATACCTACATGGCTCTTTGCCAAAGCGTAGGTACAATGGGAATAACCCTTGTACCTACGCGTAATTTTTCCGCTAGGTTTCAAGGGTTAAGTATGATGATGATGTTTTTGTGCAAATGTAACTACAGTTGTATAAGTAAGCATAGTTTTTTGCTCCCTTTCTCCTCTGATTTTGAAGTTAGTATACTACATGTTTTTTTGAATGAAAAGAGAAATATAAAAAAATTTATAAAAATACGTTTTAGAGACTAAATATTTACCTATAGTTTTCTTGTACTGGAAAATAAGTGAGAGATTGGCAGAAGAGTATAGCGTGGTATAATACATATAGAACTAGAAGGTGACAAGGGGCTATTGTAGATGATGAGTAAGTATGAACAAATTTATACAGAAATCAGCAAGTCTATTGATAATAAACAATTAAAAGAAGGATGCAAAATTCCATCAGAAACGGAATTAATGAAGCAGTATGAGGCAAGCCGGGGTACTGTAAGAAAAGCTGTAGATTTATTGCAAGAGCGTGGATATGTTCAAAAAATACACGGAAAAGGTGTTTTTGTATTAAAGCGCAAAAATATTGAATTTAACTTTGGTGGTATTGTAAGTTTTCAAGAAGAAAATGAACGTTTAGGACGTTACTGTATTACGGAAGTCGTGGAAATAGAGAAAATGACAGCTACGAAAGATGTAGCAAAGTTATTAAACGTGAAAGAAAAAACGGAAATAGATCATATTAAACGTGTACGAAATATTGATGGAGAAAAAGTAATTTTAGATATAAACCATTTTGTATCGGAGTATATTCCAGGATTAACGAGAGAAATTGCAACTGCATCGATTTATAAATACATTGAGAAAGAATTAGGGCTACATATTAGCTATTCACAGCGGGTAATTGAAGTACAACCATGTACAGATGATGACCGAAAGTATTTAGATTTAAATGGAACAGACTATGTTGTCGTTGTAAAAAACTTTACTCACTTATACGATGGGAGTCAGTTCGAATATACGGAATCACGTCACCGTTTAGATATTTTTCACTTTTCGGATGTGGCGCGAAGAAAATAAAGAGATGGAGCGAAATAATCGTTCCATCTCTTTATTTATCCCGCTATTTGTGGGCAGTAAAACTCCCACCTCAAAATTCAGCTGGAGCAAAGAAGTTAGGTGGGAGATCAACTGCCCGTAAATGCCCGATTGGTTCAACTAATAATCAGTGGGGGATGAACAAAACCCCCACTGATTAAAGTTTCACTTTATAAAAAAATCACCAACTTATATATACGAGTGTTGACTAACTTATATATACGAGTTAATATGTAAGTGTAAACGGTATCAAAAAAAGAAAAGAGGGACGGGAATATGGGGAAAGACTATCGTAAAACAGCAGAAGAAGTGTTGCAGTATATTGGTGGGAAAGACAATATTGAACAAGCTGCGCACTGTGTAACGAGGCTCCGTATCGCTGTAAAAGATGAAAGTAAAATAGATAATGATAAATTACAGTCTGTTTCATTAGTAAAGGGAGCGTTTCATAACGCTGGGGTATTTCAAATTGTAATTGGTCCAGGTGATGTCGATCGAGTATACGCTGAATTGATAACGCTTGCAGGTATGGAAGAATCGACAGTAGCTGACGTAAAAGATTCTGGAAACCAAAAGTTAAATCCAGTTCAAAAGTTTGTAAAAGTATTTTCAGATGTATTTATGCCGATATTACCAGCGATTGTAACAGCTGGTTTACTGATGGGGATTAACAATTTATTAGGAGCAAAGGACTTATTTTTTGATGGTAAAAATTTATTAGATGTTTATCCGAACTTAGGCGGGCTTTGGGACTTAATTAATATGATGGCCAATACAGCATTCGTATTCTTACCGGCACTTGTTGGTTGGTCAGCGACGAAGCGTTTTGGTGGTAGTCCAATACTAGGTATTGTTATGGGATTAATGCTTGTGCATCCGGCCTTATTAAACGCGTGGGATTATGGAAAAGCAGCGACTGGTTTAGAGGGACAAAAGATTGAGTACTTCGATATTTTAGGGTTATTCCAAATTGAAAAGGTAGGGTATCAAGGTCAAATCCTGCCGGTTTTAGTAGCAGCATTCGTATTAAGTAAAGTGGAAATCTTTTTAAAGAAACATGTGCCAAACGCAATTCAATTATTAGTTGTGCCAATTACAACAATCGTTGTAACGGGTGTATTAGCATTAGGGATTATCGGTCCAGTTACACGTCATATTGGAGATTTATTAACAGCCGGATTAGTAGGAGTATATGAAACGGTACCAGCACTTGGGGCAATATTATTTGGAGCATTATATGCACCGCTTGTAATTACAGGAATGCATCATATGTTTATTGCAATCGACTTACAATTAATCGCGCAGCACGGCGGTACATTTATTTGGCCAATGATTGCTCTTTCTAACATTGCACAAGGTAGTGCGGCACTAGCGATGTTCTGGATTTCTAAAAATCAAAATGATAAAAGTATGGCATCAACATCAGCAATTTCAGCGTACTTCGGTATTACGGAGCCAGCGATGTTCGGTGTAAACTTACGAAATAAATTCCCGTTCTATGCAGCTATTATTGGATCTGCTATTGCGGCGATATTCATTACTTTAAATGGTGTATTAGCACCTGCTATCGGGATTGGCGGATTACCAGCATTTATTTCTATCATTCCGAAATCGATTCCAATATTTATTGTCGGGATGATTATCGCGGTTGTAATTCCATTTACGTTAACATGGTTATTTGCAAAACGAGTAAAACAGAAGTAGGAGGAAGTTAAACATGAAGGATTGGCATAAAAGTGTAGTCTATCAAATTTATCCGAAGAGCTTTAATAGTTATTACAATAAAGAAACTGGTGATATAAAAGGAGTTACAGAGAAACTAGATTATTTAAAAGAACTCGGAGTAGATTATATTTGGTTAACACCGATATACGAATCACCACAAAACGATAATGGATACGATGTAAGTGATTATTACAGTATTGATCCATCTTACGGAACGATGGAAGAGTTTGAAGAGCTTTTAGAAAAAGCGAAAGCACGTAACATTGAAATCATGCTTGATATCGTTGTAAATCATAGTTCGACGGAGCATAAGTGGTTTAAGGAAGCGAAGGAAGATAGAAATAGCCCATATCGTAATTACTATATTTGGCGTGATGAAAAAAATAATTGGCAGTCTAAGTTTGGTGGATCTGCTTGGAAATATGATGAGAAGACAGAGCAATATTTTTTACATCTATTTGATGAGACACAAGCTGATTTAAACTGGGAAAACGAAAACCTTCGTGAAGAAGTGTATGATATGATGCGCTTTTGGCTGGAGAAAGGTGTAAAAGGATTCCGCCTTGATGTTATTAATTTAATTTCAAAAGATCAAAGATTTTTAAGTGATGAAGGCACCACGGCTACAAGTGATGGGCGTAAATATTATACGGATGGTCCACGCGTCCATGAATATTTACAAGAGATGAACCGAAATGTTTTTGAAGGGAAAGATGTAATTACAGTTGGAGAAATGTCATCTACGACAATTGATAATTGTATTAAATATTCAAACCCAGAGCGTAATGAACTAAGTATGACGTTTAGTTTCCATCATTTAAAAGTAGATTATCCGAATGGTGATAAGTGGACGAAAGCTGATTTTGATTTCATTAAATTAAAAGAAATTATGTCTGATTGGCAAAGTGAAATGCAAAAGGGCGGAGGATGGAATGCGTTATTTTGGTGTAATCATGACCAGCCTCGTATTGTTTCACGGTTTGGTGATGATGAGAAGTACCGAAATGAATCTGCTAAAATGTTAGCGACAGCTATGCATATGCTGCAAGGAACACCGTACATTTATCAAGGGGAAGAAATCGGTATGACGAATCCTAACTTCCATTCTATCGAGCAATATCGTGATGTAGAATCGTTAAATATATATGATATAAAACAAGAAGAAGGATTATCCAGAGAAGAGATTATAGAGATTTTAAAACAAAAATCTCGTGACAATTCACGTACTCCGATGCAGTGGAATGAAGAGGTGAATAGTGGTTTTACAACAAGTACACCTTGGATTTCAGTGGCTGAAAACTTTAAAGAAATAAACGTAGGGAAGGCATTAGAAGATAAAGAGTCTGTCTTTTATCATTATAAAAAGTTAATTGAACTTAGAAAAAAATACAATGTAATTACAGAAGGGAAATATGATGTTTTAGATGGGAATCATCATAAGATTTGGGCATATACACGTACTGTAAATAATGAAGTATTGCTTGTTATCAATAACTTCTACGGAGAAGAAATAACGTATTCTGCACCAGTGAATGTTCAATTGGATGGAATGAAACAAGAAGTATTATTATCAAATTACAAAGATTCAAGTAAGGATATTACGAATCTTAACTTAAGACCGTATGAGTCAATTGTATATCGATATACGAAATAAAAAGGTTGTATGCCCGCTTGGCATACAACCTTTTTATTTTAAGACGCCGCTATATAAAATCTTTACTTCTACTTCCGGTTTAAATTTTACCTTTGCATAATCTTTATTCCAATTCTTTTTCTTCCATAGACAAATCAGATCGAGTTAATAGTGGTTCAAGAGCTAATTGGTGAATTAAATTGGGGTCTGTTAAAGATTCGATATATAAGATTTTTCCTTTTCCATTTTGAAAAGGAACATCTAATTTTTTTATATCATCGGAATGAGAGAGCTTGTTTTCAATGTAATTAATATTTTCCGCAAGTGATGGAAACATAGGCTTCGTTTTATTCGTCTGTTGGTTATTGTTTTGTTCTGTCACATTGTCCACCCCTTTTAGGATTAAATTATCACTGTTAATTTTTGTTTTTTATGAAAAATTTATGCTTGGATTATTTAAAAAAAATTAACTTGAAAGTTACGTTACGTCATCTTCTATACTAAAGAAAATGAGAAGTAGGGGATGGTATATATGACTTTAAAATATATGTGGGGATGGAAAGAAATTTTATATTTATTTGTTTTTGTATTTATTATTGTTCCAGTAACAATTGAATCCATTTTTTATAAATATGCTTTAAATCTATTAGGGAATTCATTATATGCTGGGATTTTAATGGGATTTATTATGGCAGTTGTATTTACTTTTTTAGTTTATGTGTTTTGCATAAAAAGATATAACTTGTCGTGGGCAGATATTGGGATTCGGAAGCTTTCATGGAAAGATTACTTGTGGACATTTGTAGCGGTTATTTCTTTGATTGTAGTTAGTATTGGTGTATTAATGATAATGGAGAAAATGGGTATTTCCTTTGAAAATAGTAAAACGGATACGGTCCAAAATGATAAATCAATATATTCATTTTGTATCGCGGTAATTGGAGCGGCGGTTATATCACCAATATATGAAGAGATTTTATATCGGGGTGTTTTTTATACGTTTTTTCGAGATAGATATGGCATATGGGGCGGTGTGCTTATAAGTTCAATAATATTTACAGTTGTTCATATTCCCACATATAACACATTACCGGTGAATTTTTTAAGCGGAGTAGTATTTGCGTGGTTATATGAGAAAACAAATTCTATTTTATCGGCCATGATTGCCCACGCACTATTTAATTTCATAGCAGTACTTCTCACATTCATGTCGAATTAAAATAAAGGATATATAGGAGGGATACATATGGAGATAGCAGTAGAACGTGTTTTTACGAATGAAATTTTAGCAAGAGCTGCAAGGGTGTTTCATGTAACAGTGGAAGAAAAACCACTTGGTGATTTTGAGAATTATATTTTTAAGGCGAAGGGTAAAAATAATGAAGATTACGTATTACGCTTAACTCATTCTTCTCATCGTTCTAAAAAAGAGGTAGAGGCCGAACTAGATTTTTTACGGTATGTTGCGGAGCATGGGGCGAAAGTGGCGGGACCTCTTAATTCAATATCTCAAAATCTTGTAGAAGAAATCGGAGCGGAAGATGGTACTTTCTTTTTTGCATCTTTATTTACATATGCAAAAGGTGAGCAAGTAAAAGGAGATGAATCGCCTTATTGGGGAGATGCTTACTTTGAAGCGTGGGGAAAAGCGATTGGACAACTGCACCGCCTTACACTGAATTACCCTATAACTGACTACCGTGATACGTGGGAAGAGGACGAGAGTGCAATTGTTAATGAATTAGAAGATGAGAAAGTGAAAGAGATTGCTGCTATATTAATAGATGAAATAAAGGCTCTTCCAATCGAAAGAGAAACGTTCGGCCTTATGCATGGCGATATTCATCCAGGCAATTTTCATTATGATGGAAAAGAGCTAACAATCTTTGATTTTGATGACGCTGCCTATAATTACTTCATTCATGATTTGGCAATGGTTCTTTATTACTCTGTTCTTTTTACACCGTGGACATTGGAGAAAAAGACGGAATTTGCTCGTAAACAGTTACAAGTGTTACGAAAAGGGTATGAATATGAGCACAGACTGGCGGATAGTTGCTATGAAGCGTTACCGTTATTTTTACGTCTACGTGATATTGGTTTATACGGTACGCTTCAAAAGAAGTTTAAAGGGAAAGATATGCCAGATCATTTCCGAGAATTAGCAGAACAACTCTATGAAAGAATTATAAAGAAGGAAGCAATTGTGAATATATAATACATTCATCTCAAAACAAAGTATGTAAAATAAATATATACTTTGTTTTTTTATACAAAAATATGTTTGTTTTATTAAAATAATATTGTCATAGATTCGGTTTGCATTATATAATTTTATGTATATTCTGAATATTCTTCACAAAAAGGAGGAGGAATGTTGGAAGCTATCGTAAGTTGGATAAATAATATTGTTTGGAGTCCGGCACTTGTCTATTTATGTTTAGGAGTAGGTCTATATTTTTCCATTCGAACGAGGTTTTTACAAGTAAGACATGTAGGAGAAATGGTGAAGCTTACATTTCAAGGAGAAAAGTCTGATGCGGGTGTTTCTTCTTTCCAAGCGTTAGCACTTTCATTATCAGGGCGCGTTGGAACGGGAAATATTGCCGGTGTTGCAACGGCTGTTGCCTTTGGTGGTCCAGGGGCTGTCTTTTGGATGTGGGCGGTAGCCTTTCTAGGAGCTGGTTCTGCATATGTAGAATCGACACTTGCACAAATATATAAGACGAAGCATCAAGGACAATTCCGTGGTGGTCCGGCTTATTACATTGAAAAAGGACTAGGGGTTAAATGGTACGCATTAGTGTTTGTTGCAGCGACAATTCTTGCAACAGGAATGCTGCTTCCAGGTGTTCAAGCGAATAGTATTGCTGTAAGTCTAGAAACAGCTTTTGGTATTAATACTTCTGTATCCGGAGCAGTATTAGTAGCGGCATTAGCACTTATTATTTTTGGTGGAGTTAAGCGAATTGTTAACGTAGCGCAAGTTGTAGTACCGTTTATGGCGCTTGGCTATATTTTAGTAGCTTGTGTAATTGTAGGTATGAACATTGAAAAATTACCAGATGCTTTTATGTTAATTATAAAAAGTGCATTTGCATTAGAAGCAGCTTTTGGCGGGATTATCGGTTTAGCAATTTCTTGGGGTGTAAAACGTGGTATTTATTCAAATGAAGCAGGGCAAGGAACTGGGGCTCATGCAGCGGCAGCTGCTGAAGTATCGCATCCAGCTAAACAAGGATTAGTACAAGCATTTTCCGTTTACATTGATACATTATTTGTTTGTTCAGCAACAGCATTTATGATGATTATTACAGGCATGTATAACGTATTTGATGCAAGCGGAAAAAACTTTATCGTCAATAAATTAAATGGTGCACAGCCAGGTCCTGGTTATACACAGGCAGCGGTAGAATCTGTTTTCCCTGGATTTGGAAACGGTTTCGTCGCAATCTCTCTACTATTCTTCGCATTTACAACAATTATGGCTTATTACTACATTGCAGAAACGAATATAGCTTACTTAAATCGTGATAAAGACCGCCCTTGGATGTCTATCGTACTAAAGTTTGTATTCTTAGGAGTTGTATTCTACGGTTGTGTAAAAACAGCAGAAACAGCATGGGCTTTAGGAGATATTGGTGTAGGAATTATGGCGTGGGTTAACATTATTGCGATTTTATTATTACAAAAACCGGCATTGATCGCATTAAAGGATTATGAAAAGCAGAAAAAAGAAGGAAAAGATCCAGTATTCGATCCACAGTCATTAGGAATTAAAAATGCTGATTTCTGGGAGCATGAATATGGGAAAGATAAAAAAGAAGAAGTATCTTAATAGAATAGGAATGAGAGAGCAAAGGGAAATCCCTTTGCTCTTTTTATGGACAAAATGAAGCTGAAAGTTATTTTTTTGCCTATTTTTGAATATAAAAAGAATGTACATGCTTTGTTAGGGGAAGGGGGGAGTATGTTGATTGAGTTTCGTAAAGTTAATAAATATTACGGTAACTTTCAAGTTTTGAAAAATATTAATGTACAAGTGAAAAAAGGTGAAGTGGTAGTAGTTGTTGGCCCTTCGGGATCAGGAAAAAGCACGTTGCTGCGGTGTATAAATCAATTGGAGGCAATTACCGATGGAGAATTAATTGTACAAAATACGGAAGTACACAATGCGAAAACAAATATGAATGAATTGCGCCGAAATATTGGGATGGTCTTTCAACACTTTTATTTATACCCGCATAAAACAGTTCTTCAAAATATTACACTAGCACCGATTAAAGTAAATAAAGTTTCCAAAGAAAAGGCGGAGCAAACAGCGATGTTTTATTTAGAGAAAGTGGGGATCCCGGAGAAAGCAGGTGTATATCCACATCAATTATCTGGTGGACAACAGCAAAGGGTGGCGATTGCTAGAGGGCTCGCGATGCAACCGGAAATTATGCTATTTGATGAGCCTACGTCTGCTCTTGATCCAGAGATGATTGGGGAAGTGCTTGATGTTATGAAAGCGCTGGCTAAAGAGGGCATGACGATGGTTGTCGTCACACACGAGATGGGATTTGCACGTGAGGTAGCAGATAGGATTTTATTTATGGATGATGGTCAAATTATTGAAGATACAACACCAGCACAATTTTTTGCAAATCCTGAACAAGAAAGAGCTCGTCTATTTTTAAGCCGAGTGTTAAATCATTAAAGGAGGAATTTCATGCTTAAAATGAAAAAGCTGTTTACCCTAATCGTATTCTCATGTTTATTCGTGCTTATTGTTGCTGGATGCGGGGGTAAAAAAGACGAGGCGAAAGAAACAAATACGAAACAAGGCGGAGTTGTTGAACAAATTAAGAAGCGCGGGAAATTAGTAGTCGGAGTGAAAAATGATACGAATTTATTTGGATTGAAAAACCCTTCAACAGGGCAGGTAGAAGGATTCGATATTGATATCGCGAAGGCGCTTGCGAAAAAAATTCTTGGTGATGAAAAGAAACTAGAGCTGAAAGAAGTAACGTCTAAAACACGTATTCCAATGCTGAAAAATGGTGATATTGATGCCATTATTGCGACAATGACAATTACGGAAGAGCGTAAAAAAGAAGTGGATTTTTCAGATGTATATTTTAAAGCGGGTCAATCGTTACTTGTGAAAAAAGGGAGTAATATTAAAAATATTGATGATGTGAAACAAGGCGTTAAAGTATTGGCTGTAAAAGGCTCAACATCTACAAATAACATCCGTCAAAAATCACCAGAAGCAACAGTATTAGAGTTTGAGAATTATAGTGAGGCATTTACAGCGTTAAAAGCAGGTAAAGGCGATGTTTTAACGACAGATAATGCGATTCTTTATGGAATGGCAAAACAAGATTCTAATTATGAAGTTGTAGGGAAAAAATTTACGGATGAACCGTATGGAATTGCAGTGCAAAAAGGTGCAGACGATTTAACGAAAGAGGTTAATAGTTTATTAAAAGATATGAATGCGAATGGGGAATACGATAAATTGTATGAAAAATGGATCGGTCAAAAGCAAGAAAAATAAAGTGAAACGTTAATAAGTGGGGAAGGGTTAGCTCCTACTGATGATTAGCAGCTTATACCAATTGGGATAAATAGTAAGAGTGAGAGGATGAGGGATGCTCATCCTCTTCTTATAAAGAAAGAGGGGAGAATATGTGCCTGACTTTTCTATTTTGACGAATAATATTGATATGTATTTAGAAGGATTTAAATATACGGTAATGTCTAGTGTAGTTGCGCTAATAGGAAGTTTTGTTTTAGGAATTATTATGGCAGTGATGCGAATTTCACCTATTCGTATTTTGAATTGGATTGGCTCTGCCTATGTTGAGTTTGTTAGAAATATTCCACTCGTATTAATTGCATTCATTTTTTATTTTGCTTTGCCTGTAATAGGAATTACTTTCAACGGTTTTGTAGCAGGGACAGTTGCACTTACAGTTTATACAGCGGCTTTTATTGCGGAAGTAATTCGTGCTGGTATTTTATCAGTCACGAAAGGTCAAATGGAAGCAGCGCGTTCTTCAGGATTAACTTATACGCAAGCGATGTATTATGTCGTCTTACCTCAAGCGATGAAAATCGTAATTCCTCCTCTAGGAAATCAATTTCTCAATTTAGTAAAAAACTCTTCAATACTCGGAATTATTGCTGGAACGGATTTAATGTATCAAGGAGACTTAATTTCAACGAAGACGTTTGTTACGTTTGATGTATATATATTTGTGGGGATGTTTTATTTAGTATTAACAATTCCGCTAAGTATGCTGGTGCGTTATTTGGAAAGACGCTTGGCAAAGGAGGGGGTGTAGATGGATTTTCAAGGTGCTATTACAGGAGATCATATACTCTTTTTATTAAAAGGATTGCTTATCACGCTAGAAGTCGCTCTTGTAGCGATTGTACTTAGTTTTATTATCGGTAGTGTAATAGGAACGTTGCGCTATGCAAAAATACCCGTCATCTCACAAATACTAGGCTTTATCGTTGAAGTTATTCGGAATTTACCACTTCTTTTAATTATATTTTTTACGTATTTTGCACTTCCAGAGGCAGGTTTGAAGTTAGAAATTATAACAGCCGCAATTGTTGCTTTAACGATATTTGAAGCAGCGATGATATCTGAAATTGTTAGAAGTGGCTTATTATCTATCGAAAGAGGACAAATTGAAGCGGCGCGCTCTTCAGGATTAACATATGTCCAAACGCTTTGGCACATTATTTTACCGCAAGCACTTAGAAGAATGGTTCCGCCGCTTGTTAGTCAATTTATTTCATTGTTAAAAGATACGTCATTAGCGGTTGTTATATCATTGCCAGAGCTTATGCATAATGCTCAAATTATTAGCGGGCAGAATGTAAATTATATGATTCCGACATTTATACTAGCAGCCTGTATGTATTTTGTTGTAAACTACGGTTTATCAATTTTATCTAGAAGATTAGAAATACGTTAACTCTTACAAAAAATGTAAGAGTTTTTTTCCTTATAAATCCTTTTTTACCTCAAATTAGTATTGTAAGCTCTTAATAGTTGAATTTTTATATTATTTTATCAGAAAAGTTTTAATTTTATATAGAAATTGTAACCGCTTTCGTGTATATTTTTATTATCAGAAAATTTTAACAAGATATAGGGGTACTTGTAGGGGAGGATTAAGATGCAGCAAACAACGAATGAGCAATTACATCGTACGATGAAGAGTAGACATTTATTTATGATCGCACTAGGTGGTGTAATCGGAACTGGTTTTTTTCTAGGTTCAGGTTACACCATTAATCAGGCTGGACCAGGGGGAGCCATCCTTTCATATTTAGTGGGCGGAGTTATTATGTATTTAACAATGCTTTGTCTTGGAGAGCTAACGGTAGCAATGCCAGTTTCAGGATCTTTCCAAAAGTATGCGACGAAGTTTATTGGACCAGGAACTGGATTTATGATCGGCTGGCTATACTGGATTGGATGGGCAGTAACAGTAGGATTAGAATTAACATCGATCGGTTTAATGATGAAAAGATGGTTTCCGAATGTTGATGTTTGGGTGTGGTGTCTCGTATTCGGAGTTATTTTATATGCTTCAAATGCAATATCAGCGAAGAGTTATGCTGAATTAGAGTTTTGGTTCTCTAGTATTAAAGTAGTTACAATTATTGCATTCATTCTACTTGGTGGTAGCGCATTACTAGGATTTTTACCATACGACGGAAAAGAAGCAGCGCCTCTTTTCTCTAACTTTGTAAGTGATGGTGGGCTATTCCCAAATGGACTAGCTGCAGTGCTTCTTACGATGATTACAGTTAACTTTTCCTTCCAAGGAACAGAGTTAATCGGGATTGCAGCAGGAGAGAGTCAGAATCCTGAAAAAACAATTCCACGTGCAATTCGTAATACAGTATGGCGCATTATGTTATTCTTCATTTTAACAATGACAATTTTAGTAGGGTTAATTTCTTGGAAAGAAGCAGGGATAATTGAAAGTCCATTCGTAGTTGTATTTGATAAAATCGGTATCCCATATGCAGCTGATATTATGAACTTCGTTATTATTACAGCTCTTCTATCTGTAGCGAACTCAGGGTTATATGCAGCAACGCGTATACTATGGTCACTTGCAAATGAAGGAATGGCACCAACTTCTTTCAAGAAAGTAAATAAACGTGGTATTCCGATTACAGCGTTAGTCGTAACAATTGCAGTAGCGGGCCTTTCTTTATTAACAAGCTTCCTTGCAGAAGATACAGTATATATGTACTTATTATCTATAGCTGGTTTATCTGCTGTTTCAAGTTGGATCATTATTGCTTTATCGCAACTTCGCTTTAGAAGTCAGTATTTAAAAGGCGGAGGAAAATTAGAGGACTTAAAGTATAGAACACCACTATACCCGCTTGTTCCAATTTTAGCTTTAATTACAAATAGTATCGTTGTTATTAGTTTAGCGTTTATTCCAGAACAACGAATGGCGTTATATTGTGGTATTCCATTTATCATTTTCTGCTACATATATTATTATATGAGTAAGAAACGGAAGAAACCGATGAAAGTGGAGATGGAAGCAAAGTATGAAAATAAAAATTAAGCATGATGATATAGAGGCAGATTTATCGTATGGTTCATTGGCGATAGGGAAAGAAAACGGGTATTCACCGTTACAATTACTCGTTTCTTCTATTGCAGGGTGTAGTGCAATTGTTTTTCGAACGATTTTAGAAAAGAAACGCATTACATACGATACGTTTACAATTGAAACTGAAATTGGTAGAAGTGAAGCTCTATCAAAACCAGTTGAAAGTGTTCATTTGCACTATAAAATTAAAGCGCAAAACATTACAGAAGAGCAATTAGACAAGGCACTGCAACTTGCAGTAAAGAATTGTACGATTGTTCAATCTGTAAAAGATAGTATAAAAGTTACGGAAACAATTGAATTAATAAAGTGAAACATAAAAACGTGAGAATAGGGCGCTCACGTTTTTATGTTTTTAGCAGAGGGGGAAGCATGATGGAATGTTTAGGGTGTAAATTAGCAAATGAAGAAGAAAGTATATATAAAGTGTATGAAGATGAGTATGTAACGTGTTTTTTAGATCATGTGCCCTTCTACCCAGGACATACTTTAATTGTGCCGAAGCAGCATGTTTTAGCAAAATCAATTATGGATGCTTCTAAGCTTATTGCAAAAGCGATTAAGGCATTATATCAACCTGATGGAATTACAATTTGTCAAAATGGTGGAATCTTTAACGAGTTAACGCATTACCATATGCATGTCGTACCAAGATATAAAGAGCGCGCATTTGCTGAATTTTATACGGTACAACCGGGAGAAAAGCAGAATCATAACTTTGAAGAAACAAAGACATTGTTAAAAGAAGCGATAGAGAACATACTGCATCCTGAAAAAGCATAAGAGGGATGTTCTTAAGGGGACAGTCAGGAAAATTCTAATATTAAAAAGCTCAATTTCTCAGTTAAAATAGAGAAATTGGGCTTTTTTTATTCTATTATTCGATTTTACCTATTAAAGTCTTCTACATTCATGTCTTCAGTGTCACAAAGTATATTGCTCATTCGTTATATAAAGTGAGAGGAGGTATTATATGAAATTTACAAACAAAGATTATGAAAAGATGGAAGAGCTATACGAGTTATATGAACAAAAAATTTATTATGTGGCTTATTCTATTTTAAATAATATTCAGCAAGCTGAAGATGCAGTTCAAGAGACATTTATTACTCTTTATAAGAATTTGGAAAAGCTTCATAGTTTGAATACTCAAGAGCTTAAACGGTACATTTTGAGGATTGCGAAAAACAAAGCGATTGATAGCTACCGGAAAAATAAACGCCACGAAATATTTTTAGAAGAATATCAAAGAGAATCAACAGAAGTAGCAGATGAAAATATTGAAGAGTGGGAAAAACGTGTAATGTCTGAGGTTCAAATTGATACATTGCTAAAAGAGTTAAATGAGTCTAACCGACAAGTTTTTAAGTACAAAGTCTTCTATAACTTAACGTATCAGGAAATTTCAAATGTAATGGGGATAACTGAGGCTAATGTCCGCAAGCAATTTGAACGCGCTCGAAAACGAGTACAAAATATTATAGGAGGTATACAAAATGACGAATTCAAAGAACTCCAAAGAAATGTATGACCTTGCTGAAAAAATTGCTTTAGATGATTTTGATAAACTGGATGAACAACATGAATTTTCACATACATATACGCGCAAAAAGAAATTGTTTATGGAGGAAATGAAGCTGAAAGGCGAGCAACCGCAGAAAAAGCGTAAAAGACATCGTATGTTAATCGCTGCTGCTTGCTTATTGATTGGCATGCCGACAACTGTTTTTGGTGCAGTAAAAGTATACGATATGATTGTCAAAAAACAAAATTACGAAGTAAATGTTTCGGTAACAAATAAGGATCCGAAAAAGATTGATAAGTGGTATAAGTTGAAAGTTGGTAAATTACCAGAAAATATGGAAGCAATTGATGATACCGCTATGAAATATTCATTTAAAGATAACGACGCAAAAGGTGGGTTTTCATTCGCTCTTCGGAGAGTGGAGAAAAATGCGGATTTTCAAACTCTGTACTCGAAAAGTTACGAAGAAAAAGAGATAAATGGTAGGAAAGCAGTAATTGTCCATAAAGAAACGGGAAACAACAATGTAATGTTTGACAGGAAGGCCTTTCTCTTTTTTGAGAAAGAAGGGATTATGTTAGAAAGTGATATTGGATCCGATGTAAACGAAGAACAAATGATGGATGTGTTAGGGAACATTTCACTTGAGCCTACGTCAAAAGAAAATGCATCACATATAGTAGATTATGATGAAAATCGTTCTAGCAAAGCAGATGAACCTAAAAAAACTAGCGTTATTCCTTTGAAAAAAGATAGCAACCGACTATTTCATATAGGGCAAAAGGTTCCAGTAACGATAGAGCAAATTACAGATAACAGTAAACTTGAATATGTTATAGAAAAAGTTGAAGTCTTTGATTCAATCAAAGATTTTAAACAAGAGAACTTTTATGAAATGGGCTTAGGAATACTAAGCAGGAATCAAGCTTTGGATCAAGCGGGACAATTGATACCATATAGACGAGATAAATATAAGATTGGAAATGGTAAAGATTCAATTGATAAATTAGTAGAAACAAAATTAGTTAATCCTAAATTTGTTTACTTAACAACAACAGTGAAAAATATTGGTACAAAATCGACAGAAGAAATCTATATGCATCCAGCCGTAAAATTGCTTAAATCTGAAGGGAATGCATGGAAATACGCTAAAGAAGATGGAATTGCCGAAAAAAATATTATGACGGGCGAGGTTGATTATCTAGAACCCCACGGAGACGGAAAAAGCTTTTATAATATTGGCAGTATCCGACCAGGACAAGTGATGAAAGTTAACTTAGGTTATTTTGTAGATGAGGATAAACTAGATTCAATCTTCCTTGATGCTTTCCATTACAGAGGATTTAGTGGCACTGAAAATATGAATGCGGAATATCGTTGGTGGATTGATATTCGTCAATAGTAAAAACAATAGGAACAACTAGACTAAAAAGCTGCTTATATTTAGCAGCTTTTTTCGTCTCCATACATATGTAAAACTTCTTTCGCACGTATACGTAAGCCATCTATTAATTCTTTCGGTTCTAAAACTTTTGCATCTTTTCCAAGCCTATAAAATAAAGGGGTAATAAAGTTAATTTCACCTTTATCAATTGTTGAATTTATATATCCTGTCCCGTCTTCGTTTACTACAACGAACTCTTCAAGGTAAGGAACGCTTTTACATTGGCGCACGCCTTCTGTCGTTAATAAAACATGTAACTGAGTAGGAATGTTTATTACGTTAGAGTTAGAGGCAAACCATTCTTCTAAATTCATGAATGTATCTTCATTTTCTTCCGTTGATAGTATAGAAAGAATACGATCAACGCGATACAATAATACCTTTTTTCTACTATAGTCATAGGATGGCAAATACCATAAACCGTCGTGAGCATACACACCGATAGGATGAACATATTTTATTTTTATCCCCGATTTAGATTCGTATTGAAAGTGTAAATTTTTGTTTTCAATAGCTGCGGTTAACACTTCTTTTAAAAGTGGTGTATCAATTGCTCTCTTCGGATTCCAAAAAGAGATATAAGAACGTATTTTATCAACTTTCGCTTTCGCATCATTTTGTAGAGAGCCATACAGTTTATGTGTAACGGAATTAATTTCTGTATTAAAAGGCAAGTCACGATAGTAACTTAAAGACTGAAAAGCAAAAAAAATGGATACTGCTTCTTCTTCGGTAAATAAAATAGGCGGAATGACTCTATTCGTTAATACTTTATATCCTCCGTTACGACCTTGTTCAGCGTAAATGGGTAAACCCATATCGCTTAAATCTAAAATATATCTATGGACAGTACGAACGGATATATTGAACTCATCAGCTATTTCTTGAGCTGTAAATGTTTTTTTCGCAGAAGCAAATATAAGAATATCTAATAAACGTTTTGCTTTTGACAAATATATCACCTTTTTCTTTTTTAACATGACATAAATTGTCATGTTTTATGGTTAGTATAGTGCTTATAAGATGATTTTATCAATATGAGACGCAAGGAGGAAAAGATATGTCACGTGAAATTGTTTTATTTATTGCAGCGAGCTTAGATGGATTTATCGCGAAAGAAGACGATGATTTAGAGTGGTTAATGGAAACCGAAGGAGAGGGAGATAACGGTTATACAGAAATGTACGAAACGATTGATACAATAATTATGGGAAAAAGAACGTACGATTATGTAGTAGAGCATACAGGGACATTCCCGTACTTAGATAAAGTGTGTTATGTTTTTTCTAATTCAGAAAAAGGAACGAATGGACATGTAGAGTTTGTAAATGAAGATGTAGTGGAGTTTACAAAAAGGTTAAAAGCACAAGAGGGATCTAAAATATGGATGGTCGGTGGAGGAAATCTATTAAGAGAGTTCTTTAAAAATAATCTAATTGATGAATATATCGTTACGATTACACCGCATATATTAGGTTCTGGAGTTCCGTTATTTCAAGACAAGAATCCAGAAATTAATTTAACTTTAACGGATACAAAACGTTTTGGTCAGTTTGTAAATCTATATTATAAAGTAAAGTCCTAGAGGATAAGAAAACACGACTATTGATGATAGTCGTGTTTCTATATAGACGGCAATGAAATTGTAAAGCAAGATCCGTGATCAACTTCACTTGTGGCAGTAATATTCCCGCCGTGTAGTTCTACGATTTCCTTCACGATAGAAAGTCCTAAACCGGTTCCACCTGTAGCTCGTGTTCTTGCTTTATCAACACGATAAAAGCGGTCGAAAATGTGAGGGAGGTCTTCAGGGGGAATACCTTCGCCTTCGTCCTCAATTTTGATGGAAATACGTTTATGTTCTTCTGTAACAAAAATGTTTATATAAGAATGTTCCTTTGAATGCCTATACGCGTTATTTAAAATGTTAGCCATAACTTGTTCAAAGCGCTGCTCATCTAGCTTTACTAAGAGTGAGGAAGGACATGTGAAAATAACCTTAATTTGTTTTTCTCCGTACATCACATTTATTTTTTCAGTGATGCGAGTAAGGAAGGAGTGTAGATGAACTTCCTTTACTTGAATGAAAAAATTATGCTTTTCCATTTGAGCGAGTGAAAATAAATCTTGAACTAAGTTTGTAATATAATCAGATTCGTCTTTTATAATGGATAAGTATCGTAAACGTTGCTCAGGAGGTGTGCTTTCTTTTAATGCAATGTCAGCATAACCTCTTACATATGTTAGAGGTGTTCTTAATTCATGAGCAACACTTGCTAGAAATTCACTTCGCTCTGTTTTCATATAATGTAAATCATTAGCAAGCGTTTGAATAGACGATGCTAGTTCACCAATTTCGTCATTTCGAGTAGTCGTTAATGAAACGGATAAATCGCCTTTACTCATTTTTTCAGTGGCATGTTTCATGTGTAACAATGGTTTTGTTAACAACCGTGATAATAGAAAGATGGTGATGGCTGTTAATAGAAAAGTAATGACTCCAGCAATAATGAATTGTCTTGTTAGCCCGTTAACCATTTCCTCGATTGATTCCGTTCCGAGAAACATATATACATAACCTTCCGTTTTTCCTGCCACTATAATGGGGCTAACTGTACATATATAATTAGATGTTTTCCAATGATTCTCTATAATTGCTCCGTCATGATCTGTCCGTGTTTGCATTCCTTCAATATGTTTTTTTATAGTAGTATTTATTTCGTTGGATTTAGCTAGTACATCCTTATTTGCATTTGTAATAACAACAGTGGTTTCGGCTTCGGATTCCATTAGTGCAACATGGGAGATTGTTTGCTTATCAAAATACTTTTCAAGGACATCTCGGTGACTATTTCCACGCTTTAATAAAGCTGTCATTTCTTCATTTACTCTATTGTTGACAAGGCTATAATAAAGCAAGACAAATAGAACACTTTCGATTAAAAGTGTAACAATTAAAAAATAAAATCCGAGCTGAATAGAAATTCGCTTCATTGCTTTGCTCCTTAATCTAGAGTATCAACCCATCGATATCCGACTCCGTAAACTGTTTTTAAATGGTGATCAATAGGGAAATTTACTTTTCGTAATTTATCACGCAAATTACGAATATGTGAATCGACTGTTCTATCTTCTGTATTTGTATTTAATCCCCAAATTCGTTCAATGAGCTGATCACGGCTTAATACGTAGTTCACATGACGTAAAAATAATCCGAATAAAGAGAATTCGATTGGAGTGAGAAGAAGTTCTTCATTATAGACGGAAACGAAATGTTTTGCCTCATCCCATAAAATGCCGTGATATTGGATTTGCGTACGTTGATTCGTTCGCCTTAAAACAGCTTCAATTCTTGCGAAAAGCTCCTCTTCATGGAAAGGTTTCGTCACGTAATCATCCGCTCCAAGTTTTAACCCTTGGATGACATCTACCGTTTGATCACGAGCAGTTACCATAATGATTGGAACGTTACTAAATGATCGAATTCTTTTGCACGTTTCCCACCCGTCCATCTTTGGCATCATAATATCGAGTAAAACAAATTTGAAGTTTCGATTTTCTATATGTGAAATAGCTTCTTCTCCGGACACTGCACATACGCAGTTGTATCCGATTGGAGTAAGATAAAGTGATAATAATTCAAGCATTCTCGGTTCATCATCTACAAGTAGTATATCGATCATAGAGTACCTCCGCATTTGTAGTTATTACTTAAATTGTAAGTCGAAATCATGAAGAAATGGTGCAGATTATAATGCATCTGCATAATTTCTTCAGAATTGCTTGTTATTGTAAAGTTGAAATTCCATTTTAGGTAATAATATTGGCTCGAAAACGATTAATACGGAGGCGATATAGTGAAAAAGATGGCCCGAATTTTTGGGATAACAATAATTGCGGCAGCTGGTCTTGCGGCGTGTGGGCAAACGAACACAGATCATAAAAATCATGAATCTACAAAAGAGAAGAAAACAGAGCAAAAGGAAATGAAAATGAATCAGGAGGTAACTGCGCCGAAAGAAATGAATGCCGGGGCATCAGATGATTTATTAACGACAAGTTTAAAAAATGTAACGAGATTAAATACAAATGATCCTCTGCAAATGGCAGTGTTAACTTCGCAAACAATATGGCCAGCAACGCATAAAGAGAATCAGCCAGGTGCTGTTATTTTAGTGCCAGTGAACGAGTGGCAATTAGGTATTGCAAGTGCGGATCTTATTCATCATCCGAATAACGGACCGATTTTATTTATAGAAAAAGAAGTGGTACCCGAAATGACGTTAAAAGAAATAAAACGATTAAATCCGCTCGGAACGAAAGATGGAACGCAAATTATGGTGATGGGGGATGTAGAGGCATCTACGCTTGAGCAATTAAAAGAATATAAAGTAAAGCAAATAAAAGAAACGGATTCAGCTAAATTTGCTAAAGATGTTGATAAAGAATATGCCGATATAACAGGGAATTATCCAAATAGCGTTATTATCGGTTCGTCTGAAGAAGAAGGACGTTTATATACAACACCAGCTGTAAATTGGATTTCTCATATGCCAGAGCCACTTTTATATACAGAAAAAGATAAGGTGCCAGAAGCGACGATAGAGGCATTAAAAATGAGAAAAGATAAAGCAAATATATATGTGTTAGGACCAGAAAAAATCATTTCAAAAGAAGTAGAAAAAGAGTTAAGTAAATACGGTAAAGTAACACGTATTAGTGGGGAGACTCCAACAGAAAATTCGGTTGCATTTGCGAAATTTAAAGATAAAAAAACGAAATTTGGCTGGGGGTTCACAAAACCTGGTCACGGTTTGTCGTTTGTTTCGAGTAAAACACCAGAATTAGCAATTGCGGGAGCACCGTTTTCACATATGGGTAAACATGCCCCTGTTGTTTTGCTTGAGGAAGGAAGAGCTTCACAACCAGTTTATGACTTCCTTGCTACTATTCAGCCGAAGTTTAAAGATGATCCAACACTTGGACCGTATAACCATGGTTTCCTATTAGGAAGTACTAGTGATATTTCATTTGAAACACAAGGGATATTAGATGAGAGGTTAGAGATTGTTCAGGAAAGTGGTCAAGGTCACGGTGGACATTAATGAAATGAGAAAAGACGCTGTTAAGGTAGCGTCTTTTCTTTAGGAAACTTTTACATAGCACAACATCCTTTGCTCGTTATATAATAGCCTTCGTGCAGTCGGCCTAGATTTTCTTACGGAGAGAATCAAATGATAAAAGAGTAGAGGGTGGTAGCTTGTTTCAAAAGATAAAAAATGAATGGTTTTCTAATGTGAGAGGGGACGTGCTATCGGGGATTGTTGTTGCTTTAGCATTAATTCCTGAAGCGATAGCTTTTTCTGTTATTGCAGGTGTAGATCCGACGGTTGGATTGTACGCGGCCTTTTGTATTGCGGTTACAATCTCATTTGTTGGCGGAAGACCTGGGATGATCTCGGCGGCAACGGGTGCGATGGCATTATTAATGGTGACACTCGTTAAAGATCATGGTTTGCAATATTTATTTGCTGTGACAATAGTAACAGGTATTGTTCAAATTATTTTTGGCTTGTTCAAACTGAGTTCATTTATGAAGTTTGTTCCTAAATCCGTTATGAGTGGGTTTTTAAATTCACTTGGAATTTTAGTTTTTACAGCACAATTGCCACATTTTAAAAATGCAACTTGGCAAATGTATGCACTTGTCGCATTAGGACTTGCAATTATATATGTATTTCCACGTATTACGAAGGCTGTACCGTCTACACTGATTTCAATTATTATTGTGACAAGTATTGCACTTATGAGCGGATTACAGTTGAAAACAGTAGGGGATATGGGAAGCTTACCGAAAGAATTACCGTTCTTTAGTATTCCTGATGTGCCGTTTACACTTGAGACATTAGGTATTATTTTACCGTACTCAGTTATGCTTGCAATTATCGGCTTACTAGAGTCATTATTAACAGCTTCGGTTTTAGACGATATGACACATACGGAAAGTAATAAACATAAGGAAGCACGTGGGCAAGGTATTGCAAACATTGTCGCTGGTTTCTTCGGAGGAATGGCAGGATGTGCAATGATTGGACAATCTGTTATTAACATTAAATCAGGTGGTCGCGGGAGATTATCGACGTTTGTAGCCGGTGGATTTTTAATCGTATTGCTATTTATTTTAGGTGATTACGTTGTTCATATTCCGATGGCTGCTTTAGTTGCTGTTATGATTATGGTTTCGATTGGGACGTTTGATTGGAACTCTGTAGCAACGATTCATAAAGTACCAAAAGGAAACGCATTTGTTATGATCGTAACAGTTGTGATTGTCCTAATTACACATAATTTGGGATTAGGTGTAATTATCGGAACGATAATTAGTGCAGTTTTATTTGCATTCAATATGGCAAAGATTCACGTGAAACATTTGTATATTGAAAATAAGAAAATATACGAAATTCACGGCCAACTATTCTTCGCATCTACGGCAGATTTTATAAATGCTTTTTCATATAATGAAGATGTGAAAGAAATTGAGATGAATTTTACTAACGCACACGTATGGGATGATTCAGCAGTAGCGGCAATTGATAAAGTTATCATGAAGTATGAACAGAATGGTGTGAAAGTAAGGATCACAGGGTTAAATGAACGTAGCTCGAAGATTGTTTCAAATCTAGCTACTTATAATAAGAGAATTGCTAGTTAGAAGCCTCCTTTTTAGGGGGCTTTATTATATAATACGAGTAGGATAACGAAAAGGGGATTCAGCATATGTACAAACAAATTTTATTAGCATGTGATGGTTCTGAACATGCACTTCGAGCAGCCGAGCATGCAACATATATTGCGAAATTTAACGAAGAAACACATGTTGAAGTTGTGTACGTAGTAGATAATAGAACGGCAAAATCAGATATTATACAAGGACAAACGGATTTAGAAACAATATCAGCTAGTCGAAAAGATAAATTAAAAGAGATTGAGGGTTTATTAAAGAAAGAGAACATTTCCTACAAAATTACGATTCTACATGGCGATCCAGGAGATACGATTGTTCAATATGTAAATACAGGAGATATAGATCTTGTTATTGCTGGGAGTAGAGGGCTAAATACACTGCAAGAGATGGTGCTTGGTAGTGTAAGTCATAAAATAGCAAAGCGTGTGAAATGCCCGGTGATGATTATAAAGTGAAACTTTAATCAGTGGGGGTTTTGTTCATCCCCCACTGATTATTAGCCTTCACCAATCGGGCATTTACGGGCAGTTGATCCCCCACCTAACTTCTTTGCTTTCGCTGAATTTTGAGGTGTGGGTCTTACTGCCCGTTAATGCGGGATAAAATAAATTGAGTGAGATAGTCTGTAGTGTAAGCGAGACCTTGATATAATTCGAGGTCTTTTTTGATGTATAGAGGGGGAGATTATGGCCATACTAGATATAAGTTTAGAGGGGAATTGTTAACTTACAAATTTGTAAGTTAGTTGTCAGTGAAATCGATGTTATGAAATTTTTTCCATTGATAAAATAAGAATATCAAAGGGGATATAGGGAGGATGGAAGGTATGAAATCATTTCAAAATTTGTCTTATAGCCAAGGAGTAAGTTTAATTTGTTTAGGTGGATTTGCTGGATCTGTTATGTTAGCTGTTTTAATAAAGATGTTTCAGCAAATGTTTTAATCGTATGAATAGAAAATAGAAGGGAATTGATTAATATAAATAGCAAGAGAAGAACGATAAATAAAAAATAGCTCTCAGCATGTAAGTAAATGCTGAGAGCTATTTTTATGTTTATTTTTCTGCACATTATATTTTGTTTAAACTGCTTTTGATTTTGCAGATCCTGTATTTAAAGTAAGAGCAAGGAAGAACATTGCAAGCACACAAGAAGCAAGGAGCAAAATGAATCCGCCATCCCATCCGAATCCATCTACAATAAAGCCCATAGCTGCGCTAGCAAAAGTAGCTCCGCCTAGGTAACCGAAGAACCCAGTTAACCCAGCAGCAGTTCCAGCAGCTTTTTTTGGTGCTAAGTCTAGCGCGTGAAGACCAATTAACATAACAGGTCCGTAAATTAAAAATCCAATGGAAACAAGTGCGATACTATCAATGATTGGGTGACCAGCGGGATTTAGCCAGTAAACGAGAACGGCAATGAATACACCGACCATAAATAAAATACCAGCAGGTGCGCGGCGCCCCTTAAATAGTTTATCACTCATCCATCCGCAAAGAAGTGTACCTGGAATACCAGCCCATTCGTATAGAGCATAAGCTGTACGTGAGCTACTATGAGTAAAGCTTTTTTCTTCTACTAAATAAGTAGGAGCCCAGTCTACAACGCCGTAACGAACGAAATAAACAAAAACGTTAGCGATAGCGATATACCATAAAAATTTATTGTTTAATATGTATGTAAATAAAATTTCCTTTACCGAAAGCTCGCGTTCACGGTCCGCTACTTTTTCATCTGATGGATATTCCCCAGTATGTTCTTCAATAGAAGGTAATCCGCAAGATTGAGGTGTATCTCTCATCGTAATTAATACATAAATACCCACTAAAATTGAAAGAATACCTGGGAAGTAAAATATACTTTTCCAGTCATTTGCAAAGAAATATAAGCCTAATGTAACGAGAGAAGGCATAAGCGCGCCGCCGACATTATGAGCGACGTTCCAAATAGACATTTTTGTACCACGTTCACTAACGGAGAACCAATGAACCATCGTACGGCCACAAGGAGGCCATCCCATACCTTGTACCCATCCATTTAAAAACTGAAGTACAAACATAAGTATAATGCTCGTTGTAATGAAAGAAAATGAGCCGAAAATAATATTAATGATACCGGATAAAAATAGCCCAGCTGCTAAAAAGTAGCGAGGATTACAACGATCGGATACGATACCCATAAGAAATTTACTTAATCCGTAAGCGATAGATACTGCTGAAAGGATAACCCCAAGTTCCCCTTTACTAAAGCCTTGTTCGATTAAGTATGGCATTGCGAGTGAAAAGTTTTTTCGAACAAAGTAGTAACCCGCATAACCGATGAAGATGCCTAAGAATACTTGTAAACGCAATTTGCGGTATTCGCTATCAGTGCGATCAGCTGGTAAGCGTTCTGCGTGGGGCGCAGGTTTAAATAATTGTGTGAAAAACATAAAATGAAAATCCTCCTCTAATTAATTAGAAGCGTTTTAAGACAGAGAGAATACAAAAAGGCTATGAAATATAAAAAAGTTCCCTTTTTTATGATTCATAGCCGTATACTCCGATTCTCCGTGACTGTCAATATTAACTTCGACGAAAATTATACAACTTTGTGACAGGAATGTAAACGTTTTTATAAAGAAAGTTGTTGACGTATTTTGTTTGTGGGATTAATATTTAAATACGTTAAATATTTTATTGCTTAAATAAGAGGTGGATAACATGCCAAATGATATGACTCATATTGATAAGATTCAAGCTCTTACATTCGCTATAGGAAAGAAAATGCAAACAGAGCTATTAGAACAAATGCAAGCATCAGGACTTACACCACCGCAGTTTTATATTTTAAAGATTTTAGATCATTACGGAGCTTCAAGAGCGACACAATTGGCGGAGAAAATGTACGTGAAACCGAGTGCGATTACAGTAATGATTGATCGTTTAATTGATCATGGGTTAGTAGAGCGCTATCACGACGATAATGATCGCCGCGTTGTTATCATTGAGCTAACTAAAAAGGGGAAAGCTACAGTAGAAGAAGCGATGGCGGCTCGTAATGAGCATATCGCAAAATACTTCTCACACTTAGAATTACAAGAGAGGGAAGATTTGTTACGCCTCTTTGAAAAGCTAGAAACAATTATTTGCGGGACACAAGAGAAAAAAGAGAAAAACTAAGAGGAATTGAGGAGATTACATGGAGCAACAAGAAAATCAGAATAGAAAGTTGTTGTTAATCGGTTTAGTAATCGCGATGCTATTTGCTGCATTGGACGGAACAATCGTTGGTACAGCAATGCCGCGTATCGTCGGTGAGCTAGGCGGATTAAGTTTAATGACATGGTTAACAACAGCTTACATGTTAACATCAACAACGGTTGTACCGATTGCAGGTAAATTAGCGGATTTACTTGGGCGTCGTAACGTATATATAGCAGGATTAATTATCTTTATGGCTGGTTCAGCGTTATGTGGTATGGCAAACGGTATGACAGAATTAATTATTTTCCGTGGTATTCAAGGTCTTGGTGGCGGTATTATGATGCCAATGGCTATGATTATTATCGGAGATATGTTCACGGGAAAAGAACGTGCTAAATGGCAAGGTATTTTTGGAGCTCTATATGGTCTTGCCTCTGTAATTGGACCACAAGTTGGTGGTTGGATTGTAGACGCAGTGGACTGGAGATGGGTATTCTATATTAACTTACCAGTTGGTATTTTAGCGACAATCTTTATTGCAATGGGATTAAAAGCACATAAACAAACAGGACCAATTAAAATTGATATCGCTGGAATCTTCACGATGATTCTCGGTGTTGTAAGTTTATTACTTGCGTTAACGTTTGGTGGAAAAGATTATGCATGGGGTTCTTGGCAAATTATCGGGTTATTTGCACTAGCTGCCATTGGTATTGTTAGCTTTGTTATTGTTGAAACGAAGGCTGAAGAACCAATTTTACCGATGCACTTCTTTAAAAACCGCACATTTACACTACTGAATGCGATCGGTTTCTTTATGAGTATCGGAATGTTTGGAGCAATTATGTTCGTACCGTTCTTTATGCAAGGAATTGTAGGCGTAAGTGCTGCTGAATCAGGAACGATTATGACACCGATGATGATCACAATGATCGTTATGAGTATTATCGGTGGTCAACTTGTATTAAAAGTTGGTGTGAAACCACAAATTATTACAGGGATGCTTATTATGGCTAGTGGTTTCTGGTTATTAACAACGATGGATATGCACACAACTAAGCTTACCGCTACTTCTTATATGATGATTATCGGTTTAGGAATGGGTCTTGTTATGCCGATATTAACATTAGCATTACAAGAAAGCTTCCCGAAAAAAGATCTTGGTGTTGTAACATCATCAAGTCAATTCTTCCGTCAAATCGGTGGAACGTTTGGGATTACAATTTTAGGATCAATTATGAATAACACTTCAGGTACAACGTTAACAAATAAATTAGTACCTGTATTAGATACATTCCCAAAAGAAGCGGGACAAATGGTAACAAAATTGAAAGATATGATTCATACAGATCCACAGAGTTTATATTCTATGCTCTTTAGTCCAGAGGCATTAAAACAAATGCCAGAAGCATTTTCTAACAGTATCGTACCGGTTTTGAAAAGTTCTTTGGTAGATTCGCTTCATACTGTATTTTTAACAGGATTAGTATTTATCGTAGTAGGTGCAATCTTTACGATTTTCTTACAGAAGATTAAACTATCTGATCGTAAAAAAGCTGCAGAAGAGCCTGCTGTAGAAGAGAAAGAACAAACTGTATCATATTCATAATGAAAAAGCATCGCCTTATGGCGGTGCTTTTTTTGAGTATAACCTTAAAAGCTTTTTAGTGAGAAATGATTGACGTATTTTTATAAATGCGTTATATTATTTTCTGTAAACGGTTACATGAAATGAGGAGAAAAGAGAATGAGTACGATTAAAGACGTTGCAAAATTAGCAGGGGTATCTGTTGCGACCGTTTCCAGAGTGTTAAATAAAAATGGATATGTTCATGAGGATACATTAAAAAAAGTAGAGCGAGCAATTGAAATGCTAGATTATAAGCCTAGTACAGTAGCACGATCTTTATACAATAAAAAATCTCGTTTAATTGGCTTAGTTGTTCCAAATATCGTGAATCCATTCTTTCCAGAAGTTGCACGTGCCGTAGAAGATGTAGCACATAAGCAAGGTTACACAGTTGTCCTTTGTAACTCTGATGAAAATTTAGAAAAAGAGAAACAATACATTGATGTGCTTAGACAAAATAATGTGGATGGGTTTATTGTGGCAACGAATCCACAAAATAGTGTTAATTACATGAATTTGTCTATTCCAGTTGTTGCGATTGACCGTATGTTTAATGAGCGCATTCCTACTGTATATGCAGATAACTATGCAGGGAGTCAGGCGGCGACAAAGTTATTAATAGACAAAGGGTGTAAACATATTGCACATATTCGTGGACCTCGTGATGTGAGTACAGCCAATGAACGTTTTGAAGGTTTTGTAGACGTTATTACGCAAAATAATCTTTCTTATATGATTGCAGAGAGTACATTCGATCCAGCTAATAGTGAACGGGTAGCGGTGGAATTATTAGAAGAATATCCGCATATTGATGGAATTGTTGCTGGGAATGATTTAATTGCAATTGGTATCGTAAAGGCTGCACTTCAAAAAGGAATTTCTATTCCAAACGATTTACAAATTATCGGATTCGATGGAATTTCTTTAACAGAAATGATGTATCCATCTATTACAACTGTTGCACAGCCAATTTATGAGATGGGGAAAATTGCAACAGAGTTGTTGTTAGAGCAGATGGAAGGAAATCCATTAGAAGAGAAACACTATCGTTTACCGATTGAAATTATAGAACGAAATACAACGAAGTAAGGAGATGAGACAGATGCCAAATATTGCAGTAGTAGGTAGTATTTCAATGGACTTAGTGGCTGTTTCAAAAATACGGCCGAAAGCAGGCGAAACGGTAATTGGTGAAGCATTTCATACGATCCCAGGAGGGAAAGGGGCCAACCAAGCAGTAGCTGCAGCTAGATTAGGAGCAAATGTAGCGATGGTTGGTGCAGTAGGAAATGATGATTACGGAACAGTAGTTAGAAAAAATTTAGAGAACGAACGCGTTTTTATCGACTATGTGGTACCGGTTACAGATAGAACGACAGGAATCGCTCATATCGTTTTAGCAGAAGAAGATAACAGCATTGTTGTCGTACAAGGAGCAAATGCTCTTGTAAATGAGTCGATTGTAGATCGTTCAAAAGACCTTCTTGTAAAAGCAGATATGGTTGTTCTTCAACTAGAGATTCCGCTTGAAACAGTAAAATACGTTCTGGCTATTTGTGAGGAGCACAAAATTCCAGTTATGTTGAATCCGGCTCCAGCACAATTTTTATCAGAAGATATTTTAGAAAAAGCGACTTATATTACGCCGAATGAGCATGAATGTCGCATCGTATTAAATGATTTCACATCACCAATTGAAGAGTTACTGGCTAAATATCCAAACAAACTACTGATGACAGAAGGTTCTAATGGTGTTCGTTTTCATAACGGAACGGAAGTTGTTCAAGTTCCAAGTATTGCCGTAGATGTAGTAGATACGACTGGAGCTGGTGATACATTTAACGGCGCGTTAGCAGTTGCGCTTTCTGAAGGAGAAACACTTCAACAGGCTATTCGTTTCGCAAATATTGCTGGTGGTCTTTCTGTAACAAGACTTGGGGCACAGGGCGGTATGCCAACGAGAGATAGAGTACGTGAAGTGCAGGTGATTGTTGGATGAAAAAGCACGGTGTATTAAATAGTGAAATTGCGGCAGTCCTTGCTTCACTTGGACATACAGATACGATTGTAATTGCTGATTGCGGGTTACCTATTCCTGATGGAGTAAAACGAATTGATTTAGCAGTTGAAATCGGAAAGCCTAGCTTTTTAGACGTATTACAAGTTGTTGCTGATGATATGGCAATTGAAAAAGTGATGTTAGCAGAAGAAGTCATTATGAATAATGCGGTGGTAAATAAAGAAGTTGAGATGCGTTTAATAGAGCCAGCATTTGAATATGTGTCTCATAAGGAATTTAAAGAGTATACAAAGAGAGCGAAGGCGATTATTCGTACAGGAGAAGCAACGCCTTATGCGAATGTTATTTTACATGCAGGCGTGATTTTTTAATAAAGGGATGTGATGAGAATGCATATTGAAATGAAGAACATTTCAAAAGCGTTCAGTGGTAATCCTGTTCTAAAAAACGCACAGTTTATGATTGAAACAGGAGAAGTCCATGCATTGATGGGGGAAAACGGAGCGGGGAAATCGACGCTCATGAAGATTCTAACAGGTGTATATAAAAAAGACAGTGGAGCAGTCACAATTGATGGACAAGAACGAGCTTTTAAAAATGCCAAAGAAGCGGAAGAGTACGGTATTGCATTTATCCATCAAGAGTTGAACATATTACCGAATTTAACGGTAGCTGAAAATATGTTTCTTGGAAAAGAGTTAATGTATGGGAAAACGGGCATTTTACGTACGCGTCAAATGAATGCGATTGCCCAGCAGCAATTGGCAGATCTTGGTCTGCATGTGAGAGGTGCTATGCTAGCAGGTGAATTATCAGTTGGACAACAGCAAATTATTGAAATTGCTAAAGCATTAATGACAAATGCGAGCGTTATTATTATGGATGAACCTACAGCGGCATTAACAGATCGCGAAATTGAAACTCTGTTTATTGTTATTAATAAATTACGTAAAGAGGGCGTTTCATTCGTTTATATTTCACACCGGATGGAAGAAATTTTTTCAATATGTGATGCTATTACGATTTTGCGTGATGGAGAATATGTAGGGAAAAGATTAATTCCGGAGACATCATTTGATGAAGTAGTTAGCATGATGGTGGGCCGCAGTATTGGTGAACGTTATCCAGAACGAAATAGTCAAATTGGCGAAGTGATTTTTGAAATGCGTAACGGAACGAAAAAGGGGAAATTTGAAAATGTTTCGTTTCAAGTTAGAAAAGGTGAAATCCTTGGTGTTGCGGGCTTGATGGGAGCTGGTCGCACGGATATTATGAAAGCAATATTTGGATATGAACCACTTGATTCAGGACAAATTTTTATGAATGGACAAGAAGTGAAAATTGATAGTCCAATTGATGCGATTAGACAACGAATTGCCTTTATTACAGAGGATAGAAAATCTGAAGGGCTTGTGTTAGATTTTTCGATTCGTGAAAATTTAGCTTTACCAAATTTAGAAAGTCTTTCAAAGGGAAGCGTTGTTAATAAAGGTTTAGAACAGCAATTTACAGAGGATATGATGAAGCTTCTTAATGTGAAAGCAGCAAACGGAGAGCAAGCTGTAAAATCTCTTTCTGGTGGAAATCAGCAAAAGATTGTAATTGCAAAATGGTTAGGTATTCATCCGCAGTTACTCATTTTAGATGAACCAACGAGAGGTGTAGATGTTGGGGCTAAAAAAGAAATTTACTCTATTATGAATAAGCTTACCGAGCAAGGAGATTCCGTTATTATGGTATCGTCTGAGCTTCCAGAAGTTTTAGGAATGAGTGATCGTGTTCTCGTCATTCATGAGGGGAAAATCGGTGGTATTTTAGAGAAAGATCAGGCATCGCAAGAGTCTATTATGGCACTAGCTACAGGGGGAGAGTAAGATATGGCTAAGAAGGGGAATGTATTACAACAACTTGGTTCTTTAATTGGATTAGTATTAATTATCGTAGTAATTACAGCTTTAAATCCAGCATTTATTGAAATTCCAAATTTATTTAATATACTGCGCCAAGTATCGATTAATGCACTCATTGCATTTGGAATGACCTTCGTTATTTTAACAGGGGGTATTGACTTATCGGTAGGTTCTATTTTAGCATTATCAAGTGCACTTGTTGCCGGAATGATGGCAAGTGGCATGGATCCTTTCCTTGCAATGGTAGTTGGATTATTAGCAGGTCTTGCAATGGGAATTATAAACGGTATCATTATTGCGAAGGGAAAAGTAGCTCCGTTTATTGCAACTTTAGCAACAATGACTATTTTTCGCGGGTTGACGCTTGTTTATATGGACGGACGTCCGATCACTGGTCTTGGTGATCATTTAATGTTCCAAATGTTTGGCCGTGGTTATTTCCTTGGTATTCCTGTGCCAGCCGTTACAATGATGATCGCTTTTGCAGTACTGTACTTTATTTTAAAGAAAACAACGTTTGGTCGCCGTACGTTTGCGATTGGTGGAAATGAAGAAGCGGCAGCTTTATCTGGTATTAATGTTACGAGAATTAAAGTAATGATTTACGGTCTTTCCGGAATTTTGGCAGCGCTTGCAGGTATTGTCTTAACATCAAGATTAGATTCTGCACAGCCGACTGCTGGTACTTCTTACGAATTAGATGCAATTGCTGCAGTTGTGTTAGGAGGAACGAGTCTTTCAGGTGGAAGAGGATGGATTGTTGGTACATTCATCGGTGTGCTTATTATTGGTGTACTAAATAACGGTTTAAATTTATTAGGTGTATCTTCTTTCTTCCAACAAGTTGTAAAAGGACTTGTAATCTTACTAGCTGTACTAATTGATCGTCGAAAAGAAGCGTAATGGAGGGGCAATTCATGAAAAAATGGTTACTGATACTCGTTGCATGCATCATGGTAGTTACTGCTGGTTGTTCAATGGAACCACCAGATTGGGCAAAGGATTCTAGCGATAAAGGTCGAAATAAAACTATTAAAGTTGGATTTTCTGTTTCCACTTTAAATAATCCATTTTTCGTCACGTTGAAAAAAGGTGCAGAAAAGAAAGCAAAAGATAGTGGCATTGAACTAATTGCTGTTGATGCACAAAATGATGCAGCGAAGCAAACAAACGATGTTGAAGATTTAATTCAAAAAGGTGTCGATGTAGTTGTTATTAACCCAACTGACTCAGATGCCGTTGCTTCAGCGGTAAGTGCAGCTAATGCAGCCAATGTTCCTGTTATTACAGTAGACCGAGTTGCGAATTCAGGTAAAGTTGTTTCTCACATTGCTTCTAACAATGTCGAAGGTGGTCAAATGGCTAGTGATTACATTCGGGAATTAGTTGGTGAAGGAACAAATGTTGCTGAGTTAGAAGGAATCCCTGGATCGTCTGCTGCTCGTGAGCGTGGGAAAGGATTCCATAACGTAGCTGATAAGTCTTTAAAAGTAGTAGCAAAACAAGCAGCTGATTTCGATCGTGCAAAAGGGTTATCCGTTATGGAAAATATTTTGCAAGCAAATAGCGATATAAAAGCAGTGTTTGCTCATAACGATGAAATGGCATTAGGCGCACTTGAGGCGTTGAAATCTGCTGGCAAAACGGACGTAGTCGTTGTTGGATTTGATGCAACGGACGATGCTGTAAAAGCGGTTAAAGATGGGCGCATGGCAGCAACAGTCGCTCAAAAACCGGAATTAATCGGAGAGAAGGCGATGGAAACAGCGAAAGAAATAACACAAGGTAAAAAAGTGGACAAATTTGTTCCGATTGAATTAGAGCTTATTAAGAAAAAATAAATAAATATAAAATGAAAATTAGGAAGGAAGAATAACAAATGAAATTTTTTATTGATACAGCAAACATTAACGAAATTAAAGAGGCAAATGCATTAGGTGTAGTAGCTGGAGTAACGACAAATCCATCACTTGTAGCAAAAGAAGGCGTAGATTTCCATGAGCGTATTCGTGAAATTTGCAGCTTTATTGAAGGACCTGTAAGCGCAGAAGTAATTAGCTTAGAAGCTGATAAAATGATTGAAGAAGGAAAAGAGTTAGCAAAAATCGCTCCAAACGTTGTTGTAAAAGTTCCAATGACAACAGAAGGCTTAAAAGCAGTAAAAGCATTCTCAGATTTAGGAATTCGTACAAACGTTACATTAGTATTCTCAGCAGTGCAAGCATTACTTGCAGCTCGCGCTGGTGCGACATACGTTTCACCGTTCTTAGGTCGCTTAGATGATATCGGTCATAACGGTATGGACTTAATTCGCCAAATCGCAGAAATCTTTGCAATTCACGGCATTGAAACAGAAATCATTGCAGCATCTGTACGTCACAGTGTTCACGTAACAGAAGCAGCATTAAACGGTTCACATATTGCAACAATCCCAGCAAACGTAATCGCTTCATTAGTGAAGCACCCATTAACAGATCAAGGAATTGAGAAATTCTTAGCTGATTGGGAAAAAACACAAGAGAAATAATACGAAATAGAGAACCCGAGTTTAATTAACTTGGGTTCTTTTTTTTGTTTGAAAGAATTTTCATGCAATTGTGCATATTGTCTTTTAAATTTTTAATATAAGCTATTTAATATATAACAAATCACTCTTTATTTTTCACATTTCGACATAAAAAGATAGAGGGCCTGACCAGAAAACTGGAGGGCATGATTCTATAACAGAAAGCTTATTGCTTATAGAATCATGTCTTTTATTATACAAGGGAGGATAGATTACGTGTTTTTATCTGAAGTTTAAGATTGATACAAGGGGATGATTAAAATGAGAAAAAAAGCGCCATTTAAAGTGTTGTCATCATTAACGATCGCGACATTCATCGGATGCTCAGCTGTAATGAGTGCTCCGTTAGCATACGCAGAAACGCCAGCAAAAGAAAGTGTGTCTACAACGCCAATTGATCATAACTTAATTCAAGAAGATCGTTTAGCGGAAGCGCTGAAAGAAAGAGGAACAATTAATCCAGCATCATCAAAAGAAGAGACAAAAAAGGCTGTAGAGCAATATATTGAAAAGAAACAAGGGGATCAGGCAAATAAAGAAATTCTTCCAGATGATGCTGCTCAAGAAGCATCTGATTTCGTGAAAAAGGTAAAAGAGAAAAAGATGGAAGAAAAGGAAAAAGTAAAGAAAGCTGAAAAAAATGTTAGCCCTGAGCAAAAGCCAGAGCCAAATAAAAAGCAATTAGATGGGAAAGTTCCAACTTCTAAGGCGAAACAAGCTCCATATAGTGGATCTGTTCGCAATGATAAAGTGTTAGTGTTACTCGTTGAATTTAGTGATTATAAACATAATAATATTGAACAAATACCAGGTTATATGTATTCGAAAGATTTTAGTAGAGACCATTATCAAAAAATGTTATTTGGTAATGAACCTTACACATTATTTGATGGTTCGAAAGTAAAAACATTTAAACAATATTATGAAGAGCAGTCTGGCGGTAGTTATACGACAGACGGATATGTAACGGAGTGGCTAACTGTCCCAGGCAAAGCATCTGATTACGGAGCTGATGGTAGCAGTGGTCATGATAATAAAGGACCAAAAGGTGCACGTGATTTAGTGAAGGAAGCTTTACAAGCAGCTGCTGAGAAAGGGTTAGATTTATCTCAATTTGATCAATTCGATAGATATGATACAAATGGTGATGGGAATCAAAATGAATCTGACGGTGTAATTGATCATTTAATGGTAATCCATGCTGGTGTTGGTCAAGAAGCTGGTGGCGGTAAATTAGGTGATGATGCGATTTGGTCACATCGTTCAAAATTAGCAAGAGATCCAGTAGCGATTGAAGGTACAAAATCAAAGGTAGATTATTGGGATGGAAAAGTAGCAGCGCATGATTACACAATTGAACCAGAAGACGGTGCAGTAGGTGTGTTTGCACATGAATTTGGACATGACCTTGGTTTACCGGATGAATATGATACGAAGTATACTGGAACTGGATCACCAGTCGAAGCTTGGTCATTGATGAGTGGAGGTAGCTGGACAGGGAAAGTCGCAGGAACAGAGCCAACTAGTTTTTCTCCACAAAATAAAGACTTTTTACAAAAGAATATGGGCGGCAGCTGGGCGAAAATTTTAGAAGTAGATTACGATAAAATTAAGCGTGGTGTAGGAGTTCCTACATATATTGATCAAAGTGTTACAAAATCAAATCGTCCAGGTATAGTACGTGTCAATTTACCAGATAAGAGTATCGAAACAATTAAGCCTGGGTTTGGAAAACAGGCATACTATAGTACAAGAGGCGATGATATTCATACGAAATTAGAAACACCGTTCTTTGATTTAACGAAGGGAACAAATGCAAAGTTTGATTATAAGGCGAATTATGAATTAGAAGCTGAGTGTGATTTCATCGAAGTACATGTTGTAACTGAAGATGGAACAAAAACATTGATTGATAGATTAGGAGAAAAGATAGTACAAGATGATAAAGATACAACAGATGGGAAATGGATTGATAAATCATACGATTTAAGTCAGTTCAAAGGGAAGAAAGTTAAACTACAATTCGACTATATTACAGATCCAGCTTTAACATATAAAGGTTTTGCAATGGATAATGTAAATGTAATAGTTGATGGACAAGTAGTATTTTCAGATGATGCAGAAGGACAATCTAAAATGAAGTTAAATGGATTCGTTATTTCTGATGGGACAGAAAAGAAGCCCCATTATTATTATCTAGAGTGGAGAAACTATGCTGGGTCAGATAATGGATTAAAAGCGGGAAGAGGTCCGGTGTATAATACAGGTCTTGTCGTTTGGTATGCAGATGATAGCTTCAAAGATAACTGGGTTGGGGTGCATCCAGGTGAAGGATTCCTTGGTGTTGTTGACTCTCATCCAGAAGCGTTAGTTGGCAATCTAAACGGGAAACCAGCGTACGGTAATACTGGAATGCAAATTGCAGATGCTGCATTTTCATTTGATCAAACGCCAACATGGAGTGCAAATTCATTAACACGTGGACAATTTAATTATACTGCATTACAAGGTGTTACAACATTTGATGATTCAAAAGTATACAGCAACAAACAAATTGCTGACGCAGGACGCAAAGTTCCAAACCTTGGTCTTAAATTCCAAGTTGTTGGACAAGCAGATGATAAGTCTGCAGGTGCTGTTTGGATTAGACGTTAATAAAATAAAATAAAATAAAATAAAAGCACATTCTTCATATGAAGAGTGTGCTTTTATATTTGTACAGTAAGTTATTATTTTAGCTTGTGTAATACAACTGTTTATCTATATGTAGTGTATCAAATTATGTGGGGAAAGGAAATATTTCCGAGGAAATTGTCGAAGTATCGTTGGTATTTATAAACTTTCTTTTTAAAAGAAGAGATGTAGCATTGCTTTTACAGTGCAATTTATTTACATTGTTATTTGGCTATACACAAAAGTAATATATTAGGCGAAAAAAGAGCTCTATTGGATAGAGCTCCTTTTTAATGACAGAAAGGAGTGAGTTATAAATGAAAGAAACAATTGCATGTCCACAATGTGAAGAGATTATTACTGCACAACATATTATCGATATCCCACATCCTTTTTCATTAAGGTGTCCGCATTGTAAGGTAAAGCTGAAAGAAATGAGGATAACACCATGTTTAATATTAGCGGCAATTTGTATTATCCCACTGTTTATTATTATTGGAGAGAGTATTAAAGAATTGCTAGGAAAACATTTTTCTATTGTAGATCATGTACCAACCGTACTTATTTTCTTCTTATTTTGTTATCCGTTGTATTATTTCTATGAAAAATATAATGCCATATTATTCATTAAATATGGTTTGTTGAAAGTTAAAAGTTGAATTGAATAGGAGATTATCATTATGTTGTGGAAAATTTATTTAGTAATTGTAGCGATATTAGCTATTACTTCGTTAGTAAGAGGGATGTTTCAAACACCGATTCAAAAGTTTGATTTTGTAGTGTCTATTATTACATGGATAGGACTATTTGGATTTGTTTTTGATGTACAAATATTGACGCCGATCGTTTGGTAATGCATCTTTGTGTTTAGCATCATTTGGACTTTAACTGCAGTTTTTGTTTTACGATTATATGAAGAGAAAGATGAGCCATTACCTTTTATATTTAAATTAATTGGCATTATCCCAACTTTTCCGTTATATTACGGATTATATCAATATGCATTTTAAAAAAAAGACAATGATGGAATTAACCCATCATTGTCTTTTTTACTTTGCTTCTTACATAAATCATTCCGGCAAATGTTAATAAGAATGCTGTTCCGATAACAAAGCTAGCGCTAGGAGATGCTCCGATTGCTCCGACTGTAAAGGAGCCAGCAACAACTCCTAACGAGAAGAATGCATAAAACAATCCGAATGCTTTCCCTCGGTTACCATCTGTTGTATTTTCAACAAGTAAAGCATTAATTGCTGGGAAGAGGATAGCGAATCCAATTCCATAAATCATCATAACGATAAAGAGCATGCCTTTTGTTGCAAATAATCCGAGTAAAGATAACGCTAGTGCCATTACTGCAATCCCGATTAGCATTAGTTTTGAACGATTAAATCGATCGTAAATGCGATTTGTTGGCAGTAAGAAGAAGAGGATAGCGGTAATTCCGAATACACTTAACATCATGCCTGTTGTAGATGCTTTAAGTGCTAACGCCTCAACTTTTACTGGTAACATATAAGTGACAATCCCTTGTGAAAACATTAGTGTGAAAGCACCAATATATGCTTGTAATAAAGGTTCAGATCTCAATAGTTCAATCATATCTTCTTTGTTCATCATTTGTGTTCTTGATGTATCTTTCCTTGATACGTTATTTGGTAAGAAGAATAGAGATACGATTGTACCAAGGACCATTAAAATAGAAATGGTAATGAACACCCACTCTATACCAGCTGTTGCTTTCATAATGCCGCTGAAAGCAGGTCCTACGATTGCCGCTGTTCCAACAGCAGCACCAGATAGAGCCATTGCCTTACCTTGCCTTGCTGAATTTGTTTGTTTTGATAAAAACGTAAAGGCAGCAGGAATTAAAAATCCGTCACTAAAACCGTGCATAAAGCGCACAACTAATAGTTGTTCACCACTTTGAACAACGGTGTATAACAAGACTATGAAACTCGTAATTCCCATGCTTATATAAAGGATTTTTTTTGCACCAAATTTATCAACAGCGGCTCCAGCAATAATATTACCGATCATATTAGCGAATGAGTACATACCGACAACTAGCCCGATAACAAGAGGGGTTCCTCCAAGG
This sequence comes from Bacillus sp. FSL R10-2780, assembly GCF_038006125.1. NCBI lineage: Bacteria > Bacillati > Bacillota > Bacilli > Caryophanales > Bacillaceae > Bacillus > Bacillus sp. FSL R10-2780. The sequence goes on from NZ_JBBOUQ010000001.1 coordinate 4,632,883, forward strand.
CTTTGAGCGAAAGTACTCATAATAGGTAATTGTGAAAATGTATCTAAAAACGCTACGATAACAATAAAGTAAATAAAATATTTCAAGCGATATTCACCTCTCCTATGCTATTATGGCATAATGCTAATTTCAACCGCAATGAAATTGAATTAACAGATGTGGAAAAAAGTACAAAGTGACAAAATATTGAACGTTATTTGTTAAAAATTAGTGAAAATGAGATTGTTTTTTGAAATATATGGATAAAAGTATTATAATAGATTTGTAAACTTCATCAGGTTAAGTATATACATAGAGAGGGATGTATAAAATGAAAGCATTACTTTGGCATAACCAATATGATGTACGAGTAGAAGAAGTACCAGAACCAACTGTAAGACCAGGAGCAGTGAAAATTAAAGTTAAATGGTGTGGTATCTGCGGGACAGACCTGCATGAATATTTAGCAGGTCCTATTTTTATTCCAACAGAAGAACATCCATTAACACACGTAAAAGCACCGGTTATTTTAGGTCATGAGTTTAGTGGTGAGGTAGTAGAAATTGGTGAAGGAGTTACATCTCATAAAGTGGGAGACCGCGTTGTTGTAGAACCAATTTATTCTTGTGGTAAATGTGAAGCTTGTAAACATGGACATTACAATGTTTGTGAACAACTTGTTTTCCACGGTCTTGGTGGAGACGGCGGTGGTTTCTCTGAATATACAGTAGTACCAGAAGATATGGTTCATCATATTCCAGATGAAATGACGTATGAACAAGGTGCGCTTGTAGAACCAGCAGCAGTAGCAGTTCATGCAGTACGTCAAAGTAAATTAAAAGAAGGGGAAGCTGTAGCAGTATTTGGTTGTGGTCCAATTGGACTTCTTGTTATCCAAGCAGCTAAAGCAGCAGGAGCAACTCCTGTTATCGCAGTGGAACTTTCTAAAGAACGTCAAGAGCTAGCTAAATTAGCAGGTGCTGATTACGTATTAAATCCAGCAACTCAAGATGTACTAGCAGAAATTCGTAACTTAACAAATGGTTTAGGTGTAAATGTTAGCTTTGAAGTAACAGGTGTTGAAGTTGTACTTCGTCAAGCAATTGAAAGTACAAGCTTTGAAGGCCAAACTGTAATTGTTAGTGTGTGGGAAAAAGATGCGAAAATTACTCCGAACAACCTTGTATTAAAAGAAAAAGAAGTTATCGGTATTCTTGGATATCGTCATATATTCCCAGCTGTTATTAAATTAATTAGCTCTGGCCAAATTCAAGCAGAGAAATTAATTACGAAAAAAATTACAGTGGACCAAGTTGTTGAAGAAGGCTTTGAAGCACTTGTAAAAGATAAAAAACAAGTGAAAATTCTTGTTTCACCTAAATAATATATAATAGAAGAAAGTAGCCCTTTTCTAGAAATAGAAAAGGGCTACTTTTTTTCTATACTGAAAGGTGATAGACTTTCCTTTAACTAAAGGTATTTTTGTTTGGAAGGGGAAGTCCAATGCTTTCATTTATGTTGACATTGAAACGGATGTTAAGAGCCTGTTTACGAGCATGGAAAGATAAAGAGTTTCAAGTGTTATTCGTATTAACAATTTTGACATTAACATCGGGGACGATTTTTTATAGTACAGTTGAAGGATTACGTCCTCTTGACGCTTTATATTTTAGTGTGGTCACGTTGACGACTGTCGGTGATGGGAATTTTAGTCCGCAAACTGATTTTGGAAAGGTATTTACGATCTTATACATATTTATCGGGATTGGATTAGTGTTTGGATTTATTCATAAATTGGCAGTTAACGTGCAACTGCCAAGTATATTATCGAAAAGAAAAAAAGAGTAGAGCGGTTAATCGCTTTACTCTTTTTTTACATTAGTTTAGAAAATTATTTGCAGTAGCTTAACAATACTTTATTACAATGTAAGTGTATTCATTCATTACATTCACTATGTATAAAGTTATAGTAATATGAACATTTGCATATTTTAATTTATTGATAGAAATTTTGTGAAAGGTGGGATATTCTAGTCATAGGTTAACCGGAAGACATCATAGGATCCTAAAAAAATATGAACAATAATTCAATTATAAAATGGAGGATTTCAGATGAAAAAGAAAGTTCTTGCTTTAGCAGCAGCTATTACGTTAGTAGCGCCATTACAAAGCGTTGCATTTGCTCATGAAAACGATGGAGGACAGAGAGTTGGAGTTATTCCGCGCTGGTCTGCTGAAGATAAGCATAAAGAAGGCGTAAACTCTCATTTATGGATTGTAAACCGTGCAATGGATATTATGTCTCGTAATACAACACTTGTAAAACAAGATCAAGTTGCACTATTAAATGAATGGCGTACGGAGTTAGAGAACGGTATTTATGCTGCTGACTATGAAAATCCTTATTATGATAATAGCACATTTGCTTCACACTTCTATGACCCTGACAATGGAAAAACTTATATTCCATTTGCAAAGCAGGCAAAGGAAACTGGAGCTAAATATTTCAAATTAGCAGGTGAGTCATACAAAAATAAAGATATGAAACAAGCATTCTTCTATTTGGGGTTATCTCTTCATTATTTAGGGGATGTAAATCAACCGATGCATGCAGCAAACTTTACAAATCTTTCGTATCCACAAGGGTTCCATTCTAAATATGAAAACTTTGTAGATACGATAAAAGATAATTATAAAGTAACGGATGGAAATGGATATTGGAACTGGAAAGGTACAAATCCAGAAGATTGGATTCATGGAGCGGCAGTAGTTGCGAAACAAGATTACTCTGGCATTGTAAATGATAATACGAAAGATTGGTTCGTGAAAGCAGCTGTATCACAAGAATATGCAGATAAATGGCGCGCTGAAGTTACACCAATGACAGGTACGCGATTAATGGATGCACAACGTGTTACTGCTGGATACATCCAGCTTTGGTTTGATACGTACGGAAATCGTTAAATATTTGAAAAAGGTCAAATCTCAGAATAGAGTATTTGGCCTTTTTATCACTACACAGTACATGGAGGTATGAAACGTGAAAGGTAAATTGCTAAAAGGTTTACTTAGCTTTGGTATTGGTTTAGGAGCTTTATATAGTGGATCTTCAGCTCAAGCAGAAATGTCTACAAATCAAAATGATACGTTAAAAGTAATGACCCATAATGTATATATGTTATCAACGAATTTATATCCAAACTGGGGACAAAATGAGCGTGCGGATTTAATTGGGGCAGCGGATTATATGAAAAATCAAGATGTTGTTATATTAAATGAAGTATTTGATAATAACGCTTCGAATCATTTGTTAGGGAATTTAAAGAAAGAATATCCAAACCAAACAGCGGTATTAGGTCGTAGTAACGGAAACGAATGGGATAAAACGTTAGGTAACTATTCATCTTCGACCCCTGAAGATGGCGGTGTAGCTATTGTAAGTAAATGGCCAATTGTTGAAAAGATTCAATATGTATTCGAAAAAGGCTGTGGACCAGATAACTTATCAAATAAAGGATTTGTATACACAAAAGTTAAGAAAAATGATCGTTTTGTGCATGTAATTGGGACTCATTTACAAGCTGAAGATAGTATGTGTGGAAAAACTTCGCCAGCATCTGTACGTACAAAACAGCTACAAGAAATTCAAGAGTTTATTAAAAATAAAAATATACCAAATAACGATTATGTGTTAATTGGTGGTGATATGAATGTGAATAAAATAAATGCTGAGAACAATAGTGACTCAGAGTACGCATCCATGTTCAAAACATTGCACGCTTCTATTCCATCTTATACTGGACATACAGCAACTTGGGATGCGACGACAAACAGTATTGCGAAATATAACTTCCCCGATAGCCCTGCCGAGTATTTAGATTATATTATTACAAGTAAGGACCATGCTAATCCATCGTATATAGAGAATAAGGTGTTACAGTCGAAATCGCCACAATGGTCTGTTACGTCATGGTTCAAAAAATATACATATGCTGAGTATTCTGATCATTATCCAGTAGAGGCGACTATTTCTATGAAGTAGAGTTGCCTTAAAAAAGTTTCTTCGTAAAGAAGAAACTTTTTTTATTTGAAAACAGGAAAATCATTCTTTCTTTCCAATATGTATAAGACATATATAGAAGAGGAGAGAAAAATGTGGATAGAGGAATTTTTAAGGAAGTCCCATTACCGTGTGCATTTTTAGATGAAGTGGCTTTAGAGAGGAATATTCAATCGATTATAGAGTTAAGTGGAGATAAGAAGATTCGTATAGCGAGTAAATCATTACGCTCTGTTCCAATTATGAAAAAGATTTTAGCTGCAAATAATCGGTTTCAAGGTATTATGTGTTTTTCTCCTAGAGAAGCTTTGTTTTTAATTGAACAAGGATTTAATGATTTATTGCTCGGATATCCTGCTTATGATGAAAGAGCTTTATATGAAATTAGTTTGCTAACAAAGCAAGGGCTCATTATAACTTGTATGGTGGATTGTGAAGACCATATTACTTATCTAGAAAAAATTGCTGAGAAGTCTAAAGGGTGTTTTCGCGTTTGTTTGGATATTGATATGAGTAGTCGTTTTTTGAAATTTCATTTTGGTGTAAAAAGATCCCCGGTAAAAGATGTGCAGAGCGCTTTGAAAATAGTAGAAAAGGTGAAGGGCTCATCATATTTAATACTAGATGGTGTAATGGGATATGAAGCTCAAATTGCCGGGGTGGGGGATCATATACCGAATCAATGGATGAAAAGTAAAGTGGTTTCGTATTTAAAGAAGAAATCAGTGTTAGAAATTAACGAAAGAAGAGGGAATATCGTAAAAGAAATACACAACTTGGGCATTGAACTAAGGTTTGTAAATGGGGGCGGAACGGGAAGTATAAAAACAACCGTTCAAGATAAATCAGTGACAGAGATTACTGTAGGATCCGCTTTTTACTCTCCTAAACTATTTGATTATTATAAAGAAGTGAAATTTCAGCCAGCCGTTGGATTTGCTTTACCAGTTGTGCGTAAACCGGCTCCGTTTATTTATACTTGCCTAGGTGGCGGATATATTGCCTCAGGTGCAGTTGGTAAAGATAAAGAGCCTGAGGTTTGGCGACCGGGTGGTGCAAAACTATTAGCTTTAGAAGGTGCTGGTGAAGTGCAAACGCCAATTTTTTATAACGGTGAGGAACGAGTGGATATAGGAGATTCTATCTTGTTTCGTCATAGTAAAGCTGGAGAGTTATGTGAGCGTTTTCCTGGTTTGTATCGCATTAAACAAGGGGAAATTGTTGGAGAGTATTCAACATATCGGGGGGATGGACAATGCTTTCTATAAAGGGACAAAAATGGAGAAATTGGACAGGGAATGTAGAAGGAACACCGCATTATACGATGTATCCAAAAAGTATACAAGATGTAGTAGAAGTTGTGGGGCTTGCACGAAAAAAAGGAAAGAAAATTCGTGTTGTCGGTTCAGGGCATTCTTTTACACCTCTCGTGCAAACGGAAGAAATTTTAGTTTCTTTAGATGAATTGAAGGGTATTGGGAATATTGATGCAGAGAAGATGACTGTTGAAGTGTGGGCGGGAACAAAGTTACATGATTTAGGGAAGTTACTTCAGGAAAAAGGTTGTGCGCAAGAAAATTTAGGGGATATTGATTCACAATCTATTGCGGGAGCGATTAGTACGGGAACTCATGGGACGGGTGTTACATTTGGGAGTTTATCAACACAAGTTATAGAGATCACGGCAGTTTTATCAACAGGTGAGAGTATAGTTTGTTCAGAAACCGAAAACGCCGAATATTGGAAAGCATTTCAGTTGTCGCTTGGAATGCTAGGTATTATTGTAAAGATAAAATTGAAGGTTATCCCAGCGTATTCTCTCGTTTATGAAAGCGAAAAACAGTCATTAACTACTGTAATGAACAAGCTAGAAGAATATAAGAAGAATCGTCATTTTGAATTTTTCGTTTTTCCTTATTCAGATGAAGTGCAAGTGAAATTTACAAACGAAACAACGAGTAAAGAAAGTGATTTGAAATGGCATAAACTAAAGGTGGAGTTACTTGAAAATAGGATGTTCTCTTTGTTATCTAAAGGGTGTAAATGGTTTCCTTCTATAAGTAAAGGAGTAAGCCGATTATCAGCTAAGGCTGTACCAAACACGAAAATAATTGGCGTAAGCTATGAAGTGTTCGCTACATCACGTACAGTTCCATTTTATGAAATGGAGTATAGTGTTCCTTCAAAGTATATGAGGACTGTTGTAGAAGAAATTTCAAATCTTATTGAAAAGAAAAAGTATAAGGTACACTTCCCTATTGAATGCCGTTATGTGAAAGGTGATGATATATGGCTCAGTCCAGCGTACGGAAGAGATTCAGCGTATATTGCTGTTCATATGTATAAAGGTATGAAGTATGCCGCTTATTTTGGTGAAGTGGAGAAAATTTTTCTAAAGTATGAAGGGCGCCCACATTGGGGGAAAATGCATACGTTAACGTACGAAAAATTACAAAATATATATCCAGAATTGCATTCGTTTCTAAAAATGAGGAAGTCACTAGATGAAACAGGAATGTTTTTAAGCCCTTATACAGAAAAGTTATTTACGAGTATGAAAAAAAGCTGACAAATTATTATTTGTCAGCTTTTTTAAGTGTAATTGCATTTCTTGTATGACTAATACGCTCGTAAAATAGTAATTTATCACTGCTAAATACATGTAATAAAACATGAATAATAAATAGCCCGTTAATTACAAATTGGAATAACAGTATAACTAGTAATACTAAAGGCTCTGTATGATTTAAAATAGAGCTACTAGAAAGAATGTAATTGATTCCACCTAAAATGAAATAGAATATACCATAACGAATGAATAATTCCTTCATTGTAATATGTTCTGATTTTCCTTTAACGTAAATACGAAGCAATGCTTTCCCAATTGTTTTTCCGTTCGTAAAGTATGGAATGATAATAAAGTAAATTAAGATTGAACATGCAATGAAAAGGAGTTCGTATACATTTGTATAAGATTGGATGTTAGAAATAAATAGTGAGTTCCCTTTGTTTTTAATGAAAGGTACAACGATAGATAAGAAAATCCAATCAATTTGCATAGCAATGAGACGACGAACGAATCCAACTGGTTTCGTTTCTAAATCAATATGACTATCTAACTCGCTCGCTTTCGGAAGGAAGTACGTAAATATTGGTGCGATAATAAAACCAATGATTCCTCCTAATGTATTTAAAAACAAATCGTCTATATCGAATAGGCGATAGGCACAATTATATATACCGTATAATCCAGTCACCTGTGTTAGCTCGAAAAATAGTGAAAGACAAAAAGAAATACAAATAGTCTGTAAGAAACTACGTCGGAAATAATAACGTAAGTAAATACCGAATGGAACGGTTAATAGAACGTTAAAAGCAACTTGTAAAAATGCAGATTCTTTTAATAACAAGAAATAAGTAGTTGGTTTCGTTAAAATTGCCGATGTATGGTTACTAATCTCTTGTATGAAATAAAATGGTGAGAGTTGCATATGCTGTGTATTAGCGGGTTGTAGGCTACAAGTATCATACGTTTGTGGTAACGGCAAAATAACAAGAAAATAGGCATTTAATAAGTAAAGTAATAATGAGTATAAAATAAATGAGCGCCATTTATTTAAATAACCGTATTTTCGATAATTAAATATTAAAAAAGGAATTAATAGAAACATTGCTAAAATAGGAAATAAAATAAAAGCTGTTTTTACTGGAAATAAATATGCAGTCAAAATGAAGCTCCTTTCAATGAAATTTCGTTTATCATTATAGCGCTTAAAAGAATTTAAAACAAAGTTGAAATAGCTCGAAATAGAAAAAATTACAAATTTTATCGAAATTAAGTTATATTAAATCTAATATAAGGATATTGTGATTGTATAAGTTGAGAGAGGGTACTAGATATGCGATATGAGCTTTTTTCGGTAAGCGGGGATCATATTACAACTTTTGAAAGCACATGGCGTTTTCAGGAGGGGGAACAGATTTTTGTTCATGATGATAATACAAAACGAAATTTTATTATTATTCGCTTAACACATGATTTATTTCAAAAAAATACACATGTTATTCGCTTGTATTGTCAGGAAAAGAAAGTTTATGCATAAGGAAAAACCTCTTACTGTATGAGGGCAGTAAGAGGTTTTTTATCCCGCTATTTGTGGGCAGTAAAACTCCCACCTCAAAATTCAGTTGGAGCAAAGAAGTTAGGTGGGAGCCCTGCTGCCCGTAAACGCCCGATTGGTGCGGGCTAATAATCAGTGGGGGATGAACAAAACCCCCACTGATTAAAGTTTCACTTTATAAGAAAATGATAGTTAGCACACCTACGATAATACAGTAGAAAGAGAAATATTTTAAATTTCCTTTTGCCATAATGTTCATAAACCATTTTAATGAAATATATGTCATGACAAATGTTGCGATGAAAGCAACAATATAAGGTACAAATAATGTATCTAAATTTGGATCGTTTGCAATGTCTGTAATACTTAACAATAAACCACCTAAGCTAACAGGAATGTATAGTAAGAATGAGAAGCGAAGAGCTGTTTCTTGCTTCATACCAAGTAACATTGCTGCTACGATTGTAGCACCTGACCTGCTTATACCAGGAATTAGTGCGCAAGCTTGTGCTAATCCGATGATGATTGCATCTTTCATAGAAAGATCGCCATCATTTTTACGTCCACGTAAGTTTCTAATAATCCAAAGGCCGATAGCAGTAATGAGAAGGGAAATCCCAACCATCTTCACACCTTTTAAGTACTGATCGATATAATCTTTAAATAAAATACCAATAACACCTGCTGGAATGGTTGCAATAACAAGGTAAATAATAAAGAAGAAATCTGATTTTGCGTCTTCTGCTCTTGTAAATATATAAGATAGACCATTCTTCGTTAGACGAATTAAATCATTTCTATAAATAAGTAATACAGCTAATAATGAAGCTGAATTAACAAGTAGTTCGAAGCTAAACCCTTCTATTTTTAGTCCTAGCAAATGCTGTGCTAAAACGAGGTGACCGCTTGAAGAAATCGGAATTGGCTCTGTTAGCCCTTGGAACAGACCAAGAATTAAATATTTTAAAATGTAGTAAAATTGTTCCATAATAACCTCCTTGTTTATTAGTCGAAAGAAACAACTTTTCCATTATAGCAAAAGAGAGGATGAATATTGAGAAGAAATAAATATTCGAAATATAATAAAAATCCCTTATACCGGTATAAGGGATTTTTATTATTAATGAGAAGATACTGTTTCTTGAAGACTTTTAGTTAATTGAACATCGACTTTTTCAGCATCATGAATGTGATTCATAATAGTAGTATTTAATTTTTGGAACATTTGCTGTGTATTTGCAAATTCTCGTAATATATCATCATTACAAGATTTTTGGTTTTCGATAGCTTTAATAACATTTGTAGCGCCACTTTGTAATGTTTGAATCATTATTAAAATATTTTCAATTCTAGCGTTAGTATCGGCGCTCATTTCTACACCTTCATCAACTAAATGTAAATTATCTTTTGTATTTTCGTACGCTTTTTCAATTTCCTCTTGGATTTTTTTCGTTAAATTGCCAATGTTTTTTGTACTCTCCGCTGTGCTTTCTGCTAGTTTTCTTACTTCATTGGCAACAACAGCGAATCCTTTTCCATGCTCTCCAGCACGTGCAGCTTCAATACTTGCATTTAACGCTAATAAATTTGTTTGCGCAGCAATGTTTTGAATTACTTCTACAATTTGCTCGATTTCTTTTGAGCGTTCACTTAAATGATTCATACTATTAGACGTGCGCTGAGATTGTTCACCTAATTTATTAATTACAATGAGTAAACGGTGAACAGATTCTTTTCCTTCATTAGAGCAATCGATAATTTCTTCAATAGACTGAATTAAGCTTTGTTCTTTTTGTAACATTTCACTATTTAATTCATTGGAATGTGTCGTACGTGTTGAAACATTTTCAAAACATGAGTTTAATTGTTGAATTAAATTTTGGAGTGTATGGTGCTGGTTATTTACAAGTTGATGCTCTTGAACAACGCTTTTTACACGGTCGTGGATAGAAGAAATAGTCTCTTGGTTTTCAATATCTTTTTGTTTTAATTCTGTTTCTAGCTCTTGTATACGATTTTCTAATTGATCAATTTTATGTTGGAGTGCTTTCTTTTGAGTAAACATGTATTTATCTCAACCGCCTTTAGAAGTTATATTTTCTCTATATTTGGATTTTAGCATCTTTTATAATTTTTAAATATAGGAATTGTTAAATATTTAAGAATCTATTACATTTTATTCATAATTCCCTTTTTTTTGTCATGAAAAATAAACTGTATTTAATGGTTCTGTAAACAAACTGTAAAATAAATCATGTATAACTGTATAAGAAGGGAGTCGGATTATGAACTATTTTAAGCGAATCAGTAGTCTAGTATTAGCAGGAATTATCGTTCTTTCTAGTACAGTCGCTGTAAAAGCAGAGTCAAACGACGAGAAACTTAACAACATGCAACAGCAATTGCAGCAAAACGATGCAGATATGCAGAAGAAAGAGCAAGAGAAGCAAGCTGTTAGTAAAGAAATTCAAGGTATCGAAAATGAACTACATAATTTAAATAATACAATTGCAAAAAATAAAGAGGATCAATCTGCTATTCAACGTAAAATCGATGAAACACATAAGCAGATTGAACAAAAAAAGAACGAAATTGTCGTTTTAGAAGATAAAGTCCTTGCTCGTAAGGATATTATGAAAAAACGTATGGTTTCTGTTCAAAATAGCTCAAATACGAGTTTAGTAGTAGAAGTTGTTGTAGAATCAAAAAACTTTGCTGATTTCATACAACGTATGAATGCGGTATCTACAATTTTAGATGCAGATAAAGAAATTTTACGTCTACAAGAACAAGATCTTCGTCAAATTGAAGAAGATAAAAAAGAGATTGACGAAAAAGAAGCATCTTTAGTAGTAGATAAACAAAAATTAGCAAAAGCACAAGCTGATTTGCAAGATAACTTGAAAAAACGTCAAGATAACTTACAAACAGTTCAAGCTAAATATAATCAGGTTGCAAGCCAACTTAATTTAGCAGCAGAAGAAAAGGCTAAAATTGAATCAAATATGAAGGCAGTACAAGAAACAATCGCTCGTGAACAAGAAGCAGCAAGAATTGCAGCGGAAGAGCGCGCAAAAGCTGAAGCAGCTGCAAAGGCTGAGCAAGAAGCTTTAGCGAAAGCGCAAGCGGAAGTTGCTGAAAAGCAAAAGCAAGAAAAAGCTAATAAACCAGCTGAACCAGTTGCTAATAATAATTCGAAAGTAGAGCCTGAACAACCTAAGGTAACTGCTGGCGGAAAAGAAATGTATGTACACGCAACAGCTTATACAGCAGATCCATCTGAAAATGGTTATGCAGCAGGTCAACAAGTATATTCTGCATGGGGACCGGGCGGTAAGCCTTATAACTTAACTGCAAATCCAGGAATGAAATTAATTGCGGTGGATCCATCTGTTATTCCATTAGGATCTACTGTAAATGTTGAAGGTTATGGAATTGCAATTGCAGCAGATACTGGTGGCGCGATTAAAGGTCACAAAATCGATGTTTTAATGCCGGATAAAGCTTCGTCTAGTAATTGGGGCAGAAAAAATGTTAAAGTTACAATTTTAAACTAAAACGTAATCCAACTTTACAATACGTAAAGTTGGATTTTTTTTGTAAAAATAATGTTAAGTTGAGTTTACATTTTGTTAAGAGTAGCATACAATAATGGTAAGAGGTGGTAAAAATGACCATTTTAAACAGGGTGAAGGAATTAAGAGCTCGCTTTAATTTTTCGCAAAGTGTATTAGCAGAAAAGGTTGGGGTGACGAGACAAACGATCGCTGCAATTGAAAAAGGGGATTACGTTCCTTCATTGTTACTAGCATTGACGATTTGTGATGTATTCGAGTTAAAGATGGAAGATGTGTTTGTTTTAAATAAGGAGGGGGAAGAGGATGAATAGAATTGGTTTTTCTTATATCGTAAATGTACTTTATACGGCGCTAGCATGCTGGACATTTGTTGAACTTTATAATGTGGTCACAGAGCTCGCAGATATAATTAAAAACGAGAAATTCCCATTTGAAGTATGGTTTAATGGAGTACCATTCGTTTTATTATTTATTGGAGCTATTATAGTTACAATTTTTTATAGAATGCAAAAGAAAAAATACAAGAATTTATCCTTTTGGATGTATCCATTATTGTTTCCGTTAGAAGATGAACGTGAAAAAGCGATTACGGAGAAAGCTTGTCGAACAACTTTTGTTTCGTTATGGTATGTGTTACCTTGTGCAGTTGGATTTTTAACTCTTTCTCCTATTGTTAATTTATATATTCCAGGGTATCCGCTATATATTGCATTTGGTATTTTCTTTATTCAAATGACAGTCTTCCACGTATCCCTATACAGAAATAAATTAGTCTAAAAAGAACCCTTCTTGCATTAGCAAGAAGGGTTCTTTTTCAGCTTACACTTGTACATATAGCAATATTGTCTTATCATTTTATATAGAGTAAGATTTTGTAACGGAAAGGAATTGTATATGAATAAGCAAAGAATTTATAGTATAGTAGCAATCCTTCTATTTGTTGTAGGTGGTGTATTAATCGGAAAGCCATTTTATGATGGATATAAGGCAGAGACGAAACAGACAGCGAATGTACAAGCTGTTCAAAAGATGGAATATGAAAAGCACGACACGGAATTTGTAGATGCTTCAAAAATTAATCAACCAGACTTGGCAGAAGTAGCGAGTGCATCGTTAGATAAAAAACAAGTAATCGGTCGTATTTCAATTCCGAGCATCTCATTAGAACTTCCTGTTTTAAAAGCGTCGACTGAAAAGAATTTATTGTCAGGTGCGGCAACTGTAAGAGAAAATCAAGTAATGGGACAGGGGAATTATGCGCTTGCAGGGCATAATATGTCAAAAAAAGGTGTTTTATTTAGTGATGTATCAACTTTAAAGAAGAACGATAAAATTTATTTGTATGACAATGCAAATGAGTATGAGTATACTGTTACCGGTGTATCTGAAGTGACTCCTGATAAATGGGAAGTTGTAGAGGATCATGGGAAAGATGAGATAACACTTATTACATGTGTATCTGTTAAGGATAATTCTAAGCGTTTTGTTATTACGGGTGATCTAGTAGGAACAAAGGCGAAGAAATAAAGAAAAAAGAAGGTTCACTCTTTAAAGAGTGAACCTTCTTTTTTTATCCAATGTTAAGAAACAAAAGAATATTTTAGTTGGTATTTAAGTATTTTTCTATTTTTGTATAATAAAGTAATGATTCTAGATTTTGGGAGGAACAAAAGTGAAACAGCAAGTAAAAAAACTTCTTTTAACAACAAGCGTAGCGTTATTGGTAGCGCCAATTTCTGCTTATGCACATCCAGGACGTACAGATGCTAATGGTGGACATACGTGTCGTACAAATTGTGAAAAATGGGGATTGCAGTACGGGGAATATCATTATCACAATAAACCAGCTTCTAGTAGTGGTACAACGAGTCCAGCCCCTAGCCAAAATAATAATGGTGCTGTAGAAGCTGAAAGACAAGCAGAAGCACAGCACAATGCGGAGGCAGAAAAACAACGTGCTGCAGAAGCACAGCGTAAAGCAGAGGAAGAGAGACAGCGTGCTGCAGAAGAACAACGCAAAGCAGAAGAAGCACGTAAGGCAGAGGAAGCGCAGCGTAAAGCTGAGGCTGAAAAGGGACAAGCTGAAGGGCAAAAAAACGGTGAGACAGATTTTAAAGCAGGAAAAAACAATGCAGAAGGACATGTAGCTGGAAAGTCAGATGCATATAAACAAGTATTTACAACTACTTATGCTGCGGCATGGTCTTTAGAAGAACAGAAAAAAGCACATTTTGAAAAAGGTAAAGATCAAGGGTTAGCACAAGAGGCAATGGACGATAGTCAAATTACTCCTGAGTTTAAGGTGAACTTTGCAGAAGGTTTCCAAGTAGGTAATAAAGAGAGAACCGAAAAGATTGAAAAAGAACAAGCGGAACTTGGTGAAAAGGCTGGTAAAGAATTAGCTGAAAAGAAACCTGGAAATACTGAAAAGGATACATATGTGAAAGCATATGAAACCGCGTATGAAACAGGATATAAGTCTGCCCAAAAAATGGCGAAAAAAGCTGGATATACATATGCATTTGAAAATTATGATTTGAAAGTTCCTGCTAAGTATGAAAAACACGAATCATTAAAGAAATGGTTTACGGAAGGATTTAAATCAAATAAAAAGGCAGCAGAAATCCGAGAAGAAGGATATAAAAAAGGAGATAGCTGGCTTTCATTTTTCTATAAAAACTTCGTGCCAAGTGAATATAAAGAGTACAAAAATCTGTATGAACAAGCAATAGAAAAAGGTAAAAAAGCATAAAAAAAAGATGAGGAATTTTTCCTCATCTTTTTTAATCCATCCATTTCACTAATTTCTTAGAAATTAATAATAAAACACAACCTAAAATAATTGCTGCAGCTCCGATTACTGTAAATACTTCAGCATATCCAAGTGAAGTTGTGAAGCTTGCAAGCTGTCCGCCTATAATGTTGGCGATTCCTGAGCTTGCTAGCCATACTCCCATTAATAAAGAAGCAAGTTTTACTGGAGCAAGTGCGCTAACCATTGATAGTCCAACAGGTGATAAGAATAACTCACCTAACGTATGGAAAAGATACGTAAAGACGATAAATAGTAAGTTTGCTTTTTCTGTAATGTTATGTTCATCACTACCTGTTTTTAATGTAGCGATAACAAGAATGATATAACCGATACCGAGTAGGATCATACCAAGTCCCATTTTTGTTGGGATTTTTAAATCCCCATTTTTTCTAGTTGCAAGTTTTGCCCATAATGTTGAAATGACTGGAGCAAGTAAAATAATAAATAACGGATTGACCGATTGGAACCAAGATGTTGGAACTTCCCATCCGAACACAGAGCGGTCTACAAATTTGTTTGTATATAATGTTAACGAACTACCAGCTTGTTCAAATCCAGCCCAGAAGAAGACAACAAAGCATGTTAAAATGACGATAACTGTTGTACGTTGTTTTTCTTTTTTTGTTAACGGTGTATTTCCTACTGTTTGTTGTCCAGCAGCCGTTTGCAAATCGCGAGTTGGTTTTTTACCGATATCACCAAGGAAGCGATTTGATAGTGTTGTAAATAAAATTTGTCCAATGATCATTCCGATTGAAGCGGCTAAGAAACCGTAACGGAATCCGTAATGAACAACACCGTCCACTGTTGTTTTAAATAAATTTTCTGATAAAAATCCGCAAACGAGTGGAGCTAAAAATGAACCGACGTTAATACCCATATAGAATATTGTAAATGCACTATCACGTTTTGGATCGTGCTCTTCGTATAATTCTCCAACAAGTGTAGAGATATTCGGTTTGAAGAATCCATTACCGATAATAATAAGCGCTAATCCGAGGTATAGACCGGCTTGGTTTTGCAAGGCAAATAGTGTAAGGTTACCGATTGCCATTGTTATACCACCAATTGTGATGGCTTTTCGTTTACCTAGAAAACGGTCTGTTAAGTATCCACCGATCAATGGTGTGAAATAACAAGCACCAGTATAAAATCCGTAAATAGAGAGTGCCCAAGCGGGACTAAACCCAAGACCACCACTTACTAAAGCTGTTGTTAAATATAATGTTAATAATCCTCGTAATCCATAGTAACTAAACCTTTCCCACATTTCTGTAAAGAAGAGTAAGTATAAACCGGGAGGATGTTTCTTTTTTCTTTGTTGTTCTCTTTCTAGTTGCATCGTTGATTCCATGTGATTTTTCCTCCTGACACAAACAAAAAACAAAGTTAATAGTTTTGTATATTTAATATTTTACTTTATTAACTATTAAAAGTCAATAAAGGTTGATTTTTCAGAAGAAATTGGAAAAGGGAAGTAGATATAGAATGGGTGTTTCTTTTGTGGTAGACTATGGACTATGTTTTCTTTGTAAGGAAGCGGATTATCGCGTTTTTCCTACGTGTGGAATAGATCTCATGCGAGATGAAATTGAAGAAGGAGAAAGAAATGAAATTGTTACAGAAAAAAGAAATTTTGCTTATTAGTCTTATGTTATTCTCTATGTTCTTTGGAGCGGGAAATCTTATATTCCCACCTTTCCTTGGATACGAAGCGGGAGAGCATGTGTGGATTGCATTGCTAGGTTTTATTATGTCAGCAACAGGGCTTCCGATATTAGGTGTTATCGCTATTGCGAAAGCAGGGAGCTTTCAAACGTTAGCGGGCAGGGTTCATTCTTCATTTGCAATTATTTTCCCATGTATTGTGTACTTATTTATTGGACCAGGTCTTGGTATACCACGTGCAGGAAGTTTAGCTTTTGAAATGGGACCAGGTCAGTTGTTCCCAGAAGCGGGTAGCGTAGTTTTGTTATTGTACACGGCTATTTTCTTTAGCATTGTTTACTGGTTAAGTTTATCTCCGTCCAAATTAATGGGCTTGTTTGGAAAGGTGTTAAAGCCTTTATTATTATGTATGATTGCCATTATATTTATAAAAAGTATGTTTACATCAGTAGGCGGTGTGAAAGAGCCTACAGGAAATTATGGACAAGCTCCTATGTTTCAAGGATTTTTAGATGGTTATTTAACGATGGATGCATTAGCGGCTTTAATCTTTGGGATTGTTATTGCAAATGCTCTGCGTGCAAAAGGTGTAGAGGATGATAAAGGTTTAGCGAAATATATGAGTATTGCTGGTATTGGAGCAGGGCTTTTATTATCTATTATTTATGTCATTCTTGGATATGTTGGTTCAATTAGTGGTTCATTGGGTACATTTGATAACGGTGCGAAAGTGTTAGCACAAGTTATGACGACATTATTTGGACAAGGTGGGTTAGTTTTATTAGGCCTTATTTTTACTGTCGCTTGTCTATGCGTTTCAATCGGACTTGTTACGTCGTGTAGTCAATTTTTCGCAAGTGTATTTCCGAAAGTATCTTATAAAGCTTGGGCATTTATATTAAGTTTTGTTAGTATGGTTTTAGCTAATTTAGGATTAACGCAAATTTTAAAAGTATCGGTACCGATTCTTGGATTTATTTATCCAGTTGCACTAACGCTTATTATTTTAGGGTTATTCCATAAGTATATTGGGAAGTATGTATACGTATATTCGGTAACGATTGGGCTCGTAGCGGCATTTAGTGCGATTGATGTTTTAAACAAAAGTGTACTGATGAATAAATGGACACCACTACTAAAAATGCTTCCGTTTTATTCAGAAGGTGTAGCTTGGATTGTTCCGGCATTTGTAGGTGTCTGCCTCGGTGTAATTGTTAGTATTGCTATAAATAAGAAGAAATAAGTAAGAGGTGTTTTCCTATTTGGGAAAACACCTTTCTTTTTTGGGAAAAATAGTATTGAAAATGAATAGACTAAGAGTATGATAAAGGTAATTGGTAATATATAGGTCAAGTGAAAAATCGATGATGAGGGGGGATTGTATGAAGGAGGATTTAAATAAGAAAATAGAAGCGCTCGAAACGGCAATTGAAACGATGCAAGAGACACTTTATGAATTGAAAGCGAAACAAAGAAAAATAGAAGTAGATAAAGTTCAACAAAATGTTAATAAGGAAAAGAAAGAATATATTGAAGCAGTAAGTAATGAAAAGTTACAAAAAGATGTTGTTAAGAAGAGGGAGTCCATGCAAGAGCCAGAGGTGAAACAAGTAGATATATCTGTATTTAAACCAGAACCATTTAATATTATAAAGTTTTGTCAAACATGGTTACCACGCATATTTGTCGGTATTATGCTACTTGGCGTTATTTGGTTATTTAAAGCAGGGGTAAATGCCGGATTGTTAACACCAGCGATACGGGTTGTGTTTGGCATCGTACTATCTGCCGGTTTGTATTATGTAGGAGATATACAAATTAAAAGAAAGCGGCAAGCGTTAGGGTTAGTATTAGCTGGAGGAAGTATTACGGGAATTGTTTTAACAACGTTTGCGGCACATTATTTATATGAATTTATTCCTGCAAGTATTGCGTTTATTTGCAACATTATATGGGTTATTTCAGGGATTTATTTAGCGAAAAGATATAGATCGGAATATCTCGCTATTTTCGTGGCGGTAGGAGCATTTTTTGTTCCTTTCTTGTTAAATAGTACGACTCCTAATACGTATATTTTCTTTAGTTATGAGACGATATTAACAATTAGTCTATTATGGTATGCATTGAGAAACCGTTATAAGTACTTGTATATGATTTCTTATGTTGTGGCGGCAATTGTCCTATTTGTCTTCTTTGCTGTTATGTCAATATTAGTAGAGAATGTGCAAGTACAGTTAACAGTTGTATACGGCGTAATTCATTTACTATTATTTTGGCATATGTTTTCGGAGAGAAGTTTTATACAAGAAGCAAGGTTGGCGATATTTAGTGCGAATGCAGTTTTCTTTATTTTAGCCATTTCTCAAATTCCTGAATTTACAACGTGGGGATTAGTTATAAGTGCATTCGTGCATGTTGTTATGTTCGCACTTGAATATAGGAAGAATAAACATTCTGTATTTACAAATCTAATATTTGGCTTTGCAATGGGGTCATTTAGTTTAGCGATTTTATACGAGTACAGTTTGGTGAATGCAGCAATCGTATTATTGTTACAAGGTTTCCTTGGTATGGTTACTGCTATTAAAGTAAAGCAAAATATTAAATTATATGTAAGTGCAACGATTTATGCGATTGGAATGGTGCAGACGATTTTTAGCCCGTTTGATCATTTCATTTCGGCAGGATTTGTCGCTCATATTATTTTGATAGGAACGTTCTATTATTGCATGAGACAAGCGAAAGAAGTGTTAGCGAGTTTTGGTAAATATGTTTATTCGATAGCGCTCTACTCGTTAATGGTCATTGTATTTATTACAATTACTAGAATCGGTGAAGTTCTTTCTACAGATGGAAGTATAATTAGCGTATCTGTATCGTTATTATGGATGGTATATGCGTTATTTGCAGTTTGGTTTGGCCGTTATAGACAGATGAACGAAATATTATATGCTGGATTAGTCGTATTAGTAGTAACAGTAGGGAAGTTATTCCTTCTCGATTTACCAGAGGTGTCGATGATGATTAGGGCGGTGTTATTCTTAATCGTTGGTAGTATAGGTATCGTTATTTCAAGAATGTTTTTCTCAAAAGAAGAGAAGTGAAAAAAAAGGCAATCCATATGTGGATTGCCTTTTACTGTACTTTACTTCTTACCAATCGTTACAGTTTCACTATATTTCGCTGTCGTATTTTGACGTAGACGAAGTGTTGCTTGTCCAGTTGTATTTGGATCAAGTTGTACATTCACAATTTTTTCAGCAGATCCTTGGTTATTTGTGATGAAAGAGAATGCACTGCTATATCCGAAAGAAGATGGCCAAGTGCCATTTGTATTTTGAACTTTTGCCACCTGTGTTCCGCCAGTTGTGAAGATACCTAAAGAATAATTATTGTACGTTGTATTTGGTAATAAGTTATTTACTTGAATCTTCAGTTGGAACACCTCATTGTTTGGTAGAATGCTAGGGTGCGTAATTACGTAATCACTCGTTGTCAATGCACCGTTATAGCCGTATGAACCTGGTTTGAAAGTATTTGTATTGAACCACTGGTAACCTTGACTTGGTGCGCTCCAAGGTTCTGGTTGTGGTTCTGTTGATAAACTTGGTTGTTCAAATGTTTGTAGAGCTGTAGGTGCATCAAGCTGTAAACCACTCACTTGATCTAAGCTTGTAAATGTTTCTTGCTTCGCTAACCAATTCACGATGTTTTCTAATAGAACAGCATCGTTTTCTTCTTTATAACCATCATAAGTTTTCTTTGATTGACCTGAATCTTCACGAACATATTTTGGCGTAGCATCTTCAACAGGAGAAGAATCACCAATAAAGGCTGCTTTTCCAAGGCCAACTTTCGAAATAGCAGCATAAGGACCCTCTGCAACGCCACCACCGTTATAAACGCCGCTATCAACAGCGTTATTCCATTTTGATGGATTTTCTGGAAGATATACAAGGCCTTTCGCTAGTTTTGGATTTGTAATCGCAAGAGTAGAGCCGGCATGCATTGCTACAGATGAAACGCCAGTTGTAATTCCGAATGATTGTGCAGGTGAGACAATATTTTTAGCTGAAACATCACCAAGTGCGTTATAGCGGAAACGAATACCGAAATTATCGGATAGCCAATCAGAGCTTTCGACTCCTTGCATAGCCTGTGAATTTACTTCGTCACTAGACATGCCTTTTGCTGGATTATCCCATGCACCGCGTCTATAGCCATTGAACACTTCTGAGGAGTCCCAGCGGTTTTTATTACGATCTGCATTATAATGATCGGCAATGAAGAAGATACTTCCGCCATTTTTTACGTATTGTAACATTGCATCTTGTTCAGATTTTTTGTAAGGAATATTGGCTTCTGGAACGATAAACACATTGTAGTTTTTTAAATCTTCGTATGTAATAGGTGCTGATTTACGAAGTTCTTTTACATGATATCCGTTTTGGGCAATGCCATTTCCGAAATCAGAAAAACCGCCATCAATAACCCAGTCAGCTGTCCCGGCAGTTTGACCGTGCGTATTATCGAATAATACTTTTTTCCCATTGTTTTGATTTGCAATTTTCGCAGCAATTTCAGGAGCTGGATCTACAGAGCTTTCGGCATAAGTAGATGGAACATAAGCGCTTCCTAAACTGATTGTAATTGCTGTTGCTAAAGAAAATTGAACCCATTTTTTATTCTTCATAGAAGAATCCCCCTAATAATAAATATATGTGCTTTAATAATGTAATTTATTTTTCTGTAAAAATAAAGATAGAAAATATTAAATAGTGTAAAGATAACGTTAATTAGATTGAGAAATATTTGTGTGAATAATGAAAAAATCTCTCCCTAGTAAAGTAGGAAGAGATCGTGGATTTAACTAATTTTTGAATTAGATGATTCATCAAGTTTATGGAACCCTTTCATGTAATACACGATAGCCAAGCCAATAAGCCAAATTGGACCGACGATTAATGCGATTCGTGTATCTTCTGAATAAGCCATTATACCTAGTACAAGTACAAGGAAGCCGAGTGAGAAATATGAACTTAATGGGTGTAAAGGCATTTTATATGTTAGTTTTTCCTTTTTATTAGATTGTAATCCTTTACGGAATTTAATTTGAGCGACTAATATTATACCCCAAGTCCAAATTGCGCCGAAAGTTGAAATACTAGTTAACCATGTAAACACTTTTGCAGGAACAAGATAGTTTAATATAACGCCAACGAGTAACACGATTGCTGTTGCGATAATTCCTTGACTCGGAATACCATTTTTATTTAAACGACCGAATCTTTCGGGTGCTTTCTTTTGTTGTGCTAATGTAAATAGCATACGGCCTGTACTAAACAAACCACCGTTACAAGATGAAAGAGCTGCTGTTAAAACAACAAAGTTAATAATGCCTGCTGCCTTTGCGATACCAATTTGCTGGAATGTTAGCACGAAGGGACTTCCTTTTTCGCCAAGTTCGTTCCAAGGGTAAATTGCCATCATAACGAATAGAGCTCCAACGTAGAATATTAAAATTCTCCAAAATACATTATCAATTGCTTTTGCGAGTGTCTTTTTCGGATTTTGAGCCTCACCAGCTGTAACTCCGATAAGTTCGACTCCTAAATAAGCGAATAATACCATTTGTAAGGAAAGTAATAATCCAGAGAAGCCATTTGGGAACCAGCCCCCATGTTCCCAAAGATTTGAAATACCAGTTGCAACGCCGCCATTTCCAAATCCGAATAGAATAATACCAAAGCCAATCACTATCATACAGATAATTGTGACAATTTTGATGAGAGCAAACCAAAACTCAAGTTCTCCAAATACTTTCACAGATAAGAAGTTGAAAGCACTCATTAATAAAAGAGCTAGTAATGCCCAAGTCCAGCGCGGGATATCAGGGAACCAGTACTGCATGTAAATGCCTGCTGCTGTAATTTCCGCCATACAAGTAACAACCCATAAAAACCAGTAATTCCAGCCTGTAATATACCCAGCTAGTGGGCTGATGTAATCATTTGCATATTTACTAAAAGAGCCAGCAACCGGTTGTTCAATTGCCATTTCTCCGAGTGCGCGCATAATGAAGAAAATAACGAGTCCGGCGATCATATAGCCTAGTAAAATAGATGGGCCAGCTAGTTTAATAGCGGAAGCTGATCCTAAAAATAGTCCAACGCCAATAGCTGAACCGAGAGACATTAAAGTAATATGCCTTTGTTTTAAGCCACGGTTTAAATTTTCAGATTTGTTTGTTTGCTGCATAAGAAGAATACCCCCTGTAGAGTGAACAATATTTGAATGAATCCACTAAATATTTAACTATTTCAAATTATAAAACATTTCTATCTGTTATGCTACAAAAATAATCATAATACACTGTACTACATCTGTATTTGTCAGACTTAAACTTAAAATTCTAACTATTAGAGAATATATTGACTCTTCTTTTTATTGATTGTTAAGATTAAGTATTACATTTTCTCACATACTAATAAGAAAAGAATGTGTGATAATAATTCAAGTGTAGGAAGGGTACATAAGTATGTTTCAATTACAAAAGTATAACACTTCTGTGAAGCAAGAAATTTTAGCTGGCATCACAACTTTTTTTACATTTGCGTATATTCTTGTCATCAATCCGAAAATATTATCTGATGCAGGTGTACCATTTGATCAAGCATTTACAGCAACTATTATTGCGACAGTTGTTGGAACGCTATGTATGGCGTTTTTAGCTAACTATCCAATTGTTATTGCTCCAGCTATGGGAATGAATGCATATTTTGCTTATTCTGTTGTTCAACAGGCAGAGGGGATTACATATGTCATTGCGTTTTCGGCAGTATTTGTAACAGGTATTATTTTTCTTTTATTATCTTTCACCTCGTTTAGGAAAAAGCTAATTGTCGCAATTCCTGACAGTTTAAAACATGCAATTGCAGGTGGAATCGGATTATTTATTGCTTTTATTGGATTGCGACTTTCGGGTATTATCGTTGACCATCCATCTAACTTAGTTACAATCGGAGACTTTCATTCACCGGCTGTTATTTTAACAATAGTTGGTTTAGTGTTAGCGGCGGTATTAATGGTATTACGTGTTAGTGGTGCATTGTTTATTAGTATGATTGTGACAGGGATTATTGCTTTCTTTACAGGGCAATTAAAGTTTGAAAATAACATTGTCGCAATGCCACATTTACCAGAAGGAATTATTGTTTCAAACCCTATCAATGCATTTTCAGATGTAATTCAATACGGTTTATATGGGGTTATTTTTTCATTCTTACTTGTACTTTTATTTGATACAACAGGTGCGTTACTTGGTTTAATTAAACAAGCAGGTTTAAATACAGATAACACTGAAAAGCGCTTTGGTAAGGCGTTCATTGCAGATGCAATTGGAGGGACGACAGGTTCTATCTTTGGGACAAGCCCGACAGCAGCGACAATTGAATCGTCAGCTGGAATTGCGGCAGGTGGTAAAACTGGATTGACAGGTATTGTAGTAGTTTGTTTAACGATTATAACGGCATTCTTTAGCCCTGTTATTGCTTCTTTATCAAATGTAGCGGCTATTACAGCCCCATCACTAATTATAGTAGGGAGTTTAATGGCACAAAGCATTCGTGATATTAATTGGGATGAGTTTGAAGATGCATTACCAGCATTTTTAATTTTCGTTGGTATTCCGTTAACATCTAGTATTGCGAATGGAATTGCAATCGGATTTTTAGTGTATCCAATCTTAAAGATTGTGAAGGGAAAAGGGATGGAAGTACATCCGTTACTATACTTATTTACAATTTTATTTGGATGTCATTTATTCTTATAATATAGATATAGAAAGAGGGCTTCTTATGAGAGGCTCTTTTTTTGTGTATAATAAAGTGAAACTATAAGCAGTGGGGCTTTTGTTTATCCCCACTGCTTATTAGCCTTCACCAATCGGGCGTTTACGGGCAGCAGGGCTCCCACCTAACTTCTTTGCTCCAGCCGAATTTTGAGGTGGGAGTTTTACTGCCCACAAATAGCGGGATAAGGTGAAAATTAAACCGAATTTGTAAAGTATAAATTACTTAATGACATATATATGTTACAATAAAGATAGAGGAGGAACATGAATGGCTGTAAGTAAAATAAAAGTCGCGCGTGTTCAGTTAGATTTAACACAGCAACAATTAGCAGAAAAAGTAGGCGTTACAAGGCAAACGATTAGTTTAATTGAGAAGGGGAAATACAATCCGTCTTTAGATTTATGTATGAAAATTTGTTATGCGGTAGATAAAACATTGAATGATTTGTTTTGGGAGGAAAAGGAGTGATAGGGTGAAAATTGTGAAAGATGAACGTTTAATGATAGAAGGGTTAAAACATATTAGGCTAGCTTTCATCTTACAAAATATCGTCATACTAGGTGTTGTCTTTTACCGTTACGTCTTGCAAGGGGCAGGTTATGAAAGTGTTTCGGATTTATTAATGATATTTATGGGCGGGATAGTAGTTATTAACTTCTTAAATTTAAAACATTCTGTAGAGGTATATGAGCATACGGGGGGGGTATCACGTAGTTACTTCATGAAACTATTATTAATTCCAGTAGGGATTGTTATTGGGATTTTAGCTATTTGTATCATTGTAACACCGGATATTTCGATAAAGGAAATTAGTATAACAGGACTTATTATGTTTGCTTGCTTTTTAATTCCTAGTTTGTTTATATACATATATATGAAAAAAATAAAAAGTGAAGATGAAATATAAGAAAAGCTTTCTGCAATATGCAGAAAGCTTTTCTTATATTTCTTTATACATTACTTTATGGAGTCCTATTGGATCAATCTCGAAGATTTCACCATGCTCATGGAAACCTAATCCTTTGTAATAATCCGCTACGGTAATTCGGGCATTACACCATAGAATATTTGCTTCGCGTTCTTGGAGGACTTGTTCAGCTTTACGGATTAAGGAAGTGCCAGCATGCTGGTTTCGGAAATTAGGTAATGTTGCCATTCCTCGTAGACGATAATGGGTACCAGCTTGTAAGGCAGGGTATAGTTCTTTTGAAAAGGAGGCGATGCTAACAAGTTCATCATGTAGAAATGCACCTAAGTGGAAGGAGTCTATTTCGTAATCTGAATCGTATTTACAATATTCTAATGATTGATTGGGACGCAAAATCTTTTGGCGTAATAAGTATGTTTCAGATGCATCAATATGTTTCACTGTAATCATAATATCATCCTTTCTTATAAGCCTTTTTCTATAAGTTGTAAGAAGAAATATGCGGGTGCGACGAGAAGTCCTAGTATGCTAGCGGTTCCGAGAAGGAGTGAAAGTAAGAGACAAAAGTACTTAATTCCATTCGATTTTTTCCATCCGTAGCTACAAATTTCAATGCTAATACCGATGAGAATAATGGCGACGAGTACTTCTGCTAATAATAAGAGAGCTAAAGTTGAAATAGACATAATGTTATTCATCCCCATAATACGTGATAGTAACATTTTACCATATGAAAATGAAAAAATGCCCCTCATTTATGTGAGGGGCATTTTTCTACTCTAATATATTTTTCATTGTATCAATATGTTCTTTTGAACCCGTTACAAGTAAAGTATCGCCATGTTGTAACTTCGTATCACCATGTGGTATTAAAGCTTTATTACCGCGGTAAATTTGAATGACAAGTACATCACCTAAAAACGGAAGGCGACGAAGTGCTAAGCCGTTATATTTATTACTTCGTAGTTCAACCTCACGTACTGTTTCATTTGCTGTTGTAATTAAGCGAACGAGACTCGGTTTATCAATAAGTGCACGTAATAAAATACGTGTAGAGTTAATAGTCGAGAATACAGCGATATGTTCTTGAGTCGCTTTTTCTTGTAGAAGGGGATCTTCTACACTTGCGATGACGTGTTCAACACCTAATTCTTTCGCGTGTTCTGCTAATAATAAGTTTTGTTCATCATCACTTGTCGCAACAACAATACGGTCTGCTTCGAAAGCTTTTTGCTCCATTAAAGATTGAATAGTAATCTCATCTAATTTTACAATAGGGAAGTCATGAGATTTCGCTTCCTCATCATTTATTTTATTATGACGTATCATATATAGTGTTACGTCATAATCTTCACGTTTTAAATCAAGTGATAGCGGAAGGGTAATTCTGCTTGCACCAATAATAGATACTTTCGGTTTTGGTGTTTCCACTTTTGGAAACATCTTGTTAAATAATATAGGTGCAAAAATACAAGTAATAACTGCGCTTAAAATAAGAGATGCTGATAAACTTGGGCTAATGATGCCTAGCTTTTCACCGATTTGTGCAGCGGCAATAACTAAAGAAAGTGTTGATGTTAACAAAATAGCACTTCCGAGTACGATATTACGTGGGTACCATTTTCGTAAGACGAGTGATGGCAACAGTTTTGAAATAAAGAGTCCCACAATTAGAATTGGAATCATTAGCATACTAGAAGGCTCTTTAAAAATAGACCATACTTCTAGATTTACACCAACCATTACGAAGAAAATAGGGATGAAGAAACCATATCCGATGGAATCAAGCTTTTCAACCATATCTTCATTTGGTGATAATAAAGATACGAGTACACCTGCTAAAAAGGCTCCCAAAATATTTTCTGCCCCAACAGATTCAGATAATCCAACTAATATTAAGATGAGTGCAAAAACAGCTCGTGTATCAATTTGTACACTACCGGCTTTTAGGCTTTCTAGGTATGGAATATTTTTAAAACGTCTTGCGACAAAGTAAATTACAATACCAGCACCGAATAGAAGAAGTAGAAGCCACATGCTTTGGCCACTTTCGGAATTTAATCCGACGAATACAGCGAGTAAAATCATTGTAACTAAGTCTGCAATAACAGCGACTAATAAAATGATTTGCCCGATTGCGGTTTTTCCTAAGTTATTTTCTTTTAATGTTGGTACGACAACACCTAAGGAAATAGTTGAAATAATTAAAGTCATGAACATTGCATTGTCGACGAATCCTAGCCAGACGAATATTAATGATAGGGCATAAGATAAAATGAAAATAAATAAGAAGATAATGCTTGCTGCTTGGAATGTGTTTGGTTCGTTTGTCGTATTCTTTTTCCCTTTTTGCTTAAAGATCGAAAAGTCAATTTCTAAACCACTTAAAAACATTAGGAAGATAAACCCTAGTGTTGATAAGACTTGAAGCCACATATCTGGCTCAATGATGTTAAATCCACTTTTACCTACAAAGATTCCTGCGATAATTTCTGCAACAACGACAGGAAGTGCTTTTAATTTAAAGCGCTGTAACAAAAGGGGAACGAAAAACGCGATTGCGACGACAACCATAAGTGATAGAATAGAAGAATGATGTTCCACTGCGTTCTCTCCCTTCAAATAAATATAGTACCTATTTAGCCATATAATAGGTAGAAAAGCAACGCGTATGGATTCGATTTCATAAAGAAAGAGTTTTCTTAACATTTGTCATAATAAGTATATTTTTCATGATTTTGTTGTTAATTCCGTAATGTGGATGTAATAGGGGAGAGAATAAAAAAAGACTGCTGAGGAATCCCAGCAGTCTTTTCATGCAAATTACATTGAGAAGAAAATCCATACAGTAAGACCAACTGTTGCAATTGCAACGAAGAAACTGTATATCATTGTAAGAATTTGAATGCTTCCTTCTCCTTCTTTTAAGTGCATGAACATAATTAATTGTAATAACGCTTGCGCAACTGCCATGATGATGATAGTTGTTAATATCGTTGAAAGTGGCAGGTTTGTGTAAAGTGCCACGTATAACGCTAGAAACGTTAGTGCAAGCGATAAAATAAATCCGAAAACGTGTGACCATGGGAATCCGCTATGCGCATTTGCTTGATTGTTATTTTGATCCATTTACGCCACCATCCCGTTCAAGTAAACTAGTGTGTAAATAAAGACCCAAACAAGATCAAGGAAATGCCAGTATAAGCTGATAATAAATACTTTACGAGCTGTAACTGGTGTTAAACCTCGTTTTAAAATTTGGATAATAACACAAGTTGCCCAAATGATACCACCTGTTACGTGGGCACCATGCGTTCCAAGAAGAACGAAGAATGCAGATAAGAAAGCACTTGTTTGAATAGTTGCGCCTTCACCAACGTACAAAATGAATTCTTCAATTTCAAAGAATAGGAAGCCTGCACCTAAAAGTAAAGTCAGGATAAACCAAGCTAACATTCCTTTTTGATTGTGTTTACGCATTTCGTGAATTGCGATACCACATGTAAAACTACTTGTTAAAAGTAACAGTGTTTGAATTAAAAGTGTTTTAACTTCAAACAATTGCGCTGGTGTTGGGCCATCAGCCGTACGACCAGCAAGGACTAGATAAGAGGCGAAAAGTGTTGCGAACAGCATAATTTCAGCCCCAAGAAAAATCCAGAATCCTAGGATATTCAATCTGCTTTGTTCAGATTGATATTCCAAAGGTAAGCTTTTATCTAAAGCCGCCATGTCATTTCACCTCTCATGCTATATGTTCTGTTTCTTTAATTTCTTCAATGCTTACGTAGTAGCCATCATCATAATCGAATGAACGATAGATTAAGCAACCTAAAATACCAATACCACCGATTGCTGCAATCCAGAACCAGCTAAATACTAATGCAAAACCTGCAAGACCGAAGAATGCAGACATAATAATAGGCACACCAGAATTACTTGGCATGTGAATTGGTTTTAATTCATCTGCTGTTGGTGTAATTGTTTCTCCGCGTTTTTTCATGAACCAGAAAGCATCAGCTTCTTTAATTTCAGGAAGTTTCGCGAAGTTGTAATGTTGTACAGGAGAGTGAGTTGCCCATTCAAGTGTACGGCCATCCCATGGATCTCCAGTTGTGTCACGTTCACCGTGACGTGCACTCCAAATTACGTTGTAACAAAGAATTACGAATCCGATACCCATCATTACTGCGCCGACAGATGCGATTTGGTTCAACCAACCCCATCCAAGGCTTTCAGAGTAAGTGTACATACGACGAGTCATACCATCTAAACCTAGGAAGTACATTGGGAAGAAACAGATGTTAAATCCGCTCATAAAGATCCAGAATGTCCATTTACCAAGGCGTTCATTTAGCATATGACCTGTCATTTTTGGATACCAGAATGTGAATCCAGCAAGCATAGCGAATACTGTACCTGCGATTAATACGTAGTGGAAATGAGCGACTAGGAAGTAGCTGTTATGGTATTGATAATCAGCTGCTGCCATTCCAAGCATAACCCCTGTAACTCCACCAACTACGAAGTTTGGAATAAATGCCAATGACCAAAGCATTGGAACTGTAAAACGAATACGTCCTTTATACAGCGTAAACAACCAGTTAAATATTTTAACACCGGTTGGAATCGAAATCGCCATTGTCGAAATCGAGAAGAACGAGTTAACCGCTGGACCTGCACCCATCGTGAAGAAGTGATGAAGCCATACGACGAAACTTAGTAAAGAAATTGCAACCATTGAGTATACCATCGCACTGTAACCGAATAGACGTTTACGTGAGAATGTACTAATGATTTCAGAGAAAATACCGAATGCCGGTAAAATAACGATATATACTTCAGGGTGACCCCATACCCAGAACAAGTTGGCCCATAACATTGGCATACCGCCGCTCGCCATCGTAAAGAAGTGAGCATCAAATAGACGGTCAAATGTCATTAATGCAAGAGCTACTGTTAATACTGGGAAAGCGAAAATAATGATTACACATGTAATTAAAATAGACCATGTAAACATTGGCATTTTCATTAATTTCATTCCAGGTGTACGCATTTTTAAAATAGTAACTAGGAAGTTAATACCTGTCATTAACGTACCAAGACCTGAAATCTGTAAGGCGATTGCGTAGAAGTTATTTCCTACACCAGGAGTAAACTCTGTACCCGCCATTGGGAAGTAAGAAGTCCACCCAGCGTCTGGAGAACCACCGATTACGAAAGCGATGTTGAATAACATTGCTCCAATAAAGAATAACCAGAAACTTAAAGCATTTAAGAACGGATATGCAACGTCACGAGCACCAATTTGTAATGGTACAACGACGTTCATTAATCCTAGAACGAATGGCATCGCCATGAAAAGAATCATAACTGTACCATGTGTTGTAAAGATTCCGTTATAGTGTTCAGCGTTTAAATATGTTGTATCTGGGAATGTTAACTGGGCACGAATCATTAAACCGTCCATACCACCACGGAATAACATTATAACGGCAGAGATAATATACATGGTTCCTATTTTTTTATGGTCAACAGTTGTTAACCATTCATCCCAAAGCCATCTCCATTTTTTGTACTTTGTTAGTACGAAAAGAATCGCTAATGTCACAAGAACGATAGATGCGTCAGCTCCGTAAATAATCGGGTCACCTGTGACAAAAAATTCATCAAGCTTCACTGTGTTCACTCCAATCTGTTGGAATAATAGCTATTATTTTTTGTTTTTGTAGTAGTTGTAATCACAATATTCAAGTGATTTTGGATCTACATAACTTAAGTGATGACTAGAGAATGTCATACGACCAACTACACCAGGTTTAACAATATCGTTGTACTTATCTTCTGTTAGTTTAGGAGCAGTTTCTTGTACTTCTTTTACCCACTTGTCATACTTTTCTTTTGTTTTTGCTTCAACTTCGAACTCCATGTGAGTGAATCCTTCACCAGAGAAGTTCGAGCTACGACCTAGGTAAGAACCTGGTTTGTCAGCTTGTAAATATAAGTCCATGATCATGCCATCCATTGTATACTTCATACCACCAAGTTCTGGTACCCAGAAAGCATTCATTGGACCTACAGAAGTCAGTTTAAATTGAATTGGTACACCAGCTGGGATGTTTAAATAGTTAACGGTTTCAATTTTTTCCTCCGGGTAACTAAATAACCATTTCCAGTTTGCAGATGTAACATAAATTTCAACTGGTTTAATATGTTTGGACTCTTGCGGAACCTCTTCCGAAGCATAAGTTGCTTTAACTGTTGGAATCGATAATGCGATAACGATAATAACAGGAATAATCGTCCAAATGATTTCTAATAATGTGTTACCGTGTTGATCAGGTGGCTCATAGTCCATATTCTCTGGTTTTTCACGATAACGAATCAAGATGACTGTAAACAAGATGAATACAATTGCGATAATTAATGACATAAGCAAGAATGACCAAACAATTAAATCATACTGTGCCTTTGCAACAGGTCCTTGCGGGTTTAATACTGCTAGTTTTTTATCACAGCCACCGAGGAACAGAACTAATGATAACGGAAGAAGCGAAGCCAACTTCCAAAATGCTTTCTTTAGTTGCACGATTGAAAATCTCCTTTCTCCTTGGATTGAAACTATGCCAATAAAACAATATAAACCTATTAATTTATAGTTGGCAATAGTTTTTATTATATTGTTAAAAAATAGACACAAATGCACGCTTTTTAAGGTGAATATCATTTGTAACTTGATAACATTGTAAACTATTTTCCAGATAAAAACGTTATTGTGAGAATTTTAAGATAAATAAAGTTATACCAACATATCCAATAAATAGAAAAAAATTATCTTATCATAAGGAAGATTACTGAATTTTTAGTATATTCAACTTGTTACCTAGGTTATATTTCTTTTTTGTTCAAATGTGACAACTTTCCGAATGTTTAATTTGGTATAAAATGTAGCAAATGATTATAAATGGAATCCCGCAAGACAGAGAAATTCTCTGAT
Organism: Bacillus sp. FSL R10-2780; assembly: GCF_038006125.1. Taxonomy (NCBI): domain Bacteria; kingdom Bacillati; phylum Bacillota; class Bacilli; order Caryophanales; family Bacillaceae; genus Bacillus; species Bacillus sp. FSL R10-2780. The sequence goes on from NZ_JBBOUQ010000001.1 coordinate 4,664,882, forward strand.
CTGGAATAAAGGCTAAACTAACAAATGTAAGGAAATTGAATGAGAAAGCTACGATTGGAACTATTGGATAAAGTGGTGTACGGTATTTTAAATCTGCTTGTTCTACTTGTTGATTCATATGCCCCTCCCCCCATATTTTTTTGTATGTGTTAATTAGATTTCATTCGGTACTTTTAATCATTAGCGGGGTGAAAAACATACTCGGTTTATTTTGTTGTGAACTGAGTATGTAAAGGAAAAACTAACTATGACTAAATACCTTAGAATGTTTATTAACATAGTGAAGGAAACGCGATTCTTTCACTATGTTAATAATTTTGTTGTTAGTAAAACGTTCTGAAAAAGCATATCATTTTTTCTTTTTATCGAAAAAATTAGAATTTTACGATGATATTTGTGAATAATAATTCACAGAATCTTTCTAGCAAACTAGTAAGAAGAAAGGTACAATGATAGAAGTTGCGCCTTTAAATAATTGATATAATGGAGTTTGGTTTATGATGAAAAAGTTAAAATATATTTTTATTTTCGGTATTATATTTGCTGTCGTGTTTTTTTTCGAGAAAGATAAAATTATGAGAAAGGCACAAGAATTACGGTTAGACCTTTTCTCTGAGATGAAAGAAAGTGCAATGATTACAGAGGTTCCGTTTATTAGACAGTTACCTGAATTACCTAGAGGTTGTGAAGTGACAAGTTTAGCTATGCTACTGCAACATAAAGGTGTACAAGTAGATAAGATGCAACTTGCTAGTGAGATTCATCGCGTCCCATTTGAACAAAATGGTTTGCATGGAAATCCTTATGAGGGATTCGTTGGAAATATTTATACGAAAGCTGAGCGAGGATACGGTGTATACAATCAACCAATTTTTAATTTAGCAGAAAAATATGTTCCTGAAAAAGTAATTAATTTAACGGGCAGAGACGTGCAAGATCTATATAAAGTAATTAGTTCTGGTTCTCCGATATGGGTAATTATTAATACAACGTTTAAACCATTAGCTGAAAGTAGTTTTGAAACATGGAATACGAGTTCAGGTGAAGTGAAAATTACATATTATGAGCATAGTGTTGTAGTAATTGGATATGATCAAAACTTTGTATACGTAAATGATCCTCTTGCAAACAATCCACGAAAAGCTGTTCCTCGTGCTGAATTTGAAAAGGCGTGGGAGCAAATGGGGAAACAAGCGATTACTATTTTATAAAGTGAAAAGTCATCTTGAGATGGCTTTTTATTTTTGAATATTTATTATAGAAAATTCTGAAGATTCTTTTAAAAGTTAACGGTTCACGCTATAATAACATTTAACTTGGTGAAGAAGGGGAGAAGAGAAATGGATGTCGCAAAGGAACTTGTTTTATCAAAGGATCAGTTGATTGAGTGGAGAAGGCATTTTCATAAGTATCCAGAGTTATCTTTTCAAGAGGAAAAAACATCTCAATTTGTATTCGACATACTTCGGAAAATCCCGTATTTAGAAGTCTCAAGGCCTACTAAATATAGTGTAATGGCAAGGCTAATTGGTAAGCATCCTGGTAAAACCATCGCGGTTCGTGCTGATATGGATGCTCTTCCTATTCATGAAGAAAATAAGTTTGATTTTATTTCTACATATCCAGGTGTGATGCATGCGTGTGGTCACGATGGTCACATTGCAATATTGCTTGGTGTAGTACATAAGTTGGTAGAGGAAAGAGAGAAAGTTAAAGGAGAGATTCGCTTTTTATTTCAACATGCAGAAGAAAACTTTCCGGGCGGTGCAGAGGAAATGGTCACAGCGGGAGTGATGGAAGGTGTGGATTACATTATTGGTGCTCATCTTTGGGCGTCATTAGAGGTTGGAAAAGTAGGGGTAATTTATGGTCCGGCGATGGCGGCACCGGACGTTTTTAAAATTACGATAGAGGGAAAAGGTGGGCATGCTGGAATTCCGCACGAAACAGTTGATAGTATCGCTATTGGTGCACAAGTTGTTTCGCAAATCCAGCAAATTGTATCTCGCCTCACGAATCCGTTAGATTCTCTCGTAGTATCTGTTACGCAATTTCATTCTGGGACAACCCATAATGTTATTCCGGAACAAGCGGAGATTGAAGGGACAGTGAGAAGTTTAAGGCATGAATTAAGAGAAGAAACAAGGAAAAAACTTGAAAGGATTGTAAAACATATTACAGAATCCTACGGTGCTAAGTATACATTTTCTTATGAGTATGGATACCGACCAGTTGTGAACGATTATGAAGTTACAGAGATTATTGAACATACGGCATTACAGCTGTATGGAAGAGAAAAGGTTGTTCGTTTACAACCAACGATGGCAGGAGAAGATTTTTCAGCATTTTTACAAAAGGCACCAGGGACATTCTTTTTTATAGGGGCAGGCAATGAAGAGAAGGGAATTATATATCCGCATCACCATCCTCGTTTTACAATTGACGAAGACGCATTACCAATTGGAGTGGAAGTCTTTGTATCATCCATTATGAATTTTATAAGTAAAGGAGAATGAGATGAAGAAAATACACGTGCTAGTACTTATTCCAGTTTTTTGTTTAGTGATTGGACCAGTATTTGCAAATTCGGTCACTCCTTACGTGCTTGGGATGCCATTTCTATTATTTTGGGTACTATTATCAGTGCTCATTACGTCTCTTTGTATGGGTCTTGTGTACGTATTCGACCCTGCTAATAAGGGGGATGTAAAATGACAGCATTACTTATCATTATTTTCTTCTTATTTCTAGCACTATTTTTAGGAATTCGAGCACAACGTGGGAAAGATATGAATTTAGAGCAATGGTCAGTTGGAGGAAGAGGGTTTGGAACTATTTTCGTTTTTCTCCTTATGGCAGGCGAAATTTATACGACATTCACATTTTTAGGAGGAAGTGGCTGGGCGTATAGTAAAGGAGCTCCTACTTTTTATATTTTAGGGTATGGTGCATTAGCTTATATTTTATCGTATTTCTTATTGCCTCCAATTTGGAAATATGCAAAAGAGCATAACCTCGTTTCGCAGTCCGATTTTTTTGCGAAGAAATATAGAAGTAAGACGCTTGGGATAATTGTTTCAATTATTGGTGTTATTTCTATCATCCCATATCTCGTTTTACAGCTAAAGGGGTTAGGGATCATCGTTTCGGAAGCTTCCTATGGAAGAGTGTCACCTGTTATTGCGGTATGGATTGGCGCTATTGTTATAACTATATATGTAATGGTTTCAGGTATACATGGTTCGGCTTGGACAGCTGCTTTGAAGGATATTATGATACTATTCATCGTTATGTTTTTAGGTATATATTTACCGTATCATTATTATGGAGGATTTCAGCCGATGTTCGAAGCTGTAGAAGCTGCGAAACCAGGGTTTTTATCTTTACCTGAAGAAGGAATGAGTATTTCTTGGTTTGTTTCTACTATTATATTAACGGCCCTCGGTTTCTACATGTGGCCTCATACATTTGCCTCTGCTTTCTCTGCAAAAAATGAAAAAGTATTTCGTAAAAATGCGGCAATCATGCCACTGTATTCTTTAGTTTTGCTTTTCGTATTCTTTGCAGGGTTTGCTGCTATATTACAAGTTCCAGGATTAAAGGGAGCGGATGTAGACCTTTCGTTATTCCGTCTTGCTCTTCAAACTTTTGATCCTTGGTTTATTGGGATTATTGGTAGTGCGGGGGTATTAACGGCGTTAGTTCCAGGTTCCATGCTTGTTATGGCCGCTTCCACACTATTGGCAAAAAATATTTATCGAACAATGGTGCCATCTGCTTCAGATAGACAAGTTGCTAAAGCTGCAAAATTATTTGTGCCTGTAGTAACGCTCGTAGCAGTATTGTTTACATTTAAAGGAGGAGAAACGATAGGTGCTCTTCTTTTAATGGGATACAGTATAGTTACGCAACTTTTCCCTGCACTTGTATGTAGTTTGTTTCCACGGCAGATTATTACGAAGCAAGGAGCGATTGCAGGAATGGGGATTGGGTTGTTAATTGTCGCATATATTACCTTATCTGGTTCAACTATAGCTACGATGTTTCCGAGTTTTCCGCAATATATAAAAGATTTAAATGTAGGTATAGTCGCATTGTTAATGAATATGATTGTGATGTTTATCGTTAGTGGATTCACGAAAAGTGTATCTATAAAGAAAGACAATATAATAGTAGAAAAGTAACCCGCGTGTTAGAGCTATCTTCGAAAAGAGATAGCTCTTTTTTGTATATATTTTCTTCTATTAGCGGAATCTAACTAAAAACTTGTTGAAAAGGAAGTTAGGTGGGGAAATTGTTAGAGCTAAAAGGTAACTTGTTTGAAGTTATGAAGGAAATTAGAGATGAGTTAGGTTCACCTAATGATTTAACAATTAGAGAAGTTGCTCTTGCTGGTAGCATTACACGTTGTGCGGTTGTTTTTTTATGTGGATTGACAGATAAGGATAATGTTTATAAATACGTAGTTCGTACACTTCAATATGAAGAAATACCAAATGAAGCAGCTGTGGTTCAGACATTGTTGGATCGTTTTATTTCTATTGCAGAAGTCGGTATGAAGACAACTTTTCCAGACATTATAAATGCGGTTTTAGCAGGAGATACAGTCATATTAATTGATAATATTCAAACGGCTATTGTTGTTAACAGTAGGGCTTGGGAGAAAAGAAGTCTAGAACCGCCAGTGACAGAAGATTTAATACGTGGACCGAGAGTTGGATTAAATGAAGATATTAATGTGAATAAAATGTTAATTCGCCGTGGTTTACGTGATCCGAAGTTACGGTTTCAATCTTATATTATGGGGAAGCGATCGCAGAAAGAAGTAACCCTAGTATATATAGAAGATATTATTAACCCTTACATCGTAAAAGAGCTAGATCGGCGTCTTCAATCAATAGTGACAGATGTCATTTTTGAGACAGGAACGATTGAGCAATTAATTCAAGATAATAATTTGTCTCCATTTCCGCAGTTTTTAAATACAGAAAGACCAGATAATATAGTGGCTGCATTGGCGAAAGGGAAAGCGGCCATTTTAGTAGATGGGTCACCATTTGCTCTTATAGCTCCACTAGTGTTTGTTGATATTTTTCAATCTGTAGAAGATCATTATGAGCGTTGGGTAATTGGAACGTTATTAAGAATTTTACGTATGGGATCAGGTATCGCTGCTGTTTTATTACCTGCCATGTACGTAGCGCTTGTATCGTATCATCAAGGGCTCATCCCATCTAAACTAGCTTATTCTATTGCGGGAGCGAGAGAAGGGGTGCCATTTCCTGCTTATATTGAAACCCTAATGATGGCATTAACGATGGAATTAATACGAGAAGCCGGGATTAGGCTTCCGAAACCGATGGGGCAAACAATTGGTATCGTAGGTGGTCTTGTAATTGGAGAAGCGGCAGTAAATGCGGGGATTGTAAATCCGTTTTTAGTAATTATTATTGCGGTTACCGCAATTGCTACATTTTCACTTCCTGTATATAGCATTACGATTACATTTCGAATTTTACTTTTCGTCTTCGTGTTAGCTGCAACTGCTTTTGGGTTGTACGGAATCATTTTAGCTCTTATTGCACTTGCGGTTCATATTACAAATTTAAAGAGTGTTGGGGTTCCGTATACAACACCTATTGCTCCTGCTTTTTATAAAGATTGGGAAGAAGAATTGGTTCGCCTACCAAAATCAATGTTAAAAGAGAGACCGGAATATTTACAAACAAAAGATTCTACAATACGTCCAAAGGAGCGAAAATAATTGAAACCATTTGAGTATGGCGATGAAGAGATTGGATCTCGGGAAATTGGCTTTGCGGTATCGTCAACCATTATTGGTATAGGGGCATTGTCTATGCCGAGAGATATTGCCGATCAAACTTTATTTTCGGACGGTTGGATTATTTTACTTTTGGGTGGATTGATATGTGCGGTTTTAGGTTGGTTTGTAACGAGGGTAGCTATTTTATTCCCAAAACAAAACTTTGTTCAATATACAAGTGCGCATTTGACGAAACCTGTTGCGTACACAATTAGTAGTATTTTAGTATTAACGTTTGCAGCTTTGACAGCATATGAATCGCGAATGATTGCGGTTATTTCACAAACATATTTATTTAGTGATACACCAATACAGCTATTGTCTTTCTTCTTCTTATTAGTTGTTATTTATGGAGTAGCAGGATCGAGAGCGGCTTTATTAAGGTTAAATGTTCTATTCTTACCAATTGTTTTAATTGCGATAGTGCTTCTTTCTTTATTGAATGTGAACTTAATGGAAATAGATAATTTACTACCGGCTTTTCAAACGAATGTCAGTCAGTATGCTGTAGGAGTTAAGAATTCTATTTTTACATTCATCGGATTTGAGGTAGCTCTGTTTTATGCTGTGTTGTTGAACGATAAGACAGCGAAAAAAGCGCCAATGGCAGTTGCAAAAGCGGTGATAGTAAACGTGTTGTCATACATTTTAATTTATGTAACTTGTATTAGTGTTTTTACGTATATGACAACACGTGGATTGACATATCCAACAATTGAATTAGGGAAAGAAATTGAAATTGGTGGAGGGTTTTTAGAAAGATTTGATGCGATTTTTTTTACTACTTGGATTATTACTATTTATAACACTACAGCAATGTATTATGACGTCGCATCTTTATTATTTTGTGCTATGTTTCCGAAAGTGAAGAAACATATTTTCATTTTTGTAAGTGCCCCGATTATTTTTATGGTGAATATGATACCTAGTAATTCGAAAGAATTGTCAAATTACGGGACTTATTTAGCTTGGATAGATATGGGGTTTGTCGTGCTAGCGCCTTTGTTAGTTTTTATTGTATATAAAATAAAAAGAAGGAATGGTAGAAATGAAACACCTTCTTAAAATTATAATGGTTATGGTTTTAGCTGGATCTATAAGTGGGTGCTCTGAGTTAGAAGAAATAGAAGAAAGAGGATTTGTAGTAGGTGCAGCTTACGATATTGTAAAGGCAAAGAAAGCAAATCCAATTATGAAAGGGACGTATCAGATGGTACTTCCCAGTAAGTTAGCGCAGCAAGGTGGACAAGGTGATGGAGATGGCGAAAATTATATTAATGTTAGTGCGAAAGCAGATAGTGTGTTTGAACAAATAAGAATTATTGCTAAAAAGATTAGTCGTACATTATTTTTTCCGCATATACAAGTAATTATTTTCTCTGAAGAATTACTATCGAAACCGTATATTTTACAAAATACGTTGGATGTATATATTCGTGATCATGAGATGAGAAGAAATATTCGTTTGTTTGTTTCTAAGAAAAATGCAGAAGCTATTTTAAAACAAAGTGCAAAGCCTGAAAATTTACCAGCGCAATACATTGATATGTTAGCTGAGCATCCTCCGAAAAATGCTCAAATGATCGAGGCTGCAAGAATTGGTGAGGTACAGCAAAAAATGATTGCTAACCAAAGTTTCGTATTACCTATTCTCGAACTAACAAAACAAGGGGTACAAATGAATGGGGCAGCGCTGTTTCGTGGGAAGGATAATAAGTGTGTAGGCAGTTTAAGTGGAGAACAAACATTAGGAATGAATTATATAATAGGTAAAAAAATTGGAGGTTTTTTTACTATCCGCAAAAAAGACCAGCTTATTACATATGAAATTCATAAGATGCACCGAAAGATTAAAGTATCTACGGAAAATGCTACAAAACCAAAGTTTAATATTCACTTATCTCTGGAAGGTACATTGGCTGAGTTGCACTTTAGTGATCATAAAAAGGTTTTGAATGAAAAGCGTTTAGAGAAGGATATTTCAGAGGAAATGGAGAAACGCATCCAAAAATCGATTAAGCTTGTTCAAAAAAAATATAAGGTAGATGTATTAGCATTAGGGGAAGTATATAAGCGACATAATTATAAAGAGTGGAAAAAGATAAGTAAGAATTGGGATCAAGGCGAAAATTACTTTAGTAATGCTGAAATTACTGTTCATGTTCATCCAACAATTGCACATTCAGGTTCAGCTTTACCGAAGAGAGTGAAATAAGGTGGTGGAAGTTGTTTACTGGATTGGGAATTAGTTGCACTATATTAATGGCGGTTCTTCCAGGGACTATATATTTTATTCATAAAAAACTTACAACGTATGGTGCCCAGCCGTGGAAAAAGGATGCGCAAAAAAAGAAACCTGAATAAGTTTCAGGTTTCTTTTTTGCACAAAGCATATGTTGAAGGGGGATACCTTCTATGTATACTTTGCTTATACAAGCCCTAACCAATGTACCAATTGTGTAGAGAGGAATGTAACAACAATGGCAATAACGGTAGGGATTGCGAACGATAAGAATGTCCATTTTGCACTTTTTGTTTCTTTATATATGTTAACTAGTGTTGTTCCGCATGGGAAATGAAGGAGTGAGAACAACATTGTGTTTAGCGCAGTTAACCAAGTCCAACCGTGTTCTAAGAATAGATTTTTAATTTGATTAAAATCATCTATTTCAGTTAAAGAACCAGTTGATAAGTAAGACATTAATAAAATTGGAATAACAATTTCATTAGCTGGTAGCCCAAGAATGAATGCAGCTAGAATAAAACCGTCAAGTCCTAGTAATTTAGCAAATGGATCTAGGAAGTTTACGAAATGCATAAGTAAGCTTGTGTCACCGACGAAAATATTAGCAAGTATCCAAGTTAATACAGCGGCAGGTGCAGCTACAATTACAGCTCGTTTTAAAACATATATTGATTTATCAAGCGTTGAACGTACAATTGTATTCCAAATTTTTGGTTTACGGTATGGTGGTAACTCTAACGTATAGTGAGTTGGAACGCCTTTTAGAGCAGTTTTTGATAAAACCCAAGAAACAGTTAAAGTTACAATAACGCCAATTACAACCATTCCAACGACAACGCCGGCAGTAACAAGTGTTTGCATGCTGCCTGTATATCCAGCAGCCATAAATAATGAAGCCATTAAGATTAATGTAGGCCAGCGTCCATTACATGGGACGAAGTTGTTTGTTAAAATGGCAAGCATACGCTCACGTGGTGATTCGATAATACGTGTTGACATAATAGCGGCAGCGTTACATCCGAACCCCATTGCCATAGTTAAAGATTGTTTCCCATGCGCGCCAGAGCGTTTAAATAAACGATCCATGTTAAACGCAACGCGTGGTAGATATCCATAGTTTTCTAATAGGGCAAACATAGGGAAGAAGATTGCCATAGGTGGTAACATAACGCTAATAACGGCTCCGGTACCACGGAATAAACCAAGTATTAAAACACCATGTAGCCATTCTGGTGCATGCATTGCTTGGAACCAAGATGTTAAATATCCTTCGACCCAGCCAAAAAATTCAGCAATCATCTCGGATGGCACGTTAGCACCGGCGATTGTAAGATAAAAAATAATAGATAAAATACCGAGCATAATTGGAAATCCCCAAATAGGAGAAGTGAAAATCTTATCTAATCTTTCTGAACGATATAATTTGTCAGTATTCGTATATTGGACAGCTTCTTTACATATACTTGCGGAGGTTCGATAAATATCTCCGACAATGTCATCTCGTATGTCCTCTTTTGAAAGTGTTTGTGCATGTTGAACAATATAGTCCAGCGGAAGAGCTTTACTGGCTGAGTGAGATTCCATTTATTATGACCTCCCTTACAAGTGGTTCGTTATGATGTTTTTGAAGTGCAGTTAAGAAATTTTTATCTCCATCTAAAATACGTAGCGCAATCCAACGTGCTGGATACGTATTGCCGAACACTTTATAAATTTGTGGTTCTAATTCTTGAATCATATTTTCGATTTTTTCATTATAAGTAATTTTAATTGGTGTTGGAATGATTTTTTTATTTGCTACTTTAGCAACGACGCTTAGTAAATGTCCGATACCAACTCGGTTTCGGGCTGAAATTTTAACTACCGGTACACCGAGTGATTTTGCTAATTTCTTTTCGTCAATAATGATTCCTTTTTTCTCCGCTTCATCAATTAAGTTAATACAAATGACCACATCGTTTGTCATTTCCATCACTTGGAGTGCTAAATTTAAATTTCGTTCCATTGCAGTTGCGTCTATAACAACTACAGTTACTTCTGGTTTTTCAAATATAATATAATCTCGTGCGACTTCTTCATCTGCCGAATTTGAATACAGTGAGTAAGTTCCAGGTAAATCTATTATTGTATATATATTTCCGCCATGCTTATATTCCCCTTCAGCCTTTAAAACAGTTTTCCCCGTCCAGTTTCCAGTATGTTGTTTTAAGCCTGTTAAAGTATTAAATAATGTACTTTTCCCGGTATTCGGGTTACCAGCTAACGCAATGCGATGGTTACTCATCTGAAATCATCTCCTATTAATACCCCGAAAATAAGGGAGCTTTCTTCACTACGCAGTGCAATAGTTGTGTTGCTTACTTGATAAGCGACTGGGTCTCCAAGTGGGCTGCGTTGTAATACTTTAATTGTCGCTCCAGGAAAAAAGCCTAAATCTAATAAACGTCGTTTCATAGTTCCTTCTAATTGTATCTTCTCAATTTGTACAAATTCCCCTGTTCTGAATTCGGAAAGGGGTTTAGTATTAGCCGATACCATAAAAGTTACCTCATCTCTATATTTTTAGTTTTAGTTTAAAAAGTTTCCTTAGGTAAACTTTTTGATACTAATATAGTAGACTACATTTAATGATGCTGTCAATTAGTACTTTAAAAATATTCAAATATTTTTAGAATTGTTCCAATTTATTGAGTTGTACCGAAAAATATTACTGAAATTCTTCTTAATGTAAATAAAGTAAGAGTGTAAACTTTTAAAAATATAGTGGATTTGTAAATATAGCTTTAACTTAAAGGGCAAAATAAAGAAAAATATTTACATTGGATTTACATTGTTAAGAATAAATTTACAATACTGCGTGTTTAGTGTGGGTTTTGTTGGCTTTTTTAACTCTAAATGTTGGGATGTCTAGCTTTTATGGGATGTTATCTCTATTTACTTAAACTTAAAAATTGCTTAACACTCACATAATATTGTTGTCCTACAATGAATTTGTGTTCGAAAGAAGATGAATTCGAAAAGTGATAATCCAAATGGGGGTACAAGACATGATTATGAAAAAGGGTATTAAATTTTCTTTAGCGGCTTTAGTTGTTGCAGGTGCATTAGTTGGATGTGGAAAAGCAGAAAGTACGGATAATAAGGAAGCTGCTAAAGGTAGCGATGCAAAACAAGAATTATCAGGTACGATTGCAGCGGCTGGCTCTACAGCTCTTCAACCTCTTGCGGAGGAAGCTGGAAAGAAATTCATGGAGAAAAATTCAAAAGTTTCTATTCAAGTTCAAGGTGGCGGTAGTGGAACTGGGATTAACCAAGTAGCATCTGGTGCAGTACAAATTGGTAATTCGGATGTTCCGGCTTCAGATAAAATAAAAGATGCTGAAAAAGCGAAAGAATTAGTAGATAACAAGGTAGCGGGTATCGCATTCGCGCTTGTCGTAAATAAAGATGTAAAAGTTGATAACTTAACAGCAAAACAAGTACAAGATATCTTCACTGGAAAAGTGACGAACTGGAAAGAGTTAGGCGGAAAAGATGAGAAAATCAATGTAATTAATCGTCCAGCTTCATCTGGTACACGTGCTACATTTGAAAAAACAGTTATGAAAGAAGCTAAAATTAATGATGGAACTGGTACAACACAAGATTCTAACGGTGCAGTAGAGCAAGCAATTAACTCTACTCCAGGTTCAATCAGCTATTTAGCAATGTCTTACATGGTTGGCGATAAAAAAGGTGCATTGCAAACTGTGAAAATTGATGGTGCTGAACCGAAAGTTGAAAACATCTCTGCTGGTAAATATCCATTCTGGTCTTACGAGTACATGGTAACTAAAGGTGAGGCAAAAGAAGCGACAAAAGCTTACATTGACTATGTAAAAGGTAAAGATTTCGAAAAACAAGTAGAAGATATGGGTTACATCCCAATGTCTAAATTAAATAAGTAATAAAATTTTATGGGGCTGGCTGCAAGGCCAGTCCTGTTCATTTCAATCTATGAAGTGGGGTCTGTCCTGTGATGAAGGGGAAAAAACAAATTAATTACGTAAAGAGTGAATATATAGGTAGATCACTTGTTACGTTTTGCGGTATCTTTATTGTTTTAATTACATTAGCTATTATTGCGTTTATTTGCGGCAAAGGAATTCAATCTTTCACGCAAAGTGGTATCTCATTTTCTGAGGTGTTAACTTCGACAAAATGGAATCCAAATGCTGATCAAGGTACGTATGGTGCTGTAATCTTTATTGTCGGTTCGACGCTTGTGTCGCTAGGTGCTGTTGTCATTAGTGCACCAATTGCTATAGCTCTTGCTATATTCATGAATTTAATTTCGCCGAAGTTTGGGAATAAAGTATTAAAGCCTGTTTTAGAATTATTAGTTGGTATTCCATCAGTTGTATACGGATTATTAGGGGTTACGATCTTGGTTCCTCTATTACGTGATTCGTTTGGTGGAGTGGGCTTTAGTTTAATTGCGGGTATTATTGTCCTGAGTATTATGATTTTACCTACTATTGCTAGTATTGCCTCTGATGCAATACGCTCTGTTCCGTTTGATTACTTGGAAGCTTCTTACGGTCTAGGATCGACGAAATGGCAAGCGATTAGCCGAGTTATTGTTCCTGCTGCAAAACAAGGGATTTTAACAGGTATAGTTTTAGGGTTAGCGCGTGCTTTTGGTGAAGCGTTAGCGGTTCAAATGGTAATCGGGAACACGATTAAATTACCGGAAGGAATATATAGTCCAACAGCAACGTTAACTGGTATTCTGACAATGGATATGACGAATACATTGAACGGAACAGCTTGGAACAATGCGCTATGGACGTTAGCAATGATTTTACTTGTTATTTCATTCCTGTTTATTTTAGTAATTCGAGCGATTGGTCAAAGAGGTGAGCGATAATAATGAATGCAAGAACGGTAAATAAAGTTTGGACAGGTATCTTTTATGCGGTTGCAGCTTTAGTTGTAGCTTTGCTGGCTTTTTTAATGTACGAAATTCTGCAAAAGGGATGGGGATTTTGGGATCCTAGTTTCTTATTCGGAGAACCAAGCAATACAAGAGCTGGTGGGGGAATTGGTCCACAGTTATTCAATTCTTTCTACATGCTTGTTATAACACTTATTATATCTATTCCTCTTGGATTAGGGGCTGGAATATATTTAGCGGAGTATGCAAAACAAGGTCGTTTTTTAAGTTTTGTTCGTTTATGTATTGAAACAATGGCGTCTTTACCTTCTATTGTTGTTGGACTATTTGGCTTATTAGTATTTGTTACAATGACAGGCTGGGGATATACAGTAATGGGTGGAGCTCTTGCTTTAACTATTTTGAATTTACCTGGTTTAACACGTGTTTGTGAAAATGCGATTTCTGAAGTTCCTCATAATGTAAAAGAGGCGAGTCTTGGACTAGGTGCAACGAAATGGCAAACAATTGCCCGTATCATTATTCCGTCGTCGTTACCACAAATCATTACAGGTATTATTTTAGCGGCAGGCCGTATATTCGGTGAAGCTGCGGCGTTAATTTATACAGCGGGTTTAACATCACCTATTTTAAATTCAGCAGCGGACTTCTCGAGCCCCTCGCATCCTTTAAATCCATTTAGACCAGCTGAAACGTTAGCTGTTCACATTTGGAAATTAAACTCTGAAGGGATTATCCCAGATGCGAAGTTAATTGCAACAAAATCTGCAGCTGTATTAATTATTATGGTATTACTCTTTAATATCATTTCTCGTTTCGTAGCATCTGTATTACACAAGCGTTTTACAGGAACGAAAAGAAAAAGTAAAACGACAAAGAAGGTAAAAGCGGCATAAATTGAAGGTAAGAACTCTCTGTTTATAAACAGGGAGTTTTTTTACGGCCATTTTGATGTTAGTAGGAAAAGAAGGAGAGTTGGTGAATAGGCAACTTGATATACGGATGTTGGGATGAAAGTGTTCTTTCTGCAAATGTCGGGATTTCCTGGATCAGGTAAATCGACACTTTCTAAGTATAGCGCTAAGTTAACAGGTGCAGTTATTGTAGGTCATGACCTCGTGAAATCAGCATTATTAAAATCATTAACGGCAAAAGGAAGTGAATCAACAGTTGTTGGGGGAGTCTCCTATTATATTGAGTGGGAACTGATAGGTTTTTTGTTAGAACAAGAACATAGTGTTATATTAGATAGTCCATGTCTCTATGATGGGATGGTTGAAAAGGGAATAGGTTTATATCGGAAGTATGGTGCTACATATAAATATATTGAATGTTATCTTAATAATATAGAAGAAATTAATCGTAGGTTACAAACACGTGAATATAAGATAAGTCAGTAGAATCAGAAGTAGCGTTTGAAAAAAGTGGCTAGATGGCAGTAAGAGACCCTCGAATGATGAATATCTTCTTGTAGATTCTGGTAAGCTACTAGAGCAATATGCCCCGAAAATAATGAGTTATATCGGTAGATAAATAAAAAGGCGTTATCTTCATTCGAGAAGATAACGCCTTTTAGTTTAAATATCAGGTGTTTCTGTAGAAGTACTTATTTTTCTGCGGGAGCGTCTTTTTCGCCCGATTTTATCTAATAGTTCATACATAACGGGAACGACTACTAATGTAAGAACGGTTGAGACTGCCAAACCACCGATTACAACGACGGCCAGACTTTTGGATACCATACTTCCTGCTTGAGATTGACCGAATAGGAGTGGTAGCATAGCGACGATTGTTGTTATAGCTGTCATAATAATTGGGCGTAATCTAGTAGATCCTGCTTCTAGTAAGGCTTCTCTTGTTTCCATACCGTTTTCCCGATTTTGTTGCACTCTTTCTATTAATACAATAGCATTTGTAACGACAATCCCGATTAACATTAATGCGCCAATCAATGAATTTACATCAACAGGTGTTTTTGAAATGATTAATCCTAAAATACCGCCGACAGCAGCTAATGGTAAAGAGAATAAAATCGCGAAAGGAGCACGTGCTTGCCCGAATGTGATAACCATAATTAAATATACAATTCCAATTGCAATCCCCATAATTTTGAATAAATCTGTGAAGTTCTCTTGCATAGACTCGGTAGCACCTGCGATATTTACTTTTGCTCCGGTAGGTAAATCTAAGTCGGCTATAGCTTTGTTTACTTCCTCGCTTACTTTACTTAAATCTTCACTTGAAGCTGCTGCAGTAATTTGTATCGTTTCTTTCCCATCTTTATGGAAGATTTCCGTTTGAAGTTGTTTTTCTGAAATAGTTGCAATGTCTTTTAAAGGAATTGGTCCGTTAATAGGTGAGAGTATGTTTGTGTTTAAAATATCTTCTTGTTTGTTAATGGATGCCTTTTTATGTTCTATCATAATAGTTGTCTTTTCATTATTGATTGAGATTTCCCCAATAGGAGATTTCTTCATAAGGAATGATACTTGTTGTGCTGCTAATTCTGGTGTTAAACCGAGTTGTTCCGCCTTTGTTTGATCGATATGAATTTGCCATTCTTTTTTAGAGTCTTCAATATTTGTTTTTACTTTAGAGAGAGCCTCGATACTTTTTAGTTTTGTTTCGACGATGTTAGCGGCCTTTTTTAAATTTGTTTCGTTAGTAGCGGTTACGTTAAATTGTAAGTTGTTTCCACCTCCGGAGTCAGAGTAACTAGTTTTTATATAATCGAGTTCAGCTGGTTCAAAAGCATTATGCTCTTTTTTTAATTCTTTAATATATTGGTCGATATCAGATCCTTTTTTAAAGACTACAAATATAGTTGCAAGATTGTTTTTAGTTGTCTGTCCCCATTGTGCATCTTCTGCGCTAGATCCCATTCGCAAAATAACATCTGTTACATCAGAATTAGAGAGTAGTTTCTTTTCGAAATCAAAGGCTTTTTGTTTTTTAGCTTCAGAATCATAATCGGTTGGAAATGTCATGTTAACGGATAGCATTGTATCGTCCTCAGACTTTATGTTCGCTTTCGGTAGTAATATGTAGGCTGCAATGGATCCTGCAAACAATAAAAAAGAAGTGAGTAGAATGATAAACTTATGAGAAAGAGCCCACTTTAATGTAGCGACATATCGCGGTGAAGAATGAGAATTGCGACGTTTTGTTTTTTTGAGTAGTAAAAAAGCCATAAGTGGAACAACTGTTAACGCAACGATTAAAGAAGAAAGGATAGAATATACAACTGCTAATACCATAGGTAACATTAGTTTTCCAATTACTCCCGATACGAGACCGATAGGTAAAAAAACGGCGACTGTTGTTAAAGTAGAAGAGGTAATTGCGACTGCGACCTCTTTCGTTGCTTCAAGAATAATATTTTTAGAGAAGGTTTCTTTTTGTAAACGCCGGAAAATGTTCTCGATGACAACGATACTATCATCGACGAGACGTCCCACAGCAACGGCTAAGCCACCAAGAGTTAGAATGTTAAGTGTGATGTTGGATTGATGGAGTAAAAATAGTGTTAATAAAATAGATAGCGGAATACTAACGACAGCGATGAGTGTTGTTCGGAAGCTGCGTAAAAAGATTAAGATAATGAGAGTTGCAGCAATTGCCCCAAGGATTACTTCTTTTCCCATACTAGTAACAGCATTTTCAACTTGTTCATGAGTTGAAGCTAGAAGTTTAATAGAAAACTGATCTTTATATTGCTTGCTTATATCTTTAATCTTTTTATCAATCTCTTTTCCAATTGCAACCGCGTTTTTACTCGGCTCTTTCATGATGACTAATCCTGTTCCTTCTTCTCCGTTTATGTGCGAGATTGTATCATGATGTTGTTTTAGTTCAATTTGAGCGATATCTTGTAACTTTACTTGAGGTGTAACGGTAATATTTTTAATGTCGTTTACATTTTTTATATCTCCGATGACCCGAAGGTTGTATTCTTCCTTATTAACGGTAATTGCTCCGGCCGGAGTGGAAGTTTCTTTTCCTTGTAAAACTTTTAATACTTGCTCTGATGTTACGTTTTTATCTTTTAGTTGGTTAGGGTCAAGTACGATGGATAATTCGGAAGTTGATTTTCCGAAAAACATAACATTGGCAACACCATCAATGCTTTCGAGTTGTGGTACGATTTCTTTCTCGATTTGTTTTTCGTCAGCTTTTGAAAATCCGTTCTGCTTTTGGATGGTAATTTGAGCGAGTGGAATCATAGAAGTATTTAATTGGCTAACTACAGGCTTAGTTACATCTTTAGGTAATTTAATTGTATTAATTGTTTTTTCGACTTCGCGTGCCGCGTCTTTCATATTTGCCTTTGATGTATATGCAATGTCGATGCGTGATAATCCCTCGTTTGTGGAAGAAGTGATGCCATCGATATGTTCTAAACTACGAAATTGTTTTTCAAGGGGATCAGTTACGTCCTTGGTCATCGTTTCAGCATCGAGCCCTTGAGATAATGTCGTGACAGTTATTGCGGGGTTATCGATGCTTGGTAAAAATTCCATAGGTAATTTAGAGCCGGAATAAACGCCAAGTATGGAAATGAGAAAAACCATGATAATAATAGCGGCTCGGTTTTTTAATGAAAATTTTGTTAACCTATCCATAAGATAATTCCTCCATTAGTTTATTTATAGTTTTGTGGGCACTTTCTTACTATATAACAAAAATTGGATATCTTTCATTAATTAAATGTAAAAAAATTCTAACAATAATCTTAAGTTAATATTTCGAGGGGAAGTTCGTTATTTGTGGAAGTAAAGTTCCTGATTGGCGAGAAAAAGCATTAATTAAAGTTTTGCTTTAGTATAGTGGTCTCGTTTTTTGTTACTCTATATTTAAATGGTTATTTGTCCTTCTTAAGTAGAACTGTGGTAATTGTAAAATTTAAAAAGGAGAGGACTAAAGGTTAGGAACTTATTGTGAAATACCGCCTGGTTGATGATAGTGTATAGTAACTTGTATACAATCAAAATGAATGTTTTCAGTAGAAAGGATAATGGTTCTTTCTATAGAAGAAAGTAGGATAGATAACTTTTTGTATTTTTTTTATAAAAAATACTTGTTATTTAAAAACCATGATGGTATATTAATAAACGTCGCTGATGCGGAAACGCAGAAAACGACAAAAAAGAAATTAAAAAACATAGTTGACATCGAAAAATGAAGATGTTAATATGATGAAGTCGCTTCTGAAGCGGCGGACAAGTTCTTTGAAAACTGAACGAAACAAACAACGTGAACGTCAATTTTTATTTTTAGATGCTAGACAAACTAACTTTATTGGAGAGTTTGATCCTGGCTCAGGATGAACGCTGGCGGCGTGCCTAATACATGCAAGTCGAGCGAATGGATTAAGAGCTTGCTCTTATGAAGTTAGCGGCGGACGGGTGAGTAACACGTGGGTAACCTACCCATAAGACTGGGATAACTCCGGGAAACCGGGGCTAATACCGGATAATATTTTGAACTGCATAGTTCGAAATTGAAAGGCGGCTTCGGCTGTCACTTATGGATGGACCCGCGTCGCATTAGCTAGTTGGTGAGGTAACGGCTCACCAAGGCAACGATGCGTAGCCGACCTGAGAGGGTGATCGGCCACACTGGGACTGAGACACGGCCCAGACTCCTACGGGAGGCAGCAGTAGGGAATCTTCCGCAATGGACGAAAGTCTGACGGAGCAACGCCGCGTGAGTGATGAAGGCTTTCGGGTCGTAAAACTCTGTTGTTAGGGAAGAACAAGTGCTAGTTGAATAAGCTGGCACCTTGACGGTACCTAACCAGAAAGCCACGGCTAACTACGTGCCAGCAGCCGCGGTAATACGTAGGTGGCAAGCGTTATCCGGAATTATTGGGCGTAAAGCGCGCGCAGGTGGTTTCTTAAGTCTGATGTGAAAGCCCACGGCTCAACCGTGGAGGGTCATTGGAAACTGGGAGACTTGAGTGCAGAAGAGGAAAGTGGAATTCCATGTGTAGCGGTGAAATGCGTAGAGATATGGAGGAACACCAGTGGCGAAGGCGACTTTCTGGTCTGTAACTGACACTGAGGCGCGAAAGCGTGGGGAGCAAACAGGATTAGATACCCTGGTAGTCCACGCCGTAAACGATGAGTGCTAAGTGTTAGAGGGTTTCCGCCCTTTAGTGCTGAAGTTAACGCATTAAGCACTCCGCCTGGGGAGTACGGCCGCAAGGCTGAAACTCAAAGGAATTGACGGGGGCCCGCACAAGCGGTGGAGCATGTGGTTTAATTCGAAGCAACGCGAAGAACCTTACCAGGTCTTGACATCCTCTGAAAACTCTAGAGATAGAGCTTCTCCTTCGGGAGCAGAGTGACAGGTGGTGCATGGTTGTCGTCAGCTCGTGTCGTGAGATGTTGGGTTAAGTCCCGCAACGAGCGCAACCCTTGATCTTAGTTGCCATCATTAAGTTGGGCACTCTAAGGTGACTGCCGGTGACAAACCGGAGGAAGGTGGGGATGACGTCAAATCATCATGCCCCTTATGACCTGGGCTACACACGTGCTACAATGGACGGTACAAAGAGCTGCAAGACCGCGAGGTGGAGCTAATCTCATAAAACCGTTCTCAGTTCGGATTGTAGGCTGCAACTCGCCTACATGAAGCTGGAATCGCTAGTAATCGCGGATCAGCATGCCGCGGTGAATACGTTCCCGGGCCTTGTACACACCGCCCGTCACACCACGAGAGTTTGTAACACCCGAAGTCGGTGGGGTAACCTTTATGGAGCCAGCCGCCTAAGGTGGGACAGATGATTGGGGTGAAGTCGTAACAAGGTAGCCGTATCGGAAGGTGCGGCTGGATCACCTCCTTTCTATGGAGAATTGATGAACGCAGTTCATCAATAAACGTTGACTTGTTTTGTTTCGTTCAGTTTTGAGAGAACTATCTCTCAAGTTTAAATGTATGTTCTTTGAAAACTAGATAACAGTGTAGCTCATATTTTTTTAATTTTAGTTTGGTTAAGTTAGAAAGGGCGCACGGTGGATGCCTTGACACTAGGAGTCGATGAAGGACGGGACTAACGCCGATATGCTTCGGGGAGCTGTAAGTAAGCTTTGATCCGAAGATTTCCGAATGGGGAAACCCACTATACGTAATGGTATGGTATCCTTACCTGAATACATAGGGTATGGAAGACAGACCCAGGGAACTGAAACATCTAAGTACCTGGAGGAAGAGAAAGCAAATGCGATTTCCTGAGTAGCGGCGAGCGAAACGGAATCTAGCCCAAACCAAGAGGCTTGCCTCTTGGGGTTGTAGGACATTCTATACGGAGTTACAAAGGAACGAGGTAGACGAAGCGACCTGGAAAGGTCCGTCACAGAGGGTAATAACCCCGTAGTCGAAACTTCGTTCTCTCTTGAATGTATCCTGAGTACGGCGGAACACGTGAAATTCCGTCGGAATCTGGGAGGACCATCTCCCAAGGCTAAATACTCCCTAGTGATCGATAGTGAACCAGTACCGTGAGGGAAAGGTGAAAAGCACCCCGGAAGGGGAGTGAAAGAGATCCTGAAACCGTGTGCCTACAAATAGTCAGAGCCCGTTAATGGGTGATGGCGTGCCTTTTGTAGAATGAACCGGCGAGTTACGATCCCGTGCAAGGTTAAGCTGAAGAGGCGGAGCCGCAGCGAAAGCGAGTCTGAATAGGGCGTTTAGTACGTGGTCGTAGACCCGAAACCAGGTGATCTACCCATGTCCAGGGTGAAGTTCAGGTAACACTGAATGGAGGCCCGAACCCACGCACGTTGAAAAGTGCGGGGATGAGGTGTGGGTAGCGGAGAAATTCCAATCGAACCTGGAGATAGCTGGTTCTCCCCGAAATAGCTTTAGGGCTAGCCTTAAGTGTAAGAGTCTTGGAGGTAGAGCACTGATTGAACTAGGGGTCCTCATCGGATTACCGAATTCAGTCAAACTCCGAATGCCAATGACTTATCCTTAGGAGTCAGACTGCGAGTGATAAGATCCGTAGTCAAGAGGGAAACAGCCCAGATCGCCAGCTAAGGTCCCAAAGTGTGTATTAAGTGGAAAAGGATGTGGAGTTGCTTAGACAACTAGGATGTTGGCTCAGAAGCAGCCACCATTTAAAGAGTGCGTAATAGCTCACTAGTCGAGTGACTCTGCGCCGAAAATGTACCGGGGCTAAATACACCACCGAAGCTGCGAATTGATACCAATGGTATCAGTGGTAGGGGAGCGTTCTAAGTGCAGTGAAGTCAGACCGGAAGGACTGGTGGAGCGCTTAGAAGTGAGAATGCCGGTATGAGTAGCGAAAGACGGGTGAGAATCCCGTCCACCGAATGCCTAAGGTTTCCTGAGGAAGGCTCGTCCGCTCAGGGTTAGTCAGGACCTAAGCCGAGGCCGACAGGCGTAGGCGATGGACAACAGGTTGATATTCCTGTACCACCTCTTTATCGTTTGAGCAATGGAGGGACGCAGAAGGATAGAAGAAGCGTGCGATTGGTTGTGCACGTCCAAGCAGTTAGGCTGATAAGTAGGCAAATCCGCTTATCGTGAAGGCTGAGCTGTGATGGGGAAGCTCCTTATGGAGCGAAGTCTTTGATTCCCCGCTGCCAAGAAAAGCTTCTAGCGAGATAAAAGGTGCCTGTACCGCAAACCGACACAGGTAGGCGAGGAGAGAATCCTAAGGTGTGCGAGAGAACTCTGGTTAAGGAACTCGGCAAAATGACCCCGTAACTTCGGGAGAAGGGGTGCTTTCTTAACGGAAAGCCGCAGTGAATAGGCCCAAGCGACTGTTTAGCAAAAACACAGGTCTCTGCGAAGCCGTAAGGCGAAGTATAGGGGCTGACACCTGCCCGGTGCTGGAAGGTTAAGGAGAGGGGTTAGCGTAAGCGAAGCTCTGAACTGAAGCCCCAGTAAACGGCGGCCGTAACTATAACGGTCCTAAGGTAGCGAAATTCCTTGTCGGGTAAGTTCCGACCCGCACGAAAGGTGTAACGATTTGGGCACTGTCTCAACCAGAGACTCGGTGAAATTATAGTACCTGTGAAGATGCAGGTTACCCGCGACAGGACGGAAAGACCCCGTGGAGCTTTACTGTAGCCTGATATTGAATTTTGGTACAGTTTGTACAGGATAGGCGGGAGCCATTGAAACCGGAGCGCTAGCTTCGGTGGAGGCGCTGGTGGGATACCGCCCTGACTGTATTGAAATTCTAACCTACGGGTCTTATCGACCCGGGAGACAGTGTCAGGTGGGCAGTTTGACTGGGGCGGTCGCCTCCTAAAGTGTAACGGAGGCGCCCAAAGGTTCCCTCAGAATGGTTGGAAATCATTCGTAGAGTGCAAAGGCATAAGGGAGCTTGACTGCGAGACCTACAAGTCGAGCAGGGACGAAAGTCGGGCTTAGTGATCCGGTGGTTCCGCATGGAAGGGCCATCGCTCAACGGATAAAAGCTACCCCGGGGATAACAGGCTTATCTCCCCCAAGAGTCCACATCGACGGGGAGGTTTGGCACCTCGATGTCGGCTCATCGCATCCTGGGGCTGTAGTCGGTCCCAAGGGTTGGGCTGTTCGCCCATTAAAGCGGTACGCGAGCTGGGTTCAGAACGTCGTGAGACAGTTCGGTCCCTATCCGTCGTGGGCGCAGGAAATTTGAGAGGAGCTGTCCTTAGTACGAGAGGACCGGGATGGACGCACCGCTGGTGTACCAGTTGTTCTGCCAAGGGCATAGCTGGGTAGCTATGTGCGGAAGGGATAAGTGCTGAAAGCATCTAAGCATGAAGCCCCCCTCAAGATGAGATTTCCCATAGCGTAAGCTAGTAAGATCCCTGAAAGATGATCAGGTTGATAGGTTCGAGGTGGAAGCATGGTGACATGTGGAGCTGACGAATACTAATAGATCGAGGACTTAACCATATAATATGAAGCAAATGTTATCTAGTTTTGAAGGAATATACCTTCAATAGTTTGGTGATGATGGCAGAGAGGTCACACCCGTTCCCATACCGAACACGGAAGTTAAGCTCTCTAGCGCCGATGGTAGTTGGGACCTTGTCCCTGTGAGAGTAGGACGTCGCCAAGCAAAAACGAGAGAATATAAAAAACTTATTGACTTTCTAAGTGAATCAAGTATAGTAATGTTTCTCTCGAATGAATATAGTCTGGTAATGATGGCAGAGAGGTCACACCCGTTCCCATACCGAACACGGAAGTTAAGCTCTCTAGCGCCGATGGTAGTTGGGACCTTGTCCCTGTGAGAGTAGGACGTTGCCAGGCAAAATGGAGGATTAGCTCAGCTGGGAGAGCACCTGCCTTACAAGCAGGGGGTCGGCGGTTCGATCCCGTCATCCTCCACCATATATGTCGGAGGGGTAGCGAAGTGGCTAAACGCGGCGGACTGTAAATCCGCTCCTTTGGGTTCGGCAGTTCGAATCTGCCCCCCTCCACCATTTCTTAATTATTGGGCTATAGCCAAGCGGTAAGGCAACGGACTTTGACTCCGTCATGCGCTGGTTCGAATCCAGCTAGCCCAGCCATTAAGAGCCATTAGCTCAGTTGGTAGAGCATCTGACTTTTAATCAGAGGGTCGAAGGTTCGAATCCTTCATGGCTCACCATTTTCTTAAAAAAATATGCGGGTGTGGCGGAATTGGCAGACGCACCAGACTTAGGATCTGGCGCCTTTGGCGTGGGGGTTCGACTCCCTTCACCCGCACTTTTAATAAAATATCTCATACATGTCTTGCGGAAGTAGTTCAGTGGTAGAATACAACCTTGCCAAGGTTGGGGTCGCGGGTTCGAATCCCGTCTTCCGCTCCAATTTTCAATATGACATGCCGGGGTGGCGGAACAGGCAGACGCACAGGACTTAAAATCCTGCGGTGGGTGACCACCGTGCGGGTTCGACCCCCGCCCTCGGCACCATATGCGCCCGTAGCTCAATTGGATAGAGCGTTTGACTACGGATCAAGAGGTTAGGGGTTCGACTCCTCTCGGGCGCGCTTTTATTAACGGGAAGTGGCTCAGCTTGGTAGAGCACCTGGTTTGGGACCAGGGGGTCGCAGGTTCAAATCCTGTCTTCCCGATTTTCCCAAAAATATGGGGCCTTAGCTCAGCTGGGAGAGCGCCTGCCTTGCACGCAGGAGGTCAGCGGTTCGATCCCGCTAGGCTCCACTTTATTTTTTATATGTCGGAGGTATACCCAAGTTCGGCTGAAGGGATCGGTCTTGAAAACCGACAGGCGGCGAGAGTCGCGCGGGGGTTCGAATCCCTCTACCTCCTCCATTTTTTTAAAAAAGTGGTTTAGTTACATATAAAAATGAATAAGATATTAATTTTTTCCTTCATGGAGGTATACCCAAGTTCGGCTGAAGGGATCGGTCTTGAAAACCGACAGGCGGCGAGAGTCGCGCGGGGGTTCGAATCCCTCTACCTCCTCCATTTATTTTTAAAACATAATATCGTCGCGGGGTGGAGCAGTACGGTAGCTCGTCGGGCTCATAACCCGAAGGTCGCAGGTTCAAATCCTGTCCCCGCAACCAATGGTCCCGTGGTGTAGTGGTTAACATGCCTGCCTGTCACGCAGGAGATCGCCGGTTCGACCCCGGTCGGGACCGCCATTTTATGTTGGCTCGGTAGCTCAGTCGGTAGAGCAGAGGACTGAAAATCCTCGTGTCGGCGGTTCGATTCCGTCCCGAGCCACCATTTTTTTATTTTTTTTATTTATGCCGGCTTAGCTCAATTGGTAGAGCAACTGACTTGTAATCAGTAGGTTGGGGGTTCAAGTCCTCTAGCCGGCATCATTTAGGGGCATAGTTTAAAGGTAGAACTGAGGTCTCCAAAACCTCCAGTGTGGGTTCAATTCCTACTGCCCCTGTAAATTATATGGGCCTATAGCTCAGCTGGTTAGAGCGCACGCCTGATAAGCGTGAGGTCGATGGTTCGAGTCCATTTAGGCCCACCATATATTCCGCAGTAGCTCAGTGGTAGAGCTATCGGCTGTTAACCGATCGGTCGTAGGTTCGAGTCCTACCTGCGGAGCCATGGCCCGTTGGTCAAGTGGTTAAGACACCGCCCTTTCACGGCGGTAACACGGGTTCGAATCCCGTACGGGTCATAAAAAAAGAGTCAGCATATTGCTGACTCTTTTTTATTATGTATAAGCCTCTTTTTATCACCTTATTTTCCTGAAATAAATAAAGGGATTTAGGAAAAGCTATGGTATGTATTAAAAGGAGGAGATGAAAAATGACACAAGTTAGAGAACTTATGAGTACTCATATCGTACATTGTACCCCATTAGACAATGTATATGAGGCGGCTGTAAAAATGAAGGAAGAATCGGTTGGATTGATTCCTGTTATTGAAAATAAACAAGTTGTTGGGCTTGTTACTGATCGAGACTTAGTTGTTCGTGGGATTGCTGAAAAACATCCTGGATCTAATCAAATTACAAATGTAATGACAACAAACATTGTTTCAGTTTCTCCAGATGATTCTATTGAAAAAGCTACAGAGTTAATGGCACAATATCAAATTAGACGATTACCGGTAGTTGAGAGCGGTCAACTTGTTGGGATGCTAGCACTAGGTGATTTAGCTATAAGACAATCAGTAGATGATCAAGCAGGGTTTGCTTTAAGTGAAATCTCGGAGCATACGGAATAAATTATGTATAAAGATCAGATACATTATTCTAGTATATATGGATTAAACTAATATGTTAGCGTGATGTATCTGAGACATTATATAATAAGTATAGAGTCAATATTTTTGACAGTTTTTTTAAATTTGTCATTCCTAATTTTTAATAAGAGAAAAAATGATATACTGAGAGATATAAGTATTATGAGAGATTTTGAATATAACAATATTTATTATTAATAATGTAATAATGAATTAATATTTCCTACATAGATAAAAAGGGAAGGGGAATTATATGAGGGCTGTACAGGGCGATCCAAATTGGAATTTGGTTACAGATACATATATAGAACCAAATAATTTCGCTGAGTTATTTTCTTTGCTTGTACCTTGTCATCCAAAAGGTGAAGGGAAAGAGCGAACTATATTAGTATGGAAAGAAAAAGAATTTTATAAAGAAGAAAATTTAGCTGCATTTATCGTATATGGCATGAATAAAGTAAAGAATTTACCGCAGTTTCATAAAGATGAAATTCCAACTCTAGTACGTATTCTTCGTTTATGTCAAGAGATTGGTTGGTATGAAGAGGCAAATGCTTTTATGATAGCCCAAGGACTAGATGAATTTGTCAAAACTTCATTGGAGTATGAAACATGGGATCTTTTGACGAAAGCAGTTGCTTTAAACTATTTAATTATTAAATATCGTATTGGTGAATTAACAGCTGAGGATGTAGAAATTTGGGATCGAGTTAAATTTAATGAGAAATGTATAACAAATTGTAAACATCTATTATCTCATAAAGAAGTATTGGAATTTACATTCTTTTATATGTGTAAGCGAGCGAAAACACTATCAAAAGAGCAATTAAATAGTGATATGATGAGTCTAGCAATGTATTGTAATACTTTTGTGTATGATTTATATACACATGACTTATTACGAAAGTATCGTAAGTGTACAGACTTCCTATCATATTATGGACCTAGTCAGGCAGTTTTAGCTTGTCAAAGAGCTGTACTTTCTCAAATTTCCGATCGATTAGACCCTTTAAAGACAACTCATGTAGATGATTATTTATATGTGATGAAAGAAATGATGGAGCATATGACGATAGGGGTAATGGATCGGTATGGTCATTTTATTGGAAAGTTACTATCATATGTACCGTTTTTCGAAATGATCCAAGTTCCACAGCATGCATATTATTGTGAAGAATTACTGTATATTTGTAAGGGAATTGAATACAAAGAAGAAATACTACGCAATTATATATTTATACAATTACATGATTGTTTACCATCATTCTTTAAACTATTTCTTAAAAATAAGCGTTATGCAACGATTCATGATATTCTTTTCTATTGGTGCGACGATGAACAAAGAATGAGCTTAGAGAAAAAATATAATCTTAGTTTTATTTATGAAAAATATGCTTGTGGATAAACCATATTTTACATATTAAAAATTAATATAAATTAAAAAGGATCTCAAGTTTATGTGAGATCCTTTTTTGTTAGGAAAGCAAGGAGAAAGTAACTAAGATAAGAAATAACATTCCATAAAGGAGAAGTTGTGCAGTATAACTTCCTTGTATACCAAAAAAAGTATTCATTTTTTCATATAAATTCAATATATATTTCATTGGATTATCTTTGAAAGATGGGTACACAGTGTCTCCTCTTTCTAAGCTTCTTGTTCATGTTTTTGGTTATTAGGAACATGAACGTATCTAGCTATGAATAATAAAACACCTATAAAGAATACAGGAAGTACGGTAGATAAATAAAAACCATTATTAATTATATTTGTTATAAGAGCACTCAAAAGAAAAATTGCATTATAAATATGGGCAATTTTTTGTTTTAGCCGCATTTGTAATGCTTCCATAATGATTTCTAAAGCAACAAAAGCAATAATAATAGATAAGAATACAGTGTTCGTATTATAAATGATTAAACAACAGATTAAACCTAAAAAGGCCAGGTATTCAATAAAGAGAGGTATATTGCGTGGCATATAATTTACCTAACTAAATATGGCAGTGGGTTTACTGCATTTGTTTTTTCAAAATTCCATTCCCCATTATGTAATTCAAAATGGAGATGTTGCCCATATGAATGACCTGTGTTTCCCATATGACCTACTAATTGTCCAGTTTGTACTTGATCACCAGCTTGTACAGTGCGATCCTTCATATGAGCATAAACTGTTGTATATAATTTCCCATTTATTTGATGGGCGATGAACACGACATTGCCGTAGCTAGCCGAATAATAAGATTTCACAACCTTACCCGCAGCAGCAGCTTGAATAGAGACATTTCCTTGTGCTGCTATATCTATACCATAATGCATTTGCTCCCAGCGCATATCAAAAGTAGAGCTGATTTTCCCTTGAGTAGGGAATTTGAAAACTGCTGGAATTGATGCAGGTTGAGCTGTTTTAGCTTGTGCTTGACTTTGATTTTGCACTACATAGTGTTTCGCTACATATCCGTATCCTGTGCCAAAACGAATTTTATACCAAGTACCTACCGTTTCTACTACTTGTACTTGTGTACCATTTTGTAATGAGCCAAGTAGAGTGCTACTTGTACTAGCATTGCTACGTACATTTAATTTTGGTGTTGCAACAGTATAAGAAGGAGAACCTTGTACTGTTACACCTTTTACTAGAGGTGTGGATCCATTAGATACAAATGTTTTTTGTACGTATCCAATTTGACCGTTATGTAATATTTTGTACCAATCCCCTTGTTCACCTTGAATGGTAATGAATTGACCATTTGGTAATATATCTAGAATAGAAGACTCTGTATTAGGTTCAGAACGAACGTTTAATGCGTTTGCATTTACGATATATTGATTTTTTGGTTGAACATTTTTTTTGAATAGAATTGCATCCTTTTTCATATAGCCTGTTTTGTTGTTAACAGATACTTTATACCAATCTTGAGTTGTCTCAAGAATAGTAACAGGGCTATTAAATCGAATGTTATCAATTATTGCACTGTCTGCATGGTTATTTTGATGTAGTGCAACGTTGTCAATTTTTACATATCCAGTTTTTACTGTAGATGGTTGCTTAGCAGCCGCTGTTTGTATATCGGATTCTCCCATAGAAGGAAGTAAAGAAGCAATTGCGATAGTAGTTGCTGTTAAAGCTGTAGCTTTCATATTCATGTAATAAAGACCTCCTCTAGTTGTATAGTTGTAATTTTATTATAGTATAAAGATATAATATATTGGTCGTATTCACATAAATGTAATATGAAATCAATAAAAATAATGTTAGAAGAGAGATTCGTATATAAATATTGTATATATCATTTGTGGGGTCGCATTTATATTTGTTTAACACATTAAGATTTAATTCGCAATTAAGAAAATTAAAACAGTTGATGATGTCTTATGGCGGTGTTATACTGACAGTGATAATTTTATAGTTTGCTAGGAGGGCTGGTGTTGCCAGCTGAGAGTAGGGCCGTAAGCCTTTGATCCTTTTTATTACCTGATCTAGATTATGCTAGCGTAGGGAAGCAATTCGGACACTAACAATGAGTCCCCGTTTCTTTGCGTATAGAAACGGGGCTTTTTTATTTGAAAATTTCATATTAACACCACTAGGGGTGCTTTTCGTGCTGAGAGAGGAATAATCCTTAACCCTTACAACACCTGATCTAGATAATACTAGCGAAGGGAAGTGGAACAACGAATAAATTATAATTTTATTTGCTGTAACCACTTCTTATATACAGAAGTGGTTTTTTTATTGAGATAAATAGATATATAGGAAGGGGAATTATTAATGAAATTTTGTGAAAGATTATTTGATACGGTGCAGCCTGTTTGGGAGAAAAGTCATAATCATCCGTTTGTAGTAGGTATGGGGGATGGTACGTTGGAAAAAGACAAATTCCAGTACTATATTATTCAAGATTATTTATATTTGTTAGATTATGCAAAGCTATATGCAATTGGGGTTGTAAAGGCAACGAATCCACAAGTGATGGCAAAATTTGCAGAGCAAATTGATGGGATTTTAAATGGTGAAATGACGATTCATAAACAATATGCAAAAAGACTTGGCATTTCTGCACAAGAGATGGAATCTGCGAAACCATCTGCTAAAAATTTAGCCTATACAAATTACATGATGTCTGTATCTCAAAATGGCACACTTGCAGAATTAATATCAGCTTTACTTCCATGTATGTGGAGCTATTGGGAGATTGGAAAGCGTTTAAATGATATTCCTGGAGCAAGAGATCATGAGTTCTTTGGAGAGTGGATTCAAGGATATAGTTCTGAAGAATACGGTAACCTTTGTATTTGGTTAATAGATTTATTAAATGAAATGGCAGTTGGAAAGTCAGAGAAAGAGCTAGATCGATTAGAGGAGATTTTCTTATATTCCAGCCGATTTGAATATTTATTCTGGGATATGGCTTATCGTAAGGAGATGTGGGGTTTTGAGGAGCAAGAACATACTACAGTTTCATAATGTTTCCTTTCATTATGATGAGAAACCAATCATCGATGAATTAAATGCTTCTATACAAGATAAAGAGTTTGTAAGTATTATCGGACCGAGTGGGTGCGGGAAAAGTACTTTGTTTCGCCTTATTACAGGCTTAGAAGAGGCAAGTACTGGACAGATAGAGCTGACAGAAACAAAGAGTCATTCTGTAGGGTATATGCCCCAAAAAGATATGCTCTTGCCGTGGAGGACGATTATTGAGAATGCGGCTTTACCGCTAGAGTGCCAAGGTGTGGAGAAGAAAGAAGCACAAGTAAAAGCGAAAGAACTGTTACATAAATTTGGTTTACAAGGGTACGAGAAAAAATATCCGAAAGATTTATCTGGTGGTATGAGGCAACGCGTATCTTTTATCCGAACTTTATTAACAGGCGGGAAGATATTATTGTTAGATGAACCTTTTAGTGCATTGGACGCTTTAACGAAGGCATCTTTGCAAGAATGGTTGTTTGAACAATGGAAAGAGTGGGAAAAAACAATTTTATTTATCACTCATGATGTTGAAGAAGCATTGTTTCTTTCTAATCGAATTTTGGTTGTAGAAAATCAACCGATAGCAACTTTAACTGAGCGAATTGTGCCGCTTGATCGTAACCGAACAAGAAAAGATTTATATAAGCCTGAAGTGTTAGCGCTTAAAGAAGAGATCCTTAGTATGTTACAAAGGCAGGTACTCGTATGATGAATCGCTTGAAGGAGTTATTACCTGCCCTCATATTAAGTGGAATTTTACTTGCTCTATGGGAAGTAGGCGCAAGAATTGTAGATGAGATGTACATTTTGCCATCACCTTCTGCAATTGTAATGAAGATATGGGCGCTGAAAGATATATTATTTACCGTTCATTTACCTGCAACGTTGTACGTCGTTTTAATAGGCGTTGTTATTTCTATCGTACTGGGCGTAGGGCTAGCAATGTTAATGAATGCGAGTACGTGGATGGAAAGAGCATTTTATCCATTATTAGTAGCTTCTCAAACAATCCCGATTACAGCACTTGCGCCACTATTTGTTTTATGGTTTGGATATACCATTTGGAGCAAGGTTGTTGTCACTGTCTTAATTACGTTTTTCCCAATTGCGGTAAATACGTATGATGGACTGCGTAGTACGAAGAAAGAATGGGAGGAGCTCTTAGTTACGTATGGTGCAACAAAAAAAGATATTTTTCTAAAGCTAAAGTTGCCATCTGCTCTTCCTTACTTTTTCTCAGCGTTAAAAATTGCAGTTCCGCTTAGTGTTATCGGGGCAGCAATTGGAGAATGGCTCGGTGCACAAGCTGGGCTTGGATATTTCAGTAAAAGGATGATGACGCAGTTAGACGGAGCTGGTGTATTTGCACCAATTGTATTGCTATCATTGTTAGCTATTTTTTTCGTCATACTTATTTCTATATTAGAAAAGAAATTCATTAGTTGGAGGAAATATTCATGAAATTATTAAAACGCATCTTTGTGTTTACATTATTAGTTGCAATGATTGCAGGGTGCTCGAGTAATTCAGCATCAGATAAGAGTAAAAAAGAGAAAGAAATAACGGTCATGCTTGATTGGTATCCAAATGCGGTGCATAGCTTTATTTATGCAGCCATTGAAAAAGGCTACTTTAAAGAAGAAGGAGTAAAGGTAAATATTAAATTCCCTTCTAATCCGACTGATCCATTAACGTTAGCTGCAGCAGGAAAAGTGACAGTTGGCTTGTATTATCAGCCAGATGTTGTTATGGCTAGAGCAAATGAACAAATTCCAGTGAAATCAATTGGAGCTGTCGTGCGTTCACCGTTAAATCATGTCGTATCGCTGAAATCAGCAGGCATTCAATCACCGAAAGATTTAGAAGGAAAAACAGTTGGATATTCTGGAACACCTTTAAGTGAGATGTATTTAAAAACGATGGTAAAAGAAGCTGGTGGTAATCCAGATACAGTGAAAGTAGTTGATGTAGGCTTTGATTTAGTGCCAGCGTTAATTACGAAAAAAGTAGATGCTGTAACAGGAGCATACATTAACCATGAAGTACCTGTTATGCGTCATGAGGGTCATGAGCCGGCGTACTTTAATCCAGCTGATTACGGTGTACCGAATTATCATGAACTTGTATTTGTAACAGGTGATAAAACTTTGAAAAAGGATAAAGAAGCATTACAGGCCTTTTTACGTGGTGCGAAAAAAGGATATGATTTCATGAAGAAAAATCCGGATGAAGCATTAAATATTTTATTAAATCACCAAGAAAAAGAAAACTTCCCGCTTGTGCCAGAAGTTGAAAAAGAAAGTATGAAAATTTTATTAGAGAAGATGGAAACGAAAGATGAGCCATTCTTATCAGATTCAAAAGAGTCTTGGGAGAAACAAAATAAATGGCTGAAAGACAAAGGAATGACGAAAGAAAGTGTTCCAGCTGATGAGTTATTCGAAAATATTTTAAAGTAGGCGAATGAATATGAAAAATGAGCTCCACGTAATCTCAAATGGCCATATGCCGTTCGAAGAGTTAGTGAATGTAGCGATGCAAATTGAGAGTGAGATTGATTATTTGCATATTCGTGAGCGTGAGAAAAGTACGAAGGAATTATATGAAGGGGTGGAAAGCCTTTTAAAAAAAGGCTTTCCGGCATCTAAACTTGTTATAAATGACCGAATTGATATTGCTGTTTTATTAAATGTCCCGCGTGTACAGCTAGGGTATCGAAGTACAGATGTAAGGTCAGTGAAAGAAAAGTTTTCGTATTTGCATGTTGGTTATTCCGTACATTCTTTAGAAGAAGCGATAGAGGCTTTTAAGAATGGGGCTGATTCGCTCGTTTATGGTCATGTATTCCCAACAGAGTGCAAAAAAGGTGTGCCGGCGAGAGGGTTAGAGGAAATTTCGGACATTGCAAAGAGCTTATCGATACCGATTATAGCTATTGGAGGAATTACTCCTGAAAATACAATGGATGTTCTTGCAAGTAAAGTAAGTGGAATTGCTGTTATGTCTGGAATTGTAAGTAGTAGTAACCCGTATAGCAGAGCAAAATCTTATAAGGAATCAATAAGAAAGTGGGCGGAAAAACATGTGTAAGAAGTATGATGTAGCGATTATTGGCGGAGGTGTAATTGGTAGCTCAGTTGCACACTTTCTAGCAGAAAGAGGGCATAAAGTAGCGATTATAGAGAAACAAAGAATCGCATCTGAAGCTTCGAAAGCAGCTGCTGGTTTGCTCGGTGTGCAGGCAGAATGGGATGAATATGATCCGCTGTTTGAGCTTGCTAGAGAAAGCCGTGCTATATTTCCACAACTTGCAGAAGTTTTACGTGAAAAGACAGGCATCGATATTGGGTATGAGGAAAAAGGCATTTATCGCATTGCCCAAAATGAAGATGAGAAGGAAAGAATTCTTCATATTATGGATTGGCAACAGAAAACAGGTGAAGATTCCTATTTTCTAACGGGGGACCATTTACGGGAAAAAGAGCCGTTTCTATCCGAGTCAATTATAGGAGCGGTATATTATCCGAAAGATGGTCACGTTATTGCACCAGAGCTTACGAAAGCATTCGCGCATTCCGCGGCATTTTCTGGAGCTGACATATATGAACAAACAGAAGTGTTTGATATTCGTATTGAGAATAATAAAGTGACTGGGATTGTTACGAGTGAAGGTGTAATCACATGCGAAAAAGTCGTTATCGCTGGAGGGTCATGGAGTACGAAATTACTACATTATTTCCATAGTGATTGGGGTACATATCCTGTTAAGGGAGAGGTTGTTGCAGTAAGAAGCAGGAAACCTCTCTTGAAAGCTCCTATTTTCCAAGAGCGGTTTTATATTACGCCGAAGCGCGGTGGCCGTTATGTGATTGGGGCAACGATGAAGCCTCATACGTTCAATAAATCTGTACAACCAGAAAGTATTACTTCCATATTAGAGCGTGCTTATACGATATTGCCTGCTTTAAAAGAAGCAGAGTGGGAAAGTACATGGGCAGGATTAAGGCCACAATCGAATCATGAAGCTCCTTATATGGGAGAGCATGAAGAAATAAAAGGTTTATATGCTTGTACTGGACATTATCGAAACGGTATTTTATTAAGTCCTGTTTCTGGTCAGTATATGGCTGATTTAATAGAAGGAAAGCAGGAGAATCATCTGCTAGATTCATTGCTTTCTAAATCGGTTTAGAAAGGGGATGGAAGTTTGAATTTAAAAATTAATGGTAATCAAATTGAAGTACCAGTGAGTGTGGAAACAGTAGCTGAGCTACTTACACATTTAGAATTAGATAACAGAATTGTTGTAGTAGAGCGTAATAAAGATATTTTACAAAAAGATGATCATAAAGATACATCAGTTTTTGATGGAGACCAAATTGAGATTGTAACTTTCGTAGGAGGCGGTTGATTATGTTAAACATTGGACCATTTTCATTTCATTCTAGACTTTTATTAGGAACAGGGAAATTCTCTGATTTTGATGTACAGCAAAAAGCAATTGACGTTTCTGAGGCTGAAATTTTAACGTTCGCAGTACGTCGCATGGATATATTTGATGCGAAGCAACCTAATTTATTAGAGAAACTTGATGTGAAAAAATATACGTTATTACCAAATACAGCAGGAGCAAAAAATGCTGAAGAAGCTGTTCGAATTGCGAAATTAGCAAAAGCTTCTGGACTTTGTGACATGATAAAAGTAGAAGTTATTGGTGATGATAGAACGTTATTACCTGATCCGGTAGAAACGTTAAAAGCATCTGAAATGTTACTTGAAGAAGGATTTATCGTTCTACCGTACACATCTGATGATGTTGTATTAGCGCGTAAATTACAAGAACTTGGCGTGCATGCCATTATGCCAGGTGCATCACCGATTGGTTCAGGACTTGGTATTGTAAATCCATTAAATTTAAGTTTCATTATTGAACAAGCGACAGTACCAGTTATCGTGGATGCTGGTATTGGTAGCCCAGCTGATGCGGCATTTGCGATGGAATTAGGAGCAGATGGTGTTTTATTAAATACGGCTGTGTCGGGGGCAAAAGATCCTATTAAAATGGCATACGCAATGAAATTAGGTATTGAGGCAGGGCGGATAGGCTTTGAAGCAGGCCGTATTGCACGTAAACGTTGTGCAACGGCAAGTAGTCCTTTAGAAGGAATGAGCGTAGTTGAATAATCGATATTCTCGCCAAGAACTATTTTCTCCAATTGGGGGAGAAGGACAACAAAAGATAAGAGAAAAGCATGTACTTATTATCGGTGCAGGTGCATTAGGTAGTGCAAATGCAGAGATGTTTGTAAGAGCTGGCGTTGGTAAGGTGACAATTGTTGACCGCGATTATGTGGATTGGAGTAATTTACAAAGACAGCAATTGTATGCAGAGAGTGATGTAGAGAATAACCTTCCGAAGGCTGTGGCGGCAAAAAAACGTCTAAAAGAGATTAATAGTGAAGTAAGAGTAGAAGCTCTCGTTCAAGATGTAACGGCTGAAGAGTTAGAAGAACTCGTTACAAATGTTGATGTAATTATCGATGCGACTGATAATTTCGAAACGCGTTTCATTGTGAATGATATATCGCAAAAATATTCTATTCCATGGGTTTACGGGGCATGTGTAGGAAGTTACGGTCTTTCTTATACTATTATTCCAGGCAAAACGCCATGTTTATCTTGTTTATTACAATCGATTCCGCTTGGTGGAGCGACATGTGATACAGCGGGGATTATATCACCTGCTGTATCTCTTGTCGTTTCTCATCAAGTAACGGAAACACTTAAACTGTTAGTAGAAGATTATGACTCGCTTCGAGAGGGGCTTGTATCATTTGATGTATGGAAAAATGAGTATTCATGTATGAATGTGCAAAAGCTTCGTAAACATAATTGTCTATCATGTGGTGAGCAAGCATTATATCCGTATTTAAATAAAGAAAACACTTCAAAAACAGCGGTGTTATGCGGGAGAAATACAGTTCAAATTAGACCACCTCATAAAGAGGAAA
Source organism: Bacillus sp. FSL R10-2780 (assembly GCF_038006125.1). Taxonomy (NCBI): domain Bacteria; kingdom Bacillati; phylum Bacillota; class Bacilli; order Caryophanales; family Bacillaceae; genus Bacillus; species Bacillus sp. FSL R10-2780. The sequence continues at coordinate 4,701,055 of NZ_JBBOUQ010000001.1, forward strand.
TGGATTTTGAACAATATAAAAAATTGCTGAATGATCGTGTGAATGATTTGAATGTAAATCCATATTTACTATCATTTTCGGTTGGAGAAAAGAGATTAGTTGCTTTCAAAGATGGCCGTGTACTTGTACATGGAACGAAAGATATAAGCGAAGCGAAAATAATTTATCATCGCTATTTTGGATAGAAAAGGATGAGTGGGATGAAAGTGAATAAAGCTTTAACGATTGCAGGATCTGATAGCGGAGGCGGCGCTGGAATTCAAGCAGATTTAAAAACATTCCAAGAGCTTGGTGTGTATGGAATGACGGCTATTACAGCAATTACTGCTCAAAATACGCTTGGCGTTCAAGGGGTATATCCTGTTTCTTTAGAAGGAATTACGGAACAGCTGAATTCAATTGGTACGGATTTAACACCAGATGCGGTGAAACTAGGGATGCTATTTAGTAGTGAAATTATTCAAATCGTTGCAGAACATATTAAGAAATTTGGCTGGAATAATATTGTACTAGATCCTGTTATGATTGCAAAAGGCGGAGCATCATTATTACAACAAGAAGCAGTACAAGCATTAAAGGAATATTTATTACCAGTAGCAACTGTTGTAACACCGAATGTTCCGGAAGCAGAAGTGTTAACTGGGATGGAGATTCAAAATATAGAAGATAGTAAAGAAGCTGCGAAAGTATTGCACGAATTAGGTGCTAAATATGTGCTTATGAAGGGCGGACATGCAGAATATCAAGGTAATGAAGTAATTGATTTACTCTTTGATGGAGAAGAGTTTATTGAATTTAGAAGTGAACGAATTCCTTCGAAGCAAACGCACGGAAGCGGATGTACATTCGCGTCTGCAGTTACAGCAGGACTTGCTAAAGGGTATTCAATTGAAGAGGCAGTTCAAGAGGCAAAACGATTTATTAGTATAGCGATTGAAGAGCCGTTGAATATTGGTAGTGGTCATGGACCGACGAATCATTTTGCGTACAAATTGAATAAAGCATAAGCATAAAGAATGGAAAAGCCAGTTTTACAACTGGCTTTTTTCTGTTTACTTTTTCCAAACACAGGAGTAATATATCAGCCAGAATACATTTTTGTAATATGCTGAGTCCAAATTTATGGAGCGGAGGAACCAATTTGTGCGTTGTCACTAGGGGTGAATCTTTCAATTTTGAAAGTAGGGCTACTCTCAAAGTCCGAATCCGACAGCTAACTTCGTAAGCGTCTTGAGAGAGGGCGGTGCCATGATGGATATATCACTTCGTCGGTCTGATTAGTATAGGAGAATATCAATCTATGTTTGAGTTCTTTTATGCTAAGGAGGATGAGGTACATGGAATTAACGCTTATTTGTGTTGGAGAAGAAAATAAGATAAAGAGTTTAAGAGAGCTAGTAGCATTTCAGCATGAGTTAATTATTTTTACAGCAAATGAAGAGATAGCAGCTGAAGTTAGGAATTGTGGATTTGATTCGACTTATAGCTGTAATAAGGAGCAGGATTTTACTAGTATTTGCGAGCGGATTAAGAAAGTAATTTTACTAGGAGATGAGCTTCCGATAGTTAGCTTTTTCACAGAACGCATTCGTTTCTCTTTTCAAGCGCCTATTACTGTTGTTACAAAGAATAAACGCTATCCAGCCAGGCTCTATGAAACAATTGGAGCTAAATTTGTAGTGTTTACGAACTGTGATAATATTTCTTTTTTATTTTTTGAATAGAGCGGGGGAAACGAAGATGAAGGTATTGTTACTAGGAGATATAGCGAATCGTTGGGTGGCATCGGTAGAGCGAGTTCAAGAATTGGTGGCGCTCGATCCTATTTTTCCAAGGCCATATATAATATTGCCATCGAAAGATGCCTTATATTTAAAAACAGATATTATCGAATATGAGCAGCTAAATGCAGAACTGTCGCAAGTTTATATTCGGGGAAGAAATTTACGTGCATTTTTACGAGGAGAATAAAGGTTGAATGAAAAAAGAGCGAATACTGAGTGCAGCAAGCTATGCACTTCATGTAATTCGCTCTTTCTATTTCATATTTAAAGGATCATTTTTATGAAAAAGAAAGAAAAGACAAGAAAACAGATGAAAGAATATTAATAACACGTAATGTAAGCGTTTAAAAGATGGAATATTTTCTTATTTTCAGTAATTTGCCCCTTTACAAGTTAAATATAGAGGAGTATATTTACTCTCATAAATCATTTATGAAATTTCCAAAAAAAACCTAAAATCGCTGAGTTCCAGAAATGGAGCGGGGGAACCAATTTTGTGCATCGTCACTTGGGGTGAATCTTTCAATTTTGAAAGTAGGGCTACTCTTTAGGCCCGAATCCGACAGCTAACCTCGTAAGCGTTTAGAGAGGAGGTTTACTTTGTGTTGTTCGTTTCGAACACTAAGTAGAGCTTAGTGTTCTTTTTTTGATAACCTGATGGTAAATTTTAACAAAAAGCGAGGGGTAGTTATGTTAGATGTTGTAATGATCGGGATTTTTGTTGGGTTAGTCGCATCGATGGCAAGTCTTGCAAGTTGGTCAGATAAAGTTGTGAAAGAAGGGAAGCAATCATGATGATTGCCTTATCGGTTATTGTTGCAGCGATTACGGTGTACTTAGTATACGCATTATTAAATCCAGAAAAGTTTTAATTAGGGGGAATCATTCATTATGATTTGGGTTGCAGTCGTTATTACAATGCTCTTGTTTATTTTAGTAGCAAAGCCAACGGGGATTTATTTAGAGAAAGCCTTTCAAGGTAGCAAAACGCTAGATAAAGTATTCGGGCCTTTTGAAAAACTTATTTTTAAAATTACGGGTGTAAAAGCATACAATCAAACGTGGAAACAGTACGCATTATCATTAGTTTTACTCAATGGATTCATGATTGTTGTCGTATATTTCATTTTCAGATTACAAGGTGTGCTGCCGCTAAATCCAGCACATATTGAAGGAATGGAGCCTACGCTCGCTTTTAATACAGCGATTAGTTTTATGGCTGATACAAACTTACAGCATTATAGCGGTGAAAATGGTTTATCTTATTTATCACAATTAATCGGGATTACATTTTTAATGTTTGCGGCACCAGCAACGACGTTAGCACTTGTTATGGCTTTTATTAGAGGACTCGCTGGAAAAGAACTCGGTAACTTTTTCGTTGATTTTACGAGAGCATTAACGAGAGTTTTTCTTCCTATCGCATTTATTGCAGCGCTAGTCTTTGTCGCACTTGGTGTACCACAAACGTTAGACGGGGCAGTTACAGCACAAACAATTGATGGTGCGAAGCAAAGTATTTTGCGTGGTCCAGTTGCATCATTCGTTTCCATTAAGGAACTTGGAAATAACGGCGGTGGATTTTTCGGGGCAAATTCTACACATCCTTTCGAAAATCCAGGACAAATGAGTAATATTTTACAAATGATGCTTATGATGTTATTGCCAACAGCACTACCATTTACGTACGGACGAATGGTAGGAAATAAAAAACAAGGACGTATCCTTTTCGTTTCACTATTTATGGTGTTTTTACTAGGGTTTATAACGATTACTACAGCGGAATTAAATGGGAATCCAGCGTTAAATGGAATGGGTATTGAACATGTACAAGGAAGTACAGAAGGAAAAGAAGTACGATTTGGAACAGTATTTTCTTCACTATACGCAACAGTAACGACAGCTGCTGAAACAGGGGCCGTTAATACGATGCATGATACATTAACACCGATTGGCGGTTTAGTACCACTCGTAAATATGATGTTAAATACAGTATACGGTGGTGTTGGAGCAGGCTTTGTTAACATTATTATGTATGCAATTATTGCAGTCTTCATATCTGGGTTAATGGTTGGACGGACACCAGAGTTTTTAGGTAAGAAAATTGAAGGGAAGGAAATGAAATTAATTGCGGTAACGATTTTATTTCATCCATTGCTTATTTTAGGATTTTCAGCATTAGCTCTTTCGACAAGTTTAGGAACGGATGCAATTTCTCATTCAGGTTTCCACGGTTTAACGCAAGTTGTATATGAGTATACATCGTCAGCTGCGAATAACGGATCTGGATTTGAAGGATTAGCAGATAATACACCGTTTTGGAATATTACGACTGGTTTAGTTATGTTTTTAGGACGCTATTTCAGTTTAATTACGATGCTAGCTGTGGCAGCTTCGTTGAAAGAGAAGACGGTCGTACCAGAAACAGTCGGAACGTTCCGTACAGATAATGGTTTATTTGGAGGGATTTTTATCGGAACGATTGTAATTGTTGGTGCGTTAACATTTTTCCCGATGTTAGTACTCGGCCCAATTGCAGAATTTCTTACATTGAAGTAATGGAGGGTAAATGATGAGACCGGTAGTGGTAAAAGAAAAACAAATAAATCAGTCACAAATACATGCTGTAGAAGATGAGGTTAGACAAGCGAAAACGTTGGATCGTGATATCGTGACGCATGCGATGAAACAATCCTTTGCGAAATTGAATCCGAAAGTAATGATAAAGAATCCGATTATGTTCATTGTGGAAATTGGCTTTATAATTACGTTCATTTTATCCTTTCTTCCAAGTAGTTCTAATAGTGTACCAGGATGGTTTAATATAACAGTTTCTCTCATTCTATTATTTACAGTTTTATTTGCCAACTTTGCAGAAGCGTTAGCTGAAGGTCGTGGTAAAGCACAAGCAGATTCTTTAAAACAATCGAAGAAAGATGTGTTTGCAAATGTTGTAAAAGAAAATGGAGATATTGTTCAAGTTTCAGCAACTGATCTGAGAAAAGGTGACGTTGTTATTGTAAAACAAGGAGAAATGATTCCGAATGATGGTGAAGTAATTAAAGGATTAGCGTCTGTAGATGAATCTGCAATTACAGGGGAATCAGCTCCTGTAATAAAAGAGGCGGGCGGTGATTTTTGTTCAGTAACAGGTGGAACGATGGTCGTAAGTGATGAGATTACAATTATAATTACGAGCAATCCTGGTGAATCATTTATTGATAAAATGATTTCATTAGTAGAAGGCGCTGCTCGTCAAAAAACGCCGAATGAGATTGCTTTAAATACAGTATTAACGAGTTTAACTCTTATTTTCTTAATCGTTGTTGTGACGTTGCCGATTTTCACAAATTATTTAGGGTTTCAAATTGATACAGCTGTACTTGTAGCGTTGTTAGTTTGTTTAATTCCAACGACAATTGGTGGGTTATTATCAGCGATTGGTATTGCTGGGATGGACCGTGTGACAAAATTTAATGTGCTAGCAATGTCAGGGAAAGCAGTAGAAGCTGCGGGTGATATTAATACAATTATTTTAGATAAAACAGGTACGATTACTTTCGGGAACCGGATGGCACATACACTGCTACCTGTAGGAAATGAAACGATTGAGCAAGTAGGAAAATGGGCTGCCATTAGCTCAGTTTTAGACGAAACGCCAGAAGGTCGATCAGTTATAGAATATGTACAAACGAAATCTATATCATATAATAGAGAATTTGCAGAACAAGGTGAATTTGTTCCATTTAAAGCAGAAACGAGAATGAGTGGTGTTGATTTAAAAGACGGAACGAAAGTGAGAAAAGGTGCTGTAGGTAGCGTGATTGAATGGGTTCAATCACAAGGCGGAACGATTCCGAAAGATGTAAATCAAAAAGCAGATTTAATTTCAAAAGAGGGCGGAACACCGCTTGTAGTTGCAGTAGATGATCGTATTTACGGTTTAATTTATTTAAAGGATACAGTAAAACCTGGTATGCGTGAGCGTTTTGAACAATTGCGCCAAATGGGGATTAAAACGGTTATGTGTACAGGAGATAACCCATTAACAGCAGCAACAATTGCCAAAGAAGCAGGAGTAGATGAATTCGTTGCGGAGTGTAAGCCAGAAGATAAAATTGCGGTTATTAAAGCAGAGCAAGATAAAGGGAAACTTGTGGCAATGACAGGTGATGGTACAAATGATGCTCCGGCATTAGCGCAAGCTGATGTTGGATTGGCGATGAATAGTGGTACCACAGCTGCGAAAGAAGCGGCCAATATGATCGATTTAGATTCGAATCCAACTAAAATTATTGAGGTTGTAGGAATCGGTAAGCAATTGTTAATGACACGTGGTGCGTTAACGACGTTTAGTATTGCGAATGATATTGCAAAATATTTTGCAATCATTCCAGCGATGTTTACACTTGCGATTCCGCAAATGGAAGCATTAAACATTATGAAATTAACATCACCGCTTTCAGCAATCTTATCAGCATTAATATTTAATGCAGTTATTATTCCGTTACTAATTCCGCTAGCGATGAAAGGTATCGCATATAAACCGATGAGTTCTAATGCGCTGCTTAGCCGAAACTTACTCATTTACGGGCTTGGCGGAGTTATCGTTCCGTTCATTGGAATTAAAGTAATTGATATGATTGTCGGCGTGTTCATATAGGGAAGAGGGGAAAAAAGATGGCGAAAAAACAAAGTATACTTTCACCAATTATTCGTATTACTTTTACGTTCTTAGTGTTGTGTGGACTTGTATACCCGCTTATTGTAACTGGTATTGCGCAAGCGGTAATGAAGGATAATGCGGATGGAAGTCTTATATATAATGATAAAGATGAAGTAATTGGTTCGAAATTAATCGGTCAAAATTTCACAGACCCACGTTATTTTCATGGACGTGTCTCTAGTATAGAATATAAAGCAGAAGCATCTGGTTCAAATAACTATGCACCGTCTAATCCAGATTTAGAGAAACGAGTAGAGAAAAGTATTACAGATTGGAAGGAAAAAAATCCAACTGTTCCAGTTACAGAAGTACCGATAGATTTAGTGACGAATTCAGGTTCAGGGCTTGATCCTGACATTAGTCCGAAGGCGGCTTCCGTACAGGTAGATCGCATCTCGAAATTAACGAATATTCCGAAAGAAAAGCTTGATCAATTGATTAAGGATCAAACGGAAGGCGCTGCACTCGGTTTATTTGGAGAAGATCGAGTGAACGTCTTAAAGTTAAATTTAGAATTACAGAAACTAATGAAATAGAAACAACGCTACCTCAATCTAAAGGATTGAGGTAGTGTTGTTTCGAAAGAAAGGGTGTGAGTATTTTGTATGCGGATGACTATAAACCGACGTTTCAAAGGCGAACGCCAGAAGAGTATTTAGAATATATTCGTCAGCAAAATCGCGGGAAGTTAAAGCTATACGTAGGGGCTGCTCCAGGGGTGGGGAAAAGTTATAAGATGCTATTTGATGCTAGAGAAATGAAAAAAGATGGTATTGATATTATAATTGGTTTAATTGAAACGCATGGAAGAAAAGAAACAGAAGAAGCAATTGCTGATTTAGAAAAAGTTCCTTTAAAAGAAATACAGTATAAAGGAAAGGGATTTTATGAGCTTGATGTGGAAGAAATTATAAAACGTGCACCGCAAGTAGTTGTAGTGGATGAACTTGCGCATAGTAACATTCCTGGATCCAAAAATAAGAAACGTTATATGGATGTGCAAGAATTGCTAGAGGCTGGCATATCGGTATTATCAGCATTTAATATTCAACATTTAGAGAGTGTTCATGACATTGTAGCTCAAATTACGAATGTAAAAGTAAGAGAGCGTATTCCAGATTTTATTTTGCAAAAAGCAAATGAAATTCAACTCGTTGATGCAACACCTGAGGTATTAAGGAAGAGATTAATAGATGGAAAGATATATAAGAAAGAAAAAATTCAACAAAGCTTACAAAATTTCTTTACGCTTAATAATTTAGGAGCACTCAGAGAATTATCGCTTCGCGAAGTTGCAGATGATATGGATGAGAAAATTAGTCAAACCGTTATAGAACCGATTGGTGTAAAGGAAAAAATTCTCGTTTGTGTGCAATATAGTTCGACAGCGGAGAAATTGATAAGACGGGGATGGCGCATGGCTGATCGGTTAAACGCTGAATTGTATGTGTTAAACGTAGAAAGGGAAAATATAGATTCCCTTTCAGCAGGGAAAAAGCAAACAATTGAAGAGTGGAAATCGCTAACGAATCAATTTGAGGCGAGCTTTGTATTAGAAGAAGCGAAAGGAAGAAAGCCAGCTGATGTTATTATTGAAGTTGCGAAAAGACTACAGGTGACACAAGTTTTACTTGGGCAATCGGCGAGAACACGGTGGGAAGAAATACGAAAAGGTTCTATTGTAAATGAAATTATGAGACAAACGAAGTATATTGATATTCATATCGTTGCGGATCAAAGAGCTTAAAATAGAGACTGGATTGTTGAGGAGTCTCTATTTTTCTTTTTTCAAGCCTTTTGAATATAATTTCTGAAAGAACTCATATATAATAGAAAAAGATACTTAACATAGTGAATAATTAAAGAGTCAATGTATATAAAGAGGAGAGAATAACATGCTTGAAAATACGGGGTTAGTATTAGAAGGAGGCGGTATGCGTGGTGTATATACTGGTGGGATACTAGAATACTTTATGGAACAAGATTTATATTTTCCATATGTAGTCGGTGTATCAGCTGGTGCTTGTCATGCAGCGTCGTATCTTTCCAGACAAAGAAATAGAAATAAAACAGTAAATATTGATTATGCATCACATCCGAAGTATTTATCGTATAAAAACTTGTGGAAAAAACGCCAGCTATTTGATATGGAATTCATTTTTCATGAAATTCCAGAAAAGCATGTCCCATTTGATTTTGACACATACTTTAATAGTCCGGAGCGCTTCCTTATAGGAACAACGGATTGTGAAACAGGACAATCTGTTTATTTTGAAAAAGAGGGAACGAATGATGATGCACTAAATTTATTACAAGCATCTAGTTCATTACCATTTATTGCACCAGTAGTAAATTACCGTGGTAAGCAATTGTTAGATGGCGGGATTTCTGATCCGATTCCAGTTCGTAAAGCACAGGAGGATGGATTTAAAAAATCAGTCGTTATTTTGACGAGAAACCATGGTTACGCAAAGAAAAAATCAAAATTTGGCTGGATTGCAACGAAAGCTTATAAAAAATACCCGAACCTTGTTAACACGATGCTAGCCCGTTATGAAGTGTATAATGAAACACTTCACTACATTGAAAAAGAAGAACAAGCTGGTAATTTATTTGTTATTCGCCCAGAAGTGCCGCTTCAAGTAGATCGTATGGAAAAGGATACGGCTAAATTACAAAATCTATATGAGCAAGGCTATGAAGATGCGAAGAGACAGTTTGCAGATTTACAGGCGTTTTTGCAAAAATAATAATTAGGCTGTGGAGAAGGAGTTCTCTGCAGCCTTTTTTGTATTGCTACTTATACGTTACTTTTTAAAAATGTATTAATGTTTAAGTGTTTAAAGAGTTTGTAAAACATATGGGTTTATTATTGAGAAAAATTGGCTTGAAGGGTATTATGACGATGTAGCGCTACTAAACTATTTAATTTATGAGGTGATTGTTAATGAAAGGAAAGGTTTTTTCAATTACGACTTTAGTATTATTAGCAACATCAATCTCAACAAGTGCATTCTATCCAACTTTAAGTGGTCACAAAAGCGGTAATCTACTATCTTACAGAGCTCAAACGACTACGAATCAAAATGCATCTCGCTGTTCAGTAGCAATTTCTTTTATTAATTCAAATGGAAATAATTCATATATTGAAAGCGCTTCGGATAAATTAGGATCCCATGAATCTGGAAGAGCATTAAATGCTACTGTGAGTAATGGTGCATATAACGCCTTTGGTGCAAAAGGACTATACTCTGAGCATTATGCTAATGAGGATAATGACTATCAAGAAGAGATTCGCAAAGGTAATTTTGATAGTAATGGAAACTTACGATTACAAAGGTACCTTTAATAGTAATAGGAACTTACGATTACAGTAATAAAAAATATTAAACAGTTGTCTTTATAAATATTTGGATAAGGAGAAGGGGATGTATATCATCTCCTTCTTATTTAAAAGGAGCCGAGTCATGTATTTAGCTTTTAAAAATATAAAAAGCAACAAACTGTTTTCCGTAATTCTTCTTATGTCATTTTTTATTTCTTTTCTTTCTATATCAGTTGCCGCGCTTTTAACAGAGTCTAAACGAAATTTTATATCTGCTTTTCAAATCGGTTTCCCAGAAAAAAATCAAATTTTAACTGTTCCGATAGCGAATGCAACTGAATTGGAAGCGATAATTCCTTTCATACAAGATACTTTTGTGAAAAGTGATATTTACGTAGAGCATTTAAAAGCATTAAATAGTTCAGGAGCAACAAAGATCATAGCTGTGAACTTAAAAGATGAGTATTATTGGACGCCATATATTTCTGAAGGGCAATATTTTCATCGTGAAAATGTAAATGATATGGTTGTTGGTGATCAAACGAATGTAGAGGAATTATATGAATTTGATGATACATATAAAAAAATAGGAACTATATCGAGAAAAGACAGTGACGTCGGCGTAGCAGGCATATACGTTCCACTTCAAAACTTACCTACTATATCTAAAAAAGGTATTATCGCGAGTAAACAATTACAATTAACAGTTGTTAACCCTACATCATCTATCCATAACGAAATAAAAACTTTTATGAATAAGAGCAAAGAAGTAATTTCGGGTGAGGTTCAAATACTGAATGAAAGAGATCTTCAGGAACTAAATGTAACATATATAGATCCAGCAAATAAGTATTATTATAAATTCATTCTTGTTGCAATTGCTTCTGGCATTTCTGCGGTTTTATTTTGGATTTATAAAAAAGAAAGAGAGATTGCATTAAAAAAAGCAGTAGGTGCTTCTAATATGTCTATTTACTGCGAACTATATATTCAAATTTTGTTTATTTCTCTAGCAGCGATGTTGTTGGTTTTTCTTACGTTAGAAATATTTTCTGGAACAATTCATACGTATTTTCAGACATACTTATTAAAACCATTAACACTATATGTATTGATATGTAATGTTGTTTTTAAAATTTTTCTTACAATGTTTGTTACTATAATTCCAATCAAGCACATTATAAATATATATCCCGGAAAACATTTAAGAACGTAGGAGGTCGTCATGTTTTTTATATTTGATTCTATACGGTCTGTGAAAAAACGGTTGTTACCAAGTTTGATTATAGTAATTTCTTTAATTATTGCATTTTCTTCAGCAATAGAATTTATTAGTAATCTTTCGGGATATCGAAAAATGATGACAGTAGCAAATAATTTATCGACTCATAAAAATTTCTATGAACTTTATGCGACGCAAGATATAACGTTGTTTAGCGAAGAAAAAGCGAAAAGTGATTATCAACATTTCATTCAAGCGTTATCTAATACGATATCAATCACAAATACAACAAATTATTTGTTCCGTAACTATTCACTTAGCTTAAAAAAAGAAAATGGAACGATAAAGACTCTTATTATTGATAAAGATATTAATAAATACTTTCATATACGACTTTCACAAGGAAGATATTTTGAGGAATCGGAATTTCATAAATCAGTATTTGATATTAGACCTGTTATATTAGGTGCTAATTATAAAGAAAAGGTATCTATTGGTGATGTCGTACCATCTGGAAAAATGAAGCTAAAAGTAATCGGTTTTTTAGAAAAAAATTCACCATTTACATATCCTCGAAGCGGTGAAATATCGGATAATCGTATTACATTATTAGATGACATGGCTATTTTACCAATTGGAACAGAAGAAATAGAATTTTATAGTGTAGAACTTTTATACAATGGGCTGATTATAGAAACAAATGGAAAAGTGGATATAAATGAATTTCAAAAGAAAGTATTAAAGGTAACAGAAGGCAAGGGGTATTCGTATTATATTACAAATCCGAATAAATTGTTAGAAAATGAAAAGCAAGGCATTGATAATATGTCATACCCCTTATTATTAAGCGGTACAGTTTTATTTTTTTCATTTATATCTATTTTATTAACATCAATGGCAGCGCTTTATATGGAGCGTAAAAATATTTCTATTAAATCAGCATTAGGAGCAAGTACTTTTCAACTATGTCTTACGTTTGTTATTGAGTATATGTTGTTATTCATTTTATCTATATGTATAGGAATTATGTATTTTCAATGGGAGAATAGCGGAGTAATTGAAATTCAGAAAGGGCTAGAAAATAGTACAGTATCTTTCTTTGGAACGTTACAAGTCTCTATAGAATCATTGATTGTTATAGGTGCTCTATCAATTGTAATGATCCTCATTATATATGCAATCATTTACTTCAATGTACTAAAAATAAAAAATACATATATGAAAGAGGTGTTATAGATGATTCAGCTCGCAAATGTGGCTAAGGGATACGGAAAGAGTAATTTTAGTGCTTTAAAAGATATTAATCTTACAATAGAAAAAGGCGAAATGATAGCTATTATGGGGCCATCTGGTTCGGGGAAATCAACCTTACTTAACATTATTGGCTTAATTGATAGCCCCTCTACTGGAAAGTATTTTTTAGATGGCATGGATACGAGTACATTAAAGTCAAACTATCATAAGTATAGAAATAAGGAAGTTGGATTTGTGTTTCAGAACTTTTCGCTACTAGATGATTATACAGTTATTGAAAATGTAATGCTTCCACTTATATATAGAAGAATTTCTCATAAGAAACGTATACAAATATCAAAAGAAATGCTGGAAATGGTAGGGCTTGAGAGGCATATTAACAAATATCCTTACGAGTTATCAGGTGGAGAACAGCAAAGAACAGCAATAGCAAGGGCTTTAGCACAAGATACAAAAATTATACTTGCTGATGAACCGACTGGTGCTCTCGATCAAGAAAACGGGGAAAAAATTATGAGCATTTTAAAAGAAATTAATAAACAAGGAAAAACGGTACTAGTTGTAACACACGATCAAAAGGTGGCTGAATATTGCCAGAGGACGATACGTTTACTTGATGGCAATATTCAATAAACGTTATGGTGTAATGTGGATAAAAGTATGTGATGATACATATGGAAAATGTATATAAAGGGCTTAGACATACTGGATTTACTGCAATGCTTATTTTTGGCGGTGCATTTCTGCTGCGCTGGTTGATTTATGATGAAATGCTACTAAATCAGCTTATTGGGTTTAGTGTAGGAATGATGATGGTTATTTCATCAGTTTTCATTCAAAAGTATAGTAAAGAATTACAGGTAGCTGAGAGGTATTAGAAATTGTGAGCTCCCTTTATATTTGGAGGGGGTTTTTATAGTTAAGTAGTTTGGCTGAAGAGGAGGCGTTTGTATGATTTTCTTATTTGCCGTATATTTTGTTTTCATTATGACATTAGTAATTACATTTCTTCTTTCTAAAAAATCATATAAGAAGCCTTTTATTAAATACATACCAACGTTAATACTGTTTGCTTTAGCTTTTATGTCTTTCGTTATGTTTTTAGTAAATAACGGAATGGGAGAGCTGATGATAGCAGTCTTCTTAGGACTTGTAGCAGTAGCAAACTTGCTCTTACTGCTTGCGCTAAAAGTGGTTCGTGTGATTGTTGCAAAAGAAAAGTAGAGCATCGGAATTCGATGCTCTACTTTTTTATTTATGAAAAAAATCCCTCTTTATGAGGGATTTTAATGTGGTAAGAAAACTAATTGATAAGCGAACAAGATCCCGAATAAATACACAAGTGGGTGAACAGCACGGAATTGTCCTTTTGCCACTTTCATAAGTGGGTATGAAATAAATCCAAGTGCGATACCTGTTGAGATACTTGATGTAAGTGGCATGCTTAAGATTACTAAAAATGCTGGGAATGCTTCATCGAACGTATCCCAATCGATATATCGAACTGAACCCATCATAAGGCTACCAACGATAATTAATGATGGTGCTGTAATAGCTGAAACGCCAGAAACAGCGCTCACTAACGGTCCGAAGAATGCTGCTAATGCAAATAGAACAGCTACTGTAACAGTTGTTAAACCAGTACGACCACCAGCTGCGACACCAGCAGATGATTCAATGTAAGCTGTTGATGGTGTTGTTCCGAACATAGCTCCAATTGTTGCTGAGAATGAGTCAGATAGAAGAGCTCGTCCTGCTTTTGGAAGCTTTCCGTCTTTCATAAATCCACCTTGTTGTGCTACACCAAGTAATGTTCCGGTTGTATCAAATAGTGTAACAAGGAAGAATGAGAACACAACGCCGTATAATCCGTAGTTAATTACATCAGATACAGCAGTAATTGGATTTGAAACGATAATTCCTTCTGGTAATCCAGGCATTGATGTAACGCCGTTTGAGAATGTTAATTGACCTGTGAAGTAAGCGATAATACCAGTTAATAACATTCCGATAAATAGTGCCCCGTTTATATTTAAAGACATAAGGATAATTGTAATTCCAAGGCCAGCTAATGCTAGTAGAACTGGAGGAGAGTGAAGATCGCCAAGCCCAACTAAGTTTGCATCATTTTTTGTAACAATTCCTGTTAAGCGCAAACCGATAAAAGCAATAAAAAGACCGATACCAGCAGTCAGTGCATGTTTTAAGTTTTCAGGAATTACTTCCATTAATTTCGTACGGAAAGATGTGAATGATAACAAAATCAAAATCATACCTGCTACGAATACAGCAGAGAATGCAATCGCGAAAGTCATGCCTTCATGAGCTTTTACAACAGAATAAGAGAAGTAAGCATTTAATCCCATACCCGGTGCAATTGCGATTGGTAAGTTTGTAAAGATCGCCATAAATAATGTTCCGACAACAGCTGCAATGATTGTCGCTGTAAATGCTTGTTCAAATGGAACGCCTGCATCCCCAAGGATGACAGGGTTTACGACAATGATATATGCCATTGTTAAAAAGGTAATAATACCTGCCATAATTTCAGTTTTAATAGAAGTTTTATGTTTTGAAAGGTTAAACATATAAACATCCTTTCTTTTTACGAATAATTTTCACAACAGTTATATATAATATTCGCTTTTTAACTATTTTGCAATAGTTTTGCATAAAAACTTTAGAACAATTCATATTTTATGTCGTAAATTCGAATATTAACCGTGAAAATGAGCGTGAATTGCGGTTTTTTAATGTGTAAGTAGTTTTTAATATTGTGTACATTATAAGGGGAAAGGAGTTGAAGGAAGTTATGCCACAGCAAAAAAACTTTTTAACGATGCCAGCGCAACATCAAAATAAACAGCCTGGTATTGAATCGTTAATGAATCCTCGTCCAAAGTTTGAAGATCCTAATTATAAAGGAAGCGAAAAGTTAAAAGGAAAGAATGTATTAATTACAGGGGGAGATAGCGGGATTGGACGAGCTGTGTCCATCGCTTTTGCAAAAGAGGGAGCAAATATTGCGATTGCTTATTTAGATGAGGACGAAGATGCGAATGAGACGAAACAACTTGTTGAGAAAGAAGGCGTGAATTGTGTATTGCTGCCGGGGGATTTAAGTAATGAGCAACATTGTAAAGATATTGTGGAAGAGACCGCCCGGCAGCTGGGGAGTTTAAATGTTCTTGTGAATAACGTCGCACAGCAATATCCGCAGCAAGGGCTAGAGTATATTACAGCGGAACAGTTAGAAAAAACGTTCCGTATTAATATTTTTTCTTATTTTCATGTTACAAAAGCAGCGCTCTCTCATTTAAAGCAAGGGGATGTAATTATAAACACGGCATCTATCGTTGCGTATGAAGGAAATGAAACGTTGATTGATTATTCTGCAACGAAAGGAGCGATTGTCGCTTTTACAAGATCGCTATCTCAGTCGTTAGTACAAAAAGGAATTCGTGTAAATGGGGTTGCACCAGGCCCAATTTGGACACCGCTTATTCCATCCAGTTTTGATGAGAAAAAAGTATCACAGTTTGGGAGCAATGTTCCTATGCAAAGGCCTGGTCAGCCGTATGAATTAGCGCCTGCATATGTATATTTGGCGTCTAGTGATTCGGCATATGTGACAGGGCAAATGATGCATGTAAATGGTGGAGTAATTGTGAATGGATAGTTTTCATTTATAAGAGCAAAGTAAAGTTAATTGCATTTATCCCGCATTAACGGGCAGTAAAATTCCACCTCAAAATTCAGGTGGAGCACAGAAGTTAGGTGGGAGATAACAGCCCGCAAATAGCGGGAGTGGTGAAGGCTAATACTTAGTGGGGGATGGACAAAACCCCCCACCGAGTAAAGTTTCACTTTATTATGATGTTAGTGCTAGGGAGGATTTAAATGAAGAAAGTATGGTTTATCGTAATCCTATTTTTCTGCCTGCCAGCTAGCGTTTTTGCTAATACAGATCATTTAATATTAGTTAACCTTACGACGAATCAGCTGTCTTTTTTTGAAGAGGGAAACTATACTAGAACATTTCCGATAACGACAGGAAGAGATAGCACCCCGACGCCTGAAGGGAATTTTTGTATTATAACTAAATATAAAAATAAAGAATACCATCGTAAAAAAATACCTGGGGGTGCACCGAATAATCCTCTCGGTACGAGATGGCTAGGTCTGGATAAAAAGGAATATGCCATTCACGGGACAAATCGTGAAGGAACGATTGGAAGCCGGGAATCGAATGGTTGTATTCGCATGCACGATCGGGACATACAATGGTTATACGACCGGGTACAATTACAGACAAAAGTAATTATTTCTCGTTTTCATACGAGTCCCGAATATGAAGCTTATAAGCTTGGTTATCGTGTTGTGAGTTGGAATGGTCGTAAAGTAGAAGAAGAACAAATTGGAATGCTTACGTTAGTAGATCGTGTAAATATATATTGGCAAGAACCAAATGGACAATTAACGAAAGTAAAAACGGTATTGCCAAATGAAAAATACGCAGTGTATTCCAAACGAAAAGATGGAACCTATTATATAGGAAACAATTTGTATATTGTAGAGGAAACGGGAGAAAAAATTCGTTATGAGCAATTACCTTATTCGATTTTAAGTAACATATATAAAAGGAAATATAATGTTCCATAATAGCTACCGTGTATAGGCGGTAGCTTATTTGTGATGAAGTTTAGTTGTTTTTAATGATTTCATATCAATCGCGTGCCTACAAATAGTGAGATGAAAAAATTGAAACAGCAACTATTATGTTTTGCTGAATATAATACAGTACAGATTGGGGAGGCGGTTACATTATGAAAAGTGAATTTGCATTTAAAATTTTCTTAGTAACGACCTGTTTATTTATCGTGTATTTGTATGCGTTTCTCGTCTTTTCTTTTTATGTTCCATATGTTGATTTAATATTGTTCGTCGGATTTATTTGGGCATTTGTTAAAGCGAGGGAAGGGGAGAAGAGTGTATATCGACGCATTACTTTATGCGGGACGGTCCTTCTCGTTATTTTGTACTTCTTTATGATGCATGATTTTTGGAGGGGAATGTAAAAAAGCATACGACTAATCGTATGCTTTTACGTTTAATATTTCGGTTTAAATGTATGACAACAAGTCTCTACACTCGTTGTTACAGAGCTTTCTAGCGTCTCGTTTGTTAAAGCAGCGCTTGTATACGAACTGTTTTCAATTTGACCTGCTTCTTGTGCATCAGGTTGAACAACGATTGCACTTGCTTGACAAAGGTTACCTTGTCCCCAAAATGAGCAATTGGAAACAGAGCATTTCACTTCTGGCATAAAATCCCCTCCTTATACATTAGTGTGGGATTTTACACGCATTTCATGTATAGAAGGAGTTTCCTTTTCTTATTATTTTTTCGTTTGCTCAAGCCACTCTTTTAATTTGTCTTCCGGTTGTTCGCCGCTAATACGGCTCACTTCTTTACCATCTTTAAAATGAATGATTGTTGGAGTACCTTTAATTTTATATTCATCCCAAGGAGCATCTAATTTTTCAATATCCATAACTTTCATATCAATATTCAAGCCTTTAGCCATTGGTACTACGATAGGAGATAATTTTTGGCAATGAACGCAAGATGTTTGATAAAAGTATACTGTTTCTTCTTTTTTCTCTTTTAAATTCTTTTGGAGATCTGAAAGAGAAATTTTGTTTGTGTAGTAGTCAGGACCATCTGATTGACTAGTAGCATTATCAATTTTTTGGCTTGTTGAAGCATTTTTTTCTTCCATTTGTGTTACAGCGAAAATTGCTGCAAACAAGGCGATAATAATACCACCAAATATAAGCATTTTTTTCATTCTTTCATCTCCTTATTTGTTTTTAATTACAATAAAGCTGCAAATAGCGATTGTGATAAAGCCAATAAGAGCTAAAAACGGGATTGTCACAAAGCCGAACCAGTTTATGTATTCTCCCGTACAAGGTACGCGTCCGCAAGCTGCTCCTGCAGCTGATAGTGCTGAAAGTTTTTGAATTGCATAATGATATAAAGAAATACAAGCACCAATACTTGCAATTGGTAAGGAATAACTTGCAATGCGATAATCTTTTTTTACTACAGCAATGCCGAGCCATAAAACGAATGGATACATAAAGATACGTTGATACCAGCAAAGGACACAAGGCTCAAATTTCATGATTTCGGAAAAGTATAGGCTACCTAGCGTAGCAATAAAAGAAGCTCCCCATGCAGTAAATAAAGCATACTCTTGCTTTTTTTCTCGTCCCATATTTTATACCTCACTTATAATAGTTACATACTAAATTATAGTATGAAGTAGTACAGAAAAGAAAGAGAAAATATGTTTATCAATAAAAGTTTTGTAAAAGGAAACTTTTATTGATATAAAAATGTTCAAAAAAGCGCCATTCTCTAAGAGAGAATAGCGCTATATTTTACATTTGAATTTGCTCTACTACTTCTTCTACATGTGACTTCTGGGATGCATGGTCAATATATTGAAATAGGAGCTGCAATTGTTTGTCAACTTCTGGTAATTCTTTACTGTATTGATAAGCGTGTAAAAAGTGTTCAATACGCTTAGAAAATAGTTGGTCATTCGTTTGAACCATTAAAACGAGTAGTTTATCCCAATTACAGCAATACGTGTAATAGAGAGCTTTGTCATAGTCGTTATATGTTTGCACTGTGTTACCCTCCTTACCGAAGAGTTATATATAGTGTGTGACAAGCGAGGAGAAATACACTTGAAAGAATTTGTTAAGAAAAAAAGTGAATGAAAAGAAAAAAAACGAGGAGTCTCCTCGTTTTTTAAACTTTTGGCATTGGCGTAGGTGTTGGTTTCCCATATCCTTCTTTGTATTTATTATCAATATAATTACGAATTTCAAGCGTTGATTTTCCTTTTTGTTTCATCGAAGCAGATTCAACTGCGATTTCTAAGCAATTTACACAAGTTGTTGCATGGGAATCCCAAACAACTTCACCATTCTTTTTGATTTCACGAATAAAGCAATTTTTATTATTTTTATGTCCTACACTTTCACCACACCCGCAGTAACAAGGAATCCAATCTAATAGTTCAGCATTTTGTCCAGCGACAGTATAGATGTCTTTCATTTGTGGATCAAGTTTGTCTAGGAAGGCCGGAAGTGTGTCGACTCCTTTTGTCTTTTCTTGAATGTCAGCTTGCTGAGTATGTGATGCGTGGTCATGCTCTTCTTTTGATTCAGAAGATTTTTTTTCATTTGTACCAGTACTCCCGCATCCAGTAAGAATTAAGCTCAGTACTACAAGTAAAGAAAATACATATTTCTTCATAGGCTTGTCCCCTTTGCAAATGTATTAATCAAATTGTATCAAATATCATGGTGTGTCGGGTGAAGATTCTTTCGACTTATTTTTGAAGCGCCATCGTAGTGAATGGAATAGAAATAAGATTGGAATATAAGCGTATACAATATATAAGCCGGCCTGAGAAAGTACGGTATTTAATGTATTGATGCTTTCCCTGTTTGTGAAAAACAAAGATGAAACAAATATAGTCGCGATAAACAATGGCAATGTAATGTTAAATGGTATGTGAAAAGAGTATTTACTAATACGACAAGAAGACCAAATGGTTAAACAAAGATTAGGTAAAATAATAAGAAACCATAAGAAAATAATAATGTATTCAAATCGCTGAATGAATGGGACTTTAATAATTTTTAGCATTGTTAAAGTAGGCCAAATTGTATGATGCAGTTGGCCCTGACTATAGTACATAAGGGAAACGATTGCTAGTACTACATATAAAATAGTTGTGAAAGCAATCCCGCCATGTGCCCATTTATGTAGTGATTTTCCCTTTTTAATAAGTGGGTAAAAGATAAGGATTGCTTCAAATCCAAGAAACTCTAATGCAGATGCTTTCGCTGAATATAGAATGTCTGCAGGTGAATGGGTGAAAATAGGTAAAATATTACGGACATGTGCGTATTTCATAGGGAAAACTAAGAAGAATAGTACGAAAATCGGTATTATGACGCCCCAAAAACACATTCCTGTTACAGAGCGGAAGCCGCCTTTTATTACGTAATACGTCACGAGTAAAAATAATAATGTTAATTTCCATGGCTTAATTGTAGGAAAAACCCAAACTTGAATGACTTCAATATATGTACGAAGCACAGTAAGGCAAAATAAGAGAAGATATGCGGCAAAGCACATAGAGAAAAAGGTTCCAATCCATTTTCCGAAACATGTCGTATGAATGGTCATCAAATCATTGTCTTTTTCTAACATTTTTAACATACAAAACAGTACGATATGAGTTAAGACACCCGCAACAATAAGGGAAATCCAAGCATCATAACCAGCATATTGTGCAATAACTCGTTGGTATCCTAACACGCCTACTCCAATTTGAAGAGAGTGTAATAAAAGAAATGTGAAATAAGGGGAAACAGTCATTGTTTTATTTTGCTCAGCCATTGTAACACCTCACTATTCTCCGATACCAGATTGTACGATATTAACTTGCACATTAACCGCAACGTCTACGCTAGGGTACATTTCTTGAATTTGTTTCATACTCCATTTTCTCGAGTGACTACGAATTTCTTCACGTATACCTACTGGATCAATATCTTTTTCTTGGAATTGTTTTATTAATTCGTTTAAATGTTTTTCAATTGTTTTTTCTACATGTTTTTTTACGTAAGTTATATTCTCCTTTTTAGATAAATCAAGCCAATCAGGAGTGTTTTTTATGAGTCCATTTAGTTTTAAGTGGATGTGAACTTTTGGAAGACTACCGTTTTGAGAAACGTCACAGACACTTTTTCCAGATAAGTTTTGAGTAGCGATTAATCCTTTATGTTTACCTTGACGTATCGGAACTTCGTAACGTCCATTTTTAGTTGGATTAATGAGTAATTTTAATAAAAAAGAGCCTTTTTTATCTGTATACATAGCCACTTTATCTTTTTTTAAAAAAGCGATGCCTTTAATAGAAGCTGATTTGTCTTCGTCAACTTCAATATAGGGAAGAAAGGGATCGCCTCCTGATGAGTAAAAGTTATACAAAAAAATATTTAAAGCGGTCCGAGGAATTGTTTCAGTTTCTATATTTTGCTCAAGTAAATCAGCAAGATAGAGCGATCCATTTGTTTTAACATGCTTGAGAAGTTCTTCTGTTGATCCGTCTACAAGTGCTAGCTGTACGTCTCGGCCAATGTTAGGGTCACGTTGTAAGTTGTTAATAACATCCCCAATTCCACGTTCACCAAATGCTTTTCCAAATAAGACAACACGCATTTGACCTACAGCGATCGTATGTGGCGATTTGGCGTTTAGCTGTGAAGAGATTGTTTCAAGTGTACTTGCAGTAGTTGACTGAGTTTCTGGTTTAGATTGTACGCCCTTTGTATAATCTGGATAGAGAATTGTCCCGCGAAATTTTTTATCTTTCGTTATATCAAATCCACCTACATGAATAATTCGCTGTGTGTCTACTATATTTGGTTGTGTACAGCCTGATTGGAAAATTAAAATGATAATGGAAAAGCATAATAAAATATTTTTCATTTCTCCTCACCATCATGTTTTTCTTTCGCTTTGTTTGGATCATAGCGCCATTTCTTTTTTGGTCTTAGAACAGAAGCACGCTGTGCAGTTTGGCTAAATGGTAAGCGTAGAAAGCCTTCCGCTGTCCCTAAACCGCGAAATGGATATAAAGGTAATAAATAAGGCGATCCAAGTGATTTTAAACGAATTAAATGAGCTAATATGAATACGAATCCTACAATGAGACCTAAGCCCCCAAATGCACCAGCTAAAAGAATAAGCGGAAATCGTAGTATCCGGATAGTAGAAGACATTTTTACAGTTGGTGTTGTAAAAGAAGCGAGTGCTGATAAAGCGACCGCAATTAATAAAATTGTACTTGTTAAAGCAGCTTGAACAGATGCTTGGCCAATTACAATCCCACCAACGATACCGATTGTTTGTCCAACTTTTGTCGGTAATCGTGCCCCAGCTTCGCGAAGTAATTCAATTGTAATTTCTAAAAAAAGTGCCTCTAAAACAGGTGGGAAAGGTACATTAGCTCTAGAATAAATAATAGGGCCAAGTAAATCAGCTGGAATCATTTGATAGTGATATGTTAATACAGCTGTATAAATGGCTGACGAAAATAAAGAGAATGCAGCTCCAAAAAAACGAACCATCCGAAGAAATGAGCCCGCTACCCATGGTAAATAATAATCTTCTGGGGAGACGAAGAAATCTAGTAACGTCGCCGGGCCGGCTAATGCATAAGGCGAACCGTCTGTTAAAATAACAACACCTCCATTAATGAGTGCATAAACAGAACGATCTAAGCGCTCTGTAGGTAATAAGACAGGGAAGGGCGAGTTACTGTTATCGCTAATAAACTGTTCAATCATAGTTGCATCAAAAGGAACATCATAGTCAATGTCTTGTAGGCGCTGCATCGCAGTATTAACGTGCTGCTCATTCGTAATGTCTTCGATGTAAGCAACTACGACTTTTGTTTTTGATATAGAACCAACTATAACTTCTTTGAAAACTAATTGTTCTGTTACGATATTTCGCCGAAGTAAGTGTATGTTTGTATCGATATTCTCAACGAACCCGACTTTTGGACCGATGACACTATATTCATTCTCTGTATCGTTATATAAACGTGTACCTAAAACCGAACTTTCAGCACGAATAAGTGCATATTCTGCGATTTGAGAATCATTTTTTAGCTGAACAAGTACATACCCACTTAATAATTTTTCACGAATATCATCAATAGAAGGGGCGGTGATAATCTCCTCGAGTGTGACGATATTTGCTATATCGCTTATATTTTCAATGTGATCTAATTCTCTTTTTATAGGTGTTAAAATGAATCGATTAATGAGGAGTGATTCGGCTGTAGATTTATAATAAAACAAACATAACGTCCCATCTTCTACGATGTTATAAGAAACGAAATCACTAGACCCTTTCATAGTTTGAATAAATTCTGGAATGGAACAGATTGTTTTTTTATTCTTTTTAGACGAAAAACGAAACATTTTCTCCCCCCTTACCTACATTATTTACTTATGTTAGTTTTTGGGAAAGACGGGAATTTATACTTGAAAATTGAAAGTTCATAAAGAAAAGGAAGAGTATTGAATATCTCTTCCTTTTTGGCAGGCTAATTTGTTTTCTTTTCTTTAATAGACTTCACTAATTTAATCATTTCTGCCCGTATATCTTCTTTTTTAACATTTAATTTTTCCGCAATTTGTTTAATATCCATCCCATCTTTTTTCATTTTCAGTACATCATCGAGAGAAGTATTACTTTTTTGAGCGATGATTGTTAATACCGTGAGCTGACGTAAGCTGATATTATACTCTTTCATTTTTTGTTTTAGTCCATCTGGTGTGGACTTTTGCATATTTGCTAATTCTTGCAGTAGTGCTTTTTTCGTTTCTTTATTCATATGATGCTTTTTCAATTTACTTGGATCTACACCGAAATGCTGTGCTGTTTTCTCCCAAGATTTATTTTGCTTATAGTAAGCTAAAACGTCTTTAATTTCCTTTTTACTGATTCTTGCAATGTGGGCAGCTTTCCAAATTTCATGTTTGTTATAGCCGAGTTTTTCGAGAGACTGCATTTCTTCCTCTGAGATTGGCTTATGATGGTGCATTGTTACTTCTTTTGGCGAGGCAGCGGAAGCAGGGAAAACAGACACCCCGCATAATAATGCTGCCATAGTCATACTTACTGCGATTTTCTTATACATGTAAACTCCTCCTAGATGGGTAATGTGGAAAACTCACACATATCATTTCCATAAAATGTGAAAAACTTGTGAACAAGTTAAGTTTTTTTATTCACAGTATGAAAAGGAGTTTTTATAAGTTTTCCAACATAAAACATTGATTAATAGTGAAAAACTAGGTTATAATCGAAATTGAAAATCAATATCAATAACAAACTTATACATATAGATAAAAATAAGGGAGAGAAAAATATGACTACATATACTTCCATCGCAAATGTGATTAAAGAAAGACGTTCTGTTCGTACATTTACAGATAAAGCAGTAGACAAAGAGCTATTAATTGAACTATTAAACGACGCAACATGGGCACCGAATCATAAAAACCGTGAACCATGGAATTGTAAATTATACATTGGAGAAGGCCGTCAGAAATTAGTAGACGCAGTATTAAACTCTTTCACAGAAGAAGAAAGAGTGAAACGCGGCAAAATTTTATCTGACCGTTTCTTAAGCACACCTGCACAAATCGTTGTATATATGAATGAAGATCCGCGTCAAATTCCACGTGACGAAGATTACGCTGCAACATGTGCATTTATGCAAAACTTCCAATTACTTGCTTGGGAACGCGGCTTAGGATGTGTTTGGAAATCAGGTGGATTAAACTACAATCCACTATTTATAGAAGGAATCGGTTTAACAAGAGGCCAACGCATCGTTGGAATTCTTCATATCGGCTATTTTGATAAAGCGCCAGAAGGAAAAGCTCGTACGCCGATTACGGAGAAGATGGAGATTATTGAGGGTTAATTAGAAAGAGGCATTCTCGTTTTTTCGGGGGTGTCTTTTTATTATGCAATCAATCCTCATGAAAGCTTGTTCCTCATCATACACTTTCTTAAGGGAAAGTGTAAGGAGGGAAAATAATGAGAGCAAGTGAAGATAAAGCATTGCAATATGCGATTGCGGAAATTACGGAAATTGCGACTGGATTTGGGCTTGATTTTTATCCGATGCGTTATGAAGTATGTCCAGCGGAAATTATTTATACATTTGGTGCATATGGGATGCCGACGAGGTTTTCACATTGGAGTTTTGGAAAGCAATTTTTCAGAATGAAATTACAATACGATTTAGGACTTAGTAAAATTTATGAACTCGTTATTAACTCTGATCCATGTTACGCCTTTTTATTAGATACGAATTCTTTAATTCAAAATAAACTAATCGTAGCGCACGTTTTAGCGCACTGTGATTTCTTTAAAAATAATATTCGTTTTTCGAATACGAAGCGAGACATGGTAGAAAGTATGGCTGCAACAGCGGATCGTGTGAAAGCATATGAGCATAAGTACGGAAAGGCAGAGGTAGAAACATTTTTAGATGCCGTACTTGCCATTCAAGAACATATTGACCCGTCACTTATGCGCCCGAAACTTGCATGGAGTATTGAAGATTTAGAAGAGGATGTAGAGAAGAAAAAGATATCACAGTACGATGATTTATGGAATTTAGATGATCGAAATAAAACACGAGAACGACCTAATATGCATAAAAAGAAGAAAATCCCTCCGCAACCAGAAAAAGATTTACTCCTCTTTATTGAAGAATACAGCCGTGAGCTAGAAGAGTGGCAGCGCGACATATTAACGATGATGCGTGAGGAAATGTTATATTTTTGGCCGCAGCTTGAAACGAAGATCATGAATGAAGGCTGGGCTTCGTATTGGCATCAACGCATACTTCGTGAAATGGACTTAACATCTGGTGAAGCAATTGAATTTGCGAAATTAAATGCAGGTGTCGTACAGCCATCAAAAACAAGTATTAATCCATACTACCTCGGTATTAAAATGTTTGAAGATATTGAAGAACGCTACAACAATCCGACAGAAGAAATGAAAAGGCGCGGTGTGAAGCCTGGTTCTGGTCGTGAGAAAATGTTTGAAGTACGGGAAATTGAATGGGACGTATCGTTCCTAAGAAACTACTTAAATAAAGAACTCGTAATGAGAGAAGATATGTACTTATTCCAGCGCCAAGGGAAAGAATATAAAGTAATTGATAAAGAGTGGGAACAAGTACGAGATCAACTCGTAAATATGCGTACAAATGGAGGTTTCCCGTACTTAGTAGTGGAAGATGGAGACTACTTAAAGAATGGGGAATTGTACATTAAACATAGTTACGAAGGAATTGAGCTAGACTTAAAATACTTAGAAAAAGTATTACCTTATCTTCATCAGTTATGGGGAAGAACGGTGCATATGGAGTCGATTGTGGAGAGTAAGGGCGTTGTGTTTTCTTATGATGGGAAGATGGTGCATCGGAAGTATGTGTGATAAAAAGAACGGACATAGAATTTCTTGTCCGTTCTTTTTATTATATGGAGTTTTTGTTTACCAAACAGGTCGTATACTTGATGAAAATCTACCTGTATTTTCTTTAGTAACGAATGTTGTTAAATCCTCTTTAAGCATTTGCATTCGTTCTGCACCTATGTTTGCAATCCATCGTTGTTCTATTTCAGCTACTATTTCTTCTTTTGCTTTCATTACTGCTAAACCACGCTCGGTTAAAACAATAATTTTACCTCTTTTATCAGTAGGATGCGTTTGGCGCGTGACATAACCACTGTTCTCAAGAGAATCTACCATTTTACTTATGGCTTGTTTTGAAACCCCTAAATATTCAGCAAGTTCTATACCTGTTGCTCCATTAGGAAGGATGCGTTTGAACATAAAACCATGCGCTGGCCTAATATCTTCAAATCCCAATTCACTTAATTTGTCATGTAGTTCAGTAATTAGTGTGCTGAACGATAATGATAAAAGTGAAGTGAGATCTAATTCGTTAAATGTTTGATGATCCATGTATATAACCTCCGCACTTGTAGTCAATTAAGTTGACTATCGGTAAGGTCTATTGTACTATACACAATATAGTCAATCAAATTGACTATATTGTGTTGGTAGAACAAATAATGATTTATATAAATAGAATCAATGGAGGTTTCACATGGTTAATATCGTTAAAATTAGAGGAAGTGTATTTGCACCATATGCATCGCTGGAACCTATTAAGGATCCTGCAACAGGAAGAGCGTTTGAATATGCTGGAGATGCACGTGAGTTTACACCATACGCTGTGAACACAAAGCGTTCAAGATTAGAACAAGAAGTGAATATTGATTTTTATAAAAGAGAAATTTTCACATATGCAGATGCTTGTATCGTCACTGTGAAGATTACAAATCCAGATGGCTCAATTGAGTATCAAAAAGGAGAAACAAGTACAGAGAACATTACATGTACAAATATTGTATGGAGTGAAGATGAAGTTTCATTTGAGATGAGAGCAAGTGCAAGTAATCCGTTAAACGCGGCAGCACCTGCAGCTGATTATTTTTTGACTATACGAGCTAATGAAAGTGGTACTGTGCATGTTGAAGGTGTACATGATGGTTTCCCTTGCTATGAATTTTATAAACAAATAGACTTTGGTTCATTTGAATTAATATATACACATGATTTTAGAGAAACGAATGATACCCCAGCGGCACTAGCTGGAGAAATGGAATATAGCTTTAAAACGACAATCTAGATATAAATATAGCGCTATTTTTCAGAAGGAAGTAGCAAACGTAAAAGAGAAAGCTATTGATTATGGGAGCAAAATTGTGGTTTGTTTTACTCAATATTATGCAGTATTTAAAATAATATTATAGAGGTGTTTCTTATGACTAATATCGTTAAAATTAGAGCCAACGTATTTATTCCAATGTCTTGGACAGAACCAAGGAAGGGTGTACAAACAGGGAAAGTAATCCAATTCGAAGGTGATTCACGTGAATTTACACCACATGCGGTAAATACTATGCGCTCTAGAGTTGAGCAAGAGGTAGTAGTAGATTTTTATAAAGAAGAAGTGTTTTCATATGCGAACACGGGGATTACGACAGAGAAGGTTACAAATCCAGATGGTTCGGTGAATAAAAGAACAGGAAAAGCGAGTACCGAAAATATTGTGTGTTCCGATATTATGTGGAATTCTGAGGGTGTGCAATTCAAAATGAGTGCAAGTGCTAGTAATCCGTTAAATGTGTATGCCCCTCCTGTGGACTATTTATTAACTGTATGTGTGAAAAAGGATGGCAGTATCGATATTCAAGGAGAACATGATGGATTTCCCTGTTTCGAATTTTATAAGCAAGTAGATTTCGGTTTATTTGAACAAATTTATACACATGATTTTAGAGAAACTGGTGATACAGCTGCAGCGTTAGGTGGAGATATGGATTATAGTTTTGCAAAGAGATTATAGGAAGTATGACAATGGAACGAGGGGTTACTTCATTCGTAAATGAAATGAATTTTTTGTAGTAGATATATTGTATTAGTCATATTATCCCCATGTTTGAAGCTCGTATAGTTACAAATATGGGATAAAAAGAAATGTGAGGAATGTATATGACAGTGAAAATTAGAGTTTATTCTGATTTTATTTGTCCATTTTGTTTTTTAGCTACTGCCCCTTTAGATGGGGTGCAAAGGAAAAAGATGTAGAAATAGAATGGATGCCACTTGAATTACGCCCTATCCCGCATCTTAAAGTTAAACCATGGAAATTGCCTTATGTGGTAGAAGCTTGGAGCTCGTTCATTCATCCTACTGCTAAAAAATTAGGAATAGAAATGAAATTACCTCGTTTATCGCGTCCGTATACTCATTTGCGATATTTACGTACCATGAAACAACTAATTACACTGTCTACAACTGAAATTCTCTTTGATTTCGAATGCCTTACAAACAAAATATTAGCACAAATGTTCGTGTGACGGTATAATTATAAGTATCTTAAAATTAAAGGAGGTCTTGCCTTATGAGTCAAAGAATTTCCTACTATGATGTTGCACCTGATGGCATGAAAATTATGATGGATATGGAGAAGTACACTAAGAAGTCTACAATTAATCGAATTACTAGAGAACTTATAAAGATTAGAGCCTCTCAAATTAACGGTTGTGCTTTCTGCATAGATATGCATACATCCGATGCTCGTAAGATGGGTGAAACCGAACAACGAATTTATTGTTTGAATGCTTGGAATGAATGTGATTTTTATACACCTGAAGAGAAAGTTGCTCTTGAACTATCTGAGCATATTACTCTAATTCCTACTAAAAGAGTTCCTGAAGACCTATATAAGCGAGTACGTGAACACTATGACGAGAAACAATATGTTGACCTTGTTTTGGTAATCAATCAAATCAACAGTTGGAATAGAATTTCTATTGCAATGGGAAATACAGCAACTAAAAAATAATTGCTCTCAACGAACGGAAAATAAGAATAAAATTAAAGATGTTTAAAAAATCACAATACGGTCGTTTCATTTTTCTTTATTATGCAGTTATCATAAACTGTGACATAACCAAATTTATAAAAGTTATTGTTTCATCCTTTATAACTTTTATCATAATATTATCTTGAAACACGAAGGGACTGAACTATGCGCAGATATCAATATCTTGACCCCAAAATAAAAACATAATGGAGGTAAAAATATTGATTACAGAACTACAAACCGAAAGATTAGTTTTAAGAAAAATGAAAGCATCAGACTCAGCTAGCATGTTTACAATTTGGTCTGATCCAGAAGTTACAAAATTTATGAATATCAATAGTTTTACTGATGAAAGCCAAGCGGTAGATATGATTGAAATGCTTGATAAGCTATCTCGGGAAAACAGAGCTATTCGTTATTCGATAATTGAATTAGAATCAAATGAAATTATCGGTTCTTGTGGTTATAATTCATTTGATTTCAAAAACGCCAAAGCAGAAATTGGTTACGATATTAGTAAAGCTTTTTGGGGTAAGGGATATGCGCCAGAAGCCATTCTCTCTTTAATGGATTATGCGTTTAGTACTTTAGAATTCAATAGAATAGAAGCAAAAGTTGAATCTGAAAACATTAATTCAATAAAAGTCTTACAAAAGTTAAACTTTACATTCGAAGGGACAATGAGAAAGTGTGAAAAATCTAATGAAAAGTTTATTGATCTAAGTATTTATTCAAAATTAATAACAGATTAACTTATATTGCTTAGCCTATATTCCTTAAAATGTAGGCTATTCTTATATCTTCTATTTCAAAGTTTAAATAATTTAATAAGTCGAACAGTATTTGTTTACACTTCATTATAAACTATACACTACCGTATTTTTAAACAACTTTGTTATTGAAATGGAACAGTTTAACAACGTAGCAATGCGGATTCACGCCCTCAAAATTAAACAACTTTATTATTATTAGTCAGTAAAGGCTGTCGATTAAGAGTTAGAAAAGGGTAAAGAGAATAAATTAGATGGACTACAATGCAGTGCATTTTTACTATACCCTAGAAGGTTTGACAAAAAAACAAACCGCTTTACAATATACCCTTCAGGGTATATGATATTATACAAAGTTACAAAGTAATGTATAATATAGTTATAATTACGGAGGTGGTTTACAGTGGAATATAATCAAGATATGAAAAATAGATTGAAACGTATTGAAGGTCAAGTTCGTGGTGTGCTTCGCATGATGGAAGAGGGAAAAGATTGCCGAGATGTTATTACACAGTTAACTGCATCCCGTTCTGCGCTAGATCGTACAATTGGACTCGTTGTGGGAACAAATTTAGAGCAATGTTTGCGCGAGCAGTTTGAAACAGGTAATGGCTCAAATGAAGAGTTAATTAAAGAAGCTGTTCAATTACTTGTAAAAAGCCGATAATCTGTCAAACGTATGTGTTGACAGATTTTTAAAAACATTTTAATATACCCCTATAGGTATAAGTGTATAAGTTATGGAGGAATCGACAATGAGTATAAAAGTTGATACGAGTTTAGACTGTAAAGGATTGGCTTGTCCGATGCCAATTGTGAAGACGAAAAAGGCGATGGAAGGGTTGGCAGCAGGGAAAGTTATTGAAATAGAGGCGACGGATAAGGGATCGACGTTAGATATACAAAGTTGGTCAAGTAAAGTAGGGCATCAATATATCGGAACGAAACAAGAGGGAAATGTATTAAAGCATTATGTACGAAAATCACACGAACATGAAGTGAATGAAGTTGTGAAATATCCTCATACAATTACGAATGGGGAATTGCAAGATATATTATTAAGTGGTGAAGAGTGCACTGTATTAGATGTTCGTGAAGCGGCGGAATTCGCCTTTGGTCATATTCCATCCGCAATTTCGGTGCCATTAGGCGAATTAGAGAGTGCAGCGTTAGATCAGACGAAGCAAATTTATGTTGTTTGCCGAACTGGTAATCGTAGTGATATAGCTTGTCAAACGTTGAAAGAAAAAGGTTTTTCAAATGTGAAAAATGTCATTCCAGGTATGTTAGAGTGGCAAGGGAATATGGAAAAATAAAATTTTTTAAATGAAAATATACCTATGGGGGTAATTGCGTGGTCGCTAAGATGTTACAAGCAAAAGATGTTGCAGAGAAAGTTTTATTCGGGGAGTTATTTATTTTAGATGTTCGGAATGAAGCGGATTATGAAGAATGGAAAATTGAAGGGAAACAAATTTCTTCATTGAATAAACCGTATTTTGATTTATTAGATGGTGTAGAACATATTGTAGATGAATTACCGAGGGAGAAAGAGATTTTAGTTGTATGTGCGAAAGAGGGTTCTTCTCAGTTTGTTGCAGAGCAATTGTTAGATGAGGGTTTCAATAATATTTATTATTTAGCTGGCGGTATGAAAGCTTGGAGTGAGTATGTGAAGCCGGTAAAGGTAGGGGATGTACAGGGCGGGGGAAGTATATATCAATTTAATCGTCTTGGAAAAGGATGCTTGTCTTATATGGTAGTTTCAAACGGTGAAGCAGCAGTCATTGATGCGGTGAGAACGATTGAGGCGTACGAAGAGTTTGCAAAAGAGCACGGAGTTACTATTACTAACGTAATGGATACACATTTACATGCAGATCATATTTCAGGTGGACGTAAATTAGCTGAAAAAGTAGGCGGTACGTATTGGTTACCTCCAAAAGATGGGGAGGAAGTTGTTTTCTCTTACGAACCGCTAGTAGAAGGCACTGTTATTACGGTGGGGGGTACCCTAATTAACATTGATGCACTATACTCACCAGGGCATACGATTGGGAGTACATCATTTATTATCGATGAGACGTATTTATTATCAGGAGATATTTTATTTGTAGATTCAATCGGGCGTCCAGATCTTGCTGGAAAGGCTGAAGATTGGGTGAGTGATTTACGAAATACGTTATATAAACTTTATAAGGAACTGTCTCAAGATTTAATTGTTTTACCAGCTCATTATTCAAAAATGAGTGAAATGGATGAGAAAGGTATTGTGCGTGCGAACCTACAAAATCTATTTAAGGAGAATGTAGGATTAAATATTGCCGATGAGGTAGAGTTTCGTAAAACGGTGACAGAGAATCTACCACCTCAGCCGAATGCTTATCAAGAAATTCGTCAAACGAATATGGGAAAAATTCATCCGAATGTGGAAGAAGAGCGTGAAATGGAGATTGGTCCAAATCGCTGTGCAGTGCATGATTCATTATAAAAATAACAAACTGGAGGTATAGATGATGAATATAAAACAAGTATTAGATGCGAAAGGTTTAGCATGTCCGATGCCGATTGTAAGAACGAAGAGAGCGATGGATACTTTACAATCTGGAGAAGTGTTAGAAGTACATGTAACGGATAAAGGGTCAGTTAAGGATATTCCAGCATGGTCAAAAACAGGTGGTCATGAAATAGTAAAGCATAATATAGAAGACGATGTGCTGAAGTTTTGGATTAAGAAGGCGTAGTGAAGAACTAGTTTTGTAAATGCGGAGAGGGTGGTTATATGAATACAATATTAAGTACGCTTTTCATTGTACTTGCTGCATGGTTTGTTATTTCACGTTTTTTACCGGTGAAAGGTGTTCAAAATATAAATGGAAAAGAATTAAAGGGTATAGTGGGAAAAAAGGAGAAACAATTTATCGATGTTCGTACAGTAGGTGAATATAGAGGAAATCATATGAAGGGATTTCAGAATATCCCGCTAAATGAGTTAGCTAGTAAAGTAAATCAGTTAGATAAAAATAAGGAAGTAATTGTTATTTGTCAGAGCGGGATGAGAAGTAAGCAAGCAGCAAAAGTATTAAAGAAATTAGGATTTCAGCGCGTTATAAATGTTTCAGGCGGTATGAACGCTTTGTAAGGGGAAAATAGTATCGGGTGTAGCTAGATAATTGGAGCCTTTTTACAATTTTTAAAATACCCCTATAGGTAATTAAGAGGAGGACAACATGGAACAACAGAAGAAAACGACGATTGTTTTATTTAGTGGAGATTATGATAAAGCGATGGCAGCTTATATTATTGCAAATGGTGCAGCGGCGTACGATCAAGAGGTGACTATTTTTCATACTTTCTGGGGCTTAAATGCCCTTAGGAAAGATGAGCATGTGAAAGTAAAGAAAACGTTTATAGAGAAAGTGTTTGGAAAAATGATGCCGCGCGGCGCTGATAAGATGGGATTATCAAAAATGAATTTTGCTGGTATGGGGCCAAAGATGATTAAAGGTATTATGAAGAAGCATAATGCGATGCCTTTGCCTGATTTAATTGATATGGCGAAAGAACAGGGAGTTAAGCTTGTAGCTTGTCAAATGACAGTAGATTTATTAGGGTTAAAAGAGGAAGAGATTATGGAAGGGGTAGAGTTTGCAGGAGTAGGTGTATATTTAGCAGATGCTTCGGATGGGAATGTGAATTTATTTATTTAAATCACCTTCTTTTTAGAAGGCGGGGGATACAATATGAGTTTAACAGTGCTACTTTTTATTATTGGGTTTATAGGGTCGTTTATTTCAGGAATGGTTGGGATTGGCGGTGCAATTATTAATTATCCGATGATCTTATACATTCCAGTATTGCTAGGATTTGCTGGATATACATCACATGAAGTGAGTGGTATTACAGCGATTCAAGTATTCTTTGCAACTTTTGCAGGCGCGTGGGCGTATAGGAAAAGTAACGATATGGATAAAACGTTAGTTGTGTATATGGGAGCTAGTATATTAATAGGAAGCTTTGTAGGTAGCTTTAGTGCGAATTTATTAAATGAGCATGCTGTAAATGTTGTTTACACATTACTAGCTACTATTGCGGCTATTATGATGTTTATACCAAAGCGAAGCAATCGTAAGGGGACAGAAGGAATTACGTACAATAAGTGGCTCGCTAGTTTGCTAGCCTTTATTGTAGGAAGTGTTTCCGGCATTATTGGGGCTGGTGGTGCGTTTCTTTTAGTCCCGATTATGCTAGTTGTTTTAAAACTACCGATACGTACAACAATAGCAACATCTATCGCTATTACTTTTATTTCCTCGATAGGAATTACTACTGGGAAAGTGATTACTGGACAAATAGTTGTTATTCCGGCTCTTATCGTTGCGATAGCAAGTTTATTTGCCGCTCCTCTTGGAGTGAGAGTAGGGAAGAGAGTGAATCAAAAAGTTTTGCAGTATGTATTGTCTACTTTAATTGTAGGAACTGCGATAAAGATGTGGGTTGATATGATATCGAAATAAAAAGATGGTGCTCTTGTAGCACCATCTTTTTATTTACGCCCAAATAACTTTCATTAAGTTCTTATATTCATCGTTTGCCAGTTTATATAGCATTCTCGTATGTTCAAAGACAAGTGCGGGATTAAAGTTTGGTTCTGAGAATGCAAGAGATGTTGAAATATCAATTGCATTTTGTTTGTTTAGCGTGAATTTTGCAAATCGATAAGATGTGTTTAATTCATTGATGACATGTAAAATGTCATTTGTTGATGTTGAATCAGGTACAAGAGCAACATTGAAGCAGTATATATCCACAGCAGGATGTTCGCTTTGGAAAGCAGCAATAAGTTGAATTTTTGCGCCAGCTTCTGTTTCTAATCCTACTGAAAAATGTACCGAACCATCATTTTCATCTATATTTTCTTCCATATATATATCGTTTGATTTTAAGTACTCTTTAAAATCTGAAATGTTATGTTTTACTGCAGCTTTCATATGTATGAGCCCCCTGATAATTGGAATAGATTACTATTATTTATTATAATTTAAAAATATTAAAAAAGATAGTTGGAAAGTTCTGATTTTTCATTTTAAAATAATTAAAAAGAAACAGTGCTCTACCTCCATAGAGCACTGCTTCACTTTATTCATTGTCATTAGACGATGTTTCTGTATCTTCACTGTTATTTTTATTCTTATCTTTAGTTTCATTGTTACTTGATTCGCGTTCACTCGTATTTTCAGACTTAGATTCTTTTGTTTTCTCTGAGCTTGTTTTTTTCGAATCAGAATCAGAATCAGATTTTGTATAGGCAGGTAGTCCAAGGTGACTACGAAGTTCGTTTGTAACATTAGCTAATTCTTTTTTATCTGGATTGTAGTAGTAAGTTCGGCCACCACCAGCTGACTTACTACATGTATCATCACCTTTTGCCATGTAACAGTCTTCACCTTGAATTTGTAATTTCTCAATTGAAGAATCTGCTCCGTATTTATAGAATGAAAGCATATCATCGAATGTTAAGTTCGTAACGAATTGGCCATTAATGTCATCAATGATGTTACCAACTTTTGTTACTGATCCAACGCTCGTTAGTTTCTTTAAAATGGCTTCAATAACGAGTTGCTGACGTTGACCACGCATCGCATCACTATCGATGTGCCTTGTTCTAGCAAGAGCAAGAGCTTCTTCGCCATTTAACTTTTGAACACCTTTTTGCAGATGAATTGCCTCAGCAGTATCATTGCTATCTTGCTCAGTAAATTCAACTGGTACATCAACTTCAATTCCGCCCAAATCATCGACGATTTTTATAAATGATTTAAAGTTGAATTTTACAAAGTAATCGACAGGAACATTCGTTAATTTTTCAACTGCATCAATACTTGCTTGTGGTCCACCATCTTTTCCATTTTTGGTAGAACCGAATGCATGAGCGTGTGTAATTTTATCTTTTTTCTTTTCTACTGGAATATAAGTATATGTGTCTCGTGGAATACTTAATAGTTTTACCGTTTTGCTATCTTTATTAAACGTTGCAAGTAATAATGCATCCGTTCTTATAGCTTCACCATATTCTTTCCCGCGGACATCGCTTTCATCAACACCCATGATTAAGACAGAAACATTGTTTGTAATAGGTTTTACAGCCTTATCACGTAAATCAGATTTATCACCGCGCGCTAAATCGTGTGCGGCATTTCGAATAGCAGAAGATGCTTTATTTACTAAAAACCAAGTATAACCGCCACCTATTATTAAAAAGAATAAAATAACGCTTATAATAATTTTTGTTTTTTTCTTACTATTTTTCGGTTTACTTCGTGTATTTTCTTGCAAAGATGGGTTTTGCTCCATTTCTTGTACTCCTTCATTTGGATTGAAATACGACACTCATATCCACTTATTATAATGAAATTTAGCGAAAAAAAACATTACAAATCATTTACATTTCGTAAAAATTCAATTTATTTATAAAAAGTCAGATTTTCTATATTTTATTTTTGAAATGTAGGATAAGTATATGTTGTTTTAGTAGAAATGAAAATATGTATTGTGAGAAAGTGATAGAGAAGTAAGATTTGTTGAAATATAGCCAAGAAGAAGCGATTAGCTTTACATTCATTTTTTATATAATAAAGAAGTATTCTACGGATGAAGGAGAGAGCGTAATGAATCATACATCATTCCGAGCAATTGTCGTGAAAGAAAAGGAAAATAATCTATTTGAAAGAACGCTTGTTGAGAGAGAAGTAAATAGTTTACCTGAAGGAGACGTATTAATACGTGTTCATTATTCTTCATTAAATTATAAAGATGCCCTTTCAGCTACTGGTAATAAAGGTGTAACGAGAACATACCCTCATACACCAGGCATCGATGCAGCGGGAGAGGTAGTTAGTAGTGGAAATAACGCCTTTCAGGAAGGCGATCAAGTTATTGTAACTGGATATGATTTAGGTATGAATACTTCTGGTGGTTTCGGAGAATATATTCGCGTGCCATCCTCTTGGGTTGTTCCTTTACCAAAAGAAATGTCTTTGAAGGAAAGTATGATGTACGGGACAGCAGGTTTTACAGCTGCCTTATCGGTATATAAGCTCATTAGAGCGGGAATTACGCCTAGTACGGGAGATATTTTAGTAACGGGTGCTACGGGAGGAGTAGGCAGTGTAGCAGTTAGTATTTTAGGAAAGCTAGGATATAGCGTAGTAGGGGCAACAGGGAAAATGGAAGAGAAAGAGATGTTGCTACGTTTAGGTGCAAAAAAGATGATTCGCCGCGCGGAATTGAGTGATGAATCAGGAAGACCGATGCTTAAAGGAATATACGCTGGGGTTGTCGATACTGTAGGCGGAAACATGTTAGAAAGTTCTTTAAAGGTAGTTAAGTATGGAGGCTGTGTAACAACGTGTGGTAACGTAGCAGGGCATGAATTAAATACAACTGTATACCCATTCATATTACGAGGGATTAGCCTTTTAGGAATAGATTCAGTTCAATGTCCAGTAGATGTGAGAAGAGAAGTGTGGGCATTGCTAGCAGATGAGTGGAAAAATTCAGAGCTATTATCTTATACAGAAGAATGTACATTAAAAGAATTAGATGAGAAGTTTGCACTTATACTGCAAGGAAAGTTAAAAGGGAGAACGGTTGTAAAGATGAAATGAAAAAAAGAGACGCTCATTTGAGCGTCTCTTTTCCTATTATAATGATTGTTTTAAATTTACTTTTCCTTGTTCACCTAAAACGCCATCAGCAATATTTACAGCGTGATCACCGATACGCTCTAAGTTACTTACCATATCAACGAAAATGATGCTTGCATCACCTGAACAGCTACGTTCGTTCAGACGTAACACATGACGTTTACGAAGAACACGTTCCATTTGGTCAATTTTACGTTCTTTTGCAATAACCGTTTGGGCTAGTTCAGTGTCGAAGTTTGTTAAAGCATTGATTGCATCTTGTAATGTCGAAATTGTTAATTCAAGCATTTCATTTAATTCAGTTAGTGCTTCATCTGATAGTGAAACGCGGTTTGAAATTTGGAAATCTACAAGTTCTACTAAGTTTTCTACATGATCACCAACACGTTCAATATCTCCAACAACACCTGCTAGAACTGAATGCTTTTCAGAGTCTGTATGTGAAAGTGGTTTTTCTGATAGTAAAACTAAATACTCGGTAATTTTTTTATCTAAATTGTTAATAGCTGCTTCTAATTGCGTAGCCATATCAGCGTGTTTCTTTTCTTGTGTATTTAAAAATTGGTTTGCTTCTTTTAATCCTTGTAAAGAAAACTCAGCCATGCGAACAATTTCTTTTTGCGCTTCTGTTAGTGCGATAGCAGGAGATTGTTCAATAAAGATTGGATTTAAATGTTGCGGTTTGAAATCAATAGCAGAATCTTCGCCGCGAATAAGTTTTGTTACAATCCATGCTAATACAGCGATGAATGGGAATTGAATAAGTGCATTTGTTACGTTAAATGTTCCGTGGGCAAATGCGATTGTCATTTCTGGATTTAAGTTTAAAGATGTTTGGAAATATTGAATTAAACTTGTAAATGGTACTAATAAAATCGTAAAGATAATTGTACCGACGATATTAAAGATAACGTGAACTAATGCTGCACGTCTTGCTGCAATAGAAGTACCAATTGCTGCTAATACAGCTGTAATTGTTGTACCGATGTTATCACCGAATAATACAGGAAGGGAAGCTTGTAAATCGATTGCACCCTGGCCGAATAGTTCTTGCAAAATACCGATTGTCGCACTTGAACTTTGTACGATTAAAGTGAAGACTGTACCAACAACGATTCCTAAGATTGGGTTATCACTCATGCTAACCATTAATTCTTGGAATGATTCTAAAGAACGAAGAGGTTTCATACCTGCGCTCATCAATTCTAAACCGAAGAATAACATACCAAATCCGAATACGACTTGACCTAAAGACTGTACTTTTTTATTTTTAAAGAAGAATAATAAGATTGCTCCGACTGCCATAATTGGAAGAGCGTATTCTCCGATTTTAATTCCGATAATAAATGCAGTAACTGTCGTTCCGATGTTCGCACCCATAATAACACCAATTGCTTGTCTTAATGTCATAAATCCGGCACTTACAAGTCCGACTGTTAAAGCGGTTGTTCCTGAACTGGATTGAATTAATACTGTAACTAACATACCTGCTAGTACACCCATAAGAGGGTTTGTTGTAAAACGATCTAGAATATCGCGAAGACGATCTCCGGCTGCTTGTTGCAGTCCATCGCCCATGTATTTAATCCCGAATAAGAAAATACCTAATCCACCAATGAACTGGAAGATCATATCTTGAATATTGTATTCCACGCATTCCACTCCTTAAATTTCATGTACGATGTAATTATTAACTAAACCTTGAGGCACTGTAAACGGTTTGTCTATAATTTTTACACTAAATTTACAAAGTACTAAAAAGTTTACAATTCTTTAAAGAAACTCCTGGATTTAATTGGTTTTCATGCATGGTATCTGACTATTTCGTAAAGAAGTCACATTTATCACACTATTTATTGATAGTAAAAATAAGAGAGATAAACTATCCAAATTGGGTGTGCTAAGTAAAGTTTCACTTTATTTATAATGGTTCTTTGCATATTTTTTAATCAAAGTTAGAAAAATATGTAGAGGAAATGGGGAGGTTTGAAATGAGTGTACTGATGAAAGTGAAAAAATGATTGAAGTATATTAATCCACTTCTTTGGAGTGCTTGCAACATTAAAAAAGAGCAATTCGCATATGAATTTGCCCTGTTTTTTTATGTTAAAAAAGTTTGAGTACTTCGTATTGTAAAAACTGTGTGCAGTATGCTTGTTTATCCTGCTATTTGTGGGAGATAAAGCTACCCACTGATTAAAGTTTCACTTTATTAGGAGTTGTCGTTATGTTTCAAGTTTATGACGACATTTCCCTTTTTGTGTCCTTTTTCAACATATATGTGAGCTTCAACAATTTCCTCAAAAGTGTATTGCCTATCAATGATCACTTTTATTTTACCGTTCTCAACTAGTTCTTTAAGGAAATTTAATGCTTCGGAAGTTTCAGGTGCGTTTTGACTTAATATGAGTTTCATGCGACTTGTCAATTTAGTCCAGAGCATTTGAGCACTTGGTAACGGTTCAACGATATTTATATAGGTACCATCTTCCTTTAACATTTTAATACAATCTGAAAAGGTACTCTTATTTACGGCTTCAAAGATAACATCATAAGCTCCGTCTATAGT
Organism: Bacillus sp. FSL R10-2780; assembly: GCF_038006125.1. Taxonomy (NCBI): domain Bacteria; kingdom Bacillati; phylum Bacillota; class Bacilli; order Caryophanales; family Bacillaceae; genus Bacillus; species Bacillus sp. FSL R10-2780. The sequence continues at coordinate 4,741,548 of NZ_JBBOUQ010000001.1, forward strand.
AGAAAAATCGCTTGCGGTGTAATCAATTACTTCGTCAGCTCCTAGGGACTTTACTAATTCTAAATTTGAGCTACTGCACACCCCTGTAACTTTTGCGCCGAAATACTTGGAAATTTGCACTGCATAACTTCCGACACTTCCAGAAGCTCCGTAAATAAGAATGTTTTGACCGCTTCGAACGTTAGCTTTCCTAAGGAAAAACAAGGCTGTACGTGCTCCAATTGGGATGGCTGCGGCTTCTTCATAGGATATATTGGAGGGCTTCATGCACACTGCTCCATCTTCAGGTATACAAATGTACTCAGCATAAGAACCGAAATTTGCTTGGGTAGCAGCAAAAACTGGATCTCCTACTTTAAAACGCGTAACGTCTTTTCCTACTGATTCAACCTCACCAGCCAATTCCATTCCAAGTATTTGTTTTTTCGGTTGTTTAAAGCCAAGTGCAATTCGAGCGGGTAGCCAAACCGAAGAGGGAACTGTAAAACTTCTTGAACGAATATCTCCTGCTGTTACGGTTGTCGCATTAATTTTTATTAGTATTTCATTGTCTTTAGGTGTAGGTTTTTCAACTTCTTTCAATTGAAGTACGTCGGGGGGACCATATTTTGTATACAATATTGCTTTCATTAATGTTTCCTCCAATTCGTTCTATATATTAATATCATACGAACAACATGAATAAATAGAACAGCGGTTCACCTTTCAATACAATGCAAAAAGCAGTGCGATTTTTTTGGAATCCACTGCTTTTTTGCATTTGTGTATATATAATTTTTTTAGTGTAAGTACTTTGAAATGGAGCGAGTTAACATTACCCAACGGCTTTTTCGTTTATTTTATCTTTCTGTTTTTGTTTCCGTAAGCTTGTAATGTAAATGAACAGGAAAGCAATAAGTAATAGAGAGGAATAACGATATACAGTTGCATAGTTGGTAAAGTGTGCAATGAATCCAAAAATAATCGCTCCAGCACCAATTCCAAGATCAAATGCTGAGAAGAATGTTGCTGTTGCTACTCCTCTCCGGTGCGGTGCTACTCGGTCAATCATCCATGCTTGTAGTGCCGGTTGAATTGCTCCGAAACCACTGCCGTAGCATGCTGCGGCAATAATTAAACTCGGAATTGTAGTTGTATACGACAGCAAGATAATACCTGTAAACGTAATAATAACTCCTGGAATGATGACAAATGTATGACCTTTCGTATCATATAATCTTCCAGAAAACGGACGAGTTACAGCGATTGCAAGTGCGTTAAATAAAAAGAAGAGACTAATATCAGCAATCCCGACTTCTGTAGCAAATAATGTGATAAAGCTCCCAATTCCCCCGTACATTAACGTAATACATAATATTAATAATGAAGGTAGTAAAGCTTTACGCTCAATAAACCCATCGAGAAAGGTACCAGATGTTTGCTGTGGTGGTTGCGGCGATTTTTTGATTTGAAGTAGTTTCGTTAATATTAATGAAACTATTGTGCATGAAAGTGCACATAAAAAAAGAATCGTGAAGTTATATGCTTGCATAAGCCAAAGTCCAATAAGCGGACCGAGCGCCATGGCGATAGTTCCAGAAAGACCGAAATACCCCATGCCTTCACCGCGGCGAGCTTGCGGAATTAAATCTGAAACGACAGTTCCGTATGTAGTCGTTGTAATACCAAAACCAGCTCCGTGTAAAATTCGAACGGCAAGTAATAGGAAAACGGTTGAAGCGAAAAGATAACTGCCCATAGCGAGTAAACAAATAGCGGTACCGATCATTAAAATGATTTTTTTGTTGAATTTTTGCAAGGCATTTCCAGTTAGCGGCCTAATAAAAAGTGCTGCAACGGTAAACATGCCGACAACGAATCCGATATTTGAACTTGTGCCCCCAATTTCTTTCACATAAACAGGTAAAGTTGGAATTAACATTTGAAATCCTAAAAACATACATAAGTTTGCTAGAATTAGCGCAATAAACTCTTTTGTCCATAACGGTTCTCGTTTTACGAGTACTGCCTCTCCCATATATTCATCCCCTATATAAAAGTTTTCCCGCATTAACGGGCAGTAAAACTCCCACCTTAAAATCCGGCTGGAGCAAAGAAGTTAGGTGGGAGATCAACTGCCCGTAAAAGCCCGATTGGTTCAACTAATAATCAGTGGGGGATGAACAAAACCCCCACTGATTAAAGTTTCACTTTATCTCTGTTCTTTCGAGTATATGTATTGGTCAACGTAACAGTCAAGGAAGGTGCCTTGAAAACGTATAACAATTTTCAAGGCGAAAAAACTGACAAATTTGTGGAAAGACTACACAATTTTGAAAAAAAGATGTAAAGTATAGATGTATAGACTAGTGGTTGTTATGAATGATAGAAATTGTTTTTTCTTTAAAGAAAGCGGATTCAAATGGTAGTGGATGAGAAGGGGATACATACTTTTTCACTACATATATTTGAAAAGGTTTACAATATGATGAAGAAAGAGGCGTGTACATATGAGACGATTAGGTATTTCTATTTATCCAGAACATTCGACAGTAGAGGAAGATAAAGAGTATGTAACATTAGCAAGTAAATACGGATTTACACGTGTATTCACATGTTTATTATCTGTAGATGGCGAAAAAGAGACAATTATAGAAGAGTTTAAGGAAACGATCTCTCATGCGAATGCATTAGGGTTTCAAGTATTAGTTGATATTAGTCCAGCTGTTTTTGAACAACTAGGTATTTCGTATAATGATTTATCGTTCTTCCATGAACTAGGTGCTTATGGTATTCGTTTAGATGTCGGTTTCTCAGGTTTAGAAGAATCAATTATGACGTACAATCCATACGGCTTAAAAATTGAAATTAATATGAGTAACGGTACGAAGTATGTAGATAACATTATGAGCCATAGACCAAATCGTGAAAATTTAATTGGCTGTCATAATTTCTATCCACATCGTTATTCAGGATTATCATACGATCATTTCATTAAATGCTCGAAACAATTTAAAGATTACGGTATGAGAACCGCTGCTTTTATTTCATCATTCGATGCAACATATGGGCCTTGGCCAGTAACGGAAGGCTTATGTACGTTAGAGCAGCATCGTGAATTACCGATGACAACACAAGCGAAGCATTTATTTGCGACAGAATTAATTGATGATGTTATTATTGCGAACGCCTATGCTTCAGAGGAAGAATTACAAGCACTAGGTGCATTAAATAAAGAGAAACAAACATTTGATATAGGACTATATGATACAACAACAGAATTAGAAAGAATTATTGTATTAGACGAACCGCATTTTTATCGCGGAGATGTATCTGAATATATGATTCGTTCTACACAGAGTCGTGTGAAATATAAAAAAGAAGAGTTCAAACCACATAATACGCGCGAAATTAAGCGCGGTGATCTTTTAATTGATAATGAACAGTATGGTCAATATAAAGGTGAATTGCAAATTGCTTTAAAAGATATGGTGAATACAGGAAAAACAAATGTAGTTGGCCGAGTGGTAGAGGAAGAAATCTTCTTATTAGATTATTTACAAGCTTGGGATAAGTTTGGATTTACATTAAAGAAATAGAGAAAATGAAAAAGGAAAAAACTACTGATTTCAGCAGCTTTTTCCTTTTTATCCCGCATTAACGGGCAGTAAAACTCCACCTTAAAATTCAGCTGGTGCAAAGAAGCTAGGTGGAAGATTAACTGCCCGTAAACGCCCGATTGGTGAAGGCTAATAATCAGTGGGGGATGAACAAAACCCCCACTGATTAAAGTTTCACTTTATATAAAGAGCGAGAGGAAGAGCTATGACAAAAGTGCATCAGCGATTAATTTCCATTTTAGAGGAGTTTTTAGAAGAGAAATCGATGTTAAATCGAGCTTTTTTAGCGAGCCGTTTACATGTATCAACGAAGACGATTCAAAAGGATATAAAATTATTAAATGATATATTGGAAGAACACGGAGCGAAAATTGAATCACAAAGGGGGAATGGGTACGAACTAGAAATTATACAAACTAAGAAGTTTGAAGATTTTTGCTTAAATGTATTTCAAAAACAGACGGAAAAGATTCCCACTTCTTATGAAGAAAGAGTAGCTTATATTTTACAACGTATTTTAACGACAGATGGGTATATGAAGCTTTCACAGCTAGCGGAAGAGATTTATGTGAGTAAATCGACTGTAAACTTAATTATGAAAGATGTTACGGATATTTGTAGTCGCTATGAGTTACAAATTGAAAAAAGACCATATTATGGTATACGTATTGTGGGAGAAGAATTTAATATTCGTTCTTGTTTATCACAATATGGTTTACCGCGGTATGACCATACTCCGTTTCATGAGAACTATGAGCAGACGGACACGTATTTATCGTTACCCCATATTTCTCTCATCCGCTCAGTTATACTAAAGTATATCGAGGGAGGAACGATATATTTATCAGATATAGAAATTGATAATTTATCAATTCATATTGCGATTGCTTTAAAGAGATGCAGGGATGATCATTACATTCAAGCACTGCATGTAGAGGAATCTGAACTTATAATAAAGAAAGAATATAAAATTGCGAAACAGATTTTAGGGAATTTAGGGGAAGAGCTAAAACTTCAATTTCCAGAAGAAGAAATTTTATATGTGACGATGCATTTATTAAGTACTGCTGTTACAGCAAGAGATCGCTATGAAAATGTGGAAGAGCTATTAGGGAAAGACGTATATGCATTCATGCAGCATATTCTTTTCAAAGTAGCGGAAGAACGGAATCTTACTTTTTATTATGATGAAGAATTATTATTTGGTTTTGGTGTTCATTTAAAAACGTTATTAAATCGTTTGAAATATAAATTAAATACGAGAAATCCTCTTTTAGCAGAAGTGAAAAAAAATTATCCATATGCTTTTGAAATTGCAGTTCTCGTTGGAGATATAATTGGTGAATACACGGGTGAATCCATTCCAGAGAGTGAAATTGGTTATATTGCCATTCACTTTGGAGGAGCGATGAGCCGTTTACAAGAAAATAATCAAAAGAAAAGATGTTTATTAGTTTGTGCGACTGGTCAAGGGAGTGCACAGCTACTGAAATATAAAATTCTATCACATTTTCGAGATAAATTAGAGATTGTAGGTATTACAGGCTATTATCAATTGAAGGTAGAAGAACTTTATAAGGATAAAATAGATTGTATTATTAGTACGATTCATATACCGAGTGGTTTGCCTGTGCCAGTTATAAAAGTGAATTCAATATTTGATGATAAAGAGATTAAATCGATTGGTCAGCAGTTATTTACGCATGTGAATAATAGTGTGCAGCAATATGTTAAGGAAGATTTGATCTTCTTACATCGTAGTGCTTCTACGAAAGAAGAGGTTATCCAGTTTTTATGTGAGAAAGCTGCTGCGAAAAGTTATGTACCCGCAAACTTTTATGCTTCTGTTATGGAGAGAGAGAACACATCTCCTACAGCGGTTGGGAATTTAGTTGCGATTCCACACCCGATGCAGTTATTAAGTGAGCAAACATTTTTGATGTTTTGTACACTTGAAAAGGCTGTTGACTGGGGAAATAAGAAAGTACAAGTTATTATTTTATTTAGTGTGAAGCGCAATAATAATGAAGATTTACAAAAGCTTTATGATTTTTTATATGATATTATGTCTAGCCAGAATACGATAGAGAAATTAACTCAGGCTGAAGTAATTGAAGATTTACAAGAGATATTATTATCTTTATAAGAAAAGTATATAAAAACTTCCGTTACATAACGGAAGTTTTTTATGTTTAATTGTATGCGTTTTCATAATAAGATAAAAATATAGAAAAAACATAGCTTGGAGGAATTTAAAATGACTGATATGCAAACTCCATTTGCGTTAATTTTACATGGTGGTAACGCGAGAAGCGCGGCACTTGAAGCAATTGCTTTTGCAAGACAAGGAGATTTTCAAAATGCGAGTGAAAAGATGGAACTTGCTAGTGAGGAAATATCATCCGCTCATCGTATTCAAACGGATTTAATTCAAGAGGAAGCAAGGGGAAATCATGCAGAAATAAGTTTATTATTAGTGCATGCACAAGATCATTTAATGAATGCCATTACAGTGAAAGAACTTGCTGAGGAATTTATTACTCTTCATAAACGAGTGGAAGAGAAAGTGACAGTATAATATGTACATTTTATTATGTTGTGCAGCAGGCATGTCAACGAGTATGGTTGTAAGAAAAATGCAAGAAGAGGCAAAGAAACAAGGGAAGGATTATAAAATTAAAGCAGTTGATTCGGTACTTGTGAAACTGGAAATAAAAAATGCTGATGTTGTTTTAATCGGACCACAGGTGAAGTATTTGTTTCCAGCGATAGAGTTTCTTGCGAAGTCATACGATATACCAGTTGCAATTATAGAGCAACGAGATTATGGCATGTGTGATGGTTTGAAAGTACTTAAGAAAGCTGAACAGTTAGTTTTAGCGTAATTATATTTTTTTAAATATAAACATTATAATGTTATAACTTTTGTTTTCGACAGATTGAACATAGGGAGGGTTATCGATGAATGGTTTTATGAGTTTTATGGAACAGAAGATTATGCCGACAACGCAAAAGATTGCGGGGCAACGACATTTATTAGCAATTCGGAATGGTGTTATTTCTACATTACCGTTAACGATTGTCGGGTCATTTTTCGTTATCTTTTTAAATTTACCAATTGATGCATATATGGAGTGGATTGCACCGTTTCGCCATATTTTAGATATTCCATTCCGATTTACAGTAGGTTTAATGGCTTTATACGCAGCATTTGGGGTAGGGGCCTCACTCGCGAACTTTTATCAGCTCAATCAGTTAAGTGCAGGATTATTATCTGTACTCGCCTTTTTACTAGCATCAGTTGAACCTATTCAAATAACAAAAGCTGTACCAGGTGTTATTGATGCAGGAAGATATATTTCAGTAGGGACATTAAGTGCTACGTCTTTATTTGGAGCTATTGTGACAGCATTAATTGCAGTTGAAATTTATCATTTCATGATTAAGCATAATATTTCGATTAAATTACCAGACAGTGTACCACCAGCAGTTGCAAATTCATTTGCAGCATTAATTCCAACTTTAGTAGTTATTCTTTTATTCTGGGGCATTCGTTACGGTTTGAAATTTGATGTAAATACAACGATCACATATTTAATTGCACCATTAAAGTCAGTATTAGTAGGTAATAATTTATTCGGTGGTTTATTAACAGTATTCCTAATCGTATTCTTCTGGTCGTTCGGTATACATGGTCCAGCGATTTTAGGACCAATCATTCGTCCAATGTGGGATTCAGCAATTCTTGAAAATATGGAAGTATTCACGGCTACAGGAAATGCACATCAATTACCAAACTTATTTACAGAGCAATTTATTCAATGGTTCGTATGGATTGGTGGATCAGGCTCAACGTTAGCTTTAGTAATTATGTTTATGTTCTCTAAATCTAAGTTCCTAAAAGAGTTAGGTAGATTATCATTCGTACCAGGTTTATTCAATATTAACGAGCCAATTATTTTCGGGGCACCAATTGTAATGAATCCAATTTTAATTATTCCGTTCGTTATTACACCGTTAGTTACAACGACAGTATCATATTTCGCAGTTGTTTCAGGTATGATTCCATTGATGATGGCGAAGCTGCCATTTACGATGTTAGCGCCAATTGCAGCTATTATTAGTACGGACTGGACAATTATGGCTGGTGTACTTGTACTTGTTAACTTTGTTATCTCATTCGTTATTTACTACCCATTCTTCAAAATGTATGAGAAACAACAATTAGCAGGAGAGGAGAAATCAGAATGCTCGGAGCAATTATCATCTTAATTACATTCGTAGCGGGGCAGTGTATTGCGCATTATTCAAAGTGGGTACAAAGTAAATCGTTATTAGTTTTACTACTTGTGTCGATATTATTTATCGGATGTTCAATGGGAGCTTATGTAGCATTTAGCTTACAATCACCATTCTTTATTATCGTACCAACGATTTTATGTGCAACATGTTTATCTGCAAAATATAGATTTACGAGCATGGCATTAATACAACGTGTGAAGGAGATGCAAAAGCATGGAGCGTAAATTAGGAATTTCACTTTATCCAGAGCATTCAACGAAAGAAAAAGATATGGCATACATTTCAGCAGCGGCACGTCACGGGTTTTCAAGAATATTCACTTGTTTACTATCTGTTAATCGTCCGAAAGAGGAAATCGTAGCTGAATTTAAAGAAATTATTGGACATGCAAAAGAGCACGATATGGAAGTTATTTTAGATGTAGCTCCGGCTGTATTCGATCAACTTGGTATTAGTTATAGTGATCTATCATTCTTTGCAGAGTTAGGTGCAGATGGAATTCGTTTAGATGTAGGGTTTGACGGGTTAACAGAAGCGAAAATGACGAATAATCCATATGGCTTAAAAATTGAGCTGAATGTAAGTAATGATATTGCCTATTTAGAAAATATCCTTTCGCATCAAGCGAATAAATCAGCTTTAATTGGTTGTCACAATTTTTATCCGCAAAAATTCACTGGCCTTCCGTATGATTATTTCATTCGCTGTAGTGAACGCTTCAAAAAGCATGGTATTCGCAGTGCAGCCTTTATTACATCGCATGCAGCTGACATCGGTCCATGGGATATTAATGATGGATTATGTACATTAGAACAACATCGTAATTTACCAATTGAAGTACAAGCGAAACATTTATGGGCAACAGGGCTTATTGATGATGTTATTATCGGAAATGCTTATGCGAGCGAAGAAGAATTAGAGAAACTAGGAAACTTAAATCGTTACATGTTACAGCTAAAAGTACAATTTGTAGACGAAGCGACTGAAGTAGAGAAGAGAGCGACACTGCAAGAATTACACGTAAGACGCGGTGACATAACAGAATATATGGTACGTTCTACAGAAGTACGTAAAAAGTATAAAGGCTATGACTTCCCTATGCGCGAAAGTGTACCACAGGAAAGAGGGCAAGTGGTGATTGGTAATAACCTATTCGGAAAGTATAAAGGTGAACTACAAATCATCTTGAAAGAAATGCCGATAGATGAACGGAAAAATATTGTCGGTACAATTGCTGAAGAAGAACTATTCTTACTAGATTATGTAGGGGCTTGGACGCAGTTTACTTGTGTGGAATAGGGAAGAGAAGGAATGTAAGAATCATAAAAAAAGAGTCAGCCTCAACGTTGAGACTGACTCTTTTTTATATAGTAATTAGTTTAAAACTTTCACTGTAACTGTTTTACGTCCCCAGTTACTTGATGTACCTTTATCTGGCATTAAAACATCAATTTTATTTCCTTTAATAGCTCCACCAGTATCACCAGCGATTGCTACTCCGTAACCTTCAACCCATACTTTTGAACCTAATGGAATTACACTTGGATCAACTGCAATTAGTTTCATGTTTGGATTAGCTGTTAAGTTATGGCCCATAGCTGATTTTACTTGATCTCCGGCTTTGTAACCATTTTCAAGTGGATCTGCTGTGTAAGCTGTTGCTTCAACTCTTAATTCACGAGAAGAAGATGGTGCACTTGTTTCAGTTTCTTTCGCAACAGGTTGTTGTGTAGCTGGTTTTTGAGCTTTAGCCGCTTCACGAGCTTTAGCTGCCTCTTGAGCCTTAGCTGCTTCGCGAGCTTCAGCCGCCTCTTGAGCCTTAGCTGCTTCACGAGCTTCAGCCGCCTCTTGAGCCTTAGCTGCTTGAGCTTCAGCTGCTTCACGAGCTTTAGCTGCCTCTTGAGCTTTAGCTGCTGCTTGAGCTTCAGCCGCTTCTTGAGCTTTAGCTGCTTCACGAGCTTTAGCCACTTCTTGAGCTTTAGCTGCTTCACGAGCTTTAGCCACTTCTTGAGCTTTAGCTGCTGCTTGAGCTTCAGCCGCTTCTTGAGCTTTAGCTGTCTCTTGAGCTTTAGCTACTTCCCCGGCTTTAGCTGTTGCTTGAGCTTCAGCTGCCTCTTGAGCTTTAACTGCTTCACGAGCTTTAGCCGCTTCTTGAGCTTTAGTTTTTGCTTGAGCTTCAGCTGCCTCTTGAGCTTTAACTGCTTCACGAACTTTAGCAGTATCTTGAACGTTAGTTACTTTTTCAGCTTTAACTACTGGCTGAACTTTAACTGGCGCTTTCCCTGTTAAGTAAGGAACGTGTACATAAGCTGTTTGGCCGTTATATTCAAATTGAATCCAATCATTTTGTACTTGGTTTGTTGTTTCGATTACATCATCTTTTTTCAATTTACCAAGAATCTCTGAATCTGTATTTGCTCCAGCACGTACGTTTAATACGTTTGCTGTTACGTAGTAAGTATCTTTTGTGTAGTCAGCGCTTATGAAAGCCTCTTTACCACTATTTAATTTAACTTTTGACCATCCGTTTTCTGTATGTAAAACGTTAACTTTATATCCATCTAATAACTTTCCGACAACTTGTGATTCAGTAGTTGGGTTTTCTCGTACATTTAGTACATCAGTCGTTACGATTGTTTCTGCTTTAGCAGATGTTGTGAAAATCCCAAGACCAAAAACCGCTGCTGTTGCTATACCCATAAATTTTTTCATAATAGCCTCCATTGCATTTGTTTTCGTTGACCTCATTATAGCAACCATTATTTTCTTATTTGCGGAAAACACAAAACTACAAAGCATTCGTAACGAGGCATTAATATTCTGTAATAATTCCATTAATATCCTGATAGCGTTTTCTTCGCGTTTTTTAGGGGATTAGAACATAGTATTCATAAAATCAATACTATTTTAATTACTAATAGATTAATAATGTATCAGTAGAGTTACACTGTCATTTCTATAACGTTACGAAATAGGGGTATTTAACTGTTTAAATTGCAATTTAGTTATAAAAATATAATTTTTTTGTGTGTGAAGTCATATATATAGGGTTAATTTTAATGAAATAGAGATATAATTGTTACAAAATAAGTTGTAGTATGGAAAAAATTACGCCTTGAATTTGTTCTTTTACATATTATTTTTGTAATAATAGGATTGCTTGATGGCTTTCGCAAGAAATGAAAGTTTAAATGATAAAAAGATATTCGTAACATGAAACATATATAATAGAAGAAACATGATTTAAAGGGACGATATCGTTATGAATTGGTTCACGAATTACAGTAGAATTATCCCGCTATTTGTGGGCAGTAAAACTCCCACCTCAAAATTTGGCTGGAGCAAAGAAGTTAGGTGGGAGACTAACTGCCCGTAAACGCCCGATTGGTGCGGGCTAATACTCAGTGGGGGATGAACAAAACTCCCACTGAGTATAGTTTCACTTTATATAATAGAAGTTAGAGGTTCTTATTTTTGTCAAAACGTCGATAAAATTGCATTTGCCTTCAATAAAATAAAAAACGTAGGAGTGTAAACTCCTACGTTTTTTATTTACTCATATCGTAAACATTCAATTGGATCAAGTTTAGCAGCTTTGTTCGCTGGTAGTAAACCGAATGCAATACCGATTAGCATTGAGATACCTACTGAAAGAAGTCCAAGTTCTTTTGAGATAACGAGTGGCCATCCGGCAAAGATTGAGACGATCCAAGCGAAGAAGATACCGAGCATGAATCCGATGAAACCACCGAGTCCTGTTAAAATACAAGATTCAATTAAGAATTGCGTTAATACTTTACCGCGCGTTGCACCAAGTGCTTTACGAATACCGATCTCACGTGTACGTTCTGTTACAGATACAAGCATGATATTCATTACACCGATACCACCAACAAGTAAAGAAATAGCAGCAATACCACCGAATACCATTTTCATCATACCGATTGATTCATCTAATTGCTTCGTAAACTCACCCATATCTTGAGCTTCAAATTTATGCTCAAATTTAGGAGCTTTCATTTCATTTAAAACGGAAACGGCTTGTTTTTCTACACTTTTACGTTCTGTGGGAGAGGTCATTGTTAATTTTACAGAGTCATACTCATTTACTCCTGAAATGACAGGCGCGTTTTCAAGTGATGTATAACCTTCAGGCATAGCCATTCCAAACTCATTTTTCGTTTCGTACACACCGACTATTTTATATGGTTTTCCTTTTATATCAGTGTATAAATTTGATTCCCAACCGTTAAATAATTTATTGAAAGCTTCTTCATTTAATATAACAGCAGGAATTGCTTGGTTTAATTCGCTATCGTTTAATTCACGACCGTGAACTAATTTTATCTTCGAATCTGTCATAAAGGCGCCTGTTCCACCTTTTAAATCAAGAGAGACATCCTTTGAACCAGAAGATGCTTTTACTTTCATACTCACATCTGGATAAACATCTTTAACACCAGGCACAGTTTGAAGACGTTTTAACATATCAGGTGTGATTTTGGCACTATCTGTTCCATAATCAGGGTTGTTGTAGTAAATCGTTACTTCATTATCTTTTCCTTGGCCTAACTCTTTTTTAAACTTTGCGTTTGTACCATCACCCATTGAAATGATAGTAATAATGGCACTAATACCGATAATAATACCTAACATCGTTAAGATAGAACGCATTTTATGAGCAAAGATAGAGGAAAGGGCCATGCGTATATTTTCACTCGTGTTCAAAATTAACCTCTCCAATCTTGGACGATATTTCCGTCACGAATTACAATTTGACGTGCTGCCGCTTCCCCGATTTCACGATCGTGGGTAATCATAATGATTGTTGAGCCTTGTTTGTTTAATTCGTAAAAAAGATCCATAATTTGTGTACTCGTTTTCGTATCAAGTGCACCCGTTGGTTCATCGGCTAAAATGAATTTCGGGTTATTTACGATTGCACGGGCAACGGCAACACGCTGCTTTTGTCCACCTGACAATTCGTTTGGTAAGTGGGTAGCACGATCAGCTAAACCTACTTTTGTTAAAGCAGCTAATGAGCGTTCGCGTCTTTCTTTTTTATCGACTCCAGCGTAAATAAGAGGTAGCTCTACATTTTGAAGTGCTGTAAGTCTCGGTAATAACATGAAGTTTTGGAATATGAACCCGATCTCTTTATTACGAACGTGTGCAAGTTCGGTCTCAGACATGTTTGAAATGTTTTGACCAGCTAGTTCGTACGTACCTGTCGTTGGTTTATCTAAGCAACCGATAATGTTCATTAATGTTGATTTACCAGAACCAGATGGTCCCATAATAGAAGTGAATTCTCCTTGGTTCAGTGTTACGTCAATTCCGTGTAATATTTGAACGGATTCTGCACCGTTTTGGAAGGATTTCGTGATGCTTTTTAAGTTAATCATTCAACGACAACCTCCATACCATCTTTTAAGTCTTTTTCAGGTTTAGAGATAATTTGCTCTCCTTTTTTCACTCCAGAAACTTTTGCTTCGCTATCTGTCTCGAATTCAACAGTAATCGCTTGTTCTTTCGCTTTACCATCTTTTACAACGAAGACAACATTTTTGTCACCTTTTTTCACGATGCTGCTTTTCGGAACAATTGTACCAGTTGCTTCGCCAGATTTACTTGTTACGTAAACGTGGAAGCCGTTTTGTAATTCTTCACTATTATCTAATGTGACAGTGAATTGATAGTTAGAAACAGTTTTATTTTCGTCCATGCTCTTTAATGGTGTAGAACCGATTTCCGTTACTTTTCCTGTCCAAGTCTTACCAGCGACCGTTTTTGATGAAACAGTTACTTCTTGCCCAACTTTCATACTAGCAAGTTCATATTCAGAAAGTTGACCTTTTACTTTAAATTGACCAGCGTGACGAAGAGTAATGCCACTCATACCTGTTTTTTCATCAGCAGTTTTTACGATATCGTCAATTACACCATCAGCAGGGCTTGTTACAGAAAGTGTGTTTACTTTCTCTTTTGCTGCTTTAATCATTTCATCAGCTTTTTCTACTTCAAACTTTTTCATTTCAAGTTGTGATTCTAATTGTTGCACTTCGATTTCCGATGCTTTTAATGCTTCCTGAGGAAGGCCGGCATTTTTATCTTTTTGTAATTTTTGTTTCGCTGCATCAATTTGTTTTTGATACAATGTTACTTCTTTTTGTGCGATTTTCTTCTGCATTTCTGCTTCCGTTACACCTTGTTTAGCGGTAGGGTCATTATATTTAAACAGAAGCTGACCTTTTTTTACTTCATCACCTTTTTTAACAGCTAATTCATACGTACCTTTTGTTGGATCGAATGAAATTGTTTCAATTCCATTTGGAATAACTTCGCCGCCAAATTTTTGTGCATTTTCAATTTGTTTTTCCGTAACTTTATAACCGCCATATGCCATTGCTACTTCTGAACTACCGCCAGCTAAAGCAAAATATGATCCAGCTGCAATTCCGATTGCTACTACACTAGTAATTAACACTTTATTTTTCTTCTTCATCTATTTATCACCTTTTCGTTCGTTTTAGTATCTACATTAAGTATAGAAGAGGTGAAGAATCTGACAAATCGTTTTAGCTTACAATAACCTTACAGTTTTGTAAGGTATGGATATGCAAATGTAAGGTAGAGGTTGTCCTAGTGAAACTTATGCTTTAAGCAGATGAATTGACTCGTTGTTTCTTTCTTACAATAATATTGTATGAAGGAGAGGAGGAAGGAAGATGGAAGCTTATTTTAGTGCGTATCCATTAAAACCATTTATTCCATACTCAAGACAACATGCCATTATATTATTTATTGTGTTGGTGGGGATAATTTTTCTGTATCAATACCAAGATGTATTACGTCAAAGTGAGTGGAATATAACGGTTCGATATGCGATTGCATTTCTATTTGTAGGAAGTGAGATTGGACTTCATATGTGGGAATGGAAAGCGGGTATTTTTGAGCTAGGCACTTCATTACCGTTTGAGTTATGTACGATAAGTTTATTGTTAGCGTCGATTATGATTGTAACGAAAAGTTATCGAATATATGAGATTGTATTTTTCACAGGAATTATTGGTGCCTCACAAGCCATTTTAACGCCAAACGTGCAATATGCTTTTCCGCATTTTCGTTTCATTGAGTTTTTTATCGCACATATATTGCTCATTTGGGCACCGCTCTTTATGACTTGGGTGGAAGGATATCGTCCAACATTACAATCTATTAAGCGTACGATGATATTTTTAAACATCTTAATTCCTATCGTTTCGTTTGTGAATTTTAAAACAGGTGGTAATTATATGTTTTTAGCTCATAAGCCAGAAACTGCTTCATTACTTGATATGTTAGGTCCGCATCCTTACTATATTATTTCATTGGAGATTACGGCTTTGATTGGATGTTTTATTTTGTATATGCCGTTTGCGAAAAGAGAAAAGCATGTGCATACGGAATCGCTGGGATCATAACCTAGCGATTTTTTATGTTTGAATATTTACAATTCAGAAAATTGAGAATAAAATTGAAGGGTAAATCATAGAGAGAGAAGGGGAAAAATGGTCAAAAAAGTATTTTTGAATGGGATGGAAATGACGATTCAATTTATTATTTCGATTTTGGGGATTATTTGTTTAGGGGCACTGCCGAAATTATTTTATGGATTTGAGCTGCATGTATCAAAGTACATAAAGAGTTTAAAAGAAGTATTTTTGAACTTAATGGATCTCTCCAATTTGCAATATGTGAGAGATAAATTTTTATTCCCACAGTTGTTTGTCCATTATAAAGAAACGATTGTTATTTTTTTGGCCGCTTTTTTCATTTCATTATTTGTAGCATTTTGTATCGTTTATATGATTATGAGTAGTTCACCGCGTATACAACATCGAATTAAATCATTTCTTATCTTCCTAGAATCCATTCCAGACATTCTTCTTATTTTAGTGTCACAAATTTTAGTTATATGGTTTTTTAAACAAACAGGTTTTTTACCTTTTCAAATTGCGTCAATCGGAGGCGAGTCGATTAGAGGATTGCCAATATTTTGTTTGAGTATACCGACTACGATTATGTTTGTAAAAATGTTAGTGCTTCGTTTTGAAAATGAGCTGGAAAAAGATTATGTACTATTTGCTAAAGCGAAAGGGCTGGATCGCTTTCATATTTTAAATCGTCATATTTTACGAAATGTGTTGCTTAGTACACTTTTCTTTGCGAAAACGAATGTTTTTTTTATGTTATCTAATTTATATATTATAGAATGGATTTTTAATACGGGTGGTATTTTTATGTTTTTGAAATCGTATGAGGGTATTAGGGTTGAGGTTTTCATCGTTAGTGTGCTGCTTATTTATATTCCAATTTTTATTTTATTTAAATTGTTTCATTACCTCATTCCAGCTGCGATGAAGGAGAGATTATAATATGTGGACGTATATAAAACGCGATAAAAGGTTTTGGATAAGCATTGGGTTTCTTCTCATATTAGTTCTTTTGAGCATCGGAAATATGATATGGAATGATGGACAGATTAAAAAAGTTACACTGCAATATGATGCGTCAGGAAACCCAGAAGTGCCACCATTTTCACCTTCATTACAATTTTTACTCGGGACAGACCGGAAAGGATATGACCTTTTACATTTAGTCATTGAAGGCGCGAAGTGGACGATTGGTATATCTATTTTAATTGCGGCACTTAGAATGGTAATAGGTGTGTTTTTCGGTGTTGTACTCGGAACATATATAAAAAGAGGCTTTTCAAAGATTGAGGCTTTTTTTGATAGTTTCACAGTTATTCCGACGGTTATGATTGCGTATTTCTTTCTTCAATCTGTGAATAGATTTGGAAGTGGAGAGGAAACAACAACTTTTTTTGAAAGGGCTTCGTTTCAAGTTGTATTACTTGTAATGCTTGTGATGCCAGTTATTGCACTGTATGTTGCGAAGGAAGTTCGTAAATTACAAACGGAAGAATTTATTGATGCCGCGCGCATATTAGGTGGATCAAGAAGACATATTGTTATAAAGCATCTTTTTCCGCACCTATATATGACGTTTATACTTGTATTTCTTCAGCAGTTTACGCAGACTCTTACTATTTTACTGCACTTAGGGTTACTGGAAGTATTCTTTGGCGGAACTGTTAAGTTTTTAGGACCGGTAGAAGAAATAGACTCTTACACACATGAATGGTCAGGTTTAATTGGAGTTTATTTTAGATCATTAACAGTGCATCCGTGGATTCCTCTCGTTCCAATTACATTTTTTGGACTTACTATCTTTTCAGGAAATATGATTGTGAAAAGCATAGAAGAAGCGATGATGAAAGTAAGGTTAGGCGGTGAGATAAAGAAGACAGATGTAGAAAAGGAACAACCTGCTGTGCAGTCAAAAGAAGAGCTATTTACGTTTAAACATACGATGTGAAAATAAAAAAGAAGCAAGCATAATCAATGCTTGCTTCTTTCTATTTTGCAGAAACTTCACCTTCAGCTTCTGTTTGCGGAATAAAGTATCCGATTATACCACCGATTATTGCCGGAACGATCCAGCCGATTCCTAAGTTATAAAAAGGAATAGTGTGTACGATATTAGCGATAAAGTTTGGAATCATTCCCACATTATCAAGTGCATGAATACAGCTAATAATGAATGCCGCGATCATCGCTCCGATATAGACAGAAGGTTTACGTTTCGTATATTTATCAATAAATGATATGAAAATTAAAATGATGGTAATTGGATATAAAATAATTAATACAGGTAATGTAATTTTAATTAATAAGCTTAAGCCTAAGTTTGAAATGATGAAGCTAAAGATACAAACGTATAGTACCAGTTTCTTGTATGAAACATTCGTTAACACTGTTGCGAAATAGTTTGCGAATGCACTTACAACACCGATTGCAGTCGTTAAACAAGCAAAGATAATTGCGATACTTAATAAAACATTCCCGCTTGTCCCAAAGAATTGATACATAACAGTAGCTAATAGCTGACCGCCGTTTTCAAATTGTCCTAAGTTTCCGTTTGAAGCGCCAATATAACCGAGTAAGAAATAAACAATTGTTAAGAAAAGGGCAGCAATGCTTCCGCAAATAATTGTATATTTCGCAATGGATTTCTTATCTTGTATACCGTTTTGGCGAATTGCATTTACAACAATTGTTGATAATACGAGAGCCCCGATTGCATCTAATGTTAAAAAGCCTTCGAGAAATCCTTTGAAAAATGGGATTTCTTTATAGTCACCAACAGGTTCTGCGAACGATCCTGGTGAAAGAATCGCCTTTGTTGCCATAATTGCAATAATTCCAAGTAAAATTGGCGTTAATATTTTTCCGATATGATCTACTAGTTTGGATGGATTTAATGATAAGAAGTAGACGACTGTAAAGAAAATCGCACTAAAGACTAACATAGAGTACCATTGATCCGGGAAGAGTGGTGCGATTCCAATTTCGTAAGATACAGTTCCAGTTCGTGGAATAACAAATAGTGGGCCGATTGAAAGATAAATAATGATAGCGAATACTGCTGCGAATTTTGGATGAACACGGCTTGCTAAAGTATTAAAACTACCACCAGCAAGGGCAACAGCCACGATAGCTAGTAAAGATAAACCGACGTCCGTAATAATAAATCCTGTAATGGAAACCCACATATTTTCTCCGGAAGAAAGACCAAGAAGGGGCGGGAAAATCATATTACCAGCACCGAAGAAAACTGCGAATAGTAGTAAACTAATCGAAAGTATTTGCGCTGGTTTTAAAGTTGTACGCATATAAAGAAAATCCTCCTAATGAGTGTTTTTGTCGAAAATTCAAATAATTTGTCGAGTAACTGTTATTATTTTAAAGGTCTGATGACTAGAAAGCAAGAGGGAATTTTAAAAATATTTTAAAATAATGCGTAAAATTGAATAAATATACTATTTATATGTTAATGAAGGAAGGATTTGACTTTTAACGTAAAAAAACACATATCGCTAGGATATGTGTATTAAAAATAAATTTGCCTATCACGTTCTTCTTTTAAAATTTCTACAGCCTCTCGGAAACGTTGAGAATGGACAATTTCTCGTTCGCGTAAAAAGCGTAAGCTATCATTTATATCGGGATCGTCTGATAAATCAATTAGCCATTGATAAGTCGCTCGTGCTTTTTCTTCAGCTGCAATATCCTCGTATAAATCTGCGATAGGGTCTCCTTTTGCTTGAATGTAAGTAGCAGTAAAAGGAACACCACCTGCATTATGATAAAACAAAGCGCTGTCATGATTCGCATAATGCGCGTCTAATCCGGCAACTTTCATTTGTTCAGGTGTTGCATCTTTTGTTAATTTATAAATCATTGTAGCAATCATTTCTAAATGGGCGAACTCTTCTGTACCAATATCAGTTAGTAAGCCAACGACTTTGTCAGGAATAGTATAACGCTGATTTAAGTAGCGAAGAGCAGCAGCTAGTTCGCCGTCCGCACCACCGTACTGTTCAACTAATAATCTTGCGAGTGCTGGATTACAAGTACTCACTTTAACAGGATATTGTAATTTTTTTTCATAAATCCACATAGTTTCTCTCCTTTATCCCACTATTTGCGGGCAGTAAGACTCCCACCTCAAAATTCGGCTGGAGCAAAGAAGTTGGGTGGAAGCCCTGCTGCCCGTAAACGCTCGATTGGTGAAGGCTAATAATCAGTGGGGGATGAACAAAACCCCCACTGATTAAAGTTTCACTTTATATTTGCCATGGCCAAGGGCCTTTGCTCCATTCCCATGGAGCGTTAGAATAACTGTTTCCAAACTGCTGAAGTGGTCCGTATCTTTCTTCAATTTTTTGTTTTAATACTCTTCGTTTATAAGAAAAATCGTTGAATTGATTTATAGCTGCAGTATCGTCGGGATGCGTATCTAAATAGAGAGTAAGTTCAACTAATACAAAGTCTAATTCTTGCAGTTCTTCAATCCATTTGTAATATTCATCAGGCAATGTTTGTGTCACGTTTTTATTCACCGTCCTTTTTTGTAAGGATTTTCATAATAATCATAAAAAGCAGGCCATAAAGTCCCTTTTCTTAAAGCCTCTTTTGGTGTGAATTGGGGTAAATTAGTTGGTTGGAAACCCATATATAAGTGCGGGGGAGTTGAATAATATTTCTTTCCAATTGGAGGACAAGGATCGTTTGGACCATGATAAGGTATGTAGGATTTCATGAATTTATCCATGTTACACTCCTCCTTTATAAATGAAATATTCATCACTACGTATTATATTCGTACATAATTGCAAATTATGACTCATATAGAAAACTAAGAGGGACAGGGGGAGTACGGATGGAAAGTATTACAACATGCATTGTATTAGAATCCAAAAACTTAAAGGAAACATTATATTTTTATGAAGGAATTTTAGGTTTTAAACCGAGCGAGGAGAGACCACAATTACGTGTAACAGGTGTTTGGTATGATGTTGGTTCAACGAGAATTTGTTTTGTTGTAAACAGGGGACTGGGAGAGCATAGAGAGACTGTTATATCATCAGTGAAGGAACTATTGTTAAAAACTACAAATATCGAGCGGTTAAAGAAAAAGTTAGAGTTTTATCAAATATCATTTGTAGAAAAGCGCCGCGGTGAAGAAGTTAGAATAATATTTCATGATCCAGATGGTTATACACTCCAATTAATTTCAATAGAGAACATGGAAAAGAGCCTTTTACAATGTAATAATCTGAATAGCGAATGAAAAAAATATTGACAAGCCCCTCCAAATATCTTAATGTGATTGTATAAAATTGTGTATATAAAGGGGAGTAACTTATTACAGTAAAGTCGTCATTACAGGGAGAAACCCTCGGCTTTATTGGCAACGATTCGTTGTTAGTGAGACCTTTACCAGCAATGGTAAAGGCCCCTTATTGTCTTTTTAGGACCCTTACCATATTTGGTAGGGTCCTTTTTGTATACAAAGAGAGGAGATAGAAAATGAAAAAACTTATTAGTAGATTAAGAGTTGTATTTCATGTCCGCCGTTTTGTTCCGTTCCTATTTGACTTTTTTACTTCAAAAGAGGTTTCCATAAAGAAGAAAATTTTATCTATTGCTTTTTTAGTTGGGTATGTTGCTATGCCACTCGATTTAATTCCAGACTTCTTACCGTTTATCGGTATTTTAGATGATATTGGAATTGTGTTATTCATTTTGAATCGAATCGTAAAGATGGCGCCAGTTCAATTGCAAGAAAAGCATAATGTGAATATAGGATAGGGGTTAAAAGTATGGAGCAAATTATTTTAGATATAATTGAGTATTTAAAGCAGTTTTCTTATTTTGGAGTTGTGTTAGCTTTAACTTTTGAGTTTATTCCAGCAGAGGTAGTTTTGCCGCTTGTTGGGTATTGGGTGTACGAGGGAGATATGAATTTTTGGCTTGCGGTGTTAGCCGGAACACTTGGTGGAACGACAGGACCATTAACGTTATATGCGCTCGGTTATTACGGCGGGCGCCCTGTATTGGTGAAATACGGTAAATATTTCTTCATTAAAGAAGAACAAATTCAAAAAGCAGATGATTTCTTTGAGAAATATGGACCGGTTGTAGCATTTGTTGGACGCTTCGTCCCGGGAGTTCGAACGCTTATTTCCATTCCATGTGGTATGGCGAAAATGAACATATGGAAATTTAGCATATATACATTTGTAGCAATGTTCCCGTTAACGACTTTGTATATTTATTTTGGAATGAAATTAGGTCCGCATTGGGAAAAAGCAGCGGGTGTTGTTGGACAATATATGTTACCTATATTAGTGGTCGTTCTTATTGTTGTAGGTAGTATCTTTATCTATAAATTTATGAAAAAACGAAACAAAACGGAATCTATCTAGTTATTAGCACTGAGTTTTGATTAATTTTTGAAAATAGATGAATAGTACAGGCAAAAGACTCTAAAGGACATACACATATAGGGAATATTAAAAGAGAGAGGGGAAACAACTATGTCTTGTGAGTGCTCAGGGTCAGCGTTAACTTGCTGTCCAGATAAAAATTATGTGCAAGATAAAGTGTGTAGTCCGTGGTCTGCTACTGTAGTTGCAACAGCAATTGATAATGTTCTCTATACAAATAATATTAACCAAAACGTAATTGGTACTGGTTTTGTTAAATATGATGTTGGACCAGGCGCGATTACCGTAGAAGCACTTGATTCTGCTGGGAATACAATTGATACACAAACGTTAAACCCAGGAACGAGTATTGCTTTTACGTATCGCCGCTTTGATAGTATACAAGTTGTATTACCTGCAACACCTGCTGGAACGTATCAGGGAGAATTTTGTATTACGACACGCTATTCACTTTCGTAGAAGAATAGGAGAGGATCGAAATGGGAATGAGAAGCTCCAGTTTGTCTTGTTGTTCTAATAAAACACTTGTGCAAGATCAAGTATGTGCAGACTGGTCAATTACAGGTGCGGGTACTCAAATTGTATATACGAATAATCTTACACAAGAAATATACGGTTCAGGTTATGTAAAATATGATACAGGTGCGAATCCAATTACAGTGGATTTTTTAGTAGGTGCTACAGTAGTCGATACGATTACTGTACAACCGCAAAGTAGTGGTACTTTCACAGTGAGGCACTTTACTACTGTTCGAATTACAACGACGGGAACGACTGTTAATCAAGGAGAGTTTTGTATTACAGTACGTTACTCAATTTCATAAAAAGGCATACCTTAAATGGTATGCTTTTTTGAATAGAGGGAGTAATGAAATATTTATTTTATAAGCAACATGTAAATTGGCAACAGTACTTGCCTTCTAAATATAGAGAAGGATTACTTTGTATATTAATAATACTGACGGATTGTAAATCTTTACCCATATAAGATATTGTATTACCAGGAAATACAGTGAAAATATTGGTTACTGCTCCGACGATTTGAATTGTAATTACTTCGGTGCTACTAGTACTATTGTAAAACGAGACAGTACTTGATATAAGTAGTATCCCATCACTTTGCCACAGTATCATCGATTGTGATGCATCTTTAGTAGAGAGAATGGTGTCATTAGTTATGAGGAAGTTCCCAGCAAATTCATTTGTTACTAGTTCACAATGGGGATTCGGAGGAGGGGATGGTGGACAAGGGTCTGGGCAAATGATAGATAAGGGAGCGAAACAGCCGATATTTTTTTTGTTTTTCAAACGAACCCCTCCTTTGCAAGTTTTTCTTTTACTATTATTAAATGTAAAAGCATGGCCGATGTGTTAAGAATGGCCGAAAAAATTAAAAATTATGATTGTCTAATAAGCTTAAAACCTTATATTAGTTTTTATTATATAGAAAAGATTATATGTAAAGGGACATTAGAAAAGAATGATTATACTCTTTTAGACAAAATGTGGTTGTTTACAATAATACAAGTAATGTTGGAGTTAATAATTAATTAACTGTATATTTACAAAAGTCTAATAAAATTAATTTGTCATTCAAACGGAGTTAATATGTTTTCGTTACAATAACCCTTGTAATTAATCAATTATTATGAGGAGGATTTACGTGGAAAGAACTGCTTTAAGAAAAGTAAAAGGACTTATTGGATTATTAATGGTTTTTGTATTAGCATTCGTGTCATTTCCGTGGAGTGCGTCGGTTAAAGCGGAAGATAAAAAGCAAGAAAAGGCACCAAGTGAGAAGAAAATCGTTTTTCCAGTTGTAAGTGATGTGCATATTAAAGATAGTGGAACAGATGATACGTTCCGCTGGAAACGAGCGATTGAGCAATTTAATACGCTTGCACCAAAGCAAGATGCGTTTGTCATTGTAGGTGATTTTACTGATTCGGGTTCAGTAAAGCAATATGATCGTTTCATGCAAGTGTATAACGAAAATGCAAATAAAGATGCGGTACGAATGAATTCTCTTGGTAATCATGATTATTGGAACGGCTTATCTGTAGAGGGAGCACAGAAGCGTTTCTTAGAAAAGACAGGAATGGAATCGATTTATTATCATAAAGTGGTAAAAGGGTATCATTTCCTTGTTATGTCTCCAGAGGATGGTACAACACATGGCTATTATTCGGACAAGCAAATTAATTGGTTAAAAGAAGAAATGGCAAAGGCACAAAAAGATGATCCAGAAAAACCGATTTTTGTGTTTTTACATCAACATATTAAAGATACAGTGTACGGTAGTCAAGAATGGGGAACGAAAGATAGTGCAAAAATTAATGCGGTATTAAAAGAATACCCACAAGTAATTACGTTTTCAGGTCATTCACATTATCCGTTAGATGATCCGAGATCGATTCATCAAAAAGACTTTACGTCTGTTGGAACATCTTCTGTAAGCTATATGGAAGTTGAAGGCGGTAAAGTACAAGGGAATATCCCCCCAGGAGCTAGCACATTAAGTCAAGGTTTATTAGTAGAAGTAGATGATAAAGAAGTAACAATTAATCGCCGTGATTTCCATACAAATTCTTGGACAGGCGAGCCATGGAAAATTCAGTTGCCATCAAAGAAAGAAACATTTACGCATGTAGAAGATCGTGATAAAGAAAAGCCATCTTTTGCGAAAGATGCGAAATTGTCAGTATCAAATGTAACGGAAAACGCAGCAACAGTAACATTCCCACAAGCGGTGGACAACCTTCTTGTTCATTCTTATCGTGTACAAGCGAAGGATAAACAAACAGGTGAGATTAAAAATAAGTTATTAGCATTCTCAGAGTTTTATCGTGATCCAGTTCCAAAAGAACTTACATTTACACTTGCAGGATTAGATGGCGGGAAATCATATACACTTGAAGTAGTTGCGATTGATTCGTTTGGCAATGAAAGCGCGCAGCCGTTAACGGCTGAAATTACTACGAAAAAAGATAATATTGATCCGAATGTAAAAGTGCCAAAGGCAGACGTTTTTGATGTGAATTTCTTAGATGGTACATTTAAAGATAACTCACCGTTTGGAACAAAAGGTGATGTGAAAGGGAATGTATCTATTGAATATGATAAAGCGTTGAAAACAAATGTAATGAAATTAAATGGAAAAGCAAATACATTTGGGTATCTTCCATTTTCAGCAGCACAAAAAGAAAAAGTAGCAAATTCATTTACGTTAGAAACTGTATTTTCAATGAATGAAATTCGCGGACAAGGTATTTTGCAAAATACAGAGAGTGGTGGAATTGGTTTTGAGTCTACAGGAAGTGGCTATGTAGAATTATGGGCTCATATTGGCGGAAGCTATAAACGTGTTGGCGTTCAATTAGAAGCAAACAAAACGTATCATTTAACAGGAACGTATAACGGAAGTGAAGTAGCAATTTATGTAGATGGTAAAAAAGTAAATAGTCAGCCAGCTAGTGGGAAAGTGTATCATCCGAACGTGCCATTTGCACTTGGTGCAGATCCAGACAGCAACGGAAATGGCGGTATTCCGTTAAATGGACAAATTGCATTAGCAAAATTATATAGTAAAGCATTAAGTTCTTCAGAAGTAGTAGCAGCATATAACGAGTTTTCTAATCGTACAAAATTAGAGCAAGTAAATGCGTTATATGAAGAGATTGCGAAAGTGAAAGAAGTATTGGCAGGTACTTATGAATTTGGTGAAAAGCCAGGTCAATATTCACAAGAAGCTTTTAATGAATTACAAAAAAACTATGACAATGCTAAGAAAGTGTTTGGGAATATGACAAGTACAGGTGAGCAATTTGTTCAAATGTATAATGAATTAAAAACAGCAAACCAAACATTTGTACAATCAAAAGTGGCAGAAGAACAGCCAAAAACACCGAAAGAAAAATTACAAGTGAATGTTGAAGCTGCAAAAGCAGTAGTGAAAAAAGCACAAGCTGCAAATGTAACGGACGGTTCAGTGAGATCATTGAGCCAAAAAATTACAGTTGCAGAAGCTGTATTAAAAGATGTGAAAGTAAAAGATGCACAGGTAGAAACGATGAATCGTACGTTAGAGCACGCTATTTCACTTGTTGAAAAAAGCATCAACAAGTAAGGTATAAGAAAAAGAAGCTTATCATGATAGGCTTCTTTTTTGTTATACTAAAAGTAGTATAGAAAAAGGGAGCGAATAATTTGGAAGAGAAAAAGCTAAAAAGAATTCTTGAATATGTATGGATCGCCGTTGTGCTCCTTGTAGGATATTATTTATTAAAAGATAAAAGTATATGGGTTCTATTTTTAATGACATTTGTATTAGCGGGATTAGGAACGCTATTTATTAACTTTTTCTTTGATAGTTTGAATGCATGGAGAAAGAAAAAGAAAGAGGCGAAGTAAGGGAGAAGAAGTATACAAAAGTTGCAGGTTATGTACGAGCTTGCATCGGTATATTTTTCCCGCTATTAACGGGCAGTAAGACTCCCACCTCAAAATTTGGTGAATACGAGGAAGGTAGTGGGGAGACAACTGCCCGTAAGAGCCCGATTGGTGAGGGCTAATAATTAGTGGGGGATGGACAAAACCCCCCACTGATTAAAGTTTCACTTTATCGTTTTACAAGCGTTAACGAAAAAACATAATAGAACGTGAAAATAGCTCGCCTTTATTATAGGCGAGCTATTTTTTATGCTTCTTTTTTCTCATCATTTGTTTTTTCAGTAGCTAAATGACTATGTTTTCTAGAGTAGAAGAAGTAGACGCATAAACCGACTATAAGCCAGACTGCAAAGCTGATCCATGTCGTTTTAGACAAATTAAGCATTAAATATAAACAACAAATAATAGCGACAACTGGTAGTGCAGGTACGAGTGGTGTACGAAAGCCTCGTTTTAAATCAGGATGAGTTTTCCGTAAAATAAGTACAGCAAAGCAAACGAATGTGAAGGCTGTTAACGTACCGATGTTTACTAAATTTGCTAGTAAATGTAGGTCTAAAAGTCCTGCTAATAAAGCTGCAAATACCCCAGTAATCCATGTGTTTAGTAAAGGGATTTTTACTTTTTTATTTACGCGTGATAACGCTTTCGGGAGTAAGCCGTCTCGGCTCATTGCATAAGAAACACGAACTTGTCCATACATAACGACCAAAAGAACGGTTGTCATTCCTGTCATCGCACCAACTGCAAGCAGCCCCGCAATAGTATCTTCGCCAACGAAATGTAGTGCAAATGCAACTGGATCAGAAACATCTAATTGCGTATAAGGAACCATACCTGTTAAAACGAAAGATACGATCATGTATAAAACTGTACAAATAAGAAGGGAACCGATAATGCCAATTGGTAAATCACGCTGCGGTTTTTTCGTTTCTTCTGCCGCAGTTGCGATTGCATCAAAACCTAAAAAGGCGAAGAAGACAGTGGCAGCACCAGTAATAATACCGTCGTACCCGAATGGAATGAACGGTGTCCAATTTTCAGGCTTTACATATTTTGCGCCTGCTATGATAAAGGCGATAATAACTGCTAATTTTATAAGGACCATAATATTATTAATGCGTGCGCTTTCGCGTATACCAAAACTTAAAAGCCCAGTAATGAGAAGTAAAATACAAACAGCCGGTAAATCAATGAGACCACCTTTTCCTGTTCCGGGGGCCGAGGAAATAATGGCGGGAAGGTGTATATTGAACCCTTGAAGCAATGATTGTAAATATCCAGACCAGCCAACAGCTACGGCTGCAACTGCGAGTAAATATTCGAGCATTAAACACCAACCAACGATGAAGGCGACAACTTCTCCTACGGTCATGTATGCATAAGTATAAACACTTCCTGAGACTGGTATAGAAGAAGCGAATTCGGCATAACAAAAAGCTACACAAGCACAAGTAAATGCAGCAATAAGGAATGATAGCATAATACCAGGACCAGAATGTTTTGCTGCTACAATACCTGTTAATACAAAAATCCCTGTCCCAATTACGGCGCCGATTCCTAAAAACGTTAAATCGAGTGCCGTTAATGTTCTATCTAGCTGCCGTGGTGATTCAGTACTAAGCGCTTTTTTTCGTAATAATGACTTCACTTTGAACTCTCCTCCTTTAGTTTTCATCTCCATAACTGCGAATATAGTACGAGCCCATCGGAAAAGAGTACGTAAGTGAATGTAGGTACAGTTATGGTATGTAGTTTTTTGAAATTTCTGGATTAATTTTATTACAATTCAGAATATTTTGTCAAATAAAACTTTAACAAATAAAATGCCGGTTGTAAGGAGAAACTATGTGCAGAAATAGATGCAGGTTAACAAAAAGGTTTACTTTATCCCGCTATTTGCGGGCAGTAAAACTCCCCCTCAAAATTCGGCTGAAGCAAAGAAGTTAGGTGGGAGTCGGGCTGCCCGTAAAAGCCCGATTGGTGAGGGCTGATAATCAGTGGGGGGATGAACAAAACCCCCACTGATTAAAGTTTCACTTTATATAGTAGGAGAAGATGCTATGTTATTTTATTTTGAACTTGTCGTCATTTTACTTTGTACGAAATTAGCTGGTGACATTAGCGTTAGACTCGGTCAGCCTTCTGTGCTCGGTAAATTAATTGTTGGTATTATTATCGGTCCTGCTGTGCTAGGTATTATAAATAGTTCTGAACTTATCGATGAACTTAGTGAAATAGGTGTTTTGCTACTGATGTTTATGGCGGGACTTGAAACAGATTTAGAAGAGTTAAATCGGAATTTAAAATCTGCATTCGCAGTAGCGATGGGAGGAATTATTTTCCCATTCCTTGGTGGGTATTTAGCAGGACTTGCGTTTGGAATGTTACAGTCGCATGCGATCTTTTTAGGTTTATTACTTTGTGCCACTTCGGTTAGTATTTCTGTTCAAACACTAAGAGATTTAGGAAAAATGAATACGAGAGAAAGTACGACGATTTTAGGGGCAGCTGTATTTGATGATGTAATTGTTGTTATTTTATTAGCATTTGTGATGAGTTTTTTAGGTACACAAGATGTAAATGTAACGCTTGTCATTGCAAAGAAAATTATCTTTTTTGTAAGTATTGTTTTCATCTCTTGGAAAGTTGTTCCATGGATTATGAAAATGCTCGTACCACTTCGCGTAACAGAAGCGTTAATTAGTGCGGCTCTTATTATTTGTTTCTCTTTTTCGTATTACAGTGAAATGATGGGAATCGCAGGTATTATTGGAGCATTTGCAGCAGGGATTGCGATTTCGCAAACAGAGTATAAGCATGAAGTGGAACATAAAATTGAACCGATTGCTTATGCGATATTTGTACCGGTGTTCTTCGTAAGTATTGGAATGGAAATTACATTTCAAGGTATCGGAAGCCAGCTTTGGTTCATTATCATCATGACGCTTATTGCGATTTTCACAAAGTTAATCGGCTCAGGTTTAGGAGCAAGATTAACAGGGTTTAATTTACAATCTTCTATTAGTATTGGTGCAGGGATGGTGTCGCGCGGAGAAGTAGCGCTTATTATCGCAGCAAATGGACTTACGGCGAATTTATTAGCGAAAGAAAATTTCACAGCTATTGTTATTGTTGTTATATTGACAACGATTATTACGCCGCCACTTTTGAAGAAGTATTTTGTATAGAGAGAAAAGGCTTATCTGATGTAGGTAAGCTCTTTTTTTATCGCAAAAAAGCAATGGTCATGTAGCGTGAATAGGTTGTAATTATGGTGAAATTTACGCATATGTTAGGGGAAGGAGAGAAATAGATGGAGAGTACGAGGGGGAAAGTTATAGGTGTAGTTATACTTTTTTTACTGTGCATACTATTTATCGTAGGAAAAAAATCAAAAGTGAAAGATTTTCCGGTTTCTATTTTTTTCCTATTCGGTATGGGAAGCTTGAAAGCATTTAAGCTAGTGATCGTTCATGAATTAACAATTGTTGATTATTATATTAATGATTTTTCAGTGGTGAATAAAGAAGATGAATCGTATGAATTGTTTAAGAAGGTGACAATATGTTAGAAAATTTATCTACAGAACATCGCAATGAAAAGACGATGAATTTAGATGAGATGAGCATAAAAGAAGTTTTACAAAGTATGAATCAAGAAGATCGAACTGTTGCGTTAGCAGTTGAAAATGAAATAGAAGAAATTGAAAAGGTTGTACAAATTGTTATTAAGTCTTTTGAAGAAGATGGACGATTAATTTATATTGGGGCTGGTACGAGTGGTCGTTTAGGCATTTTAGACGCAGTGGAATGTCCCCCGACATTTGGAACAGATGACAAAATGGTTCAGGGATTTATAGCAGGTGGATTGAAAGCGTTTACCAAGGCGGTAGAAGGTGCTGAAGATCGTGAAGAGTTAGCGGAAGAAGATTTAAAAAGTATTGGATTAAACGAGAAAGATACGGTTATTGGAATTGCAGCAAGTGGCAGAACACCTTATGTAATTGGCGGATTGAAATACGCAAATAGTGTGGGAGCGAGTACGGCGAGTATTTCCTGTAATAAAAATGCTGAAATAAGTAAATATGCAAAACTAAATGTGGAAGTGGAAACAGGCGCAGAAATATTAACAGGCTCAACGCGTTTGAAGGCTGGAACAGCGCAAAAACTAGTACTGAATATGATTTCTACAGCGTCTATGATTGGTGTAGGGAAAGTATATAAAAACTTAATGGTAGATGTTCAATCTACAAATGAAAAATTGGTAGAACGCTCAAAACGAATTATTGTTGAAGCGACCGGCGCTAGTTATGAAGTAGCTACAGAGTATTATGAAAGAGCAGATCGAAATGTGAAAGCTGCAATCGTTATGATATTGCTACAGTGTGAGTATGGGGAAGCACTGGAGAAATTAAAAGAAGCGAAAGGATTTGTGAAGAAGGCACTTTAAACTCTGGGGAGGGGGATTCTATTATGAAGAAAGAAGAGATAATGGCGAGTAGGATTACGGAGCAACTTGGGGGAGTAAAAAATATTCGTGGCATTGCTCATTGTATGACGAGGTTACGATTAACGCTTCATGATGAAAGTAAAGTGAACATGGACCTTTTGAAAAAGGTTGAAGGCGTTATGGGTGTGATTGAAGATGAAACACTTCAAGTTGTCGTTGGTCCAGGAACGGTAAATAAAGTAGCAGCTGAAATGGAAGTTTTAACAGGACTCAGAATTGGTGAAGTGGCAGATCATCACCTTGAAGATCTCGGCCGGGAGATAAAGTCAGATATGAAGAAGAAAAATAATACACCAGTGAAAAACTTTTTAAGAAAAATAGGAAGTATTTTCATTCCGTTAATACCTGGTCTTGTCGCATCAGGAATTATAAACGGGGTTGCTAACTTTGCGAAAAATGCAGGTGCTGACCCGAATGCAACATGGCTGCAAATGTTACTTTTAATTGGCGGCGGTATCTTTACATTCTTAGGTATTTTAGTCGGCTGGAATACAGCGAAAGAATTTGGAGGGACACCAGTTCTTGGGGCAATTGCAGGTATTTTAATTTTCAACCCAGCGATGGCGAATGTAAAATTATTCGGTGAAGCGCTCGTACCCGGACGGGGCGGATTATTTGCAGTTATTTTTGCAGCATGGCTTATGGTTGTAGTTGAAAGACAAGTTCGAAAAGCAGTGCCAAATGCAGTTGATATTATCTTGACACCACTCATTACTGTATTAGTGGTAAGTATAGTAACGATGTTAGCAATTCAGCCAGTTGCAGGTTTCTTATCTGAAGGAATTACAAGTGGAATTAATGCTATCTTAAATATTGGCGGAGCATTTGCCGGAGCTGTGCTTGCCGGAACATTTTTACCTCTCGTTATGGTCGGATTGCATCACGGTTTAACACCGATTCATATGGAATTTATTAATCAAACGCACGTAACGCCTTTATTACCAGTACTAGCAATGGCTGGCGCTGGGCAAGTAGGAGCAGCGATTGCGATTTATGTAAAAACAAAAAATAAACGCCTTCGTAATGTGATTAAAGGTGGATTACCAGTAGGATTTTTAGGAATTGGCGAACCGTTATTATACGGGGTTACATTGCCACTTGGGAAACCGTTTCTTACTGCTTGTTTAGGAGCGGCTGTCGGTGGTGCATTCCAAGCAGTTATGAAAACAGCCGCACTCGGAATCGGCGTATCAGGATTATCATTAATTCCGTTAATTGCTGATAATAAATATTTATTATATTTCCTTGGATTAGTAGTTGCATATACTTTCGGATTCATCTTTACGTACTTCTTCGGCTTTAAAGAAGAAATGGCAGAAAACATATAGAGAAAGGGATTCCTTTCTCTTTTTTTATATTAATAGAAGGAGAGATTTATATGATAGGAATTTCAATTTATCTTTCAAAAGAGCGAGTAGAGAAACAAGAAGCATGGGTAAAACTAGCGAAAGAAAACGGATTTTCATCTATTTTTACATCTCTTCACATTCCAGAAGATGATCCGAATACGTATCAGGAGTTAATTCAAATACTTGGGAAACAAGCTCTCGAAAATGAAATGGAATTAATGGTTGATGTCTCTCCAAAATCGTTAAACCATTTAGGAATAACATATGAAAATGTGGAAGAATTATTGGAGTGGGGCATTACTGGTTTACGAATGGACTACGGCATTGCGCCAAAAGAAATTGCACGCGTATCTCATAAGATGAAAGTGGCTTTAAATGCGAGTACGATTACAGAATCATTTTGGAAAGAGTTACTTGCAGAAAATATACAAGTAGAGAATATAGAAGCATGGCATAATTTTTACCCGCGTCCAGAAACAGGACTAGCAAAGTCATTTTTACAAAAACAAAATAAGTATTTACATGATTGCGGAATAAAAACGATGGCATTTATTCCGGGAGATGGTGAAAAACGAGGTCCTTTATATGGAGGTTTACCAACGTTAGAAAAGCACCGCAATATGCGGCCACTTGAAGCGTATTTAGAACTTGTTCAAGAGTGTGACGTCGATAAAGTGCTAATTGGAGACATAAGCACGAGTCTAGAAAGTGTACAAGAAATCGCGATGGCGCGTAATGGGATTATTCCAGTGCGATATGAGCCATTTACAAATGAAATGGAAGTATTGAAAGTGGTAGAGAAAGTACATATGAACCGGCTTGATCCAGCACGTGATGTCATTCGCTCTGTCGAATCAAGAGAAGGAAATAAAGTTGTATTACAACCGATGAATACAATTTCAAGAAAGAAAGGTAGTATTACAATTGATAATGAATTGTACGGTAGATATGCTGGGGAGATGCAAATTGTTATAAGTGATTTACCTGAAGATGGGAAAGTGAATGTTGTTGGAATGGTGATTGAAGAAGATGTGTCTTTATTGTCTTATATAGGCGCTGGGAAAAATTTTCAACTTATTCTAAGTAATAGAGCGAAAGCTTGAATTAGCACTATTTTGTAAAAAACATTATCCGCAAAAGGGGTAATGTTTTTTGGTTTCTTTAAAAAAGTATTTGACGAATGAAAAGAAATACCGTATTGTTTTGTCTTGTGAATAAATGTTCACCATAACAAAACAAAAAAAGGAGAGTTCAGAATGAATCAATATATTGGTAATTTAATTATTCGTATCGTGTTAGGAGTTACGTTTTTTGCACACGGTTTAGCAAAGTTTCAATCAGGTATCGATAACGTAGCAGGATGGTTTACAAGCATCGGCTTACCAGGTGGTCTTGCATACGGCGTAGCAACAGTTGAATTAGTTGGTGGTATATTATTGATTATCGGTTTAGGCGTGAGGTATGTAGGATTGTTATTCGCTCTTATTTTGGCTGGAGCTATCGTAAAGGTAAATGGAGCAGCAGGCTTATTAGGAGATGGAAAGAATCCGGGATATGAATTAGATCTTGCATTATTATCAATGGGTGCGTATTTATTCGTTGTAAAAGCAGAAGGATATGTAGATCGTTTCTTAAAAGAGAAAGTAATGAAAACGAAGTAAATTTCATTTTTTAAGTGTTGACTTGACGACTTGGTGTAACTATAATGATTACATCAAGTCGATTAGTAATAAAATGATTCGTATATTTTTTTATTCAAGTTGTAACTAAATTAGTTACAACTTGAATAAAGCTTAAAGAATAAAGGAATATAAAAGAGTAAATAAAAGTGGAGGAAATAACATGTCAAAATTACATTTAGAGGTTTTTACAGGATCTGAGCAAGCATTTCAAGTTACATCCACAATTGTATACGGAGAAAAAGATGCAATTCTTATCGATGCACAATTTTTATTAAGTGATGCACATCGTTTAGCAGCTCAAATTATTGAAACAGGAAAGAATTTAGCTCATATTTATGTAACTCATTTCCATCCAGATCATTATTTTGGATTAAATGTATTACATGAAGCATTTCCAGAAGCAAAGATTGTAGCGTTGCGAAATACAGTAGAAGATATTCGCAATACGTTTGAAAAGAAAGTGGAACAATGGAAACCATCTATTGGGCATAATGTTCCTCATCAGCCAATTGTTCCAGAAGTGTTAGAGGGAGATAAGCTTACGTTAGAGGGAAATGACTTAATCATTAAAGGTGGTCTACAAGGTGATACACCTAATAATAGTTACGTATGGATTCCGTCATTAAAGGCAGTAGTTACAGGAGATATCGTGTATAACAATACTTTCGCATGGACGTTAGAAACAGATGCTGAAGCTCGTCATAAATGGTTAGAAACATTAAGTGAAATTGAAAATCTTCATCCTGAAATTGTTGTAGCTGGACATCGTGATTATGATGCACCAAATACAGCAGATGCGATTAAGCATACTCGTAAATATTTAGTAGCATTTGATGAAGTTCTTGCAGGAAATCTTTCAAGTGAAGAAATTCAAACGGCAATAAAGGAACGATTCCCGCACGTTAAAGCGTTAGAAATTGGACTTGTTTTAGCGGCAAACGCATTTGGGGTGAAAAAATAATGGTACAAAAAACAAATTTAGAAATTGTTCGAAGCACATATGAAGGACCATCTTCTTCAAATGCAAAACATTTAGCGGAAGCTCTCTCTGAAAAAGTAGAGTGGACAGAGGCAGCCGGTTTTCCGTACGGTGGAACGTATATTGGTGTAGACGCAGTAATGGAAAATGTATTTAGTCGTTTAGGATCAGAATGGGATAATTATAAAGCGAGTGTAAATACGTACCATGAAGTAAACGGAAAAGATGTAATCATTGCTGAAGGTATGTATTCTGGAGTTTATAAAGAAACGGGAAAATCATTTGAAGCAGAATTCGTTCATATATGGCAGCTTGAAAATGGAAAAATCATAAAATTCAAGCAATATGTGGATAGTTATATTGTGCGAGCAGCGATGAAGGTTTAAAATGAAATAAGGAAACAAATGGAATCGGCTGTGCGCAGGCGATTCCATTTGTTTATGTGATTATTAGGGGAATGGGGAATACATAATATGAAAAAATGGATTATAGGGACAATTACAATGATTGTAATTGCGATAGGAGCTGTATTCGGTGTTACTAAACTGCTTAATTATATAGAAGAAGAGGAGAAGAGTCTTAAAGCACAAAATGTAATGGGGCAACAAGGGAAGAAAGCAAAGGAAGAGAAGCAACAAGCTAGTGAAGATGAAATTATTTCTACAATGCATAGGATGGTACATCAAAAAGTGAAATCCTCTGAAAAATGGGGATTTATTGAAATGACAAATAAGGAAATTCGTAGTGCGAAGAACGCAGTAGAAAGCAGTACGAATTTTAAACATAAATCAAAGCTACTTTCTACTTTGGAGCGTTGGGAGAAAGGAGACTTTTCACAAACGGTTGAGGAGCATAACTTTTTGTGGGAAATTCAAGGTGGTGATACCGGAAAGGCAACAGAACGCTTATCGCCAGAAGAAGAAAAACAGTATGTGAAAGAAATGAAAGGTAAATAAAAACATCGCCACTCTGGTGGCGATGCTTTTTCATTAAGAATGCTTTCGCACTAAAGTTCTAGTTGGCTGAGAAGCAACGGTTTTAAAATGAGAAAATAAATAACATCCTGTCACGACGATAATTGTCCCGGAAATTTGAATCCATGTTAGTTCTTCTCCAAGGAAAATAAATGCTAAAATAGCTGTGAAAATTGGATTGAAATTTAGAAAAATACCCGATGTAGTAGCTCCTAATTTCTGTACACCAATGTTCCAAAATACCATACAAAGGACCGTTGAAACGAGTCCTGTATATAAAAGTGATGTTATGAAGGAAGAATTAATATTGGAAACAGTGAAGTTGCCTATGTTAAATGGAAGCAATAAAATGACGCCGAAAATACCAGAATATAACGTCGCCATTAGCGGTGTAACTGTTTTTGTCGCCCATTTACTGCAAACAGAGTAAATACCCCAAATACATACTGCCGCCATCATCCATAAATCTCCGCTATTAAAATGTAGTGAAAATAAAAGTGCGAAATTTCCTTTTAAAAGGACGAGCATAACCCCGAAAAATGAAAGAATCATAGAAAGAATTTGAAGTGTATTTACTTTTTCTTTTAGAAATAGCACAGAAAATAATGCAATCGAAATAGCGTTCAATGTAGAAATAAGACCTACATTCGTTGCGGATGTTTTTTCTAGTGCTAAAAATTGAAAAATGTTAAAAAGAACGACTCCTGAAATTCCCATAAGTATTAACGGAAGTATTGCAGAGCGTGGTGGAATGATTTTCTTCTCTTTAAACCATACCATTGGTAATAAACAAATGATCGCAATTAGCCATCTTAAACTTGTCAGTGTCATCGGAGATGCATGATCGACGAGTGATTTCCCAACGACGAAATTTCCTCCCCATAATAAGCTTGTTAATAATAGTAAAAAGACATAAAAATAAGGCATGCTAAAAACCCCTTTGTTGAAATAAGAATGAACTGTAAATAATTTTAGCATTTTTCTTTATTGTCTAATATATTCTTTTGTATAATGGTGAAAATCCGATAAAATATTTCGTTAGAAATCTCATTTACAGAAAAATATTCAGTTTTATATAAGTTATGAGATGTTTCTTCGAATAATCATCGGTAAGAAAAAAGGAGGAATTTTGATGGAGTCATCTGTTATTAAAGTGCTTGATGATTTGGATGTGAAAATTTTAGATATATTGCAGAAAGAGTCACAAGTAAGTAATGCAGAGTTAGCACGCCGCGTTAATTTATCACCAGCTGCTATGCATGCAAGAATAAAAAGATTAGACGGGGAAGGATTCATTGATAAGCAAGTAGCAATTTTAAATCAAGAAAAGCTTGGATTTGATTTATTATGTTTCATTTTTATGAGCACGAATATTCATCAGTCGGAAAAACTTGAAGTGTTAGAACGAGAATTAGAATCTATGCCTGAAGTGTTAGAATGTCACTGTTTAACAGGCGAATATGATTATTTATTAAAAGTTGCGAATCGTGATCGTAAGGAGTTAGAGCAATTTATTAGAAAGTTAAATAAGCTAGGCATTACACGTATACAAACGAGTTTAGCACTTCGTGAAATTAAATATTCTACGGTATTGCCGATACGGAATGAGGAACCGAGCATCGATTAAGTTGCTTGGTTTTTTGTTTATATAAAATTCAGAAAAGTGATTGACGGAGAGAAAAGAGAGATGTATTATTATATGAAATTATGAATTAAAATTCATCTAATGTTATAAATATTAACACTGGGGCAAGGGGATATAATATGAAAATCTTTAATGCGGTTACAAGTGATGTGAAAGAAATTTATAATCTCATTGAAATGTATGCAAAAGAAGGAGTTGTTTTGCCGCGTGCTCTTTTGTCTCTCTATCAATATTTACAATGTTTATATGTTATGAAAGAAGGAGAGGAAGTCGTTGGAGTTGCTGGTTTACATGTGTTAGGAGAGGATCTTGCAGAAGTACGATCGTTAGTAGTTTCGCATACATATGCAGGAAAAGGGATAGGGCGTAAGTTAGTGAATCATGTAATGAATGAGGCGGCAAAGATAAAAGTGAACAGGGTAATTTCTTTAACATATGAAACGGAATTTTTTCAAAAGTGCGGGTTTGATTTTGTGAATAGAGAAGCATTACCAGAAAAAGTGTGGATTGATTGTAGACATTGTCCAAAAGTTGATTATTGTGATGAGGTGGCGATGATACGGTATGTTGGGTGAAATTTTTAGAGAGAAAAAAGGCCCACTATTATTTAAGAAATAGTGGGTATCTATATTTTAGTCAGAAATGAGATGTTGTTAAGAATTTGAATTCGTTTGTCTTACTGTAAAATTATAAAGCGGATCTCTAAGCTCAAAATTATACGTAGAACCATCGACAAGTCCTACAACTTTATCGTTATCATAAAGGTCAAGCATAAATTGTGCCATTTGTTTTGCAGTATGAAATTTCGGTACAACACCATCATATTGGAACTCATCAATATTAAATGAACGTTTCGCAAATTCTGTTTCAGTTGCAGCAGGAGCTAAAACTTTTGCTTGTAGTTTTGCACCTTGTTCTTTCAGTTCGTGAGATAGTCCTTCTGTAAATGCACTTACATAAAATTTCGTAGCACAGTACGTAACAGCATTAGCCACAATCGTGTATCCACCGCCCGATGAAACGTTAATAAGCTGTGTTCCATCAACCATTGAATAATCTCGAACGAAAAGAGAAGAGAGTATTGTTAGTGCTTCTATATTTACATGCAACATCGTCTCTATTTTATTTAAATTTTGTTCAGCAATTGAGGCGAAATTACCAAAACCTGCGTTGTTAATCCACGTTTCAATTTGAAAACTTTGTAGACTTTCATAAAATTTATAAACTTCTTCAGTGACGGATAAATCAGTTCTTCGAATGACAACATCCAACTCTGGATGCATTTCGTTAATTTTTAATTTTAATCCGTCTAATTCTTCTTGTCTTCGAGCTACAAGTACTAAATTTTTTCCGCGAGATGCAAAGGCTAAAGCTGATTCATAGCCAATTCCGGAACTTGCACCAGTAATAACAGTATATTTCATATAAAATCCCCCTAAGTTCAAATTAATTTAGTATGGTTAGATTCTATTTGTTAGAGTATACTCTAAGTCAAATGTTTTTTATAAAGCAGTTAAATATATGATGATAAATGGCGTGCGGAGGGAGTATGGTTATGTACACAATTAGCGAGGTAGCTAAATTATTAGGAGTGAGCACACATACATTACGTTATTATGAAAAGGAGAATATATTAATTGCAAATCGCGATGCAAATGGGAATAGATTGTATGAAGAGTCACATATAAAGTGGTTGCAGTTTGTAATGAAGTTAAAACAAACACAAATGCCGATAGCGAAAATAAGAGAATACGCTAGATTATATACAGAAGGGGAGCATACAACCGAAGCTCGTTTACAACTTTTAGAAAATCATAAAAAATCTATTCAAACTCAAAGAGAAAACTTAGTAATTACAGAGAAGATGCTTGAAAATAAAATTATTGCATACAAAGACTCGTTGGAAAGTAAATAGCGTACAAAATATTTCGTTCTTTATTGCATGTCGAAAAGGGAGTACAGGTCTTTGTTTTGGAATTTATCTATGAGTATTTTATTATACTGTGCCGATAAATTAAAAAAGAGCAGTTAGCTAAAGGCAACTGCTCGATTCAAAGGGATCTCCAAGGGGGGAATGGAGAAAATATTTTGTTACTACCATTATTGACAGATTATTAAGAAATATACACGTGGATTTAAGAAATCTAAAATATTTTTTGGTTAAGAGAATCCGGGTGTTGACACTTTATCAATTGGTCATGTAGAATATTTATGAATGACATTCAGTCATTTTTTATGTGAAAGGGTGTAGATAAGCAACTTTTATATGTAGTTAGCTTAATGACGGAACAAATATAAGGATAAATGAGGATGATATTGGCTTTTTAAATAGTAGTTAGCGTGAGATTATATTTTTTTAATCAAAAATGACTGACGGTCAGTCAGTGTATAATAGAAGGTGAGAGATATGAAAAATAAAGCTTGGTTATATGTCATATTAACATGTATTTTTGAAGTCTTTTGGGTGTTTGGTTTTAATACAGCTCATACTTGGTGGCATTGGTTCATTATTGTAGGAGTTATCGCTGTTGATTTTCACTTCCTTTCTAAAGCGTGTGAACATCTTGCGACAGGGACAGTATATGCGGTGTTTGCTGGGGCTGGTACTGTAGGAACTTTCTTAATGGATGTTTTTCTTTTCGGTGGAAGTTTTAGTTTAGGGAAATTATTCTTCATTGTGATGGTTGTAGCAGGCGTTATCGGTTTAAAATTGGCTGATAATAAAGCAGAGACTGTGGAAGAAACTATGGAAGGAGCTGCTTAAAAATGGGTTGGTTTTTCGTATTTTGTGCTGCAATTAGTGAAATAGTCGGTGTGATAGGCCTTAAGATGTATAGTAAAGATAAGACGTTAGCAAATGGAGCGATTTATATAGGTGGATTTGCAACTTCCTTCGCATTTTTATACACATCTTTCTTGTTCTTACAAGTAAGTGTGGCTTATGCGGTTTGGATTGGCATTGGAACAGCAGGCGCAGTTTTATTAAATATGTTTCTGTTTGGTGAATCGAAAAGTAAGGCACGTTTGATTAGTGTAGCTCTTATCGTATGTGGAGTTACGGGATTAAAGGCTCTTTCATAAGAAATTGATATGAAAGTTGAATCTCCTAACGATTTGTTGGGAGATTTTTATTATGAAAAGTGCACTATAATTGACAGTACAGCTAGTTATTTTATAAAATGAGTGACAGTCATTCAATACGCGTGTGAAAGGGTTTAGATGATGAATAAAAAAGAGAAAATTGTCTATGCAGCTATTGAAGTGTTTCAGGAAAAGGGCGTTGAAAAAACGAAGATTTCTGATATCGTAAAATTGGCTGGCATTGCACAAGGAACTTTCTATTTATATTTTCCTTCTAAGTTATCTGTTATGCCTGCAATAGCAGAAGTGATGGTTGAGAAGATGATACTTGCAGTGAAAGAAAAAGTACAGAACGATGCACCTTTTTCAAGTAAAGTTGCGCAAGTAATAGATGCAGTGTTTAACTTTATAGCTGAATATCGTGAAATACAAGCATTAATGTATGCGGGCCTTGCATCTACTGAACATATAAAAGAATGGGAAGCTGTATATGAGCCTCTTTATATGTGGCTAAGTGAATTTTTAAGTGAAGCAAAAGAAGCTGGTGAAATTCGTGATTCGGTTCATGCAGAGAGAACAGCGAAGTTATTTATTGCTCTTGTTGAATCAGCAGCGGAACAAGTTTATTTATATGATCATAAAGATGATGAGCAAGTCGAGCTACAAAAGGCAGAAGTACTAGATTTTTTAACACATGCACTACATATAAAGAAATAGTAAGATGAACCTGTCTGAAAAGATAGGTTCATTTCTGCGGGAAACTGAATGATAGTCATTCACCCTGTATTTATGTATGTGTGGAAGGATAGAGTGAAATTCTAATGAGTAGGGGCATCTTCACTCATTATTAGCCCACAAATAGCAGGATAAAGAAAAAGTTTCTTGGGCATTATTTTTGAGAGGAACTTACGGGAAGAGGTGTTA
Source organism: Bacillus sp. FSL R10-2780 (assembly GCF_038006125.1). NCBI lineage: Bacteria > Bacillati > Bacillota > Bacilli > Caryophanales > Bacillaceae > Bacillus > Bacillus sp. FSL R10-2780. Next base: position 4,782,944 of record NZ_JBBOUQ010000001.1, read on the forward strand.
AAAATTGAAGAAACCGATAAAAGAACAAAAGATGGTATTGATCATTCTTTTGAGTAATATATTTATCGCTTTTTTAGGGATTGGATTAATCATTCCGGTTATGCCATCCTTTATGAATGATATGAATTTAACAGGAAAGACGATGGGCTATCTCGTTGCAGTATTTGCAATGGCTCAGCTTATTACTTCACCTATTACGGGTCGTTGGGTCGATCTTTACGGTAGGAAGAAAATGATAATCATTGGATTATTTATTTTTGGTGTTTCAGAGCTTCTTTTTGGATTAGGAAAAGATGTGTGGATGCTTTATGCAGCGAGGGTGTTAGGCGGGATTAGTGCTGCGTTTATTATGCCGGGTGTTACGGCATATGTTGCTGATATTACCTCTATTCAGGAACGTCCAAAAGCGATGGGATATCTTTCAGCCGCTATTAGTACCGGATTTATTATAGGACCTGGAATTGGTGGGTTTATTGCAGAATATGGTATACGTGTACCATTCTTTGTCGCAGCCATTATTGCCTTTATAGCATGCGTTATGTCTATATTTATTTTGAAAGAGCCTTTAACGAAAGAGGAGCTTGCAGAGATTTCTGTTAATACGAAAGACTCAAGTTTTATCGGGGATTTAAAGAAATCTTTAAATCCAATGTATGCAATTGCATTTATTATTGTATTTGTACTCGCTTTCGGTTTATCGGCATATGAAACTGTTTTTAGTCTGTTCTCGGATCATAAATTTGGTTTTACACCGAAAGATATTGCTGCAATTATTACAATTAGTTCAATCTTTGGGGTAGTTGTGCAAGTATTTATGTTTGGTAAATTGGTCGACATATTCGGCGAAAAAGTGTTAATTCAAATATGTTTAATTGTAGGCGCAGTGTTAGCATTTGTTTCAACTATAGTCTTTAATTATTGGATTGTACTTCTTGTTACTTGTTTTATTTTCCTCGCATTTGATTTACTCCGTCCAGCTTTAACGACGTTTTTATCAAAAGCGGCTGGGAAAGAGCAAGGATTTGTTGCTGGAATGAACTCAACTTATACGAGCTTAGGGAATATTGTAGGGCCGGCGATGGGCGGAATATTATTTGATGTAAATATTAATTATCCATATGCTTTCTCAGGAGTTGTTTTAATCGTTGGTCTCGGCATTACATTTATGTGGAGAGAGAAGCAGTTAGCTGAAAGTTTAGCAAAATAATTTAATAAGTAATGAAAAATCCCTTACCGTTGTAAGGGGTTTTTGTTTTATCCCGCTATTTGCGGGCTAATAATCATTGGGGGATGGACAAAACCCCCAATGATTAAAGTTTCACTTTACAAACTTAATCCAAATCGCTTTAATTCAATAAATATCCCCTCTAATTGCTTTCCTTTATCCGTTAATGTGTACTCTACACGAGGCGGAACTTCTGGATATACTTTTCTCGTTATAATCCCTTGTGCTTCTAATTCTTTTAGTCGAAGCGATAATGTTTTCGGACTAATCCCATCCATTGATTTTTGTAAATCACTAAATCGTAACGTTCCTTCGATAAGAAGGTCTCGAATAATTAAAAATGTCCATTTTGTACTAATTACGTCAAGCGTTTTAGCGATAGGGCATGGAATACCAGGTAAACCTTTCGTTAATACAACTGGATCTATGTTGTTCATGGAAATAGCCTCCATAAAATTTTTTGAATGAATTTGCTTTATCGTATCACAAAACTATCTTTTCGGTAACTATATGAAAAAAATATCACTACTTCCATAAAGGAAGTTAGTGCATATACAATAGCAATAGGAAATACAAAGGGTTTGTATGAGGAGGAGGTGATTTCCATGGTTATAAAAAAGTTGTTTACGTTCCTTAGTTTTTTTGTCATTTGCATTGTGCTTGCAGCGTGCAGTGGGGAGCAAAAAACTGAAATTCAGTTATTAAAGGAAATGCCGAAGCCAAAAGCAATGACAATGGATCCTTCATTAAGTAAAAAAGAAGCGACAGAAATTGTTCATGCTGCTCAGCGTTTTTACGCATTTTGGGATACAGGTAAGGAGGAACTTATTCCGCATACTGTTACTGAAAAATTTTTCGATAATACATTGCCGAAAGGCCGTCCACAAGGTACTGAAGGCTTAAAATTTGCGGCGCAAAATTTTCGTAAAGTCGTTCCTGATATACATTGTGAGATTGAAGATTTATTGGTGGTTGGTGATAAAGTAACAGCTCGTCTTTCTTTTACAGGAACTCATAATGGTAAAAACATTCGTTTTTTTGCAATTGATATTTTGCATGTGAAAGACGGAAAGATAACGGAAGATTGGCATTTAGAAGATAATCTTACGCTGAAACAGCAACTGGGCTTAATAGCTGAAGAGTAGATCATATAAGGGAGAGAAAAGCGATGGGAAATATATTGATTATAAATGGACATGAAAAATACGGTTCAAAGGAAGGACGATTAAATAAAACGTTAGTTGATTATATGGTAACTGTATTAAGCGAAAATCATCATGTGAAAACAACAACGATTCAAGATGGATATAGTATTAAAGAAGAACAAGAGAAGTTTTTATGGGCCGGTGTTGTGGTTTATCAAACACCAATTTATTGGTTTAGTGTCCCGGGATTATTTAAAACGTATATGGATGAAATATATGAATACGGCTTGTTCTTTAAAGGTGCAGATGAATACGGAACAGGTGGTTTATTAAAAGAGAAGCAGTATATGTTTTCCACAACTTGGAATGCACCTGAAAAAGCATTTGGAGATAAGACGAAGTTCTTTGAAGGAGAAAGTTTAGAATCAACGCTTAGTCATTTACATCGTGTGCAGAAGTTTCTCGGTATGAGTCCATTAAAGAGTTTTGCTTGTTATGATGTGGTGAAGAATCCGGATATAGAGCAATACTTATTAAACTTGAAAAATCATTTGGATGAAGTAATTAAATAATAGTTTGCATCTTTGTGTGCAAGAAGGTTCCTCTTTAAAAATGTAAAAGAAGGTATTACTAAGGATGTAATACCTTCTTTTGCATTCGTGAAAATTACTTAATTCTTATTGGCTTAAAGTCTTCATAAGCGGAATCTAATATTTTATCCCACATACCCCCACTGATTATAGTTTCACTTTATGAAATACGTTGAAAATCTTTACTCATACAGGACTGTTTTAGTTTTTTTGATTTAATCAAATATTTAATATCAGAGATGTTATCATATGAAAGCTGAATATGATAATAGTTTATATACTCAAATAATGCAAAAACATAAACAAATAGTGCGAATGATAGCCCTACTAAAGGTAATTGAGGATACCAAATTACAAAATCAATAGTAAACATAATAAGTCCTGTGATAATCAATCCAATATTTATCTTTTTTAGCATTTTTAAATATTGAATAATCACAATAGGTGTAACAGATGTTTTCTCTTTTTTTAGTCGTTTCCACTTTACGTACCAGTAAACAGTTCCTTGTAGTAAGAGAAACTCTAAAAGAAGAAATGAGATCCAAAAAGAGTATAGGGAATATAAATATAATGTAGGATAAGCATAATTAATTAAGTAACTTGTAAAAATAAAAGTAATGACTGAAAATAACTCACCTGTGTATAGATAGGAAAGCCTTTTTTCTAGGTTGCTTTTCATGGTTCTTCTCCTTTTATAAAAAACGTCACATTTTAACGCGGGGATGGCTGTATCCATAACTTCGCAAAATTCGCCCAACCGAATGAATCAATTGTTACGTTTTTTAAAGAAGAGGGATAGGTTTTTCTTTTTAAAACGTGATAGTTAAATAAAATAATGTACTCAGTTTGTAAAAACTCTTCAATCTCATACATGAGTTCATAGCGCTTTTCTTTACTTTCTTCTAATAGAAATGTATCTAGTAAGCAATTAATTTGTTTTTCATAGTGCGGATCCATGAATCGACTTATAAAACAACTTTTATTTTTAAATACATTTAAAAATGCAATTTCATGCTCGGTAGCAAAAACTTCTCCCATGAAAATAATATCAGCGTGTTTATCGATAGAACGATCCATATAATCTGAAACGAGAAATGGATGGAGTTCTACTTGTATACCTAAACTATTACAACATTCTTTTAGGAAGTCAGCGTCGTTTGCACTATCTTTAAATGCGAAGAAGTAAATATGTATCGTTTCGCCATTATAGGTGCTCTTTTTCAAATACTCTTTCGCTTTTTCTAAAGAGTAGGACCTATTAGGAGCTTGGCGGCTTCTTTCAGGAAAGAAGCTTGATGCTGTGATTGTTCGATTTCCTTCTAAATCACGGAGGATCGTTTCAACATCATATATTTCTCTCCAAGCTTTACGAAAGTAAATATCGTGATGTGGACCAGGTTTTGTAAAGTTGAAGCTAGCGTAAATACAACCTATTTCTTCTATTTGTATATTGTGTCTTTCGTTTTCCTTTTCATTTGGTAGTTCATAATCAGCATCAATTTGAACATGATCTGGAATACGCCAAAACTCAATGCGGTCTAGTAACGCACGTTCTTTAAAATAATGGGTAAAAGCTTCAAGCACGATATTATCTTCAGAGTAATGAGTAAGTTTGAAAGGCCCAGTACCTATGTAATGATAATTTTGGATACTCGCATCATGCGGTAAAATTGCGAGTTGCATGGAACTTACATAATGTAAGAAAAATAAATTCGGTTTTGCTAAATGGAATCGTATTTGTAGTGGTGATGGTGTTTCAATTTGAACAATTTCTTCTGTTAACCATTCGAAAGGAGATTGAATTTGCTTTAATCTTTCAAATGAAAATTGCACATCTGTAGAAGTTAAAACCGTTTCATTATGAAAATGTATATCTTTTCGTAAATAGAACGTCCATGTAAGCTGGTCTTCACTTAATTCCCACGTATGAGCAATGTGCGGTTCCATTTTTTCGGTAACATCGTTATAAACGACTAATGTATCAAAAATTTGACTAGTAAGATGGCTCTCTGTTGTGACAGCCGCAAAAGCCGGATCTAGCGGCATTACTTTTCGTGATATGGGGATTTTTAATATATCGTACATATCATTTGAAGGTTCATAGCCAAAATGATGATGGAGTTTATTTTCTATCTTTTTTTGAAGTGCAAGAGGAAGGGGTTCTTTTAAAAGAAGAAAGATATCTTTTAATTTTTCTTGCGCTAACAGTTCATCTGTATAGCATTCAATTGATTCTACTAAACTATGTACAAATATAATTTCAGTTTTATTCCCGCGGCCTCGCCCTGGAGTCCAGTAAATTAGTTGTTCTTCGCTCATTTTCTTTAATAAAATCTTCACGTTTTTCGTACTGCAATATAAAACATCCGCTAATTCTTGTAAGCTATTTCGCATATGTTGCTGATCTTGTGAATGTAACCTTAAACGAATGTAATAGTCCATAATTTTCATATGTGTACACTTCCTTCTATATAAAAGGGGAAACTCTTTAGAATATTCTAACCTTTTTCCTCCTCTTTTTCAAAGTAAAATGAATAAGCATAAGGAGGGGAAAACGATGGGGTTTTGGAGTATGCATCGAAATATAAAAATTAGAATTATAACATCATTTTTAACACGAGCTGTATCAACGATGATTTTTCCGTTTATGGCAATTTATTTTTCAATAAAGTTAGGTAGTGCGGTTGCTGGTGCTTTACTATTAATTAATGTAATAGCTTCATTAATAATTGGTTTATACGGTGGGTATATTGGAGATCGGCTCGGTCGTAAAAAAGTAATGATTATCGGCCAAAGTATACAAGTCGTTTCCATTGCTTGTATGGGAATTGCGAACTCAGACTATGTAGATTCACCGTGGTTAACGTTTTTATTTATGCTCGTGAACAGCTTAGGATCTGGACTTATGAATCCAGCGACGGAAGCGATGTTAATCGATGTGAGTACACCTGAAAATCGAAAAGTGATGTACAGCATTAACTACTGGGCTATTAACTTATCGATTGCAATTGGAGCGATATTTGGTGGATTACTATTTGAAAACTATAGATTACAATTGTTTATCGTATTAACGGCTGTGGCGGTCATTACTTTATATGTGATGGCTATATATATGGAAGAAGTGTATGTGGCGCGAAAAACTGTAGAGAAGAAAAATGTATTAAAGGATATGGCGGATAGTTATAAAGTTGTGATGAAAGACCGAGCGTTTTTAATTTTTTGTGCAGCAAGTATATGTACATTATCTTTAGAGTTTCAAATTAATAATTATTTAGGGATACGTTTGCAGAAGGAATTTGAAACGATTCACTTTTTCTTCGGAAATGGTTTTACGTTTGATTTAACAGGTATTCGAATGCTGAGCTGGATATCTACAGAGAATACAATTTTAATTGTATTATTTTCGGCGCTTGTTATTAAAATGTTGAAGAGCTTCAACGATTTAAAAATCTTATATGTAGGCTTATTCATTTATACAATTGGATTCACCATACTTGGAACGAGCAATAGCTTATGGATTTTATTAATTGCGGGGCTTTTCCAAACTGTAGGAGAGATGATGTATGTACCGGTTCGTCAATCTATAATGGCGGATATGGTGCCAAGTGAGGCGCGAGGTTCTTATATGGCGATTAACGGAATGGTCTTTCAAGTGGCGAAAATGAACGGTGCATTAGGTGTTATGTTAGGTTCATTTATTGCATCTTGGGGAATGAGTGCGCTGTATTTTATCGTTGGTATGAGCAGTATTTTATTATTTATGAAGGCGATTGGAAAAGAGAAGTATCAAGATGAACGAAACGTTTCTAAGATTGGATAAAGCTATCTAAAAAGCGAACTGGTTATGCTGGGACTCGCTTTTTAGATAGCTTCTAAAACGGATCAACTTCAGCTAAATTAGGATTGGCATTTGGATTTGTTAATAAGGTTTTTAGTTCACCCACTTCTGAGAGAGCGACGAGAATATAACCACTAATGAGGACGATGAGTCCGATGACTCGTAATGTTTGCAATTTAATGTCACGGCTATTTTCCTCTGAGGTGTTTTGGGGCGTTGCAGGCGGATTGTTGTTCATAATAGAGCTCCTATCTTTTTTATTTATATGTGCGAAATCATTATTAACGTATGGATAGGAATTGTATAGTCATTTTCACTATATGAGAAATGCCTATGAAAAGTGATTATAAATTTTAGGACGAGAAAAGAGGCTGCTATGTGCAGCCTCTATTTTAGTTATAAAGAAGAAATACGTTTCTTCGTTTTTGGTACAACAATAAACTTTAACCAAAGTACGCCGATTAACATAATAATCAAAGCATATAGTAATTGTCCTGTAGCAACGAGTATAACACTTGAAAATACAATGAGTTGAATACTTAGTAATGTGAGAATTAAGCTGAGAAATTGATTCATTCTTTCTTCAGTAGCAATTGGATATAATGCCACGATAATATTTCCTGAAAAATATTTCCACAGCGAACGAAGCTGCATAGAGATCATGTATAGGACGATGTAAGCAATAGCGCCTTTTACATATAGATTCGGTACGAAATATACGATAAAGGAACCGATTAACCCCAAGCGAATATATATACCAAAATAATCATTCCCACGTAAAAACGATAGTGTATGTAAATAGAAGAAAGTAGCTTGTTTTTTATGTAGTAAAGGTTCGATCCAATTTGTAAGCCATTTTCTGCCGTTTACTTGTTTTTTTAGCTGCGGAACATCAGTGAAGATGCTAGCGAATTGATAAAAGCGTATGTCCATTTTTTCTTCTTGTTCAATTATGTATTCCCACGGTATTCGCTTTGTGGGCTGCTTTTTTGTATATAGGAGTAGGAAGGCAAGAAGTAATAGTAAGCCACCTAGCACAATGATATTTGCAACATAAAACAGCATGTAAATGATAAGTGCATTACAAGCAATACGAATGATAAGCCATATGTTTTTTTCATAACTATCACGCCATATCCAATGTATGTATATGTTCCAGCCCTTTAGAATCATTAAAATTATAAAGATTGTACATAGAAAAGGTACGGTTAATTGTAATGATTGCATGGCAAGCGGTACGATAATAAGGAACATAAATACAAGCGGGAAAAGCTGAATGATGTAATTATATAGAAGAGATTTTTTAAAATAAGATGTTAATTTCTCTTCTAGCGCTAGTAAATAGACAGCATCAGGTTTTTGAATAAATGTGCGAATTGGGCATCTCGTTATAATGAGTGTAAGTACGATTGTGATGAGTAATAAAGATATTCCTTTAGAAGGATCCGTTTTAAGAAACTTGGCGTAATAATATGCACCTACACATGAGACGAAGATGAAGCTATATAGCAAACCGTTAATCATACGTGCAAAGTATGTGATGGCATTTTGAATATGTTGTTGAAAGCGAGAGCTCCATAGTGATTCGATTGACATGTTTTTCACCTCTTTTTTCTATTATATATGTTTTATTAAGCAAAAAACGAGCAAATTGCGTTATGCAACTTGCTCGTTTTTCTTTTCGTTATTTTTTTTCTGATCACGATTCATTAATGGATAGAAGGCAAAGCCAATTACGAATAAACCAATCCCGAGAAGGAATGTTTTTATATCGGATGCGCCTGTTTTAATAACCCATAGTGCATAGCAAAGTGCGATCGCTGCGACTATGCCATCTGTAATTCTTGCCCGCATTTCATTTTTGTATGTTTCACCAGTTGCGACTAGCTTTAACTGGAAGATTGGTGAAACGAGATATGGAATGAGGTAGGCTAAAGTTGATACTGTAATAACGAATGTATAAGCTTCCGCAATTGTTCCTGATAATGTTGAGAATAAGAACACTTGCGACATAATGTTTGTTAATCGTAGTGAATGAATTGGACTTCCTTTTTTATTTGTTTTTGCGAAGAAGGAAGGGAAGAAACCTTCTTTTGCTGCTTGATAAGGCACTTCTGAGCTTAATAAAATCCAGCCTAATATGGAACCGAATAGGGAAGTAAGAGCAAGTAATGCCATAAGTTTCCCGCCGCCGTGCCCCATTGCAGCGTTTAATGCATCTGCTAATGGACGTTCAGAAGCTTGTAATTTATCAACGTGAAGTACACCCATTGTTAAAATTGTAATTCCTAAGTAAATTGCAACTGTTATTAGTAAACCGGCAACTGTTGCACGTTTTACCGTTTTGGGAGAAGTAGCTCGGTTTGATAAAAGAACGGCTGATTCAATCCCGATAAATGCCCAAAGTGTTGTAAGAGCAGCTAAGTTTACTTGTGAAAGGAGACCGTGTGATACGCCTTCTTTATCGATCATTGGTGTATACCATTGTCCAAATTTTGAAGCTTCGAACGCAAATAACGTAACAATGATGAATAGAAGGAATCCAGTTACTTTCGTTGTTGTTGCTAAGAAGTTAAGCTTCCCAGCTCCGCTTACACCGTTTGTTAAAATTAAATGTGTGCCCCATAGTAAGACAGAACAAATAGTAAATGTAAGTAGTTTTCCAACTTCTATATTGAAAGAGCCGATTGAAAACAATAGTCGTGTATCTTTCATAATCGGGAAGAAGAGCGATAAATATCCCGCGAAAGATGTAATGATGGCAACGTTACTTGCCCAGTTTGCAACCCAATATCCCCATACTATGCTGAAACCAGCCATTTTTTTCTTTTTTGGTGATGAGAATAAGGCATATGCATGACTTTGTGGTCCTGTCGTTAAATCAGGACGACGAATTGCTAAATTACCGAAAACAAGAGCTAGCATTAAAACACCAAACCCTGTTGTTAACCAAGCTAAAGTGACACCGAGAGGGCTAGCTGTTTGTGCCAACGTACTTGGCACCATGAAAATACCAGCGCCAACCATGTTACCGACAACGAAAGCTGTTAGTACCCAAAAGCCCCATTTTTTTTGTTGCATAGAAAATACCTCCAAAGTTAGTATAACCAAGTCAAGCGAGGAGATATGTATGTCTTCCTAAGTAAGGAAGAGAAGTCCCAAACAAAACAAAAAAAGCACGTAATTTGCCGCTACATGCTTTCTATCTTATAAGAAACCCACGACATACCTCTCGATAGCTCTCCACAAACGAAACGTTTGTGACAGTTCTGCACTTATTAAATGCAGACCCAGCAAGCGCGCATGGTGGGCACGTCTTACTTCGGCAACCATTCCTTTCTCATTCCTTCATCAATGCCACTACATCTCCTGAAATGATACTTTTAATGATTGCAACCTCTACCTCACCGAGATACGAATGAGGATTTAAATATTAAATTAACGTATTTAAGAGTAACAAATGTATTTTTATACGTCAATGGATATGGTAATAATCAGATTATGGAGAAGAGTTTGTGATTAAAAGCGAGAGGGATTGTTATACAATATTTGAATTTTCGTAATATAATACATGTTATTAGCGCTAGAAGATTGAGAAGGGGATGAAGTATATGTCTGTATGTAATAAAAATTCCGTAATAGGTGTACTAGATTCAGGGGTCGGGGGATTAACAGTTGCTAGTGAGATTATGCGTCAATTACCTAAAGAGAGCATTTACTATATTGGTGATAATGAGCGTTGTCCGTATGGGCCAAGAAGTGTAGAGGAGGTACAATCTTTCATATTTGAAATGGTTGAGTTCCTCAAACAGTTTCCATTAAAAGCTCTAGTGGTAGCATGTAATACTGGTGCAGCTGCTGCATTGACTGATTTGCAAGAAGCACTTTCCATTCCAGTTATTGGCGTTATACATCCGGGAGCAAGAGCTGCAATTAAAGTGACAAAGAAAGGGAAAATAGGGGTAATTGGAACTGTAGGTACGATAAAATCTAACATGTACGAAAAAGCATTGCACGAGCTTGATACATATTTGGAAGTGCATAGTCATGCGTGTCCGACTTTAGCTACAGTTGTAGAAAATCACTTAGAAGATACAGCATATGTAACGCAGCAAGTGAAACAAGCTTTACTGCCATTAACGAAAGAAGATATAGATACGTTAATTCTTGGGTGTACGCATTATCCACTTTTAGAGTCCTATATAAAAAAGGAGTTAGGAGAGGCTGTGACAATTATTAGCTCTGCAGAAGAAACAGCGATAGAGTTAAGTACCATTTTACAGCACAAAGGAATTTTGTCTGACAATCTTAATCCGAAGCATCGATTTTTTACAACAGGCTCTGTTTTATCGTTTGAACATATTGCTGAGCGTTGGCTAGGGTATCAAATTTCTGTAGAATGTGTGAATTTACCTATGGAAAAACAACTCGTGAACTAAATTGTATAAAAAGAAGCTGATCTAAAACTAGATCAGCTTCCACATATAAGATTAAACTAAGTTTAATACAGTTACTTTTTCACGTGTCATAGACTCAAGGCTCTTATGAATACCTTGTGCGCCCATACCTGAACCTTTTATACCGATGAATGGGAAGTGGTCAGGGCCGCGCTCTGTGCGTCCGTTAATTTGAACAGAACCAGTGTCGATTTTGTTAGCAATTGCAAACGCTTTGTTAATGTCTTTTGTGAAGACACTTGCTTGTAGGCCGAAGTCTGATTTGTTAGCAATTTCAATCGCTTGTTCATCAGAAGAAACACGGATGATTGGAAGGATTGGGCCGAATGGCTCTTCCCAAGCAACTTTCATTTCTTCTGTTACGTTGTCAATTAATGTTGGGTAAATTAAGTTGCGCTCACGTTTGTTACCGATAACGATTGTTGCACCTTTTTCTACAGCATCATCAACTAAGCCTTGAACGAAGTCAGCAGATTTGTCGTCGATTAATGGGACGATTGTGCTGTCTTGTTCTGGAGATCCAACTGATAATTTAGCTACTTGCTCTTTTAATAAGTCAACAAGCTCGTCTGCTACATTTTCGTGTACAAGTACACGTTTAATAGCTGTACAACGTTGACCAGAGTAAGAGAATGCACCGCTTACGATATGATTTGCAGCATCTTGTAAGTCAGCATCTTCACGAACGATACCAGGGTCTTTACCACCAAGTTCTAATACAAGTGGAATCATTGCAGCTTTTTTCGCTAAGTGCTTACCTGTGTTTGTACCACCTGTGAACGATACCATATTGATGCCAGGATGTTCTACTAAGTAGTCACCAATTACAGAACCGCGTCCTGTAGCTACGTTTACAAGACCTTTTGGAAGGCCAGCTTTATGAAGTGCTTCAACCATTTTAACACCGCTAATTGCACCTTGAGTTGCTGGTTTGAAGATAACAGCGTTACCCATAATAAGTGCTGGTGCAAGTTTTGCAGCAGATAAGTTTACTGGGTAGTTAAATGGTGCGATTGCTAATACAACACCAAGTGGTGCGCGTTGGATAATCGCAAGTTTAGATTTGGTTCCGCCAGGGAAGCTATCGCCCATCATGCTTTCTCCGTGCATATGAAGAGCTTCTTCAATAGTGTAACGAATGAAGTCAGCTGTACGAACAACTTCTTTTTTCGCATCTTTATATCCTTTACCGACTTCTTTCATAATGATATCGGCAATTTCATCTTGCATATTTACGAGTTCATCAGCCCATTTATATAAATATTTTGCGCGATCTTGTAGAGAAGCTTCAGCCCATGATTTTTGAGCTTCTTTTGCAGATGCAATTGCTTCATCCACTTCTCCTTGAGTAATTGCTTGTACTTGCCCAATTACTTCGTGTAAGTATGGAGATGGAATGTCGATTGTTTGACCAGAAGAGCTTTCTCTCCATTCTCCGTTTAAATAAAATTTGTACGTATTGCTAGTTGTCATGATTAGTCCTCCTAAAATAGCAACTTGTAAGAGTGAGTATAAGGTGATTGTAGGTGGTTTGATAATATTTTTCAAATGAAATGTTTGTGAAAACGATTTCTTATTATTTTTTTATTTTGTATGCCCTTTCTTACAGAAGATTCTCTTATTTCAAACTGAATTATAAGTAGAATGCATCACTTTCATTTTTTGTGATAAAAGATTATTTTATTCTAAACCGAAAAAAATAATTGACAGAATACTCAATAAAGTTGTAAGATTATAAATGGAAAATAAATGAAGGGGGTGTGCGTAATGATTGTAATCGTAAATGTAATGGGCTTAGCTCTGTTAAATGGCGGAAAACATTCATATCATTACGCAACCCGTGCGGATATATAGGACCTTTTTGTCTTATGAGAAGCGTACGTTGCGTATATCGTAACGTACGCTTTTATGCATTCTATTGCATATCGTCAAGCGGCGGTATGCTTTTTTTTGTTTATTTTCCTCGTTACTATAAAAAATCAGAATTTGGAAGGTGGAAAAATGTGATGAAATACTGTGGTTTTCAAAATGTAAATGTGATGGATTTGGATAGCGGATAAAGAAATGTGAATCAAATGAGAACGAGAAAGGAGAGGTTATATTGTTTTCAGTATTACTAAAGTTAAGCTGGTTTTTTAGGGAGCATTGGAAAAGGTATAGTATCGCAATTGGGGTACTTTTAATTGTAAACGTGATCGAGGTAATTCCTCCGAAAGTGTTAGGAATTACAATTGATAATATTAAAACAGGAGCCTTAACGAACGAGGCAATTATGCAATATATTTTTATTTTATTTGGGGTAACGATTGGTGGGTATGTGCTTACTTTCATTTGGCAGCACCAACTATTTGGCGGTGCGTTCGTACTGGAGAAAACAATGCGTTCAAAATTTATGGGGCATTTACTCAAGATGACACCGACGTTTTATCAAAAAAACCGTACTGGCGATTTAATGGCGAGAGCGACAAATGATTTAAAAGCAATCTCCATGACAGCTGGTTTTGGTATATTAACGCTCGTTGATTCTAGTCTATATATGCTTACAATCGTTTGTATGATGGGCTTTTCAATTAGTTGGCAGTTAACATTTGCTGCGCTTATACCGCTTCCGATTATGGCGTATGCGATGAATAGATACGGAAAGAAATTGCATGAAAGATTTACTGTCGCACAAGATGCGTTCGGAGATATGAACGATAAAGTGCTGGAATCAATTGCGGGTGTACGCGTGATTCGTGCGTACGTACAGGAGAATGCTGATCAAGAAAGGTTCCATCATTTAGGAGATGACGTATACGAGAAAAATATGAGAGTAGCAAGAATCGATGCATTATTCCAGCCGACTGTGAAAATGCTCGTCGGTCTTAGTTATTTAATTGGTTTAGTGTACGGTGCATATCTCGTATTCCAATCAAAGGTGACACTTGGTGAGCTCGTTTCTTTTAACGTCTATTTAGGGATGATGATTTGGCCGATGTTTGCAATTGGTGAATTGATTAATGTTATGCAAAGAGGAAATGCTTCGCTCGATCGTGTAAATGAAACGTTAGCTTATGAACCGGATGTAAAGAATCCGAAAGATCCAAAGGTTGTACAAGAGCCAGATTACATTCAATTTGATAACGTTACTTTTTCATATCCTTCATCAATTGAAACAAATTTAAAAAATGTTTCGTTCTCATTAAAACAAGGAGAGACACTTGGAGTTGTTGGGAAAACAGGAAGCGGGAAAACGACGCTTGTACGTCAGCTTCTTCGTCAATATCCACTTGGAGAAGGGGATATTGCAGTTTCTGATGTGAAGCTAGATAAAATTCCGAATGATAACGTACTTGGCTGGATTGGGTACGTACCTCAGGAACACATTTTATTTTCAAAAACAGCGAAGGAAAATATTTTATTCGGAAACAGAGAAGCGACTGAAGAAGAACTTGAAAAAGCGATTGAAATAGCTGCGTTTAAAAAGGATTTAGAGTTTTTACCAGAAGGTTTAGAAACGCTCGTTGGGGAAAAAGGTGTTTCTTTATCAGGTGGGCAAAAGCAAAGGATTTCGATTGCGAGGGCTGTTATTCAAAATCCGGAAATTTTAATTTTGGACGATTCTTTATCAGCTGTTGATGCTCGTACGGAAGCGGCAATTATTGAAAACATACGAACAGAAAGAAGCGGGAAGACGACGATTATAACGACGCATCGCTTGTCAGCTGTGCAGCACGCGGATTGGATTCTCGTTATGGATAACGGTGAAGTTATTGAAGAAGGTTCGCATGAAGCGCTCATTCGAAATGGGGGCTGGTATGCAGAGCAGTTCGACAGACAACAAGGTGAAAGTGAAAGTGCGGATAGCGGGGTGAAAATATGAGTGTTTCAAAACGATTGTTTCAATATGCGATGAAAGTGAAGGGGCCGATTTTTGCAGCGATGGCGATGCTATTTGTTTTCGTTATTGCAGAACTCGCGGGTCCTTTCGTCGCAAAAACGATGATTGATGAGCATATCGTTGGAATAGAGAGACCTTGGTATGAAACAGAAAAGAGTGAGGATGCTGTTTCATATAATGGTGCCTTGTATAAGCGAAGTGATCGCTTTGAACAAGGTGAGAAAAAAGGGAAAGAAGTCCGAGTGATTCAAGTTGGTTTTCAGTACTATTTTGTGCCGAATAAAATAACGCTTGAAGGAAGTCGTTCTGTTAAGGGTGATGTGCTTACAGTACAAAGTGGTAAGGCTGTGCAAGTGTATAAAACGAAAGCCTTAACGAAAGAAGAAGTATTTGCGTTTTATAAACCGGAAATAAATCGTTTACTATTACTTGGCGGTGGTTATTTCGCTTTATTAGTAGTCGTATCATTATTTGCATACGGAAAGCAGTTCTTCTTACAGAAGGCGGCAAACAAAATTATTCAAATTATGAGGGAAGACGTCTTTTCCCATATTCAAACGTTGCCAATTCGTTATTTCGATCATTTACCAGCAGGGAAAATTGTATCGCGTGTAACGAATGATACAGAAGCGATTCGTGATTTATATGTAACAGTGCTTGCGACATTCGTCTCTAGTATCATCTATATTATCGGGATTTTCGCTGCACTATTTTTACTTGATGTAAAACTGGCGGCACTATGCTTACTTATCATCCCAATTTTAATTGTTTGGGCGATTATGTATAGAAAGTATGCGTCTGTATACAATCATAAAATGCGTTCGCGTTTATCGGATATTAACGGAACAGTGAATGAATCGATTCAAGGGATGCCAATTATTCAAGCATTTCGTCAAGAGCGTGAAACGAAGAAGGAATTTGAAGAACTCAATGGCGATTATTTTAAATATCAAAATAAAATTTTAAATTTAAATGCAGCAACGTCGCATAATTTAGTGTCTGTATTAAGAAACATCGCTTTTACAGGTGTAATTTGGTATTTCGGTGGTGCTTCATTAAGTGCTTCTGGCCTCCTTTCTCTAGGGATACTATATGCTTTCGTCGATTATTTAACGAGATTATTCTCGCCAATTACGAATATGGTGAACCAACTTGCTAACTTAGAGCAATCGCGTGTTGCATCAGAGCGTGTCTTTGAATTGCTAGAGGAAAAGGGAGAGGTAGTAGAAGAAGAACGTATGCCTCGCTTAACCGGAAATGTGAAATTCGATAATGTTTCGTTTTCTTACAATGGAAAAGATGAAGTGTTAAAAAATATTTCTTTTGAAGCGAAACAAGGGGAGACAGTGGCACTTGTCGGCCATACTGGATCAGGAAAAAGTTCCATTATGAATGTGCTCTTTCAGTTTTATGAATTTCAAAAAGGGAAGCTTACGATTGATGGTCACGATGTAACAGAGATGCCGAAACAAGCAACGCGTGAACATATGGGAATTGTATTGCAAGATCCGTTTTTATTTAGCGGGACAGTGGCATCCAATGTAAGCTTAGAAAATGAAAAAATTTCAAAAGACCGTATCATAAAGGCGTTACGTGATGTTGGTGCTGAAAGGTTTGCAAACAATATAGATGAAAAAATTACGGAGAAAGGAAGTACACTTTCAACTGGAGAGCGTCAGCTTATATCGTTTGCTAGGGCACTTGCTTTTGATCCGGCGATTTTAATTTTAGATGAAGCGACTTCTAGTATTGATACAGAGACAGAAGCGATGATTCAACAAGCGCTAGAAGTTGTGAAGAAAGGACGAACGACGTTTATTATCGCTCATCGCCTTTCAACAATTAAGAGCGCTGATCAAATTATTGTGCTTGATAGAGGAACGATTTTGGAAAAAGGATCGCATGATGAATTAATGAAAAAGCGCGGGCGTTATTATGATATGTACAAAACGCAAATGGAAGGAAACCAGAGCGCTTAATTTTTAGAAGAACTTGCGATTTTCGCAAGTTCTTTTTTGATTGGATTGTCCGCTCAGAAGTTAATATATTTCACCGGCTGAAAAACTTATAAATAAGTAAGTATTGTTTTACCTTTTTCTTTATAAATGCTATATTAAAAAATGTTACTTATTTTTTGTATGTAGCGGTATTTTTCCATTTTGTTTGATTATGAAGAAAAAGGATAAACTAAATAAGAACATTTTCATTGAAAAATTGTTCGAAATTGCATACAATCAATATAGTTTTTAAATTCCTATCAGAATACTTGGAGGACTACTATCATGAAAAAAATATTTTCAGTGCTTGCAGTAACTACATTAGCGATTGGGATTGTAGCGGGTTGCGGCAAAGAAGAGAAAAAAGATACAGCTAGTCAAGATGCGTTACAGAAGATAAAACAAAGCGGTGAGCTTGTAATTGGTACAGAAGGTACATATCCACCATTTACGTTCCACGATTCAAAGGATAAATTAACTGGATTTGACGTTGAATTAGCAGAAGAAGTTGCAAAACGTTTAGGTGTAAAACCTGTATTTAAAGAAACACAATGGGATAGTTTACTTGCAGGAGTAGATGCAAAACGTTTCGATATGGTTGCGAACGAAGTTGGTATTCGTGAAGATCGCCAAAAGAAATATGACTTCTCTAGTCCATATATTTCTTCTTCAGCAGCATTAGTTATCGCAAAAGATAAAGATAAGCCTGCTACATTTGCTGATGTAAAAGGATTAAAAGGAGCACAATCTTTAACGAGTAACTACGCAGATATCGCTAAGAAAAACGGTGCGAACATCGAGGGTGTAGAAGGATTTAGCCAAGCAGCTGAATTATTAAGTTCTGGCCGCGTTGATTTCACAATCAATGATAAATTATCAGTGTTAAACTATTTAGAAATGAAAAAAGATGCAAAAATTAAAATTGTAGATACAGAAAAAGAAGCATCACAAAGTGGATTCTTATTCCGTAAAGGTAGCGACAAACTTGTACAAGAAGTAAATAAAGCGTTAGAAGATATGAAAAAAGATGGTACGTACGACAAAATAACGAAAAAATGGTTCGGTGAAAATGTTTCTAAGTAGTGCAGTGGTCTCAGATCGATTGTCTACATGGATAGATATTATGCAGACTTCCTTCTCGCCTATGCTGAAGGAAGCTGTCTTTACGACAATTCCGTTAACGCTTATTACATTTATTATCGGTATTATACTTGCGACGTTAACAGCGCTCGCGCGTATTTCAGGTAGTCGTATTTTACAATGGATTGCTCGTATCTATGTATCTATCATTCGCGGAACGCCACTTCTTGTACAGTTATTTATTATTTTCTATGGTCTTCCAACTCTTAATATTGAGGTTGAGCCATATACAGCAGCAATTGTTGGTTTTTCATTAAATGTCGGTGCATATGCATCTGAAATTATTCGTGCGTCTATTCTTTCTATTCCGAAAGGACAGTGGGAAGCAGCTTATACAATTGGGATGACATATCCGCAAGCATTAAAACGTGTTATTTTACCGCAAGCAACGCGTGTATCTATTCCGCCGCTTTCGAATACATTTATTAGTTTATTGAAGGATACGTCATTAGCGTCGTTAATTTTAGTAACAGAAATGTTCCGAAAAGCGCAGGAAATTGCGGCAATGAACTATGAGTTTTTAATTGTTTATTTTGAAGCAGGTCTAATTTATTGGGTAATTTGCTTCTTATTATCTATCGTGCAACAAATATTAGAAAAACGTTCAGAACGTTATACTCTAAAATAACCCTTTCATAAAAGGAGTTTTTGTTTTTATGATTTCAATTCAACATTTACAAAAAAGTTTCGGAGATAATACCGTACTAAAACATATAGACTTATCAGTTGAGAAGGGTGAAGTAGTTGTTATTATCGGGCCATCTGGATCTGGTAAAACGACATTCTTACGTTGCCTCAACGTGTTAGAAACGCCGAACGCTGGTAGCATTCGCATCGGTAATAAAGAGCTCGATTTCTCTCAAAAAGTATCGAAGAAAGATATTGTAAATCTTCGTACGCAAACAGGTATGGTATTCCAGCACCATAATCTATTCCCACATTTAACAGCAATTCACAATGTAATGGAAGGGCTCGTTACAGTGAAAAAGATGGGGAAAGAAGAAGCGAAGAAAAAAGCGAACTACTTCCTTGAAAAAGTTGGTCTTGCGGATAAAGTGGATTTATATCCGTTCCAATTATCAGGCGGACAACAACAGCGCGTCGGGATCGCTCGTGCGCTTGCGATGGAGCCGGAAGTATTACTATTTGATGAGCCAACGTCAGCTCTTGATCCTGAACTAGTTCAAGAAGTTTTAAAGGTTATGAAAGAACTTGCTAAAGAAGGAATGACGATGGTCATTGTAACGCATGAAATGCGCTTTGCTCATCAAATTGCGAACCGTGTTATTTTCATGGATGGCGGTGTCGTTGTCGAACAAGGTACACCGGAAGATGTATTTATAAATCCAAAAGAAGAACGAACGAAGAAGTTTTTACAAATGTTGCAGTAAATTAAGGAAGGTCTCAGGGCATATGCCCTGAGACCTTTTTGCCATATATATTTATTTTTGGAATCCGCCAAGGCTTTGCTCAGCCATTGCAACTAGACGTTTTGTAATTTCTCCACCAACAGAACCGTTAGCGCGAGCCGTAGAATCTGCTCCTAATTGTACACCAAATTCTTGAGCGATTTCGTACTTCATTTGATCGATTGCTGCTGTTGCACCTGGTACTACTAATTGATTGTAAGAACTTTGGTTTGCCATAGGAATATATCCTCCTTAGAGTTATAAAAGTTTTTTTGGTTGGACTAGCTGGAGTTGAACCAGATTATCGCCCCGTTGGCGCTAATCCATCGGTAATTAAGTTTGTACTCATAGTATGGATGTTACCTAGAAAGATATACAAAATAATAATTTGTAAATTTTGTAAAAAATATTTCATCATTTCGTAAATTATGAAATAAGAGTAATCGTTGTATTTTTAAGAAAGAAGGCTAAACTAAGAGCGAAATCATATGCGTTTTTTCATTGTATAACCAGCTTGGCTTACTTAACTTATGATTTGTTAAAGTAAGAAAAATTCCAGCTTAGTAAAATGAAAATTAAATCGGTATCAACTGTATAGTTCTGTTTTAGCCCGGGATGGGGCAGAAAAAGGAACTAACCGCTCCTATGCAAGGCTAGATGCTCTCTCCAATCCAAAAAAGAGAGGCTTTTTAATTGTTTTTAAACGATAACGTATGGAGGAATAACGATGGGAATTTGCCCGCTTTGCAACGCGCTAGAATCACAAACATATTCTTGTCAAAATTGCCAAGGAATACTCCAAGATTATGGGAAAGCTGTAGATTACATAGATGATTACAGTGCATATATGGATCAGGAATTATTAAGTGCGGTAGACGGTTTAACACATAATAATTCAAATGAGTACTGCAATCATATTTTTTATTGCGGAGTATGTAATGTGGAAACGGAAGTTGTAGTGAAGTTTGTATAAATAGAAAACTTCCACCTTATGAGTGAGGTGGAAGTTTTTGTTTTTGTATTTGCGAGTTAATCATAGGGGACGGGATATTTCCGGTGTTAGGTGCAGTATTCGATTGGATTTGAGATATTTTTTCTTTCGGACCGCACAAAGAATGTTCAGTTAAATAGATGGCATATTCATAAAATAATTGACGCGTAAGTTCACTTTGTTCTTTTAACTTTTCATCTTGGAATACAGTTCGCCCCGGTTTAGAATTTGCTTCAAATAGCCACGGATTTTCCGCGGTGTCTAAACCAATGTCAAAACCAATTTCTCCAATGTTTCCGGTTACTTGTTGGTCGAGTGCATAACTGATTTGTAAGGCTGTTTGTTTTAGTTTATTTTCAATTTGAACTTGCTTTGTTGAATCAGGAAACAGTTCCTGAAGTAATTTCGTATCACCACCGCTATTTACATGAGTTGTTAAGCTACCTTTGCCGGCGATTTTTGCGACGATTGCACTGACGACCCAATTACCAAAATGATTTTTATTTGTATGAATGCGAAAATCGACGTGTTGCCCTTCGAAGCGGAGCAGTGAGATACCTTGTTGTACGATAAACTTTTTTAAATCATGTCCTTTTAACACATGGTTAAGAAGTGCTTCTAATGATTGATACTTTCTTAGTTTATTTTGTTCATTTTCACGATAACGACAATAGTAGCAATTATCAGTTTGAGAATAGAGTATTTGATGAATATTTCTTCCGAAGCTACCGTGTATTGGTTTCATATAAATGTACTTATACGTACCGAGAAGTCGTTCTACTTGTTCAAAATGTTGAAATACTTCTGTATTTGGTAAGAATGGTTTAATTGAATCTTCTTTCATTAAAAGTTGATGCACTTCCCATTTATTGAAAAATCCCGGATTAAACCACGGAATCGCATAGTCGCTTTCTAATCGTTTCTTTGCTCTTACGATAGGTTTGTAATTTTCTGATTGGCGATTTGGTAAACGGTCGTAAATGACATTTGGTAAAGGGACTTTGTTTTTTACCCATTTCTCTTCTTGATAGAAGTACCCTTCAATTGTTTCCTCTTCCCAGTTTATATGTTGAATGCCAAAGACAAATACAAATGGCTGCAATGTGAATGGTGGTGTTAGTAGCTCACCGAGAGAGAGGGAACGATTTCCTAAAGGAGAATTAGAATCATCGTTAAAGCCAGTTGTGAAAATCCCGATTAATGGACCGAAAACAATGGTTTGATTTTGTATGAAGGCATGGATTGTTGCTGAATGCGGTAGTAAAAGTTTAGCTGCAATTTGTTCTCCAATAATGATTTCTCGAGTGAATGAATAATGAATTTTAATATTCTCACATGTAATATAACGTAAGCCAAAGGAAAGGGATGTAATTGGCGGTGTAATAGAAAAAACGTAAGGTAAAGTAATACTATTTGGATTCTCATCTGAAATACTTAATGTATATATGTGCTCTTTCAACGGGGATTTCCTCCTTTCGTTATGGTGTAAATCGGCTAAACTTTAATGGACCATGAAAAATTTGTTCAGCCAGTTCGTCGTTGTACCTAGTATAAACTTCATAAGACGGCATCGTATTGACGTACATAAGCCAAATGGCACCTTTTTGATCCATAATGGTAGAAAGCTCTAACTCAAATAATGACGAATAGGACTGATCGAGTGTTTTAAACACTTCATTTACAACATCATGTAAAGCATCTTTCAATAATTGAACACCAGTTGAAGAAAGCAAATATTTAATTTTGGAAAATGGATGTAACATGGACCGCTCTGTTACTGAAAGTAAAAATTGCGATGGGAATGAAGACTTTTGTATGAATTGACCAAGTACTTCCCAATTCTGTTCTTTGTTTTTTTGCATAATGGTTCGAATATGAATTGGATATGATAGTTGATTTGGAGGTTGTAACATTGGATGGATCATATAATGGGATGAGTGTACGTTCGATTTGCACCATGATATAAAGTCATCTGTCCGTTTGAACTTAGTAGAAGTACAATGCTGTTCATTTATTGTATCGATATGAAATGTTTTATGTTTGTAAGTGACTCGATATAAATTTTCATTAGAGTGTATATTGATAGGACGTATAACAATATCTCTTGTTTCTAGTAGTAATTTGAAAATTCCTTGGACCGTTCCTTTTTTTATTTTTGGAATGTAAGGAGAAAGACGTTTATTAGTAAGAAAAAGATTGTGTAAATCACTTGGATTAATAAGAGTGTTATTTAAAAAAGTAGTCGAGGAACGTTTGCGTAATGAATGAATAATCGATTTTGCTTGTTGGAATGCTTTATCCTCCTTGAAATGACAGCGATCATATATATATGAAGGAATGGGAAAGGTTTGATCTATCCAATTTCCTGTATCTGTATCGTAAATAAGACCAGAAACAAGATCTGTCTTTGAATCAATGCTAAACGGTGTGAATTGGGCAACGACGTTATGATAAAGACGAGCTCGCTTAGCGATTTCGGTGTAATACATTTGCTCGTGATGAAATTTAGAAGTTAAAAGACCAAGAACCAACGAAACCACTCCTTTATTAACAGGATGTTTGCATAATAGGCGAAGCTATATATTGCAAATACATTTTTATACCATTATACTTTTGTCCGTATGATGATATGCTATAGTTTTGGAGAAGTGAAAGGTTGATTATGATGAATATATGGTTGAATATGCTAACAACGACAGGACTCGGGGCGATTATTGGAGGGTACACGAATCATTTAGCAATAAAAATGTTATTCCGTCCTCATCGTCCGATTTATATTGGGAAGTTTCAAGTTCCATTTACGCCAGGGTTAATTCCGAAGCGTCGTGATGAGCTTGCTGTTCAATTAGGGAAAATGGTTGTAGAACATTTGTTAACACCAGAAGGAATCGGAAAGAAATTAACAAATGAAGAGTTTCAAGCCAGTTTAATTCGCTGGGCACAAGTGGAAGTTGATAAAGTAATAACGAATGAACAGTCGTTACGGGATATGTTAGAAAAATGGAATTTAGAACATGTAGAAGAAGAGGCGACTCAAAAAATCGAACATGTTATTACAGAAAAAATTCATGCATTTTTAGCAGAGTACTATACATATACATGGGAACAGGCTTTACCTCATTCTGTTCATGAAAAAATAGAGAATACGATTCCGAATGTAGCATCTTTTATTTTGAAAAGAGGAATTCGCTTTTTTGAAAGTGAAGAAGGAAAGGCACGCCTTTCAAAAATGATTGACGACTTTTTCGCTTCTCGCGGGACACTACTTAATTTAGTCGGTATGTTTTTAGGGAATGTAAGTTTAGTGGATCGTGTGCAGCCGGAAGTAATTAAGTTTTTAGGACAAGATGGAACAGAGCGGCTTTTAACTGATGTACTGCAAAAAGAGTGGGAAAAGTTAAAAGGAAGAGACGTACAAGAATTAGAAACGTTTGTAGAGAAAGAAATGATTGTGGGCTCCATATTGTCAGCTGTTAAAGTAGAGGAAACGGTGAGTAAATTTTTAAACCAATCTGTGCAGAAAGTATGTGAACCAGTTCGAGAAACAATCGTTGAAAAAGTGGTTCCTAGCGCAGTAGAGAAAGGCTTGAAGTGGGGAACAGAAAATGTAGCGAGCATACTAAACAATCTACAGCTTGCGGAAATTGTCCAGCAAGAAGTAGCTACATTTTCAACAGAGAGACTAGAAGATCTCGTATTGTCCATTACAAAAAATGAGTTGAAAATGATTACGTATTTAGGTGCATTATTAGGCGGAATGATTGGACTTATGCAAGGGTTGTTACTTCTGTTCCTTAGGTAATAAAGATGAGTACATAGAAATAAAAGTGAAAATTCTTCACATCTCTTGCATAGTTTGATATGGTAAGAAGAGGTGCCTATGTAAAGGCACGTAAAAGGCAGTGCGAGCGAAAAGCGCTAGCCTTCTAAAGGAGGAAAAATAAAATGACAAAAAACATTCATGATGTTGCATATGAATTACAAAAAGCAATCGCTGAAAACGAAGATTTCCAAACATTAAAAGCAAGCTACGCAGCAGTACAAGGAGATGCAGAGTCAAAGAACTTATTCGAAGAGTTCCGCACGATGCAACTTGGCCTACAACAAAAAATGATGCAAGGTCAAGAAATCACTGAAGAAGACAACCAAAAAGCACAAGAAGTTGTAGCTCGCATTCAACAAGATGCTAAAATCACAAAGTTAATGGAAACTGAGCAACGTTTAAACATCGTTATCACTGACGTTAACAAAATTATCATGAAGCCACTTGAAGATTTATATAACGCGCAACAACAAGCTTAATAGTGGAAGACGCTCCTAGTATGGGGGCGTTTTTTTTTATGTATACCATTAAGTTTATTAAAGCGCTTTGTGAAAGAAAAACCTGTCTTGAACAAGTTATCAACTTGTGTGAGTTTGTGTAATTTGTAAAATGAAACCCCAATTTTGAAGCAAAAGAAATATAAATTTCTCTCCAAACATATACATCAAAAGGGTAGGGGGGATATGATGGGAAACTCAATTACTATTAGTTTATGCATGATTGTAAAAGATGAAGAACAGACTATATCAAAATGCTTAGAATCGGTCAAAAGTGTTGTGGATGAAATTATTATTGTAGATACAGGTTCAACAGATGCTACAAAAGAGATTGTGAAGAAGTACGATGCGAAAGTTTATGATTTTCAGTGGATTGAAGATTTTTCAGCGGCACGAAATTTTGCATTTTCTAAAGCTACAAAAGAATATATTCTTTGGCTAGACGCAGATGACATAATAGGTACGGATGATGGAAAGAAATTGCTACAGTTAAAACGTACGTTAGATCGTAGTACGGATGCAGTATCTATGAAATATTATTTAACTTTTGATATAGAAGGAAATCCAACACATTCTTTAAGGAGATATCGATTAGTCAACAGAAGTAAAAATTTTCAATGGTATGGATTTGTTCATGAATATTTAGAGGTGTATGGAAATCTTATAAATAGTGATGTAGGGGTAAGTCATAAAAAAGAAAAAGCATATACTAATCGTAATTTGAAAATATATGAAAAACATCTTGAGAGTGGAAAAGAGTTTAGCCCCCGCGATGTGTACTATTATGCAAATGAATGTAAGGATCACGGATTATATGATAAGGCTGTTAATTGGTATTCAAGGTTTTTAGATGAAGAAAAGGGTTGGGTTGAAGATAATATTCAAGCTTGTTTAAAAAGAGCCGAATGTTATTTTGAATTGGGGGACTTAAAAAAATCTATCCATTCTTGTTTACAATCATTTATGTATGACACACCTAGAGGAGAACTTTGTTGCCACTTAGGACGTGTATTTTTGCAACAAAGTGAATATGCCAAAGCAATATATTGGTACCATGCAGCAATTGACGGACCGCGATCAAAAGATTCTCCATTTGTCCGGGAAGAGTGTCATACATGGTTGCCGCATATTCAACTATGTATTTGTTATGATCGAATAAAAGAATATGAAAAGGCAATTTATCACAACGAACAAGCTGCACAGTTCATACCTAATAATCCGAGTATTGAATATAATAGAAAATATTTTGATGGTTTATTTAAAAAATAGTATTTAATAATACTAGATAATTATTTCGGTTGCTGAGAGGAGTCTGATTCATGCTCACAAGTATAATTATATTAACTCATAATCAATTACAATACACAAAAGAATGCATCCAAAGTATTAGAACTTATACAGTGGAACAAGAGTATGAGTTAATAGTTGTGGACAATGCATCAACAGATGGTACTGTAGAATGGTTACAAAAACAATCGGATATTATACTAGTGGAAAATGCAGAAAATATGGGTTTTCCAAAGGGATGCAACCAGGGAATTAAAAAGGCAAAAGGTGATAATATTCTATTATTAAATAATGATGTGGTCGTAACTAAAAATTGGTTAAGAAACTTAATTCGGTGTTTGTATGAAAACGAAGATACTGGAGCTGTAGGACCCGTCACTAATAATGCTGCTTACTATACTGCTATACAAACCTTTTATAAGGATATTCAAGGGATGCAGAATTTTGCAACTTTATATAATCAAAGTGATAAAAATAAATGGGAAGAACGTATGAAATTAATAGGATTTTGTATGCTTATAAAAAAATCAGTGTTAGATGAAGTTGGAATATTAGATGAACGATTTACACCAGGGAATTATGAAGATGATGATTTGTCGTTAAGAATTTTTGAAAAGGGATATAAATTGTATTTATGTAAAGATACATTTATTCATCACTATGGAAGCGTATCGTGGAGAGAAGACAGTGTTAACTTTTCCATAGTTTTACATGCAAATAATATAAAATTGTATGAAAAATGGGGATTTTATGGTGAAAGTTTATACATTCATTATGATTTACTAGCAATTGTAGATCGATTTGCGCCTGATCAAGTAAATATTCTTCATATAGGAGCTGGATGTGGTGCAACTTTATTAGAAATGAAAAGGCGTTACCCGGCAGTTTCCACATTCGGTGCAGAAGTTAATGAAAAAGCGGCAGCTCTTGCAAATAGGGTAGGTCCTACAACTTCTAGCGAGTATGACAAGTTACACGAGGTATTTAAAGATGAAAAATTCCAGTACATTCTATTATCACATCCTATTGAGCCAGCGCAATTACCTCATGTCATACAATCTATTTCTCAGCTTTTAACGCCAACAGGAACTTTCATTATGACGAAATTCAATTTAGATAATTATAATGCATTAAAAAATTCATAAGAAAATTAATGTTTTTTTAGGTTCCTCTTCGGAGGTGAACTGTATTTGGGAATTTTGGAGAGGAAATGGTTCCTTCTATATATACAAAACCGAAATCCGAGCCCGGATTTCGGCTTTTCGATGTGTGATGAAATAAGAAATCACCTTCGTATTTTTGTTGGTTTGGTCACTTGCAAATATACAGGATGGGGCAGTTCAAAGTCAGTGAAACATTATAGGATAGCTCCTTTACTTTGAAACACACGGATGCTTTTCATAATAAAACCGCCATGGATAGTGAACGGCTTCGTCTGCATAATCAATATTAATACGAGGACCAGCTAGTATGTTATGTGTGGATGATAAATGGCCTTCTTCAGGAACTAATTCAATATGTAACGTATCACTTTGAAGTGATACGCCGCGCTCTTCTAAAGTGATTCCGAGTGAGCGGCATAGTTTTCCGGGTCCATTTGTTAAGTTTTTATACTGAGCCTTCGTAATGTCAGTTTTGTTGTAGCGCGCTAGTTTCATGTCTTCGATGCCATCTACAGGTTCAAGAGCACGAATAAGAACTCCTTGCGGGGTGCCGATTGGTGCTGTAATTACGTTAAAGCAATGATACATACCGTAAATTAAATATACGTAAGCATGTCCTGGTGCGCCGAACATTACTTCTGTTCGATCAGTCCGTCTGCCGCCGTAACTATGTGCGGCCTTATCATCTGGACCTTTGTATGCTTCTACCTCTACAATAATTCCGCTTCGCTTTATGCCGTCTACAATATGAACGAGTTTATGTCCAAGTAACTTCTTTGCGACCTCTAACGTATCGCCTTCATAAAAAGAAGGTGGTGCCTGCATTGTACTATCTCCTTTGCCAGTTGTATATGTATATAGTAAACCAAATTTTCAGTAGTAATTCTAACTCGTTCTATTTACTACATTTATTTCATAAATTATGGATAGAGTACAACAGCGAAGAGGGGGAGTGCGACATGATTTATCGCTTACTAGCTCTTAATATAGATGGGACACTACTATACAACAACGGAAAAATTGCTAAAGGGTTACGGGAGACAATTGACTTTGTGAAAAGAAAAGATGTATACGTTACATTATTTACGAATCGTAATTTTCAATCTGCTCATAAAATAGCGAAGGCGTTAAAATTAGATTCAATATTAGTTACACACGGTGGAGCTTTCATTTCAGCAACGTTAGATAAGCCGTTCGCTCAAAGGAGATTATCTGAAGAGAAAACCTTTAATATTGTGCAAGTGTTAGAGCATTTTGATTGTAATGTTCGCATTTCTCATGAAAGATATTCAATTGGGAATCGTGAGAGAAATACACCAAACTTAATTGCGCGTACTGTATTATCAAGCGCAGATCCGTTATTTTATCCGGTTCAATTTGTAGATTCGCTAGGGGATGCCCTGCGTGATAACCCAGTAGCTGCACCAAAAATTGATATTGTCTTCCATACGAAAGGTGAAAAAGAAAGAGGGATGAATACGTTAAGAAAGGCATTTCAAGATGTAGAGTACGTCGAGTGTGATGCGAGGCGTATAGAAATTCTCCCTCAAAATGTATCAAAACTACGTGGTTTACAATTACTTGGGGAGCATTTAAATATTAACCTTAGTGAAATGGTTGCGATTGGAGACAGCACAGAAGACTTAGAGGTAATTGAAAATGTTGGCCTTGGGGTAGCAATGGGGAACGCTCCTGTAGAATTAAAGCAAGCCGCAGACTGGATTACACGTTCTAATACTGAGAACGGCGTAGAGTATATGATTAAAGAGCATTTTCGTAAGCAATTCCCGCTTCCTTTTTTAAAGAATCATAAACATACACCGAAACGATGAAAGAAAAAGGCTTTAAAATGGGAACTGTATCTGAGATCTATACAATTCCTTTGAATACTTTAGGCAACTATTGATGTTGTCAAAACTTTATGACGTGAATGCATCAAGTTGTATAATCTTAGCGGCTGCAACTGGAGAACTAAGCGAAGGTTTAGAAAAACCACCAACAACAGAAAGCTTCCAGTTACAAGGTGTAGTACACATTTTCTGCCACTTATAGGTGTGATTTTTCTGTTACTTGGAATACGTTTAAGATTTATGACTAAAAATAGTTAATAGATGTATAAAAGGCAAAAAAGATAATATTATCTCTTTTGCCTTTTAAGTTAATACAGAAGGATTAAAGTAAAAACATTTAGTTATAAATGTTTTTAAGCTTCAATCACGTTAAGCATTCTGTTTATAAATGCAGCTGCGTGAGCACGTTGTGATGGTCCTTTTGGTACGAATTGATTAAATTCGTTACCTTTTACAATTCCATATCCATACACTCTTTGTACTTCTTCTTTAGCGTAAATTAAGTTTTGGTCTACGAATGGTAGTTCAACTGGTTTTGCGAAAATACCAGCGTGTTTTAGAGAACGATCAATCATAATAACAGCTTCTTCGCGTGTAATTGTAGTATTTGGATCAAAGGTATTATCACCACGTCCGCGGATTATGCCTGCGCTAGCTGCACGATTAATACCGTCTCTTAAAGATGGATGTACTTGTTCTAAGTCTGTGAAATTAGCATTTCCACTTGGTAATTGTAAAGCACGAGTAATTAATGTAGCAAATTCAGCACGCGTTACAAGACGTTCTGGGAAGTACTTGCCGTTCCCTTCTCCTTGCATAATGCCTCTAGCTGCTAATTGACGAATGTCTTGTTCATACCATCCACCTGTAATGTCATCAGTTACTGGATCTTTTCGGTTTTCCTTATAGTATGTTTCAGTTCCTTTTAAGAAAGCATCCCATTGTCCGCGTTGAATCATATACGCAGGGCAATTTTTTCCTGACCAAAATTGGTGTTTTTGGACCTTATCTAGAGAAATATTTAATTCGTTCATTAAATAAGCTGCCAATTTACGGGCATTTTCTACCGCTTTTTCATAGTTCCCATCTTCATTAACGGCAATTTCAATTCCGATAGACTCATAGTTTCCAGTTTTATTTCCAGCATGCCATCCAACTTCATTTACTGGAAGATGTTGATAAATTTCTTTATCATCTACTGTGAAATGCCAAGATGCGGCGCGATCAGCTGTTCCGCGTGCTTGACTATCTAAGAATTTTGCGTGATTTAGAGCATTGGCACCTTTCGCTGGATTAGCCGTTTCGTGAATCGTAATATATTTAGGGACCATCGGGTAGCCAGGGCGAATATCGTCATTTCCTTTTGGGACAATCATTTCTTTAAATGTAACGCCATAAATATTGTTTGTTTGTAGAGTAGCTGGAGCTCTCAATAAACTACTTTTAGCAGAACGACCGTTTTTTAATAATGAAGCTTTTGTACCTTCAAATGTAGCAGAAGGTGCATAAATCCATTTTGATGTTTCATTTATTTGGACTTTAAACCAATTTCCTGCTTGTTCAGTAGGAATAATTACTTGAGGCTGTAGTTTACCCTCTTCTTTAAACGTTTGGAATGGTAATGAATGTATGGAAGCTTCTTCTTTCACAATTAATTTTTGATTAGATAGTTTATGAATCTCTTGAACTTCTAAGTTATTATCATTGTTATTTATCCACCCAGCGCCAGCTGGAGTTGTTATGTAGTATGCATTCCCTTTTTTCTTTGTCGCCATTACTACTTGTTCTGTAACCTCTACATTCGATTTGTTTTTTAAATCACTTGAGTCATATAATGAATGTTTTTTTGATGTGTATAGTAGGAATTCGCCAGTGACCTCGATATCCTCTTCATGTGTGCTATGCTCTTTAACATGTTCTTCAATACTTTTGAAAACTTGCTCATCCGTATATACTTCCGCGGATTTTTCAGCACTCTCTGCAAATGAATAAGTAGGTGCCATAACAGTTTGTAATGCAAGAGAGAGGGTTAAAACGCTATAAAGTTTCTTTTTCATATTTGTTTTTAACACATTAGATTGTTGAATCTTGTGTTAATATTCCTCCTTTATATATTTTATTTTTTGCTAAGCCTTAATTTAGCACTACTAAATTTTAGCAAGAGTCAATCAGTGTGTCTATATATCTAAATAACATTCGAGAAAAAATATATGTAAGAGAAACAGGTAAAACCTTCTGTATTGACCTGTAAACGCCCTTCAAGTAAACTAAAGGGAGTTTGTAAATGAAAAGGTGATAATGTTGTTAATTTCAATTAAAACGTTACAAGATGATCGTTTTTTACGTCCGCTGCAAAATATTGGCGGCTTATTTTTTGAAGATAGTACGATTGGATTTGAACAAGAGGAAGCAAATCTTATCGTTGATATACACATTGAAGAGAATGTGAAAGCATCGGCTCGTTTAACAGATGTTGCAACCGGAAATGTGTATGAAGAAACATTCGCAAAAGATTTATCTGCTTTCACAGAAGAAAAAGAACGTATGAAGCAAGTGAAACATGTTGTTTCTTACGTATATCTTTCTGTACTTCAACAGCTAACTGGACTTGAACAGAGCTGGGGAATATTAACTGGGGTACGCCCAACGAAACTTCTTCACAAACTGCTTCAAAATGGTATGTCAAAAGAAGAAGCGCATAAAGAACTTCGTGAAAGTTATTTAATTCATGAAGAAAAAATTGAGCTTCTTCAGCGTATCGTTGATTGCCAATTAGCGGTTGTTCCGGATTTATACCGTTTGAAAGAAGAAGTAAGTATTTACATCGGTATTCCGTTTTGTCCTACAAAATGTGCGTACTGTACGTTCCCGGCTTATGCAATTAACGGACGCCAAGGATCAGTTGATTCGTTCTTAGGCGGGTTACATTATGAAGTTCGTGAAATTGGTAAGTTTTTAAAAGAAAAAGGTGTTACAGTTACGACGATTTATTACGGCGGTGGTACACCGACGAGTATTACAGCAGAAGAGATGGATATGCTTTATGAAGAAATGTACCAAGCGTTCCCAGATGTGAAAGATGTACGTGAAGTAACAGTTGAGGCAGGTCGCCCAGATACGATCACACCAGCAAAGCTAGAAGTGTTAAATAAATGGAACATTGACCGTATTAGTATTAATCCGCAGTCATACCATCAAGAAACACTAAAGGCAATTGGACGTCATCACACTGTAGAAGAAACAATTGAGAAGTATCATTTAGCACGTGAAATGGGAATGAACAATATTAATATGGATTTAATTATTGGTCTTCCTGGTGAAGGATTAGACATCTTTAAGCATACGTTAGATGAAACAGAAAAGTTAATGCCAGAATCGTTAACAGTTCATACGTTATCATTTAAACGTGCTTCTGAAATGACGCAAAACAAACGTAAATATAAAGTAGCAGGTCGCGAAGAAATTACTGCGATGATGTATGAGGCGGAAGAGTGGACGAAGAACCATAACTACGTACCATACTATTTATATCGTCAAAAAAATATTTTAGGTAACTTAGAAAACGTTGGGTATGCAATACCGACGCAAGAAAGTATCTACAATATTGTTATTATGGAAGAAGTACAATCGATTATCGGACTTGGTTGCGGGGCATCAAGTAAATTTGTTCACCCACAAACAGGAGCAATTACACACTTTGCAAATCCGAAAGATCCAAAATCATATAACGATGGCTTCGTGAAATATACAGAAGATAAACTGAAAATTTTAGAAGAGCTATTCGTTTAAGGAGAAGGGGGTTGTTCCAATTTGGAACAATCTCTTTTTATATTGTCAGTTTTTGTCGGTAAGTCGATATATTCGAAAAATCGCTGATATAAATTGAGTTGCGTTCGATATATTTTAAAAATCGCCGATATATTTCAAGTTGCGTG
The DNA here is from genome assembly GCF_038006125.1 of Bacillus sp. FSL R10-2780. Classification (NCBI taxonomy): domain Bacteria; kingdom Bacillati; phylum Bacillota; class Bacilli; order Caryophanales; family Bacillaceae; genus Bacillus; species Bacillus sp. FSL R10-2780. The sequence goes on from NZ_JBBOUQ010000001.1 coordinate 4,816,171, forward strand.
CGATATATTCAAAAAATCGCCGATATAATTTCATTTACCATCAAACGGTCCATTTGTAAAACTATGTCGATAATAATCAGAAAAATTAGTCAAATTATTAGAGGACAATGTCTACTTATAGACGAAATGATAGATTTATGAAAGAGAAAAGGGGGAAATTGTTGGCATGTACATGACGATAGGGAGAATCTTTGATTTGGCAGTTGGCAAATATCCGAATAAAGAGGCGTTAGTAGAACCGGAAAAAAATATTCGCTGGACATATAAACAGTGGGATGAGCAAATAAATAAAACGGCGCAAGCTCTATTGAAAGAAGGAGTAAGAAAAGGAGATTGTGTATCTGTTTACTTATATAACTGTCGTGAATTTGTAAACGTTTACTTAGCCTGTGCCAAAATTGGGGCGATATTTAACCCGATTAATTTCCGCTTAAAAGCAAAAGAACTATCTTATATCCTCCAAGATGCAGCCTCGAAAGTAGTTGTCTTTGAAAAAGCAGTCGAATCAACAGTTACTATGATTGAAAGAGATTTTCCAAATTCGTCTTTTTGGTATGTAGAAGACGATGCACCTTCTTATGCTAGTTCCTACCATGAAAAAGTAAATGAAGCATCAGCTGAAAAAGTAGATATTGTAGTCGATGAAATGGATTATTGCTCTATGCTTTATACGAGTGGTACGACGGGTCATCCGAAAGGCGTACTACATCGCCATCGTGATATGGCTGAGCATAGTATGATTTGTACGTATTTCATAAAATATAACAGGGATAGTGCCGGACTTGTGGTAGCGCCTTTATATCACTGCGGCGAGTTAAATGCTGGAATCATACCGCGCATTCAAGTTGGCGGAAAGAATGTTATTTTACATCATTTTGATACGGATAGAGTATTACATACCATTCAAGAAGAGAAGATTACGACGTTTTTTGCAGCACCGACGATGTGGAATATGTTATTGCAAAAAGATCTAGACGAGTATGATTTAACTTCGATGAAAATCGGTGTATATGGCGGGGCTGCGATGGCTCCAGCGCTAGTGAAGGAATGTAAAGAGCGTCTTTATATTGATCTTGTCCAAATTTACGGAATGACAGAAATGGGACCGGTTGTTGCTTTTCTCGTAGAAGAGGATCAAATTACGAAAGCTGGTTCAGCAGGAACACCGTGCTTTAGCCATGAAATTCGAATCGTCAAACCGAACGAAGATGCACCAGCAGAGCCAGATGATATGTTGCCTCCTTATGAAGTAGGGGAAATTATTTTGCGCGGCCCGACTATGATGGCTGGATATCATAATCGAGAAGAAGCAAATGCAAAATCAATGTATAAAGGATGGTATCATTCTGGTGATTTAGGCTACTTCGATAAAGACGGTTATTTATTCGTTGCAGATCGCGTTGATGATATGGTAATTAGCGGTGGTGTAAATATTTACCCTCGTGAAGTGGAAGATTTCCTTCATAGTCACCCAGGTGTATTAGATGTTGCAGTACTTGGTGAGCCAGATGAACTATGGGGAGAGCGTGTCGTTGCGGTTGTTGTAAAGAAAGATGAAAATATTTCAGAAGCTGATTTAGAAATGTATTGCAAAGAAAGTGATGAATTAGCAGATTATAAACGTCCGCGTCATTACTTATTTGTAGATGAACTTCCGCGTAATGCGAGCGGAAAATTACAAAAATTTGTGCTAAGAGAGTCGTTAAAAGGTGCGAAGAAATAAGGAGTAGAGCAGTTGTCTATACGAATAAGGCTATCTTTCTTAATAAGGAAAGGTAGCCTTATTATTGTGAAATTATTAAAAATGAGGAGATAGCAGGTTGAAAAATTTGTATGTACCTTCTATTTATAATTACTTCCTATTATTATAGTGGAATATATTTTATTACTTACTGTTCTAATTTTAAAACTATAGGATCCTTGTTAAATAGGTTGGGTTTTGAAATGGTGAGAAATATTAAAATAGTAAATATGGGTGTGTAATTTCGGAATATGTTCGTGCTTCGGTACTAGTGGAATAAAGTTATTAGGGGAGAATGGTAATGGATAATATTCGAAAGAGAAAAATGGTCAGTCATCAGATGACCATATGAATAAAGTGGTCATTCGGTACATTTTGGTTACTACTAACATAGTAACAAAATAGTATGTAAATGAACAGTCTTGTAATGCATTTTCATAAGTACTAATATTTATTGTTGGCTGCCAAAACAAGCGAACAATATGGTTAATGAATCGTGTTGTTTACTGCTTTGTTTTGCATGATTAAAGATAGTTTGATGCTGCAAATATTCTTTAGTTGTAACCTTTTTTCAAGGTGGTTTAGGGTGAGAAGGATTTCATAATAGAAAAATGTGATAATTAAAATCGGAGGCGTTATGAGTACATATTTAAAAAGAATATCTGTAATTTGTTTTATTTTTACTGTTATAATTGGGCAAGTTTTTACACCTATCGTAGGGCATGCTCAAGAATTAAACACAGCAGGATTTGTTGATAGTTTTGCAATCGAAAAAACAACATTAAATTATGGGGAACAGACTAGCATACGTGTAAACTTTAGTGAAAAACCTGGAAAAGAGATGAAATCTGGTGATACATTAACGTTAGCACTCCCTCCAGAATTAAAGGGCTATAGTGGCACAATTGCATTAAAGGATGATTCAGGACGTGTTTTTGGTACGTGCCAGATCAATGCAAATAATGTAGTTTGTACATTTAATGATGCAGTAGAGAAGCTTGAAAATATTAGAGGGAACTTTAATTTCACTGTTCAAGGTACGAATGTAGAATCAGGAAAAACGAAAGATGTCCAAACGAATTTAGGGACAGATTTAGAAAAACAAACGGTTAGAATTACTCATTCAAAAGGGGACGGGAAAGAACCGGGAATCTTTTTCTATAAATCTGGTGATATTCAGCCAGATAAAAGTAATGAAGTACGTTGGTTTTTAAATATAAATTTAAAGAAACAATATTTACATGACAATATTATTTTGAAAGATACACTACAAGAAGGACAATTACTGAATAAAGAGAGCTTTACTATTAATGTAAATAATAAAGAACAATTGTCTCTTGCGGAATTTCAAAAGCGAGGCTATGGATACATTAAGTTTACTAGTGATAACTCATTTGAAGTTGTAGTTTATAGACATATGGGGAACGCCACTTCATTTACTGTTGCCTATACATCAACTATAACTGAGAGTGGGAAAAAATTAGAATTTCTACAAAATGACTATAAACTTGATTATCAAATTTTATATGAGAAACCTACTTCTGAATCTAATAGTGTAAAGGTTAAAAATATATCATTTGGTGGCGAAGCTGAAGGGGATTTACCTGCGAAAGGAACACTGCAAATTGTTAAGCATATTGAAGGAAACGAAGGGAAAGTTATCCCAGGTGTTTCTTTTAAATTGTACACAGAGTCAGGACAGCAAATTGGTGATTCTTATACAACGAATAAAGATGGAGTAGTTGAAGCACCAAACCTTGCTCCAGGTAATTACTATGTACAAGAAATTTCAGCACCGAACTATGTAGAGTTCGATCCGCAAACGAAAATTCCTTTTACAATTAAGAAGGATGATGTAAATGGAATAAAACTTATGATTCCAAATAAGTTGAAAACTACATCTGTTGCAGGAACGAAAACGTGGAAAGACGACAAAGTAAAAGATCGCCCAGAAAACATTAAAGTAGATTTACTGCAAAATGGTAAAGTCATTGCAACGAAAGAAGTTACTGCAGCAAATGATTGGAAATATGAGTTTGAAAAGTTACCGGCAGTTAATAATGAAGGAAAAGCTCATAAGTATGAAGTAAAAGAACAACCAGTAACGGGATATCAATCGAAAGTTAATGGTTATGATATTACAAATATAAAGATCCATGAAGTAACAGAAGTAGAAGAGCAAGGTAAAGAAGAAACACTAGAAGAACTGGAAGACCCAACTAAACCGCAAGGGCCAACGGTGACAGAAGAACCAAATGAGTTAGAGAAGCCAGAGGTAACAGACAGACCGGAAATCTGGGTGAAACCAGAAGAAGAAGAAAATAAAGAAGAAACAACAGAAGAAATCGAAGAGTCATTAAAACCGGAAGAACCAAAGGTAACAGAAGAACCGAATGT
>NZ_JBBOUQ010000002.1:0-245824 GCF_038006125.1 Bacillus sp. FSL R10-2780
GTCACCTTTGTATTTTTCGTACGCTTCTTTACGTTCTGCTAACCTTCTGTTATACACGAAACGTACACAACCGAAGGTTTTACGCATAAGATATGCTTGTTCTTCTGTTGGATACAAACGAAATTTATATGCTTTATTATGCTTTGTCATATCATTTCACCTCACTTTTTACCTTGATTTTCAATATACTTCATTACCACGTCTATTGGTGAACCACCAGTAGTTAGTAAGCAAAAACTTCTTGACCAAAACATCTCTTTCCAAAGTTTCTTTTTTACTTGTGGAAAATCCCTTTTAATGAGTCGAGAGCTTGCACTCTTATAAGCATTGATGAATTTTGTCATTAAAAAGCAAAGCCTTTTGGCTACGCCAAACCGAAATGCATCTCCCATCTACCGCTGGGCTACGCCCTTCACGCGCTTGAGGAAGGAGAATTCTTTCGAGGAATTCGTTAAAAAAAATAGATAGTAAATAAGTCTAGATTCACTGATAAAAAGGATCAAAAGGGGAGGGGATTATTTTTATGGAACGATAGAGCATTTCAGATACTGTCACACATTCATAATCGTTTCTGTATAAATATCTCATGATACTTTCTAATGCTTCAACTGTCTGAGATGTCTGAGAAAATTCGCTGCCATTCCAATCATGGAGTAGAATGATATTGCCAGGCTTCACACCTTTTGTTATATATTTAGAAATTTTGCTAGCTGCTGGATTTCTCCAATCTTGAGGATCTTGATGCCATGACCATAGAATAACAAGTTTTCCATTCTGTATAGCTGTATTAATAATTAAATCATTGTGAAGGCCTCCAACTGGACGATAGAGAGTTGGTTTATAGCCAGTGATTTGCTTGATAATTTTATCCGTTTGATCTAATTCTGCTGTTAATTTAGCGGTAGTAATATTTCTGTCATATATATGATTATAAGTATGATTAGCAATTTCGTGTCCTTCTTTTACTTGCCTTTTTAAAATAGCAGGAAATCTTTTAACTTTATTACCTGCTACGAAAAAGGTTGCTTTCGCATTGTATTTAGCTAAAATATCAAGTATTTGAGGGGTAAAAACAGGATGAGGCCCATCATCAAATGTTATTGCAACTATTTTTTCCTTAGTATTTACTTCCCAAATTACCTTCCCTGTTTTTTCATACGCCTTACGACTATCTGTAAAAGCATATATGGCTATTGGTGTGGAACAAAAAGAAATGATTAGAAAAAAGAGGAATATCCAAATTTTTTTCACGAATAATACACTCCTATGAGATACAAGTAAGTTTAGTTTATGGAGTTCTTATCAAATTATTTAATAAGAAATAAAAAAGTAGCTTACGCAGATGTTTACAAAAAGTTATGAGGGAAAACAACGTTCTCAATTTCTTCTTGAACTAACAAAGTAGAGTAGTGAACTACTCGCCACTTAGCAAGGCTTGAAGTGGGAGCTTCTCAGTTCCACGATGAAAGCAACCTTTCGTCTCCCTGAGCGTTACTTCGGGGTGTTCCATCCCTAGATGTCCAACGCTTGGACGCTCTTTTGGTACGGTTGATATTTTACGCAGGAACCGAATGGCTTGGTTTTCGCACTCAATTTTCTTCCTGCAACCTCATATATCAAGTTATCAAAGAACTTCATATTCAAGATATGATTCCCCTATTAAACGGGATTGTAGCAGGAGCAATGGGAGGATTAATGGGCGTAATGATTGGTATCATGATACCTCAAACCGGATTGTATATCATTGTAATACTATTAATGATATTGTTTACAGCCACTTGGGTTACCATGAATCGAAGAATTCGTAGTCAACCTGTAGAGTAGGGATCAGCTCTCTTATTTTTGGATGTGAGGCAAAGATTGGGGGAAGCGAAGCAAGGGGCTAACCCCTAAATATGTGTGAATTTATAAAACATTTTTATTAAAGCATTGTTCTAAAAGAAAAATGAAAGACGACAATAAATAGGTCGTCTTTTTTTCTTCAAAACTTCTATAAAAGTTTTATTTTTCCTCTTGATTTTCTACTTTTTCAGTTTTAGAATTGACTCCCTCTTTAAATCCATCCCAAAAGTCACAATTTTAATTTATATAAACTAATATAACGATTATATTATATCTATTCTGGAAGCATCTATGAAATCCCCTTAAATTAACCTTAAATAATTAAACTTCTTTATCATCCATGAAAGTAAACTTTTTATTATTATTTTACTTTCAAATTCCCGAAACCATTGCCTTCCCGTCAATTCTCCTAATATCCTCTATTTATAAAAAGAAATTATACATTCAAAAGACTATAAACAAAGGGGTTAAAACTCCCTTTGGGAATATTTAATAAAATAACGTATGAATCCATCACAAGGAAAAGAAGCTAACAATAAATTGTTAACTTCTCAGCTTAAGGCAAAATAGCATCTTTCCTTATCTTTTACTATCTAGATTGTGATTTAATATTTGTAAGATGAGCATCAAACATATCAATTATTTCAAGAAATCTATCAGCTTCACGGAAAACATGATCTGCTAATAATGGATGAATGATACTCTTTATTTTACATTGCTCAATTAAATCACGTGCCGTTTTCTTAAAATCCCGAAGAGATGTGACTGACACACGATTTTGATCTAAAAATTGATCTAAAAGAGGAACTGTTTGAGATTGTGGTTTCATAGATTCTAAGTCAATTGCTTGATACATCAATTCATCAAAATCATTGCTAAAATTCCGGGCTGTATCTACAAGCTTTCTTTCCGATGGATCAAGAAGATGACCAATAAATTTAGCATGGTCTGCCATAATCCTTAAAAAGAAAACATTTTCTTTAATAATAGCATCAGGAAGGGCATCTAATTTACCTTCATTTAATTCAATTAAACGTTTTCTAAAATAATTTGCTTCCCTACTTGTATGGTCAACTAACAGTGGAAAATTATTTTGTCCTGGCAATTTACATGTGAGAATTAATCCTAGAATTTTTCGTTTAAATCCCCAAATATTGGTTGCAGCTTGTTGTACTTCTGAATTAAACCTTTTTATTTGCCCAGGATCTGTTTCATTTGTATAGGAATACGCTATTTGTTCGATATGTTCAAACAATCGATAAAATTGATTAGCCTCTTCGATTAGTTGGGTATCCTCGCATCTAAACCCCAATCGAAGAAAAAAAGAATGCTCCTTCATGATTCTAGACCAAAAACGAATTTCATTTAATGATCGTTCAACAAACATTACAGACGTAACACCCGTATCAGGATGTAATGAGGTTTCATCCCTATTCATTCTTAATCCCCCCCAGTAAATACAAAGCTAGTTCTATTCTTATGAGTAAATATATATATAAATACCATCAATAAAAGTTCATGATGAATAATGATAAATCTCGTATACATGTAAAATTAACCTATCATTATCGATAACCAAAAAAAGCTCACTCCTTATCTATTTTTATATAAGGAGTGAGCTTTTCTTCTGAAGTTTCCCTGGCGCAACCTTAGCTTGATAGCGATGTGGTGGGACCCCAAATAACGAAGAACGAATGTAAATAATAAAATCCCCCAACATATTAGACATATATAATATGTTGAAGGGGTTTATAATAAAACATTTTATAAAATTAGGTCTTGATAATTGTAGATTTTCTTTTTTTGATATGGTGAGCCTAAAAGATTTATTTTAATCGTTTGGGGGCAACCTGTTCTGTTAGTTTGATAGGGATGTGGTGGTACCATGAGGGATTAATGATTATTGAGTCTAAAATACAACACCTCTTTAAAGGGGAATGGATTTCTTGAGGTGAAAATAATAAAGTTACAAGTGAGTTTTGGGAACAGAATATATTAAATTTGGTTACATCCCGGCTAACTAAACCAGTATAATCGCTCATCATCTACCCTTTTTTCTGTTTATAAAAACATTGAAGATGAGAAGTTTAAGTATTATATAGTGAAAAATAAGAAGGATATTTTTCACTGCCTTAAAAAGTTCCTTAAGAAATAAATTTAAACATAAAAATAATTAAATTTATAGAAATCATAAGGCTGCAAGGCGATTCTTTAAGAAAGCTTTGCGGTCTTTTCATGTCTCTAATACCCGGGTGATTATAGTTGATAAAAATCCAGCACTTTTTCCTTTTTTGTAAAAATGCGTTAAAAAAATGAGGTTTGATTTGAAAACGGCTTTCCAAATCGGTTTATTTTGCGTTTTGATGAAGAAGTTAATACAATAGGTCTTATTCATTATAAAAACGCATGTAAAGATAGATACAGGCTTTACATGTGTTTTTAGGAAAAATGAAAAGGGTACTCATTATTTATGAATTAAATTCTTTCTCTACGAACTGGCGAATTGCTTCATTTCGATTCTTCAGCCTATTTTCATGCCAATAATTTTCTATTTGTTCCACTTGTTCTTTTGTAAATGTAACTAAATTTTCATGTATGGGGAAAGCTTGTTATAATAGTGGAGAATAACTTGGGTACAATTGATAATGAAATGGGGAAAGACGCTAGATGAAAGCAACCGGAGTGACTAGAAAAGTAGATGATTTAGGGCGTGTGGTAATTCCAAAGGAACTTAGAAATACGCTAGGTATTAAAGAAAAATCACCATTAGAGATCTTTGTAGAAGGTGAAGACATTGTTTTACAGAAATATCAGCCCGGTGGTGTTTGTGCATTAACAGGAGAGGTATCAAATCGTAACATATCATTAGCAAACGGTAAGATAACATTAAGTCCAGAAGGTGCAGAACTATTAATAAAAGAAGTAGAACAGTACCTTGTAAAATAAGTGGCTCCTTTCAAGGGACTTTTATTAAAATTAATATAGTAATTTCGTGTATCGTAATATTTAAAAAAATATTTACCAAAAATAGAATCAATTCCATTCCTTTTTGTAAAAATTTAGTTAGTTTATATTTTCGTATCGGTTTTAGAAAAACAAAAGCTAGCAGAATTTATCGAATTCTCTGAACGGAAATTGCATGAGAAACATATGTGAAAAGGAAAAAATAATAAACAGGCTAGTTAGTCCATTATAAGGGCTAACTGGCCTGTTCATTTACTAAAGTGAACCTTGATAAATGAAATAAATCTCGGCTGCCCCCCACTAATCACTCTCACCTGAATACACTTTTAAGTGTTCCATTGCTATGGATATGGCATGTTTTTCTGTATCAATTAACGATAACCCCTGCTTAATAGGAGCCCAATACTCATATCCGTAATCCTCAAACCACGCAAAAACTTCTGTAGTGTAAAAACCATCATTTCGTTTGATAACTTGAACTTTGTATCCTTTGCTTGTGGAAACAATCTCTTTAATGATTTCTTCCATTGTCTATCTCCCTCTACCTTATATCCAGATTGTACCACATCAAGAATATAGATGATGAAAGGTATTTTGATTGCATAAGGTATTCATATTAAGTTTACATAAAACCTCATTATCAGCATCAATATATCTAGAAACAAAAAAATCCCTTCAATTTTCTTTGTATGTTGGCTATTAAATACGGTCTTTTCCAAAACCAATGATGATTTCACCTTCATGGTAAAATTCTATAACAAAATTATTTGGACAAAAAAGATAAGTGTCGCTACCAACCGCCGTAACATCGTCAATATTACGTAATATATCGTTTGAATTTGCATAGAGAATGGGAGCAGGCCCAGTACTCTATAGGATATAGATTTTACTTTCCAATGGGATAAGATGAGATATTGATCCATGGAGTCAATGGCATGTTTAAGGACAACCATATTCCAATTGATTCGTCCCCACCATTCAAAAGGGTAAGAGTCATTTAATAATTTGTATATTTCTGATCCTCTTCCAGGGGATAATTCTTTAGTTTCCGCACCTAACACGCAGACGCATTCGTCATATAAAGCACCATAAGTAGGTTTGTGCTTTTTTCTATTTGCTTCAAGAAGTTCTAAGAGTCTTTGAGACCTGTTGTTTTTATTCATCATTTAGCACACCATAAGGTAAATGAAAACACATACTAAAATCTTTATAAATAGATAAAAACTCTTTTATTTCTTGGCTAATATCTTCTAGATTCCCATATATATTATCTTCGGCTAAATTTATTTCCTCATTAAAATTATACAGCTGTTTATCTACATTATCGAACCCTTCACAGCAATTATTATGTACTAATTTAAATATAAATGGTTTTATTTTCAATGCATTTTCTCCAGTTATAATAAATTTCTCACATAAAAGTCCCAGTATTATTTTCACTGTTAATTTTTCATCATATCTTCCCTTTATGTTTTTTAATTTAGATGCAATATCGACCAATTTATCATTACTGGATAAAGAAACGTCAATAATTTCATTAGCAGGACTATCTAGTGTTTCAATAGTTTGATCAGCCCAATTAATTACATCAGTTTTTGAAAATAAACCAATTTGTAATCCTATCCTAAAAACCTCAGCCATTTCTTTTGTTTTAGCCATATATATGACTACTTAGATTTTTAGATAAGTATATACCACTTGGACATTATTAATAAGAGCCTAATAAAAAATTATCTTGGATGCAAGAGGATTTTTTTATTGGGAATAGTAAGGATGAGGGGAGGTGCATTACATATGGGAAAAGGTAGAAGTAATAATGCTGGTAAAAAACAACCGAATTTCGATGATTCGTCTAATTTCGCTAAACAAAGCCAACCGACAGAAAAGAAGAAGAAATAAGAAAAGGAGCTCTCTTTATCAAGAGAGCTCTTTTTTAAGATATATTGACGTATCGATCACTCAACCAATTAGTCATAAGTGTAGTTTTGAAATAAAGTCGTACCGTTTTTTTATGATGAATTGAAATCTGTCTGTGACTTCGTTTCTTTCTTATTTAGCTATCAGAGAAAATTAGTTTAAAGAAGGACATTTTCAGGTGTGACGAATTTCTCTCACTCTTTATTTTTTTTATGACATTAGGAGAGGCTAGCCCCTTGCTCCATTTCCCCCCCAGCCTTTACCTCATACTGGAAAACAAAGGGTATGGGTATACTTTCCTGTTTGATATTTGTTTTGTTTAAAATATGGTTCGTATAGGAAGCGAATAAGCTTCCTATACGAACCACATTACATATTAATAATTTAGAAGGTTTTAAAAATAAAGAGGTGGTTTTTAAATGTATAATGAGTCAATATATTATCCTTATATAAATTATGATCAATACTTCGATCGTCAATTCCCTGGTCCTCAGATTCCAGGTATACCTGGAATGCCAGGTTTTCCGGGTGTACCAAGTTTTCCAGGACAGCAAAGTTCACAAGCTCCAACATCTCCCCCCCCCATCATTTATTCCTCAACAATCAACAGCTTCACCATTTGCTGTTGATCCAGGAGCAATTTCATTATGTTTATTTCGAAATACTTATATATGGCTTAGTAATGGTGAACAGTTTTGGTATTTCCCAATTTTTGTAGGACCAAGGTCTGTTGCTGGTTTTAGATGGAACGGTAGGTTTTGGGTTATTTTTGGAATTGATACGAGAAGGATTATTTCATTTACATGTTTTTAAAAATTATAGAGTAACGATAGAGGTTTAATTATATAAACAAAAGAGGTATTTGAATGAAAAAATTTCAATCATTTGATGGTACAATAACTATGATTAACGATTTTGTAACAGGATCAAACGAAGATATAGGATGTAATAAATTAATGTCCGTAGATAATGGTTATGGGAATCTAATAAATTTTGTAGTGAAACCAAATACGTATTTTATCGACTATGCAACGGTAGTAGTAGGAGATAAAGTAACTGGGTTTTACGATGCCAACGCTCCTGCTCCTCTTATTTTCCCACCACAATTTCAAGCGATTGTTATGGCAAAATATACACCGCATCAAAATGTAAAAGTAGACTATTTTAATGAACAGTTGGAGAGTAGTGATGGAAAATTAAAATTAAATATTTCTCCTTCTACTCAAATTTTATTAACAAATGGTCAATTCTTTACAGGTAATCTTGTAAATCGAAATTTAATAGCTATTTATGGTTTTACGACAATGAGTATACCAGCTCAAACTACACCATATAAAATCATTGTTTTGTGTCAAAAGTGATTTCTATTCTAAAGGGTCTCTCGGTTTATCAAACTACAATCCATTGTAGAATCAAAAATTTTAGCCATCTTATTGACCAGAATCATAGGCATGTCAAGAGACGTTTTGCCAAATCTGTAGGATTTCAAAATCTTCGCCATGCTTCATGTACGATAAAAGGTATCGAGACCATTCATGCCCTATATAAACAACGGTGAAGTCTTCAAAGAGACTCCGCCTTTTCAACGTATAATAGACTTCAACAATTACTAGCTAATTCTTAAACCTTGATCCTTATTTACCCTAAGAAAAGCAAATACCTCAAAACAAAAAACACACTCGTTCTGATTAGGAACGAGTGTGTTTAGGTTATTTGAAAGGTACAAACTTCCATGAGCTAGGTTTTTGTGTTTTTCCCCCTAGTACAATCCAACTTTTCTCTGCATTTATATTCTCATAATTTAATGGATAACCATCTGTAAAAATATTATATTCTGTAGGGTTATCCGGGTTAATTTGAATTTTAAAGTCTGCTAAACTATCAGATTTCTCAGCAAGGTGAACCCAACTAGAATATTTCGACCAATTTAAATATTGATATTGATCATAATTAGAATGCTTCATGCGAAGGTATACGCTTTCACCGTGGTGTAGCTTTGCATCATTATCTTTGTAAAATACAAATTCTATAGGTGTACCAGATTGTATATCATTCTTTTTATTTGCAAGTAAAACATAATCGTAACGATTTGCTACATACCATTCAAACGTTAGACCTTGAAAAGGAGATTCACTTGGTACGATATAATAGTTTTTCCCTGCTTCTATAACATTTCCTGCTATATCATAGATTTGTGCAGTTTCTAAACTTGGAGCTTGTACATTTTTAGTAAACGTTTTAAACCAAAGATTTAGGAAACCTGCTGTATTACGCTGAGATTCTCCTAAGCTTCGCTGCACAGCTGGGGTAACCATTTCTTGCCACAATTGCGCCTTACCGCTATTGTAATACGCAAATGTTTTATCATTAGCAATATTTTGAATTTCAGGTTTAGCTACTCGGGCTGCATAATCAATCCATTCTTCAGGTGTAGATAGAGAGTCGTTATAATTCCCCCCATTATTAACTGCAAATAGATCTTGAATGGTTGTAACATAATTTTCAAAATAGCTATGATATTTTATAGCTCTCATATCAATTGCGGTAAAATTTGCTGCATGCATAGGTTGTGTCGCATCTGTAAAGTAGTGCGTGGCTACCCCTAAGTAATAGAAAGCTTTTTCATAGTCTTTATTTCGTAAATGTTCTCCAGATTCATAAAAGTATTTCTTGCCTTGTGTAAGAGCAGTTGGATCTGTTTCTCCTCTATAATTTTCTTTAGTATCCGGATCATAAAAATGGGATTTCCATCCACCTTTAAAAACGCCGCCTATTCCCGTTCCACCATCGTTAAATTCTGCATTATAATCTGCATCATATAATCCTTTAGAAAATAGATCTTTATATTGCGGATAATTTAAGAAGTCCACAGCCTGCTTATTTGCTTCAACATTAGATTCTGTTTTCATAATTTCAATAGCTTGTTTTGCAATCCATAAATGTGTACTTTTATCAGAATGATACGGTGCTTCTGCAGACCATCGAGCGGTAATAGGATCATTCTCAGTTAAATCAATTTGATCGAGATGAGCATAACTACTTTGAGGAGCTACTCCTAAAATAGTTAAAGTCATTCCAGCTATACATAGTGTTGATGTGATTTTTTTCATTTTTTATTCCTTTCTAAATATGAAGATATAAGTATTATAAATACATCAATATCATGAAGATACAGGAAACTCCTAATATGTAATATTACATATTAATAAATTTGTATGAATATATATATAACTTAAAAATCACTATAACGAACATGCAGGTTTCCTTTTTTATTTGTTAGTTTTATCAGTAAAGTAGACTACATATCAACTTCAGATACTTGTTTTATGATACAAGTAATCAAACAAAAGGAGGGCCATACAAAATGATTACACCATTATTAACAGGGCACTCTTTTAAGTACAGGAGATTATTAGCAGGTGGAGAAAATGTTGAAGATGTTGAAGATGTACAGACAGATAAACATATTCCATATGAACAAAATGAATTGCAGCAAACTCTAGAAAAGTACGATTCGAAGGAGTTGAGTTATAAAAAGAAAATAGATAAATTGACAAGAGAAAAGCACTTTGTGTATATCACAGATGTTTTTTATTTTCATTTTGATAGGGCTTGAATTAAATTTCCATGTTTTTTTGCATCCATTCAATACTACATATGTAGTATTGAAGTTATTAATAATAAAATGTATTATAGATAAGCGCAATTTATAATTCAAGTAAGCCGGAATGTGTATTCGTAGTAAATGTAATATTCAGAAATAATAGTATTGTCTGGAAAATGAGGTGGAATTAATAGAAACGTTACATATTAAATGATATGGATTGTATAGTTTAAATGACTTTTACAGTAGAGAAGAAGCTTTTAAGAAGGTTATAAACAAAGAAATATTGCTCTATATTGAAAAAAATAAAAGCGCTTTATACAAAAGATAAGGGGACTTCATAAAGATTCATTTTGTCATGAAAGCGAATTAAAGGTTAGATTAGGAATAATAGAATTCCCTAGTGACGAAAGTTATTCTGAAAAGAAGGTGAAATCTTTTTTTGGTTTCACGGCATATCCATTAGAAAGCGCAAACTAAAGAGGACAGTTGATTTTAAAAATTATAAATCGGTGAAGAAGAGGCTTATTTGTTAATAAGTATACTTAAGTACAGAAACTTATTAATCTTTAATTTATTAAACTATTTTTGAATAACATATGTCAGATACTTGAAAACGCACAAACCTTAATATTTTCATTATTTAATAAAAATATTAAGATTCTTAGGAACAATACGTAAAGATTAGTGGCGAAAATAAACACGGAGGTTTGAAAAATGGGACAAGGAAGCAGGTTTCAAGAAAAACAACAAAATCGTCGTAATAAGGGGATATTTAATATCGCATTTAGTGTGGTATTAGTAACAGTTGGCATAGTGACGTATCAGTTGTTTTTCACTTCTGATACATCAAAGAAAGCAATTGCTCAAGAAAAGAAAGCAACAAAGATAGAAGAGAAGAAGAACGAAGATAAAGAAGCAGTAAAGATAGAAGAAAAGAAAAACAAAGATAAAGAAGCGGCAAAGATAGAAGAAAAGAAAAACGAAGATAAAGAAGCAGCAAAGATAGAAGAAAAGAAAAACGAAGATCAAGAAACAGCAAAGATAGAAGAAAAGAAAAACAAAGATAAAGAAACAGCACATTTAGAAGAGAAACAAAAAGTAGAAGAGCCTGTAAAAACGAACGGAAATGAAAATAAAGAGGGAGAAAAAACGATATCTCAAGAAAAGGGTACTCAAACTAACCATTCTTGGAAGGCAATTGGTACAGAGCAAGGAGCAAAACCTGCAATGAAATTTAAAGAAGGAACAGTAGATTGGAATGAGATGAAAAAAGCAATTTCTTATGCTGTTGATGTTCCAGAGGGTCAATTAATTTTTGATTTTATTGGAAATAATGGTGAAAATAAAGCCTACGGTAATGTACGAGATAAGCAAAGTAATAAAAAATATAAGGTTGATATTGATTGGGTAGAGAATCAGGGCTGGAAACCAGTATCTGTTCAAGTAGTAAAATAAATAAGAAAAATGTAATTGCTATCATCTCTTGTTGTGAGCGACTAAGCTATTATAGTCTAGATAAGATAAACTTGGTTCTATATGATATTTGAGTTGACACTCCCACACCTAAAGGGGAAAGCTGACTAACATCAGTAGGATTCTTGCTACCAAAGGCGAAGTCCATTTCTGGTATCGTTGACGTGCAAGGTTGGGGTGTGCCATCACCACTCTCACGACAGACCGTATAGGTTCGTGTTCAGATGTTTTAGCGTCTTGTTCTTGACGTCATACACCATTTTACCGATAGCATGAATTCGGCGTCATCTCAAACAAATGAATAACTCATGGAGAGTGGACAAAACATACATAAAAATAAAAGGACGATGGATGTATTTATATCGTACCGTTGATTCTGAAGGAAACACGATTGACTTTTATTTGAGTAAATCTAGAAATTATAAGGCTGCAAAGCGCTTTTTCAAGAAAGCTTTGCAGTCTTTTCATGTTTCAAAGCCTCGTGTTATAACAGTCGATAAGGATCCTGCTTATCCAATTGCTATCGAACAGTTGAAGGAAGAAAAAAGGATACCAATGGGCACCAAAATCCGAAGGATAAAATATTTAAATAACATAGTAGAACAAGAGCCTCGTTTTATTAAAAAACGTATACGCTCTATGTTGGGATTTAAATCATACAAAACATCAGCTTCTATATTGAGTGGTGTTGAAGCCATGCATATGCTCAAAAAAGAATAAATTGATTTGCAGGACCAGTCTGTCCAAAATAAGAATATTTTTATCAACCGGCTGTTTGGATTAATTGCTTAACAGGTGAATCCGTTAGGAATCCTGAATTCTTTTTTACTTATCATTTTTTACACCAGAACCATACATTCAATCAAAAAGAGAAATATGTAAAAACGTATCAAAAAGTGTACTTTTTAATTAATTAAGCATATGTCTCTTTTTCGGGGGAATAAGCAAAAATACCTAGTTTAAAAATTTTCACAACAGAAACAGATAACGTGATAAAGTATTAGTTACTGTGTATGTAATGATAATAAAAGAGCCTTCCCTAATGGTGTTTTTTATAGCTTAGCTTATACGATTTTAGGAAATTAATAGCATTTTATACCGCTATTAGTAACCTAATTTCCAAGAAATAGAGGTGATTGTAGGTGACTAAACCTTTTAAAAAAAATAGTCGTTATATGGTTGGATTAGACAGTCTAAGGGGCCTAGCTATACTAGGTGTTATTTTGTATCATATTAATTTTAATTGGATGCCTGGAGGATTTTTAGGGGTTACTGTATTTTTTGTACTCTCAGGTTATTTAATTACAGATATTCTAGCGATGGAGTGGAAGAGAAATAAGAGAATTGATTTTAAGAAATTCTGGCTTAGTAGGGCAAGGAGATTGCTTCCAGCAATGTTTGTTATGCTCGTTATAACGTTGGCATGGATTACGATTTTTCATAGCTCTTTACTTGAAAAAATGCGTGGAGATTCATTAGCGGCGTTATTTTATGTTAGTAACTGGTGGTATATTTATCATAAATTATCTTATTTTGATAGCTTTGGTCAGCCTTCTCCGCTAAATCATTTTTGGTCGTTAGCTGTTGAGGAACAATTTTATGTGGTTTGGCCGTTCGTCATTAGTTTAGGATTTTATTACATAAAAAAACAATCACGCATGATCTTATTTATTTGTCTAGGAGCAATTGCATCTGCTTTAGCAATGGCAATTCTATATGAACCAGGCTCTGACCCAAGTAGAATTTATTACGGTACTGATACACGGGCTTTTTCTTTATTAATTGGAGCGGCACTTGCTTTAATTTGGCCAAGCAGTAGACTTGCGAATAAAATTATTCCGCAAGCACGTCTTATTCTTGATGTTATTGGGGGAGTTGCTCTTAGTATCATTCTCATTATGTTTTGGAAGACGAATCAATATGAGCCGTTTCTATACCGTGGGGGAATGGTCCTTTTATCAATTGCTACAGCCTTGTTAGTCGCTAACCTTGCGCATCCGGCTAGCAGAATCGCACTATTTTTGAGATTTAGACCACTGCGTTGGATGGGCGTGCGATCATATGGAATATATCTTTGGCATTATCCGATTATTACATTGACGACTCCGAAGGTAAATGCTGGAGAGTTTTCGATTACAAGAGCAATTCTTCAATTTCTCCTAATTATAGTTATTGCACAAATTTCGTGGAAGTTTATTGAAAATCCAATACGAAAAGGCGCATTGAAGAATATTCGGATTAAGAGCTTGAAAATAAGAAACTTAACTGTAAGTGGTAAGTTAGCTTTAATATGTGCAGTATTTATTTCTTCGATAGCTACTTTTGGATTAACAACAGCTAGTAAAGCAAAGGAGAATCCTTCAAAAGATAAGGTGGAAGCAGTGCAAGAAGAGCAAGAAGAGCAGGCTAAACATCCCGTTGCAGTTTGGGATAAACCAGCTAATGAACCACCTCAAAATAAAGAAGAACAAAAAGAAGGGATTCCCGCACAGCCTAAAGACCCTCTAACAGTTACAGCTGTAGGAGATTCAATCATGATTGATATTGCTCCGTATTTAAAAAATAATTTTCCTAATATTAGGATTGATGCGGAAATAGGGCGGCAAATGTCCAAAGCAATCCCTGCTGTGGAACAGCTAAAGAATGAGGGGAATTTAGGAAATCATGTCATTATTGGATTAGGTACAAATGGAGCCTTTACTAAGGAGCAATTAGCATCATTAATAAAAGTGATTGGGGATGAACGTAAAATTATATTAATTAATACGAGAGTACCACGTCCGTGGGAATCGTTGGTGAATGAGAAGTTAAAAGAAGCAGCATCAGCTTACAAAAATGTGGTGTTAGTTGATTGGTATGCAGCAAGTGCCGGAAATCAGGCATACTTTGAACCAGATGGCGTACATTTAACGAAAGCAGGTGCAGAAGCATATGCTGCCCTTGTAGCAAAAGCAGTGAATCAATAGAGAGTACGGAAACGATTCTGATGAAAAGATTTACAAACCGTATTTACGAAATTCTAACAAAAGAAAATGAATTTAACGGATTACCAGAAAGAATTCTCCTTCCTCAAGCGTGCGCAGGGCGTAGCCCAACGATAGGTGGGAGATGAATTTCGGTTTGGCGTAGCCAAAAAGCACGTAACTGTTAGGATCAAAAGTATGGGTAGAAAATTATGGTGAAGCAATCGCTGGTGATACCGGTAGTGCCATTAAAGGTAATCGTATTGATGTTTTAGTAGGTTCAAAAAGTAAGGCCATGAATTGGGGAAGACAAACTGTTAAAGTAAAAGTTCTATGATAATTATGGTTACCCAAATAGAAGTCAGTTCTCTTTATTGAGACTGGCTTCTATTTTTATTTTTAATGGTCATAATGCTCCGCAAAAATAAGTACTACTATCTACTGATGATGGAAAGTGATTAGTGATGTTGATGTTTATTACAAATTTGTAAGGTTATGTAATAGAAATCGATAGAATTGGATGTTTGAATAAGATAACCTGGTTAACGGATAGAAAATTCTGAAAAAAGGAGTGGGATGGATGAAGAAAAGTAAAAGAACATCTAGTTTTCTTAAAAGTGTGTGATCTCTGGGGGATCACACACGAAGCGTTGAGAATGAAATTGAAGAGAGTTAAAGATAGTAAATTAGTTAGTGATTTAATTAAGGAAGGAAAACTGAAATACTACAAACTATTGATTTGAAATAAAGTCGTATTGTTTATAAAAAAGATGTACCGTTTTGAATAAAGTTATACCGTTTACAAAAAAATTACACCGTTTTACCCCTTTAGATTATCTAAAGGGGTAAATTTATAGTGAAAAGAAAAAGAACATCTGGAATTGAAAGATCTATTAAGGAACTGTTGAGTGACAATAAGTTGTTCCGTTAAAGGGCCAGATTATTGAAGTAGATTATTTAACAGGGCAAGGAGCGGATAGGTCATTAGCAGATGACTTATCCGCTCCTTTTACGTTTTGTTCAATATATAAAAATAAGTAATGCATCTGCTTTTATTGTAAAATATATGTATATCTATGGTTCTTAATACAAGGAGAGATAAATAGTGGCAAATGAATTTGGAATGATTGAAGTTTTAATAACAAATGCAGTTAAGTTACCGGGAGTTAAAGTTAATAGAGATGAATTTTTAGCCAAAAATTTTTCTAAAAATGTATCCCCAAATCAATTAGCAGAAATAATTGAAAAAGGTCCAATAAACGCTAATATCGATAAAAAAATAATAAATAAAGTCGCAAAAAAGGTTATCTCTAATCGAACTATGAAAAGTTCTAGTGTCTCATTTGCTGCAGGTGTACCAGGAGGATTAGCAATGGCTGCTACAATACCAGCTGATACAGCACAGTTTTTTGGCATGGCATTAAGATTATCTCAAGAATTAGGTTATATTTATGGACATGAGGATTTCTGGGATGATGATGGATTAGATGTAGAAAAGGTAAACGGAGACTTGGTATTATTTTTAGGTGTTATGTTTGGAGTGGGAGGAGCAACAGCAACAATAAAAGTGTTGTCATCTCAATTATCTAAGGAAGCATTGAAAAAACTTCCGAATAAAGCTTTAATGAAGACATTTTATTACCCAATAATAAAAAAAATAGCAAGCTATATTGGAGTGAAAGTTACTAAGGACTCCTTTGCTAAAGGAATATCAAAAGTTATTCCAGTTGTTGGAGGTGTAGTCTCAGGAGGGCTAACATTTGCTTCTATGACGAAAATGGGGAATAGACTCTCAAAATCCCTAGAAGAAAATATGAATCTTTCTTCAGAAGATGTTAGAAAAAGCTTTGAGGAACTTAAAAAGAATAATCCAGAAATTATTGATGTAGATTTTGAAGAACTAGATAATTTTGATGAGATTAAAATATAAATATAATATAAAACCGCACTTACATTAGTTATGGAGAACTATATCATATTTGGATAAAGTTATTCAACAATCGGGCGCTTTAATTGAGAAAGGATAACAAAAATTATCAAACTTTTTTATAAAAGGATGATTCAATTGAATATAGAAAAAGTGTGTTTTGATCAATCTTTTTTCTAAACACGCTTTTTCCATTTGCCTCTTTTATCAAGGTTTATTAGGTTAATTTAATCAAAATTTATTCCAAGGCTACATAAAATGCAAAATTTTAGTTAGCGAACGAGAAATAAATACTTCTTTATTGATTCTGCTATATTTAAAAGTTTCTATTCTAATACAATAAGAAAAGCAAAAAGAACTTGTAGGAATTACTACAAGTTCTTTTTAGGCTAAGGCGAATACACGGGACACACAAATTATCTCATTATTCATAACGGGGAAACTATCTTACTTACGGCTTGGTTTCATTATATAACAAATATTAACATTCATAGGTTTTAATTTTGAAAATTATGTGAATTAAGAAAATGAGGAAGGTTATCGGTTTTTTGTTCCTGAAAATACCAGTTATTCATTTTGTGCAAGATACTTTCAATCAATATCCATATTATAATAAATTAGCAAAAATATAAATATAGGTAAATAAAGAAGAATGGGGGATTCTTACTAAAAGACTTTTATTTATATTCAGGATTAAATAACTATAAGAAAATGAATTTCATTTTGTATCTAAATATAATTCTTAAATATATGCAAATCAATACCCATCAACTTAAGAATTTTATAACGTCCCCAAAACAAAAAAATATATATTTTTTATTTTGGGGACGTTGCTTTTCTTAGCTTGATAGCGATGGGGTACCGCCAGCATTTTGGAAAAAACCCACGCTAAGAGCATGCAAGATTTTATACAGTTTTTCGGCTAATCCAGTAACAAATGGGAACCCTGAAACCCACGCCAGGATAGGAATGTATAAAAAAATGAATAGAGCCATAGAAATAGAAAAAGGCGGATTCTTTGTGAGAATAGGGATCCGCCTTTTTCTTGCTACTGATAATGAGACGTTATGTCAACCTTACATGTGTTTAATTAAAAAAATGTTTTAGACTATAGAAAAAAGTATTAGACTATTAAAAAATAGTTGTAGACTGAAAAGGTGCTTTCCATATTTGAAAACACCTTTTTAACATGAATTCTGTTAAAGTTAATAAATGATTTTTACTTAGTTAACAGTAGCTTCTAGTTAGTTTAACTGCTACCAGTAATACCCATACCCAAATAGACTGTAATCAATAAAAGCACACCTCCTAGTTCTGTATTGAGCCACCTTAACTTTGTGAATTTTATTTTAGAGAATGTCACTTGGTAAAGTGTGTAACATAATGGGAATTTATGTTAAAGTTATATTAGGAAAGTTTACAAAATAATTAGACATACAGAGGGAGAAATTGTGTTGAAATCTATTAAAAAACTAGCCATCATATTACTAATTGTTTCAATTTTCTTTATCGCATATAAAAATATTTCAAAACAAAAAGAAGGTTATGAATTTGTTATGGAATATTTAAAGACACATAAGACAGATAAAAATGTATCTTTTATTCTACAAAGAAATGGAAAAAATCTAGTAAGTATAAATTCTGATGAGGTAATTCCTTTAGCAAGCATGATGAAGCTAATTATTGCTGTAGAATTTGCTAAACAATCTGCTGAAGGAACGATTAAAGTTGATCAACAAATTCCCTTAAGTGATTTAGAAGCATATTATATAAAAGATACAGATGCCTCTAACCACCCTAATTGGATTCGTTATTTAAATGAAAAAAACATTATTCGAAATAATCAAGTAACATTAGAACAAATTGCAAAAGGAATGTTGCAGTTTAGTTCTAATGCAAATGCTGATTATTTAATAGACAAATTAGGTTTGGAAAATATTAATCAAACGATGAAAAATTTACAATTACCTCATCATCAAGAATTATATCCACTTGTATCTAGTTTATATGTTGCTGGCAATTTAAAAAAAGAAGAGAATTTAACCAAAAACGAAACCTTAATAAAAATGAAAGCTATGTCACAAAAAGAATTTGCTAGGGAATCCATTAAGATTCATCAATGGATGAAAAATTCTACTGAATTTAAACAACGTAATATCCCATGTCTAGGCGATATTGAATTTCAAAGAATATGGTCAGATAATTTACCAGCCGCATCAGCAAAAGACTATCTTCTATTGATGGAACGACTGAATCGTAAAGACTATTTCCCACAGGATGTGCAGAAAGAGTTAGACAAGATTGTCGAATGGCCTATGGAGAATCCAAATAACAAGGAATGGTTAATACATGTAGGGCAAAAAGGTGGTTCAACAGCATTTCTATTAACAAACTCCCTTTATGCAAAGGATAAAGAGGGAAATATGACGGAACTAGTGTTTATGTTTAATGACTTAAATGAAACTGATTATATGAACCTGAGTGAACATTACAATGATTTCGTGTTAAAAACTTTGAATGATCAAAAATTCAGAGATCTCTTAATTGAAAATTTAGATTAATTAAGAGATCGACCACACCATCTCTATATGGAAAGGCGGGCATGATACCATTGTGAGGGTGTGAAATTCCTGTCCACCGCAACATTCGCAAAGTAATCATGCCCGTATGGGATCTATCTCAAGCCTATACGATATGAAAATATGTTCTCAAAGTATGTGAATTTCACTCGTTTCAATTGGCTCAATTTTCGGTTGTGAAATATAAAAATTCCTAAACTGTAGTTTTATCAAATACAATTTCTCAGAATTCTCCTTATTTCCATTACATAAAATGTATATTCACTATCCAGTCTAATACTTTATTTTAATAAAACTCTTATCATGAAATATAAACGATTCGTCAGTCTAAATCTTTATTTTAGTTAATTAGACAAATACGAATAGCAATACCCCATTAGACCAAGGATGTTCAGTCTAAAACATTTTTGAAACTGAACAACATGAATATCTTATACAACCAAAATTTCGCAATACATCCTTTCTTCTGAATGATACAATAAGGGAAAAGATGGGGGTTTATCATGAATTAAAAAGGGAGAAGGTGATTGATCTTTTATGATTTCTATTTCGATATTACATAACAATTTGGATCACATTAACGGATTTATTGTTGATGGTCATGCGAATTATTCCTCTTATGGTGAAGATATTGTTTGTGCTAGTGTTTCAACAATAACTATTGGTACAGTGAATGCTATAGAAAGGTTTTGCCAAGTAAAAATGCAAACAGAGGTACGCGATGGATATTTAAAAGCAATAATACCAATTGATAGAAATGACAAAAAAGGATTTTCTAAGTCTGGTCATGATATACAATTATTATTACAGTCTATGGCATATACGCTTCGAGATTTAGAAAAAACTTATGCGAAACATATACGTATTACTACAAAAAATATATAACTGAAGAACTTCAGATAACGGAAATTATGGTAACTATTCAAAGGAAAATAAAGAATCATCCGCTATATTTAGCGGATGATTCTTTATTTTCCTCGATGTTTTTCTTTTCGCTTTTGAATTTTAATTTGTCTTTTTCTTTCTTTAATTTCTTCTTTTTTTTGACGCGTCATACTTTGCTTCATTTTCTTTTTTTGTTCTAATTCTATTCTCAACGCTTCAAAAGATTTATTAGAAACTCCTTGATTTTTTATTTCTTTTGCTGTTAATCTTATTAATCTTTTAGGATTGATAGCTTTAGTTTTTTTATTATCATTGGAGTTTTTAATACCTGATGTATTATTTAATAATGGAATCATATCATGAAAAATAAAGTCTAATATTTCACTATCCTTAGGTTCTGTTCTAAAAGTATGTTTACATACCTTTAGTTTGTTATTTTCATACATTTCTACAATTCCAATCCAAAATTGTCCATCAAAATAAATTGTAAGTGTCATTGAGAATCCCCCTTTTATATAGCATGAGTAATGGACATCCCAGGGGGGAAGGTTACTGACAATAGTTTTTAGTACTACTGTGTCCGGACTACCAACCGAACTGTGTTTTTTTACTCTAAGTTTATTATATTTCAAAATTTCAATTTGTAAATATTTTGGAGTTTTTACTACTGATAAGTGAAGTTATGTAAACATGACATGTATATAATATACAAGGGGAATTTGCAGAAAAATATAAGTAAAGGTATACAAAATATGTCTTACCATCCTACCGTGGTATGAATTCCCTTTTAGAAAGATACTACTATTGTTGGATGTTATTATAACTTTACTTGAATAAACTATAGATATCAAACTAACATAGGAGGAGAAACGAATATGTCTAACAAGTCTAAAGTTCACGGTTTAAAAGAGAATCAGCAGGAAGAAATTGATGCCATTCAACAAACGATCACTGAGATTGAGGTTGCATTTAATCAACATGATGCGGATGAATTAGATCGTCACTTCACTTCAGACGCTACATGGGTAAATGTACTTGGTGAACGGCTATCAGGTTGGAAGCAAATCAATGAAGTACACAAGATTATCTTGGCAGGACCACTTCGCAACTCATATGCTTCCTATATAGTTGAAAGCATTAACTTTGTGCGTTCGGATGTAGCTATTACACATATTAGGCAATACCCGACAACCTCTGAAGGGACAATAATAGAAAACGGGCAAGGCAGTCTTGCTATTTATGTGATGGTCAAAGAACTCGGAACGTGGCAGGTCGCTGCTGGACAGAATACATTTGTCCATAATTAAATACAAAATATATCTAGAACGTTATCTTTTTCTTCTTTGTTGATTCCAATGTAAGTCAATATGATTTGTGGTGTGCTGTGATTGAGTATTTCTTGCAACATAGCGATAACTTTTGACACTTGGAAAATTTGATGTCGATGTAGAAGTTATCCATTCCAAGTTATATGAATTGAATTAGATTATTCACAAGGACGAATAGCATCTCTTTAAAAATTAAAAGGAGCAAAAAATATTGCTCCTTTTTCACTTGAATTCCACATGAAATTTAGTGTCAATGATTCCAAAAGCAACTTTACATGGGAATGGATTTTCCCCTGTTGAAGCAGCACGCATACAAGAAAGTACCCAATATTCAAGTTCTAATGGTAAGCGGTATAATTGAATGCTACTATCATTGTTTGTTACTGATATGATTGGTGTATTTACCCTAGTTGTAGCGAAACCGTCCGTTGTTATCATTCCTACAGCATCATTATTATGAAAACCAACGCTTAAAACTTCGTAAATCATTCCATCTTTTTCATTGATAATCATAGGTATATTTAGGTAGGGATAGTTATTTATATCATTATGAATAACTGTTCTTGCTGTATTCTTTCTAGTCTGATTCCCTTGCATTTTATACACTCCTTTATAACAATTCAAACCTGATCACTTAAATCTATTCTATTTTACGTCTATTATATTAGAAAATCGTAGTGTCATCTTATTATAAAAAGCATCGGTACATATGACAGCGCTATTTGACGGATCAATAGCAACAACAGTCATATAACTAGAGAGTAAATAACCGTCTTCATAATATGTAATTAGTATTTCTTCTTCAGTTAATAAGGAACATAACAACATGTTCTCAATCAGTTCTTTTTCTTCAGCGGCTAAGATCGGCCGAGTTACTTTGTTTTTCTCCTTGATGATTTCACGAATACCAGCAAACTGTTCAGGCATTGCTGCGAATGGAGTCCATTTGACCATTCCTCTTCCTTTTGGCATATTAGCGTTATTCATGCTTTATGTCCCCCTAACAATGTGTTTCTGTATTTTGCTGTCGCACTATTTGTATACGAAATTCCTCTTAATATGCTATTCTTGCCAAATTTAGTGCGTATTTCATCCATTACCTTCGTTAATTTCATTTCTTTTTCTCGTTGTATTACATTGTCAAAAAGAGATATTTGTTCTTCACCTTCATTGATTAAGTTGGTTAAAGAAACATTGATGGATCTAATTGGTTCCCCGGTATAAAACTTATGTAAAAAATATGTACAAATATGATAGATATCCATTGTTAAATTGGTTGGTCGGTTCATAGTGTGAGTTTTTCTGAAACCGCCAGCGTAATTTTTACTGTAACCAATGGAAAAATGGATTGTTTGAGCTAGTTTGTTTTGTCTTCTCATTCGATAACAAACTTCTTCAATATGTTCTAGTAAAACAATCGGAAATTCTTCTATTGTATAGTCACGCATTAGAATTTGGCTTTTCCCTATAGAATTTGTAGCTGGAACATATTTTTCTGAAATGCGACTAAAGTCAATTCCATGGCTATGTAAGTGTAATTCCTCGCCGATCTTACCTAAGCTTTGTTTTAAGTATTTAAGGGGATAGTTGGCTAAATCACCGATGGAATGTATCCCCTTTCGATTTAACTTCTCTTCGGTTTTATGAGAAATTCCCCAAAATTTATTAAGTGGTCGTATGCTCCATAGTTTTGTAGGTACATCCTCGTACTTCCAAAAAGCAATCCCGTCTTTGTTCTTCTTAGCTTCAATGTCTAAAGCAACCTTACTCATTAATGGGTTAGGAGCAATTCCGATGGTACATTCAACTCGTGTATGATCGTATATTTCACGTTTGAATTTCATAGCGAATTCGTATGGGTCTTGGGCGAATAAATGGATGCTATCTGTAATATCCATAAAGAATTCATCGATGCTATATTGGTGAAAATCCTCAATCGGAACGTATTGTAAAGCTAATTTTGTTATGTAATTGGAACATTTGATATAAGTTCCCATTATTGGGTTTACCACAAGAATGTCTTTATGTCGTGGTATTTCGTACAATCTTGCCATTTTCTTAACACCTAGTGCCTTTAGTGGTGGTGTTGCAGCTAAAACAATGGAGCCACTCCTGTTTACATCTCCTACTACAGCTAATTTGGTATGAAGTGGATCTAAGCCCATCTTGATACAGGACACGCTTGCATAAAAGCTACGAAGATCTACACATAAAACAATTCGATTTGGCAAAATTGAGTAATCATACACTGTTATGCCTCCTTCAACAAGAACATCTGTTCTTATTATACACGAATGTACGTTCTTTTATGAAGTGGTTTTTGTAAAAAAATAAAACTGACTCTAGTTAGCCAGTTTTTACATATCCCAAAAGTCGGTAGATTTAACATTGGGTTTTATTTGCCTAATAGCTTTTAAAATCTTTTTCATTACAGTTGGACTAGGTATGTATTCTTTATCATTGCACGCCTTTGAAACTGTAGGACGACTTAATTTCGCGGTCTTTTCTAAATCATTTTGGGTGAAGCCATTCCGATCTAAAAAACCACCTAATTTCGTTCGGTTTTTCCCTCCGAATTTCCAAAACACTTAAATCCCTCCTGAACCTATTTTCAACATTGTGGACATAAATGTAAAAAACTATTCGCATAGACGGCAAAAGTTTTTTACATAATGTACAAGCTGTACACAATATGATGTATCAAAGCAGCTACCACGGTATTTATTAAGGTAGAAGAATACGAGGTTACCAAAGTAAGTTGCGAATGATTACCACAGTATTTATCAAGATTTCTACCAAGGTAAAACTACCACGGTATTAAGTAGATGAAGCTATGTAATATCTATATTCTAAATTCTGTTTATAAAGGGGGCATTTAAATGCGTGCTAGGAAAGAAACAATTCCTTTTCGCGAGTTTATGGATCGGTCATACAAAGATAAAGAACAGAAAATCCGTACATACAATTCATTAAGTCCTTTCGCATTCCTTCATATGTCGGATCAGGTATTATATACTTACATTGCATTAGGATTTATGGGAACGATTTTAATCGGAGCAGTCATGTTAGAAAAATACTTGGTGCGACATGACTATATATCAGCAGCTAAATTTGTAAGTGAAGGTATTTATCACGGAACGCGAATTGGTGGAGTTTGCTTGATTGGATATGTATTTGTTCGTATCGTAATC
The DNA here is from genome assembly GCF_038006125.1 of Bacillus sp. FSL R10-2780. Taxonomy (NCBI): domain Bacteria; kingdom Bacillati; phylum Bacillota; class Bacilli; order Caryophanales; family Bacillaceae; genus Bacillus; species Bacillus sp. FSL R10-2780. The sequence goes on from NZ_JBBOUQ010000002.1 coordinate 24,677, forward strand.
ATGTTTTAAGGAGGGAAGGGAGTAATGGGGATTATAAAGGAGTGGCTTCGTACGCAAAGGTTAAGGAATCAGCTTATGGAGGTGTTCGGAAAAGCAGGTTTATATACGGAACATCAAACGCGTGGGGGCAAAGTTCCTATTTATCCAAAGATACATGATGTTTCCTCTTCGAAAGAAAGCGTGAGATATGTATTTACCATCCCAAACGGATTAGATCCACAGAAGATTGAAAAGAAGTGGTTCTGTTTTCAGCAAATATTAGGACGGAATATTACGATTGAAGGGGATGTGAAAAAGTTTGTACTACATGTATTCCGTTCAGATGCTGGACTAAAACCATACAATTACTGTTATAAAGAATGGCAGCCCTTATTAAAAGAATACCGTCTTCCTGTTGTGGTTGGCCGGGACCAATTCGGAAAAACGATTACGTATGATATGGTTGATTCCAATACACCACACTTATTAATAGCAGGAGAAACGGGAAGCGGGAAAAGTAGTATGGTACGTGTTGTATTATCCACACTTATTCAATATATGTCTCCTGAAAAGTTGCATTTGTACCTTGGTGACTTAAAAAACTCTGAATTTCATTTTTTGCGTAGAGTGAAGCATGTGAAAGAAGTTTGTATGGAAGAAATTGAAATGAAAATAATGCTTCAAAAGTTATGGAAGGAAATCAGAGAACGAAGAAAACTTATGGAAGAATATGAAGTTGATCATATTGATGCGTACAACAAATTAAATCCTAATTATCAAAAATCATATATTCTACTTGCTATCGATGAAGTGGCCATGCTAAAAGATGAAAAAGAGTGTATGACTACAATTGAAAAGATTTCAGCAGTCGGCCGATCACTTGGGGTTTTTCTTATGCTTAGTATGCAGCGGCCAGATGCGAAAGTGTTAGATGGTAAGTTAAAGCTCAATATGACCGTAAGAATTGGCTTTAAATGTGATAGTGCAATTAATAGTAATATCATGGGTACTCCTGGTTCAGAGCATTTAGAGCAATCAGGCCAAATGATTTTAAAACGAAATGGATTAAAGAAAGTGCAAGCTCCTTATTTGGAATTAAGTAAGGCGAAACAAATTGTTGAACCATATCGCATGTCTAAAGAGGAGAAAATACTCCAGAATTCATCGCAAGAAGAAATTCCGTTATTTGGGGTGTTAGATGATGAAGAGTAGAGATAAAGGAATTTTGAATGATTTGAAGCGATTTAGATGCATGTCCCGTGACGATATTATTGACTTGCATTTTCAAGGCTTAAAGAATGCGGTAACTTGTTGTAATACGGTTATGAAACGATTAAGAAGAGACGGCTATGTTGATGCTAACGTATTGCAGCACCCATACATTTATTTTCCGCAGCCAAGTTCTATCAGAAAGACAAGTCAAAAAATTCCTCATTTCCTTGGTATTGTGGACGTATACAAACAACTCGTTCATTATGAAAATCCTAAACTATTCAAAGTTGAACCAAAGTATGGGAAAGAATATATGGAGCCAGATGTTTTTACTATATGGGGTAGATCCCCATTTTTTATTGAAGTTCAAAAGTCAGTGTACAGTAAAAAAATAATGCAAGATAAGATAAACAGATACGAGTTATACCTCCATAGCCAAGAATGGCACAATGAATCCTGGCAACCGAAAGGTTCTAAATTCTTTCCTTCAATCCTTATAATTACTGACAAACATTACGACGTTCAATCACCTCATTTACGTATATTCCAGGCGAATTCTATAGAAAGTTTTATGAATAATTTAACGGTGAAATCTTAAAGAAAGCCTGCATAGTGCAGAGCTTTTTTCTTTTCAATAATATATTAAGTCATGTGTGATGATGATTGTTAGAATGCAGTAAATGAGCAAAGTAAATTTAAAGTAAGTTATGAAATGGTAATAAAGTATATTAAAAAGATAGGGTAAAACTTCTTCTAGAATGATATCTCCATAATTAATAACTTGTATGATAACCTCTCGATTATCACTATATCCATTCATATCTACAACTTGTCCCACATATTCGTTTGTACCAATATCTTTTTAAAGTACTCTAAAAAATGCACTTTATATTTTCTTTATCTTATCTTTATCTTATTTTTAAATTTCTATATTAAACTTAAAACCTAAAAGAAATAAATTTGAGTCTAAAAGGGGCAGAGAAATAGATGATTATTATATATTTTGTAAATAACCAACCGCCATTGAAAAATTGAATTTCTTATACGAGGAGAAATATATGAAGGATATGAGTAAAAAACAAATTATTAAAGTATTCCTTATTAGTATTTTAGGTTTAGGAACAATGCTTGGAATACTATATTTTAATCATAAAACTAATATTCAACAAAATAAAGCGCTCGCTACCGAAAAACGTGTATTGCAATATGAGCCTACCTTGAAAAAAGAATTAGAGAAATATAATTTAGGAGGGAAAACAGCAGTTTTATTAGGAATTATGTACCAAGAGAGTAGAGGTGAGGGAAACGACCCTATGCAGTCATCTGAATCACTTGGATTAAAGCCAAATGAAATTCAAGAGACAAGCTTGAGCATTAAACAAGGGGTAAAACACTTTGCTAAAATGTACAAATATGGAACGGAAAAAGATGTTAGCATGGATACAATTATTCAAAGCTATAATATGGGGCCAGGGTATATTGATTTTATTGCCAGTCAAGAAGTTAAACAACACTCGGAAGATTCGGCCAAAAAGTTTTCTAAGATGAAAGTTGATCAAAACCCAGCGATGTACACTTGTGGTGGAAATAAAAATAATTTTAGGTATCCATATTGTTATGGTGATTTCACATATGCCACAAAGGTGAATGAAAAAACAATACTTATTGAAGAACTTCTTCGAAATGTACATGACTCTTCTAAATAAGCTGTATAATGATACCGTCAGTTATCAACAATAAAATATTAGAATGTAACTTATACTTTAAGTAATTCTTTTTTGTTATTTTCTGTTGCAGGATTCTTATATAACTAGTTGTTTATGATACTAGTCAAAAAGGCTCTTATGTGTAGTAGCATAAGAGCCTTTTAACTATATGAGTAGGAAAGTACTACAGTGGATATTTTAGATGAAGTGTCTTATATCAAAAATTAAATAACTTTCAGTATAGCCTCATTCTAAATTTAGAAATGGGATACTTTTTCAATTGTATGCATAACGGAAATTGGTGGTAATAGTGCAGTCCAACCAACTGCATAAACGTTCAATTTTCCACCTAATTTGTAGTCTTTGCTATTTGGAATAGGTAATCCATTGCAATTAAAATTGCTGTAAATTGTGATAGAAACGAATGTGTTTTAATAATTTGATAGAAGGAAGGGCTTATGTTAAGGATTGTTTAAAGATAAGCCCTTTCTTTTTTTATTATTTCCTGACATCCATCCCAAAATTCTAAACGAAGTGAAAGTAGGGGTAGTTCAAGGTAATTTGTATTTAATTTGTGACAACTTTTATAAATTAATTTTAACTATCTTATGAATTAGAACAAATTATTATAAGTCATGGTTATTACTTAACATTTTGTTTTACTTGATCTTTTAATTCATTAAGGGTCTTACCGCTAATATTGTCAGTAATAGTTTCATGTATTTCATTTTTCAATACAATTGTTTTTCCTGCAATTTGTGCCTTGGAAGACATCTTACTTTCATTAATAGTTTCTATGTTTGTTTGAAGGTCAGCTTTGTTATTTTCATCAAAAGTAATTGCGAATGGTTCAATTGCTCCATAGTAGTTTCCAAATAATTGATCCTTCTTCAAAAACATCATATATTTTTTATTAACTTTAGGTTCGATATATAAAGGATCCTTATTTTGAACCTCTTTAGTATTTATCTTAGTAGCTTTTTTTGTAACTGTGCCATCTGGTGCAACAACTGCATTAGAATCTTCAAGCTTAATAGTTTCAGCAAAACGATGATTGATTTTTATTTGTTTATTTTCAGTCACACCTTTAATTGTTTCGGAAATATTGAAATTATATAGATGTCCTTCAACATAATTTTCTGTATCTTCTTCCGATGGATTACTTGGATTACGTGCCATATTCCACTTAGAGTCAAGACCTTCATATTCACCAATTATAACTAAATCGGCTTCATTAATCATTTGATTTAAATCACTTGTAGCAGGGAAATCCTTACTGATAATAACAGTTTCAGCATTGTTATCTTCGCCAGCAACATGGGAGAAGTGACTATTAAATGCTGAATATCCTCCAAAACCAATCACTGCAGCCAAAGGTATTGCAATTACTATAGTTTTTGCTTTTTTACTTAACATTAAGAAATCATCTCCTTTTTCTGTTAATAGATTGCATTTACACCATTTTTATCGTCGGTTTGAGGGACATGCATAGTAGTACGATTTCGATTGCTGTTCATAATTGAAGTGCCACTGTTGTGACCTATTCCTATTGCATGACCAAACTCATGAACTCCTGTACTTTTAGCAACATTAGATTTTGTAATATTTGTATTCCCTGCATTAATATCACCAGCGAATTTCGTTACTTTTTTAGTGGATGTATTATAAGTTGTGTTCATTCTTCCATAATAAGTAGAGGAACTTTCAAACCAAGAGTTTAATTTGTTCACAGAAGAAGAAGAAACTGTAAAGTTAATACGAGAAGCAGTGTACCAGGCTGAATCTGCAGCCTGCCAACCGGATTTAATGATACTGGAGCCATCGTCTAATCTGTCTCCCCACTTATATGTAGCTGATTTTGAAGGTAGCTTCCATCCTTCTTTTACATAAGCTTCTGAAACTCCAACGCTGGAAAAGACAAACACACTACCTAATAAAAATGCAGTAATCCCTTTTCTAAAATTCATATTATCCCTCCAAAGATTATTTTTAACAAGAGAATTATAGCATCATTATCTTGTTTTGGACTAATATTTTTTAAAAATTCCGAATATTTATATTGAGAAAATGGTATAAAATATCTTTTAAGGAGACGTTATTATAATGTATAAACATAAAGTAATGAAATGGAGTCTATGTTTATTAATATTTACTTTTTTAATTATTATTGGTAAAACAATTTGGTCAAATACACACATAGCAGAAATATCTAATGTTTCATCGAATTCTGAAACTATAGTATTAAGTAAGACATTCAAAACTACAAATCATTTAAGGGAAATGGTGGAAGAAGCAGATGTAATTGTACTAGGTGAATATGACGGTTTACACTCTAAATGGAATATGGCAAACAATTCATCATATGAGATTCAAGGTGAAGATGTCGAAGGCCATCTGTTTAATTTTCATGTCAAAGAAATTTTAAAAGGGGACTCTGTAGAGAATAAAATTTTAATAAATCATAGATATTCAGAAAGTCTCGTATTAGAGGAAAGTAATGAAGTTATTGATGACAATGGAATAATTCTGAAAGGTGCTACGAAAGTGTTTACAAAAAAAGTGAAAAATAAAGATCCATTGTATATAAAACCTAAATCGGGTGACACATATATAGTTTTTTTAAAAGAGAATAGTAAACTTGGACATTTTTATCCAGCTTTAGAACCTTTTATGATTCAATTTGATTTAGTGAATATCGCACACCTAAAAAGTAATCTAATAAATTGGGATAAAAACAAATATAAATTTGAAACAAAGGTTAATGAGAAAACTTTTTATATTGAAAATGAAATAGATTCAACCATCAAAGATAATATTAGTGGAAAAACATTAAAAGAAATTAAGAATTTTGTGAAGAAAACTTCAAAAATGAAATAACATTATGACATACTATATTTCTATATATAATTGAGGATATGATTCTAACACCTTTCTGGTGTATTTAAATGAGGAAAATATAAAGGTTTATAAATCTGTGTAGTTATTGCATTTTAAATAATGATATAAGATTTATACCTACAAGAACTTTAAATTTTCTGTTTACAGCATTAGGTCTTAATCCTATCATTAAAAGCGGCCTGAGTCCTGCAAGGGGATTCTTCTAGCAAAAAAATCTATAATTTTAAAGTGCTTTAAGCGTCAAGAAGGTTTAATTTAATTATGTAGTTGTGCAGCTTAAAAGATTGGGTAATGGTTATGATATAATAAAATTCAAGTATAATAAGGGGGGATGAATTAAATGATTTTTCAAAGCATGATTACAGCTATTATAGAAAAATTACAAGAGACCGTGAATCCCTATTGGATAATTGTATTTGGATCCACAGCAGAGGACAGAGAACGAGATGATAGTGACATTGATATAGCTTATTTAAGCGACATAAAATTAGGGAATTATGAACGTTTTTTATTAGCACAGGAGTTAGCGGATATTGTTCATAGAGATGTTGATTTAGTTGATTTATCCGAAGCTTCTACAGTTTTTCAAGCTCAGATTATACATACAGGAAAGACAATATTTTGTTCTGATGAAGAACGGAAAATCATTTTTGAAATGAAAACTTTAAAAATGTATTCAAAATTGAATGAGGAACGTCAGATAGTACTCGATGATATAAAGAAAAGAGGTTCTATATATGAAGAATGAGGTTATTTTAAATAAAATTTCCACAATAGAGCGTTGTATAAAAAGAATCCAAGATGTGTATGGAAATGACCCTGAAAATTTGGAGGATTATACAAAGCAAGATTCAATAATATTGAATATACAAAGAGCTTGTGAAGCGAGTATTGATTTAGCAATGCATATTGTTGCAGGTAAAAAATTAGGACTACCCCAATCTAGTCGAGAAGCTTTTGATTTATTGGTTACAGCAGGATTACTTAGCGCAGAGCTGGCAAATAAGTTAAAGGCTATGGTTGGATTTCGAAATATCGCTGTACATGATTACCAAAGTGTAAACTTAGATATTGTTCGTCAAATTATTGAAAAACATCTAAAAGATTTTAAACTATTTACAAAAGAAGTTATGGGGATTTTGGATTTATAGAAGCACAAATCTTAGAACCATGATTACATTAGAGAACATTGTGGTAACTGTATATTATGAGGAAATTACTCCTGTGGATACTTTACTTCCTTTAACAAATAAAAACATATTGAAAAAAGACACCTTAATGCGTCTTTTTTTTGATCTTTTTACATATTTTACTGGAAATAGAGCATGATATTACCAAATTCAACGGAGGTGTGTAAGAAATGCAAATTCGCGAAAATAATAATTCAAACGAGATTTTGGTAGGAGCTGCAGCAAGTGCAATTGAACAAATGAAGTATGAAATTGCTCAGGAGTTTGGTGTTACACTTGGACCGGATTCAACAGCACGAGCGAATGGTTCAGTAGGTGGAGAAATTACCAAACGTTTAGTGCGTATGGCGCAAGAGCAATTATCTGATCAATATAAAATTCACTAAAGTTAAAGGTATATCCCGTTGAAGGGATATACCTTTTTAATTTTTTGAAAGAGGATAATGAAATTTTGATTGTTAGTTAAGCTTAGAAACTGCAAATTTAGCTGTGAAATTCATCTTCTTCATGTACGAAGAATTTGCACCTGCTTGAAATTGTACAGAAATATTACCATCTTTTTGTGCTTTGAATACGCGACCATATGGTGAATTAGCATTGTAGGTGCCCATTATTTGATTATCTGTATCAAAGACCGTATAAGAAATTGGGAACCCAGAATTTTGTACAAAGACTGTAAGTTCTTCTCCTTTATTGAGATTAAATGTTTCCTTTTGAGACATTTCATAAGAACTCATAGAGTAATATTTTGTAACTTCTTGAATTTCTAAATTTGTAGTTGCTGCACTCGCTTTTGGTGCCTCTGCCCCTGGTAAGTTCATACCTGATAGTACTGCAATTCCTAATGCCCCTGATAAAATAACTTTTTTCATAATACTAGTTCCTCCTTTAATATATTGCGAGATTTGAAAAGGAAATGAAAACACCATTACCTGAAACCATTATAGTTACATTGAGAATAGTTTTCAATGGAGATTGATATGTAATTCTGCATACATAAGGTATTCTATTCAAGCTTTGAAGTATTCTTAGAAAGATGGGGAGGACAAATTTAAGAACAAGAAGAAAGTTTTTAATACTAGAATTCTAAAAGCATAAAGGTAGAAAATTAATGTTTTTGGTAAAAAAGAATTGACTTCCATCATTGTTGTAACTATAGTGGTTACATAGAGTTGTAATTAAGTTAGTTACAGATGGTATCTACTTAAAATAAAAATATGATTTATATATTTAATTAAGGATGGTGGTCCACACGCTGCCGCCCGGTGTAGACAAGTTACTAAGGTATTAAAAGCAATGCATATTTTGAACTGTAGTATTTTCTGCTTTGGGGCAATAATGTGCAGCGATATCTTTTGTTAAAAATCTTAGTTAACCTTTCTTTGGAAGGATTAGTTTGTGAAAAAAGTAGTAAGGTACCTCAAAAAAGAACAAGATATAAAAAAAGATGTACTTTTACAAACCAAAAAGTTAGCTAAGAATTTTAAGTGATAGCTGGACTGGCTAATAAAAATAAAGGTAGGAGATTTAAATGGAGACAAAACAAGATAACCTTATATACGTATGGGACGCATATTGTGGATGGTGCTATGGCTTTTCAGAAAGTATTAAAGGATTTTACCAAAAACACACTGAAGTGCCGTTAACGGTTTTATGTGGAGGGTTATTTTTAGATAATTTACCAATGAAAAATTTCTCATATATAGAAGAGGGAAATAAAAGAATTAATCAACTTACAGGTGCAGAATTTGGTCCTTCATATCAAAAATTGGTGGAAGAAGGGACTTTTAAAATGAATTCGAAAGATGCTGCAATTGGCTTTTCAGCTTTACGCTCATTAGCGCCAAACCGTTTGTTAGAATTCACTTCGGCTATGCAAAAAGCGTTTTATTATGAGGGACAAAGTCTGAGTGACCCTGAAACATATCGTAAGATTGCAATTGAGCATGGTTTGAACCCTGAACAAGTACTTGAACGTTTAAACGCTCAAGAAACAATTGTAGATGTCCAAAATGATTTCAATAAGGTTCGACAGCTTGGTGTTAATAGTTATCCTTCTTTGCTTTTACAAAAGGATAATCAAATTATCCCTATTGGTGGTGGAGTAATGACGCCAGATAAAATTGAAGCACGTTTTAAAAATTTATATTAAGGAATTTTAGGGTAAGGTATATAACATTTAATGTTTAAAGAAGGCTAGAAGTGGATGGAATTAAATCTTTCTTATAACAGTTATAGTTTCAATTTGTTTTTAAAGAGTGAGCTTCTGTCGGAACAAGATAAAAATGTGTTATCTATTTAATAACTTTAACAAAAGGAGAATAACATTCTATGTTTAAAACAATCGATACAAATCAAAAAGATGTGAAATTGACAGTGTTTAGTTCGGACGAAAAAAGTTTTATGGTCACTGCAACCTTAGTTGAGAAAGAGGGAGATGCATTTTTAATAAATTCAAAATTTACTCAATCTGATTCGAAAGAAATTGTTAATTATCTGAAAAAAAACAACTTATCTCTAGATAAAATCTTTGTTATTCATGGGGATCCAGACTACTACTTTGGATTAGAAAGTATTAAAGCTGCTTACCCAGAAGCCATAGCGTATGCTACAGAGTCTACTGTTGAACACATTGTTCATTCTGTCTTAGGGAAATTAAAAGTTTGGAAAGGCGTACTTGGAGAAAATGCACCAAGCAACGTGGTATTACCTCAAGTGTTTAAGGAAAAATCTATTGATTTTCAGGGGTTAACATTTGAACTAGTAGGCTTAGATAACTACAGAACTAGCTTATTTAATAGAGAACTGAAATTATTGATTGGAGGCATTGATGTATTTAACGAAATCCATGTGTTCTTAGCAGATACTAGCTCAAAAGCAGCAATGGAGGCATGGATTGAGAACTTGCAAGTATTACAAGCATTAAATGCTGACATTATTGTACCAAGCCATGGATCAATCGAAAAATCATTAGATAATCAAGCAATTACTGCAACTATGGATTACCTGAGAACTGCAATTCAAGCTTCTGAAGAAAGTAAAACTTCAACAGAGTTTGTGGCGAAACTTGAAACAGCATATCCAGACTATGCAAATAAAGGTGTATTAGAATTAAGTGCAAAAGTTGTAACAAAAGAAATGCCTTGGGGTTAATGCTATGAATAAATATCAAAAATTATTACATGAAACGTATGTGTTAACTGGCGAAGGGAAATTAGATGCTTTCAAAACGTATTTAAGTGAAAATGTATCTTGGACAGAAGCTGCTGGATTTCCATATGCGGGGACTTATATAGGTCCAGATGAAGTGGTGAAAAATGTACATGAACGCCTTGGCACGGAATGGGATAACTATAGTGCAAAGGATGAAGTTTATGCATTTAATAATAATACTGTTATCGTTTATGGGAAATATAGTGGGACATATAAAGCAACAGGGAAATCGTTTATAGCAGATTTTTGTCATCTTTATGAGTTTGATGAGAACGATAAGGTTAAGAAGTTTATTCAAATTGTGGACAGTGCAACTGTTAATGAGGTATTAAGTCAGAGCTAATCGTTTCTAACATACCGTGTATAAGAGGGAGTGTTAGGAAAGACGGATTTTTTTAACATTACCCCTTACAGCATATTTTGGGGAAGGTTTCTCCTTCTTCAAGTATGTTATGGAATATAACTATGTATGATTAGGAGAGGTATATATATGAAGTTAGAGAAAAATTTAATAATAATAATTATTTCTGTGTTTATTTTAGGAATTGTGTCGACTTTGATATTTCAAGCTTCCACAGGTAATAACAAAGCTAACTCAATAAAGAGTGGGAATGTTGCCTCAGTATCAAAAGAAGCGACAGAAAATGAAAAGAATAAAAAGATGGTAGTTGATTTCTATAATGAAGTTTTTAATAAACATAATATCGATATTATCCCTAAATATGTAAGCGAAGATTATAAGCAACATAATCCTTTTGTTGGTGATGGACGAAAAGCCTTCATGGATTTCTTTAAGGAGGATTTTTTTAAAAATCCTAATTCCTCTGCAGAGATTAAACGTGTAGTAGCTGAAGGAGATACAGTTGCTCTTCATGTACATTCTCGTGCTAATTCTCAAGATAAGGGAGTTGCTATAGTGGATATATTTCGTATAAATGATGGTAAGATTGTCGAACATTGGGATGTAATTCAAGAGATTCCAAATGAGGCAGCTAATGATAATACTATGTTTTAGGTAGAAGATATATCTAATAATTGTTTAATTGATAGTGCTGTATAGAATTTAGAAATGTAGATAAGTAAAGTAAAAGGGATGTCCTAGGCATGGTACTAGGACATCCCTTTTTGTTTTAACGAGATTTAATTTACTATTATTTGTAGAGTGCTTATTTAGTGTATTTCTGACAACTTAACACTAAAACTACACCGTTATAAAATTAGATAACCGCATCAGTTTGTAAGAAAGGATAAACGTGGTCCAGCAAGACATGCATCTATACGATCTACTTGAACTTTTGTAAACATAACCATTAAAATCATAAAAGTAATTAGGGGAAATTGACTTAACATAGAGTTTAAAAGAAAGGTTATCAACATACGTTCTTTTTTTGTACTGCTAAAAATTATTTAGCCACAAACTCGTCTTACTACAAGCTTACAGCGTATAGAAAAAATTTTGAAAAAGATGATGAAAAGAAATACCGAAATTTGAATTTTGCTAGTTTGAAAAGTTTAGCAGTTATAGATACGGAGTTAAGATATTTACTAATCAAATTATCATTAGATATAGAGCATTCAATTAAAACTAAATTAATGAACTTAGTTACAAATAGTGATGAAGAAGCATTATATTTATCAGGGTTATTCGTATTAATTTGATTAGATTTTATTTAAAAGAAAAAATATGTTCTCGTGATAAAAGGAGTAGATTTTCCACTCCTTTTTACATTCTTTATAATAGGAATTACTTGAAAACGGTTTATAGTTAAGATAGGTTATTTATTAATAGATGAAAAAAATTGGTAAAGTAGGTTGAGAGTAATTGGAACAGAAAAAAATAGTAAACCAAAGAGAGTTAATCGACTACTTTAATATAGCAAAAGATTCATTACTTGCTATGGAAAAAGAGGGGCTTCCATTTAAGGGAATTGGAAATCGTGAAAAAGAGTATGATATAGAGCAAGTAAAAGAATGGTATCAAAGAATGAGAGAAGAAATTCATTCACTGGTCATTGATAAAGAATATGATAATAAAGAAATCTCTAGAATATTTAAATGTGGGAATATGGGAGGGATGAGACGATCGAAAAAAACAAACACTTTAGTTTTATTCTCTGATCATACAAAAGGTATTTACGATGATCGCTGGGATGAGGATATATTATATTACACAGGGATGGGCCAAGAAAGAGATCAAGTCTTAGAAGGGAATCAAAATAAGACTCTATATGAATCTACAGAAAATGGAGTAGATGTTTACTTATTTGAAGCATTTGAAACAGGAAAGCACATCTTTATGGGGAGAGTAGAGCTTGTAAAGCAGCCTTTTCAAGAGATCCAAGAGGATACACAAGCAATAGATAGAAATGTATGGATTTTTCCAATCCGTTTATTAAATAAGCATGTAGTTCTTTCTGAGAGTGTTATTCAAAATCGTCAAGAGAAAGAAAAGAAAAAAGCAAGAGAGTTAAGTTATAACAAATTAAAGGATCGAGCTACCAAGGTAGTATCTTACGGTAATAATAAACGTTTTACAAAAACTACAACATATCAACGAAATGAGTATGTAGCTGAGCTAGCTAAAAGGCGTGCACAAGGTATATGCGAGTTGTGTGAACAGCATGCTCCTTTCCAAGATAAAAAAGGGAATCCATACTTAGAAGCACATCATGTGAAATGGCTATCAGAGGATGGAGAAGATACGATTTATAATACTGTTGGAGTATGTGCGAATTGTCATCGGAAGCTGCATGTTTTAAATCTACATGAAGATGTTGCAAAATTAGAGAAAAAGCTGGCGCGATATAAGCAAAAAGACGAGATATAGAGAGTATATGTACTAAATAAGATGTGAAAGAAGTGACGATTCATGAAGAAAAAAGTATCGGTTGTTGGAGCGGTCATTTTTAATGAGAAGAATGAAATACTATGTGCATTACGTTCTCCTGCAATGTCATTACCGAACTATTGGGAATTTCCAGGTGGAAAAATTAATGAAGGAGAAATGCCGCAAGATGCGTTGATACGTGAGATCAAAGAAGAACTAGGATGTTTAATTACTGTTGATGAAAAAATAGAAGAAGTGGATCATGAGTATGAGAATATTATAGTTCATCTTGCTACTTATAAGGCATACATAGAATCCGGTATACCTAAAGCGCTTGAGCATGCCGAGTTGATATGGGTTCATGTTAATAATTTATTGGAGTTAAAGTGGGCCCCGGCGGATCTTCCAACCGTAGGAGTTTTATGTTTAAAGTTTAAAAATTAAGGTCTGAAATAAGAAATAATGAGATAGATTTTTATAAGTTATAAACTGTTTTAAAAGTAGTTGTATGACTTCGGTGGCTCGGGCTCATGACCTCCACCCTGTCAATCCTGATGAAACATAGCAAAAAGAAAAGCTTATCTCGGTAGGAAATGGTGAATCTGTACGAGTAAATTACATTAAAGTGCACTCCTATGAACAGCTGTATGAAGCTCTATATCAAGATTCTGTTGATATTGAGTTTCTGAAGCAGATAGAAGAAACCGTATATAATGTAGTAAAAAGAGATACTATTACAAACTTAGAAGTGGACATAGCAAGGTTACGCTATCTAACGGATAGAGAAAACTTCTTAAATTCATTTACTAATCCAGCTGAAAGCGGTGAAGTAGCTGGAAAAACACTCGTTACATTTGCAGACATTCAAGACCCAAATCAATTAGCGGTACAATATACCCTAACAGCTTCAGAGCTTTGTAAAAGAGTATGTGGTGAAGAACAGACACATTGGCACGCTGCTTATGACTTAATAAAGGATGTCTGTACACATACTGGTAAACATCTACGTGATAGCAATAATATGTATCATGTTAATATGAATGGAGTCAGTAGATATTCAATGCACATGGTACATTTGCTGAAAAAAGTTAAAGACATGGAACCATATGTGATTAATATTGATGGTCAAGAAATAGCATATCCACCTCAAGAATGAAATAAAAGCGATACCATAATTAGTATCGCTTTTTTTATATATTATTCATTTGTATCCGTATCAAATTTCTCAAGTACTTTTAATAAAATCGTTAAAATGATTGTAGAAACAATCGCTACAATTAAAATGCCATGAGGCGATACTACAACTGACGTTAGTCCGATTTTTGCAATTGCAAAGTATCCTACATACGTTGCAAGGAATGATGTGACTACTGAAATTGTAAATCCTAAAAAACCTAATTCGTCTAATTTCTTCTCAGTCAATCCAACCATGCTGAAAATCTTTGTGAAAATAGCCGCTACGATGAACAGTCCGAAAGATAAAAGGAATAATGACATTGCTCCAGTATATGCAATTTCATCTGGCATCCATTTACCCAATGCTAACATTAAAAGCGCTGGAAGGAAAAGCGGTAAAAATAGTCCTAAAATCATGACTACGATTTCCATTTTATTTGTTATTTCAGTATTATTTTGGTTACTCATAAATCCCCCTAAATATTGGTGTGAATGATAATCTCTTGAAGAGTTCAATATATAATATCACATTAAATTCATGTATTTAATATTATTTTTTATTCAGAAAATGGAGCGTTAAAAGTCATAATAATCATCTGAAATTTCCATTATTGAATATTAATATTCAATTTTTATATAAAAAAATAAGCTCCGAAGAGCTTATTTTAATAATAATATCACCGCAATTATCAATGATATTATCAAAAATACAATCATAAATAATGGAGCTCAGTCATGAGCTATCGTCCTGTAAGCGTCATTGCTGCTGTATAAATTGTATCTATAGAACCGTCAGCATTTGTAAGTTCAACTTTGTAACGATATGTTCCATTTTCTGAAAGTTCTCCACCCCAGCCAGTGGTAGTATATAACTCTTCATTTGTGCCAGCTGGTAATTCAGAACCAAAACGGAAATCACTGTCATAGTAATCCCAACCACTCGCCCATTTCTTTTCAATAGTTACACGATAACGCACATCTTCAGCTCTGTCATTTGTCATTTTTGCAATCATATTTTGTCCGAAGCTGTATTCCGTAGCGTGTAATTGAATCGTGAAACCATTCACCGTTTCGCTAGGACCACAGATATAACGACAGTATTCGCTTGCTCCGTCAGCGTGTGCTTCAAGTGTGTTAATGTTCATAACCGTGAAACCGCCTAAAGCTAAAGCTCCTGTTAATAATACTTTACCAAATGTTTTCACTTGAAATTCCCCCTAAGTATATTCTCAATTCGTTCGATAGATATCACATTAAGTAGTTTTATAACATTAATCTAATCGAACGCTTTTTTTCCTCGAGTGTATTCGCTATTAATCTTTTATCTTGTAGTAATCTAATCTCTACATAAAATTCCATAGTTTTGATTCCATATATGTATCATGATTTACATAGAATAAATCTGTTAATACGTTTTGGTTATTTACTTATCCCACCTTCCATTTTACCTTTTATTGGTAAAACATTATTTTTATTATATACTATTATTACCTATTTACAAGAGAAAATAATCCTGTATGCAAAAGTGCATAATAAAAAACGAACCAATACTATAGTTCGTTTTTCACCACGCTAAGCCCGACAAAGTCTCATTAACATTTTCTTCAATTTTTTGATGATACGATTTTTGGTTCTGGTGCAATAACTTCAGGGCAATTGCAAGGAATCTCTAAATCTAGGACATACTGATACTATTACTCTAAAAAAGGTGTGTGATCGGTATGGAAAAGGAAAAATTGTTCAAATGGAAGCACTATCAGCCTGATATTATCTTATTAACGGTAAGATTGTACCTACGGTACAATCTAAGTTTTCGTGATTTGGTAGAAATGATGGAGGAGCGAGGTTTGTCTATTGCTCACACCACCATTATGCGTTGGGTGCATCAATATGGACCTGAATTAGACGAAAGAGTACGACGTCATCTTAAGACGACAAATGATTCCTGGAGAGTCGATGAAACGTAAGTGAAAGTAAAAGGTCAATGGATGTATTTATATCGCGCAGTCGATTCAGAAGGGAATACCATTGATTTTTATCTAAGTGAATCAAGAGATAAACAAGCAGCCAAGCGCTTTTTCAAGAAAGCCTTGGCTGCTTCTAATATTTGTAAACCTCGTGTTATAACAGTAGACAAAAACCCAGCCTATCCCGTAGTGATTCAAGAGCTAAAAGAAGAGAAACGTATGCCTGAAGGCATACAAATAAGGCAAGTAGTATCTCAATAATATAGTGGAACAGGATCACCGTTTCATTAAGAAACGTGTGCGTTCTATGTTAGGATTCAAGTCGTATGAAACAGCCACTTTTATATTGAGTGGCGTTGAAGCCATGCATATGATGAAAAAAGGACAACTTCACCCACAGGTGAAGTCTGCCCAAAATGAAGTCGGATTCATACATAAGTTGTTTGGAATTGGATCATAATCTGTCATTGAACAATCCATGTAGGTTCTATGTCTCTATCAAATGGTTTTTGCACCAGAAACGGCTCGAACTCACGACCTCCACCCTGCCAAGGCAATTTTCCTAACAGATGAAAGAAAGGGAGTCGATAAAACTTATATGTATCAAAGCTCTCAAGTTATTATCCTCATTGAGAACTACTTCAATTAGAGTTTCTTACGGAAAATACTAAAGGAGTTATATTCATTGGTCAAGTCCTTTTTGCAACAACCTCCACAGGTGTGGCTTTTGAGTTGGTACTCTCAAGGGAGATATTGTAAATGATTATTAACTAATAGATTCACTGAGACAGCAAACTAACAAGGTGTACTATTCAGACAAAACTTGTGAGCTAGTATTCGACAAAAGTAGGAGACTAAAATAGGTGCCGTCTCAGGTGGTATTGATAGGCGGGAATTGGGAATAAATAGAATAACTATTTATGAAAACTAAGAGGAGGAATATAAAATGTTTAAGTGGTTTAAGAAGTGGGTTAACGGGCACGATAATCTAGATCAGGCTGCTATTGAGTTTTATATCGGTGACGATAGAGTCGTTCTCATAGGTGCTGATGCAATGAACTTTGTAGCTAACTTTAATAAGAAATACCAAACTCTATATGTTGAAAATAAATTAACTGGAACGAATATACGATTTAGGGTGTCTCATGTGGGTACCTACAAGAGAACAACTTATAAAGTAGCAATTGGGAGGTAGGAAACTAATGGATATTATGGAGATAGTAATGAACAAGTGATTTGCTGGCTCGGTCGCCTTGTTAGTTGTAGCTATAGGGAGTTGGTTCTTCCTGTGGAGCGATGTACCAAAAAAGAAGTGAGGCATCCAGCTCAGGGGGAACGATAAAGTTTTGCTCGATTGGTTACAACTACAGAGGTAGGACTGTTAAAGAATCCTACTAACTAGCAAAACCCCCACCTCGATGGACTCACTTTTCAGCAATAACCATACAGACTTATATCTATATAGTTTCCTTCCTCAGCAAACAAAAAAAGAGGAGTAGCCGACTAGTTAGCTGTCTCATAGACACAAAAAAAGAGGGCTACCTCTGAGCCAGCTGATTTGCTGACTAGAAGTAGTCCTCTGTTAACTTGTGGTGTCTGATGGAGACTCCCACAGTTTTCGCTTTTGAGAATGTCCTCTCAAGCCTTGATACTATTGAGTTTTATGACCCCAGAGAGGCTCGAACTCACGACCTCCACCCTGTCAAAGTGGCGCTCTCATAGCTATGTTATGGGATGAACGCTGATTTTAAGGCATTTTCACGGGTTTGTATAAACGGAATTCTATTAAAAAAGCAATGGTTATTGTAAGTTATGTGACCAGTTGTGACCACAAAATTATGTTCTTAACTGGCTGTATAATGGTAAAAGGAATGAGATATTCATTCCTTTTTTTGTAGAGAGAGGACAACGCTCTATCCCTATTTTGTTATGAGGGAAGAACAGTAATTTACACTTCATGATATATGAAGCTAATATGAACATCTGATGTTCTCACTATTTATGCTTTGAAAAGGATGAGGTAATTGTTATTTGAGAATCTAAAATAAGATTTTATTGTTATTATATAATTAGAAGAAAATGAAGTATTCAAAATATATGTGTCAAAATAAAATATTAACACTACTATAATTCTGTTACTAGTAGCTATGTGTTAAAATATGGATGATAATTGTGTGTATGGAGGAGAAGATGAGCACAATTACAACAATTTGGTCGAAAAATCTTCAAGCATATAATGTTGTAGATAGAGATAAGAATTGTCGCTATTCAATGATACGAGCCTGGGATGGTCAAAAGGATAAAGTGACGATTATTATGTATAACCCTCGTACACTTGACCCTAATCCATTCATACTTGGTCAATCACTCAGTAAATGTGTAGCAAAGATTTTAGAACATGGAGATTATGGTGCAATAGAAGTTGTAAATTTGTTTGCTAGGACAAGCAATAGTCAAAAGGAATTGCAAAAGGAATATAAAGTATTTGACCAAGTAAATTTCAGATATATAAAAGAGGCAGTTGAAAGTTCATCAATGGTTGTATTAGCATGGGGAAAGAAATGGGCAAGAGTAAGTAGAAACCTAAAATTTAAACAACTAATTATGAATTACCATGGAGCATTAAAATGCTTTGATGTACATGATAATAAACAGCCGAGGTATCCTAGAAGTTTATCTACTGAAACAACATTAAAGGATTGTTTTATGGATTTAACAGGGGATATATATTCTATAAAATTACTTACTTTATCAGGTGAGTAAAGATTAATACGTATTATGGTGATGGCTTCAACTGAAAGTGTATCTAATAAGTGAGTAAAGAAATTAAACGACAGAATGATATGGAGATATTTAGTTATTCTCCTTGCTATAAAAATATGTCTGCAAGTGAAGTTTGGACAAGAGTTGATATTAGTCCATTGTTTAGTAAGATATGCTAAATATATCAGTGGGATTGGTATATTTTGAGGTTGGACTATGAATCAAAATGGGAGGATATTTATGTATTTGTTATCTGATGAAATTGAAAAAGAGAAGAAATCCTACACTAAAAAACCAATAGTTTATAAAAATGGTATAGGATTTCCATATAATGACTTAACAGATAGGGGATTTGAAGTACTATTATACTTTATATATAAAGAAGAAATTAACAGTGGAGAACTAAAAAAACAATTTGATTCAATTAATTTAATGCAAGGAACTGGAGAGAGAGGTAGGGATTGTACATTACACTTTAAGGGGAAAGTAGCGGGGGCAATACAGTGTAAGAAATATAGTAAACGTGTAGGAAAACCTGAAGTTGCAAAAGAAATAATTAAATTTGTCCTGCATTATATATTGGACAAAAAACTCATTGAAAATCCAAAAAGTTTTTCCTATTATTTTGCTGTATCAAATGATTTTACAGAACCAGCACTAGAATTGTTAAACAGCTTTAATTCTCAAATTTATATAGAGGATGATTTTGAGTCATGGACTACAGAAGTAATAAAGGCTTACAAGGCTTTCAAGGATATGTCTTTAGATACGATTAGAGAAGAACTTATAAATATATTAAAGTTAATAAAAGTTCATAAAATCACTGCAAATGATTTGAATATTAAACTAAAAAAGCATTCACATTTGATTGCCAGTTTTTTTGATGTAGAGAAAGTTATTTCTGTAGAAGAGAATAAAGAAATGATTAAAAGTATAATCCATCCAATTCCAAAGTTGATGGGGCTAGATGAATTTAAAAGTAGATTGGTGAAGAAGAGCAAAAAACTTCCTTTTTCTAATCTATTTATTGGTCGAAACAAAGCATTAGATGAATTGACTGAAAAGATTTTAAAAGGAAGTAAGATAGTTATTATAGATGGGGTTCCTGGCATCGGAAAAACAAGATTTACAATTGAACTCGCTGAACAAATTCTTCTGAAAGACCGTTACGATAAAATTCTTGTACTTAATGATAGTATTTATAATTCAAGTATTTCATTGTTAGTGGAGCTAAATAAAGATATGAGATATATCTTGCTGGTGGACGATGCAAATAGGGTAGAGAATTTACACGAGCTCAAGGAACTTTTATTTAATCATTCATTGAGTACAGAACCTCTTATTATTTTAAATGTTCGTAGTTATAATGTAGAGATGGTTACTAAAGAGGTTAAGTCATGGGGCATAGATGAAATATTTAGTTTTAATTTAAAAAGATTAACTAATAGAGAAATAGATACAATATTACAACAGGAACCCTTTAAAATTGATATAGAATCATATCGTAAAGAGATAGTTCTAACCTGCAAAGGGAATCCTAGATTGGCTGCTATAATGGCAGAAGTTATGAAGAGAGAAGCTGGGATAATCACCAATAAAGAAGCGTTTAATCTCTTTCAGAGTTATTTTGAAGGTGTGTTTACAGAGTTAGTCAATTTAATCAGTGAAAACTATAAAGATAAGGCTTTGTTAGCTATAATATCCATGCTCAGAACAATTCAATTAGATGATGCAGAATTAGTAAGTAAAATTAAAGAGGTTTTACAATTTAACAATGATATTGAATTTAAAGATTCGATAAACAATTTATATAAGTATGAAATAATTGAAATTTCACCTTACAATTCCATAATTAAGATTTTTGACGATAGTGTTTCTGAGTATATACTATTTAGATATGTTCTATCAGATTTAACAGAAGTCATAAACTTTGAACAGATGTTTGACGCTTTTCAAGAAACTCATGCTAATAATATTATTGAGAATCTAGTTGCATTATTTCTTAAGGGATATGAAAGTGAGAGGCTAAGGACCGTCTTATATAATTTACCAAATAAAACATTGCAAATATTGAAAAGTGATGTTGAAGAAAGAGTAAAGTTGAAATATTTAGATTGGATGAATAAGTATGTCCCAGCTTGTCCAAAGGAGTGTTTTCAGGTAATTAATCGTTATTGGAGAACCGAAAAGAGTACTATTTCGGATGCACAGGCAGAAATAATTGTTGATATATGTAAAAAAGTAATTTACGCAGCGTGGGATACACATTTAAGGTTTGTAGTAGAGCTTCTTAGAGAAATAGTTCTAGATGGACGATTACAGGAGGCTAAAATAGCCGCTAGCGATTTTCTGTCTAAAGCTACTAAATATCATCCACCTATGGAATGTGAAGGTGGATATGTATGGTTTTACCAGCACCAGAAGATTATACTTGACATTATTGAGAGATGGCTAACTAAAAGGGTTACTAAAGATGAGGTTAGTTTGGTTATAGATATGCTCTCACAGTTGTGCAAAAATCACTATTCAAATGATTACATGGATTATATAGATAAAAATAAATTTATTATGCAATCGGGTGGGCTTCAAGTCACTGACGATTTACTTAAGATACGAGCAAGGACTTTTAATTTGTTAATAAAACTTTTTAAAGAGGAATGGGTTACTGATATTCATAGATTGGAAATAGTTAAAGTATTATCGTATCCCTTTGAATATTTGCGGCATGGAGAGGCTCCTACAGAAAGCCTTACAACTTTCGATGCAAACATTATTTTACAGGATATAGAGGGACTTGTTAACTCCAAAGATAACTTACTTATTGAGAGTAAGATATATGAACTTATACATTGGATAAGTCGTGTCTACAAATATGAGAAAGCACACTTATTACTTACCAAGTTACAAAATGAGGAACTAACAAGATTTGAGAAAGTGAAAGGAACTTATTGGTACAGGAAAAGATTGAGTACGGACTGGAGAGAAGTAGAGGTAGAGGTAGAGCAGAAAGAATTTGCCCTAAATACTGCTAGGAAGATAAATATACAAAATTACCTAGAATTTTTAAACAAGATGGAATTGTCACAGTCTCTGCTGTTAATGGACAAGCAATCTTACTTGCCGATGATTGGGGAGATATTACACAATTTAGGTAAGGGAAATTTATTCTTGGGCAACAAAATAATTGATGAACTAAAGGGAAATAAATTTTTATCGCTAAAGATATATTTAAAAGATATATTGTCTGGAATAGGGATAAATGCCCCTGATTTAAAGAGAAAAATATGCTTAGAATTAATCGCAGAGAATGAAATGGAATATTGTCGAGCAGTGGCTTTAAGTTACGCTTGGAATAACCAGCCTAGTAGAGACTTTAAAGATATACAAGTATTTACCTTGCTAATTGATTTTAATGACCATTTAGTTGAATACCATCTGGTAAACGCTTTACGTCATTATCAAGACATAGATGAGCAATTCGTAAAAAACAGTATACGAGCAATTGTAGAACGTTGTGGAACGGATGTTTATTCAGAATTACTGATGTTACTAGAACCAAAAGAAGAGCAGGATACTTATAAGTTTTTTAAAACAGATACGGGGTTTTTTAAAGAATTAGTCTTTGGAACAATTCGTTTATATTCTATTTCTAATGATACTCTAGACTATCATTTATCAGAGTGTATGAAACATCTGGTTAATATAGAGGGGCTGGCAGTATTTCTTGAGTATCTCGAAGGTAGGATTAAGCAGAAAGAACTTGTACGCTCTTATAAATATGGTTTGCTAGCAAGTCGTAGTGATTACTTTATGTTTATTAATCAATTTGAAGGTAGTAGTAATTTCTACAAAGGGCTTATGAACAAAATGTTAAAAAGTTCAATTAAAGAGGATATTATAGACTTAATTGTTAAATTAACAAATAATGATAGTAAAATTTATGATGTGCTTATGGAATTATTAGAAGCGGATGAAAAGTGGATTGATTTAGTTATGGGTATATTGAGAAAATTACCAGTAATACCTGCTTGGTTTAATGTGGTCGAAGTATTAACATTTAGATGCTATGATGTGGAAAAATTAAATATGCTCTACAGTGCATTCTATCCTAACTCTTACTGGGGGTCTGGTGAGGATGTTTATCAAAGTATCTTAGATAATATAATTTTTAATAAGCAAAGGTTTAGTTCATATGAGATGTTAAGTTTTATGGAAGAAGCAGAAGATATAATTAGGTCAATTATTAAAGGTCGAAAAGAACGAATGGAATGGGATGAGGAATATATTTGATTTTTCAACAATGTTAAATTAGATTACATTATGCTGAAGAATAGCTAGTAGCCCCTTTAAAGAAGACGTAAAATGTGAGATGAGTAAGAAAATTAAAAAACAGTTACGTGTAAGTCCTTGTCCAAAGGAAAAGCTGGAGATTTTAACACTTCAATGGATTGATTTGGCAGCAATTGTATTACAGGAAATGGGACATTAAATGATTATAGATTCAATTATGTATCGTATCTTTTCTGTAGTTTATGGGAAGTTAACAATGTAAATAAGACAAAGGATTAACACCCCTTTGTCTTATTTATGATAATTTTTCTTATTGGTTTTTACTTAGTATGTTTTGATACATAGTTATGATGTCCTTTACTGCATTAAAAGAATCTTGGACGGAAAGGGTTGTAGCTTTCTCATAAACTATATACTTACCGTCAATTTTTTCTTCCCCAATTCCTACGAGTAGGATTTTATCCTTCTGCTCAACTAGAAATAAGTCGCCTTGGATTTTATCTTTTCCCACTTCAACAATCTTTTGTGTGTCGTATTGTTGTTTCAGATAATCAATTTTGCTCATCTTTATTCCCCCATATGAAATTTTAGACTTTTACCCCTTTGGAAAAGCCATCCATATTAGGATAATACTTTTTGTGGAATTTTTCTATAAATATGATTTTTAATTCCACAAAAACAAAAAAGGAAATGTCTTCGTTATCTTGAAAGAACTAGATTATTTATATAGTCAAAGTAAGGCCGTTAACACGTAACCACTCTTTACGTTGTTTATAGTCGGATAGAATAGAACGTACAAAGTTCCAGTATTCATTATTGTGATTCATATATCTTAAATGTGCCAATTCATGCACGAATACGTAGTCTACAATGGACATTGGTGACATGATAATTCGCCAATTTAAATAGATATTGCTCTCAAGTGTGCAAGTACCCCAACGCATTCTCTGCTCTTTCAATTGCACATCGTTAGGTTGTAATACCCATCTTAGCACAATATAGCTTTAAACGTGACTGTACCTTCGCTTTACCGTGTTCAAGATACCAAGTTTTGAACAAGTCTAGCAATTGCTGTCTCTTCTCCTTTTCGTCTATTCCAACTGGAACGGTTGCGATGAATTTTCCTCTTACGAAATTTAACTGAACTTTTTGTAGAACTTCTGCTCTATATACTTTTAATCGATAGTTTCGTCCTAAATAAGCAAATTTTTCACCGCTAACAAATTCCTTTGGAAAAGGAGGCTCAGTTATCTCATTCACTTCTTTTAGCTTCTGGAAGATAGTGGGTGCTTTCTTTCGCACAATATCCTCAATTTGCTTAATAGTAATGCCTGTAGGGGCGATGAGCCGAATACCTTCCATCCAACAATAATTGATACGTCTTTTTTATCGTCGGCATATTCGATGTCATACTCAATAGCTGTAGTTCCATATTGAAAAGTTGGCATACTATAACTCCTTCCCATGCATATCATTATTTTACGGATAGGAACACATTGTGACAACTGTAATTGCAATTGTAATTTTTGCTAGGTGTTGTTGTGTACGCATCAGCGCAATTGAGGGCGTTATAAGTAGTCATGAGAGGATGGGTGTGTCATATAAGAGTTGAACAGAGGAGGGGGGTGTTTTCCACATTTTATGCTCCTGGTATGGATTGAAATGCTATAAGCACCTCAATCCACACCAGGAACAGCTGTAAAATTCTCGATACGAGACGGATTTTTGATGGTTTTTATCTAGTAAAAATACCTCGATGGTAAGTATTTCTAAAGTAAAGCCCGAAACGTATATACACATATCCCATAGAATATCCTACACATTCCTAGTAGATAAGAAATGTGAAAGAATCTATTGCATTACAGTATTTATAGTATTATAATATTATAACTTAAACATTAATAATTAAATGAGATATCAAACAAATAAACTATGTAAGGAGTGAATTTACATGCAATCGCCTCTTAAGGAGGCACACTTATATATTTCTGTATGCCTATGATGTAATCATAGGAGTAGGCTAATTTTCCGCCTATGTTTGACAGGGATAAGTGTGTTTTCTAATGGAGCAGATTGTGTGTAGATTCGCTCCTTTTTTGCGTTGTCTTAGGAAAACATGGACGGATGTCTTTAGGTTATGACATTGAATCGGATTCAGATAAACGTAAATTAAAAAATATCAACTGAAAATAACAAAACAGTTAGTAAAGATAAGGCGAATCTAAGGCAAAAAAACAGTGCAAGATTTATCTCTAAATACTTATATAAAAATGTCTCTATATAGAGGTAAATCTTGCACAGAAATTAATCCTCAAATTCATTAATAAAAATAAGGAGAAAGTAGGTAAAAAGATGGCAAAAGAATGGACACTACAAAATGCAGTTAAGAAGTTTAAACCAGAAAAGATGAAATCTTTGAATAAGAATAATGGGAATTTAAACAAACGTGAATACGATTCTCTTATCAAAGAAATTAAATGCTATTACGAAGAGGTTAGGGACAAAGGTATTGGTAAGAACCGAATTATCATCACAGATAAGAAGCGAAAAGTAAAAGCTAAGAAAGAAGACAGACGACAATTTAATAAAGGAATAGCACCATCTCATTCAAAGCATTTAGCACTCATGGTTATGAGTAAGATGGATGATATTGATAACAAGGTAAGGACTAGAAATGGGTGGGCAACCTATTTTGGACTTATATCCTCTGCTGAAAAAGATATCATGAATGGCGTTTTCAGTGAAGAAGCAATTAAACCATATAAGCAATCCATGATTAGGTTAGGAATTATAGAGGATGGGGAAGAGAAGATATTCCAAGACCTTGCTTACACGTTAACTAAGGTTGCTAAAGGACAAATACAGACTGTACTTAATCAAGCAGAGAAGTTGAAACTAATTAGCAGAATATATTCATGGAAAGGAAAGATAAAAGGCTCTGATAAGCCGATTGAAATTGATGAATCCCTTGCCATGGAGATAAAATTCATTGAAGAACAGTTGCTTAAGAAGCATGAAATCTCTAAAACACATTCACTAATGTTTAAGAACTGCCCAAAGACCAAAGCTTTTAAAGCTGAGTGGCTTGAATATATCAAGAATGTAGAAGATGCAGAAGGTGATGCAATGCAATTGCAGTATATTTATGAAGTGTTTCGAATCGAAGTATTAAACAAATATGCATTTGAAGAATATATTATGGCACATTATCCTACTGAGATTGATTCATTTGATTTACATGAAAATGAACAAACATACCACTCTAAGTTACTTGATTATGTTGTAGATAATGCTCAAAAAAAGCATCACAATTATTTGGAGAAGAAGCATGCCAAGAAACTTCAGCTTGAAGAAGATGTGAAAGAGTTACTGATAGCACTCGGTACATCAGAGGAAGAAATCATCGCATCTAATGAGCAGCGTATGGAAGAAGGGGCTTATTTTAAGGGGAAAGAGAAATCCCCTTATATAGCACTACTTGAGAGTGATATATATGTAGAGTGTATTAGAAACCTCCATCTTCAATTACATGGTACGAGTGTCACTGAATCCGATGAAATTAAAGCAGTTCAAAAAATGATTGATGAATATGAAAGGAAAGAACTTGAACAGCTAGGACTGTCACTCTCAGCGAAGGCAGAGCATGAGAAAAGTGTTAAGAATGGGATTCGTAATTATGAACCCTGTGTGAACACTGAACAACATATAGAATTGACTAAGAAAGTACAAAACAATCAAAATCAAGCCTTTAGAGAGGTTGAATTAGAAAATCTAGCACAGCAAGACAACAACATTAAAGCCAAACCAAATATCGAACCTTCCAAGTACTATGTTGAAAAAGAATTCTATGAATACGAAAAAGAATTTCTGGAAATTGGATATTGTACAGAAATTACAGATTATGAATATCTTGATGTTATGCAAACCATTAGAGATGAGATTCGGGTTTATGAAGAAAAGTATGGTGATGATGGTATGAAACACATGAAGCTTGATGCTGTTTTGGGACATGGGACAAGAAAGGTTACAGCAAAAGAGATAATAGCTGAATATGAACATCAAAAACAACGAGAACACAAGGAATGGGAGAAGCAGTTTAAGGGGGGACAGCCTGTCAAATGGGAACGAACTACAAACAATCCTCTTGAAGTGTTTCATAGAATTAGATACGGTCAGATGTGATAAAGAGGGTCTCTTAACTGAGGTTCTCATTTTTACATCTTTAACAGTCTATTACGATTATGTTATGATTTTCCTGTATAATTGAAGAAAATGGATAAAAAGTTATTAAGTTATGTTTTGTAGGAGAGATGTAGCAACAAAATTCAAATTTAGTTAAGAAATCGATAAAAATTAGTAAGTAAAATTAATTTAAAGGAGTGAGGAGATGGCTAAAAAGAAAGAAAGAATGTGTCCATGCGGGAGTAGAATACAATTTTCTGATTGCTGTAAATATCCCAAAGATGGCAATACTCCAGATGAGATTAAAAATAATATTACTAAAATAGTTATTTCTACATTTAATGATATAGGTGAAACAAGGGGAGAAACTTGCTTATATGTTTCTACCTTGGTAAAAGATTTATTAAATGAGTCGAGTATAAAAAGTTACGTTGTTGCAGGGTCTTCTACATGGAAGGGTGTTCCAATATTTTATGATTGGAAGCCCCCAATAGAATTTCATGCTTGGGTAGTAACAGAATATGGGGAAATAGTAGATTTAGCGTGTGATGCTTTAAATGAACGACGGGACATGATAGGTAGAATAGGGATAAATATACCGAAAAGGTGTTGGGAAAAAGAATTAGATGATAGAGAATATATTGGAAAGGATTTAGGTGCTAAGTCCCTTCAGTTCGATAAGAATTATGCAAGTATTAAAGATAGAGCTTTCAAGTTATTAAGAAAATAATAAATGTTAGATGAGAGAAATAGAAGAAGAAGGTGAAAGTTTGAAGATGCCAGCGAATCAAATGAGTGGAATCAGTGCAGCGCTTGAAAGTTTGAAGATGCCAGCGAATCAAATGAGTGGAATCAGTGCAGCGCTTGAAAGTTTGAAGATGCCAGCGAATCAAATGAGTGGAATCAGTGCAGCGCTTGAAAGTTTGAAGATGCCAGCGAATCAAATGAGTGGAATCAGTGCAGCGCTTGAAAGTTTGAAGATGCCAGCGAACCAAATGAGTGGAATCAGTGCAGCGCTTGAAAGTTTGAAGATGCCAGCGAACTTAAATACAAATTGGGTGCTTTCAAAACCAGTTATTAAGGAAATGTCGTTAGTAAGCGAAGAAACAGATGCAAGGAAAATTTTTAGTAAAATTCCAAGAGAGAACTATAATCTCAATCCAAGATATAGTAACGAAAGTAACAATCTGGAATATGTTTTAGAGAATAAAGAGACCAAAGAGACGATACCAGTACGAGATATTCCAAATGTAATAGCGATTACTGATATTATAAAAGATTTAACAGTAGAAGAGATTTTTGATTTTTTTAGATACTTAGTTAAATTTCCGA
This sequence comes from Bacillus sp. FSL R10-2780, assembly GCF_038006125.1. NCBI lineage: Bacteria > Bacillati > Bacillota > Bacilli > Caryophanales > Bacillaceae > Bacillus > Bacillus sp. FSL R10-2780. Next base: position 53,412 of record NZ_JBBOUQ010000002.1, read on the forward strand.
TGTTTGGTTTGAAACACCCAGTAGGTGAAAAAATATTTAATGAAATAAACAAAGTGAATCTTCGAACCTTTAACGATTTAGTATTATACCGTGTAAGAGAGAGGGATGTAAAAAAAAGAGAGATGCCTTTTGTTGATTTAGAAATGTTTGAAGCTCCATACGGGTTCGCTAGTCATGGAAGGTTTAATGTTATCGGTCAGGGTGAGTTGTATACTTGTTCAAGTGGAGAAATAGCTTTAAAAGAAGTGGCAGTCGAAAATCCAGATTATCGATACGACATTATAGAATGGGAGCTGTTACAACCTGTAAGCCTACTTGACTTATCTAGTTACGACTCTCCTTTAGTGCAATATAGTAGTTTTGAAAAGACAACTAGTAATAAACAAGAGTATCTATTGCCAAATTTCTTATCGCAATGCGCAAAATATCATGGAATAACTGGCATAAGATACAAAAGTATCGTTGATAACAGTGAAATGAATTATGTATTTTTTGATTTTGAAAAGAAATGGTTTAAAACAATTAACTTGCAAGTTAATGTTGAGTATAAAGTCAGTGGATTACAGGTAGCTACTTAATATGTTAGCTTTCTGCAAGTAAGCATTTATTAATGAAAGTAAATTACAAATGAAATGCCAGAAAGGGTTTGAGCCTATCCTTTTTATTATCGTTTGAATGTTATCGAAATGTTAAAAGGGTTTAATAAGTGATAGTAAATATATAATTGATATTTGTGTAAAAGAGATAGCTACTACAATGCTATCCTTTTTTGGTACAATCGTAATAAAATTTTGATTTTATTAATCAAAGTATTTATTTTTATCTAAATGAAAGGGTTTTCTCTGGTCTCTGGATGTAATATATTATAATGGTAAGTTATGGAATTGTGATTTTAAGGAGGAAATTAGGTGGCGACAATGGATGTTTTTCTATCAAGTGTAAACAATGCTGTAAAAAGCATCACTCATTCAATTTATTCAATGGAACAGAGTGTAACTTTAAGACCACATAATGAGGCAGTATACTTAACTGCTGTTAGAGAAGCTATTTTAGCTGATAAAGCATGTCTTGAAGATAATAATGCAACGTGGAAAAGAATGTCTGGTGAAAAATGGGATAAGGCAAAAAAAGTTCTTGAAGAATTGTATCAAAGTTCCCAAGATACAGGAAAGTTTGGGTCAATGGTTGTACTTTCAACAGCATTACTGCAAATTGCACAGCATGTTTTGATTTTAGTACATAATACAGACCAAAAGAAAGACATTTTGAATACATATAGAAGTCTTGGTAACTCGCTAAGGAATATAAAGGGACAAAATACTGTGAATATTATTTGGGAAGGGCGTAATCAAGCAGTTCATTTTCGAGGTGAAATATATTCCAATGTAGAAACGGTCTTTGATGCATTAATTAATACAGGTGAATTGCAATTGGCGGGGTATAAAATTAAGGAAAACATGTCTTATGAAATTGTCAAACTATTAGGGTGGAGCGGTGAAAATGGCTGCGAAAAATTTCTTGATGACATGAAAAATCTAGCAATATGATAAAAGGACGCCCTAAGCAGTGCTTAAATTAGGGGCGTCTTAAATTTTTTTATATTGTAAAAGTACTTAATATTCCTCGTGTCTGTTGTATACGTGGCAGCCCTATATAATGTAATTTTTTAGATAACGGTTTATTCTTGGTTTTAAAAGATATATTTTTTGAAGGGAGCTTTAGACTGAAGAGAAATATACTTTATAGTGCTTCATCGTTACTCCATTTTCTCTCTATAAGCTTTTAAATTCTGTTAACAATTAAAATTTGGTTATATCTTTATTCTCCACACACTTCGAATAAATCTTAAAGTGAGACATTCCGTCATTTATTGATACACTATACTTGAAGGTAGGCACTCCATAATATAAAAAAATTTCTTACGGGAGTACTATTTCATGATTTAGTTAACTTAATTGCCTTATTAAATTTATAAGGAGGTAGAAGTATTAGTAATCTACCTCCTTATTTATTACCCCTCCCTAAAATATTGGTAGGTTTGGTATTCGATTAGTTCTTTTCTGAGGGGCATTTATGTTTCGAATATCAGTAATATATTGAGATGCCAATCGTCTTTGACTAGAATGAATATTTTTGTAAAGCTGCCATCCAGTTCCCGCCGTAGGTATGAATCCCAAACTTTCCTTTAATAATTCTAATCTTGATGGTCCTCCTGTATAGGCTAGGGAGATTCCGAGTGTAGTGATTAGTAAGCTGCTACCGAAATTCAAAATATCTGCTCCTAATTCTTTTATAGACCATTCTATATTTTCTGTTATTTCTTTGTAACTTATATCTGACAAGCCTTGATTAGGTGATAAAGTTAGTTGTTCAAGTGCCAAATGAAAAGCGTTTAATTTTTTTTGGAAATCATCTTTGTTTCTTAAATCTATAATTCTTTCAATAGGAATATTATTTAAGTTAGCAGGTAATAGTAGAGAGAGATAATTCTTTATATACTTGATTTCTTCAAAATCCTTATTATAATTCCATAAATCATCGCTTAAACTTATTATCTGTTTTTGGTGTTCAATGTCTGTTATTATGGACATATTTTTCCTCTTACCTATAGTATGTGCTAAGATTCCCATGTAAGTTGTAGCTAATTGAGATGGTATTTTAATTCCATTTCTTGATTCGTGTGCAAATCCCCATTCTCTACAAAAGAGTTCGAATTTATTACCAAATTTTGTATTAAACAACTCATAATTTTGATTTTCTCTTTGTTTCCAGAAATTAACGATATTTATTTCTCCAAGAGGTCCATAATGCTTTAAAGGATTCTTCAAGAATGCAGAGATTATTTCAATAACTTTATTAGTTGCTCTTTCTGTCTCATAATCTTTTGGTGGATATTTATCTAGTAAATTAGTTTCTTTGTATATTAAATTATATTCTTTACTCAAAAAAGGTTTTGCTTCATTGGGTACAATGGTATTAATTCTAGATAAGTATAATAAAGCAAATTTTAACCAAGTTTCATCTTGTATTTCAAATCCTGGATAATAGAGTATCTTTTTCATTACATAACCACCTTATCTTCCATATTTTATAATAAAAAATTATTCATTTTAACTTTAAGGGATTATATCATTATCTGTAAATATAAAAACTCCTTATTTCTACAAATATCTATGTTTTTATTTAATTTGTTAGAAAACAAAGGCAGATAACTTTCAGTTGTCTTTATACAAGTATAGAGCAAATTTCTAGCCCGTAATACCAAGATTATCCGCTATAATTAAAGTACCATATACAGATAGTTAAGGACTCCAAGGAGGCTCTTAACGATGAAAGGAAGCGTCAAAAAAGATAAGAAAACAGGAAAGTATTTTTATATTGTAGATATTGGTATTGACCCTTTAACAGGTAAAAGAAAGCAAAAAAAGAAAAGGGGATTTATTACTAAAAAAGAAGCAGAAAATGCTTTAACAAAGCTGCTTTCAGAAGTTCATACTAGAACATATGTAGAACCTAGCAAATTCCTTTATGGTGAATATCTGGAAAGCTGGTTTAATACAAAGAAGCATAGTGTTGGCGTCCAAACAGCAACAGTACTGAAAGGGTACTTAAACAGCCGTATCATGCCTTCTCTAGGTAATATCAAATTGGCTAAGCTAACATCATTGCACATGCAAAATTACGTTAATTCACTGCGAGACGAAGGTTTAAAGCGAGGAACAATTGAGAAAATAATCAAAATCATTCGGAACTCTCTTGAACATGCAATAGATTTGGAGTTAATCACCAAAAATGTTGCAGCTAAAACCAAGTTGCCTAAAGTTGATAGGGAAGAATTAACGGTGTGGAACGAACAGGAAGTACAACTGTTCTTGAAAGCTGCACAGGATAGCAGGTATTCTATCGTCTTTCATATGGCTCTTGTGACTGGAATGAGACAGGGTGAATTGTTAGGCTTGCGGTGGAAAGATGTTGATTTAGAAAAAGGACATTTAGCCATTAGCCAAACATTAAGTCATGATGGGAAGACGTTTTTGCTTGGAGGAAAGACAAAAGCAAGTTTAAGAAAAATACTACTACCTGTATCAACAGTAGCAAAGCTAAAGAAGCATAGAGCAGTCGTATTAAAAGAGAAGTTGAGTCAAGGTGAGGAATATCAAGACAATGACTTGGTGATGTGTACTCCTTCTGGAACGCCAATTAATCCTGCTAATGTTAGAAGAAGTTTAAACGCTTTGAGTCAGAAAGCGGCTGTGCCAAAGATTCGATTTCATGATTTACGTCATACGCATGCAACTTTGTTATTGGCTAAAGGTGTGAATGTGAAAGTGATTTCTGAGAGGTTAGGACATAGTAACATCAAAATCACATTAGACACTTATTCACATGTATTGCCAACGATGCAAGAAGATGCTGTTAACAAAATAGAAGAAATTTTGTAGGGAATGTGACCAATTCTGTGACCACTGGTGTTGTAGAGTATGAGAATACAAAAATAAAAAACCGCATCAAACGTTAATTTGACACGGTTTTTAAAAGTATGACCCCGGAGAGGCTCGAACTCACGACCTCCACCCTGTCAAGGTGGCGCTCTCCTTACTGAGTCGCAACATCGAAATCTTCTGCGAGAAGTTTACACTCTCATAAAGAAAACGTCTTAATTGGTAAAAGGAGTAACTAACTCACATCATAACTCATATTAATAAAGTGTTTAGCCTTTTCGATATCTTCGTCATTAGTAATTATAACTTCTAAATCTTTTTCTGTAACCATTTCATTAGAACATAACGCAGACATTCCTTCGCCAACAAGAGCTGGTGTATTAGGCATTACTCTTACAACTTTTAACTTTCTACCAAAAGCATCCTCCGTACTCTTAATGCTTTTTCCTGCAGCAATAGTTACGACTATAACATCGTTTTTTATCTGCTCTTTTATTTCGTTAATTACTGATGAGTATGGGTCTGGTTTGATTGAAAAAATTAAAATATCAGCATTTTTAGCTACTTCATTTTTGTCAGTAGTTTTAGTTATGCAATATTTTTCACTAGCATTTTTTAAATCAGTAACGTTTAAATCTGAACCAATTATTTTATCTAAAGACACTATATTTTTGTTTATCATCCCGCCAATCATAGCCATCCTCATGTTTCCGCATCCGATTCTGCTCGTGAAAAGCTTTTCATACAGGGGCATGTTTATAAGTTGAAATATCCCATTTGGAACAAGTCGTTACGTAAATGAGAGGAACTACGCCTAAAGATAGAAGTATTTACAAATTTCAAGAGATTTCTTTTTGTGTACCAAGAAGAAAAATATATTTATGATAAAATATAGAAAAAGATGATTAAGAAGGGACAATTAAAGTGAAACCAACAATTTATGATGTTGCGGAAAAAGCAGGTGTATCAATAGCGACTGTATCTAAGGTAATAAATCAAACAGGGCGTATTAGTGAAAAAACAATAAACAAAGTAAATAAAGTAATGGAAGAATTAGATTACCAGCCAAGTAGTGTAGCAGCAGCGTTAACAGGTAAAAAAACATATACGATTGGGGTACTTGTCCCAGATATCTCAAACCCCTTTTTTGCAGAAGTAGCAAGAGCTTTTGAAAATAGTGCACGAGAATCAGGGTATACACTCATTTTATGTAGTACAGACCATCAAACAAAACGTGAGCACGAATACATTGATTTATTATTTAAAAAGCAAGTAGATGGCATTATTATTGCAACGGAGCTAAATGATTATAAACTAGTTAAAAAAATCGTGAACCGAGATTTGCCGCTTGTTTTATTCACCGTAGATCATCCTTCCATCACAACTCATGTTGTGACAACTGATGATATGAGGGGAGGCTATCTAGCTGGACAGTATTTAACGCAGAAAGGCCATAAGTCTTTAACGATTATGATGGAGAAGGATAGAAAAAGTAGCATAGGGAGACTGAATGGTTTCAAGCAGGCTCTTACGGATTCAGGGATTTCGTTAGATGATGATGCTATTATTAGCTGCTATTCTACAGTTGAAGATAGCAAACGTGCTAGTAAAGAATTACTTAATTTGCCTAACAGGCCAACAGCGGTTTTTGCTTGTACAGATTTAATTGCTATATGTCTTATGAATGAAGCAAGAAAACAAGGCCTTTCGATTCCGGAAGATTTATCAATTATTGGTTTTGATAACACTATTTATGCTGAGATTGCAGATCCAGGGTTAACGACGATTGAACAGCCTATAAAACAAATGGCAGCCTGTACGTTTGAACAACTGCTAAAAACGATGGAAATGAAGGCGCATGCTAAGCAAAAAATTACAATTATTCCTCAATTAGTAGAGCGATCTTCAGTAAAGGATATTACATGATAATTTTTAAGTAGCCTACTTGAATTTAACAAAAAGAAGGGCATTATAACTAGGTGTAGTTATGATGCCCTTCTTTTTATTTAGAATTTATATAGAGAATTGCTCTCCACTTTTAGTGTTTAAATCCTGCTTAATTTCATTCTCCTTCGGAACAGTAAGGAAATGAGTTAAAAATGCACCAAAGAAGTACAAACCAGCAAAGATCCACATCACGCCGCCTACACCTAATGGTCCGATGAAGGCAGTTACAACTAATGGCCCAACGAAAGCTGATAATCCTGAACCTAAATTTAAGACAGACATTGCGGCTCCTTTATTTTCGGGAGCTAAAGATGGTACTAAAGCTGTAAGTGGTACATAACCAGCAAGTGTTGCTCCATAGCAACATGCAACAAATAATATTACCCAATAATTATGCCCTACCATTTGTGGTACATAATAGAGTGCAAGAGTTACAATTCCACAACCTACTCCTCCGAACCATTTAATCGTATTTACCCAACCAAACTTGTCTCCCACAATACCAAAAATAATGTTAAATACCATATTTACAAAGAATAGAGTACCCCAAATTTGAAGCCATTCAGTCATTGTAAAATTAAATTTCATCATATAGGTAGGCAGGAAAACAACAAATCCAAATTGGGCAGCCGAGTTTATAATTTTAACAATACCACCTATACCAACTTTAGGATTTTCAAATGCGATGGTAATGCCTTTTAGTAATTCACTTGATTTGTTAGCGCTTACGGATTGTGTTTTAAATTTGTCTTTATTTACAACAATTGAGAATAATCCCCCGACGACAACAAAAATTAAGGCGCTCCATAAAGTAGCGATTTCCCCGATTTTAGGAACCATATAACTAGAATAAAAGGCCCCTATAACACTTAATCCAAGTTGGAATACGAACCAGAACCATCCAACTGCTCTTGAAAGCATTTGCTGAGGAGTACTGTAAGATACCCAAACTAAGAAAGAATAAGCAAATAAGGGATAACCAAATCCTCGTAGAGCGTAGCAAATTAATATTACGGGATAATTCATATGTTGAATTCCTATACCTATGAATCCAATGGAACCTAAAATGAATGATATTAAACCAAACGTCATTACTTTTCTTGGTCCCCACATTTGTACAAATACCCCCGAAAACCAGGAAGAAGCAGATACGGTAATTCCGTAAATAGTAAACAGAAAAGCAGCGTGTTCTAGCGTTAGGCCATTCTCAACGAGATAAGGGGATAACCATCCCTGTTCTAAACCGTCCCCAATCATAAAAACAATAATCCCTATGTATCCCCAAGTTAAATTAGAAGGGATACCAATCTTGTCCATAAAAGTTTTGTTTGAACTTATTGCGTTCATTCTCCCACCACCGATAATTTTTTTGGTTAAGCGCTTAATTCTTTTTGATAAAAAAAGTATACGCTTACATTATGAGGCCGTCAATGAAATTTTTTGACAATTTACAACTTTCTTTCATAGGGTGCAATCTATATACGTATTGGACACTAAAATAATCGTGAGCATGAATAGAAATAAATAACATAAGAATAGGATTTTATTATATATAAAGTTCAATTTTCTTTGTTATATCAGTATTTTAAAAGAGTATATTTGTAGCTGTTTAGATTATTTGTTTCTTATTATTACTTTGTAGATGGATGTAGTACGTTTGTTCACGAAACTTGAAATTCGGATGAAAAGAAAAGTATTCAAAAAAATAAAAATGTTTTCAATTTAGAATCAAGTGTGTATAATAAAGAAAAATAGGGAAAGCGCTTAACTAAATTTGATGTGCTAAACCTTATAGACTTTCATTTCGTTTCTTAAATTTTAATAAAGAGGGAGAAATCATATGAATGTTTTAACGATTGGGATTATTGGTGCTGGACGAATTGGAAAACTGCATGTTGATAATTTGCAGCTTATGCCACAAGTGAAAATTAAAGCGGTTTCAGATGTAGTGATTAGTCATTTAGAAAAGTGGGCTCAAGACAAAGGGATTTCCACTTTGACAACTAACTATCAGGATTTATTAGCAGATCCAGAAATTGATGCTGTATTTATTTGTTCACCAACAAATACACATGCGCAAATTATTAAAGAAGCGGCTCTTGCGAAAAAACATATTTTCTGCGAAAAGCCTGTTAGTTTTTCGGTAGAAGAAACATTAGAAGCATTAGAAGTGGTAAAAGAACAAGGCGTATCTCTTCAAGTAGGTTTTAATCGCCGTTTCGATCCTAACTTCAGAAAAGTCTATGATCTTATTCAACAAGGAGAAGTGGGACACCCACATATTTTAAAAATTACGTCTAGAGATCCACAACCGCCAAGTATAGAATATGTTCGTTCTTCAGGTGGATTGTTTATGGATATGATGATTCATGATTTTGATATGGCTCGATATGTGATGAATAGTGAAGTTGTTGAAGTATTTGCATATGGAACAACATTAATTGATCCGTCCATTCAGGAAGTAAATGATGTTGATACGGCAATTGTCACATTAAAATTTGCGAATGGAGCTTTAGGGGTAATTGATAATAGCCGCCAAGCTGTTTATGGATATGACCAGCGTCTTGAAGTGTTTGGTGAAAAAGGAGCGGTCGCTGCGGATAATTGCTGTCCGACAACTGTACAAGTGTCAAAAACAGAAGGTGTTGTAAAAGATAAGCCGCTTTATTTCTTCTTAGAGCGCTATACACAGGCTTATATTGAAGAAGTAACACAATTTACAAAGTCAATTATAGAAGGGCAAGCTGTTATTTGCAGTGGTAATGATGGGTTACAAGCAGAACGAATTGCGAAGGCTGCGAAGGAATCATTACTAACAGGAAAACCTGTTCAAATTGAGCATAAACAGCCTGCATTAAATCAATAAAGAGAGCGCTTACTTCTAGAAAGTTAAAGAGTAGTGAATCGTATGGTCATAAAAATTTCTTAACCATATCATTTACCTTTACATAATGCACGGGAGGTAGTAACAATGAATCCACTTATTTTTAAAGAAGATTGTCCATTAGATCTAATTGCAGTTGGACGTTTATGCGTTGATTTAAATGCCAATGAAACACAACGTCCTATGGAAGAAACAAGAACATTTACTAAGTATGTGGGGGGATCTCCTGCCAATATTGCGATTGGTGCGGCACGTCTTGGTTTACAAACAGGGTTTATCGGTAAAGTGTCCGATGATCAAATGGGCCGCTTTATTACAGGGTACTTAAAGGACAACAATATTAATACGGATCAGATATGTATTGATCGTACTGGTGCAGTGACAGGTCTAGCTTTTACAGAAATTAAAAGCCCTGAAGATTGCAGTATTTTAATGTATCGTGACAATGTCGCAGATTTAAATCTTGAACCAACAGAAGTATCTGAGGACTATATTAAACAATCAAAAGCACTCTTAATTTCAGGAACAGCTTTAGCGAAAAGCCCTTCTCGCGAGGCAGTATTTTTAGCGCTAGAATATGCGCGTAAGCATGATGTAGTCGTATTTTTTGATGTCGATTACCGCCCTTATACATGGCAGTCAGAAGCTGAAACGGCTGTGTATTACAATCTAGCGGCTGAAAAATCTGATGTCATTATTGGAACGCGTGAAGAATTCGATATGATGGAAAAACTATTAAACTACGAACAATCTAATGATCAAGTTACGGCTGAAAGATGGTTTTCTCATCATGCGAAAATCGTCGTAATTAAGCACGGCGGGGATGGTTCAATCGCTTATACGAGAGACGGTCAATCTCACCGCGGCGGTATCTTTAAAACAAAGGTACTCAAAACGTTTGGCGCCGGTGATTCGTATGCTTCTGCGTTTATTTACGGCTTAATGCAAGGGCTTGAGATTCCTCAAGCGATGCGATTAGGAGGCGCTTCTGCTTCAATTGTTATTTCCAAGCATAGCTGTTCTGATGCAATGCCAACAAGTGTAGAGATTTCTGCATTCATGGAAACGGCAGAGGAAATTGTATAGAAACTTCTTAAACCAATAAGCAAGTAAGGGCGTATCCTATGGACGCTTCTACATTAAATAAAAGGGAGAGAATTAATATGACAGTACAAACAGCACAAATTGTAAAAAACTATATTGGCGGCGAATGGGTAGAATCCTCTTCAACTAAGATGGAAGCTGTATATAATCCTGCAACAGGAGAAGTAATCGCTCAAGTACCACTTTCAACGAAAGAAGATGTTGAACAAGCTGTATTAGCAGCAAATAAAGCGTTCCAACTTTGGTCCAAAACAGCTGTGCCAAAACGCGCTCGTATTTTATTTAAATATCAACAATTACTAGTAGAGAACTGGGAAGAGTTAGCGAAACTTATTACGATTGAAAATGGAAAAAGCTATAACGAAGCTTACGGTGAAGTTCTTCGTGGTATTGAGTGTGTGGAATTTGCAGCGGGTGCTCCTACATTAATGATGGGAAAACAGCTTCCTGATATTGCGACAGGTATTGAGTCTGGCATGTATCGTTACCCAATTGGTGTTATAGGCGGGATTACACCTTTTAACTTCCCAATGATGGTTCCGTGCTGGATGTTCCCACTTGCGATTGCGTGTGGTAATACATTTGTATTAAAACCATCAGAGCGTACACCACTTCTAGCGGCAAAATTAGCGGAATTAGCTGAAGAAGCAGGTTTACCAAAAGGTGTATTAAATATCGTAAATGGCGCACACGATGTAGTAAACGGTCTTCTTGAACATAAACTAGTGAAGGCAATTTCATTTGTAGGTTCTCAGCCAGTCGCAGAATATGTATACAAAAAAGGAACAGAAAACTTAAAACGTGTTCAAGCACTAGCGGGTGCGAAAAACCATTCCATTGTATTAAATGATGCGAATCTTGAACTAGCAACAAAGCAAATTATTAGTGCTGCATTCGGTTCAGCTGGTGAGCGTTGTATGGCTGCTTCTGTTGTAACAGTACAAGAAGAAATTGCAGATCAATTAGTTGGAAGACTAGTAGAAGAAGCAAATAAAATTGTAATCGGCAATGGTCTTGATGAAGATGTATTTTTAGGACCAGTTATTCGCGATAACCATAAAGAGCGCACAATTGGTTACATCGATTCAGGTGTAGAACAGGGTGCTACATTAGTTCGTGATGGACGCGAAGATACAGCTGTAAAAGGAGCTGGCTACTTCGTTGGGCCAACAATTTTTGACCATGTTACAAAAGAAATGAAAATCTGGCAAGATGAGATTTTTGCTCCTGTTCTATCAATTGTTCGTGTGAAATCATTAGATGAAGCAATTGAAATTGCGAATGAGTCTCGATTTGCAAATGGGGCTTGCATTTATACAGATAGCGGAGCAAGTGTACGTCAATTCCGTGAAACAATTGAATCAGGTATGTTAGGTGTGAATGTTGGGGTACCAGCGCCAATGGCATTCTTCCCGTTCTCTGGCTGGAAAGACTCTTTCTATGGTGACCTTCATGCGAACGGTACTGACGGCGTTGAGTTTTATACAAGAAAGAAAATGCTTACATCTCGTTGGGAAAAGTAATGACTAAGAGAGAAGTAAAATCTCTCTAGTTGTTCGTAAGCGAAAGTAACGAAAGTATTAAAACATAAGAAGGAAGTATTAGGAGTCTATCAAATTCCTGATACTCCTTTTTCATATGCAGAATGACTGATAGAGATAGAAAGGAGCAAACATTATGCAAACTGTCAGAATGACGACGGCGCAAGCATTGGTGAAATTTTTGAATCAGCAATATGTAGAGTTTGATGGAGAGCAACAAAAGTTTATTAAGGGAATCTTTACTATTTTTGGTCATGGAAATGTAGTAGGCCTAGGTCAAGCTTTAGAAGAAAACAGAGGGGAATTAGAAGTATATCAAGGGAGAAATGAGCAAGGGATGGCAAATGCTGCGGTTGCTTTTGCAAAACAAAAACACAGAAAACAAATTATGGCATGTACTTCTTCTGTTGGTCCTGGATCAGCAAATATGGTTACCTCTGCTGCAACAGCTTCTGCAAATAATATTCCCGTGTTACTACTTCCAGGTGATGTATTTGCAACGAGACAACCTGATCCTGTTCTTCAACAAATTGAACAAACACATGACTTATCTATTTCTACGAATGATGCTTTTCGTGCTGTAAGTAAGTATTGGGACCGGATAAATCGTCCTGAACAATTGATGACAGCTATGATTCAAGCTATGCGTGTTTTAACGAATCCGGCAGATACAGGAGCTGTAACAATTTGTTTACCACAAGATGTCCAAGGAGAAGCTTGGGATTTTCCAAGTTACTTCTTCCAAAAGCGCGTTCACCGTATTGAACGTCGTCTACCTACAAAAGCCAGCTTAGCGGATGCGGTGGAAATGATTAAGAGAAAGAAAAAGCCGGTTATGATTTGCGGTGGTGGTGTAAGATACGCAGAAGCGGCAGAGGAACTCAAACAGTTTGCTGAAGCATTCCACGTTCCATTTGGAGAAACGCAAGCTGGGAAAAGTGCGATTGAAAGCAGCCATTCATATAATCTTGGCGGCATTGGGGTAACTGGAAATTTAGCAGCCAATACAATTGCAAAAGAGGCGGATCTTGTCATTGGGATCGGCACGAGATTTACTGATTTTACGACTGCATCTAAGCAATTATTTCAAAATGAAGAAGTTGAGTTTTTAAACATCAACATTTCAGAATTTCATGCGAACAAGCTTGATGCATTGAAGGTTATAGCAGATGCGAAAGAAGCACTTCTTTCCCTTTTAGATGAATTGCAAGCAATTGGTTATCAATCTAGTTATACAACAGAAATCGTAGATGCAAAAGAGGCTTGGGAAACAGAATTAGCACGTCTACATAATATTCGCTTTTCAGGTCAAGATTTCACGCCAGAAGTCGAAGGTCATTTCGATGAGAATTTAAATGAGTATGTAGACGCACTTGGTACACAATTAACACAGACTGCAGTCATTGGACAAATTAATACATTACTTGATGAAGATGCAATTATCGTCGGTGCAGCAGGAAGTCTTCCGGGTGATTTACAAAGAATGTGGGCATCGAGAAAACCAAATACATATCACATGGAGTATGGATACTCTTGCATGGGCTATGAGGTTGCAGGCGCACTTGGTGCAAAGCTAGCTGAACCATCGAAAGAAGTATATGCAATGGTAGGGGATGGTAGTTACCAAATGCTTCATTCTGAGCTCGTCACAAGTCTTCAAGAAAACAAAAAAATTAACGTCTTATTGTTTGATAACTCCGGATTTGGCTGCATTAATAACTTACAAATGGGCAACGGAATGGGGAGCTTTGGAACAGAGTTTCGCTACCGAAACCAGGAAACTCGTAAATTAAATGGGGCTATTATGAAAATTGATTTTGCAGCTAGCGCGGCTGGATATGGCGTGAAAACGTATCGTGTTACATCGATAGAACAATTACAGGAAGCGCTTAAAGATGCGAAAAAACAAACGGTTTCTACATTGATTGATATTAAAGTATTACCAAAAACAATGACAAATGGATACGAGTCATGGTGGCATGTAGGTGTTGCAGAAGTATCTAATAGTCAAAGTGTACAAGCTGCGTACGAGAGTAAAATAAGTAACTTGCAAAAGGCAAGATCTTATTAGATTAGGACACAAAGAGAGCTTTTTATCTACATGCATATTGTTTAGGAAGCTTTCTTTTTAACGAACAGATAAGAGAATTTGGCGAAATTCTATAACATTTTGCAAAGAGGAGAGACAAGGGGATGTTCAAAGAAAACACGATTAAGCTTGGAATTGCACCAATTGCTTGGACAAATGATGATATGCCGGAGCTAGGAGCAGAAAATACGTTTGAACAATGTATTAGTGAGATGGCACTAGCTGGATTTAATGGAAGTGAAGTAGGTAATAAATATCCGAGAAATACAGTTGTATTGAAAAAATCTTTGGAATTACGAAACCTGGAGATTGCTAGCGCATGGTTTAGTGCGTTCTTGACAACGAAGCCGCTTGAAGAGACAGTAGAAGCATTTATTAAGCATAGAGATTTCTTGCATGATATGGGTGCAAAGGTCATCGTTGTATCAGAGCAAGGACATAGTATTCAAGGTTTAATGGATGTACCGCTATTTAAAAACAAGCCCGTTTTTACAGAAGAAGAGTGGAATAAGCTTGCAGATGGTTTACATCACCTCGGTAAATTAGCTCAGGAAAAGGGGTTACATATTGTATACCATCATCATATGGGTACGGGTTTACAAACAACGGCAGAAATTGAAAAGTTAATGGATATGACTAATCCAGATCTTGTATCTCTGCTTTTTGATACAGGTCATCTTGTTTTTTCAGGAGAAGAGCCGCTTTATATTTTGAAAAAATATTTACCTCGTATTAAACACGTACATTTAAAAGATATTCGCCAGGAAGTAGTAGATGCTGTAAAGGAAAACGATTTAAGTTTCTTACAGGCAGTGAAGAATGGTGCATTTACAGTTCCAGGAGATGGCGTAATTGTATTTGATGAAGTGTTTACTATCCTTGCAAACTCTGATTATAAAGGGTGGTTTGTGGTAGAAGCAGAGCAAGACCCAGCTTTAGCGAATCCTTTTGAATACGCATTAAAAGCCCGAAAATTTATACAAGAAAAAGCAGGTCTTTAATTTCTCATTGTGAGATTACAAGTTTCAATAACGTATAAAGAATATGTAGTAATAGAAAAAGGAGGTGTCATATGAAACCAACAATTTATAGTGTTGCAGAGGAAGCTGGTGTATCTATATCAACTGTTTCAAAGGTAATCAATCGGACTGGAAATATTAGTGAGCGTACAAGGAGAAAAGTACTTCAGGTTATGGATCAACTAAATTACCATCCAAGTGTCGTGGCATCTGCTTTAACAGGAAAACAAACAAAAATGATTGGTCTTCTCATCCCTGACATCTCTAATCCTTTTTTTGCTGAAGTAGCAAGAAGTATTGAGGACCGAAGCTATGAACTAGGATTTCATGTGATGATATGTAATACGGATAATGATGCACAGAAAGAAAAGAAGTATTTATCCTTGTTAACCCGTCAAAGAATTGATGGTCTTATTATCGCTTCAGCTTTCCGAAATGCTAGTTTACTAGAGAATATGGTAAAGCAGGATGTACCTGTTAGTTTAATCGCTTCAGAAATCTACAATCTACCCGTCAACACTGTAACCGTAGATGATTATAAAGGCGCTTATTTAGCTACTTCCTATTTACTATCTTTACAGCATAGGAAGATTGCTATCATTACAGAGGATGCCAAAAGTAATCAGCTTCGCTTACGTGCTTTTAAAGATGTTATGAAAGAAGAGGGAATAATTGTACCCCGAGATTATGTAGTGAAAACGGAAGCGACAATTCAAAGTGGATATGAAAGTGCTAAGCAACTCTTGAGACTACCAGAAAGGCCGACCGCGATTTTTGCCTGTAATGATTTATTGGCGATTGGGGTCATGAAGGTTGCTAAAGAAGAGGGTCTGAATATCCCTGAAGATTTATCAATTATTGGTTTTGATAATACAGTACTTTCTACTACGACAACCCCTATGTTAACGACCATTGCCCAGCCAATGAAGCAAATGGGTACAAGGGTAGTAGAGATGCTCGTTGAAGAGATGAAACACCCAAAACTTTGTAAGAAACGTTTGCTTCTTACCCCTGAGTTAATTATTCGGCAATCAACTTGTCCTCTTACATAAGGAGTAAAAAGACGAGACATTTGTTTTTCCATTTAGTAAATTATATTGAAAAAGGTGAATGTGTAATGCCATTAGTTCAAATGAAAGATATTTTAATAAAGGCAAATCAAGAGAATTATGGGGTCGGAGCTTTCAGTGTCGCTAATATAGAAATGGTAATGGGAGCTATTCAAGCAGCAGAAGAGTTGCGTTCGCCGCTTATTCTACAAATTGCGGAAGTTCGTTTGAATCATTCGCCAATTCATCTGATTGGTCCTTTGATGGTTGCTGCAGCGAAAAAAGCGACTGTCCCAGTAGCAGTTCACTTTGATCACGGTATGACGTTTGAAAAGATTAAAGAGACGTTAGAAATTGGTTTTAGTTCGGTTATGTTTGACGGCTCTCACTTTCCATTAGAAGAGAATATCCAAAGGACAAAAGAAATTGTAGCGCTTGCGAAACAGTACGGAGCGACGGTAGAGGCTGAGATTGGCAGAGTTGGTGGTAGTGAGGACGGATCAGAAGATATTGAGATGTTGCTGACAAGTACTAAAGAAGCAAAACAATTTGCAGAAGAAACAGACGTAGATGCGTTAGCTGTTGCGATTGGAAATGCGCACGGTATGTACAATGGAGATCCTGATTTACGATTAGACCGCCTACAAGAAATTAATGAGGTAGTTCGTATTCCACTTGTATTACATGGTGGTTCTGGCATTAGTCCAGAGGATTTCAAGCAATGCATTCAACATGGTGTTTGCAAAATTAATGTAGCAACAGCCACGTTTCAGAATGTAATTACTGCGGTTAACACTGCCGCTCGGAATACTCCTTATTCAGATTACTTTACATATCATCAAGATGTTATTGATGCCGCATACGAAAACGTTAAAAATCATATGCGAATATTCGGAAGTGAAAACAGAGCGTAACCAGAAAAGCTTTCTTCTTTAATAATAGAGGAAACTCGGAGTTTAGTTAGCTGACAAAGGTAGAAAATTATAGAAGTCATTAAATAAAAAGGGGGAGAAAGTCATGTTAGGAAAATTAGGTGAATTAAAAGAAGGGTATAATGTATTAACAGAAATGAACGGTCAATACAGTGATATGTTAATGGATATAGGCATATATAAGATGTCTAATGGAAAAGAAGAGATATTATTAGATAATAAGAATGAAACAGCAGTTCTTTTATTAGAAGGGACAATACGTTTAGAGTGGGAAGGAAATGTAGAAGTTATTCAAAGAGAGTCTGTTTTTGAAGAAAACCCTTGGTGTTTGCATGTGGCGAAAAATGTAAAGGTTACAATTACTGCTCTTTCAGACAGTGAAGTACTTGTTCAAAAAACGGATAATGACGAAGAATTTGCGTCCAAGTTGTATACTCCAAATGATTGCCAAAGTGTTGTAGCTGGAGAAGGAGTATGGGAGGGAACAGCGCAGCGTGTTATTCGTACAATTTTTGACTATAACAATGCGGCATACTCTAATATGGTAGTAGGAGAAGTTATTTCTTATCCAGGGCGTTGGTCTAGTTATCCGCCACATCATCACGACCAACCAGAGGTATATTATTATCGCTTTAACAAGCCGCAGGGATTTGGGTGTGCAATGGTTGGTGAGGATGCTTATCGCGTTGTACATAATAGTTTTATTACAATTCCTGGTGAGCTAGATCACCCACAAGCAACGGCGCCTGGATATGCAATGTATTTTTGTTGGATGATTCGACATCTTGAGAATAATCCATGGAATGATCGTATCATGGAGGAAGACCACAAGTGGTTATTAGAACCCAACGCGAAAATTTGGCCAGAAAAGGAATAGACGAAAATAAAGGTTCTGGCGCAAAAACGATGTTACTTGCAATCGTTTTTGCCCAGAACCACTAATTTTTTATGGATTTAGGCAGGCACTTATGTGAGATAGCATAAGTGCCTGTTTGCATGTTCTACCTTTTTTTATGTACAATAAGAATAAGAGATGATATAGACAGGGAGAGGAAATCCATGTCCACTAAATTAGTAAATTTACGCATTGATTTTGCTTTTAAACAGTTATTTGGGACGAAAGGAAATGAGGAAATTTTAACTGGTTTCTTAAATGCAATTTTAGAGGAATCTTTAGATGCACCTATTACATCGCTACAACTAGATGATCCACATCTCCATAAATCTTATGAAGATGATAAGTTATCAATTTTAGACCTATTAGCAACACTAGATAATGGGACGCAAGTAAATATCGAAATTCAGCTTCGAAAT
Source organism: Bacillus sp. FSL R10-2780 (assembly GCF_038006125.1). NCBI lineage: Bacteria > Bacillati > Bacillota > Bacilli > Caryophanales > Bacillaceae > Bacillus > Bacillus sp. FSL R10-2780. The sequence continues at coordinate 71,733 of NZ_JBBOUQ010000002.1, forward strand.
ACACATGATATGGTGAAGCGATCTTTATATTATTGGAGTAAACTTTATACATCCCAAATGCAAGAAGGGATGCCATATCGCTCACTTCGGAAAACAATTACCATTAACTTACTAGACTTTATTTTGTTTTCTCAGGATGATGCATTTCATACCATCGGACAATTATGGAATACAAAAATGCAGCAACTATTAAGTGACGACATTGAAATCCATTTTGTAGAGATACCGAAATTGGTAAAACAATGGCGTGAAGAAAAAGTAAACCCGTGGGAAAATACATTTGTTCGTTGGATGTTATTATTACCAGCACATGAAGATGAACATTTAACTCAAACATTGGAGGAGATTGCGATGAATCAAGATCCAATTTTACAAAAGGCAATAAATAAATGGGAAAATATGAGCCATGATTCTTCTTTCCGAATAGCATATGAAGCTCGAGAGAAATTACTTTTAGATGAACAAGCTAAGCTAGCACATGCAGAACAAGAGGGTATGGAAAAAGGCATTGAGCAAGGTAAGATGCAAATGATTCGAGGGATGCATGAAATTGGTGTACCGCTTGAAACTATTGCAAAAGCAAGTAAGTTAAGTGTGGAGGAAATAGAACGTATCTTGAAATTAAAGTAAATATATATGAACATACAGAACTCATGAATAGAATACAAATTTGAATTCTATTCATGAGCAAACATATAGAAGAAAGTAGACGCTCATTATCATAGTACATCTAATCAAAAAGCATTGCTGAAGATTTTGGCAGTGCTTTTTCTAAATCAACTTTTTGATATTTTTCATTCTTAAAAGGGGGATTACCAAATGAGGCCTATTGTTTAAGAGAGCAAGATGGATGTACTTGTATCTTGCTGTGGATTCCGGAGGAAACACCGTTGATTTTTACTTAATTAAAAATAGAAAAGCGAAATCAGCTAAACGTTTCTTCAAAAAGGCCTTAGCTTCTTGTCATGCCTCAAAACCTCGTGTCCTCAAAGTTGATAAAAACCCAGCCTATCCAAAAGCCGTGAAACAATCACAAAAAGCAGGAGACCTACCAGAAGGAATCAAGTTACGACAGATGAAATATCTAAACAACATTGTCGAACAAGACCATCGATTTATCAAAAAACGGGTCCGATATATGCTAGGGTTTCAAGCTTTTCACACAGTAATCAAAACACTTGCTGAAATAGAAGCTATGCATATGATTAGAAAAGTGCACACTTTCCATGGGGAACAGTCTGTCCAAAAACAGATACGTCTGATTAATATTTTCTTTGGTATTACCGCATAAATAGTCATTCCGTTAGGAATCACTCATTCTTTTTGCTCTCCATTATCTTTTTGCACCAGAACCCTTTTTAGTGATGGTTAATCGAGTATGCATTGTCATCTTAGCTAAATTTGAAAGATGCTACGATATTTGTATTATGCCCATCATAAGATTCCATATTTAAGAATACCTTTTTTGCATGTATTGTTGTAAAAAAAGGTATGGGCATATAACTAAAATTCAATAGTTTTCGCACTTTTAACACGAGCGAACCATTGACCTAGTATATCGTTATGATGCTTAATAATTTGAGATGCCGATAATAATGTGGAATCATATGTACTATGTCCGTCTTCCACAAGAGTAACATCATATCCTAAGCTGAATGCACGTCGGCATGTTGCATCTATACATATCTCTGACTGAATTCCAGTAATGACGATATGTTTAATATTCTTTTTATTTAGCTCTTGTTGAAGATTTGTTTTATGAAATGAATCAGGATGTTTTTTCTCAAGAACGGTATCTTGTACTGATGGAGCTATAGATTCATGAATTTTCCACCCAGGAGTTCCCCGTTCTAGTAATGAACCTGGTTCCCCGTTAAACTTCATATAAAAAATGGGTGCTTGAACAGAACAAGCTTTAGAATTTAATAGTTGAATGGTTTTTAATAATTCCGTTTCTTTATATAATATTTTTTTCTCCCTAAATGAACCTATCTGTACATCAATAATAAGTAATGCTGTACAGTTTTTGATCATAAACATCCTCCTTACATTTCGTTTGAAAATTCAGTAATGAAATATATATGAATTAGCGAACATACATTTTTAGTATATCCAAAATGTATAGAGAGTATTGTAGTGAATTAAGGGTTCTGTTGCAAAGTTTTCTAAATGAGACTACATTCTAGAAAAAAGAGTAAGGAGAATCACAAATGCGATATTATAAAGGGAAACAGTTCAGGAAGATATTATTTTGGTAGCCGTGGGCTACTACTGTTGTTTTTCTTTAAGCTATCGTGATATATCTGAACTTTTGAGAGAGTGTGGAATATCGATTTATCCAACAACGATTATGCGTTGGGTTCATGAATATGGGAATTTAACCTATCAAATTTGGAAGACGAAAAACAAAAAGATACAATCGTCGTGGAAATTAGATGAGACTTATATAAAAGTAAAAGGAAAATGGTGTTATTTATATCGTGCAATCGATAAAGATGGATACACATTGGATATTCAACTTCGAAAAACACGAGATCATCAGGCGGCATATGTCTTTATGAAAAGATTAGTAAAAACGTTTGGAGAACTAACAGTTCTTATTACAGATAAGGCACCCGCATTACTTTGTGCGTTCAAGAAATTAAAGGAAAAGGATTATGTAAACACACGACTCATTACACAATCAAGTATTTAAACAATCTTATAGAACAGGACCATTGGCATATGAAGTGTTGTTTTTCCAAGTCCGCAGGATTTCAAAATATTCGTTATGCTTCACGTACGATAAAAGGAATCGAAACCGTTCATGCTCTATATAAACAAAGGCGAAGACATCAAACAGACTCCGCCTTTTCGGTGAATTATGAATTGCAACAATTACTAGAAGCTTCTTATCTTTCTTATTCAAATGTTCCCTTCACTATCGGAACTTTATTTTCTACCATAAACTTGCCTTTTGCAATGACGCTGTGAATGTCCAACGTTTCTTTTTCCAACAATACGATGTCAGCATCCTTCCCGGTTTGGATACAGCCCTTACTTGAAAGCTTCAGCAATTGTGCGGGATTCGTGGTAATGACTTCCAGTGCCGTTTCTAACGGAATACCTTCCACTAAAACAGATTCTCGTACTTCGTGAAATAGCGAAGATACTTTTCCGACTTGAAGGCCTGCATACTCCCCATTGTTGTCAAAGAAGGGGAGGCTGGCCTGTCCATCTGAGGAGAAGGTGATGTGTCCGACTGGGACTCCATCTTCAAGCATTATACGTAATGCCTCACTGCATTTCACTTCCCCGTCCTCCAAAAATTGAGGGGTAGTACTTGTGGTAAAGTCTACGTAACCGCCTCGCTTTGCGTAATCAATACCCGCCCTGAATAATTCTTCGTTTCGGTTTATATGTGTTGGATGGAAGTGCCGAATCGGAATGTTGGTTTTATCTGCAATTTCATGTAACAATGAAAGTTTTCCCTCTCCGTCCCCTACATGAACTTCTAATATGCCAGCTTTTCCTGACAGAATACCGCCATTGCGTGCGGCAGTGGCGACTTTAACTATTTCCTCAAATGTAGGTTCTGATGATCTATGGTCGGAGATAGCAATCTCTCCAACACCGATAATTTTGTCAATTAAAATAATATCATCTTCGATTTTTCCCGTCAGCGTTTTTACTGGCACTTGATAGGAGCCTGTGTGAATGAAACAAGAAACTCCCTCTTCTTCAAGTGCCCGCGCCTTGGCAAGCAGACTTTCCATTTTACGTGTTGTCCCGTCAGTACCGAGTAAACCGACTAGTGTTGTAATACCTGCAGTTGTAATATCAGTGAGCATCAGCTCAGGTGTGCGGGTTTTGAATCCGCCTTCTCCGCCTCCACCAATAATATGAACGTGTGAATCGATAAATCCTGGAACAACCAAAAGATTTGCCGCATCAATGACTAGAATAGGAGCAAAGTTGTTAGGAATTGCGATTCTATCATCTATGAATGCGATTTTATCATCTGCAATTAATATGTCTTTCCGTCCTAGGTAGTTGGGTGCGTATACTTCTCCATTTTTTATTAAGGTAATCAATTCTTTTTTCCTCCTGTCAATACTTTTCGTTTTATATCAGAATGGACCATATCCTATGAAGTGAGCTATGATAACAGCTACTAATCCGATGAGATAGTGAATGAACACAAGTGGCAGAATCCACTTTGCCCACTTTGTCCAAGAAATTCCTGCAATCGCCAAGCCTGCCATTAAGGTCGTAGCGGTCGGAAAAATCATATTTCCGATTCCATCAGCAAAAGAGAAAGATAACACTGCAGTTTGGCGTGTAATACCCAATAAGTCTGCAAGTGGCACCATAATCGGCATTGTCAGCATCGCATGACCAGTGCCAGATGCTAGAACAAAATGAATAAGAGCTTGGAAATTGTACATGCCAACAACGCTTAAATAGTCCGGAATATGCTTGATTGATACAGATAATTGATGCAGCATAGGGTCAACGATATGTCCCTCATTCAATACAACAAGAATGGCGCGCGATACACCAATAATCAAAGCACCGCCGAGCAAGGATGCAGAGCCGTTTATAAAGGAGTTAACAATCTGATCTGCAGATAGTTTGCCGATGATCCCAATTATTATTGTCAATAAAAGGAACAAAGATGTAATTTCTGTAATGTACCATTGGAATTTGATTACACCAAACGCCAAAACGATATAATTAATTACAAAAGCCCCTAAGATGAACTTATGTCTTGCTGTTAACTTCCCACTTGATTGCAGTAATTTTTCTGCGTCTTCTTTTGTATACTTTCCGTAGATTCCTATAGAAGGATTTTTCTTTACCTTCATTGCGTAACGATAGATATAAAGAACAGAAACAAGGTAGATGATAACAAATAAAATAAGGCGAAACAATATGCCTGAGAACATCGGTAATTCTGCGATTCCTTGGGCAAGTCCTACTGTGAAAGGATTCATGATGGCAGTTGTAAACCCTGACAATGCTCCTACTATGACGATAGCAGTTCCTGTAATTGCATCAAATCCCAGAGCCAACGCCAGCGGAATGATAAGAGGAAGATAAGCCAGTGTTTCTTCCGCCATCCCCATTAAAGAACCACCTACAGCGAAAAACAGCGTCACGACAGGAATCAATAGTTTTTCACGCTTCGCCAACTTCCTAGCCATTGTAGCGATAAGCACATCAACCGTACCTGTTGCTCGTAAGACACCAAAAAACCCTCCGATAATCAACAAGAAAAATATAATATTGCCGGCTTCTACCATTCCCGTATGAACAGCTTTTATCATATCGAAAAATCCGACCGGAGTTGATGCTATCGATTTAAAAGAATTTGGGTCTACAGTTGTCCGGTCATTTACTTCAATCCGTGCATATTCTCCGGTCGGCAAAAAATAAGTTAATAGGGTCGCTATTACAAGAATGCCGAACAGCAATACAAAAACATTAATTTTTTTCTCTTTTTTTCCAAGCGAAACAGTCTGTTCGTGTAGTTGGCTCATATGTGCTCCTCCTTTGTATTTAAAATAAATGGGTTGAAATAGAATGCTTACCAAAGTGCCGCCAATAGACTATGTTCTTTTTCGCGTATTCTGCTGTTTACCTCCTTTTCATAACCTCGGACACTTCATCGATTTATATATGCAATATCTGTGCCAGTATTAATAGATTGATTTTTAAGGGGATTTTTATGGTAAGATTCGAGTTTTTGGTTTTTATTGTTCTTTTTTGGCGATATAATAGAACCAATTTAAACGTAGGCAGGTGTTTTAATGTCAAAATTTTCACTTACACTCATAGCTGGAAGCTCAAAAACAAAGCAAGCCTTACAGGAGCAACTGGAACAATTGCTTGGAGACTATGTTCATATTAAAAGCTATGCTGCGGATGAGGGAATACCGCAGTCCCTTGAAGATACAATTATCTTGTATTCATCAGCTTCTGTTTATGATCAAACAAATGATATGTATACCGTGAATGCTGAGGAAATAATTGTGGGAAAGAGAACAGTTCATCATGAATATATTGATAAACTTTTAAGAATACCTGAAGATTCATCAGTTCTGGTGGTGAATGATAATGATGATGCAACTATAAATCTTATTGAATCCTTATATCAACTTGGTATCGATCATATTCAATTTATCCCTTTTCGGAAGGGGGTATTGTTTTATGATGATGTTCGAATTGCCGTTTCGCCAGGAGAAACACATCTGTGCCCTTCTTACATAAAAGAAGTAATCGATATAGGCGTACGTCTTTTTGATATGACAACAATCCTGGAGGTTGTAGAATGTTGCGGTTTGAACAAGGATATATCCTCGAAGGTTTCAGAAAGGTATATTAGCAATATCATTGAATTACAACGTAAACTATTACATGCAGAGCGGGATGCTAAGCAGATGAGCGAGCATATCCAAAATGTGTTGGGAACTGTCGATGATGGAATATTGGTCGTTAACCAGGAAGGACGGATTACGGTAATCAATGAACGTCTTACGGCATTGTTTCATATTGTGGCACAAGATGTGGTTAATGAGTATATAGAACATGTGATGAGTCGTCGGGATATTACCGATTTCATCATGAATGGAAAGGATGAAAGCAAGTTCTTCAACATAGATGGCGTGGATGTCGTAATTTTTCGATTGCAAATGGTGCAAGAAAATACAATTGTCGCAACTTTTAAGAGTGTACATCAAGCCTTTGAAATTGAAAAAACAGCGCAAAGAGAAATGCGTAATAAAGGATTTCATACTAAATACGGATTTCAGGATATTATTGGCGAACATACTGTAATGAAAGAGCGTAAGCGAATCGCCAAGAAACTTGCCTTATCAGAACATCCAATTTTAATTCAGGGTGATACAGGAACAGGAAAAGAACTGTTTGCCCATGCTATTCATGAGCATTCATTGCGAAAAAACGGACCGTTTCTGGCTGTAAACTGTAGCGCATTAACAGAGAACCTGCTTGAAAGTGAATTGTTCGGTTACGAAGAAGGGACATTTACAGGAGCACAAAAGGGGGGCAAGAAAGGTCTGTTTGAATTAGCGGATAACGGAACTATCTTTTTGGATGAAATCGGCGATATAAGTCTTACAGTTCAATCACATCTGCTGCGCGTTCTGCAGGAGGGAGAAATCCGAAGAATCGGCGGTGTAAGAATTATACCTGTTAATGTTCGAGTGATTACCGCAACAAATAAAGATCTTCAAGGAAAGATACGGGCCGGTTCATTCAAAGCCGGTTCATTCAAAGCCGATTTATTTTACCGACTGAATGTACTTAATCTCTGTATTCCACCACTCATTGAGAGAAGGGCGGATATACCAATTTTGATTAAGCATTTCATCACAAAGAGCGGAAAATGGGTAAAGATAGAACAAGATGTGCTGGAGTATTTCATGCAATATGAATGGCCTGGAAATATACGAGAACTAAAAAGCACAATTGATTATATGCTGACAATTTGTGAGGGAAATGTAGTGACGAAAGGAGATCTTCCGTCCATGATGGGACAAGAGGGAGGTAGCGTTACATCCGAATATTCCGTATGTGGAAGTATACTGGAAATGAAGGAGCATGTTTTTATATTGGAAGTAATCAAGCAATGCAATGAAAAAGGAAAAGCGGCAAGCAGAGATCTGCTTTCAAGTAAAAGCAAAGAATCAGACTTTATTTTATCCCCTCAGCAAATTCGCCGCCGCCTGGATATTTTAGAAAGTGAAGGATTTGTCGTAAAAGGCAGAGGGCGGGCCGGTACAAAGATCACTGATGCCGGAATAGAGTATTTGTATTTTCTTAAATCAAAGTCTGCTGTGTATTGCTAAAGAAATCATTCCTATATTTTGATTGTGAATGGAAATGATATAATTAGCCATTACTAAAAGCGATAATACGAACATTTGAACTTTTTTATAGCCGTATAACAAAAAAGCGCTATTGTTTCTGTAGAATCAAAGGAAAGGATGGCGGTTTTTTAGGTACTGGGCCATAAAAGATGGTTGATGTTAAGCCATCTTTTATTTTTTATTATGAAAATTAAATTTGAAATCATAATTTTCTATCCTAAATAAAAAAATAAGCTTAGTTTTTTTATTCAGCTGCAGAGATAAATAAATTTCACGTACCGTATTTTATATTAATAAGAAAAATTCAGTAATACTGGGATTTTAAGTGATTCAATTATCTTTATTCCCCATAATGGACAGAAAGGTAAAAAAGGAAGCAGTTAGCATTTTAAAGTTGAGAGACTTGTATGATTAGCCCTATATTATAATTATATATGCTATGAAAACTATATCTAAAAAGGAGTGATTTTAATATGTACAAACTTAAAACAAAAGAAACTAACAATAGTGTAATTGAATTTATTGAAAGTGTTGAAAATCTTAAAAAACGAGAAAACGCATATCAATTATTAGATATATTTACTGAAACAACAGGCTATACAGCAAAAATATGGGGACCAAGTATTATCGGCTTTGGAACATACCATTATAAGTATGCATCTGGTCATGAGGGAGATGCTCCATTAGTAGGCTTTTCTCCGAGAAAAGCTAAAATTAGTCTATATTTTGCAGCTGGTGATCCTAAGCAAGAGGAACTATTAAAAAGCTTTGGAAAATACACCTCTGGAAAATCGTGTATTTATATAAATAAAATAGCAGACATTGATAGTAATGTTCTAAAAGCGCTAATCAAACAATCTGTAAGTTTTTTGAAGGAAACGTATCAAAATCATTAATGAATTTTATAGAATTACTTTGAACATTTTCCTAGAGTGCCCCTTCATACCCAGAATCGTGTCCGTATTCCTTAAGGCGTAGGTATCAAAATAAGGGGACGATAAAAATATTATGTTAACAATGTAAGGTGTCACAAATTTTTAATATATTATTGTGATTGAATAAAGTAACACTGGAGTAAATGATTAGAAACGCCAAATTAGAGAAATAAAAAAGTTCCACTTATTTATATTAGGGGTAGTACCACATCGCCATCAACTTAAAGAATCAAAATCCCCCATAACGAGAGTTCTATTCATTATTGACTACTTATGCTGATGGTACAATTAGGGTAATGGAGGGATAAGGTGGAATATATTGTATTTTATGAAATGCGGTTTCTTATAATCGGTACTGCAATGAGACAAAACAAATTTCTATGAAATTATTTATAATGAATGTAAATTCATATTGGAGCTGAAATACATGGATTATATAAGTTATTTAAGAAATATGGTTGGACATGAAAAAGTAATTATGGTGGTCGCAGGTTGTTTTGTATTGAATGAAAAGAATGAAGTGCTTCTGCAATTACGATCTGATAATGGAAAGTGGGGACACCCTGGCGGATTTATGGAATTTGGTGAGACAGTTGAAGATACAGCAAGGAGAGAAGTGTTTGAAGAAACTGGTTTGAAATTAGGGAAACTTGAATTCTTTAATGTGTATTCTGGAAAAAAATACGAACGAGCACTATCTAACGGTGATCAAGTTGCCTTAGTGAAATTGACTTATATTTGTAGAGATTTTCATGGAACATTACATACTAATAACGAAGAAAGCTTACAGCTAAAATTTTTCCCCTTAGATAACTTGCCTGAACTATGGCAGAACCAACAAGAAGTTTTAGACGATTTGTTGGAGTTTATGGAAATAAAGAACTAATTTTTCCTATCAAATAGGCAAAAGAGCCCTATGGTTACGCACACTTAGATAACATAAAACCCTTCTAAAATCAGAAAGAGGGAAAGGGTGGAGATTAAGAGGACAAACCCTGTTATTATGAGATTTGTCCTCTTTTTTTGATATTATTTTACTTTTGACTAGCGTGTTTTTTTTCAAAAATGTTGGTGATGTGGTACTACCCCATCGCTATCAACTTAAGAATTTTATAACACCCCCAAAACAAAAAAATGTACATTTTCACATGAAGATGTCAATTCTCTCGTTTTGGGGTATTTGTATTTCTTAGCTTGATAGCGATGGAGCGTGCCCCCCTTTTAGAACAAAAAAATAGGATTCCCCTGGCCAGGAGAATCCTATTATATACCTTAAAATTATAAAAATGATTTATAGCATAAATAAATTATTTTATCAAGTAAAAATCACTGATCACAGCTTTTTTCGTACAAATATTGACACCTAGCAAGCGTTAAATGGATAAAAAGACTTTTCTTTAAGTGGCTCAAAAAAGAAGGAATTCTTGCCGTACCCCTTTTTGAATTCCGTTTCTATAACTTGGGAATCCCATGATTATGGAAAAATTCTATAATTCTACTTATTTGAATGCTTTTCCGATGGGATATTCCGCTGCAACTCATTAATAAATTTATAAGTTAATGGAGCTTTTTCTTCTAACTCAGCCTTCGTGTCTGGACCAGCATAAAAATAGGCAAAGGCTTCGGCGAAATATTCTTCCTTGTAATCGAAATATGGATTGTCATTAAAATCATCATGCTCCAAAGCATGAAATTCAGTAAACTCATCCGAATAACTAATATTGTCAAATACATAACGATCAATGGAATGGGCTGTTTCATGCAGCTCAAGGCTTACAGAACTATGCATCTTTTTATAGCTGTAACCGATTCGAGCAACAACTGTCTGCCCACCTGCACCTGGCACATCATCCCACGTATATGGAGTATGTTCCCATCCCCTTGGAACGGTTCCCCTTAAATATTCATACTCCGGCAAATCAGTAAGAGGGAAATTAATCAGTTTAACCTGAACTCCCTGTTTATGCATGGTGATCAATATATTAGTTGGGATGCTCCAGAGACGATCAACCATATTTTGGGTCTCTTCATGATCAAATTCACCCTTTGTTTCAACCGTCACAACCCTTTCAAGAACATTGTTCATTTTAAGTGATTGGGTAGTTCCGGATTCTCCAAATGCAGCAGTAGAAAATGAGAATGTTAAAACAGTGGTCAATAATAACGCGGAAAATGCTTTTTTCAATAAAATCCTTTTCATAAGCTCCTCCTAAATTTAGTATATTATAGTTAAATATTCGAAAATTAATTCTTTTTCCCTTTATGGGGTACGACGCATGCCCATAAACTTAAGAAAACAAATCCACCCCAAAACGAAAAAATGAGCTTTTTTATTACAAATTAGGACAAAATCTCGTTCTGGGAGAGTTGTATTTTCTTAGCTTGATAGCGATGGGGTACCGCCAGCATTTCGGAAAAACCCACGTTAGGCAAAAAATAAAATAAGCTGCCCATATGGACAGCTCATTTACATAATTATCGTTATAGGAAGCGAATTTTTAATATTAGAGCAAACTCCTCCCCATTTGGAGAGAAGTACGATCCGTTCTTAATATTTTTTCTTTTTAAGTCGGTAAAGTCCTGTCAGACTAGCTCCTGCTGCAATGACAATCATAATAATAAAGATGCTTAGAGAAGCAACTTTATTTGGAATCAACTTAGCAAAGTTTGTCCAAAGTAATGCAATGGTTGCTAACCAGACTAATCCTATTAGACTAGTCCAACTCGTTTTTTTTGTCATATTTTACTCACCTCCTATTTCTTAATTGTATCATTTAAAATAAGCAATTTTCTTTGTATTTTTGTATGTATACCATATTCATGTAAGGTTAACATAATGTCTTATTATCAGTAGTCAACAATTAATAGAATTTTCGTTATGGGGGGATTTTGAATTTTTAGGTTAATGGTGATGTGGCGATACCCCTAATTAATTGATATTTGGGGATTACTAGATGATTTGGTTGGACAATTGAAGTATGAAGCAAAAAAAGAAGGACAAGCATACAAACAAATCTACTTATTTTTCATATCAATATAGTATACCTAAAAAAGGAGGTTTACATTTTGAATTTTTGGAACAAAAGTACTTGTCGTTGTTGTCCTATTCCAGGAACAACAGCAGGTCTTAAAAAAAGAATTAGAAATCTGGAAAAACAAAATGAGCAACAAGCAATACAAATTATGCAATTAGATCAAAGACTTCGTACAGTAGAAAACAGATTGAACATCCCATAAAATTTCAATTAAGCCAGGTATATCAAGGATTTAAATTGCTTTTTAAGACCTGTCTCTATTATCACTATCACTTAACTAGTAATTTACTTTTTTTATAGATAATGATGATAATCATTAAGATCAATATTAACTTCTAATTACGTTGTGAAAAAACTGTATACGATATACAAAGTTAGTTCACATAACGCACTATTATAAGAACCAAACCTTTTTTAAACTATTAATATCTTTCATAAGTACAGGCAATCAGTTCGATATGTTAATAGTATATTGTACTTGAATTTATTGTTTTAAATTTTATATTGAAAGGAATAATAGCATGTCAAAAAAACATATTTTTGATTACATCGTGATTGGTGCGGGCACTGCCGGAGGAATAATTTCCAAAGAATTAACGGATGACAAAAGTACTTCTGTGCTTGTCCTTGAAGCAGGAACAAACATGACGGAGGAATTAAGCAGTCCTAATCTTTTGGTCTCTATTTTAAATGCTAGTGAAAATAGACATTCATTTCATGTTACTTCTATAATTGAGCAAACGATTGGTCGTCAGTTGATAACAGCAAGTGGTCGTGCCATTGGTGGAAGTTCTGAACATAATCAGATGTTAGCCGTACGTGGTAGTCGTGATCTTTATGATGAGTGGGCAAATCTTGTCGGGAGTCAATGGAGTTACAAAAATATTCGTTCTTTATTTAAACAAAATGAAACCTACACAGGAAATACACAAAGACCGAACCAACGAGGAACAAATGGTCCAATTTTTATTAGACAACAAAACATTCCTAATCAAGGAGTAATTCAAACTTTAGCACAAGCCACTTCAGAAGTCTTTAATATCCCAATTGTGGAGGATTACAATACAGGGATAAGAGATGTCATAGCCCTAAAAGGCCAATATATTCAAAAGTTGGAAAATGGAAAATTGGTTCGCTCCTCGACCGCAACCGGGTATTTAAACGACCAAATTGTCACTCAAGGAAATGAATTTCAATCTGATGAATTTGGAGTTGGTCAGAGAAAATTGGTCATTTTTGCAAAAACAACAGTGGATAAAGTTCTATTTAAAGAAAAAAAGGGGGTTAACATCGCTGTTGGCGTTCAATATGTTAGGAACGGGGTGTCACAACGAAGTTATGCCCGAAAAGGAATTATTGTTTCCGCAGGCCAATTTTCCTCCGTCATACTTCAACGCTCAGGGATTGGTAAGTCTGAAGATTTAGCTAAAGCCGGCATATCAACCCTAGTAGAAAGCCATCAAGTCGGATACAACTTCCAAACACACTATTCTGTCGGTATGGGAATTAGAGTGGAAACAGGAAGACTTCTTCAGGTATTGGCTGCTGATCCTAATCAGCCAGTAGCATTTGGAGCGTTTAAAAAGGTTAATAACATTATAGGCGGACGGCGCCTTCAATTATTAGGCTTTCCACTTCCGGTTTTTGTACCTAGTCAGGAAATTGCAATAAATGGTTGGGATTTCAATGAGACAAAACCTAGTAATATTATGAGTATCGGAATTGTAGATGTAAATCCAAGAAGCCGAGGTACTGTCATGGTTTCCCATAGCGACCCAGAGGCATATCCAACTATTGATTTAAACCCGTTGGCAAATCCAGATGATCTAAATTTCATGGTAAATCAATATATTGAGACGTATAACATGATTGTTAGAGCACGCGAACTCGATCCGGGAGGAATCTATCAGGTAGTTTTTCCTGATGAAAGCGTATTCCAAATTCCAGATGAGAATGAAAAGCGGGCTAAATTGGCTGGTTTTGTCAGAGCTTCATATTCCCTTTTTACTCACTTCGGAGGGCAATGTAAAATGGGTAAAAATATTAAAAAAGGGGTTGTTGATGGATTCCTGAATGTTTTTGGGACCAAAAATCTTAAAGTCGCTGATCTTTCCATCGCTCCGATTTTACCGGACGGGAATACGTCAATACCAGCCCAAATGATAGGATTGAATGCAGTACGTTTTATTCGAGAGGATCTTTCCCTATATGTCGTTGATGATAAGGAACTTAAGGATTATGAAGATGAAATTGATAAGAAGTAAAAAAATGAATACTTTATACATTAATAGTTAACATAACGCACATTATCGGTAGCGAGGAAAAAGCAGATTCCTTGTAAGAGTAGGGATCTGCCTTTTTCTATGATTCTATTCATTTCTTTATACATTCCTATCCTGTCGTGGTTTTTAAGGTTCCCGTTTGTTACTGGATTAGCCAAAAAACTGTATAAAACCTTGCATGCCCTTAGCGGGATTTTTCCCGAAATGCTGGCGGTAGCCCATGCCCATCAACTTAAGAATTTTATAATGCCCCTAAAACAAAAAAATTGCCCATTTTCACCTAAAGATGTCAATTTTCTCGTTTTGGGGTATTTGTTTGTCTTAGCTTGATTGTGATGTGGTGCTACCCCGACTATAGATAATAAGAACTTATGCGTTGGCGAGATGATACCAGCATACTTACCAATCTTGCTAAACGATCAAAATAAATATGAGCATGCATGTATAATTCCTAATGGTAAATTAGTTGGGTACACATATAAAAAATTAGATTTTACTTTGTTAACCGTATGAAAATCTATTTTTAAATAAACAAAAACCTGAGTATTAAGTGGGTATAATTCTGTCAATCTACACCACTCACAAAAAACAGAAGATGTCTTCTGTTAACAAAAGATAAATAACTTGAAAATTTTAATTCTTTTTACAAATAACTCACAAAATTAACATATTTTAAATTTATTGTTATATATGTTGATTATTTTATATGGATAGTTTTTTTATAATTATTACATCACAGGAGGTTTTTCAATGGATATGGATACTTACTATTGGGAAATGGTAAAAAAGAACATTGGTGTCTATTCAAAAGCAGAACAAGAATGTCTTAGGAATAAAAGAGTAATTATCTTTGGATTAGGGGGAGTAGGAGGTTATGAAGCCATCCTTTTTTCTAGAATGGGGGTTGGACATATTACAGGAATCGATCCAGATGAATTTGAAATATCTAATATAAACAGACAAATGTTAGCGCTTTCTAGTGTGGTAGGAAAACCAAAAGCAAAAGTTGCTGAACAAGTTGTAAAAGATATTTATCCTTATATCTCAACAAACTTTATACAAACAAAAGTAGATGAAGACAACGTGGTGGAATTAATGAAGGGTCATGATATTGTGGTAGAAGCAGTAGATGATATGCCTTCTAGGGTCATTATACATAGAACAGCTAGAGAATTAGGGATACCAAGTGTAGGTATGTCAGGGAGTCCTCCTACAAGAGGATTTGTTTCTACATTCTTTCCAACTGGGATTCCATATGAAGAGGCGTTGAATGTTTCTGTTGTAGGATCCATATTAACAGATTCAAAGTTAAGGCAGCAAATTGCTGATATTAAGAAAAAAAGAGCATGGTATTCGGTTGATAAGGGAGCGCCTGAAGAGTGGGCGAAAGATTTTTGTGAGGGAAAAGTAGGCTGGATTATTACTCCTATGCGAGCACATCTTTTATCGTTATTTAGCTTTCATGAAGCGATACAAGTGTTAACTGGTCGTGAACCTTTGGCTAGAGCACCAAAGGGCATTGTTATAGATGTAGATAGTCTCACTCCTGTCCAGATAAAAGACGCACCAGAAAACGGTTGGGATTATGCAACATTATAAGGGGGAAGCAAAATTGTTCACTGAAAATTTAAATACACAAAATATATATGAAGAAAGCTTTACACGAAATATTGGTGTAATTTCAATAGAAGAACAGAAAAAATTAAAGAATGCTCGTGTTACTGTAGTTGGTGCTGGGGGAGTAGGGGGGATTACGCTTATCCAGTTGGCACGAATGGGGATAGGGAATCTTCATGTGATTGATCAAGATGTTTTTGAAGCGAGTAATATTAATCGACAAATGCTTAGTTCTATAAGTAAGTTAGGGAAGCCAAAGGCACTTGTGGCTCTAGAAACCTTAAAAGACATTAATCCCCTACTACAGGTAAAAATAACACAAGAGTTTGTTACAGAAGATAACGCAAAAGATCTGTTAGCAAATACAGATATTATTATAGATGCAACTGATAATTTGGTAGCAAGGGTTATTATTCACCGTATGGCTCAAACTTTAGAGATTCCTTCTATTTGGATTGCTGTTACACCACCCTTTAGAGGTGGAGTCATGTCATTAACCCCTGAATCTGTACCTTATGAAATTGCGTTAGGATATCCATCTTATCAGCAAGAACTAACGCTTGAGATGCAAAACAAAATTCATGGTTTAAAAGATGGACGTGCTCTGTATTCTATTAAACATGGTGCAGATGAACAGTGGGCGAATAGCTATATAAATAAAGAGCGACCATGGGCTGTACTATCTCCTGTTGCAAACATTATAGGGATTCTAGCAAGCTTTGAAGCATTTAAGTTTATTGTAAATCGAGAAGATTTACAACCTATTATCAGTCCAAACCTTATACAGATTAACCTTTCACATCCAAATATGGTACAGGTATGTGAACCTGAAAACGGCAGTTGGGATTATACAACTTTATAGAAGAGGTAAAATATATGGTTTCTTTTCTATTGTTAGGAATTATTTTTATACTTGCTTTGATTGTTAAAGATTATGCACTAGCTATTGCAGCAAGTTTATTAGGTGTGTTATTTGCTATGGGACAAAAAGCTATCTTGCATGCTATTCAGCAATATGCTTTTCCAATTGGTATATTCTTTCTCATGTTATTTCTTTTAGTTCCCATTACTTCAGGGAAGATTTCGAGTGATAACATAATGAAGTTAATTACTTCTCCAATTGGGTGGGGATCGATTTTAGCGGGGTTTATAGTGTCGTTTATAGGAGGAAAAGGAGTAGGGGTACTACCGATGAATCCAACTATATTATTGGGTGTTTTAATAGGTACTTTGATGGCTGTATTGTTTACAAAGGGGTTACCGGCGGGGTTAATTATTGCAGCTGGAATAATAGCCATCATTTCTATGAAATGAAAGGGATTTTAAAAATGAAAAAGAATTGGAAATCTATAAGTTTAATGGGTATTTTTTTCGTTCTTTTACTGTCTAGCTGTTCAAATCATCAAGAAGTTTCAAAGGGGACGAAAACTTCTAAAATAATAAAAGAAGAATATAAAATTCCAATAGAAGACGAAACATTATTTTTACTTCATAAAAGTGTAAATACAAAAAAGCAATATACATCAGACGAAATCATTTTGTTTTTAGAACCATTTAGTGTTCCTACTGCAGCAGCTTTTGATGTATCAAAATATTCATGGATGGATGAGTATGCAAAAAAAGGATATGATACGTGGGCAATGGATTTTAGAGGATTTGGGCAATCTTCAAGGCCAAAAGAAATGTCAGAAGCGCCTAACTTAAATAAACCAGTCGTTCATTTAGATGGTGCAACAAAAGATTTAGAAACGGTTGTGAATTGGATTAAAAGTAAAAGGAATGTAAAAAAAATTCATCTTGTTGGCTGGTCATACGGGGGAGTGGTAGCTGGAAATTATGCAATATCACATTTTGATGATGTTAATACACTTGTTTTATATGGGTACATGCATGGGTTTACGCTTCCAATGATGACAGAGCCCTTTGACAATCCGTTACAGCAGGGGGAATTCAATCCTCATGCACCCTCTTATCAAACTGTAGACTTTGATAAAGGAATGCATCACTGGCATATGATGATGGGCGAGAAAAAAATTGTCACAAATGAAGCTATGGATTCTGTAAAAGACGTATTTCTTCACTCAGATCCAATTAGCGAGAAAAATAATGGCATCATTCGTCGACCGATGGGGCCTCTAGAAGATTTATATTCTATTTGGAATAACCGTCCTTTATATGATGCATCTCAGATTACTGCTCCTGTGCTGGTTATTTATGGAGAAGATGATTTATTTGCCGATAGAGATATGCTATCGAAATTAACTGGGACTAAGCAAAAAAAGGAAGTTGTGATTCCTAATGCAACACACTGGGCAGTATATGAAAAAAATCATGATGTTCTATTTAAAGAAGTATTGAATTTTATAGAAATGAAAGAAGGAAAAAAGGGATGAACAGAGATATAACAATCTTAGATGCTACTTTGCGAGAAGGGGAACAACAATGTGGTGTTCGTTTTTCAAAGAAAGATAAAATTACGCTGGTTCATATGCTTGAGGATTTTGGAATCCGTTTAATTGAAGTTGGACATCCTGGAATTTCTCGTGAAGAAGAAGCGGTTTGTCGAGAAGTTGCGGCTGCTGCAAAACAAGCTGATATTCTAATGCATGCTCGAGCGAAAAAAGAAGAAGTTCATGCTGCATATCGAGCAGGAGCTGATTGGATAGGGATTTGGGCATCTATTAATCCGATTTCTTTACAAACCAAGTATACAAATCGATCAAAAGATTATGTGATGAATCAAGTGAAACAAGCGATTGAAGAAGCTCGTTACTTAGGCATGAAAATCCGATTCACAATTGAAGATGCTTCCAGAACTACTTGGGAAGATATTTCTTACCTTGGAAAAATTGCATATCAAGCGGGAGCAAATCGAATTAGTTTAGCTGATACGGTGGGAATTTGGGAACCTAATGAGTGTGCAACCATAGTCAAGAAAGCGGTTGAAACATTCCCCTGTGAAATTGAAGTACACCTACATAATGATTTAGGACTAGCACTAGCGAATGCTCTTGCAGCTATTGATGCTGGGGCTTCTGTCATTGATGCAACTTTATGCGGGATTGGTGAACGGGCTGGAATTGTTGATTTACTAAATTTATCTGTTCTGTTATCACAAAAATATAATCAACACTTTCAATTGAAAATGATTCCAGAATTAACACAATCTCTTCAATTGGCTACAGGTTGTAAAGTCGATCATTGGAGACCTATTATTGGAAAAAATGTTTTTACACATACAGCACCTTATCACGTAAAAGCTGTGAATTATAATGTTTTAGCATATGAAGGAGTTCAACCTGAAATGATAGGAAGAGTGAGGAAGATACAACAAAAACGGGTAGAACGAAAAGGCCCTCGCCTTTCAAAGAATTTACGCGTCAGTAAACCATTTGTAAAAGGGGCATCTGAACTTTTGTATCATAGGGATGGGCCAGGAGAACGATGGGTGCAAATGGATTATAGAACAGATGAGCGTGCTTCATTCTATGTAATACAACGTATATTCTGTAATCAGCATATGGACGAAAACTTGGAAGGTCATGTGGATTATCATGCACATCATTGTGATAGTGCTTTTGTGTTTTGGGGTAATAACATAGATGGTACAGGGCTTATATGTAAAGTGGAAATCGAGGGAGACGTGCAAACCATTGAGAGCCCTGCATCTGTTTTTATTCCATCAGGTTTCAAACATAAATACAAGTACCTTTCAGGTGTAGGAACATACACAAACATTGTACTAGCCCCTAATTACAATTCAAGCTTGTTGGGGTAGCACCACATCGCTATCAAGCTAAGCTCATACAACGTCAATTATAGTAGAGGTTGTTTCTTTTTTCTAAAGACTACGTATAGGGAATTTAAAGATTTGCATACGAAATAAACCCTAACGGGTTTCGCTTTTTTGAATTAAGCGGCTTGATTATCAGACAGGGTACAATTGTAAACGACACCTAATATATCAAAGACCGTTTTTTTCTCATATCGATGAGATTTCCGTCCGTTTTGCTGTAGGAGGCTGAACAGGCGAAGTAAAACCTTTGATAGCTCTTGGGTGTCTTTCTGTATAGCTTGGAAAAGAAGAAGAAAATAATCTTTAATCATATATATGGCCTTATACTCACTCAATTCTCGTTTCTTTTTCATAAGAAGTAATTGCCGCATTTGAAACATGATAGAAGAACAGAGTAGAATGGCAATCAATTGTCCATACAAATGGCACTCCCATCTTTCTCGTTTTATCTTTTTACACTGATGAATTTGAAAGAATGACTTCCACGTTTTAAATAAAATTTCGATTTGCCAACGTAAAGAATACCAATCATGTACTTGTCCCATCGGGACAGTATCTGTGGGGGTGTTTGTCATATATACATTGATACCACTGAGTCGTTTACTACGAGGAGAATACTTCATTCCTTTCTTTTTTTCTCTTACAATTTGATCTTGTAATCGTTTTTGTTGTTGTTCTTTTGTTAGCCGATGAATAATCACACGAGTTGGTACTTTATCAGTCATTCCTACATAAGCATCGGATACTTCACATGTTTGTCCTGGTTGAAGAGAGTTCATTAAGACCTCCATATCTATCTGTATATACTCTGTACTCTTCTTGATTCTTCCATCTTGAAAATAATCAGGGGTGGAATTTTTTTGATAA
Source organism: Bacillus sp. FSL R10-2780 (assembly GCF_038006125.1). Lineage (NCBI taxonomy): Bacteria > Bacillati > Bacillota > Bacilli > Caryophanales > Bacillaceae > Bacillus > Bacillus sp. FSL R10-2780. The sequence continues at coordinate 92,139 of NZ_JBBOUQ010000002.1, forward strand.
ATACGTGTATTTGATTTAATACGAGAGATATAGTAAGCCTTTTTATCTTGTATATGTTGAAGATCTTTCAAGTGAAAATAACCTAAATCTCGGATACATAAATCATTCGCTTTCAAAGTTGGGACACACAGTGAACCATAGGTTCGATCATGTTGTTTACCTGGACCTGTATGAATATGTAGGAACTGTCCACTTAATAGATCATACTCAAGCTGAATCTTCACCCCCGCTGTATGGCTGCATCCTCCTGCGCCTGGATAAACAGATGAAAATACATCGGGAAGTTGAAATGCAGTTGAATCTAGGATACGAATACGCTTGAAAATAGAAGTGTATGGAGAAGAGAACAGCTTAGTTGAAGATAACTTTTGGTTGAGAAGTTCGGCTAACACTTGTTGTAGAAATTGCACGGCTGTGGCATTAAATCTTTGATTCAGTCCTTCAGGACTGATGAGCACTTCTGTTGATGCTTCTAAACAGCTACATAACTGAGTTAAAGAGGTTTTAGCGACATTTTGACTAATCCATACACATAAAGCAACTAAATCTTTTGCTTGGTACTTACTGGTTCGTTGCACAAAACCAACGTCTCTAGCAAGATTTCGTAAGATATTTGGAGATAAGAAGCTTTGAACCTCTTGAGCAAATAGTTGTAATTCATCAGATACAGAAATAGACATATAAAAACGCCATCCTTTCCTATGATTCTACAGAAAGAATAACGTTTTTTTCGTTTTATAGATACAATTTTTCTTTAGTTCGATGAGCATGCGGCAGAATCACAGGTATAAGAAATATAAAAGGTGTAGAAAATTGTCAAAAAATACAAAAATATTATTGAATATATTTTAATAGTATTATATCATAAGGAATATTATGGTATAAGTTGTGTAATTTCAACTAAAAAAAGTAATTAGAACAATTATTTGCGAAAAATATTATTTCCTAACAATTGACGAATTCAGAAATGCTTTTGACGTAGTAAAAGGCTGTGGTTTTGAAGTTTGGTTAAATAACTACTCCTACACTGTAGTTGGTGGTATTTGCAAAGATAGTACACCAGGTGAATAAGTAGAGTGCTAATTAAACTTTAATATACTATAAAACAACAGGTATCTATTACTTTTTCATTAAGAAGAAAGTAATAGATACCTGTTGTTTTATAAATACTAATATAGGGAGATATTTATGGGGATTATAGAAGTTAAGAATTTAGAGAAATCATTTTTCATTGAAAAGAAAATGATAAACATCCTGAAAGGGGTAAATCTTGAAGTAAAGCAAGGAGAATTCCTATGTATCATGGGTGCGAGTGGCTCAGGTAAAACTACTTTGTTGCAATTACTTGGGGGGATAGATCAAACGACAAAAGGAGAAGTTAAAATAGGGGATACAGAAATCTCAATGATGAATGAAAAAGAATTGGCACTATTCCGAAGAAGGAAAATAGGATTCATTTTTCAGCAGTTTAACTTAATACCGATTTTCAATGCGGAAGAAAATGTTACCCTTCCTTTATTATTGGATAATGTCGAACAACAAAAAGCCACAAATCAAGCAAAAAAACTTTTGAAAATTGTTGGTTTAGAAGGCAAGGAGGAAAATCTTCCTTCTCAACTTTCTGGAGGTCAACAACAACGAGTAGCGATTGCTAGAGCTTTTGCTAATGATCCTGAAATTATATTAGCAGATGAACCGACAGGAGCATTAGATTCTGAAAACAGTAAAAATATAATTACTGTACTTAGGAATGCTTGTGATGACTTAAATCAAACGGCAGTTGTAGTAACACATGATCCTTTTGTAGCAGCTCATGCGGACAGGGTTGTTTTTCTATTGGATGGTTTAATAATTCATGAATACGAGGAAACTAACGAAAAGATTTCAGAGAAAGTTAAGCGTATTCAAGAAATAATGAACACACACTTTCAATAGAATGGGAGGTTTTGAAAATGTGGATTTTTAAATATGCTATAAAATCAATTAAGGAAAACCGATTAAGAACATCACTTATTGCCCTTGGTACAGCTTTAGGTGTTATGTTAGCCACAATGTTGTTACTAGGAAACAATTCTGTCGAAGAAACAGTAAAACAGCAAGTTAAGAACAATTACGGTGACTACAATTTGCAATTCGGTTATATGAAAAATGATCAATATTTAGATGACAAAGAAGTAGATCAAATAAAAAATATTAAAAACCTTAAAACAGTATCAAAGGTATTAATACCATATGTAATACCTAATAAACCGGAAATTTCAAACCAACCGGCGTATTGGGGAGTCGAACCAAATTCACCTGAAATCCGTGCTTATAAGATTGATCAAGGGAGATATCCAGAAAAAGGGGCAGAAGTTGCGATTACAAAATCCTATGTAGAGAAAAATGGGATTAAATTAGGTGAAAAAATTGAAATGCCTTTTCCACCTTTTAATAAAAAAACAGTAACAGTAGTTGGTATTATTAATCCACCAACAATGTCTGCAATGAAGCAAACTGCATTCTTTCCTATTGAGTGGCTACAAAATGAATTGAATTTGAAAAATAAATATAATTTAGTGCAAATAAAAGCGGTTAATGCTAATGAAAAAGCCTTTTTAGTTTCGGAAATAAAAAGCGTGTTAAATGGCGTGAAAATTGATCAACGTTTATATGTTGATAAAGCATTTGAACGCTTAAATATAATGAAACCTTTAATCTGGGGACTAGGTGGAGTTGCCCTATTTGTTGTGGCTCTTTTAGTCATGGGAAGCTTTTTCTTATCTGTACGTGATCGTCTTAAACAATGGGCCTTATTACGTGCCCTTGGAAGTGGATCTGTTCAAATAATAGGTGTAGTCCTACTTGAGTCTTTAATAATTGGTAGTATAGGTTCCTTAATAGGAGTTACAACGGGTACTTTATTTTATCGTTTAGTATCAGGATTGATTAATAGGTGGATAGGAGGGGCAACTGTTGATAGTGAGACTTTTATAATCTCATGGGGCCTATTAATTTCAACTTTTATTGTAGGAATTATGATGTCTATTATAGGGTCTATTATTCCAGCGATGTCTATAAGAAAAATTCCACCTGTAGAAGCTTTTAGACCTGTGATTTTGTCTGTCAATAAAAAGGAAAAGAAAATAAGTATAATTAGTTTCTTTGTAGCGATAGTTGGTATTGTCATTGGAACTTGTGCAACTTTCTTAGAGAAGTTAATTAAAGTAAATATTGGACCTATAGGAGCATTTTTATTTGTAATAGGTTTATTGTTTGCTATACCGTTCATCATTAGAGTTATTACACCAATAATCACTAAACCTTTCCAGCGCGTCTTTCGTATAGAAACTTCCATAAGTAGTCGAAACGTGATACGTAATAGACAAAAAGCAGCGATTTCAGTTGCAATATTGTCTTTTGGATTTATGTTAGCGTTGGTGGGAAGTATGTATATGAATTCAATGCAGGAAGGTATGAGGCAAGGGATAAAGAAAAGCATGCCAGCCGATTTATCTATTCGAGTACCAATGTTAGGTCGAGCAAATGAACATATTCCTTTTGAATGGTTAGAAAAAATAAAGCAAATTAAAGGTGTACAAAATACAGCAGCTATTGCAACAGATACGAAATCTGAATTAATTGATTATGATTTCAAAAAGGCTGATCCTGAATGGTACGAATTCGTGCGTAAGAATGATGTTAGCCCAAATATTATGGAGGTTTCTGGAATAGATTTAGCTGCATTTAATGATATAAAAAAAATTAAAGTAGCATCAGGGCGAAGTTTAGAAGAACCTCTAAAAGATGGCGAAGGAATTCTTTCAAAGAAAACAGCTGATTATTTAGGGATAAAAATAAATGACAAAATCAAAGTGCAATCAACAGGCCATGAGCCACAGTTTATTAAAATTACATCGATATTAGAACAAAGTTTACAAATGAATACAATGGGAGTATTTGTTAATGAGGAATGGGCAAAAAAGAACTTCCAAATAAAAGGTTATGAATCTATAGAAATAATGGTAGATTCTCATAAGAATATTAATGAAATACAACAGAAGGTTAACCAAGTTATGAAGAATGGAACTAATATAGAACTTATTAATAGTACAGATTTATTAAAGGAACAGTTAACATTGTTAAATCAAATGTTACTATTGATTCAGTTATTAGTTGGTATTATTTTTGTAATTTCTGGTATTGGTTTAATGAATGCAATTATAGCAAGTATATATGAACGTCGTGCTGAAATAAGTATGATTCGAGCTGTTGGTGCAATTCCCGGACAAATGAAAAAAATTATTTGGTTAGAAGGGACTTTTTTAGGATTAATAGCAAGCATTATTGCAGCGTTTGGTGGAATTATATTTAGTTATATTGTGTTACCTAGTTTGGATTTAAAGATAGTAGATATTCCTTACCTACAAATATTATCTTTGGTCATAGTTAGTATATTATTGGGAACATGTGCAGGATTAATCGCTGCATATCAAATTAGAAAGTTTAAATTACATGATACATTAAAGGAATTATCATCTTAATTTAAACTTATCATATTGAGTTTTAAATAACTTTAATAACCTCCTACCAAATCAACAGGTAGGAGGTTATTGTCTTTTGGAGAACAAAATTTAACAACACTATTATTTCTGCACTACACACCAATAGCAAAAGGTATCGATAGATATGAAGGGAGTAGATGTTGTATATGTGTTTATTTATGAGAAAATAGCAAAACCAGTATTAATGGTTAAAAATCAACGTTCAACTTGGCCCCTACCATATGTTCATTAACTTATAAAGTTAGTTGTTCCCAAAAACGATAAAAATGAATGTCGGTTCTATAAAAAACACAAATTTTTCGTTTAGGGGGTACTTTAAAAAATTAGCTTGATGGCAATGGGGTAGCACCACATCGCTATCAAGCTAAAAAAACAGGTCACCCCCAAAATGAAAAAACATGTTAAATTCCCATAGATAACTATCTTATATTAATTATATAACCTAGTGTGTGATATAATAATATAAAGATATTATATTTAAAGGGGGGATTCAAATTGGTTAAAAACTTACCTTTACTAATAGTGATTTTAATACTTGGTGTAAGTTCTTCTACATTAAGTATGAATGGATACTTTTCTCCAGTTATAGAATGGTCTTTAATGATTATAAGTATTATTTTAAACATTACTGCAGTGATAGGTTTATCACTACACGTTCTTGTATACCAACCTATGAAAAGATTTGAAACAAATTTAAAAGAGACCTTCAAATAAAATAATTATATTTGAGGTAACACCACATCGCTATCGAGCTAAAAAAATGTATCCATAAAAAGAAAAAATACGCTATTCTTTCTGTAGAATCATAGGAAAGGATGGCGTTTTTTATGTCTGTTTCTGTGTCTGATGAATTACAACTATTTGCTCAAGAGATTCAAAGTTTTTTATCTCCAAATACCTTACGGAATCTTGCTAGAGATGTTGGTTTCGTACAACGAACCAGTAAGTACCAAGCAAAAGATTTAATAGCTTTATGTGTATGGGTGAGCCAAAATGTAGCTATGACTTCTTTAACTCAATTATCTAGCTGTTTAGAAGCATCAACAGCAGTACTTATCAGTCCTGAGGGACTGAATCAACGATTTAATAAGGCGGCCGTCCAACTTTTACAACACCTACTAGCCGAACTATTAAGCAAAAAATTGACCTCATCTATGCCGATTTCTTCTCCATATACTTCTGTTTTCAAGCGTATTCGTATTTTAGATTCAACTGCATTTCAACTTCCAGATCCTTTTTCATCCGTTTATCCAGGTGCAGGGGGATGCAGCCATACAGCGGGAGTAAAGATTCAGCTTGAGTATGATTTATTAAGTGGACAGTTCCTTCATATTCATACGGGTCCAGGGAAACAACATGATCGAACTTACGGTTCTCTGTGTGTTCCAACTGTGACAGCGAATGATTTATGTATCCGAGATTTAGGGTATTTTCATTTGAAAGATCTTCAACACATACAAGATAAAAAGGCTTACTATATCTCTCGTATTAAATCAAATACACGTATTTATCAAAAAAATCCCAACCCTGATTATTTTCAAGATGGAAGAATAAAGAAAGGTACAGAGTATATACAGATAGATATGGAGGTTGTAATGAACTCTCTTCAACCAGGACAAACATATGAAATATCTGACGCTTATGTAGGAATGACTGATAAAGTATCAACTCGTGTGATTGTTCATCGGCTAACAAAAGAACAACAACAAAAACGATTACAAGATCAAGCTGTAAGAGAAAAAAAGAAAGGAATGAAGTATTCCCCTCGTAGTAAACGTCTCAGTGGTATCAATGTATATATGACAAACACCCCTACAGATATTGTCCCGATGGGACAAGTACATGATTGGTACTCTTTACGTTGGCAAATCGAGATTATATTTAAAACATGGAAATCGTTCTTTCATATTCATCATTGTAAAAAGATAAAACGAGAACGATTAGAATGCCATTTGTATGGACAACTGATTGCCATTCTACTCTGTTCTTCTACCATGTTTCAAATGCGGCAATTACTTCTTATAAAAAAGAAACGAGAACTGAGTGAATATAAGGCCGTATATATGATTAAAGATTACTTTCTTCTTCTTTTCCAAGCTATACAGAAAGACACCCAAGAGCTATCAAAGATTCTAATTCGCTTGTTCAACCTCCTACAGCAAAACGGGCGAAAATCTCATCGATATGAGAAAAAAACGGTCTTTGATATATTAAGTGTCGTTTACAATTGTACCATGTCTGATAATCGAGCCGCTTAATTCAAAAAAGTGAAACCCATTAGGGTTTATTTCGTATGCAAATTTTTCAATCACCTACACTTGACCTTTAGAAAAAAGAAACAATCTCGCCTAAAATTGACTTTTCATAAGCTTAGCTTGATAGCGATGGGGTAGCACCACACATCCATCAACTTAAGGATTTAGACTATTCTTAAACTTAAAAGCACGTTACTATTCTCTTATGTTAATGAGAAAGGGTGACGTGCTTTTTATGAATATGCATCAAAAACAAGAGCTGTCTTTATTTGCCGAAGAGTTATATCGATATATGTCTCCCGCTACACTTAATCAATTAGCTATAGAAGCAGGTGGAATGAAACGAAAACGTAAGTGCCATGGGCACCATTTTTTATCTTTGTGTGTATGGTTAAATCAACAAATCGCTACAACCTCTCTTACTCAACTTTGTAGTCAATTAGAAACTTCAACAGGAATTTTATTAAGTCCTGAGGGACTGAATCGACGATTTAACTCGGCTTCTGTAGCCTTCTTTCGAAATGTATTTACTACACTTCTACAAGCTAAAATTGGAGGATCATCTACAATTTCTCATTCTCTTTCTGCTTACTTTGAGCGGATTCGCATCCTTGATTCTACAACCTTTCAAGTTCCAGATCGATTCGCAGCTACTTATCCTGGTGCCGGAGGCTGTAGTCATACAGCTGGTGTGAAAATTCAATTAGAGTATGACTTGTTGAGTGGAGAGTTTTCTGATGTGAAAATTGAACCAGGAAAACGAAGTGATCAGGCATATGGGGCGACTCGAATGGACATGACACAAAAGAATGAACTATATATTCGTGACTTAGGGTATTTTCGTTTACAAGACTTTAAATCGATCCAAGATAAGGAAGGGTATTATTTATCGCGTCTTAAATTACCAACTAAAATATATAGAAAAGAATTCGAAACAGTGGTATTTAAAACAAAACCTGCTCAATTGAGACCGGTATATATACAAATTCATTTGGAAGACATCATGAACCAATTACAACCTGGCCAAGTGTATGAATTACATGATGTATATGTAGGGAGCAAAGACAAACTACCCACTCGCATTGTGGTTTATAGATGTACAGAGGAGCAAAAACAGAAACGTCTACATGATCGAGCTATTCGTGAAAAGAAAAAAGGGATTACATATACAGAGCGTACGAAACTTTTACAAGGAATTACGGTATATATGACAAACATTCCTACGGAATGGGTACCGAAAGAGAAAATCTATGATTTATATTCACTGCGTTGGCAAATTGAGCTGTTATTTAAAATATGGAAATCTTGGTTTCGAATTCATCGTTGTAAATCTATTAAACAAGAGCGATTAGAATGCCACCTTTATGGACAACTCATTAGTATCCTATTATGTTCTTCTACTATGTTTAAAATGAGAGAACTCCTGTTACGTAAGAAACAGAAAGAACTAAGTGAATATAAAGCGATGTACATAATTAAAGATTATTTCTTACTTTTTCATCAAGCACTACATAAAAACACCCAAGAATTATCAAAGATTCTCCTTCGTCTGTTTAACCTCCTACAGCGAAACGGACGAAAATCTCACAGATATGAGAAAAAAACAGTCTTTGATATTTTAGGTGTTGTGTATGAGTATACCACTTCTGCCCATCAGGTAGCATAGCGAAAAATTTGAAACCCGTCAGGGTTTATTTGATGTGCCTACTTTTATAACATCTATAAAAGATAATAAAAAACTACGTTAAGTTGATGGATGTGGGGTACCGCCACATTGCTATCAAGCTAAGAAAAACAAATACCCCCAGAACGAAATTTTGTGCTAACTTTTAACAGAAAAGCTCATTTTTTCGTTTTGGGGTGAATCTATTTTCTTAAGTTGATGGGCATGGGGTAGCACCACATCACAATTTAGCTAGGAAAAGCAAATACCCCGAAATAAGAAAATTGGCATATCCAGGAAAAAGCTTAATTTTTTGTTTTAGGGTGTTATACAATTCTTAAGTTGAACAATTTAAGCAGCGTAGAAAGGTTTAATTTCTACGCTGCTTATAATTGATAATAAATTTAATATTTTTCTAAATTTATTATATAAGATTTTATAGCTTGCAATAAGAATTCTTCCTGTCCCATACCAGCATTCGCTGCCATTTGAACTACTTTTTGTTTAAATTCATGATCTGCATGAAAAGTTAATGGCTCTACATTACTTTTAAAGTAAATCCCTTCTACATGTGGAAGTATCGTGCCGGATTTCATATGAGAATGTAAGTACTTAATCTCTTCTTGAAATTGTAAAGGTTCTACTTGTAATACGAAAGGCTTAATTTCTAATTTGATAGTATCTGATGTAATAGTCAATCGCATATTTGTGACACCAAGTTTTTTATAAAATAAGTTTATTAGATTGTAAGTGATGGAATTAAATAGTTGGGGTTTTTTAAATGAAAAAGATAAATACCCTCGTTTCGTAATCACTGCTTGTTTATGGAAAGGTTCAAAGGAATAATCATGTTCCTTATAAGTGGATAGAGGGAAAATTTCTTCGTCCTCTGTAAGAATCTTGCCGTCTGCTCCATGGATCTCTATTACCCTAGCTGTTTTTCCGGTATGTTGATGTGTTAATAATTGATATAAATATATATCTTTATCTTGAACTTTAGTAATAAATGTTTTTCGCTCTTTTGTTGTAGTTTTTTCATAAGTAAGTTGAAAAGTTTCAAGGTCTTCTTTATCAATGACATATACTTCTTTTCCGCGTTTTTCTATCTTTAAAGCTGGTAATTTTCCAGATTTGATATATGTAAAAATAGTAGATGGTGCTACATTGAGAATTTCAGCTGCTTCTTTTGTACTAAGGCCTTTAACCTCTTCATTATTTTTTAAGCGTTCAATATCCTCCAAATAGAAAATTTTACTACCGAATTGTTTCCAATTATTTTTATATACACATTCTATTAATCCATCTTTTTCTTTCTTTAATATTGTCTGTACGGTTACTCCCAATAAGTCGGCTGCCTCTTTTGTCGTTACAGTAGGTTTCGTAATAAACAATAAATCTTGTGTCATGAAAGGATACCTCCTTAATTATTGTTTGCTAATATTTTAGATATGTATATATCATATCAGAATCTGATTTATATTTAAAATAAGAAATAGATTTTATTAAACATCATATGTATTTTTATATTTTATGAATATTTATAAATTATTTTATATTTTAATCAATCATTATCGCGAACTTTATTATATATGCGATATAAAAGTTATTTCATTTGCTATTAAATAATATCTATTTACTAATAAATTATAAAAAAATATAGGTATAGGTAAATAGAGAAGAATGTAGCATTCTTACAGAAAGAAAATGAATTATCATTTGTATAATTAATAAAAGTAAAATAAAATGATAAGTAAGGGTAATAAAGAGAATTATATTCATAATCTTCATTAGTAGAGGTGAATTCGAAATATGGATAAACAAAATGAAAAAGAGAACTTACTTATAATAAATAATCAAAGTGAAAATATAGATACATATGTAGAAAATATAAGAGATATGGTTCCATTCCTGCATAATAATCGTTATGTAGATAAAGTAGAAGAGAAGATGGAGGTTGCAGAAAAAGAGGGAAAGAGTAAATATACGTATTTAAGTGATCTGGAAGTCATTTATCATTTCATACATTTACAAAAAGATATGGATGAGAATAAGAATAGAAAAGAGGATACGAAAAAGAGTTATGTTTCTGAAATCTTATCATTTTGTCAGTGCATGGTGCAGCATGCAGAAGAGTTTGAATTAAATGGGGAAGAAGTACAGCAAAAGGACTCTTTATTGAAAACCTTACAACCTTGGCATATTCGTAAGTACAATTCTTGGTTGAAGCAGGTAGAGAACGGTAGGAATGGGGAAACATATGCAGTCGCAACACTTGCGAAGAAAACCGTGCTCATTCGTTCCTTTCTAAAACACCTTCATATATTTTCTTATATTGAAAAGCCACTTCATGAAGAACTGCAGCGTGCAAATGTAAATGAACAGGATCGGCCAAATCGGGACCTATCTTATGATGAAGTTATGAAAATTTTAGGGTTTTATAAAGAACGAGGACATGTAGTAAACTATACAATTTTACTAGCTCTGGCAAGTACCGGTGCGAGAATTCAAGAATTGTGTACAACAAAGGTAAAAGATTTACATTATGACGGAAAGTACTGGCTAAGGGTTACAGGTAAAGGAAATAAAGTGCGTGAACTTTTCATTTCTGAGCATTTATACCAGTGTATTTGTGAAATGAGACAAAGAAGAGGATTCCAAACGATACTGGATCGAGGAGATGAAAGTCCTTTATTTGTAAATCAAAGAGGGAACTTTTATAACTCAAAAACGTTATCAAACCAGGTAACAGATATGATAAAAAAGACAAGTTTAGAGTTTCTGCAGTATCGTGAGAATCCAGTAACGGCGCATACATTTCGTCATGCTTTTGCAATCATGGCAGTTGAACAAGGAAATGCTGATTTGTATCATTTAATGCAAACGCTTGGGCATGAAAATATCCAAACAACAAAAATCTATTTAGAGAAGCATATGAAACGGAAGAATAATGTAGGTACTTCCTTTGCGGATATGCTGCAATGACAAAAGAGATATGTATTAGGAGTTTTTTAGAAAAACTCCTGAGTATAGGATATTAAGCTACGATATCATTATATAAATAAACGGATATACTTAGGGGGAATATTAGTGCATGAAGGATTTGAAATAAGTGGGAAAAGTAAAGTTGTTTTTCATCATAGAGATTACAGGTTACAAAATATTTTTACTTATTACCAAATTAAGGATACTAAACATATTTATATCTCTACTTATAACTTTAATTTTGAAGACAAGGGACCAGATTCACCATATGATTTGTTAAAGAAAGCAGCAAAAGAAGGAGTTATGGTGACACTTGTATATGCTTGTGAACATAAAGATATATTTACTCCTGATATAGAATTTAAAAAGTTAATAAAATGCATTCAATTAAATGAAAACAATTTAGTAAATCATAGTAAGATAATCATTTTAGATTCTGTAGGCTATATCGGCTCTGCAAATTTTTCTAAAAGTAGTGATTTTAATTTTGAATGTGGAACTATACTTTATGATAGAGCAGATATTAAAAATTTGAAGAATTTATTTAAAAAGGTATTAATTGCAGAGAAAAAAGAAAAATACAATCGTGAAAAATTAGGGTTAGAAATTATTGATGAAATAGAGTTTCAATCAATAGAATTATATGATTTAATTGAAGCAAAAAAATTTGATAAAAACAGTTATGTTAATTGTATAAATAAAATAGTAGAGAGCAATCATAGTGTATTAAAAGATATATATGGTATTGTTTTTGAAGAAGATTACATAAATTATCTAAAGGAAATAAAGGATCAATTAAATACTGTTGTTAAACTATCTGATAATGATAAGGACGAGTTAAAGGAAATTTTATCGAAGATTATTGATACTTGTTCCATTGCAACAGATCAAATTTATTCATTTGCAGAAAGCATAGGGATGATAAAGTTAGCGGATAAACATTACAAGTGAATGAATGTTAATGTAGATGCAAGATTTAACTTTTGAGGAGGGTTAATTATAGAGTACTCAAGAATCTACACATTAAGAAATGGTCAAGAAAAGTCAATAAAAGTAGATTCCTGGCGTTCATTTAGAGAAGAAATGAATGTGTTAGGAATTCAGGATTCAGATGTGTTTCAAATTCAATTAGTGGAATATGGGAAAGAGAGAAAGAGAAAGGGTTCTCCTAAAAATACTAGAAGAAAATAGGTTATCATGCATAAATATCATAAATAGGCACATGTTATATACAAATATAATGGAGGTGCAATTATGAATATTCAAAGACACGAAAGTAATACAAATGAAATTCTTATTTCTGCTGCTGCAAGCGCTATTGAGCAAATGAAGTATGAAATTGCTCGTGAATTAGGAGTTACACTAGGACCTGATACATCATCACGTGCAAATGGCTCTGTCGGTGGAGAAATTACAAAACGCTTAGTTCGAATGGCTGAAGAACAATTAACTGGACAATACAGATTACACTAAGATAAAACGATAAAAGGAAAAAGGATCCATAAGATGAATCCTTTTTCCTTTTATTTACATAAACTCTGGGAATCATTTTGTATAACTTAAAAATGACCTCTCAGATTTATTTTTAAGAGGTTTTATTTGTTGTGACAATACAATAAGTATAGACTCTCATTAAACTCTTTAAAAGTAATCTGGATGCTATTAAACATTATTCCACTTAAAATCTCTATTTTTTTATTGCTTAAGGTGTATTTTGCAAGAATTCATCTACAAATTCTAAAATTATAGCATAAGTAAAGCTACACCATGCTCTTTTCACATAGGCTGAGAACTTATCTATATATTTAAACCTAATTTCTTATTATATGACGATATACTGGTCAAAATACCGCTATTAAAAGTAAAGTCTTTTACCTGTTGGTACTCTTCTAAAGTTACTTCATTGCCATGAGCTCCTTTGTTGCGAATATGACGTAAAACAGCAAGAGTATTTACAAAATCATTATAAGTTTCCTGATCAACAAATTGATTCAAAGGTTTTTCCTTTAGGTATACTTCAATATTACCTAGTGAACGTACTACCTCTTTCCCTTCTACAGTGTTAATAATGTAGCGTAACTCACTTTCTAATACAGACATCATACTAAAGGTTTGTACAGAGAAAGGGATTAGTTCAGGAGAATCAGTGTAACGATTTTCAGCAGTCTTAACATCTGCTAACTTTCTTTTTGTCTCTTCAGAAAGGTGCTTATATTGATGAGATATAACTTGATATTCATTATGTATTTCATTAAGGGCTTGGAAGGTTATCAATATGACGGGTAAACCTTCTTGTAACCTACTTTTCCCGTACGCCATACTATCACATATCAATGTCCAATCTATTAAAATATCATTTTTATGCTGTAATTCAAGTTGACAAGGAACACTGTCTTGTGGAATATGTGATGATAAAAGAAGTTTATAGCTTGCATCAACATATAATTGGATTGCACCATAATCAGTACCACTCACATCTGTAAGTAATCCATATTCTAGAAGAATACTTTCAGCAATTTGACGGATTAGGATTCGTTCACCAGCATGAAGTGTGGGTTCCTGGTTATACTGTTTCTTTAGTTCCACTGCTTTTAAATCGTGAAGATACTCGTATTTAGCAAATTGTGTATCCAATATAAATGAGTCTAAAAAAGATACATCATCAAAAATTGCATATGACTGCATTAGCTTTAATAAAGAGTGTGCCAAGAATTTAATTTTCTCATCATCCTCTTCATCACATGCTTTGTTCATTAAAACGAGAGTGCCAAGTACAAATTCTTTTGCACTATCTAAATAGTTATGTCCTGTATTGGAGAAGAGAGAATTGTATATTAAACGATGAAGTTGCCTTTGTTCCCACTCCATTTCTGCAAGCTGAAATTTCTTCATCTCTCGATCTACTATACGGAACATTCGATTAAGATTTTGTTGTCGATAAAACTTTTCAATATCTTTATGACGTACAGGAAGGATTGTATCATAAGCATTTATGTATACATCCACCCCACCTGGTCGCATTGTTAGTTCAAATCCATTTATAGTTATCATAATTTCATTCTTCCTCCTTTTTTCACTACTAACCCTCCTGTAAAATTATAGCATAATGGGATTTTTACACTCGCAAATAAACAATCAAAACGTTTTCATGTTCAATTTATATATTATATTTCTTTTCTTAATAATGATATCTTCTTAGATAAACCAATCCAAGGGATAAAACGGTACAACTTTTTTATAAACAGTTAATCTTTTTTCAAACCGACATTGGATTTATCATTTCGAACTACCTTAAAGATAAAAATGACCATTTTGAAATAACCCACAGGGGTACCGCCAGCATTTCGGAAAAAAACCACGTTAAGCAAATTTCGACAGAAAAAGAGCCGGGTTTTACCCCGTTAAGAGTAAACCGGCTCTTTTTTTATGTAATGGACGCAAGTTATGTAAGCCTGAATTATATGCTACATCAAAGTTATATTCACCTAGAAAGTTTATGTGCTCCCAACCTAATGGGGACACGTGGGGCATTAACTCTTCCCTGAATTCTCCCTTTTTTTGAGTTCTTCTGTCACTACCCCATCGCTATCAAGCTAAGGTTAGGAAAGGTTAGTTTCAGAAAAACTCTTCTTCTTTTTCTAAAAAACTAGTATAGATTATTGGAAATTATGCATATCAAATAAACCCTAACGGGTTTCATTTTTTTATTAGGCCGCTAGATTGTCCGACATAGTACAATTATATACGACACCTAATATATCAAAGACTGTTTTCTTTTCGTATCGATGCGATTTTCGTCCGTTTCGCTGTAGGAGGTTAAACAGGCGAAGAAGAATCTTTGATAATTCTTGGGTGTCTTTTTGTATGGATCGAAACAGAAGAGAAAAATAATCTTTAATCATATATATGGCTTTATATTCACTCAGCTCTTGTTTCTTCTTTGTGAGAAGTAATTTCCGCATTTGAAACATAATAGAGGAACAGAGTAGAATGGCAATCAATTGTCCATACAAATGGCATTCCAATCGTTCTCGTTTTATCTTTTTGCAATGATGAATGTGAAAGAATGATTTCCACGTTTTAAATAAAATTTCAATTTGCCAACGTAAAGAATACCAATCATGTACTTGTCCCATTGGGACAATATCTGTAGGGGTGTTTGTCATATATACATTGATACCACTGAGTCGTTTACTACGAGGAGAATACTTCATTCCTTTCTTTTTTTCTCTTACAGTTTGATCTTGTAATCGTTTTTGTTGTTGTTCTTTTGTTAGCCGATGAACAATCACGCGAGTTGGGACTTTATCAGTCATTCCTACAAAAGCGTCGAATATTTCACATGTTTGTCCTGGCTGAAGAGAGTTCATTAAGACCTCCATATCTATCTGTATATACTCTGTCCCTTTTTTGATTCTTCCATCTTGAAAATAATCAGGGGTGGAATTTTTTTGATAAATACGTGTATTTGACTTAATACGAGAGATATAGTAAGCCTTTTTATCTTGTATATATTGAAGGTCTTTCAAATGAAAATAACCTAAATCTCGAATACATAAATCATTCGCTGCCACAGTTGGGGCACACAGAGAACCGTAGGTCCGATCATGTTGTTTCCCCGGACCTGTATGAATATGTAGGAACTGTCCACTTAATAAATCATATTCAAGCTGAATCTTCACCCCCGCTGTATTGCTGCATCCCCCTGCACCTGGATAAACAGATGAAAATACATCGGGAAGTTGAAATGCAGTTGAATCTAAAATACGGATACGTTTGAAAATAGAGGTGTATGGAGAAGAAATCAGCTTAGTTGAAGATAACTTTTGGTTGAGAAGTTCGGCTAACAATTGTTGTAGAAATTGCACGGCTGTGGCATTAAATCGTTGATTCAGTCCTTCCGGACTGATAAGTACTTCTGTTGATGCTTCTAAACAGCTACATAACTGAGTTAAAGAGGTTTTAGCGACATTTTGACTCATCCATACACATAAAGCAACTAAATCTTTTGCTTGGTACTTACTGGTTCGTTGCACAAAACCGACATCTCTAGCAAGATTTCTTAAGATATTTGGAGATAAGAAGCTTTGAACTTCTTGAGCAAATAGTTGTAATTCATCAGAGACAGAAATAGACATACAAAAACGCCATCCTTTCCAATGATTCTACAGAAAGCATAGCGTATTTTTATATTTGTGAGATAGTTTTAGAGACAAAAATAATAGAAATGGAAAAAAAGAAAGGACAAACGCAATCTATATACGTCTTAATGCAAAATATATATTGCATTAATGTTGCTTATAATTTAATATATAGAATATAAGATGAAAAGTATAAAGATTATCTTTACAAACGGGGTGTATTTAATGTCAGTAAGCAAAATTAAAATTGCAAGAACAGAAAAGGGGCTAACTCAACAAGAATTAGCTGTGCTTGTAAATGTTACTCGACAAACCATTGGTCTTATTGAACTTAATAAATATAATCCATCTTTAAAGCTTTGCATTGATATAGCTAAATCACTCGATAAAACTTTAGATGAATTATTTTGGGAGGAAAAATAGAATGGAAAAACTAAAAAATTTGTTTTCACTCAGTACACATTCAGATGAAAGAATTCAGCAAATTGAAATGAAAATTTGGGCCCAATCTGGAATTGTGGTTTTATTGCTAGCCTTCATAGATTTAATAATAAGGGGCGTATACTTACAAAGACCGTTTCTAGAATGGGCTACAGCTCTTGGTATCATTATCTGTTATATGGTATTCTTCTTTATTAGATCCATTTTAGCTGGTGTTTACGAACCAGAAATCGATAACAAGGAAAAATTAAAACAAAAATTAAAAGATAAATTATCTTATACCCTTATTTTATCTTTTTCTGGTGTAGCATACACTACATATCATAATCAATTACCTCAAGATATTGTTGGATGGATCTTAGTATGTATAAAGTTCATTCTACTTGTTACTATTTTGTTTGGTATTCAATATTTTATTACTATATTAGCATGGAATAAATCCAATAAAATTCAATAAGTATAGACAAAAAAGCTTATCTTTTAGCACATAATGATAAGCTTTTTATTATTTTCTTCATCTCTTTTTCGTTTTAGGGGGTATTTTGTTTTGTTAGCTTGATAGCGATGTGGCGATACCCCTATAAGGCATAGCACAATAATTAATATACTCTTCATATTTTAGTCTCCGACATTTAATGTATTTTCATATTCTTTTATTACTTTGTAAAAAGTATTTTTCTTCAAGCCTAGTACCTCCATGAATTGAACCCCAGTTATTTCTCTATTTTTCCACTTCGGATAAGTTTCTAATACATACTGAATTTATGTAAATATTTCTCAATATTATATTATTACCATATATACTATAATATAAGTAATTCTTTTTATTATTTATATTTTTGTTATTTCCTGTTGCAGAATCCTTAAGATATTAAGGATTCCTTTTTTATATCTAAAATCAACAATTAAAAAGATAAGATCGGGGAACACGATCTTATCTTTAGTACAAGGAGTAAACAAAAGGAATAACCATCATATTTTTATTATAATTTATTTTTTGTTAATTTTGAATATTAAAACCAAAATTTACAAGTATATCTATATTGAGAAATTTAATACTAATTTAGTTGTAAATGTTTTTAAAAATGAATGTAAACTTTTAGCTGAAAGTTTACATTCATCCCCCGTTAACCATTGACTTTTATCTGTTTTTATTGATATTATAAAAAAAGATAAAAAAGTATACATTCAAAACGTTGAAAAAAAGGGGTTGAAAAACGAGTGGAGAAAAAGAAACATTTAATTGATGTACAACCAATTCGGAGCAAAGAACAGCTCGAAGATATGAAATGGTCTCTTAAACGTCATTGTTCAGATCGTGATTATATTTTATTCCTACTTGGGATTAATACTGGATTACGTGTAAGTGACTTACTTAAAATGGAAACGCATGAGATTTTAAAAATAAAGCGAAAAAAGCGGAAAGAATTTAAAGTTAAAGAAGGAAAAACAAAAAAGGAACGTATCATAAATATTACCTCTATTTTTGAGGAAGTATTTCCATACGCTGAAAATCTAAAAAGTACCTGGTTATTTCCTTCTCGAAAAGGTGATAAACCCATTAGTAAAATTCAAGCCTATCGACAGTTACAAAAAGCCGGAGATTTTGCCGGAGTAGAATCATTAGGTACTCATACTATGCGTAAAACATTTGGATATTGGTTTTACAAGCAAACAAAAGATATTGCTATGTTACAAGAAATACTGAATCATAGTACGCCACAAATCACATTAAGATACATCGGGATTAATAAGGAAGAAAAAGATAATATCCTTGATACATTTTGCATCTAATTTATTTTAGGTGCTTTTTGGTTTGTCGAAAATATAATGATTGATTTTGTTGATTTGAAATAAAGTCGTACCGTTCATAAAAAAGATGTACCATTTATAAATTATCAAGACCTAAATCGTAAAAAGTCATAAAAAATAAGGGATAATACATGACTAATTCATGGCCAACATCAAATTCATCCGCAAGCTGTTCTTTATCAAGCGCAGCATGATGGCCACCATCAACACCATGGTCAAAAGCATCCAATATGGTATGGAAGTGTTGGAAGTACTACGAGAACAGTTGGGCATTATTAATAAGAGCCAAATAAAAACTTCTCTTGGATGCAAGAGGATTTTTTTATTGGGAATAGTAAGGGTGAGGGGAGGTGCATTACATATGGGAAAAGGTAGAAGTAATAATGCTGGTAAAAAGCAACCGAATTTCGATGATTCATCTAATTTCGCTAAACAAAGCCAACCGACAGAAAAGAAGAAGAAATAAGAAAAGGAGCTCTCTTGATAAAGAGAGCTCCTTTTTAAGATATATTGACGTTTCAGCACAACATATCGATCGCTCAACCAAATAGTCATAAGTGCAAGGCTTAAATTCCTGCGAATGGCAGCCAATTTAAATTATTGTCCTGCTTTTTCTAATGCTTCTTGACGTTGACCTCATTTAAAATGCCAATACAAAAAAAGACGTGTTTCCTAAATAAACGCGCTCTTAATGGCGCATTATCTTTATTTTAAGCATTTAATAAAATTCTTCATGTTGTCCAGTTCTTGTTTTAATAACCTTGATAAAAATAATAGTTGTGGGAATGGCTCTAAAACCAAATCTTTATTAAAATTCTCTTTGATTTTAGCTAATCCATTTTGTTTTATAAATTCATTTAACGTTATTTGTCTACTACAAATCAACTCAACATCTTTTGGTGATAATAATAAGAGACCTTTTGACTCAGAAGAAGGTTTAGGTTCGTTATCTGTGAAAGCTATGTACATTACTGTAAATGATTCTTTTTTATTACCTTTAATAAGAATTGGATTTACTTCCTCATTCATTTGTATCTTATTTGCTTTTCCATTCCAACCATCTAAGTGAATAGAAGAAACTCATTCCAAATGGAAGAGTGGAGAAATAACAGCTGATATGTTTATGGAAATGTTAGAGCTAAAGAAAAACACGTTTTATAAAATAATGAAGGAATATGAAGAAGCAAAGTAGCATCTTGCCTATTGGAAATGCTACTTTGCCCCCAGTTGTAGGAACGCTGGTACTACCTCTAAATGTGAAAAAAGTTGTTTTTTTAATGTTAATAATAGCTAACAAAAAGAAATTGGAGTTCGCTTACTGTTATATAAAATACGAAAAATTTGTTATTTCTTGATTTATTACCTGAAGAAAAAGGATGACATTGTATCATCTCTTTTCAGTTAACCTAAAAAGTATAAATACTTTCTAGATATATAAATCCAACCATGATGCTACTTATGCCAAAAGTCTAGTAATCACCGCATTTTATTGATTATACTGGGGTTCTTCTTGCTGAACCTCCTGAATGCGTGGGTCTAAAGAATCAATAATTGTCTGTGTTTGCTGGGCTGCATTTTGATACAGTTGTTTTGCTTGCTGATTGTCAGTATCAAGAACAAATCCTTCTAAACTTGCTTGCGCACTTTTCAAACCAGAAATAGTTTGTTTGAGTTTAGTGATTACTGTCATAAATTGGTTCCTCCTTGAAAATATAACTTCAAAATTTAGGATATCTATCTTTGTATCAAAGTATACAGTCCAATTGTAGAGGTTTTGAATAATTTGTATAAAATGAGCATAAAAATACTTTTTCTATTTATCAAAATATTTAAATGTTAATATTGAAAGTGTATCATTTACTAATTTGTTTATAGTAGGGTATGGTTAGTGATTCAGTAGCTGTGGTTACTATAATCGTTAGTTGCACAAAACAAGCTATGTTATTTGGTTGTGGACAATAAGATATCGGTTTATAAGTATAATAAATGAAAGAACAAAATGATTTGCTACGACTATAGAGTAACAAGGATAATAAAAAAGTTCGTCACTAGGAGACGAACTTTTTTATTATAGGTGACAATTATTGGTTTTGATTACTTTGTTTCTTTTGATTAATAGGAACTATTTCTCTGGAAAATTCCATGTTTGTCAGGTTTACTTTGGATGGAATAAATGTTCTTGTTGTATTTTGAACACCTTGGAACAAACGTTGGATAGGTCGCATCATATTTGAATTACGCGTTGCTACTACACTAACAACCGTTCCTAATCCTAGTAAAGAAACCCAAATCCACCCTCTATTATTATTCCGTCTATTTCTAAACAATTTAAACATTTTTTGAATTCTTCTTCCAGAATTGAATAATGACATAAAGAAGTTAAGAGTGTTCATTTTTTGCCCCCTGTAAAAAAGTTAGGAAAAAGAAGCACTAAGTTCAATTTCACATGCTTTATATTGCATTGTTTTATAGAAATTTATGATGCCAACTTATGCTAATACCTCTTCATTTTTCTTTCCTAAAAAGCCTAAGATTTCCTAAGTATTTTTCATTGAAAATATGCAAAATAATAGTAACAGAAATTCAAAAGGAAAAATGAAAACAAATTTAAATCCATTTTGAATTTGTTTCTATTTCTAATCTTTTTACAAATGGTTGAAATGTTTAGCATTTATACCAATATATTTATTATCTAATAATAATTCAATTTTTTATTACACATCATTTTTGAAAGTTGCTTTTTTTCTTTAGAGAAGAGTTAGGAATGATGTCATAGTATTGAGGTGATTAAATACATGCCAATGTTGAATGTGGACGGTAGTAGTCTGTATTATACCGTTAAGGGAAAAGGAATTCCTATTGTTTTTATTCATCCGCCTGTACTCACTTGTGTAAATTTTGAGTACCAAATAGAGGAATTATCCAAAGAATTTAAAGTGATTGTTTTTGATATTAGGGGACACGGAAGGAGTCAGGATTCAAGACAACCGATAACCTATCCACTGATTGTTGAAGATACTAGACGTTTATTGGATCATTTGGAAGTCAAAAAAGCATTCATATGCGGATATTCGACCGGAAGCTCTGTTGCATTAGAATTTTTGTTGACTTTTTCCGAAAGAGCCTTAGGGGGTATTCTAATGGGGGGAATGTCAGAAGTGAGGGGTGGATATCTAAAGAATAAGATTTCACTAGGCGTGAAACTTGCGAAAACAGGGGCAGTTTCATTTTTAGCATTGTCTATTTCATGGGGCAATTCAAATACACATAAATTGTTCAGAAAGATGTTTAAAGAAGCTAGAAAAGGAAATGCCCAAAATATCGAGCAGTATTATTGTTATAGTTTGCAGTATAATTGTACCAAGCAGCTTAGAAACATTGAGCTTCCGGTTTTGTTGGTTTATGGTAAGAAAGATAAATCATTTTATGATCACGCGAAACTACTGCATGGGGAATTGCCATATAATGAATTAAAATTCATTGATAACGTAAAGCATCAAATTCCTACAAAAGCATCGAAGAGGTTAAATGAAATGATTAAACAGTTTATTTTTATCCATACCGAGATGAATAGGGAAGAAACTTTTTCTTTACCAGTAAAAAAGTAGATGTCTCGAAAATAAAGTGAAACTTCCAATAGTGGGGATTCGCCCTGTGGGCGTTCAGCACAAATAGGAGCAGTGATGCCCCCACCTATCTTCTTTGATTCCTCTGAACATTTAGGTGAGGGTCTACTGCCTGTTAGGGCGGGTTAAAGATAATAGTAAGGATAGTTAATAAGGAAATAAAAATAATCTTAGAAAAGTTCGGAGTGGGAAACGTCGTCATCTATAACGACGATATCTCGGACGAAAACCATCCCCTCCCACAAAAACGTATTGCCGTTTCTGTGGGAGGGCTGCGCCCTGCTCTTACACTTCCTCTGGTACTAGCATCGTTACTTCTCATTTACTTCTTCTATAATTCCGTCCATGAAATCACTGTCTTCCATTTTTAAATACAACATAATTTTCTTTAAAAGTTAAATACGTGGATCCTGCCAGAAATTTAAAGAGAAGTGATCATTTTCTTGGTAAACTTCAAATTCATACCCTTTTTCCTTTAATCCTTTTATAATGGTTGGTAGGGCTGTAACAGTTTGAGGATGAATATCATGCATTAATATGACTTCTTTAGATCGAGTCGCACCAGTAAGTACATTTTGAGTAATGTTCAGGGAAGCTACCTCTACTGGCAAGTTATTATATTTCCAATCTAAAGAGTCAATTGTCCAATCCCATACTTTAAAGCCATTTTCTACGACTTTATTACGAAGTGCTTCGTTTAATCCAGGCATGGAACCATATGGAGGTCTTGTTAATTGAGGTTTCTCACCAATAAGGTCTGCTATTAAACTTTGGTTTGCTTTCATTTCATTTACATAGTCACCATTTGCATATAATTTTTTGAAATCATGTGTCATGCTGTGCATACCAACATAATGCCCTTCAATTTTTTCTCGTTTTACTAAATCAGGATATGCTTTTACAGACTTACCAGTTAAGAAAAACGTTGCTTTAACATTATGTTGTTTTAATATGTCTAAAAGCTCAGCTGTATACTTTCCTGGTCCATCATCAAATGTAAGATATGCCACTTTTCTTACTTGGCCATTAAATTGATTAGGAACTGGTTTACTTAACTCCACTTTGGGTTGTTCACTTATAAGTTGAATTGGATTGTCTTGGTTTGTTACACCTCTTGCAAGTGATGTAGTGGATTGAAGAACAAAATAAATACTGACTACTATAGCTAATGTTAGAATTAATATTAAGAATTTTTTGGCCTGAAATAATTTTTTCACTCTCTATATTCCTTCCTTTATCTATCATCAATAATTTCTTTAATTATAATTATACCAAATTACATCTGATAAAAAAGAAAGCTTATCATTTACCATAATTTCAATTATTTTACTTGTTAACAAATTGACCGTTGGGAAAGTCGTTGAAAGGTGTTTCAAATCCAACTATCACAGTGGCAATTGGGATAGTTGGTATCCATATCAATCTAAGTTTTTGTACTATCTATAAAGTGAAAGAAACGCCATCCTTTCCTATGATTCTACACAAAGATTACACAATCGCAGCACAGCAATGGAAGTACATGAAGAAATCGCGTCGTAACATGTATGTGGCTTTAGAAGATTTGGACTTGTTATTCGATGAGAGTGAAGTGATTCAATTCCAAGAAATGTGGGAAGAAGATAAAAGCTTCATTGAAATTGCAGTAGAGTTGGGAAGACATCAGTTAGAAATTGCAGCTTTAATAATGGACCAGGCGGATAAGAGCAAGATAAAATCTCGTCCGATGGGGTTAGGGGCATGAAACAACTAACACTTGAGGATGTAGTAGGAAGTTTTGATTATACCGCAACAAGTACAGCGGAAAAGTTCTTGAAGCGTAATAGCGTTATGACGTACTCAGTAGAGTTTTACGATAAAGACGAAAAGTGGAAGCTTCGTTGGTTTGAGGCGAAGTCCGAGAGCGAAGCTATAGAAATGGCTAAAAAGAAATACGGAAAGATACAAATTATTACCACTTATATTTCGGATAGAACCTTAGAAGAGATAATGCATTTGGATTAGGAGGCATAGTGCTATGACGTGTGATACAAAGTTACGCGTGGTTATCGGATAGTGAAAGAGGCAATAACGGGTTTGGATCGACAGGAGTAAAGTAAGACCAATTTTGAATTTTGTAGAAAAGTGAGGGGCGAATATGAAAAAGAGAAAATGTAAAACGTGTAATGGAAAGGGTTTTACACTCAGCATAGTAACAAAAATAAAAGATGTTGGTAAATATGGCTGAGGATTATATGAAGATGGAGTTAAGTTGACTTGTGCAAAATGCTTTGGGAAAGGCATGAAATAGAACAAAAGCGTTATTTAATAGAATTTTGTTAAAAAGCGATTATCATTAAATCGTTCCATGATTAATGATAATCGCTTATGTATTGAAAAGCTATTCAGTTATTTGAAATATAGTTTCATCAGGTCTGGAGAATCCATACAATTTCCTTGCGAACTTTAAAATACCTTCTTCACTCTCTGTTAAAGTTTTAATATCGTTTTCAAAATAACGTCCTGTAATTTCTAATTCAGATAATCTTTTCTTTTCTTTATTAAGTGTAATTTGTTTTTCTTGAATCATTTGTTCTTGCTTATAAATGGAAATTTGAATAGAAATAACCATAGGTAGCATAAAAGCAAGCGCTAATAAAAGACGACGTCTTAGCTTTTTATTCGTTTGTAGGTTCTTGTTAGGATTAATTTGTTTTTTGGAGATTGATTGTTGTGGTGGTAAATTTGGGACACTCCCCATTTTAATGCCTCCATTACTTATGTATAGAATTTAAATTGCTTAAAAGTATTATATATGCTAAATAGATAATTTTGAACCTATTTAGGCAAAGATAGGTTTTATGAAATTTAAATAAAATCCTTATTTTGTACACCAAGGTAGTCATCACAATTAACTAAAGGTTTGTTAAAAAAAGAAGCCCCGCAAATATTGCAGAGCTTCATAGGGTTGAGTTATGTCGTACTCACATGGGATTTTAACATGAATGTTGCGGTGAATAAACTGGCAAATGTGTCCAATTAATTTAGAGCTATTATTTTAAACAAAAACGCTATTTGCGCGACACGTTTCCTTATAAGTGTGCAAACACGAAATAGGAGGGTTATCAATTCGATAACAACAACTGATTGACTGAAAGTAGGAATGAAAGCCGTCAGGTTGAGCTGAAACTACTTATCTAATACTCCTACATGCAAGGCATGATAGTAGTCACAAATTGTATGAAGCTAGGTGAAGTCGGCTGAACAAAACCTAAGTGAGAAATCATATGGTGATGGATAAGTCGGGATGCTACAAAATATCTATGGTGAGAATGTCCGACAAAGGACTGGCGAACTTGTGAATGTACGGGTCTAAACGTTTAATACATCAGAAATGTGTATGTCGTCAACGACGACGTTATCTACCGAAAAGTAAGAGTAAATAGTATGAAATTCGGAACATCCAACGATAAGGGTGTAAAGATAACAGGCTTAAAGCAAGCGCCTAAGGATATATGTATAGCTAAGTCAATCGGAACGTGGTAAGCAAGAAACTGTCACCAACGCCTACTAGCGGACAGATGCATATAAGGTTCTAATGAACCAAAATTGCTTCATTCTTGTGAAGGTGGGGACATAGTACCGACGAAGCATGTAATAAATGTGGAGGGATAGTCCTTAGTCTTATTCTTTGAAAACTAAATCAATTAGATGTAACTCACAGGATCGAGTAAGATGATGTGACCTTTCGTAAGAAAGGGGAATTAATACGTTGGTGAGTACAACATTGTTTGTAATCTGGTTGTTTAGTATAGAAGAAGATGGGGCGCTGTATGCGATGAAAGTCGCACGTACAGTGCTAAGCGGGGGAAAAGATGGAGATAACTTCAAAGTTTTACCTATCGCAACGGTAGCTAGATTTAAAAGTAAAAAGAGCTCCGTCTATTGGTCGGAAGCTCTTTTATGAAAATCAGTGAGTTTCATTCATCAAAACAATATAAGCGTTAATTATGTTAGAGTGATGAGTTTAATAAAAAAAGTCCTCTTTTAATAAGAGGACAGATGAGTGAGCACGTCTTATATCTATAAAGTATGTTTGTCCTATAAAATGGTGACAAGCTTATAAAAATTTCATTTTGCAGAAAAAAACCCTAGTTTCCTAGGGTAATGGTATAACAGCCAAATATATTTTATTCTTTTATATTTTAACGTAATATTACGTTAAAAACATCAGGTAAATGTAACCAATTACAGAAAATAAGAGCAGCTAGCAAAAGCTAACTGCTCGGTAGATTAAACGTAGAGATTTTGATATTTACATTTTCATAGTGGGATAAATGATTAATATTTTTAATTAAATTGGATCACCTGGGTATTTGATAGCAGAAAACCCACGATTTCCGACTAGAGCAGATGATACGGTCTCACTAAGATCTCCTATATTCGCAACAATACGATAATGAACTGGGTTTGGTGGAACTACTGGGTCACCTGGGTGATCTACCCATGTAAATGTGGAGTTAAAGGGATAAAGCATATCTATATTACTACCGACTTCATATTTCCCAGATACAAGTGTATCTGCCAGCAACACATCATCACGGAATAACTGATAAGTAATGGCATCCACAGTAAAGGATGTGCTTCCATCAGAAGGGGTATGAATAAGAAGGTCAGTGCCGATTGTTGCGTTTAATAGGACTCTATCATTTTGGTTTTCGATAGGGACAAAGATCTCCATAATCAAAAAGTTATTTGTATTTGCGGGAAGTTCAATAGGTTCGGGTGCTGGTGCAAGGGGAGTGAAAAATAGTGTAGGTCCAGTAGGCCCAGTCAGCCCAGTCGATCCAGTAGCTTCCGTGTCGCCGGTAGGTCCCGTATTACCTGTGGGCCCTGTACTACCAGTAGGTCCCGTGTTACCAGTAGGCTCAGTTGGTATTGTAAATGATGGAGTAGGTAGTAATGTAGGTCCGATAGAATTTGGATCTAATGCAGCTCCTTGTAAGATTTCATGCGAATTAACTTGATTTTCTTTTGACATATTTCACCTCCAAAAATTAAATCACTATTAGTAAATGAAACTTGTAAGTGAAATATGAAATTGGAGAAGGAAGATAGTAATGTTTAAAATTAAAAATTTAATAAAAGCGTTATTTGATATTAAAATTCTGCATGCATAAAAAGAGAAATTTATATATGAACTATTAAAAAGATTAACATGGCCTTACTGATTGGGATCAAGTGTATGTAGACATTTTTAATAAAGTCCCTTTGAAAAATTAAAAGGGACTTCATGTTTGGATAATCAGAGTTATCGGTTGCTAATTAAGTGCTATTTCTTCGGCAGTGAGGATAACAGATACTATACCTTCAATAAGCGTATTAGGAGGATTAGTTCTACGTACCAAGTTTCCTTCTAATACATAGAAAAAGGTTCCAACTCCAGGTTTATCAAAAGCTGTAAAAGTAGTAGTTAATTCATCAAAATCCGTATTTTGAACAGATTGGATAGTTGCAGCTGGTGCTATGCGTCTAATTCGAAAGCCAATAACAGTTCCGTTAAGTGGAGTGGAACTTACAGATGAGAAAAGAGTTTGCGATTGTATTGTTGCCATGAATCTGATGATATCGTTAGGACTATTAATAGTGATGCTTACTGTTGAAAGAGGAACAAATATTGGACTTGTTAAATTTGGAAGTGAAGCGCTGTTAACTCCGACTTTAAACTGTCGTAATCCATTTGGTCCTTCAGGTAAAGGGAAGGCACATTGGAATGGTATATGTGGGTCTTTTTTAAATTGGCTCATAAATTTCACCCCCTATTATTTGATTCATTATTAATATATTCATTGAGTATTTAAGAGGAATATGGCAATTATCTAATATCACTAATAATAGTGGTAAATATTTAAATAAAATAGTTATCTTGTAGAAAAGAGGGTCTTAAATTAAATTACAGGATATAAGAGAAGATAAAACGCTTTGGGAGAAAAAGCATCTTGAAGGTGTAGGCAAGGTACTACTTGTTGAAGAGAGTTATTATGACAATATCGTTGAATTGGTAACTAATTTGGAGCAAGAAAATAAAAGAGCAGCTAGCAAAAGCTAACTGCGCAGCTGGTTCTCCAAGGGGGAAAGGAGAAAGGTTAGGGACTTCATTAAATGAGTTATGGCCATCGCCTATCTATATTATTGACGAAATATTAAGTTTTATTAAGGGAGGAACTCATAATCTATAAATTAGATTATGATATTCGCTATTACCCATATCGCCCAGAAAAGAACTAAAAATTCAATTGTAATCCAAAGTGCTTTTTTCTCAGTTTTTTTAAACTCTTTTATTAAAGAGAAAACAGCACTAATTGCTATAAGGATGAAAAGAACGAGTCTTATTGTATCTGGCATTTTAACCACTCCTAATTTCAAATTAAATTCATTATATAACGATTTTTAAATTTTTAGATAATTATTGGTGAGAATTAAGCAAAATTTAAACGAAATAATCCTTTAAATAGAAAGCGAGGAATAACAATGGGACTAGGAAACCGCGGAATGGCATTTGAAATGCTTATCAATCTAGCGAATGAAATGTATCAAAGAGGGGGAGTGGCACTTATAAACAAGCGTCCGACTCTTGTGAAGGTGTTAAAGAGTAAAGGTGGCCGTGTACTAAATGGATTCTATGAAGCTAAGAGTACAGTAGACTATGACGGCGTGTATAAAGGACGGGCTATAGCATTTGAAGCGAAGTCTACAGAGAATGCCACACGATTTGATTTAAAGAACATTGCGCAGCACCAATTGGATTACCTGGAGAAAGCAGAGAAGATGGGAGCGATTTGTTTTTTCCTTATTGAGTTTAGTAAGGACAAGTCAGTATTCGTGATACCACTGGCAGTTATTCAATCTTACGTAAGGATGTCGCAACAGCCAAAAGGCAAGAAGTCGATACCAAGAGCAGACTTTGATATTTATGGGTACTTAGTAGATCAGACAGAACGGGCGCCAGTGGATTACTTACAATACATCGATGAGCAAGGAGTTACACCGGTAATAGATGGCATGATTCAATTTGATCAGGACCATAAAAAGGTAGCAAATAACATAGAAGCAGCAAAAGAGAAAATGGCTAATAAGAAGCGTAAATTGCTAAAGGCTTAATGGATAGCGGAACCATGCAGAGTGGATGGTGGGGGCTACTCGCTATGCATGTTTCCCTTATTCAACAAAGAGATATTAAAATTTCACGTGCCTTATGTAATGTTAAAAAGACAAATTCAGAAATAGGGGGATTACATATGGAGCAATTAGCATTCTTTCCAGAAATCACGAATGAGGAGTACAAAAAGATACAGAGGGAAGTGGCAAAGGCATTATTCAACTATAGAGCTTTAAAAGTTCGTATGATTAATCAGGAAGAGTGTGCAGCAGAGAATATCAGTAGTCCTTTCGTTGAAATACGTAATACAAAGAAAATAAAGGATATAAAGTACATTCAAATTAAGAGGTCGTTAGAACATGCTTTAGATCCAGAACAGAGAGAAATTATTGAGAGGAAGTATCTTAATAATGGATTAATGAGCGATAAAGCTGTAAAGGCACAAATGATGATAGAGAATAACTGGTTCTACACACAAAAGAGACATGCGATTATGGCACTCGCTGAATCGTTACTTATCATTTAAAAAACACGGATAAAATGCGGATAAATTAACGATAAAGGAGCGGATAGGTAAATGTGCGATTCAAATTATCATTATCTTACAAGCCCTTTGAAAACCGCATAACGAAGAGGATTAGTACACCTATAAGTGAAACGTTCTTATGCGAGAATGTCACGGTAACGTATACCGCATAGTAGGGCGGGCAAGGCGGTACGAACCCGCGTTAAGACGAAAAGACCAATGAATTATTAACAATGACATATTCCAGTGTGGCGGGTGTGAGATAACTCGCATTCGTCATACTGTTTCTATTATGTTTAGTGATCAGCTCAGAGACCGCCATGTCCTCTGGGTTGATGGTGAACATAAGAACCTTTCTATTCTTTGTTAACGTCGTTTCTTGAAAATGGAAATGAGGTGGTTGTTCTTGATTGGATGAACATCGCGTTTTTAAAAAGAAAAACAAGAATAAAGGGCTTCTTCATCAATTTTGACAGGGCATTGCACTTATAGCGATTACTCACGAATTTTCGCTATGCAGAGAGCTTCCGCTCTTTGTTTGAGCCAATAAAACTGAACATTCCCCTCAGTTTTATGTGTTGGTTCAAACAAGGCGTAGGAAGAAACATATGCGTCTGGATATAAATCTTTTATAATTCGACATTGGCGAAAATGACATTAAGTAGCCGACTCTACGGAGTATAAACGAGAAGAGAAATATAAAGTTGAGAATATGAATTCTCGCTCTTCTCCCAGTCACCGAACACAGGGCGTATAGCCATACTAGTTGATACGGTGATTTGGAGAAGGTTGAGAGTACCTCACATCAACCTTAAATGAAGAGATACTTATTGCCATTTGTTTTCTCTCTTTTCTCACATCCCCTTGAAAGGCTGTCACTCCGGTGATGGCTTTTTGTTATAATTAATGTAAAAGGGATGGTGATTATAGTGAAGTTAATTGAAGAGAAATTTACACATTCGTATAATGCCGGAGCGAATGCAATAGCTATTGATACGGATGATGAGAAGATTAAACAATATATATTAGAACATGCTAATTTGCATTATCTTGGAACTGGACTAGGTGATCCAGGATGTGATTGTGAAAACGGTGATTTTGAACAATACGAAATGTTGAGTATTCGAAATGAAGTCACACCAGGTGATATATTAGACGATGGATGGATTACAGTAACTGTGGATGAAGAATTATATGCAGTACATAAACCATTTTTAGATATTATATATGATGGTAATACGGAACTACTTAAAGAAGAAATAGAAGAAAATTATGATGATTTTGTAGGGTTCACTGTCGTTCGTTGTCCTAAGTGTAAAATATGGGCAGTATGTGATTGAATACAAACATTTAAGATCAAGCATCCATAACCGGTGCTTTTTTCTTTGTTGTATAGAAATTACACATTAATGGACAATTTGGACACCTAAAAAGGGAGGATGATGAATGGTGGGTACAACAATTTATTGCTAATAACTCACACCAGTTTGGTTACATTATGCAAGAAGCTGCTAGACAATGGGCTGATAAAGACCCAGTGGGAGCATTGACAGTTGGGACGTGCAAGGCGTTTGTAGATGAACATGGTGATTATCATGAGCTATTAGACAAATTAGAAGCTATGCAAAAAGGTAATGCGCACTCATGTATTATTGAAGTAGATACAAAAGAAGCTGACATAAACGTTAAAGATTTAGTTAATCCTGATGTGATTAAAATTGCACAAAGAAAATTAGGGATTAAACGCTAAATGATTAAATCAATAGCAATTATCGTAGGCGCTGCCGTTATCTGGTAGGCGTCTTGTTTGTTGTTAAGGAAAGATAAGGGTAAAAGACTTTGAGAATTTCCTTGAAAATAAAGACTATTAGTTTAATATATGGTATAATTTTCTTTTTAATGGAATTAAAATGAAAATATAGATAAATAAAGGGGATAAGGTGATTTGAATGGAGGATTCTAATCATAGAGAAACCAAGGCGATATTAAAGATATGGTTTATCTATATGCCACTCGCATTGGGGGATTTCATCTTTTCAAGTATTATAGGTTACTTCAAAAAAAAGATTTTGCATAGAAAAAACAATTAATCTATTTAATTGTTTTTTTATTTTTCTCTAACAAAACAAACGGTTCTGGTGCAAAAAATCTCTTAAACTTGGACATACTGATACTATCAATCTAGAAAAGGGATGGTGTTCAGTGTGAATAAGCAAAATTCGTTCAAATGGAAGCACTATCAGCCTGATATTATTTTGCTAACAGTAAGATGGTACCTACGGTACAATCTAAGTTTTCGTGATTTAGTGGAAATGATGGAGGAGCGAGGTCTGTCCATTGCTCACACTACCATCATGCGATGGGTACATCAATATAGCCCTGAGTTAGACAAACGAGTTCGACGCTATTTAAAGAAAACCAATGATTCTTGGAGAGTCGATGAGACATATGTAAAAGTCAAAGGGAAATGGATGTACCTGTATCGTGCTGTGGATTCTGAAGGAAATACCATCGATTTTTATCTGAGCAAGAATAGAAATGCTAAATCAGCCAAGCGCTTCTTGAAGAAAGCCTTGGCTTCCTGTCATTCCGTAACACCTCGAGTGATTACAGTCGATAAGAACCCAGCATATCCTGTTGCTATCAAAGCATTACATGAAGAAAAAAGCATGCCGATAGGTGTGAAGGTGAGGCAAATTCGATATTTAAATAACATTGTGGAACAGGATCACCGCTTTATCAAGAAACGCATACGTACTATGTTAAGTTTAAAGTCCTTTCGGACTGCCAAATGGATACTTGCTGGGATTGAAGCCATGCATATGATGAAAAAAGGACAAACCTCTCAAGAGAAGTCTGTCCAAAAGCAAGTGAACCTCATTCATCAAATATTCGGTATTCCAGCATAAAAGCGGATTCCGTTAGGAATCTCTTTACTTCTTTATATCTTCAAAAAATGTTTGCACCAGAACCTGTCAACCTAACATGTATAGGATATACACTGTTCCTTATTCAACTAAATGGCAGGTTAGTTGAATAAGGAATACTATCATTTTTATTACCATTTCCTTCTATTTTTATATATAATTAATTTGTATTTTATATATAAATAGGAGGAAATTTATGACTACAAATAAGGACTACATTCGTTATATTCGGGAAAAAGTAGGGCACGATTTAATATTTCTTAATTTTGCTGGAGGTATTGTTTATAACGAACGAAATGAAATTCTTTTACAAAAACGGGGAGATAGAAATGAGTGGGGTCTTCCAGGTGGTGCTATGGAACTTGGAGAATCTCTTGAAGAAACCGCTAAACGAGAAATACTTGAGGAGACAGGATTAAATGTTGAGGTTGAACATCTTATAGGTGTCTACTCTAAATATTCTGGTGAGTTTCCGAACGGAGATAAAGCTCAGACTATCACTCATTGTTTTCAATGCAAGCCAATTGGCGGGGAACTTACTGTAGATGGTATTGAGACTTTAGATTTAAAATACTTCCCAATAGACCAAATACCGAAATTATTCACAAAACTACACGAAGATGCCTTAGAAGATTGGCTTTCCAAAAGAAAAGGTGTATTTAGATAAAAACACTTTCAAATTAATTATCCATAATCTTTAACTAACGGGCGCTTTAATTGAGCAAGAAACTAAAAACTTTTAACTTCCGCTTTCGAGAATTATGTAAATGAGCTGTCCATATGGGCAGCTTATTGTATTTTTTGCTTAACGTGGTTTTTTCCAAAAATGCTGGCGGTACCCAAATATTACTTAACATGGTAAAATAATATTTGGATGGGAGTCCAATACATATTATTAAAATTAAGATGGTTCAAGTCGGAGGAAGGCACCTTAGGGTGCCTTTTCTTTTTTTGGATACTATCAATAATGAGACGTTATGTTAACTAGATATGTATATATTATTCTTTCAAAAAACTATATGCTTCCTCAAATAATTCTTTTTGAGAATCTGGATTATCTTCACTTAAACGTTCAAAAAAAACTCCGTGTCAAAAAAAATCTGGATCTTCAAATCCAGATTTTTTTCTTTAATCGCGTTTTTTGCATTTTTCTCTGCGTTTTTTGCATTTTTCTGATTTTTCTATTTGGTCGCCTTCTTCACCTTCGTTTTTTGCTAAACTATCCGTTCCGCCTCCCACTGCATGTTGCTGTTTGGTATTAGAACTTTCGATGGCAGCGTTGGTTCCCGCTGCACTGTCATCTCCACCACCACTTGCCACTTGAGTAGCACTAGCCTGTTCCTCACTGGTTTCATTAATTTGATTATTGATGATAAGTACAAATTCTACCTCTTCATCCGAATTTTCTTTTTTCATTTTATGCGGCTCAATCTGCTCCCCACTAATTCCTTTATTTATCGCTTTGCCTCCAGCGCCCACCGTTTGTTGCTGCTCGGTATTCGATGAATCGATTGCTGCATTATTTCCTGCTGCACTGTTTTGTCCGGCTCCACTGGCAATTTGTGTTGTATTTGGTGCAAATGTAATCTGATTATTAATGACAATGACAATTTTTCGTTTATCAGTAAGATCTCCCAAATTAATTTCTTCACCATCATTTTTTACATATCGAAACGTGATTTTTTCATTGTTTTTCATGTTCTCACCCCCTTTGTAATATTAAATGACTAGAGAATGATAATGGATTGGACAAGAGTATTTTTTTATAAATATGTGCAACCCTGCCCACAAAAAAGGGTGTATTACCAGGTTCCGTTATTTTCCTTGTTTTTGAGTGTGAGGTGGGGGCTAAGAAACTTGAGTTATTAGACTCTTATTAAGTTAATGATGGTCTTAAATGCACTTCCAATAACGAGAATTATATGAACACGAAAGTCCCCCAGTTAAACAATCTGGAGGACTTTTAATAGTCTTCTAAATACATTGAATCCCTATAATGATAGGTTATGTAAACTTCATTTTTATTTTTAAAACAAATTGGTTAATTGATTTAGATCATTTTAATAAAGTATTGAATACTATGAAACTATAATCTATAGGTTATTAATCCTTTAATTTAGTAGGAGGTGAATTTAAAATGCCTTTCTCTACTGGTCCTATTGAAAACGTAGGAAATCAACCTACTAATGCAACTAGAGCTAGGGTTAAAATTCTCAATCGTACTGCAGGTCCACTTACTGGGGTAGTTAGATCTTTTAAACTTGACGGTACAAGAACATTAATCGAACAGATAAACTTTAATGTGGCTGCTAATGCTTCTGAATTTATAAATCTCAGTTTAGTTCACTCTACTTTGGGACAAGCACTTCAATATGAAGTTGAAATTGTTCCTAATCAAAACGGTGGTTTATACAGTGTCTACGGAATAGCACCTGGTAATGTTATTATTACTGCACAACGAGTTTTGAATTCAGAACTAACGCAGATTCTTTAGTTTTAAATAAGGGTGGGTTACCTAAAAAATAACCCACCCTTATTTAATTGTTGATAATCATAGATTAAGTGAATTAGTTATTTATGTTTAGCTATAATCACTTCTTTATTTGTAGTGTTTTGAATGTATACTTTTTTTGTGTATTTTGAGGATATCAGGGGATTTGGTTTGAACTCAATGAATAAGGGGATTTGAATGTAAATAAATAATAATAAGTTTACATTGGAACTTATAATTGAAATCCAACATACAATGCTATGAGCATTTACAACATAGTTTTAGTCAAAACCACAGCGATTGCTGTGGTTTTTCTTATTGACGAAAATGAAAGTAAACTTCTATTCAAAAGTTTACTTTCATGTTTTAGGTCTAAGGAAAGGGAAATTAGAAGGGGCTAGTTCCTTGTTGGGGGGGGGGGAGGTTGATAGAATGATAAGATGCTTAGGGTCATATGAACAAGAACTAGCCTGTGTGTAGCAACGGAACTAAAAGAGGTAACAAGTAATAGCGGACATTCCAAATGACCCTAAAAAGGGTAAAACCAGCAATTAAATGACGAAACGCAAATTGTCCAAAAATAGGAAAATAATATTCGTTTTTTATACAACATTAAAGGATTTGACCGGAATCATATTGAAAAGGTTAGGATTCTTTCTTTTAACTGACTACTTTTGTCAGGGTTGACGTTTTAAAATGAAAGGGACAACTAATTAAGGAGGCGACCAACGATGGTCATGACATTGGAGCAATTTCGCGAAATTTTGGATGAGAATCGTCGTTTAACCATTCGAACAATTGCGGCTTTTCCTGAAGACAAGTTATTCACCTTTGCACCGGTCGAACCGCTGCGGCCATTCTCAAAAATGATTTTAGAGATACTAGATATTGAACGCGGATATATACGCGGTATCGCTCTCGGTGAATGGGAATATAGCCAACCTTTTGCTGGTGTTTCGACCAAAGAGGAACTTTTAGACGGTTGTCATGAAACAAAGGAGGTTGTGCAAAAATGGTGGCCAAAAATCACCGAGGAACGGTTGCACACCGTAGAAAAAGATCCCTTTTTTGGTGGCGAAATGAGTCATTTCGAACGTCTACATTATGCGTTGGAAAATGAAATCCACCATCGAGGCCAAGGTTTTATTTACTTACGGTTACTTGGGATTGAACCGCCAGCGTTTTGGGATCGATAATAAAAAGGGACAACATTTTCATTTAACCCGGATTCGTTCCGGTTTTTTTTATACCGGGGGTACCGCCACATCGCTATCAAGCTAATAAAAAGAAATGCCCCCTAGAATGAAAAAATACGCTATTCTTTCTGTAGAATCATAGGAAAGGATGGCGTTTTATATGTCTGTTTCTGTGTATGACGAATTACAACTATTTGGGGTCACCATACATTGAACTGAACCCGAAAAGTTAGACAGAAAAATTACGCAGCAATTGGAGAGGGTACCAAATGGAGTATAAAATAAAGGTAACCATTGGGAATTACGTTCAATTTTCATATCGTAAAAATTCTAATTTGCAATTAATGGGATATGTTGTGAGTGTTCTACAGAATACAATTGTTGTAGATATTTCAGAGATAATGGGAATAGAAGTAGATGATGTTAGGCAAGTAGTAAAACATGGTTGCTATAATAAAGTGGTTCATAAGCAAATAAAAAATACTGTTTCATAAAAAATGCTCCTAGATAAATCTAGGAGTATTTTTTATGATGAAGTTACTGGATTTTTTGAGACGATCAATAGCAGCAGTTAGATAGTAATATATTCATTTAGAAAAAGCATCCAAATAGGATGCTTTTTCTAAACGAGGTCTCGCTTCATCACCATCAAGTTAAGAAATTTAATGTTATCTCAAACGAATCTAAATTCTTATAAGTAACTAACTGTAGCGAGATAAAATTTCGTTTTTGGGGGTCTTCAAAATCTTAGCTTGATAGCGATGTGATTCCACCCCAAAAAGAAGTTCCTTTTTTCTGAAAATGTATATAAATGCAAAATGTATCATTAATATCCGGAAAAGATTTTATATTTCATTAATTTATTCCTTTCCATCTACATTAATCATTTATTGCAACAGCTTTCACGTCTAAAATAAGATGTTTCAACAAAGGAAAGTATAAGTATCTTTATAATGATTTTCCAATATAATCAATGTGTTAATGAAAGGAACTCTGTGTTATTTTTGCTTTTCTACTAACTAATACAGCTTCAAACAATGGACACAATTGCTACATGCCAAGTGTAATTTATTATCCATTCAAGATTCTGTTTATTCAATCTTTCTAAAAATAAAAAAATATTAAACTCATAAATATACAAGTTATAATGAGGGCGTCGAGAGATAATCTATTACCTCTAGAGAAAATATCAAACCTAGTTCTGGTGCAAAAATTCTAAAGACCTTGCAAGTAACCTTCTAAAATTGGACATACTGATACGATTACTCTAAGAAAGGTGTGTGGTCAGAAGGGAAATTTATTAACACGAAAAATGAAAGCGTTATCAACTCGATCTTATTTTGAATTGGTCATTCTAATAACTTAGATTCAACTGCAATTAAAAATAATAAATTATGGGGGTGCTTATATGAACATGAATGTAGCAGCTATTAAAGAAAAAAAGGTTGTTAAATACAAAAGTTGTTTTGATGTGATTGGGCCGGTAATGATAGGTCCTTCAAGTTCACATACTGCAGGTGCTTTGGCTATTGGGACAGTTGCCAATAAATTATTTCAAGGTCTTCCAAAAAAAGTCGTGGTAAGGTATTATGAATCATTTGCTGAAACCCATAAAGGACACGGAACTGATTTTGCAATTATTGCTGGGATATTAGGATTTGCTGCCGATGACAGCAAAGTGCCAGATGCTATTAAAATAGCAGAATCTAAAGGAATTGACATTACCTTTATTGAAAAAGCGGGTGATAGTCCTGCTGGTCATCCAAATACGGCAGATGTATATTTAGAGGATGAAAGCCGAAGTATTAGAACGATGGGTATTTCGGTCGGCGGTGGATTAATTGAAGTCAAACATGTTGAAATTGACGGATTTAGCTTAGATCTGCAGGGGCCATTGCCAGTTATTATTGCGATTTCCGAAAGAGCTGACTTTGAATTTGTCTTACGCAGGATCTTTAAACAATATGATGTGGAAATTAACAACTTTCATAGTTTAGAAGAAAACAGAAAATATTTATATGCATTCGCTTTGGATTCGCTATTGCCGGGTTATGTTCAGAAGGAATTAGGAAATTTAAGCAATATAGCTAATATCATTATTCTTTAGTTACTTTAAGGGGTGAAAAAATATGTATATGACCATAAAAGAAATTGTGGATGCAGCTAATAAAAGCCAAAAGCCAATTTATGAATTAGCAATCGAACAGGAAATCGAACAAACTAAAACTTCTTATGAAGAAGCTTGGAGTAAAATGGAAAGAAATTTAGCGACTATGGAAAATGCCATAAATAAAAGTATCGAGGGCGACGGGGTATTTTCTCCGACCGGTTTAACCGGAGGTGATGCTGTTAAAATTAAAAACTATCGAGAAAATAGGAAAACTCTTTCTGGAGATTTGATGGTGTTAGGGATTCAAAGTGCTATCGGTGTTAATGAAGTAAATGCTGCATTAGGGGCTATTTGTGCAACCCCAACAGCAGGTGCGAGTGGGACGATCCCGGGAGTCCTATATAGTATTAAAGATACGTTGCAGTTAACTCATGAAGATATGATCCATTTTCTATTCACTTCAGCGTTATTTGGAACGATAGTCGCAAATAACGCTTGTATTTCAGGAGCGTACGGAGGATGTCAAGCTGAAGTAGGCAGTGCCTCAGCAATGGCGGCTGCAGCAGCGGTAGAAGCTGCCGGAGGAACGCCACAGCAATCTTCTGAAGCTTTCTCAACCGCATTACAAAATTTACTCGGTCTAGTTTGTGATCCGGTCGCTGGTTTGGTAGAAATTCCTTGTGTAAAGAGAAACGCTATTGGAACGGCAAATGCTTTGGCAGCAGCAGACATCGCATTAGCCGGCGTAAACAATATCATCAATGCAGACGAAGTTATTGAAGCGATGTATAGAGTTGGAAGACAGATGCCTCGCGAATTAAGAGAGACAGGTTTAGGCGGAATTGCGGCCACACCTACAGGGATTGCCATTAAAAATAAAATCTTTGGGGAGAAACAATCAAATTAATAAACAGTTATCGGAAATATTGTGAAATAGTTAACAATCCTATTCTCAATTGTTCTCCTAAGGATGTCTGTATATTGAGAGCCATTATCACTAAAATATACTACTATATAATTAAAGTGTTTTGTAAGAGCTAACAAACCCATCAGGTTGATGACTAGCAAATTTTTCGATTTTGATCAACTTAGAAGAAGGACACACGATGTGGCGCACTTTGTAAGCAATTCATTTTTCAAGAACGGTCTATATTCCTAAGCCTTAAAAAGAGACGGAAGAATAGGACACAAGGAGGAATTATTATATGAATGGGAATACTGCAAAAAAAATAGAATTTCAGGCTGAAAATACTGCAGTAAAAAATGAGAAATATCCAGATCCTACAAAGTGGCATAAACAGGATACTACCTGGGCATTGAGCCTTTTTGGAACAGCCATTGGAGCAGGAGTACTCTTTTTACCGATTAATGCAGGTTCAGGGGGGGTATTATCATTACTACTAATTACATTACTTGCATATCCAGTTATGTATTACTCACATAGAGCGCTTGCTAAAATGATATATGCTTCCAATTCTGCTGAAGAGGGGATTACAGGCACAATAAGAGAGTATTTTGGAAATAAGGCAAGTATCATTTTTAACATAGTATATTTCGTCTCAATTTATACAATCGTGCTAATGTATTCTGTTGCACTTACAAATACTGCAAGTAGTTTTATCGTGCATCAATTGCACATGCAGGAGCCTCCAAGGGCCATTTTATCGCTTGTATTAGTACTCGGTCTTATCGCTATACTAAATTTTGGTCAAGATATCACTGTAAAGATAATGAGCATGCTAGTATATCCTTTCATAGCTTCTCTACTTTTTATCTCAATATCTTTGATTCCACAGTGGAATACGTCAATGCTTAGTTTTTCAAGTGTTTCTACTGCTTCAACAGGAACAGGATATTTGGGAACGATATGGATGATACTACCAATCATAGTATTCTCGTTTAATCATTCTCCTATGATTTCGTCATTTGTTATGAAACAGAGAGCTACGTATGGAATAGAAGCTACTGATGCCAAATGTGCTCAAATACAAAAAGTTTGTTATATCATGACATTCGCTGTTGTTATGTTCTTTGTTTGGAGCAGTACCTTGAGTTTGACTCCAAATGATCTTATGATGGCAAAAGAACAGAATTTGTCAATCCTATCATATCTTGCTAATGAGCTTAATTCGCCTGTAATCACGATTGCAGCTCCTATCATTGCTTTTGTGGCTATTACAAAGTCTTTCCTTGGCCATTATATAGGAGCATATGAAGTAATGCGTGACATGATTATTAAGTCCGGTAAAACACGCGGGAAAGATATAGGAGAAAAAACAGTTAAGACAATGATCCTTACTTTTGTCGTATTAACATGCTGGTATGTTGCTTATGCAAATCCAAGTATTCTTGGAATCATTGATGCCCTTAGCGGACCGTTAGTTGCTGCTATCTTATGTTTATTACCAATGTATGCAATTCGTAAAGTGCCTGTACTAGCTAAATATAGAGGGAAAATGAGCAATGTATTTGTCATTATTATAGGTATCCTTACTGTCCTAGCAAGTATTAAGTCATTATTCTAATTCACTATTGTTAGTTCTGATGCAAAAATAGTGAGATATGAAAAAAGAACGAAAGATTCCTAGCGGAACTGAATTTTATATTGTTGAACCAAAGAAATCATGGTTTTGGACAAACTTTTCATCTTGGAGAGTTTGTCCTTTTTTGATTATATGCATAACTTCTATTCTTGCACTCACCTTTTTAGCTGTTTGCAATGATTTTAATCCAAGCATATTAGGGTGTCGTCCCATGTCCATCA
The DNA here is from genome assembly GCF_038006125.1 of Bacillus sp. FSL R10-2780. Taxonomy (NCBI): domain Bacteria; kingdom Bacillati; phylum Bacillota; class Bacilli; order Caryophanales; family Bacillaceae; genus Bacillus; species Bacillus sp. FSL R10-2780. The sequence goes on from NZ_JBBOUQ010000002.1 coordinate 133,752, forward strand.
AGCTAATAATTTGAAGTATTCCTTAAGGTTCTGATGAGATGTGGATTCAGTGTTAAAGGTGAAGACAACGATTTTTCCAATGCACGTAGATATGATTTAGAAGAATTTGTTCTCACCCTAAGCTATGCAATTAGTATGAGGAGAGCTTCTTCTGTTTTAGAGGGCTATTCTACAATGTAAGTGCCGCATGACTTCTGCATAACGATCTTCCATTATCGGGCGCATTTCTTAAAAAAGAATTGCATCGTTATTAAGAATCGAAAACCATGAGTGATTTCAATAGCAGCTGTCTCCATGGGAGGAAAGACCTCGATAACAATGTGTGAAACGAAGACATCAATGTTGTAGTCAGTATATTTAGGTAAAAACAAGTCTAAAGTTCCCTTTTTTCTAGGAATCTCGAGCATTCAACCTACTGATAAAGGGAAACCTAAAGGGCATACTAAGATTATATTTAAAATGGGAGGTTATAAATTTGAGTACAATAGAGAATGCATTATCTATCTTCGCCTTAGGCGGCTTGAATGAAATCGGAAAAAATATGTATGCAATTGAATATTCAAACAATATCGTGATTATCGACTGTGGCAATAAGTTTCCAGATGAAAGTTTATTAGGAATTGATTTGATTATCCCTGATATAGCTTATTTAGTAGAAAATAAAGATAAAGTCAGGGCTTTAATTGTCACACATGGACATGAAGATCATATCGGGGGGATCCCGTTCTTCTTAAAAAAATTGAATGTACCCGTTTATGCCACACGCTTCACACTAGGATTAATTGAAATCAAATTAAAAGAACATAAACTCCTAAGAGAAAGTGAACTTATTGAAATCAACTCAAACTCAAACTTGACAATTGGAGAAATAAGGGTAAGTTTTTTCAAAGTGACCCATAGTATTCCTGATTGCTTGGGAATAGTCTTTCACACACCAGAGGGTAATATTGTACATACAGGGGACTTCAAGTTCGATTTAACCCCTGCGAATAATGAGAATTCGGATATTCATAAAATGGCTGTAATCGGCAAAGAAGGGGTCTTGCTTCTATTATCTGAGAGTACCAATGCAGAGCGTCCTGGTTTGACCCCATCGGAACAAATAGTAGGTGAACATGTGGAAGCAGCTTTCATGAAAGCCGAACGCAAAGTTATTCTTTCTACCTTTGCTTCAAATATTAGTCGCGTTCAACAAGTCGTGAATGCAGCACAAAAAACAAATCGAAAAATTGCGTTGCTTGGACGAAGTATGGTTAATGTCATAGCGGTTGCTATGGAACGTGGTTATTTAACAGTTCCAGATGGAATGTTAATTGACCCACATGAAATCAATGAAATGGCTCCTGAAAGGGTGGCCATTTTATGCACGGGGAGTCAAGGAGAACCATTGGCTGCTCTTGCTCGCCTGTCCACAGGAAACTTTCGCGGTGTCGACATTTTACCTGAAGATACGGTTATCTTTGCAGCAGGTCCAATACCCGGGAATGAACGAAATATCACGAGTATCGTAGACAACTTATTTGCCCTTGGAGCCAAAGTGATTTATGGATCAGGAAGTACATCCGGAATGCATGTTTCTGGCCATGGTTATCAAGAAGATTTAAAACTAATGCTTACATTAATGAAACCAAAATATTTTATTCCCATTCACGGTGAATTTAGAATGCTGCACCATCACCGTTTGTTAGGGGAATCCGTTGGAGTAGAGCAAGGAAACACGTTTATCATCAATAATGGGGATGTCGTCGATATTGAACATACCATTGCCCGTCAGACCCGGAAAATACCGGTGGGGAATACCTACATAGACGGGGCGGATGTCGATAATATTGGGGAAATTGTGTTACGAGACCGCAAACAACTTTCAGAGGATGGGATGCTCATGATTATTTTAACTATGAGCAAAGCGGAAGGAACGTTGATTTCTGACCCCGATACCATTTCTCGTGGATTTGTGGATAGAGATTTCTCGGAACTCCGAAGAGACGTTAATCGACTTACTATAAAAACTGTTAACGAGCTACAAGAAGCAAATAGAAACTCATGGAATGTAATGAAAAAACAAATAAAAAAATCAATACGACAATATGTATATACACATACTAAGAAAAAACCAATGATTGTACCTATACTTATTGAAATTTAATAGGGGGAAGTTTAAAAAAAATGAATTAATTGATTTTCAACAATTGGGCACAATTCTCTAATAAGAATTGTGCTATTTCTTTTGTATTGGACCATTTAATGGAATAAGAATCCCAAGCAAAATTTAATATTTGTGAAGGATTGCACTTAAACTAAAGGGCAGGTGTAGAGTGACTATATAGGTATTTAATTTTAAAACTTCAAACACACATAACCCCATGCTGATTTTAGGATGGGGTCAAAATAAAATTGTTTTTTTTGATGCAGAATACTTCACTATACTTAAAAATATAACAATAAAGCTGTTTAACTCTAAGAGTTATTCAATAATCGCTCCCAATTGCGGAAAATCAAGATGATGATTTTGATTGCTGCCTTTTGCCTTTTGGACCAACGTACCAGTTATAGAAGAAATTAATAAGGTGCAGCAAGCAAACCTTTTAGAAATGGAATAGAGACTACTAAGCGAATTATAGAGAGAACAAAAAAAGCATCCAGTGGGGTGCTTTTTTTGGGGGAATAGAAAATCCGGTTCTGGTGCAAAAACTTAAGGACAATTGCAATGAATCTATAAATCTTGGACATACTGTTACTATTACTTTAAAAAGGGGGCGTGATTGGTATGGAAAAGGAAAATGTATTCAAATGGAAGCGTTATCAGCCTGATATTATTTTGTTAACGGTAAGATGGTACCTACGGTACAACCTCAGTTTTCGTGATTTGGTGGAAATGCTAGAAGAACGGGGTTTATCCATTTCTCATACAACGATTATGCGTTGGGTTCATCAGTATGGTCCTGAATTGGACAAACGAATCCGCCGTCACCTCAAACAAACAAATGACTCTTGGAGAGTCGATGAAACATATATCAAAGTAAAAGGTCAATGGATGTATCTGTATCGTGCTGTTGATTCGAAAGGAAACACAATTGATTTTTTCCTAAACAAAACAAGAGACCAGAAGGCTGCAAAGCGCTTTTTCAAGAAAGCTTTGCGGTCTTTTCATGTTTCAAAGCCACGTGTTATAACAGTCGATAAGAACCCGGCTTATCCTATAGCAATTGAACAGTTGAAAAAAGAAAAAAGCATACCTGATGGTATGCAACTTAGACAACAAAAGTACTTGAATAACATAGTAGAACAAGATCACCGCTTTATAAAGAAGCGAATCCGTTCTATGCTAGGGTTCAAATGTTTTGACACAGCTACATCCATTCTTTCTGGAGTAGAAGCCATGCATATGATTAAAAAAGAGCAGCTTGATTTACGGGACCAGTCTGTCCAAAATCAGAAAGAATTCATCCATCAATTGTTTGGACTTGCAGCATAAGATACGATTCCGTTAGGAATATATGTGCTTTATTCTCCTGTATTTTATTTTTGCACCAGAATCCTTTTTCTTTATATCCTAATAAAAAACGTAGGCTCACGCCTACCGATATTCATCTCCCACCTAAAATTGATGTTTCACATCTTCACATTTTTGAGGAAGCAGTCTTTTGTCGGAAAACAATAAAATTTTATTATTTTTTATAATTAGTAGAATTTTTATAGAAATAATCCTCTTAATCTATTAAAATTATATCGTATAATGTCAGATTATATCATATAATGTCAAATTGTGATAAGGGGAGAGAAAATTTTATGTTAAAAAAAATCATTCCAGTTGCTTTAGCATTAAGTACAGTTACTTTTTCAAGTGTATTTGCTGCGCCTTCAGCTCAAGCAAGTACAGAACCAAACCGCTACATAGATGTACAAATGCTCGGTATTAACGATTTACATGGGCAACTAGACACTGTAAAGAAAATTAACAATAAAGATGCAGGGGGAATCGAGTACTTAGGGGCTTATTTACGTGATCGTGAAAAACAAAATCCGAATACATTAAAGGTTCAAGTTGGCGATGCTGTTGGAGCAAGTCCTCCTGTTTCAGCATTATTACAAGACGAGCCCACGATTGAATTTCTAAATGATTTAAAATTTGATGTTGGAACCATAGGAAATCATGAATTTGATGAAGGCATTGAAGAAATGAAGCGCCTAATTTATGGTGGATACCATGAAAAAACAGGGAATTTTAAAGGAGCAAAATTCCCATATGTAGCCGCAAATTTCTATAATAAATCCACCGGTCGTCTATTTTTACCACCATTTACTATCAAAAAGGTACAAGGAGTTCCTGTTGGCTTTATCGGAGTCGTAACAACAGATGTTCCTAACCTTGTTATGCCTACTATGCTAAAGAATGTAGAAATTACAGATGAAGTTGAAGCCATTAACAAGTCCGTAAAGCAATTAAAAAAACTAGGCGTTAAATCTATCGTTGTTCTTGCACATAACGGAGGTACAACAAATGAGAACGGTATAACAAATGGGGATATCGCCCGATTAGCAAATGAGACTGATCCAGAAGTCGATGTTATTTTTGGAGGGCATAGCCACACCTATGTAAATGGAACTGTTAATAATAAACTTCTCGTACAAGCAAATTCTTATGGTATGGCTTTTGCTGATGTTGATGTAAAGATTGATCGTAAGACACAAGATATTGTTGAGAAAAAAGCAGAAATTGTTACAACCTACCATGAAGGCATGGAGCCTGATAAAAAAATAAAGAAGAAGATGGAGAAATATCAAGAAAAAATCGCACCTCTTGTCAATGAAGTTGTTGGTAAGTCTACCGCTCCACTAGATCGTAAACTAAATACGGCTGGTGAATCTACCCTCGGCAATTTAGTTGCTGATGCCCAGCGTGCAAGAATGCAATCCCAAATTGCTCTTATGAACCCTGGTGGTATTCGTAATGACTTAGATGCTGGTGATATTACATGGGGAGAGATATATGGCATTCAACCATTCGGAAATCAATTAATAAAAGTTAATTTAACGGGTCAAGACATTCGTGATATTTTAAATCAACAATGGCAAAAAGACATAACAAGAATGCTTCAAATTTCAGGGATCCAATACACTTGGGATGCGAATAAGCCAAATGGAGAAAAAGTCACAAGTATTCGCTTAACAAATGGAGAAGAAATTATTCCTTCTAAAACTTACAGCGTCGTTGCGAACGCATTTCTAGCTTCAGGTGGAGATGGATTTGTGTCCTTTAAAAACGGGAAAGATGCTGAAACAGGACCAACTGATTTTGAAGCATTAGTAGATTATATAAAACAAGCAAAAGAACAAATTCAGCCTATTATTGATGGAAGAATTCAAAAAATAAATTAGTTTTATATTAATCTCAAAACACTTAGATTACCTGTTCGCTAGACTTTTTAGTGTGCAGGTAATCTATTTTTTCTTGCTAACTTACCTAAAGCATGTGGTGACATATATGGTTCTGGTGCAAAAAATCTATAAAACTTGGACATACTGATATTACTACTCTAGAAAAGGTGTGTGATCAGTATGAAAAAGGAAAATTTGTTCAAATGGAAGCATTATCAGCCTGAACTAATATTGTTAACGGTAAGATGGTACCTACGGTATAATCTCAGTTTTCTTGATTTGGTGGAAATGATGAAGGAACGGGGCTTATCTATTTCTCATACCACGATTATGCGTTGGGTTCATCAGTATGGCCCGGAATTGGACAAACGAATTCGTCGTCACCTCAAGCAAACCAATGACTCTTGGAGAGTTGATGAAACATATATAAAAGTTAAAGGGCAATGGATGTACCTGTACCGTGCTGTTGATTCGAAAGGAAACACAATCGATTTTTGTCTAAGTAAAACAAGAGACCGAAAGGCTGCAAAGCGCTTTTTCAAGAAAGCTTTGCGGTCTTTTCATGTATCAAAGCCACGTGTGATAACAGTCGATAAGAATCCGGCTTATCCTATAGCAATTGAACTGTTGAAAAAAGAAAAAAGCATACCTGATGGTATGCAACTTAGACAACAAAAGTACTTGAATAATATAGTAGAACAAGATCATCGCTTTATAAAGAAGCGTATCCGTTCTATGCTAGGGCTCAAATCTTTTGACACAGCTATATCCATTCTTTCTGGAGTAGAAGCCATGCATATGATTAAAAAAGAACAGATTAATTTACGGAACCAGTCTATCCAAAATCAGAAAGAATTCGTCCATCAATTGTTTGGACTTGTAGCATAAGATACGATTCCGTTAGGAATATATATGCTTTATTCTCTTTTACTTTATTTTTGCACCAGAACCAGAAGAAGCAAAGTGCGGTTAAATTGATTGCTACAGCGCTAGGAATCATCTAAAAACAGCGAACAAAACGCGAACTTTTTGGGGGACTAAATAAAAACGTGAAAATTATAAGCTATTCCTATAAACAGTTCTTTGAAAAAAGAATACGTTTTGGGGATAGCGTTCCCATTATAATAACGTTACTCGGTGACGCGGAGGCTAGAGGGAATAAGAGCTTTCCGAAATTATTTATATTTACTATTCAGCTCGGAATGCGTCCTCTGGGTTGATAATGAATATAAGTCTATTACTCTGTTATGTCGGTTCTTGAAAATGGAAATGGGGTGGTTGTTCTTGATTGAATGAACATCGCGTTTCTGGTACAAAGTTGTATACGTGATCTCGCTCATTAGTAATTACTCACGATTCTTATTAATGACCAAAACGAGAGCAAGGAGCTTCCGCTCTTTGTTTGAGCCAGTACAATGGAACCTTCCCCTCCGTCTAATGTGCTGGTTCAAACAAGGTGCAGGAAGAAATACACGCGTCTTGATATAAATCCTTTCAACGTTGTGTAAAGGAAATTGGCGAAAATGACATTAAGTAGCCGACTCTACGGAGTATAAACGAGAAGATTCTTAGTCTTCTCCCAGTCACCGAACTAACCAAATGTGAAGCGTGTAGCTAATATATAGTATTGCGGTGACTTGGAGAAGGTTGAGAGTTATCTTGACCTTGGAAGAGGAACTTTTGCCATTTGTTTTTTTATTTCTCTCTATTAAATATGTGAACTATGGGGAGTTTTATAAAACATAACTTTTGAATTATCTAATAAAAGTATATATAATTATAATAATGTTAATATATTAACTGGTTAAAAATGGGGAAAGAAAAATGAAGATTAAATTTGATGTAGTTAAAGATGAAAATTTTGATTTTACTTTATTAGAAACAAAATTGCTGAAAACTTTTAAAGAAGTAGATAATGTAGCAATAATTGAAAAGGTTGAAGATAAAATTTTTGAAAAAGATGATGTGCAAACCCATTTAGCGGAGATTACTATTAATGTTACAGGAAATAATATTGGATATAGATCAGCTTCAGCTAGTGTATTCATTGTTCTAGAAAGTCTATCAATAGAGCTATTCAATATTAATATTAGTATACATTAAGCATCCAAAACGGGTGCTTTTTTCTTTGTTATATAGAAATTACACATTAAAACAGTGAACATTCTAATAAGACAAGCATATGATGAATTCGTGGGACGAGTTATCATATGAGGTGAAACTTGGGGCGCCATACTTATTTTTTGAAGGGTACCTAATGACGGGTACTCTTTTTATTTTGCACCTTTTAATAAGGACAAGCATATATTGGAGTATGGGGTTGCCCCACTTCATATATTTGAGCACCTATCGATTATGGGTGCTCTTTTATTTTGTACAAAATGGACATTTGAATTAAATAATTATATAAATAGGTAGAATCTAATTATATGATGTGCATTTTAATCCAAGGGGTACAAATTCGATGCGACGTGAAAAGGATTTGTTGAAACAATGGAAGGCGGACTTGCAAGCTGTTCAAGAAGAGAAGAGGCTGAAGAAGAAGGCTAAGAAAAAGAATAAGAAATATAGCATTCCTGGTAATACAGCTGACTTCATGAATGGCAAGAATACTTATCATAAAGAGAATGGGGTATGGAAGCAAAGAAATAAATAATATGAGAATAAATGAGTTTGATGAAGTGTATAGCAATTATCGTAGGCGCTGCCGTGATCTGGGTGGCGTCTTGTTTGTTGTTAAGGGATGATAAGGGGTGAAATAGATTTGAAACTTAAAGATTAGATAATAATATTATTACTTTAAAATGTAGAAAATAGACTAGTAATGGACTTACCCCCGTCAAGTAGACAGCTTTTAAAAAAGACTAAGCAGCCATTGAGATTCGATATTCAATCGGAGCTCGATGATTGAGTCGTTTTTGGAATCGTTTGTAGTTATAATGATAGATGTATGTTTCAATTGCTTGAATCAGTTCTCCTTTTGTTTGATAATCATTGAGATAAAACATTTCAGATTTCAAATGAGAGAAGAATGATTCAATACAAGCGTTGTCATGGCAGTTTCCTTTGCGAGAGTGGCTGCCGATGGCACCTAGCTGTTGAAGCGTACGATGATGAGCATGAGATGTGTATTGGAATCCTTGATCTGAGTGGATGATGGTTCCATACACATCTCTTTTTTGTGTTGCTAAATCAAGTGTTTCTAGAACAAGTTGTAAATCATTGCGATGTGAGAGTTTCCAAGCAACAATTTCATTATTGTAAATGTCTTGGACGACCGATAAATAGAGAAAATTATCTTTGAATGGCAAGTAAGTGATGTCTGTGACAAGTACCTCATTGATTTGGGAGCTGAGTTAGGCGCGTTAGATGCTAGTACAAAAGCAACAAACTTCATTAATAGGGTGTTATTCGATGTTTTCGATGGAAGGCAAGGTAAATTCTACTATCTTCACGATAAACCTTACAGGTGAACGTTTAGAGGGGGCATATGACGAGCGAATTGTATCACGTATCTTCAATAACTTCAGAGCAATTGTTTTCAAAGATACAAAGGATTTCAGAAGAAAAGCACTACCATTCTAAGGGGGAATTAAGATGTGTGCATGTAACGGAACAGGAGTAATCAGAAACGATATGGGAACGGAAATATATCAATTTGGGCCATGTATTTGCGAGGCAGGGAATATTACACCTGAAGAATCGGATAGAAGACGTCATGCCGTTATGGCCGAACTAAGAGAAATTCATCAATTACAACTGGAGGAGGAATGGGATGCCGAGACTTGGGACGGATTTGGAAAAGGAGAATTACACAATCGCAGCACAGCAAAGGAAGTACATGAAGAAATCGCGTCGTAACATGTATGTAGCGTTAGAAGATTTGGACTTGTTATTCAATGAGAGTGAAGTGATTCGATTCCAAGAAATGTGGGAAGAAGATAAAAGTTTCATTGAAATTGCAGTAGAGATGGGAAGACATCAATTAGAAATCGCAGCATTAATCATGGACCAGGCGGATAAGAGCAAGATAAAATCTCGCCCAATGGGGTTAGGGGCATGAAACAACTAACACTTGAGGATGTTGTGGGAAGTTTTGACTATGCAGCAAAAAGTACGTCGGAGAGGTTCTTGCAGCGTAATAGCGTTATGACGTACTCAATAGAGTTTTATGACAAAGATGAGAAGTGGAAGCTTCGTTGGTTTGAGGCGGGGTCCGAGGGCGAAGCGATAGGAATGGCTAAAAAGAAATACGGAAAGATACAAATTATTACCACTTATATTTCGGATAGAACCTTAGAAGAGATAATGCATTTGGATTAGGAGGCATAGTGCTATGACGTGTGATACAAAGTTACGCGTGGTTATTGGAACTGTGGATAGTGGTTTTAGATGAGAAGTTGGTGTGCTAGTTGATAACATTGAAGTACCTAAAGAGGGACTCGTATTGCTCAAGGCGTTATAGCGCCAGTGGAAACAGCTCATTTTGTTGAAGTGGACGAGTTATCGGATAGTGAAAGAGGCAATAACGGGTTTGGATCGACAGGAGTAAAGTAAGACCAATTTTGAATTTTATTCAGGATGGGAATTCAGTGCAACAAAAAGTAATGAATAAAAGAGAAAATCCCTGTGGGGACAGGGATTTTATAGGAGAGATATTATTGTCGTATGGTGTCGAAATTTGGCGTATTCGACGAATTAATATTATCACGAGTTTTCAAGTAATTGTGATGGTTGATGTGTCAAAACTGTGTACGACTTTCATATAAAAGCGTTATTTGTGCGACACGTTTCCTCATAAGTGTGCAAACACGAAATAGGAGGGTTATCAATTTGATAACAACAACTGATTGACTGAAAGTAGGAATGAAAGCCGTCAGGTTGAGCTGAAACTACTTATCTGATACTCCTACATGCAAGGCGTGATAGTAGTCACAAATTGTATGAAGCTAGGTGAAGTCGGCTGAACAAAACCTAAGTGAAAAATCATATGGTGATGGATAGGTCGGGATGCTACAAAATATCTATGGTGAGAATGTCCAGATGGACTGGCGAACTTGCGAATGTACGGGTCTAAACGCCTTAATACATTAGAAATGTGTATGTCGTCAATGACGACGTTATCTACCGAAAAGTAAGAGTAAATGATATGAAATTCGGAACATCTAACGATGAAGGTGTAAAGATAACAGGCTTAAAGCAAGCACCTAAGGATATATGTATAGCTAAGTCAATTGGAACGTGGTAAGCAAGAAACTGTCATCAACGCCTACTAGCAGACAGGTGCATATAAGGTTCTAACGAACCGAAATTGCTTCATTCTTGTGAAGGTGGGGACATAGTACCGAAGAAGCATGTAATAAATGTGGAGGGATAGTCCCTAGTCTTGTTCTTTGAAAACTAAATCAATTAGATGTAACTCACAGGATCGAGTAAGATGATGTGACCTTTCGTAAGAAAGGGGAATTAATACGTTGGTGAGTACAACATTGTTTGTAATCTAGTTGCTTTAGTATAGAAGAATAAGATGGGGCGCTGTATGCGATGAAAGTCGCACGTACAGTGTTAAGCGGGGGAAAAGATGGAGATAACTTCAAAGTCTTACCTATCGCAACTATATAAAATAATCCCCTGAAATCTAGGGGATGTAAGGAAACATCTATGAAAAATTATTTTATAAGGATTGGCATTCTTCTAGTTGTAAATCTTTTGAATTCTATAGGACAATATGCAAACGTTGCTATAGGTTCTGAAGTTTCGTTTGTAAAAAAAGTGTGGTTAATTACTTCACCAGAAGAAGAATAAAATGTAATTTTGGTTTTTGATATAGGAGGAAGCGTTATTACTAGTGGTTTACTTGTCATACTAATCAGCTCCTAAATTATTTGATTTTATAAGAACTTAAAATGTATTCAATAAATATGTATTAACTTATTTTATCATTTTAGCCAAGAAGACTCCTTCCTCAAGGAACGCGAAGTGAGTAGGTGGGAGAGGAATTGGCTTCGGACAAGGGATGGCAGGAAGCCATCTTAATTGTTCGACATACATAAACTGTTACTTCACTACCTATCGAATGTACGTTTGTTGTATAATAGAAACATACCGAAATGGAGGTGAAATGAATGATGATTAATAAAGCATATAAATTTCGTATCTATCCAAATAAAGCACAAGCAACCCTAATCAATAAAACGATTGGCTGTTCTCGTTTTGTATTCAATCATTTCCTATCTCTATGGGATAATGCATACAAAGAAACAGGGAAAGGTTTGACATATGGTACATGCTCTGCCAAACTCCCTGCCATGAAGCAAGAGTTTGTTTGGTTAAAAGAAGTGGATAGTATCGCGATTCAGTCGTCTGTTCGCAACCTTGCGGATGCTTATACACGCCTTTTCAAAAAACAAAACAATGCCCCGCGTTTCAAATCTAAGAAGAACAACGTACAATCTTATACCACAAAACAAACAAATGAAAACATTGCCGTTGTAGGAAACAAAATAAAATTGCCAAAACTAGGTCTTGTTCGATTTGCCAAAAGTCGTGAAGTAAAAGGACGTATTTTAAATGTTACAGTTAGACGGAACCCTTCTGGCAGATACTTTGTGTCATTGTTAGTTGAAACAGAAGTGCAAGAACTTCCGAAAACAAACTCTTACATTGGAATGGATGTGGGACTAAAAGATTTCGCCATTTTGTCAGATGGAACAACCTATAAAAATCCGAAGTTTTTTCGATCATTAGAAGAGAAGTTGGCAAAAGCACAACGTGTTCTTTCTAGAAGAATGAAAGGATCCTCTCGCTGGAATAAACAACGAGTAAAAGTAGCTAGAATTCATGAATACATGACGAATGCTAGAAAAGATTACTTGGACAAAATCTCGACTGAAATCATCAAAAACCACGATGTTATCGGTATAGAGGATTTGCAAGTATCAAATATGTTAAAGAATCATAAGTTAGCAAAAGCAATTAGTGAGGTATCATGGTCTCAGTTTCGAACTATGTTGGAATACAAAGCAAAATGGTACGGCAAACAAGTCATTGTTGTATCGAAAACATTTGCTTCAAGCCAATTATGTTCTTGTTGTGGATATCAAAACAAAGACGTTAAAAATCTAAACCTACGTAAATGGGACTGCCCTTCTTGCCTTACACACCATGATAGGGATATTAACGCAAGTATCAATCTAAAGAATGAAGCGATAAGGCTTCTAACCGCAAGGACTGTGGAGATAGCCTAATAAATTAGAGTTCGATAGAACTCTTTACTTAGGAATCCCCCTCTTCTAAACGAAGTGAAAGTGGGGGTAGTTCAAAAAGTTAGTACTTTGTGAATTGAGAAATTTAATAAAATAGTTATTTAGTAAGCATAAAAATAGGAGTGCCTGACTAGAGCACTCCATGACGCTAATAACAACACCTATAAGAATATATGAGTGCTTTGACTAAATATGTTTTTATTTTTGGATTTTAAACAAAATCCTTATTTGAATAGAGAAAAGAAAAAAGACAACAACCGGAGGGCTTGTTGTCTCAAAAAAAGTGGAATGGCACTAAAATATTAGTTGAAGACATAACAGGTTATTTAAAGTATATGAATTGCGTATAAAAATATACAGTAGAAATTAAGCAAAAGGAGCGCTTTCCAAAGCGCTCCTTAAGCAAAACTAAAATTAAAAAAGAATACCACATGATATTGTATGTATGCTTTTTAGGAATGTACGGATTTAATACAAAATCGTTATTTCATAGCAAATATAAAAGAGCACACCTATAAGCGTGCTCTTAGAAAGGTAAGAATCCTATGAATGGTGGATCTCTATACAATAACATATGCTTGTCTAGTTTAAATGTGAAAGATTTTTTACAAAAACGCTATTTGCGCGACACGTTTCCTTATAAGTGTGTAAACACGAAATAGGAGGGTTATCACTTTGATAACAATAACTGATTGACTGAAAGTAGGAATGAAAGCCGTCAGGTTGAGCTGAAACTACTTATCTGATACTCCTACATGCAAGGCGTGATAGTAGTCATAAATTGTATGAAGCTAGGTGAAGTCGGCTGAACAAAGCCTAAGTGAGAAATCATATGGTGATGGATAGGTCGGGATGCTACAAAATATCTATGGTGAGAATGTCCGACAAAGGACTGGCGAACTTGCGAATGTACGGGTCTAAACGTTTAATACATCAGAAATGTGTATGTCGTTAATGACGACGTTATCTCCCGAAAAGTAAGATTAAATAGTATGAAATTCGGAACATCTAACAATGAGGATGTAAAGGTAACAGGCTTACAGCAAGCACCTAAGGATATATGTATAGCTAGGTCAATCGGAACGTGGTAAGCAAGAAACTGTCAACAACGCCTACTAGCGGACAGATGCATATAAGGTTCTAACGAACCGAAATTGCTCCATTCTTGTGAAGGTGGGGACACAGTACCGACGAAGCATGTAACGAATGTGGAGGGATAGTCCCTAGTCTTGTTCTTTGAAAGCTAAATCAATTAGATGTAACTCACAGGATCGAGTAAGATGATGTGACCTTTCGTAAGAAAGGGGAATTAATACGTTGGTGAGTACAACATTGTTTGTAATCTAGTTGCTTTAGTATAGAAGAATAAGATGGGACGCTGTATGCGATGAAAGTCGCACGTACAGTGTTAAGCGGGGGAAAAGATGGAGATAACTTCAAAGTCTTACCTATCGCAACGATAACTTAGTTATGTAGAAGAAAAATAGTGCACAAAGTTTTTTGTGCACCACTATATCAAAAACTATGTCTTGTCAGGTTAGTATATGTTCATTTTACACAATGGTGAACATATTGAAGTGGAACTTAAATTTAAAAAGAACACTTAAATAAGTGCTCTTAGGACCAAAACTCTTAATGTAAAAGAATACGTGATATCGTATGTGGTTTCTTTAATAATGTGAGTCATTTGAATAAAGAGGAGTCGTACAGTAAAAAAAGAGCACTATACACCAGTGCCCTTCAATAAGGAGGTAACTCTATGAGCTAAACATCTTTCGATATTAAGGTATGTTTAAGGGGTAAGAAATAAAACCAAAAGTGTAGTGGAATAAAAAAGGACAAGAAGTTTCACTTGTTCATGGGCTAGGGAGTAGAATGCCTTTTTAGCTGGTATGTAAGCATTATATGCGATGGAAATCAGAACATACAAAAAAGAGCAGCTAGCAAAAGCTAACTGCTTAGCCCCATGGAAGAGAGAGGGGCTCTTTATTAGGTCTAAGGCTGAAATAAGGGTTTTAGATGTTAAGACCTAAATATAGTATGGATTTCACTTCAGAAATTATGCATATAAATTACGTTCCTACAAAAATGGTTAAAAAACAAAGCAGCTAGCTCAATTAGCTAACTACTTGTTGTACAAAAGAAATTAGGCCCTACAAGTAATGATATGTAACTTGAAGTTACAGCTATAGTATAAACGTAATTGGAAATATTATGCGGAAACGAAAGGAAACTTAATAAAAATTTCATTTTGTATAAAAAACTAAAAAGAGCACTATCAATTAGTGCCCTTTGTAAAAATAGCGTAAGTGGCCAGCTCACGTTATAAAGAATGGAAGTTTCACTTTATTATGGACAAGGTGAAGTTGTAGTCGTTTCTCCAAAGAAAGGAAATCCATTTACCGTACCAGACGCTATAAGAGTTATATTTCCAGGCCCAGTAGCAGTAACATTCGTACTAAAAAATCCGCCTTCTTCTGTAAACACCGTAGTTGGAGAAACAGTCGCTGCACCTTGTATTGTGAACGTAACTGGTATTCCTGCAAATCCTATGCCATTTACTAACAAACGACCGGGTGCTACAACAGGAACGTTACAATCTTCACTTGTAAACGCTAGTCCAATAGCCACTTCTGTACCAGTGACTGGCAATCTCCTAACGCAGACTTTGACAATCTCCTTTTCTTTGAATTTAAAAGCAACTCGTAATCCGTCTATAAATCCAAAATTTTGTTCTTGAGCAGAAACTTGTCCAAGAATTGCTACACCTGTGACCTCGAAAAGGTCCCCTTCATTTGCATCTTCACGGTCAATGACACATTGAAAAGGGATATCATCAAAAATTTGAAAACCCGGCACTAGAGTGCCATTTTCTAAAACAGCAGTGTAAGTTAACGTTTTACGAACTACTCCGCAAATTACAACTTTTTCTGGGATTACATTTTCAATATCCGCTTCAACAGTTTGTGTAAAGGTAACGGTACCTGCAAGTGCTGGAGGGACAAGCTGCGTTGTACGCTCAACAACAACTTGGCAACAAGTTGTTGGATTAATAAGTGGGCAAACCATTCATTATTCCTCCTTAGTTCAATAAATAATATTCTCTCATTACATTTCGAAGTCAAATAGAATGCTATTGCTTCTACTATAGAGTATGAAGTAGATACAGAGCGTGCATAGGTGAATATATTGGACAAGATTCCTATTTTTCAGCAAATAAATAAGTTATTTCATCTTAGAGAGATCCGGAACTGCAAATTTAGTCTCTAAAATGACCTGATTTTATATTTATGATGAAAGGATATTGATTTACTTAGTAATCGTTTTTATGGAAACTTTTATAACATCCTTCTCTATAAAATTGAAAGCAAGGGTTTGTCTATATGATAGAAAACCATTTGAACTTCCAAAGTTAGCTTCACGTGCAAAAACTTCACCGAGTATTTTTTTCTCGACGATGCTAAATTGATGATTTTCTTTAATGTCCGTTGATTCTATAAGACACTGGAAGGGAACATCATCTTGAATACTATGATTTGGAATCTCTCTGTTATGAGTTACTGCTGTATAAGTAACAGTTTTTCGGATATATCCAATAATGACGACTACTTCTGAACACACCTTTTCAATCGTAGTGAATATCTGTTTATCAACTTTTACGGTTCCTTTTTTTGCGGGAGGCACTAACTGGATTTTATGCTCTACAATTTGTCTACAGCACAATGTTTGGGATTTAGGAGACTTTAATGATTGTTTTGTTTTTTGAGTTTTTGGGGATCGCGATGATTTTATTGGTTTTTGAACTTTCGGAAATACCGATGAATCGATATGTGGGAAATAAGGTGCGCTTATATTAATGAAATCTTTCTTATGATGTGAATTCATATACGGTTCCTCACTTTTTGATAACATATAGTGTAGAATATGTTTTCTACACTATATATGCTTGTTTTTGACAAGGGATTAAAAAAAATGAGCTGTTGTCATATATCGATATGATTCTTTGGCAATAAAAAAATTTTCGCTTCTGATTTACATTCATAAAAAGCATATTACTCCTTCTCATTCATATAAGAGATAACGTACTTTCAACTTTAAAAAAGGTCTATGAAATGCAGGGCGAACATTTAGACAAAATGATCGTTTGAATAGAAAAATAGATAGATTGTGTAAAAATGGTATAATAAATAAAAATTAAATATTTAGTCCTACTGGAAGAACCAGCGGACATCAAACCATAAAGAGCATAAGTGATAGTGCTCTATGGTTTGGTGTCCGCTTTTTGTTTTTTTATTAATAAAATAGATAAGGAGTGTTTTTATATATGACGCAATTAACTTTCTTACCTAAAATTGATCGTAAAGCAACGCAAGTTCGTTTAGAAGAGATTCTTGAAAATGTTCGTATTTATAGACAATTTGGGATGATTAGAAATGAGATGAAGGTCACTGCTTCTTGCGAGGTAAGATATCATGGCCCAACAAACATGGTAGGCAAGCCAGCTGAAGATGTTGCTCTAGCAAATGTTGTAATGAGTGACAGAGAAGTGAAATTACAGCGCTTGTCCCTTCAAATTGATAAGGCATTAAGTCGCTTTAGCAAGAATCAAAGAGACATCATTGTAAAGCGATATTTAGAAGATGAAGAAGTCTTTGATTACATGGTTTATAACGAGATTGGTATGAGTGAACGTACATACAGACGTAATAAATCTAATGCTTTTTATAAACTAGCTTTTGCTCTTAGATTAGAAGTATATGAGACAGAAGAGCATAACGGAGGTAATGACTGATGAATTTTGTTCAGCCAATACGTGACCCAGAGAAAATACAACAGATTAAAGAATATCTGAGGGAAAACAATGAGCGTAATTATATTTTGTTTGTGATGGGAATTAATACAGGGTTGCGTATAAGTGATATCTTAAAGCTTAAAATAGGTGATTTAAAGGGTAGCCATATTTCAATGAGAGAAAAGAAAACGGGTAAACAGAAACGTATTCAATTGACACCAGCATTAAAAAGAGAATTACGTTGGTACATTGAAGAAAGAGAAGATAATGAGTATTTAATTAAGAGTCGAGAAGGAAAGAATAAACCGATTGGACGCAGCATGGCATATAAGATACTTAGAAGTACAGCAGCAGAGTTTGGATTAGATGAGATAGGTACACATACATTACGTAAGACATTTGGATATCATATGTACATGCAAACAAAGAATATAGCCTTGTTAATGGAGATATTCAATCATTCATCCGAAAGAGTTACATTAAGATACATAGGTGTGAACCAAGATGCAATGGATAAGGCTATGACTCGATTTAAAATATAGCAACGTCCTTTTTATTTTTTACTTTTTATAATTACCCATTTTTTATGTGTTGTGTAACCCAAAAGGGAAAGTGTTATGAAGCTATGAATATCAAGAGCTCTAGCAAAAGGGTCAGTTACACAAAATATAAGATATGGATAATTGAGTTGCATAAAATTCTTCAATGTATCATAACAGTTGTATATAGTGGATAAGAATGGTGTGTGAAGAGTTATTAGAAGCATTAATTCATTATCAAAATCGTGAAGGTAGAAACCCAGACATATTAAGATTAAATCCAGATTATTATCAGATAATCTTGCAGCAGTTAGCTTATCCGAAGTGGCTGATTTAGAAGAAGGAAACGATGGAAAACCAAACGTTATTAGACATTCAAGTAGAACTGACAAATCAAGTGGTAAAGTTTGAAATGAGGAAAGAAAAAAAGTTGGCAGAGTCGTGACCGCTTTTTGGCAGTAAATGTACCGGTGGTTTTGGAATTAACGTGTTATATTTGTATTATGAGAAGTGGTAGAAAATAAACCTCACAATGTTGTTGCGTGATTTTCTAAATGGTCCGATCATATGGTAACACAGATTCGAAACCCATTTTCGATGGTGCATGATTGAATATACCGGTTGAGAGAGGAGGGCATCTGTTTAAGATGGTCTCTTTTTTATGTATGGAGTATGATATGTTTTTTTGGACACCACTTCTAAGAATAAAACATACTGTATAGTAAGAGTTGTAATTTGTTCACTCCTGTTTTAGAGGAAGAATAACTAAAGAATAAGAGGGCCCATACGGATGTGTAGGCCCTCTTATTATGTTGCTACAGTCGTAGAAGATGTCGGTGCGAATTGTACAATTTCTAAAATGACTGGTGTGCCTGTTAAGATTGTCCCTGCTCCGGCCGGAACGGTAACAATTAATGATCCCACACCTGTCGCACCTGGTGTATATGCTGAAATACCTTCCATTTGTAATACGCCGTTTACATACACATTGAAATAACTATTATTTGCTGCCAAAGTAGGTAGGGTAGTGACAGCAGATCCGTCGTCTTGAAAGAAGCTTGCAGCGTCAATTGTTAAGCTATTTCCAGCAGTAGTGGGAGCTGTGGTGACATAAAAGAAACGGGAATCATCAGGATTAGTCGTTGTCGTCGTTGAACCTGCGATAGCGATTTTCATCAGTTGTAATGCCATAAATTAACCTCCTGTTCTTGGAATAATTTGTCCACACCATAGTATATGCAGAAGGATTAGCTGTGTTCATCTCAAAAAAGTTTGATGAATTGTAAGGTAATGGGAGTATGTGCAAGGGGGGGGGTTTCTGACAATAAAGTTAATTTCCCACTTTCCACTTGATACGTATTTAATGGTTGAATGACTCCGTTAATAAATAAATTGAAATAAGATACTTCAACAGGAGAAAGGATAGAGGAGCTATTATATTCACTCAAGCCATCAGAATTGGTATAAATAAACTGATCTTGTTTGGCAATTGCATGATACATGATATTTTCGACGGATTTATGTGTGGGTAAAAGTATAGAGAGAGGCCGTTTTGGACTACAGTCAGGGTATCTGTTTTTATAATTCATAAGAAACTCCTTTCACTCCAGATAACATATTGTATGATAGGTTTTCAAAGACATGTATAGTGTATTTATCTAAATGGATGATAATTTTCTAAAGTTGTATGATGTAGTGTCTGATAAGGAGATAGTCACTGAAGTACTTTATAAGAGGGAGTTTGGGGCAGAGACGAAGATTGCAAAATCAGTAAAAGAGAAACATTAGTGTGTTAGGTAAAACAATTGATGTATTCTTGAAAAGTAAGGAGTGAGATAGATGCAATTAACTAAGCTTGAGAAAGCAATTGCTATTGGTACAATCCTTTCCGCTGTTACTGAAGAAGAACTTAAAGAGTATGTTGCTTTAGAAAAGTTACAGTTACTTGTTAAAGAGATTGATGTATTAGCTGGAAACACAACACCAAATGTAAAGAAAGAAGCTGATATAAGTTTAATCAATAAACTAATCGATTCATTCTTAGAAGAAAGCAAATTGGTCGAGAGCAATGAAACAATACAAAACTAAACAACAGAAGCGTAAGTTCTATGATAGCGGTGAATGGAAAAGACTTCGCGAACAAGTAAAGAAGCGTGATAACTATGAATGCCAAGAGTGTAAGCGTAACGGTCATGTTCAAACTGATACCAATGAGTACAGCGAGAGTGCCAAGCGTAAGAAGATTCAGTTAGTTGTTCATCATATAAAAGAACTCGAATATCATCCAGAACTTGCATTAGAAATAGACAATCTCGAAACAGTATGTGTGGATTGCCACAATAAAGAACACGGTAGAACATTCAAAAAGAAACATAATAAATGGGAACACGATGAAAAGCGGTGAAAATGAATCGATGATAATAATCCCCCCCCTTAAAATATTTCATCAAAAAATGCTCTAAGGGGCACCGGAGGAGGGGTTTAACTGTCAGGTTTTTTTCGAAATTACGCACGTAAGGGGGGAGTGGGTAGATGGCTGTTAGTATTGTGAGGTTAAAAGAACAGCTCATGAATAGTATTGATATTACAGATTTAGTCGAAGGTGAAAAAGTAGAAAGATACATTGATCTGGTCAAAGCATTTAGAAAAATAAATAAAACCATTAATAAAGAAGGTGAATCTGTAACAGTAAAAAATGGTTCTCAAGTTTTTGTTAAAGCCCACCCTCTTATAAGTGAGAGGAACAAAATTAACAGTTCTTTAATTGCTTTAGGAAGAGATATAAAATTCGTTCCTAAAGTTGGTGCTTCTAATACGGGATACAGTCCAAGTGATTTGGTTCTGGTGCAAAAAGATGATAAATAAAAAAGAATCAAGGATTCCTAACGGAATCACCTGTTAAGCAGTTAATCCAAACAGCTGGTTGATAAAAATATTCTGATTTTTGACAGACTGGTTCTGCAAATCAATTTGTTCTTTTTGACCATATGCATGGCTTCAACACCACTCAATATAGAGGCTGATGTTTTGTATGATTTAAATCCCAACATAGAGCGTATACGTTTTTTAATAAAACGATGATCTTGTTCTACTATGTTATTTAAATATTTTATCCTTCGGATTTTGGTGCCTATTGGTATCCTTTTTTCTTTCTTCAACTATTCGATAGCAATTGGATAAGCAGGGTTCTTATCAACCGTGATGATACGAGGTTTTGAGACATGAAAAGACCGCAAGGCTTTCTTGAAGAATCGCTTTGCAGCCTTATGATTTCTAGATTTACTCAAATAAAAGTCAATCGTATTTCCTTCAGAATCAACGGCACGATATAAGTACAGCCAATGTCCTTTTACTTTTATATATGTTTCGTCCACTCTCCATGAGTTATTCGTTTATCAAACTCCGGCCCATATTAATGTACCCATCGTATAATCGTTGTATGAGCCAGGAATAACCCTCGTTCCTCCATCATTTCCACCAAGTCACGAAAGCTTAAGTTGTACCGTAGGTACCAACATACAGTTAACAAGATGATGTCCGGTTGGTAATGTTTCCACTTAAATAAATTCACCTTTTCCATACTGATTGTTCTCTTGACTTAGAGTATACTCTAACCATTATAATCAACTCATACTTCGTTCACAAAAAATCAATTGGATAAAATTCAGGAGGGATTTATATGAAATATACAGTTATTACGGGGGCCAGTTCAGGAATTGGGTATGAAACGGCTCTTGCTTTTGCGGCTCGCGGAAAAAACTTAATCATAGCAGCTCGTAGAGCGGAGGAATTGGAAAAGCTAAAATCAAAAGTGGCTGACATTAATGCAGGCCTGGATGTTGTCATTCGAACTGTTGACTTATCTGTTACTGCAAATGTTTATGAATTCTACGAAAGTCTTCAGGATTATCAGATTGAGACTTGGATCAACAATGCTGGTTTTGGAAACTTTGCTACTGTTGGGGAACAAAATTTAAATAAAATTGAGAAAATGCTTCACTTGAATATTGAAGCCTTAACTGTTCTATCTTCTCTTTATGTACGTGACTATGGAAATGTTGATGGAACACAAATCATCAATATTTCTTCAGGAGGAGGATACCTGATTGTTGCCGATGCTGTGACCTACTGTGCGACAAAGTTCTATGTAAGTGCCTTTACAGAAGGGCTAGCACAAGAATTGAAAGGAAAAGGAGCAGCCATGCAAGCAAAAGTCTTGGCTCCTGCTGCAACAGAGACCGAATTTGCGAAACGCTCCTACGATGTTGATAATTTTGAATATAATGGTATTGTTCCTAAGTTCCATACAGCTGAACAAATGGCCGGTTTCTTACTGGATTTATATGACAGTGAGAAGGTGGTAGGAATTGTGAATGGAGAAACGTATGACTTCGAATTAAAAGATCCGATTTATTCGTATGTGACGCGTACAAGAAACTAGTCTTTTAAAATCCAGACATAACCAAAGCCGATAATTCCTAAGCGTAAATTTTCGTTAAAATGTGGATCATAGATTAATGAGTAAGCTAATTTATACTTCTGTAAATACTATTGTACGACATGGTGATACCCATTCAGAAGTTTTAGATAAAGATAATGTAGAAATTGTTTTTCATATGCTGTGGAAAAGTATTATGAATGTGTAAGAATTGATACTCTTTTATAAAGGGGATATATGGAAAAATGCGATTTAGATAGTGAAGGAGATTTAAAATCATGGATAAATTTCAAGCAAATAAAGCGTTTAGTGAGGCATTAGTAAAATCGTTAAGAGGAGAACGAGGACATCTTCTCATCAAGAATGCTTTGTCGGATATAGACTTGGCGCTTGCGGGAAAGCGCAGAGAGGAACTGCCTTATTCTATTTATCAATTAGTGAAACACATGACCTACTGGCAAGATTTTCTCTTATTATCCGCTCAGGGCAAGAAGCCTGCATTGCCTGCCCATGTGAGTGAGAGCTGGCCAGAAGAAGAATGTCCTGGCAGTGAGGAAAAGTGGAAACAGACTATTCAGTATTTTATTCAGGGGATTGATCAGGCATGCACGCTTGCCCAAAATATTCAATTGGACATACCATTGGAGAGCTGGCCTGGTGAAACCCCAGGTGGTGTGCTACGCAATATTGCATCACACAACTCCTACCATTTAGGAGAAATTGTACTGATTCGCAGATTATTTAGTGCTTGGCCACCGCCAACAGGCGGATATCCGGTCTAAACAAGGTTATGGATTGAACCCTTTCTTCTAAATTGATTCAATAGGTGACTACCCAGTTCCATTGTCCCCCTCTTTAGGTGGTAGTGATGCTCTAAGTTGCCAAATAGATTTGTTAGAATATATACAGTAACTGACGAATTTTATACTACAAATGTGAGAGAGACGTTTATCTATTTTAAAAATGGATTTGCAAGTGTAGTGGATAATCTGGATAATGATGAGAAATTTGATATATATATATATCAAATTTCTCATCATTATTAGTAGGAGCTGTAGGTTTAAAAACGCTTCTTCATGTTGGGCTAGCTCATATAGCTAACCACAAATATGTTAAATTAAGATTGAATTATTTTAAAATTAGTATTTTACAGATTACTAAAAATAGTATAATGAATATAATTACATTTTTGAAAGAAGGTATTCCCTTGAAGAAGATTCACGTTATTCATGAAAACACAGAATGGACAAGACATCTAACGAAAAGATTAGAAGAACTCGATCTTCCTTATGAAGAATGGCATTTGGACAAAGGAAATGTTGATCTTTCGTCTGTTCCGCCGCAGGGCGTATTTTATAACCGTATGAGCGCTTCTTCTCACACAAGAAATCATCGCTTTGCACCAGAGTTTACGGGTGCTGTACTTGCTTGGTTAGAGAGGCATAATCAAAAATTGTTCAACGGAAGCAGAGCATTGCAGCTTGAAGTAAGTAAAGTTGCGCAATATATGGCACTGAATGCAGAAGGAATCCGGACACCTAAGACAATTGCAGCTGTTGGTAAGGATCATATAATAGAAGCGGCAACGCAATTTGAAGGACGCCTGTTCATTACGAAGCATAACCGTGCTGGAAAAGGACTAGGTGTTCAACTGTTTCAGTCCGTTGCTTCTTTACAAGAATACGTAGAAAGTGCAGCATTTGAAGAGCCAGTAGATGGTATTACATTAATTCAAGAATATATTCAATCTCCTGAGCCTTACATTACACGTTGTGAGTTTGTAGGCGGAAAATTTGTATATGCAGTTCAAGTCGATACGTCCAAAGGCTTTGAATTGTGCCCAGCTGATGCTTGTCAAATTGGAGATTTGTTCTGCCCTGTTGGAGAGAAAGCCCCGGAAAAACCGAAGTTTCAAATTATTGAGGGCTTTGATGACCCAATTATTCAAAAATATGAGGCTGTTTTGGCTGCAAATGATATCGCCATCGCGGGCATTGAGTTTATTCGAAATGCCGATGGTGAAATTTTTACTTATGACATTAATACAAACACAAACTACAATGCTGACGCTGAAGCAGTTGTTGGAAAATACGGTATGCTAGAGATTGCGAAGTTTCTTGGTAGTGAATTAGAGAAAATATAATAGATTGGGAGAAAGCTGCTGATGAAGCAGCTTTTTTTGTAAGTTCAATTTGAGCGCAAATTGTTAATTTTGTATTTAAAACTAAATATAGGAAGCACCATACATGCCCATCAACTTAAGATATGGATATGAAATAAAATCACGATGTTTATAAGAAAGATGCGATGCTATATCTTTTCAATTAAAGAATTCTAAATGTGTTTTGATCAAACTTTTTTATAAAAATTCAACATCCAGTCACAAAGAAAGACTCTATTTTGATCAATCTTTTTTCAAAATGGAGTCTTTTTGTGTAACACAGAATGTGGATTTGTAAGAGGTTTTTAATCAAACTTTATAAACAGTATGTTTTTTATCTTAAATCAATTATATCCATAAATTTAAGAAAAATTCTGTTATAAGATGCATCAGTACAAGTTATTAAATTTTCTATCGGATTTATGTCAGTTACAGTCATATATCTAGTAAGCAAATGATCATCTCTATAATAAGTAATCAATTTCTTCTCTTCAGAAAGAAATGAACATAATAACATGTTTTCAATACGTTCTTGTTCGTCTTGGGTTAATGTAGGGCGCTCCACTTTTGTCTGCTTTTTAACAATCTTACGAATACCAGCGAATTGCTCTGGTATAGTAGCAAATGGAGTCTGTTTAACCATTCCTCTTTCTTTTGGCATATTTGTATAGTTCATACTGTATATCTCCCTAATTGCTATTAATAACCGTATCATTATATCAAACTTTAGGTATATTAGGATTGATTATGTGATTGTAAAATAAATATTTAGAGGTTTTTGGCTCCTTATAAAATCAAACCAATTTAACTAAGCATGATTTATATATATAATAGGAGAAATTACTGTGGAGTCCCTTTGTAGGTAAGTGTGTTGTTGCTGGTTCTGTTGATGCAGGATTAGGATTTACTATAGATACAAAAGTAACTGTCAATGGATCATCACAATATAAAATACACAACAGCAAAGAAAAAGCTAAAAGGCAGGAGTCCGGTACAATACCGGACCCGTGCCCAAGAAGCTGCCCAATGAAATAACGTGTCTAACTTTTAGAGTTAAAATTGTCTTTTTTTTTAATGAATTAATTGATCTTCAACAATTGGGCCATTTTCTGGAATAAAGCGATTGCTCAAATCACAGAATTTTGAAATAATTATTATTAAGTTAAATGGCAGGATTTTAGAATATGACCGAAACATATTGTATATAAAAAAATTAACATTAGTTTCTTAATTCTTTTTATTGGGAGGAAGAGTCGGATGGAAATAAAATGGATAGGTGTTAGCGTCCTTACCGGATTCTTTCTACTGGAGCTTGGTGCAATGGCTGCGTTCAGTTACTGGGGTTATCATATCAAGACAGGGGCAGCGGTCAAAATTATACTCGCGGTTGCCACGCCACTAGTCATAGCCACTCTATGGGGGATGTTTCTCTCCCCGAAGGCGTCGCTCCCCATCTTCTCCTTCCCCATACGAACTACGCTTAAGCTGGTTGTGTTCATTGTTGCTTCCGCAGCTTTGTACGCAAGTGGGCAAAGCGCGTTCGCAGTTACTTTTCTGACGGTGTCCCTTCTTATCGTGGCAGCAGTCTTCATCTTGAAGCTTCATAAAGTAAATATGTGAAGTGGATTAGCCTAAAACCGAACTTCAATAATCGGGCGCTTTAATTGAGCAAGGATCACAAAAATCATCAAACTTTATTCAAAAGCTACAACAAAGCATATAAATTTCGTATCTATCCAACGAAGGAACAAAAAATATTAATTGTTAAAACCATTGGGTGCAATCGCTTTGTATTCAATTTCTTATTGAGCGAATGGGTCAGTTTATTTAAAGAAGTAAATCAAATCGCATAGGCTACAAAAAAGAAAGCAAACTAAAATCGTGGGTGCTGATGACGAAAAAACACAACTCCGCTATCTGTATATAGTGTATTTATTATAGTTGGCATCCTTGAAGGAATAACTAAATCAAGCTACAAGGGTGGTGAAAAAATGGCTAAAAATAAGAATAATCAATTGAAGAACAATAAAAATGCTGTACCAAAAGCAGATGTAGAATTTGCGGGAGAAAATGGACTTGAAAAAATCGCATTAAGAGCCCAAAAAAAATCAAAATAAGTAAACAATAGGGGGCAGTAAATCTGTCCCTTTGTTCCTCAAAATTAACATAGTTCTTCAAAAAAATAAGCATCTTTTGTTAGCATAAAACCAATGTATTGCAAAACCTGGAAAGTCCCCTCAGAAGTTCTGAAAGTACTTTCCATTCACATAATTAGTGTTATCGTAAGTCAATGTTATTGTTAGTTTGGATTCGACTTTTGTATAGTTGACGAAATTTGATGAAAGAGATAATTCTCCAAGGTAAGATATATCCCAGTGCTACAGTCATAAATAGTGCTGCTTCTGTTTCTGGACCTAGCCATTTTAAATAATCACGAAGTAAAAAACGGATAATAAGTACGATGAGAAAGGTAATAATAAAGCTCTTGTTTCTTACAGCATAAATATTCTGATCGAATCGGAGTTCATAGTGAGTGGTCCAAATAAGTGGAATTGACAAAAGAAATCCAAAGATAGCTGCACAAATCCATTCCCAGCCAGCGGCATGTGCTTTTGGATTTAAGATGATGTGAATGCAGGGGAGTAACAAAAATAGTATGGGTAAGAGAATGCGGGTTCCGTTTCCTTTAATAGGGCGATACATTGCCAAAGTTCTACGCCATATGACTAACGCAGCAATTATGATCACAATAGAGTAAAACGAAGAAGAATCCATGATTTCACCTCGACACATAGAATATTTCAATTATATGGAAAGTACAGATGGTTGGATAGTGGTATTCATCCTGATTGGGGAAATATAACATTAATTTGTGATATCATATATAGGTATTTGCCATTACATACTATTGCAAGAGGTAAGCAAAGAGGCTTATCCCTTATGTATCAAGGATTACGCCTTTTTTTCTTTTGAAAGATTTATAGAAAAAAATATACTTGTTTTATTAAGTATGCAGTCTCAGAATTGTCCTTATTTCCCATATAAAAATCGCATATTTGCTAGTTAGTTTAATACTTTTTGTAATGGAACAGCTGCAATCTAAAATTATGATTTGAGTACATGCAATATATACAATACCCCTGGCATATAGCTAATAGCATATAGCGCGCTTATAGCTAAACAACAAGTCCACTGCCAAAGTAGGGCTATTTTTTTCTGCCTTTTGTGGTAATATCGGTGTTGCCGTTTCACACATTAGTTTATATTCAAGCTGTGCAGTGATAATAAAGCTGTTTAATTGTAAACGTAAAAGAGCGATATCCTAAAAACTACGATAGACGGTATAATAAAAGCAATATATATAGAAATACGTTTGCTTTCGAAAGGGAGTACATATAGGAAAATAAAAAAGGGCAAAAAACACTTGGTTATGCTTTTGAACAAGCTACAAAGCATAGGAAATACCCGAAATTAATAAGGATAATTTATAGGAGGTACTTTAAAATGTTTATCGTAAATGTTGAAGGTGCTATAAGGAAAAATGATAAATGGCTTATTATTGAAAGAAGCAAAAAAGAGGAACATGCTGGTGGTTGGCTTTCTCTTGTGGGAGGTAAGGTAGATATAGAAGGGAATTCATCAGACATATTAGAGAGAACAGTAAAGCGAGAAATATTAGAAGAAGTCGGTGTGAGCGTAAAAGACAGGCTAAATTATGTACATAGTACGTCATTCGTAACCGATACAGGTGAAAATGTTGTGGATATTGTTTTTCTTTGCGAATATGAATCGGGGGAGGCATTTTCTAAAAGTCCCGATGAGGTTGAAGAGGTATTATGGTTAACTACTGATGAAATATTAAATCACCCCAATTCGCCAATTTATTTAAAAGAAAGCATTAATCATGCGGAAGCGTTGATTCGTATTCATTCTTCATAACGCTTTAAATTTATAATAGAAGTAAAGTTGTTATACATAAATGGGAGAAACCTTGGAATTTATCTTGTTCAATTATCGGGCGCTATTCTTTTATAGAGAAAGCGTCTTTTTCTTGTATTTCAAGTGTTCTCATGGTTAAGTAATTTTTTGTATTCTACGATTGTTGAATAACTAGCGTATAAAAGAGACGGTTCTGGTGCAAAGATAAAATGAAAACCAGTAAAACGCATATATTCCTAACAGAATTGTATTTTATGCTACAAGTTCAAACAATTGATGGATGAATTCTTTCTGGTTTTGGACAGACTGGTCCCGTAAATCAATCTGTTCTTTTTTAATCATATGCATAGCCTCTACTCCAGAAAGAATGGATGTAGCTGTGTCAAAGCATTTGAACCCTAGCATAGAACGGATTCGTTTCTTTATAAAGCGATGATCTTGTTCTACTATGTTATTCAAGTACTTTTGTTGTCTAAGCCACATACCGTTAGGTATGCTTTTTTCTTTTTTCAACTGTTCAATTGCTATAGGATAAGCTGGATTCTTGTCGACCGTTATAACACGAGGCTTTGAAACATGAAAAGACCGCAAAGCTTTCTTGAAAAAGCGCTTTGCAGCCTTCTGATCTCTTGTTTTGCTTAGGAAAAAATCGATTGTGCTTCCTTTCGAATCAACAGCACGATACAGATACATCCATTGACCTTTTACTTTGATATATGTTTCATCGACTCTCCAAGAGTCATTTGTTTGTTTGAGGTAACGTCGGATCCGTTTATCCAATTCAGGACCATACTGATGAACACAACGCATAATCGTTGTATGAGAAATGGATAAACTCCGTTCCTCCATCATTTCCACTAAATCACGAAAACTAAGATTGTACCGTAGGTACCATCTTACCGTTAATAAGATAATATCAGGCTGATAGTGTTTCTATTTGAACAAATTATTCTTTTCCATACCAATCACACACCTTTTTAGAGTAATAGTATCAGTATGTCCAAGTTTTATAGATTTTTTGCACCAGAACCATTTTTTCTAACATCAGGGTAACTCTCTTTTAACTAATCGAATTTCTATATCTATAATGTACGTTTTAATTTATGTTAATAACAATTAGTAAAATTTGATTAAAAAAATTGCGGATTTTTAATAGTTTTTTCTTTAGTGTTTTACATGTTTGGGTATTTGAGAAAATTTTTACAACATATAAAGTCTTGTAAGTAATCATCGTTTTTAGACAGAGGGCTTTTATCTCAAAAGTTTGAAGGTATAAAAGATGCATTTTTTTAAGCGTGATTATTATTAAATTGGTATAATATAGAAATGTAAGAGGGGGAAAGGGAAAGCCAATAGTATAAAATAATTGTTAAATATTTCAGTTGCATTGAAACAAGCATTGATAAATAAAGTAATTAGTTACAGTTGTATTGTATTAAACTTGTTTTTCATATTTGGATTGATATGTATAGGGGAATATACAATATTATTTCCCTGTTTAAAATCAAATAATGTATCTATTGTGGTAATTCATACATATAATATTACTCAAAAATAATTCAATTAAGTTATTAGAAGAAGGGATTGGAAATATGAATATTGGTGAACGTATTCGACAAATTCGTATACATAAAGAATTTACGCAAGGGGAATTAGTATCAGGAATATGCTCTATAACGTATTTAAGCAGAATTGAAAATGGACAAATCAAACCTTCAGCTTCCTTTTTAGAAAAGGTTGCTGAAAAGTTAGATGTTGATTACAAATTTCTTGTAGATGCAGATTATGAGGATATAGAACCTATGCTCCTTGGAATATGTAATAAGTATAAAAATGATAAAATTATAAGTGAAAAAGACTTATCTTCTTTAGAACTGTATGTTCGTGATATAGACTCTATTCTTTTATTATTAAAGGCTTATGGTGTTTTAATATACTATCATTCCCGAAATAATAATTTTTCACATGTAGAACCAATTGTAAATCAGGCTACGCAAGTCATTCCAAATCAAATAGATTCTCAATATAACGAAGATTTAATATATTATTTAATGGCTCGGGGCCATTATTTTTATAGGAAACAAGACTATATGGCTGCACATGAAATTTATGTAAAGGTAGAGAGTTTACTTGGTCTAGAAGAAACCATACAACACGCTAATATATATTATAATCTGTGTCATGTAAATAAAGAGCTGTATAAAGATAAAAGTATTAGTCGTTTGTATGCACGGAAAGCTTACAAAATATTTTTGAAATTCAATATAAAGAATAGAGTAATAGATACTTTGTTAATGCTTACGATACTGTATGATTTAGATGCATTATATGACAAAGCCCTTGAATGCTTACAGCAAGCAGAAAGCGGATTGGAAGATAATAATAATTCCATGTATTCACCTATAATCTCGTATAATTACGGGAAAATTTATCAAGGTTTAAAAGACTATACTAATGCTATTAAGTACTATGAAGAATGTTTGCAATTAAGTGAGTTTCTCCAACAAAAACATCAAAAGGTATACACATTACGAAGCTTAATAGAGATTCATATAGAATTTAAGGATTGGAAAACTGTTAATAAATTTATGGATGAAGCATTTGATTTTTTATCAATTTTTGATGTACCTTACGCCCAGGTTCAATTATATGGATTGAAGGGGAAGATATCTAAATTAAGAGGAGATGATTATGGATATGAAAAACATATGCAAAAAGCAATTGAAATGGGTTTAGAAAAGAAACAATATCCTTTAGTAAGTGAACTGGCTCATGAACTCGGGGACTATTTTTTTGATAATCGTGCTTATAAAATGTCGGCAAAATATCTGAAAATATCAATTGAAAATTCGACGAATTAAAACAAACTAAAAATACATATATAGAGGGAGATTAATCAAGGATCTTGGTAATGCTATCCGCAACATCCCCTCTATGTGATTCTACAGTAATAGTAGGTATTGGATTAATATGATTTAACATAAGGCAAATCACAAATACAATTGGTTAAATAGGTAACTTGTTTTTATAAAAAAATGAATTATAAATCAAAAATTTTTACTAATTCCGTTTAACAAAGGACATCCATTAGTATTTAAATTAACAAAGCAACTACTACTGGAGGTTGGAATTATGAAAATCAAAAAAAATTATGTCATTCTTACTACAGCTATTATGTTATCCGGCATTTCCTTATCTGAAAATATAACTAGTACAGATACTACACAAAATGTAGCTGCACAAACTAGTATAGAAGAAATCCCAACTTTCTACGCTGATATTACTCCAGGTGCTGATTAATTAATCCCCCCATATTCAAGATTTCCTTCAAATACATACCCTTATTAAATGATCCATAGATAAAAAACAGGCGGAAAGTAAGTTCCACCTGTTTTTTTATTATATTAACTTTGCTTTAAACGGAACTAAGTAGTTAATTTTATTTTCAACGATAGCAATATTTTTATTTGTACAAGGTTAATTTCTATAGAAACTTCCCGGAATTACAAAACATGTAAAATAATATAGAAAAAAACAACAATAATTTTAAATATTTTTAACTGAATTTTACTAATTGTTATTAACATAAATTAACACGTATATTTTAGGTACAGAAAGTTAGACAGCAAGGAGGTAGTTAATCTGATGCTAGAGACAAAAAATTCTATAGATATGATAAACAATATAAATTATCATTTGGATCTTGGTAGGGAAAATAATCAACGTTTACAAGACTTTTCGAATGAACAAGACGTATTGCCATATCATGTTTACAAACAACTATTGAATAAACAAGCATCCCAAAAAGAATCGATTAGTCTAGCTCAACCATTTATTCATATTGATACCTTAGCACAAATTCTATATGAAGCATTTCACAATCAAACATTTACAGCTTTGGAACCTATTCTATTTGTGTTCCAACCGAATATTGTAACTGGTCTATCTACCCCAGGTGCTTATGCAATAGATTTTCATAATGATCATTTTATTCATTTAAGAGCCATCAATATTCAAGAATTTAAAGCAGGAATAGGTGAAAAAAAAGGGCCTATAGCTATTGGATATATGATAAACCAAAGTAAAAGCATTCATCATTCAAAAGAATTTATGTATCCAAAGTTACAGGACCAAACTACAGAGTGTATGTTAGCCTTACAAAAGCAATTGCACATACATGGAGAGTTAGAAGAGCAAATTCAGCTATCATTTGATTTCAAGAAAATAATGATACCTTTAATAGTCTTACAATGGATTAAACAGACAGCATTATATTAAAGGAATAAAAAAGGTTGGTGATGCTGGAGATAGAAAGCAACATAAATTACCTTCTATAACATCTAAACCTGTCACCAATCTTTGTTAATGAAATTTGAAGTATTCTAATATTCTTTTTCTGAATATTCAAAAAGGTTGTTGCTATGTCAAAAAATGAAAAATTAAACAAATTACGAAATCAAGAGTTTGATACAAAAGAATTAATTGAATCAGTAGATGAAAATGAATTTAAAAAAATAGCGGGTGCTGGGGATGTAAATCCAGAAACAACACCAGCGACACCAATACTTACAAATCCTGATTTTTTACAAAAAGGATATGACCGAGATATTTATTTCCACACTCTGGCATTGGAACCAGAGAACAAACCAAAAGAAATTATTAAATTCGAAAAAACTGATTTACTCAATGATGATATTCCATATTTTTATACAACGGTGAGTAGTAATCATTTATATCATAGAGAGAAAATTTGTATTCAAAACTATTTTGAGTCATCTCCTTTAGAAGCTGTAATACAGAAGATCGATGACCTTAATATTGTAGATTGCTCACAGCAAATTCGAATTATGCGAATGAGCTTTTTAGCAAATTCAGCTACATTTGGTGCAAATGAACAAGCTATTGATCCATATCGCAAGGTCCAAATTCATGCTAATAAATCTAAGGAATTTTTAATTGAGGCACGTCATATAGGGGATTATTTAATTGCTAATGCTATAGAAGGGAATAATCAATCTGATCTTTGTTGGATTAGTACCGTAATATCTGCCTCTAATGAATATAAATGGGATATTTATCCTGTAGATTTAGATTTATATAATGGCTTAAGCGGTATTTCCCTATTCTTTAGTTATTTATATCATTTGACGGGAAGAAATGATTATAAACTAACGGCTGAGAAGTCTATTTATCCTGTAATTAATTCACTCCAAAGATTACCTGAGCAAAGAATGTTTAATATTGGTACTTTTAGTGGCGTTAGTGGTTCAATTTATGCTTTAAATCATATTAATCAATTATCACATACTAAACAATATGAACAACTCATACTCGATTCTATGAAAATGGTTGTTAGTAAATTATCGCAAGATAAAGTATTTGATATTATTGATGGAACTGCGGGGGTAATTGGGGTACTAATAGCTCTTTATAAAGATAGTGGTAATAAGGAATATTTAAAGCTTCTCAAACAAGCGAGTGAATACTTAATAAATGCTGCATATCATCATCCTGGAAAAGAGGGTCATGTCTCTTGGAAACAAAGAGACGATATTTCATGGATTGGATATTCTCATGGAACGGCAGGTATTATTACTGCTTTGGTGGCAGCCAATCAATATATAAACAATCCCAATATTTTAGAACTAGCAGATAAAGTTTTATCCTATGAAAATAGTTTCTATGATCCAAAGCATAAAAATTGGAAACTTCCTTCTAAGGATAATCATTCTGTTGCTTGGTGTCATGGTGCACCAGGAATCTTATTAAGTAGGCTAATGTTAAAAGAAAGTAATTATGAAAATAGTATACTCGATCAAAATATATATGCGGCTCTAGATACAACTATTGATAAATCGTTTGGTCATAATCGTTCACTATGTCATGGGGATTTTGGAAATTTAGATATTCTTTTGTATGCAGCAAAAGTGTTACAAGATAAAACATCTTACGAACGAGCAAATTCTATTGGTATACAACTTTTAGAGTATTCTAAAACGCATAATTGGAAAAAAGGGGTCAGTACGGGAACTGAATCGTTTGGTTTAATGACAGGCCTTAGTGGGATTGGAGTAGGTCTTTTACAACAATCTGACTATAATTCAATTCCTTCTATTTTAAGGTTAGAAGAGGCTAAATTATAAAAGGAGACGGCTACATGAAAAAGTTAAAAATCCTTACGACTATACTTTCCGTATTCTCGTTAAGTTTAGTTACACAACCGGTAAAGGCAGAAGAAATAGAGCAAAAGGATAATTATAAATTTATCCTTTTGGATAACGAAATTCAACCTAATAACAAAGAAAATATTATACACTTTTTGAAAGAGAACAATGCAATTGAAATTAAGTATACTCCAGAAATCCAAATGATCTCATACAAAGAAACTAATAGTAATATTCAATCCAATTTAGATAGTAAAATACGTACTAAATTTAAAACATCTATAGAAGATGTTGCTAATAGTGCTAAATTAACTTTACAAGATCCAAAGATTTCAAATCCAAATGAGCGGTTTGCCAATAATAAGTTGAACTATAGTTTGTCATCGAAACGAACGTTGAATTCTATTACTATTAATGAACCTGTTACGAATGCTTCGCCACCTTGGCAAATTGCCAAGGTAACTGATAATTATCAATCTCATAAGATAACTTTAGGACAAAAAAATGTAAACATCGCTCTAGTTGATAGTGGTGTAGATTACAACCACCCTGAACTTAAAGATAGCATTAAGTATTCAGAGGGGAAATCTTATGTTCCTAGCGCGCCTGAGCTGTTAGATCAAAATGGCCATGGTACTCAAGTTGCAGGGATTATTGCAGCTCATGATAAATTAAAAGGAATTGTTCCTAATATAACTATTACCCCATATAAAGTTATTGGAAAAAAAGATGGTGAGTCAGTCTGGACTATACAGGCTATTATTGATGCAGCAAATAACGGAGCAGATGTAATAAATTTAAGTTTAGGAACATATAAAGCTACAAATTTAGAAGACGAGAACGCAATTATAAAAGCATATGAAAGAGCCATTCAATATGCAAAAGAAAAAAATTCTATTGTAGTTGCTTCAGCAGGAAATGAAGGAGTTAATTTGGATAAACCATTTGAAAAAACAGATGAAAAGAACGGTGTATTATATAAAATTCATGTACCTGGTGGATTAAGTAATGTATTAACGGTATCAGGAACAGACAAAAATGATGAAATTGTAAATAACTCTAACTTTGGTCAGGAAGTAGATTTTAGTGCGCCAAGTGGTTCTTATGGAACGATTATCAATAATCAATTCAAATTTGATCCATCCTATTTAATTGGCACTACATATCCAACGTATTTAGAACCTACTATGTTGGATGCTCAATTAAATACACCTAAAGGCTACACACTTAACCTAGGGACTAGCCTATCTGTACCTGCAGTATCTGGGACATTAGGAGCTATTATTTCAAGATATTATGAGCTTCATTCTACAAAACCATCAGCAGATTTAACTATCAATTATTTAAAAGATGGTGCTACTGATTTAGCTGCAACTGGTAAAGATGATCAGTATGGATATGGATTAGTTAATAGTTATAAGAGTACAAGCTGTGTTAAATAATTTTGTTCTTAGTAAACCCATTTCAATGATATTTTGTAAGTTTCACTCACTATTATTTTACAATATGATAATAGTGAGTGAATTACTACTATATTAATAAAAGTAAGCTTCGATTAGAGCGTGTAATGGGACGGCAATTAAATATTAAAAATGATATGTAGATCATAGGAACTTGGTATTAACTTTTTCTTTATGTTCTATTTGGTTGTTTTATCAAAGGGAAACAAATAATCGATATTAAGTGAAAATAAGGATAAAATTCAATCGTGTAATTGATTCAAAATTCTAACGTTAGGTGGTTGATATTATGAATAATCAAGTTTTAAACATTAAAGGTCTGCATAAAAAATATAAAGATAAACATGTTTTAAAAGGAATTGATTTAACTATTAAAAAGGGCGAAATATTTGGATTATTAGGTACGAATGGAGCGGGTAAATCTACTTTTTTTAAAATCATATTAGGATTAATAGAAGCAGACGAGGGAACTGTAGAAGTATTAGGAAAGGATATCAAAAAAAATAGAATTGAAATCTTATCTAAAACAGGTTCATTAATTGAAGCTCCGACCTTTTATGATCAGTTATCGGGGTACGAAAATTTATTAATTGCTTCTAAATTGAAGAATGTTAATGATAAAGAACATATAAAGGAACTTTTGAATTTATTTAAACTATATGAAGACCGAAACCGTGCCTTTAAAAAATATTCCCTTGGTATGAAACAGCGTTTAGGATTAGCTGCTGCTTTCATAAATAACCCTGAATTATTAATATTAGATGAGCCTACTAATGGCTTAGATCCACAGGGAGTTTATGAAGTGAAAGAATTAATAAAAAAAGCTCCAAAAATGTTTAATTCTACTATAATCCTTTCAAGTCATATTTTAAGTGAAGTGGAACAAATGGCTGATCATATCGGGATCATTCATCATGGAGAAATAAAGTACCAAGGTTTATTATCTTCCCTACAAAATAAACAATCATTAAATATTGTTGAAGTTAGTGTTAATAATATAGCTCTTACTGATAAATTACTTAAACAATCCAATTATACATTCAATGTAAATAATAATATCTTCAGTATTGAATATTATGATGAAAAAACATTGAATGATATTCAACAACTATTAGTAACGAATCAGATTTTTATTCAATCTTTCCAAACTAAAAAGCAGAATTTAGAGGAAGCATATTTAGATATTGTTGAACAAGGTGCTGTAAGTGTATGAGAAATGTATTAGCCACTGAGTATATAAAATATAGAAAAAGTCATTTTTGGTTTTTGGTTATCTTAGGACCTATTATACTTGCATTAGGTGAATTTGTTGGATTAAATTACTATAGTAATTCTCATACTATTAAATTAGAAACTATATTCGGTATAAATTTGCAACTTTTAAAATACATCTTAAACTTTTTTATTGTGTTTATTATAGCTAGTGTAAACAATGTCGAATATAAAAATTCTACGTGGAAAAGAACATTTACGTATCCAGTACAGAAATTTAGTGTGTATGTAAATAAATTCCTTGTTGTTATGGTTGCTCTTATTATTACAACCGTAATACATATGATTTGTACAGTATTGTTACTTCCATGTTTAGGTATTTCTTTAGATATGATTTCAATGCAGCATGTGTTTGTTTTTACATTATATCCATTTCTTATTAGCATTCCATTTTGCGCTTTGGCGTTCATTATATCCATTAACTTATCGAATCAATCAGTAATCGTTGCACTAGCTCTAGCTTCGTATCTTTTCGGCGATATATTAAGCTCAACTAAGCTTTGGTGGTTTCCTATTTCATATCAAATCTTATATTTTCCAATCAATTATGTGAATAATCTAGATGTTTTTAATACATTATGGTCATACGATAAATGGTACATGCTAGCAGGAATTCCTATTACTATTCTTATTTTAGGAATTGGATACATCTTATTTATTAAAATGGATAATAAAAACTAACAAAGGAGATCTCAAATGATAAATTTAATTTATTCCGATTGGATAAAAATAAGAAAACACCCACAACAAATTACATTTTTCATCTTAGCACTTTGTCCGATTATATATTCAATGATTATGTATACTAAATTCGTGGTAGGAGAGTATAATCATGGTTTGGATAATTCCTGGATGGGCGTATGGATGTTTATATCTTTTTTCTATGT
This sequence comes from Bacillus sp. FSL R10-2780, assembly GCF_038006125.1. Lineage (NCBI taxonomy): Bacteria > Bacillati > Bacillota > Bacilli > Caryophanales > Bacillaceae > Bacillus > Bacillus sp. FSL R10-2780. Next base: position 172,048 of record NZ_JBBOUQ010000002.1, read on the forward strand.
TGGTTTTTTTCTCCCGGTCATTTCAGGGATGGTAACAGCCTTCTTGTGTCAGTTTGAAAACAAAACAAATTGGAAAATAATGCATCTATCTCCAAATACTAATTTTAAAATTGTTTTATCTAAATTTGTATCTAGTGTGTTATTATTTTCTGCAATACACTTAATAGTTTTAATGAGCTTGTATGTATCAGGAATGTATTTTGATTTTACAGATCCATTTCCTTTAGAATTTATGATTAAAGTATTTTTAATTTCTGTTGTTGCGACATTTCCTCTTATAATAGTGCAACTCCTATTATTCTTATTTATAAAAACATCTATCACTTTTACATTTGTTAATATAATCCTATCTTTAATCGGCTTATTTCTTTTTTCAGAAGCAAAGTGGGGATTTGGATATTTATGGTCTTTACCATTCAAGTCTATAGAATTAGTTGATCAAGATATATTATCTATTGCTATATTATTGGTATCAATAGTTGCATTTACCATAGGTATGATTTTAATTACAGTACGTTATGTAAAATCATTGAGAAAGACAGTATAGAAAGAGAAATCGCCCTTAGAGGGGCCTGATAGTATCACAGTTAGGTAAACAACAAAAAAAGAGTCCATCTGATATGATGGACTCTTTTTTTGCTGTTTATCTGGAGATTTTTTATGGCGAAAAAAGGCCAATCTTTTCAAATATATACAGAAGAATTGACACTCCTACCTCTAAAGGGGCAAGCTGGCTAACGCCAGTAGGATTCTTGCTACCAAAGGCGACGTTCATTTCTGATACGTGCAAGATTGCCATCACTCTCACGACAGACCATATAGGCTCGTGAGCTAAGATACTATGACTATATCGTACAGCTAGTTGAGTGTTCAAATGTTTTAGGGTCTTGTTCTGGTCTATTGTTGAGTTATACCCCAAAAAAACAAGTGCTTTTCTATGAAAAAACGATACTTTCATCCCATGCCTAAAGGCGGAATAAAGTTCTGCATGGGCTTTCCCTTATCGCGAAATCTGTAAAGGGAAGCAAACATATCTACCTTTTTTGTTTTGGATCTAGTGTTACTTCTTCTATGTTTAACTCATCTTATTACAAAACTACTTTAAGTTGCTTACTATGTTTATTAATACTTCCCCTAACACTATTTTAGGACATGTAACGAAACTTATATCGAAAAAGCTATTTTCTATGAGATTTGTATATAAGCTGTTTTTCAGGTTCTTGTGCAAAGATAAAATGAAAACCAGAAAAAATTCATCCATCAATTGTTTGGACTGGTAGCATAAGATACGATTCCGTTAGGAATATATGCGCTTTATTCTCTTTTATTTTATTTTTGTACCAGAACCCTCAAAACTCCATAACACGAGTTGAATTGAGAATCAAATTACATCTAATTTGATTCATAACAGATTGGCGTCATAGACTACCGAATAAAAACACAGGGTTTTATCTCTGTGTTTCTTCAAATTTTCGTTTTTGAATATATGCTTGAGCATGAATAATTTCTTCCTGAAGTTCTTTTAATTCTTTCATAGATTCTGATTCAATAGTCATGTAAGTAGTAACTAAACTAATCATCATATCCATCTTCTCTACTATATTTTGAATGACCTGTTCAGATTGCTCTTTTTTAGGGTGTTGTATTGCTGTTAATACATCTTCCATATAATTGTTCTTTCTTTGCTGGATATCATAAATAAACTGTTTTGTGTTTGAGTTCAGTTGTTTTTCCTCCGTTTTAGATATATTTCTATTCTATCATATTTAAATAGAAAATATTGGATTCCCCTAAATTTACACCAGTCTCATACATTTTCTCAATTATACAAACTAATTCCTTAACGTACAGGGAACTAATCGAAACGTTTCAATTTTGTGTCTAAACGTACATTATCAAGACCTAAATTTATAAATGCTTAAAATTAAAAAATTGGCTGTTGTCCCAAACGAAAAAGATGAGCTGAATTCTTGTGAAAAACCGTAAAAGGTTGGAATTCTCGTTTTGGGGACACTCAAAATATTAGCTTGATGGGCATGGGGTAGCACCACATCGCTATCAAGCTAATAAAAAGAAATACCCTCAAAATGAAAAAAATACGTTATTCTTTCTGTAGAATCATAGGAAAGGATGGCGTTTTTTTGCTTTATAGATAGTGCAAAACCTTAGCTTGATAGTGATGGGGTACCGCCGGTTCTGGTGCAAAAAATCTATAAAACTTGGACATACTGATATTACTACTCTAGAAAAGGTGTGTGATCAGTATGAAAAAGGAAAATTTGTTCAAATGGAAGCATTATCAGCCTGAACTAATATTGTTAACGGTAAGATGGTACCTACGGTATAATCTCAGTTTTCTTGATTTGGTGGAAATGATGAAGGAACGGGGCTTATCTATTTCTCATACCACGATTATGCGTTGGGTTCATCAGTATGGCCCGGAATTGGACAAACGAATTCGTCGTCACCTCAAGCAAACCAATGACTCTTGGAGAGTTGATGAAACATATATAAAAGTTAAAGGGCAATGGATGTACCTGTACCGTGCTGTTGATTCGAAAGGAAACACAATCGATTTTTGTCTAAGTAAAACAAGAGACCGAAAGGCTGCAAAGCGCTTTTTCAAGAAAGCTTTGCGGTCTTTTCATGTATCAAAGCCACGTGTGATAACAGTCGATAAGAATCCGGCTTATCCTATAGCAATTGAACTGTTGAAAAAAGAAAAAAGCATACCTGATGGTATGCAACTTAGACAACAAAAGTACTTGAATAATATAGTAGAACAAGATCATCGCTTTATAAAGAAGCGTATCCGTTCTATGCTAGGGCTCAAATCTTTTGACACAGCTATATCCATTCTTTCTGGAGTAGAAGCCATGCATATGATTAAAAAAGAACAGATTAATTTACGGAACCAGTCTATCCAAAATCAGAAAGAATTCGTCCATCAATTGTTTGGACTTGTAGCATAAGATACGATTCCGTTAGGAATATATATGCTTTATTCTCTTTTACTTTATTTTTGCACCAGAACCACATATATCGCTGTAATTCTTTAGAAAATAATTGTGGTTCAACAGAAATCGATAGATTCATACAAAAACACCTTGCTATCTATAATAATTTTACAAAAAGAATAGCTTTTTATATTTAAAGTGGGCTTACACAGAAATACAACATATGTACACTTGTATAAAACCGGAATAAGGGAGAAGAACTATTAATTAGAACTTTATATTAAATTTTAATTTAACGTAAATAACAATTGTAAGAATCTAAATTTTTTATTTATATATCTATCAAGAAAGAGTTTTTATATACCAATTAAAGTAGAATTCGAATTATGTATTTTTTACATAATAAAATCAAATATTAAACGAATAATATATAGTGTTTAAAACCGTTGGGTAAAAGAATAAAAGTTCAGCAATGCAAAACTGCTGAACTTTTATTCTTTATTCTTTCCTATTCTTCCTAAACTATCTTTAATAGTTGTTTCCCCAAGTTGAGTGTATAACAAAGCTGTATCTTGACTGGTATGCCCAAGTTGCTGCATCACTTGTAATGAATCTTTTTCTTCCATATATAATTTATTTGCCAATGTATGTCTTAATTTATGAGGAGACATTCTTTTACCAAAGGCTTTAGTATATTTTTCTACTATATCTTGGATAGCCCTAACAGAAAGCGGCTGTGCAGTATGTTTATACTTCGATAAGAATACATTTTGTAATTCTTTCTCTGGAGCATATTTGTTATCTCTAATGTCCATATATTTTTCAAGATCATTTAATGCAATTGGGGTAATCCAAACGGAATCTTCTTTGTTTCCTTTTCGGATTACATCAATTAGTCTTTCTTTTAAGTTTATATCTTCCATACGAAGATCGGCCAATTCACTTACACGAATACCACTACCTAGAAAGAGAGAGAGGATAGCTACATCACGCTCTTTATCTCTTAAGAAATAGAACAACTGATGTTTTGTTAAAGATTTTTCATGTTCGTACTTTACGTAATCCAAAAACTCTTGATCATCATCATTATGAAATATTTTAGATCTCATACGTTTTGCACGGGCATTTAATGTTTCTTTATCTTTATGTATTTCAATCTTAGCCATTACATTTCTATAAAAATAACATTCTCCATCATCATTCTCTGATAGAGAGGTAAGGTACTTAAATAAAGACTTTAACGCTGAAATTTTTCTGTTAACAGAGGAATTCTGCATGTTTTGTTGTAGTTTTAAAAACCTCATAAAGTTCTCAACATCTTTTTTCTTTAAATTTTCCAAATCAGAGAAGGATATGTCTTTAATCGGCTTAAATTCAATAATTTGTTCAGATAGTAGCCAATTAAAGAAGACTCTAAAATCATATACATAATTCAGTAGAGTGGAGGGAGAGGCATCATGCAATTCTTTGTACTCCACAAATTCTTCTATGTAAAAGGGCATTTCATTTAAATTCTCGTATAATTTCTTACGATGTACGGATTTTTGACGTTGCTTGCTGTAATCCATAAAAATCACCTCATATATACTATAACAGAAAAAAGATACGAACACAAGTTCGCGTTAAATTCAATTTTTACACAGACTTATTTACATAATAAAATTATGTTATACAAAAATGCATGTAAATTTTGAATGGGATAATGTAGGTACTCTAATATTAACTATAGACAATCAGGCTTTAAATCTGTATTACGCTATAAAAACAGGTACAAAAACTACATATAACTGTATATAAAATAAAACTAATTTAATGTATTAAATCATACGGAATGTACAAAAAAGTGTTTTCAAGTCGTTATAAAATGTGAATTGTTTAGTTTAATTATGGTTTATCAGGAGTTTAGGTCAACATAAGAAAAACTCGCGCAAATTAAAATGATATTTATTATAAAGGTTCTTTGTAAACAAATCAGCATTTGATTATTTTTATATAAAATATGAATTATATGGCTTTAAAACAATACACTAAAATCATGGATATAGGCTTTAAATCCCTAGATGCTGTATTAGATTTTTATATAACTCTGTTATTGTTCGTAAAATTGGTATTTCGTGCGAAGTTGTTAAGTGCTACTCCTAATCGTTCTAATAAAGCTTTTGATAATTTCGCCATCCCTACACCTCTATTAATTCTATAGTTAAGATAATTATATCAAGGGAAACCCTCTTAATCTATTTCGCAATACAAAATATCCCAAACAATTATCTTAAATGCGAGTATCTTTTTTACTCGCTAATTTGAATTATTTCAAAAATGTACTTTTAAGTAATTTCACACCCCAAATGGTAATGTTATAAATTCCAGTTGGATTTATTCATATAGTTGTGTTACTATTCATCAGGATATTTTCATCTTAGAAAAACCACTTTTGGAGGAATTATGGATAAACAAAACAAAAAACTATTTTTACTTGCAATCATTCAAATAACTTCGCCCATCTTACTACCAATAATTGTACCTGTTCTACTTATGGTAGAAATGAAAAAAGTACTTCCAAATGAGATTCAATAAGATGCCACGTTTTTCTTTCTGCGCTTTCTTTTGCGTCTTCTCCAAATAATCTACATACTTCGTATTGGGCAGATAAATATAGGCAACGCGCGCCAATCCCCTTTCCACAAGCATTCGATTTAACAGTTGTCCATCTATCCACACGTAAGCCACTAATCTTTTAAATTTATCACGTTCCCCTACATCCATTTCTAACTCTACTTCATTTCCCACTGGCGCATACTTTGCGGTAAATGCTGCTCCTTCTAATCCAAATGGTTGGAGTCCTAATCTTGGATGATGTACTTCAGGTGTATCAATACATAGAAATCTCACAACTTCTACCTTATCGTTTGCTAACGTCACTTGAAACGTATCACCGTCGATATGTTCCAGTATCGTAGATTTTATGATTCTATTAGCGTTTTGTTTCTTACTTCCCCAGTTACTGGCTTTAACGCGTGCTCGACTAATTCTGGATGCTGTAGTTTACCCGTATACTCTTCTTTTTTTACAGGTACAGACGCTGTTTCATAACCATCCTGTTCCTTCTTATTTTGCTTTGTTTCGCTTCCTTTCTGCTGATCTATCTCCGCTACATTTCTTGTAACGGGATTTCCAGTGTTATCATTGAACCTACACCCTGTTACCAATCCTATAGCAACACACATGATAGAAATGCACCAGAAAAATTTCTTCATCTTATTCCTCCCTCTCTTCTTGTTTTTCTTCCTCTACATCATAACGAGATTGGAATCATTGTTTGAAAAACTATCGATTTCTATGGTATGGATCGGATTTGCTCTTCATTACTTAGCTAGAATCTCCTACGATTACATACGTGATTTTTATGATACGTATGCAGGATTCCCTCTTACATATACCGAAACTCCAAGAGAGAGACATTCCACTAATTACCATACCTATTTTTTACCATCGCATATCGGAGGTTAAAACATGAATAAAAAAAAGAAGTTACAAAAAGCAGCACTTTCCTTTACTCTACTCTTTTCTTTAAGCGTTTCATCATTTCCACTTACAACAGCTATTCACGCTGATACTCAAGGGGAACAAACTGCAGAAAAGAAACTAGTCTCTTTAACTGAGCGTACCTCATTATTTTTTGACTATCTCCAGCAAGGTAAGTATGCAGAGGCACTCCAGTTGACGTCTGCTGCTTTTCAATCCAAGTTTACAGCAAGTACTTTTCAAAACTGGTGGACACAAAGTGGCGGGAGCGGGATTAAAAATATGGGAACGCCTGTAATAAAAGAGCGGAATTTGGTCCACCAAACGGTTGAAATTCCAGGAACTATCGAAGGAGCTACTATTCCATTACTCCTTAAATTCACGCCTGGCGGCAAAGTAGATGAAGTTGGAGTAAGAACGACACCCGAGAAATCTTATACTATCCCGCACCCTAGCTACGATCAACCTGATTCCTATCACGAACGTGAAATTGTCATTGGAAATTCTACATACCCATTACCAGCCACATTAACGGTTCCAAAACATAAACCTGGCGAAAAGGTGCCAGTTGTTGTTCTTGTTCACGGATCTGGTCCGCATGATCGTGATAGTACATTTATGGGGACCAAAATCTTACGAGACCTTGCGGCCGGCCTTTCATCCAATGGGATCGCAGTGTTACGTTATGAGAAACGCTCCTTAGAACACGGTTTTAAAATGAGCGCAGAACCTACTACATTAGACCGTGATACTACAGATGATGCCATATATGCAGCAAAATCAGCAGCGCAGCAGGAAGTCATTGACCCAGATAACATTTTTATTCTCGGACATAGCCAAGGAGCTGGCACAATGCCGCGTATACTAAGCAAAGCACCATCTTCATTAGTTCGAGGAAGTATTTTAATGGCGCCACCTGCACGTCCTTTTACTGACATGCTCCTTGATCAGTATCAGTACCTTGGGGCACCTAAAGAATATATAGATGAACTAAAAAAACAATTTGCCTATATTGAGGATCCTACCTTTGATCCTGATTACCCACCAGCTGGTTACAATTATCTTTCTCCACATTTCATGTATGATGTGACTCGTTGGCGACCAGTTGAGGAGGCGAAATCACGAAAAGAGCCATTACTGATTCTGCAAGGCGCACGGGATTATCAAGTAACAGTAAAAGATGAATATATAAAATGGAAAGAAGGGCTTTCAAGTCACAGTAATGTTCAGTTCAAAGAATATCCGAAATTGAATCATTTCTTCACGGAGGGTGAAGGAGAATTAAGTCGTCCTAGTGAATACGAAGTCCCTGCCAATGTTCCCGCGTATGTCATCCAGGACATTGTTACATGGGTTAATAAGACAAAGAAATAAGAAAATAACAAAAGCCATCATGCAATCATCATTGCGTGATGGCTTTTGTGAAACTAATAATTGTATCCACGTGATACTGGCATATCTATTATTCTTTTTATTGTTTCAACAAAACAAAATAGATGCCACCTCTTTTGAGAGAAATAGCATCTTCTTTATAGATGGGACTAAATTATTAATTGTAAAAACTATTGTTTACACATTATGAACGTGTAAATTGTAGAATTAACAACTTAGAATTCTTCACATCTTCATCACTGTCTAAAATATATCCAATTTCATCATTTTTTCGGTCGGAAGTATGCTGACTAATTTGGAAACTACCTGGTGATTTTTTTGTAACCCAAGTTTTATAGATTTTTTGCACCAGAACCAAAAGGAGTGTATAGAGGAAGATTGAAGAAATACACGGATAAACACCCAGGTATGAATCATGCGATTGAATTACGGGAGCACACCACTAAAACAGTGAAAGAAATATGCCGAATTACAAGTGTGAGTCAGGCCGCCCTGTATCATAGATTAAAAGAACTTGAATAAATTTCTTTTTTGATTTGTAATTAAACCCCAGATTGTCCCCTCATACCCAGAATCGTTTCCGTCCCCCTATTAAGTTGATGGGCATGGGGTACAGCCGAGATACGTGTAAAAACAGGTCATAGGCTTTCTTTTTTCAACTATGATCTATTGAGCTTATAGAGGAATCGTTTCTTCTATTGGTTGGGGGATTTTTTGTGAAAAGTAAAAAAAAGTTGAATACTTTTTGTATCAAGTACTCAACTCTTTTCAATTTTAAGCTCTTTATTTTTGAATCAAAAATGCATTTTTGTAAGTATAAGCACCACCAAATTGATGCTTTTCAATTCCTTTTACATAATCCTTTTGCACATATGCTTTACCAGTATGATAAAGGGGAGCAACAGCATCATCTTCTAACAACACTCTCTCTGCTTCTAGTAAATAATCCCATCTCTTCTGTTGATCTAATACAACTTCATTTTTAGCTTTACTTATAAGATCATCATAACTCGAATTTGAATACTTCATTTTATTATTTGGATTATCTGTCGTAAATAATTCTAAAAAACTAATTGGATCTTTATAATCAGGTGCCCAACCTACCATAGAGATTTCATACTGCCCTGTTTGTTCAAGCTGCAATTTTTGTTTAAATGGCTGTTGCTTGATCTGTATTGTTAAACCCTGTAAATGTTTTTCAAGTTCGCCTTTTATATACTCTGCTATAATTCTTTCATTATCTTGCTCAAATGTTAGAAGCTCAAGTGTGACACTTTCTATACCAAGTTCTTTTTTGGCATCTTCCCAAGTTTGTTTAGCCTTTTGTAAATCATACAAAACAAGAGAACCATTTTCCTTTCGAAAATCTTTTTGAGTTGCTTCATTCGTATATCCTGCTGGTATAAGACCTTCTGCAGGTGTTGCTCCAGTACTGCCAAAATGATTTACTATCTCCTCTTTATTTAGTGCTAAAGAAATAGATTGTCTGATTTTTTTATTTGCTAATGTAGTGTTCTTTTCATTAAAACGTAACATAGCTATTCCAGCTTCTTTTTTCATATGTAATTCTTTGTTGTCCTTATATTGCTCAAAATGTTTTGCAGTAATTGGAGCACGATCAATACTACCCGATTCATATAAATTTATTGCCGTCATTGTATCTTTTACAATATTAAAATCTATTGCCTCTAGCTTTACTTGTTTCTTATCCCAATATCTATTATTTTTCTTCAATTGAAATTCTTGTCCATGCTTCCACTTTTCTAACACAAATGGCCCATTATATATAAGATTCTCCGGTTCTAAAGCATAACTACTTCCTTTTTCTTTCACAAACGATTCATGCTGAGGTAAATAAATAGGTAGTGCTAATAATTGCAATAAATATGGAACAGGCTGTTCCAATTCCACTTCTAGCGTATAATCATCTATTGCTTTTACTCCTAACTGATCTGCACCAACTATACCTTTGTTTATTTCTTTGGCATTTTTTATATAAAATAACATGTATGCATATTGAGATGCTGTTTCAGGACTTAATGTCCGTTTCCAAGCAAAAGCAAAATCATGTGCAGTTACCATTTCACCATTTGACCATTTAGCATCTTTTCTCAAATGAAATGTATATTTTTTCCCATCCTTACTTCTCTCAAATGACTTTGCTACACCAGGAATAGGATTATCTTTATTATCCAGTACATATAATCCTTCAAATATATTTTGCATAATATGTGATGACGTACCATCCATCGCTTTTGCCGTATCTAGTGACGGAATTTCTTCCGGTATCGTTAAGTTTAATACCTGTTTTTGACTTCCAGTTTCAGTTTTATTAGTTTTATTACTACAAGCTGAAAAAATTAAGGAAATGATAATTGTAAATACTAGTAAACTAATCTTTTTCTGTTTCATAAATTTTCTCCCAAAATCCAATAAATTTTATAATTAGATATACATTATACCAGAAATATCATACCAAATTATTGAAATTCCATTAAATACTTTTTCGTTTGGGACAACAGCCAATTTTTTTATTTTAAGCATTTATAAATTTAGGTCTTGATAATGTACGTTTAGACACAAAATTGAAACGTTTCGATTAGTTCCCTGTACGTTAAGGAATTAGTTTGTATAATTGAGAAAATGTATGAGACTGGTGTAAATTTAGGGGAATCCAATATTTTCTATTTAAATATGATAGAATAGAAATATATCTAAAACGGAGGAAAAACAACTGAACTCAAACACAAAACAGTTTATTTATGATATCCAGCAAAGAAAGAACAATTATATGGAAGATGTATTAACAGCAATACAACACCCTAAAAAAGAGCAATCTGAACAGGTCATTCAAAATATAGTAGAGAAGATGGATATGATGATTAGTTTAGTTACTACTTACATGACTATTGAATCAGAATCTATGAAAGAATTAAAAGAACTTCAGGAAGAAATTATTCATGCTCAAGCATATATTCAAAAACGAAAATTTGAAGAAACACAGAGATAAAACCCTGTGTTTTTATTCGGTAGTCTATGACGCCAATCTGTTATGAATCAAATTAGATGTAATTTGATTCTCAATTCAACTCGTGTTATGGAGTTTTGAGAATCCCTTAGCGTATAAAAATGTTAAAATGTGCGTCCTCCCCTATAAACAATTAATCTTTTTTCAAAACGGTTAAACTTTATTTCAAATCCACACCCAATTAGGACGCAGTAATCAATGTTTCTATGATTTCGCTTGTGCCGTTTGTATAGCGAACAACTGAATATACGCAATTTATGTGGCGACGATATGGCGCTTTGTGACGCTGACAAATAAAAAAAGACGGGGGCGCGAAACCCCCGGGCTAATTCAGTATCAAACCACGATCTTAATCTTCGGTCTAACTTTGATTGCAATCAATCTTTGCGCTATCGTGTCCCGTTAGTGCAATACCTTTGTAATATGTTTCACCACGTTGTTTGTAACAAAGTTAACGACTCTCATTCGAACGATTCAGCGATTTCATGCACGTTACCAAACGGATCAACGAAAGCAGCATATCGCCCTTGAGTAGGTTTATCATGCAAAAATTGAATACCCTTTTCCTTCATTTCCTTATAAGTTTGCTCAACAGATACGACCTCTAACACCAAAACTGTTCTAGCCTCGTTTGAATAATCTCCAATTTCTTTGGTCTTTTCACACTTAAAAGCTATAAGCTGACAGCCGTCAAGGGCAAATACAAGCTTATTTTCTTGCTCTAACAATGTTTGCAAACCCAACAATTCAGAATAAAACCATCTCGCCTTTGTCATGTCATTGACGAAAATCATTATATGTCCTAGTTTCATAAGGCTATGCTGCCCCTTCACTTTTTTAAAGATACCATTTTTTATGGTTCATGCAGAATCTTTGCTAATGATTATTTGAAGTATTCGCGAATTAATTAACATATCCTGCCCGTATCCATCTTATTTTTTATAAACACATTTACGCCATAGCCACTCTAATGACCCATATTGAAAGAATTTAGTCCACAAGATGCTACTAATACCTTGAAAGATGCATATTCCTATTCCAATAAACAATACCTAAGTTCGGTTTCAGTCTTCGATTGCTTGGTAGACCGTGGTCCAGAAGTCTTGGATAAGATGCGATGGGTCCGGAGTGGACATCCCAACCTGGGTGAACAGGATTCCAGTAAACTGTTTGTCTGGATCAGCGTAAGCTGCAGTGCCGGTTCCGCCATCCCAGCCGAATTGACCGATAGACGCGTAGTCTCCAAGATAGGTACGCACCGCCATCCCAAAGCCCCAGCCGCCTTGTATCCCTTGTCCAAACGACAAATGGACGTTGTTTTTGGCCAAATCGTCTCGGTATACTTGTTGTTCAGAAGTAAGACGGTTGGTGGTCATCAGCTGGACTGCAGGTCGGGACAGGATCCGTTTGGTTCCGTGCATCCCTTTGTTCAACAGCATCTGCAAATACGCGTGATAATCGTCGACGGTTGCGAGCAGCCCACCACCACCTGCTTGGAATGCTGGAGGTTTGCTGTAACGTCCGCCTGCACCCTCATCCCACACGATGAACTCACCTGTCTGCGGATCGGGGTTGAAGGCAGGTGGAAGCCGGTCAATCTTGAGCTCAGGCACGTAGAAGCCAGTGTCCTTCATTCCCAGTGGATCGAAGATGCGTTCGCGCAGGAACGACTCGAATGTCTGACCCGTTACCCTGGCAACAAGCACGCCGAGCACTTCAATACTGATATGATACTGCCACCGCTCTCCGGGCTGGTAGCTTAGCGGAAGTGCACCTAGGCGACACATAAACTCATCTGGATCGGGCATATCCTGCCCTGGCGTGTCGAATATCCCACTCTCGAAGAACGCGTTCATGATCGGAGAACCCATCAACGTGAGATCCACTCCGAGCCCGAATGTGGAGGTCAACAGGTCTCGTACAGTGATAGGACGCCGTGCTGGGACGGTCTCTTCCAGCGGACCATCGGGCCGTTTCAACACCTGCCGGTCGGCGAGTTCGGGCAGCCATTTGTCTACTGGGTCGTCCAAATGCAGTTTGCACTCGTCGAGCAGAACCATTACCGGTGAGACTGCAATCGGCTTGCTAGTGGACGCCAATCGAAAGATCGTGTCCCGACGCATTGGTGCGCCACCATCATGCCTCATTGTTCCAAGCGCTTCGACGTGCGTCTCGCCGTTTCGGCTGACTAAGGCGACGAGCCCAGGAATCTTTCCAGAATCGACATGCTGCGCCAGTACATTGCGCATTTTGCGCAATCCTGTTTCAGAAAAGCCTTTATTGTTTTGTCCCATTTTGTTCTCCTTTAGTTTAGATTGAGATTTCTAATACATATTGGCAATCAATTATTAGTTCTTCAAATAGAAAAATTCCCCTGTTTAATAATTTCGACAAAATGTATTTATGTATATGGGGTCACCATACATCACTATCAACCTAAGATAAATTTATATCCATAATTCACAGAAAACGTTATTCTTTTTGTAGAAATATACAGAAAGGATGGCGTTTTTTTATGGGTCTTTTGATTCTTGACGAACTTCAACCGATTGCCGAAGAATTACAACGACATATGTCTCCTCGTGTTCTAGAACACCTAGCTAAAGAAAAAGGATTCGTTCAGCGAAAGAGTAAATATCAAGCAAAGGAGTTAGTTGCTTTATGTGTATGGCTTAGCCAACAGGTTGCAAGTACATCACTCACACAATTATGTAGCCATCTTGAAGTATCTTCGGGTGTTCTTATCAGCCCTGAAGGACTTAACAAACGATTTAATGCTTCCGCAGTACAGTTGCTAGAACAAGTTCTAGCTAATCTTCTAACTCAAAGAATTCATTCAACAAAAGAAATAATTCATCAATATACCACGAGCTTTAAACACATTCGGATTCTAGATTCTACAACATTTCAGCTTCCAGATAAGTTTTCTTCACAGTATCAAGGTTCAGGTGGAAGTAGCCATACGGCAGGAGTCAAAATTCAATTAGAGTATGACCTATTGAGTGGGAAGTTCCTGCACGTTTATGTAGGAGAAGGAAGAGAAAATGATAAAACCTTTGGTTCAACAAGCCTACAAACCATTCGACCCAAAGACTTGTATATAAGAGATTTAGGCTATTTCGACCTACATGACTTACAGAAGATCGATGATAAAGGAGCTTATTATGTCTCACGTTTGAAATTAAATTCTCGAATCTATCGTAAGAATGATAAGCCAGAGTATTTTCGAAATGGGACCGTCAAGAAAGGGACACTCTATATTCAGTTAGATATGAAAGAACTCATGAATCAATTGTCCCCTGGCCAAACAATGGAGATTTCAGAGGCATACATTGGACAGTATCAAAAATTACCAGCTCGTGTTATTATTCATCGATTAACAAAAGAACAAACAGAGAAAAGGTTGAAGGAACAAGCCAAAAAAGAGAAGAAGAAAGGTATTACTTACAAAGAACGAAGTAAACGATTGAGTGGGATCAACGTGTATATTACGAATCTTTCTACAGAAAATGTTCCAACGGAACATATCCATGACTTGTATTCATTACGCTGGCAAATTGAAATTTTGTTCAAAACATGGAAATCTTTTTTTCAAATTGACAGGTGCAAAGAAATTAAGAAAGAACGCTTAGAATGCCATTTATATGGGCAACTCATTAGTATTTTACTCTGTTCATCGACGATGTTCAAAATGCGTCAGTTACTCTTGGATAAGAAAAAGAAAGAGTTAAGTGAATACAAATCCATCTATATGATAAAGAATTATTATCTAATGTTTTATGAGGGACTACAGAAGGGCATCCATGAATTATTAAAAGTTTTACTGCGTTTGTTTTACCTTTTAGAGAAAAACGGGAGAAAATCTCACCGGTACGAAGAGAAAACCGTCTTTGATATCTTAGGTGTTGTGTATGATTATATGTTGTCAAAAAGTTTCAAGGTTGCATAAAATTTTTTTAAATGCCTAGTTAATAGGTTTATTTGTTATGCCTATCTTTAGTACAGTCGTAGAAATTTAAAGGAATAATCCACACATATACCCTCTTAGCACCCTAAAGTTGATGGCGATGTGGTGGGACCCCATGCCCATCAAGTTAAAATCTCATACCACCCCCAGAACGAAAATTTTGTGCATTTTGCTCGTATTTATTGTTTGGGGATAACTCGTTCTTTTAGCTTGATGGAGATGTGGCGATACCCTATGCCCATCAAACTAAAGAATCAAAATCTCCCTATAATGAAATTGCTATTCATTATTGACTACTGATAATGAGACGTTATGTTAACCTTACATGTATAGAACATACATTTTTAAAAAAGTAAAGACACTGGTACAAGAAACAGATTCTTTTTTTACATTTAATATACTAAATGCAAAAAAGGAGCTTGATTATTCATGTCATCAAAAAATAGAAAGTGTTTCAATCCTCATGAATTTCCTTATTCATTATTTCCTTGTGCATTTCCTTGTGCAGTTCCAGAGCCTATAAAACCAATAGACCCTACCAAATTTGATTATATCGTGATTGGCGCTGGAACTGCTGGAGGAGTAATTGCCAAAGAATTAACGGATGACAAAAGTACTTCTGTACTAGTGCTTGAAGCAGGAACAAATATGACGAATGAGCTAAGTAACCCTAGCGTTCTTGCCGCCATTAATACAACCCGCGGTAACAGGTTTAGCTTTAATGTTACTTCTGAACTAGAGTCAACTATTGCACGTACACTTATTGCAACACATGGTCGCGCCATAGGGGGAAGCTCAGAAATTAGTGACATGTACGCCGTACGTGGGAGTAAAGAGTTGTATAACCAGTGGGCAAGTCTTGTTGGTAATCAATGGAGTTACGACAAGATTAGCTCCTTATTTGTAAAAAATGAAACCTATACAGGATCGACACAAGACCCTAATGAACGAGGAACACAAGGGCCGATCTTTATTAGGCAACAGAGTATTCCCCCTAATGGATTGATTAATACGTTAGTTCAAGCAACAAACACTGTATTGGGAACACCGATTGCTGTGGACTATAATACCGGCATAAGGGATTGTACATTTTATAAAACGCAAATTATTCAAAAAGAGGTTAGCCCCGGTCAATTTGTCCGATCCTCAACGGCAACAGGTTATTTAAATGACCATATTGTCAGTCAAGGAAACCAGTTCCATCCAGATGAATTTGGAGTTGATGGAAGAAAGTTGGTTATTTTAACTAAAACAACCGTTAACAAAATCTTATTTAAGAAAAAAGATGGATTGAACATTGCGGTTGGTGTTGAATTTGTGAAAGATGGTATTTCACATAGAAGATTTGCAAGAAAAGGCATTATCGTCTCTGCAGGATTTTTTTCCTCACTCATTCTACAACGTTCAGGAATCGGTAAATCGGATGATTTGGCTAAAGCAGGTATACCAACATTGATAGAGAGTCCAAATGTGGGTCACAATCTTCAAACTCAGGGTTATGTTGGATTGGGGGTTGAGATAGATACCTCCCAAATTCTTCCGATATTTTTTGCTGATCCAAACTTTCCACTAATTCTAGGTGCTTTCCAAGCAGAGAATCCAATGAATCTACTAGAAAGTCGTCGTCTCCAACTGATAGGGGCTCCTCTCCCATTTTTTCTCCCTGCTTCAGATGTGATTAGCAATGGTTGGAGTTTAGATTTAACTTTCCAAACCACTCCAAGTATCATGAGTTTCGGTATTGTAGACGTGAATACAAAAAGCAGGGGTGCAGTGCTAGTGGAACATAGCGATCCAGAGGCTTATCCATCCCTTAACTTCAACCCGTTGGAAGATCCTAATGACCTAACGTATATGGTCGATCAATATAAGAGAATTTATAATATTATTGTAGAGGCTAGAGATCCACTGAAATACCCAAATAACGGCATCGGGAAAGTTGTATATCCTCCAGAGAGTATATTCCAGCTACCTGATAACGATCCTAACAAACAAAGGCAGCTTGAGAATTATGTCAAAGCCTCTTACACGAACTTCTCTATAGGCGGGCAGTGTCGGATGGGACAGACGATTCAAGAAGGGGTTGTCGATGGATTCCTCAATGTGTTTGGTACCAAAAATCTTAAGGTTGCCGATCTGTCTATTTCGCCTATTTTACCGGATGGTCAGCCGTCCGCCGCTGCTCAGATGATCGGGCTAAATGCGGTACGGTTTATAAAAGAGGATCCCTCCTCATATGTAATGACAGATTATGAACTTGAAGATTATGAAAATTAGATTAAAAAAACATAAATTAAATATTTATTCATTGGTTTTATTCTTATTTTTTGATCTAAATTTTGCTTTTGGGCTAGAATGCTGGCTTGCTTTGCGGGGACGAACCCCATCGTTATCAAACTAATAAAAAGAAATATCTTCAAAATGAAAAAAATACGTTATTCTTTCTGTAGAATCCTAGGAAAGGATGGCGTTTTTTGTATGTCTATTTCTGTGTCTGACGAATTACAACTATTTGCTCAAGAGATTCAAAGTTTTTTATCTCCAAATACCTTACGCGATCTTGCTAGAGATGTTGGTTTTGTACAACGAACCAGTAAGTACCAAGCAAAAGATTTAATAGCTTTATGTGTATGGATGAGCCAAAATGTAGCTATGACTTCTTTAACTCAGTTATCTAGCTGTTTAGAAGCATCAACAGCAGTACTCATCAGTCCTGAGGGACTGAATCAACGATTTAATAAGGCGGCCGTCCAACTTTTACAACACCTACTAGCCGAACTACTAAACAAAAAATTGGCCGCATCTATGCCGATTTCTTCTCCATACACTTCTGTTTTTAAGCGTATTCGTATTTTAGATTCAACTGCATTTCAACTCCCAGATGTATTTTCATCGGTTTATCCAGGTGCAGGAGGATGCAGCCATACAGCTGGGATAAAAATTCAACTTGAGTATGATTTGTTAAGTGGACAGTTCCTACAGATTCATACAGGTCCAGGTAAACAACATGATCGCACTTACGGCTCTCTGTGTGCCCCAACTGTGACGGCGAATGATTTATGTATCCGAGATTTAGGTTATTTTCATTTAAAAGACCTTCAATATATACAAGATAAAGAGGCCTACTATATCTCTCGTATCAAGTCGAATACACGTATTTATCAAAATAATCCTAACCCTGATTATTTTCAAGATGGAAGAATTAAGAAAGGTACAGAGTATATACAGATAGATATGGAGACGGTAATGAACTCTCTTCAACCAGGACAAACATGTGAAATAGCTGATGCTTATGTAGGGATGATTGATAAAGTGCCAGCTCGTGTAATTGTTCATCGATTAACAAAACAACAGCAACAAAAACGATTACAAGATCAAGCTGTAAGAGAAAAAAAGAAAGGAATGAAGTATTCTCCTCGTAGTAAACGACTCAGTGGTATCAATGTATATATGACAAACACCCCTACAGATATTGTCCCGATGGGACAGGTACATGACTGGTATTCTTTGCGTTGGCAAATCGAAATTTTATTTAAAACGTGGAAGTCATTCTTTCAAATTCATCATTGTAAAAAGATAAAACCAGAACGATTGGAGTGCCATTTATATGGTCAATTGATTGCCATTCTACTCTGTTCTTCTATCATGTTTCAAATGCGCCAATTGCTCCTCATGAAGAAAAAACGAGAGCTTAGTGAGTATAAAGCCATATATATGATTAAAGACTATTTTCTTCTTCTATTCCAAACTATACAAAAAAACACCCAAGAGCTATCAAAGGTGTTACTTCGCCTGTTCAATCTCCTACAGCAAAACGGGCGGAAATCTCATCGATATGAGAAAAAAACGGTCTTTGATATATTAGGTGTCGTTTACAATTGTACCATGTCTGATAATCAAGCCGCTTAATTCAAAAAAGTGAAACCCGTTAGGGTTTATTTCGTATGCAAATCTTTCAATCATCTACACTTGCCCTTTAGAAAAAAGAAACAATCTCGCCTAAAATTGACTTTGCATAAGCTTAGCTTGATAGCGATGTGGTGGGACCCCTAAAAACCAACAATGGAAATAAAATATATATTATGACCCGTTTTTACATGTATCTCGACTGAACCTCTAATCCAGCTTATAATACGTTTTTACACGTATCTTGGCCGAATCCTTAGTTCCATTGCTACACAGCTCTCTCTTCAAGAAGGAATGATTTTCCCCTTAACGTAGGAAAATCGGCTTTTTATCTTCCATAAAATGTCTTAGCGTGGGTTTTATGTCATTTGGTTGGCGGGACCCCTTCATGAAGTAATCAGTAAGCTTTTCATTTTCTTTTTCACGCAATTGCTTATTTTCTTCTTCAAGCTCTTTATTCTTTTTCTCTAACTTTTCAATTCTTCTTTTAAGAGAAGCGATGACGGCATTTTGATTGTTCTCGTCCCGTTTAATCCTAGAGTCCACAAATGCTTTTTCTTGTTGATTTCGCAAGAAATTGATGCGTTCTTTGAGCTCTGTATGGTTATACAGTGTGGCTTTACTCACTCCGGCTTCTTCTGCCACACTATTGAAGTTAATTGCTTTAGATCTCTTGGTTAGACGTTTTATAGCTTCCTCAACCTTCTAGGTAATTATTGATATTAAAGAAGACGCTACTGGGCTATTCATGTTCCTTATCCCCCCTTCGAGAGGATGATCATTAAACAACAACGTTCGATATAGCTTGCTTGTAAATAAGTTTTTGCTTACCATCAACCATCATAAGTACAGTAAAGCGTTCCATTGCAACAAGTCTCTCACTGATTAAAGTTTCATTCTATTCCATTCACAAGGTACTATACAATATCCTTTTTTTGATGTCATATAGTTTTTTATCTTTCAGTTTCTTTTTTACGTTGTTGCTGCTGTCTTTGGTGCTCTTGTCTTTTTATTTCCACTTCTTTTTCTTTTCCTAAACTTCCATAAAGTAAATTTCGTTCTTTTGTCATTAATGACAACTTATAATGCAATTCAGCTTCATCAGTTATATCATAATTCTTTTTTAGATAGTTCATATCACTTTTGGCAACATCATACTTTTTAAATTCATGATAATGTTCTTGTTTAAATGCCATTTTATTTTCAGCCTTTTTATACGCCACAATTAAAGGATGACTCTTTTTATAAGTTCGAAAACAGCCCTTCATTTTATTCAATCTAAAAATCTCATTATCAATTCCTAAAAGTTGCTTTTCAAAGCTGTCAATTAACGCTTCCTTATTTGCTTCAATTTCTTCAAGTTCCGAAATCGAAACATTGAGTTTATATAGCTTAGAGCTTAATTCATTTAAGTAATTAATATTTTGTTTAGTAGCCCACCTTTGAAGTCCCTTATTATTTTTAAATTTTTCTTGTGATTTATCTATCCATTGTCTGTTAATTATACTTGTTTTGATTGGTGAATAACCTTTATTTTCCATTCTGTATTTGATCGAAGATTCAAGGTAATTAAATCCCATTGTTTTAGTGCGCATAAACTTCCCTGACTTCGGATTCTTAAACGATAGATATTTTCCTTGTTTATGCTCATATCCTTCTCTTTGCATTAATCCTAAAAACTCATCAAACGAATTTGATCTTGATATGCTTTTATCAATTGTTTCCTCTAAATTTCCTTTGAAGGATTTCTTCTTTGATCTAGCTACATACTCGTTAAAAGCTAAATATTTTTTTCTCCCCTTTCTTCCTTCTTCAATTATTGACAAACCATACTTTTCGGAGATTTTATCATTTTCTTCTCGTAATCTTTCTAAAGTATTTACACGCTTTGAATCAAACATTTTTAATTTATTAAAATCAATATCATTGAAAATAATATGATTGTGTAAATTATCTGTTTCTGTATGTGTAATGACTGTATATTGATGATTGCCCTTCAGATAATTATCAGCAAATTCTACTCCATATTGATGAACTTTTTCTGGTGTTAAATTATCATCACTGTCAAACGATTGTATTATCATCCTTGCACTCATGTTTTTATCACTTTTATTCTTTTCATTGTAGTCAACTAAAACACTTTTAAAATCCCTATCTATCGTTTCTATAGAACACTCGTAAGATGTAACTAATTCTTCGTTTGTTTTATGGGCTTGAAAGCTGTAATTAATGACAGCTTTCAAGTCTTTGACTTTTTGTATTTTTACAATAGACATTGTAATCAATCCCTACCTAATAAATTTCATATTCATCTAATATATCTTTCAGTTCAAACCAATCATCATCTTCAAAAACATTATCAAGTTTAGATAACTTAAATTTCAATTTCTGCGCAAAAATAAAAATGCTATCGGCCAATTTTATTAATTGATTCTCATCTAACTTATATAGCGTATCTCCATATAAATATTGCCAAACATATTCTGTTACTTCTTTATCTTGTTCAGGCGAGTTTTCTATACATTCTATGATATAAATAAAATCTTCTTTTATCTTTTCGTACACTTCTTCTAATACTAATTTTTTTGGTATCTGTATTTGATTTTCAGTTAACGATTGTATTAATTTTTCCTTTTGTTTTTTACTCAAGCTATCACTATTAAACTTGGTTTTTAAATCAATTAACCTGTCATACTCGGTATTTATTAAATTGATGATTTTTTTCTGATTAACTCTAAGAAAATCAATATCGCTATCAGTGTAAATTCCGTCTGTATTGATCCTTCTAATTAAGCTGTTTATATTCTTACCAATATAGTTTATTTCTTTAGTTAAATCCCTATAAGCTTTCATATCAACTTCAAGTTTAAAATGTGTTCTTGCACTATCAATAAGAAAAGCTGAAACATTTTTATATCCTAATTCAATTGCTTTATTTTTTATATAATCTTTTTCCTCATGCTCTAAAGACATTTGCAAATATGTTGTTCTTCTTTTGGCCATAATACACACTCCTTTTTTTAAAAAAATCGAGCGAAGCGACAACAAATATATAAGCAATTTTGCAAAAAATAGCTTATATATATTTGTAAAGGTCGTAGGAATCTCCTACCAAGTCAAAAACGTAGTTTTTGGGGTTTATCATGACAAACCCGTAGCTTGCCCTTTTGCTAAACTCAATATATTCTTCTCAAAATTATATAGTGTAGTTAAATCATTTATAAGGAAGTTGGCATGTAAATGGTGACTATAGATGAAAATACAAAAGTGTCTTATTAAAAAATGTTTTAGACTATAGAAAAAAGTATTAGACTGTTGAAAAATAGTTATAGACTGAAAAGGTGTTTTCTGTACATGAAAGTACTTTTCGCTCACATAAAAAGTCTCGCAAAACATTTAAAAATTCATTTCATAGTTCATGATCTAGTCTAATACTTTATTTTAATTAATTGTCATGTATCTTCGTGCCCTCTAATAACAAGACTAAATCTTTGTAATCGTATAACATCCTTTTATATATTCATATTTCTGTTTATCTCTTGAGGAACTTTGCAACAGAACCATCTTGTCTTAACTGGAGGGAGATGAATAGATAATATTAGCCTACTTGAACTGTTAGGCGAATAATCATTTCATTTATAAAATTAAAAAACAGCGGATTCACTACTTTAAGATCTACATAATCCCCTTTTCCTTTGCTCTCTCATAAAGAACCGTACGGCTTACACCAGTGACTTCACATATCTTCTTTACTGTGTATCCATTCTCTTCACGATTAGCAAGCAGCTCTAAAGCATGCTCCATTTTAGGGTTTTTATCACCGTACTTTTTAGGTCTTCCCTTATAAACACCACGTTCTTTAGCAAGGTCTATACCTTCTCTTTGACGCATCTTAAGTAAATCCCTTTCTAACTGGTTAACACCAGCCATTACAGTGAGTAGAAAAGTACTGTATGGATTATCACTCGTAGTATCAAGCCATGTATCTTTTATAGATTTAATTGAAGCTCCTTTACTCTTAATAACCTCAATTAGTTCAAATAAATCCTTTGTGCTACGACTAATACGAGTTAAATCAGTAACAACAATCGTGTCACCTTCTTTTAAACTATCGAGCATCAATTGTAGTTCTTCTCTGTTTGTTGTTGCTCCGCTTGTTTTCTCTTCATACACATGATCACATCCATAATCATTTAGCTGTTTCAACTGCCTAGCTAAATTTTGTTCTTGTGTAGAAACACGAGCATAACCAATTATCATAATATCTTCCCCTTCGTCCGTTAACGTGTTCGGAAATTAATTCTAAGTACATAACACCATTTATTTTCCGTATATGTAAACAGGACGTTGAGAAGTATGATAAATCCGTTCACTCTTTTACGTCCGTATAGGGTAGACCTAAACAGGACATTTAACTATCTCTATTTTTGTTCGTTGTGTTCGTTTGTTTTGTTAGGGGGAAAATAAAAAAACAATTAAATAGATTAATTGTTTTTCCAATGCAAAATCTTTATTTTTATTTTTTTAAAGTAGCCTATGATATTTGAAAAAATGAGTTCCCCTAATGCAAGTGGTATATAGATGAACCATATCTTTAATATTGCTTTTGTTTCTCTATGATCAGAATCCCCCATCCAAATCACCTTATCCCCTTTATTTATCTATATTTTCATTTTAATTCCAATAACAAGAAGATTATACCACTTAAAGTGCTAATAGTATTTATTTTTTGAAATTTACAAAACCTTCACTCCTTACCTTACCTTTCCTTAACAACAAACAAGACGCCACCCAGATCACGGCAGCGCCTACGATAATTGCTATACACTTCATCAAACTCATTTATTCTCATATTATTTATTTCTTTGCTTCCATACCCCATTCTCTTTATGATAAGTATTCTTGCCATTCATGAAGTCAGCTGTATTACCAGGAATGCTATATTTCTTATTCTTTTTCTTAGCCTTCTTCTTCAGCCTTTTCTCCTCTTGAACAGCTTGCAAATCCGCCTTCCATTGTTTCAACAAATCCTTTTCACGTCGCATCGAATTTGTACCCCTTGGATTAAAATGCAAACCAAATAACTAGATTCTACCAATTTATATAGATATCCTTTAATCCAAATGTCCATTTTGTTCAAAATAAAAAAAGCACCCGTTTCCGCGAGCGCTCCTTTTAAGGGATTGTGAGATTCCCCATTAACGAAAGTTAATGTTACTAAAATTAATGAGGTACAAGCAGTATATGCTTGTCCTATTCAAATAGTGCATAGAAAGAGAGCATCCACATCAGTAGATGCCCAAATGTGTAGGAGTTTTCAATGAGTATTGAATAGGACCTGAGAGAGGTTGTCCTACACTTCAATATATGCTTGTCCTTATCATAATGTGCAATAAAAAAAGCACCCTCGTCCAGGCGCCAAGAGATACATATACGTTGAGGTAACTAACACACTAGAAAAGACCCTTCCATATCATTGTATGATTATCGATTATCTTTATACCTAGAACACTCTTTAAATACGTTTAATGTGTAATTTCTATATAACAAAGAAAAAAGTACCCGTTATGGATGCTTGGTTAGCCTAAAAAGACAGTTGTTGCAGTTTTTATAGCGAGTGCCTTCATTACTTCAAATGGGATATTCCCACCTTTTTCTGCAATAGTTTGTTTCAATTTATTCCATACTGTATCATTTTTTATTGCATCTAAGAACTCATGTCCATCCCATGTTAATGTGCTATGAATCCACATAGGAGAGTTATCAGCATAGAATATTTTATTTTCTGTAAAACCTGCTTGTTCTAATAAATTCAAGTGATAAACTGCTACCTTTCTATCAATATCAGATGGAATATTCAATTCCTTGCTATTATCATCTTGTTCTTCAATAAGTACCAGTAATTTTCTAACTAATTCCATATCTCTTTTCATGTTCATATCCCCTTTTTAATTCATTTTTCTCTCTTTCTATATATTGTAGCATTTTATGTTAATTGAGAAAAAAACAAAAAACCATCACCGAAGTGACAGCTTTCAAGGGGATGGAAGAAAAGAGCGAAAACAAATGGCAAAGTTTCTCTTCATTCAAGATTGAGGTGAGGTACTCTCAACCTTCTCCAAATCACCGCATCAATAGTATGGCTACACGCCTCGTGTCGGTGACTGGGAGAAGACAAGGAATTTTCTCGTTTATACTCCGTGGAGTCGGCTACTTAATGTCATTTTCACCAATTTCGTTTACACAACGATTAGGAATATCTTTTAATCTATAAGACGCATATGTTTTTTCCGGCGCCTTATTTGAACCAACACATTTTCAGAGGGACGGAAGAGGAATGTTTCCGCTGTATTGGCTCAAACAAAGAGCGGAAGCTCCCTGCTCGTTTAGACTTATATTTTTAAAACGCTACAGTTCATCCAATCGAACGAACCATCACCACATTTGTAAAACAATCCATCTCGAAATCAAGATCTTTAAAGTAGTTTCCGCTACCTCTCAGTAATAATAGTGTATGACCTATATATCAAGAACAGTGTGTCATCGTTGTGGCATGATTGTGGCTTCTTTTCATTCTGCTACTTACTCTTCTAATATGGTCATAGCTATAACCTAGCTCACTAGCAACCTGTTTTAAATTGAATCCCATCACATCACGCAAATAAATAATTTGTTGTTCTAACCCTTTTTTTTGCTCATAATAAACTGAGCTTCCCCCATTAATACTTTCTTATCAGCAATACATTGTTTTAATCGTTCTGACTTCTCCATGATACGATCATGACGACCTGCAATTTCATCTAATGCTAATGGGATTTGTCCGCCTGTTACACGGTCCTTGCTGTAATCAGTTACTCCGTTAAACTTAGGCGCATTCATATGCATGTTTTTCATCAGGTATTTATGCTCTAACTTCAGGTCCTTTAATTCAATCTCCATTAATTCAATTTCTTCTCCTAAGTTCTGATAAATGTTTGTCATGGTAAATCCCCCTATTTCAAATTTATGTTTTTACATTCACATTAGGTACGTGAAATTTTACTATCTCATTGTTGAATAAGGGAACGATGACTAACAGCTCCCACCACACTGTTAGTCATTATTCCGTTATCCATTAAGCCTTTAATAACTTTCGTTTCTTGTTGTTCATTTTCTCTTTCGCTGCTTCTATATTATTTGCTACCCTTTTATGGTCCTGATCTATCTGAATCATGCCATCTAACACCCCTGGAATTAATCCTGTCTCATCGATGTACTGTAAGTAATCGACTGGCGCTCGTTCAGTCCAATCTACCAAGTATCCATAAATATCAAAGTCTGCTCTTGGTATCGACTTCTTGCCTTTTGGTTGTTGGGACATCCTTACATAAGATTGAATGACTGATAGTGGTACTGCGAATACTGACTTGTCCTTGCTAAATCCAATAAGGAAGAAGCAAATCGCTCCCATCTTCTCTGCTTTCTCCAGGTAATCCAATTGGTGCTGCGCAATGTTCTTTAAATCAAATCGTGTAGCATTCTCTGTAGATTTCGCTTCAAAGGCGATTGCTCGTCCCTTATACACACCGTCATAGTCTACTGTACTTTTAGCTTCATAGAATCCATTTAGTACTCGTCCACCTTTACTCTTTAATACCTTTACAGGAGTCGGACGCTTATTTATAAGCGCTACTCCCCCTCTTTGATACATCTCATTCGCTAGATTGATAAGTATTTCAAATGCCATTCCACGGTTTCCTAGTCCCATTGTTATTCCTCGCTTCCTACTTGTAAATTTCTATTTCAATTGAATATGCAATATTTCATATTTTTATTATTGTAATATTTTTTTATTAACTATCATTTTCTAGTGCATCATTAATATCCATTGATAAATCAACATTTGTAATTTAATTCCTTATATTAAACCCTGAAGAAATAATTTCAATAATATATTCGAATAATAATATTGGAATTTCTTGTTCTACACATCTATATGTGATTTGTGTATTATATAGTGGAAGAGTAAGGTAAGAGTTACTCTTTGCCATTTTAGGAAAGGTTCTGTTGGAGACAACAGGACCTTTTTTTCGTAAATGGATTATTTTATAAAAATATTAACTAGCAAAATAATTAGTATTACTAAGCTATTACTCCAATCGTTCTATTTAATTTATACATATATTAATAGTAAACCGAGGAAAGGAGGTTTTTTTTATGGGTGAGCATACAAAATGTGTTTGCGAACAATTAGAAAGATTACAGTTAGGTACAGAAGTAGATGTTTTCCTTACAGGAACAACACTAGAGGATCTTATTTTTACTAACTTTAATCCAGATAATTTTTGTGTAACATTTGTGGATAACACAACAGAACCTGGCTCTGTTATTGTTTTGGACTGTCGTGATATTCAAGCGCTTAGAATTGAAGCTGCGTAGAGTAAAGATGGGGCTTTGAAAAAAGCCCCACCTCACAATTCCATAAGCATATTTCAATATAAACTATAAAAAAGAGGAGCCGGAAAAATGTCAGTTTTCATAAACTATGCTATTACTCCCAAAGTATTTAATCCAAATCTAACATCTCTTCCAAATAACCAATCTTCTTTTATACCCCCTCCAAAAGAGAGTTCCAAAGATATTTGCTACCTTTTAGAAACATTTTACTTAGGAAAGAAAATAAAACAACTTTTAGTTAACGGCACAATATTAACAGCTTCTATATTTGTAGGTTTCCATAATAAATCATCCCTTGCTACATTTATAGATGAAAACGGAGATATCACTGTAGTTAACTGTGAGCGTATTGATGCGATTGTGCTCTAATTGTGAATTTACATGTGAATAAATAATCATTATTTTCAGGGCACACGTTAGTTCTTACACATAATACCAATAACTGTTACCATAAAAAACTTGGTCCGAAGTGTACTTATATACAGTCCCTTTTTTGTTCGACTGAATAAAACTCAATATTCCGTCAATAATGTATATGACATTAGATTTTCTCCTTGTTCCCCCCTTGGAGATGAGCAGTTAGCGAATTGAGCTAGCTGCTTAGTTTTTTAACCCTTTTTGTAGGAATATAATTTATATGCATAATTTCTGAAGTGAGATTTATACTATATTTAGGTCTTAACATCTAAAACCCTTATTTCAGCCTTAGACCTAATAAAGCGTTCCTCTCTCTTACTTGGGGCTAAGCAGTTAGCTTTTGCTAGCTGCTTTGTTGTGCCAAATGTAGTTTTTATTAGGTATTTGTACCTCAATGAATAACTCACATATATTATCATGTGTGCCACACTACTCTCTGAGGGCCCAACTTACTGAGAGCACTACTTGAAGGCGCTCTTTTTAGTTTTGTCTGAATAAATCCCCAATTTCTGTCCATACTTTGAATACGCCAATCTGTAACAATTGATTTTCCTCCAAAATGGGGCAGTTAGCTTTTGCTGACTGTTCTTTTGTTTGAAATTAAAATAGCGTTTTTGTTCCAAATGATGCCCTCATTCATTTGGACGCATTTACCAGTATTTTTACCAAAAAATTCATGATATCGTTAATTAGTCGAGTACGTCATTACTTGACGATTACCCTTAGGAGCCCCGCAGACAATCGGGGTTTCTTTTATTTAAAATAAGGATTTTGTTCAAATTTATTTATCTTTGTTTCTATATGCCAACTTGTCATAACATGAGTCACAGTAATAATCGCCAGATTCTGTTGTTATTCCCCTTTCTTAATCCAATGCCATGATTTCCGCTAACGATCTATCCGATATATAAGTATCGATAATTTGGATCCGTCCATATTTATCTTTAGCCATTCCTTCTGCTTCGCTCTCTGACTTCGCTTCAAACCAACGAAGCTTCCATTTGTCTTCCTTGTCGTAAAACTCTATTGAGTACGTCATAACGCTATTACGCTGCAAAAACCTCTCCGACGTACTTTTTGCTGCATAGTCAAAACTTCCCACAACATCCTCAAGTGTTAGTTGTTTCATGCCCCTAACCCCATTGGGCGAGATTTTATCTTGCTCTTATCCGCCTGGTCCATGATTAATGCTGCGATTTCTAATTGATGTCTTCCCATCTCTACTGCAATTTCAATGAAGCTTTTATCTTCTTCCCACATTTCTTGGAATCGAATCACTTCACTCTCATTGAATAACAAGTCCAAATCTTCTAACGCTACATACATGTTACGACGCGATTTCTTCATGTACTTCCTTTGCTGTGCTGCGATTGTGTAATTCTCCTTTTCCAAATCCGTTCCAAGTCTTGGCATCCCATTTTCCCTCCAGTTGTAATTGATGAATTTCTCTTAGTCTCGCCATAACGGCATGACGTCTTCTATCCACTTCTTCAGGCGTTTGATTCGCTGCTTCGCAAATACATGGCCCGAATTGATACATTCCCGTCCCCATATCGTTTCTGATTACTCCAGTTCCGTTACATGCACACATTTCAATTTCCCCCTTTTAAAATGGCAATGCCTTCCTTCTATAATCCTTTGTATCTTTGAAAACAAGCGTTTTAAAGTTGTTGAAGATACGCGATACAATTCGTTCGTCATACGCGCCCTCTAAACGCTCACCTGTAAGGTTTGTAGTGAATATAGTAGATTTACCTTATCTACCATCGAAAACATCGAATAGAACTCTATTAATGAAGTTTGTCGCTTTTGTATTGGCATCTAACGCACCTAACTCTGCTCCTAAATCATCGACTATTAATACTTCCGCTCTTACTAAACTTCGAATGATTGAATCCTCGGTTAAGGAGGAATCTTTGTTAAACGTACTTTTAATCTTTCGTAGCAATTCACCAACTGTAACGAAGACAACTGACTTCCCTGCTCCACAATTCCCGGCCATAATCGTGTTAAACACCTTCTCATTGAGATAATCCGTTGCGATGACCTTTGCAAGTTCAAGGTTCTTCGCTCCTTCCTCGCTAGTAGGTTTGTAATTATCAAAATTAGCTTTCTTAATGTTGCTATCGGCAATCATGCTTTGTTGATGGAATAAGAATTTCTTCTCGTTCGCTTTATCCGCATCGTATTTCGCTTGCTCTTGTTGCTGAAGTTTCTTACTTTCGTTTTCAAGGAAGCATCGAGGGCTGCGGCTCTCTTTTTTCATTTCAAAATGAGAAAACATAATTCTTTTAATATAAAATATTATGAATATTCAACTTGTTAATTTTGATATTATTAAGTATTATAAACACGAGAGAAAAATAGTAAATATTTGGATGAACATTCTATTTTTCTAAAAATATATTAATGGAGGGGAAATATGTGTTTAAAAAGTGGAAAGTAGGTATGGTTGCTTCTCTCCTACTGCGGGAAGATACTGGGGTCTGAAAGAATCTGAAGAAATAATGAATCCAATTGAACAATATGATGGTATTCTATGGCTAGACCATATTACACCATCGCAAATGAAATAAGTAATTGAAGTAGGTCACAATTACTTTGTTATGGAAAACAAACAATCAGATGAAACAATAAATGTACAATATAACTTAACATGGGAAAATAATATTTGGATGGGAGTCCAATACATATTATTAAAATTAAGATGGTTCAAGTCGGAGGAAGGCAATTAGGGGGATTTAAATAAAAAAATCACTTTAAAATATGATCCCCCTTACTAAAATTGAAATCCTCCTAAGTTAATAATTATTTTAAATTAACTAAAATGTACATCAATAAAAGATATAGCTCTAGTCACTATTGGTTTGCTATGAATAAATAATGTTATGTAAGAAAGTTGGTACAAGTTAATAGATGGCAATAGATAAGATGACTTTAACAGGTAATGCAAGGGTTAACCTTATCTATTATCATATATATTCAAATATAAAGTATTAGAAATTAAGGTTATGGATAACTGGTATATCTATTCTAGGGAAACCTATAATACGGTGAGAATCTAATGTCATGTTTGCACCTACTTTTTATAAATTTTTCATATTCTTTTACATCTTATGCTTAAAGAAAATAAAAGAACTTATTCTCATTTGAACTTAGGCAGACTAACTACTGATAAGAGGGTTTTATGTCAATTAGTTGGCGGGACCCCATCGCCATCAACTTAAGAAATTGATTGTTCCCCAAAATGGAAAAAATGAGCCGAATTCTCATAAATAACTGTAAAAAGGTGAAATTCTCGCTATGGGGATGTCTTAAAATCTTAGCCTGATAGGTATGTGACGGTACCCTTAAAATGAGTTTTGATCAAACTTTTTTATAAAACGGAGAATCCATTCAAAAAGAAAAGAAACCATTTTGAGTAACCTTTTTTCAAAATGGTTTCTTTTTGCTTCTCACTAATATAAGGATTTGCAAAACATTTTTGATCAAACTTTATTCCAAACCAACAATTAGCGTCCTTTTAAATATTATCCGTTATGATTGATTAACAATTGGCTGTGTTTCTTTGACAGTGTCCACACTATTATTACTTGTCAATTTTAATGTAATTAATGTGAAAAGGCCGATTATTAGTAATCCTGATAAAATAAACATTCCAAGGGTAAATGCTACAGATCCAAGAATCATCGGTCCTACAAATCCGCCTAATGCCGCAAATGAATTGACTAAAGCGATACCAACAGGTGCAGTAGACTCGGTGAAGAAAAATGTCATGTAGGCAAAGAAACATCCAGTAAATCCATATAATCCGGCAGATGTAATTGTTAACATAAGTACCATCATAAAGGCGCTTTCTGAAAAGCCACATCCGATAAAGCCCAATACTGAGATAATAAAGCAAACAATTAAATGTTGTTTGTACGCATTCGTTCGATCCGAATACCATCCGACAAATATAATAGCCGGAATACCTACTAATGAAGGAATCATGGCTAACCAGCCTATTTCTAAGTTGGTCGTGGCATTTTCTGATAAGGACTTAATGATGGTTGGCATCCAGAATGACAAGCCATAGATACCTGTATAAACAGCAAAATATAGCATAGATAACTTCCAAACCTTTGAATCCTTCAGCATGTCTAGTTTTGAGACTTTATTTACTTTTGAACTTGCTTGCCGTTCAGCACTCAATTCGCCCTCCAGCCAATCTCTTTCTTCCTTTGATAACCATTTTGCCTTTTCAGGTCTATTTGTTAAGAAGAAAATAGTAAGAACACCTAAGATAATGGCCGGGATGCCCTCAAGGATAAACATCCATCTCCATCCTGACATATTGAGCCAAGATATGTTATCAATAATCCACGTTGATACTGGTGCGCCGATTAGGCCGCCTATCGGTAAAGCCAGCAGTAATGCAGCTGTTGCTCGTCCTCTTTCACGGGCTCTAAACCAATAAGTTAAATACAAAACAATTCCAGGGAAAAATCCGGCTTCAGCAACACCTAATAGAAAACGCAGGGTGTATAAATGTGTCGTCGTTTGCGCGAAACCAGTTAAGATTACTATGATTCCCCATGAAAGCATAATCCGGGCAATCCAAATGCGCGCCCCGACTTTATGCATAATCATGTTACTTGGGACTTCAAAAAAGAAATAGCCAATAAAGAAAATACCGGAAAGAAGACCAAAAACTTCAGCAGATAAAGCTAATTCTGCATTCATTTGTAAAGCAGCATAGCCTAAGTTTACCCGGTCTAAGTAAGCAACAACATATAGAATTAATATAGTTGGAAGAATGCGTTTCATCGTTTTACGGATTGTACTTTTTTCTATGGCCTTAATATTCTGATTCATCAAATTCCCCCCTATCTGTTTCATCAGCTTTGTACATTTTCTAAAATAATGGCAATGCCTTGTCCGCCGCCAATACAAAGCGAAGCTAATCCATATTTAACGTTTCTTTTCCTCATTTCAAGTGCTAAAGAATAGGTGATTCTAGCACCGCTTGCGCCTACAGGATGGCCTAATGCAACAGCACCTCCGTTCACATTCACCTTTTCCTTATCGACACCTAACTCTTTAATTACAGCAATAGATTGTGAAGCAAATGCCTCATTAAATTCGAACAAACCAATATCCTCTAAGCTTAAACCAGCCTTTTCTAATGCTTTTCTGCTTGCTGGTACGGGGCCAATACCCATAATGCTCGGGTCAACTCCTGCAACACCCCATGATACAATTTTCGCAAGCGGCTTTAAGTTATGTTCACTCACATACTCCTCAGATGCGACTAACACAGCCGCTGCACCATCATTAATGCCGCTCGCGTTCCCTGGTGTAACAGTCCCATCCTTTTTAAAAGAGGGCTTCAATTTTTCTAAACCTTCTACAGATGCACCTTCACGAATATGCTCATCCGTATCAAAAATGACTTCCTTGCCTTTTCTGTCTTTTAACTTAATCGGAACAATTTCCTCTGCAAAACGGCCGCTATCTCTTGCTGCAATGGCCTTTTCTTGTGATTCCACAGAAAACTGATCCTGCTCTTCTCGGGAAATTGAATATTTTTCAGCTAAGTTTTCAGCTGTCATCCCCATTCCACAGCCAACGTAGTTATCTGTTAATGTTTCCCATAACATATCATCAACTTTTGGTGCTTTATTTGGTGAGCCGAAGCGCGTGCCTCTTAATACATGCGGTGATAAGCTCATATTTTCGGTTCCTCCAGCGACAACTACTTTTGCATCCCCAGAAGCAATGGACTGTGCGGCAGATACGATAGACTGCATGCCCGAACCGCATAATCTATTAAGTGTAAGCGCAGATGATGACTCTGCCATGCCGCTTTTTAAACCGATATGTCTGGCTAAATAAGCAGAGCTGCTGCTTGTATGAATAATATTTCCAAATATGATTTCATCTACATTAGAAGCTTGAATTCCGCTTCTTTTCAATGCCTCTTCCGTTGCTGCTACACCCAAATCGATATCGGTCACATCTTTTAATGCCCCGCCAAAAGTACCAAAGGCTGTTCTTGCTCCGTCAACAATATAAGTTTCCATTATTTTTCCTCCTCTTTTTTTATTACATACCGCCTGCGACTTTAATATGTTCTCCTGTAATACCGCCTGCTGCATCTGATGCTAAATAAGCGACGCCAGAAGCAACCTCTTCTGGTTCGATAAAACGATTCATCGCTTGCCTTGGGTACATAATAGCCTCAAGCGCTTCTTTATCCGTCATTCCTTTTTCTGTTAAGCTATCAAGCTGCTTAACTAGCAATTCTGTTTTCACTGGACCAGGTAAAATCGAGTTAGCCGTTATTTTATATGGCGCTCCCTCTAGGGCAGTTACACCTGTTACGCCTATCACGCCATGCTTGGCAGCAACATAGGCGACTTTTTCCGGTGTGGCCATCTTCCCATGAACAGATGAAATATTCACAATCCTGCCGTACTCTTCTTTCTTCATATGCGGAAAAACATGCTTTGTCATTAGGAATACACCTGTCAGCATGACATCCATAAGCAAGTTCCATTTTTCTAAAGGGAATGACTCTAATGGCGCACGATATTGAATTCCGGCATTATTTACTAAAACCTCAATCGATCCCCTCTCCTTCAAAATGTCCGCAATGGTTGATTGAATAACAGCTTCATCTGTAACATCTAAATAAATTCCTTTTGCATTTTCCCCCAGCGAAAATGCGGTCTCCTCTGCAGCCCCTTTATTAAGATCCGCTACATAAACAAAGTCATTTTGTTTAATAAATTCCTTTGCGATTGCTCTACCCAAACCGCCTGCCGCACCTGTCACAATAACTGTTCTTTGCTTGTCCATGTGTTGCCCTCCATACTTCACTTATTACTTACGAGTGTTAAATCATTCAAATACTCTAAATCAAAACCAACCTTTTCACTTAATTCTTGTATTGAAATCTCTTCCATCATTTCTACAACTTTTACGCCTTTATCCGTAAATTTAAAAATAGCGTAATCGGAAACAAATAAATCTACTTTTCGAATCCCGCTAGTTTTATATGATAATTCCTTGACTAATTTAGACGTTCCATCCTTTGCAAACAAGGTAGCTGCGACAATAACCTTTTTTGCTCCTGTCACCAAATCCATCGCTCCACCAACGCCTAAAATCGGCTGATTCGGAACGGCCCAGTTTGCAATTTCACCATGAACATCCACCTGAAGTATGCCTAAAACTGCTACGTCAATATGACCACCTCTAATCAAAGCAAAAGAATCAGCACTATTAAAAAATGATGCACCTTTCAAATAGGTAACCGGTTCTTTTCCTGCATTAATTAAATCAATATCTAAATTCTCCTCTGCCGGAGAAGGTCCCATACCTAACAATCCATTCTCAGATTGTAAATAAACCTCTTTATCACCTAAATAGGAAGCAACCAAAGTAGGAATTCCAACTCCTAGGTTAACAATCTGTCCATCTTCTAATTCTTCGGCAATTCTCTTAGCAATAATTTGTCTTTTACCTTGACTCAACATAATCACTCCCTATCTTTGAATATTTGCTTTGGATGACATAATCCACATACGCATGAGGCGTCACAACAAATTCTGGGTCCAGCTCACCAACTTCAACAATTTCATTAACTTCGGCAATGACTATTTTTCCAGCTGTAGCCATCATAGGGTTAAAGTTTCTAGCTGTCGTATGGTACACTAAATTTCCAATTCGATCTGCTTTATCCGCCTTTATAATAGCGACATCACCTTTAATAGCCTTTTCAAAAATGTATCTCTCTCCATCAATTTCTCTTTCCTCTTTGCCCTTGCTTAATTCAGTACCAACGGCGGTTCTTGTGTAAAAACCACCTATTCCGGCACCGCCGCAGCGAATTGCTTCAGCTAATGTACCTTGAGGCAGCAAATCGATTTCAAGCTCGCCTTTAGACCAGGCTATTACCGCTTCTTTATTAATGGAAAAAAAGGAGCCAATTGCTTTTTTGATTTTTCCCTGCATGAATACTTTATGTAATCCTTGTCCAAGATCCCCTAAATTATTACTAACAATCGTTAAATCACGAATATCTGTTTCTAATAGTTCATCAATGATCGTTAAAGGTGTACCTGATAAGCCAAAGCCTCCTGTTAAAATTACATCGCCACTCTTGAAATACTTTCTTATTTCACTAGACTCAATGACTTTATTCATTATTTCCCCTCCATTTCTTTATAAAGCGCTTTCTTTTTCGGTTAGAATAAAATAAAATAAGAAATCGTTGTAATAGTCGAAATCTATGAGGTAGACTTGAATAAAATATCAACTTGTTAACTAGACTGCAGTCTGTTTATAATTAGACTGTAGTCTGATTTTATAAAAATATAAATATTCTGTCAATTTATTTCCGGAGGATTTTTCATGCTAGAATCAAAAAAAAAGCAGCGCAGAGGAGAAGTAACACGCGATAAAATTTTAAAAACAGCTTTAAAACTTTTTAGCCAAAAGGGTTATGACAAAGTAACGGTCGACGAAATCGTGAAAAAAACCGGCACTTCAAAAGGTTCATTTTACCAACACTTTTCGGCTAAATCGGACATATTTTTAGAGAGATTCACAGAAGTCGACAATTATTATTTAGAAGTTTTCCATTCTTTCCCGAAAGGTATGGACCCATTTGAAAAACTATTTATTTTCACTCAGAAATTATTGCGCTTTCTAGAAGAAGAAATGGGTAAAGATCTTATGAAAGTCATTTATAGTTCCGCTCTAAATTCAAAAGAACACACTTACTTTTTAAATTCAAACCGTTCACTCTTTCAAATCATTCTTACACTACTTGAAGAAGCTAAGGACCAAGGATCCATTGACACTGACCAATGTGTAGAAGTCATTTCTACAATGGTCACACAAAGCCTAATGGGAATCATCTATCACTGGGGTATACACGACTCTGACCAAAGTCTAGAGTCATTATCACTGCCGCTGATTAAAACAATCCTTGAGGGATTGAAAATGAAGAACTAAAAGGGGTACCGCCAGCATTTCGGAAAAAAACCACGCTAAGAGCATGCAAGATTTTATACAGCTTTTTGGCTACTCCAATAACAAACGAGAACCCGAAAACCCACACTATGATAGGAATGTATAAAAAATTGCATAGATTGATAAAAAGAAAAAAAAAAGCGAATCCCTTATGGAAGTAAAGGATTCGCCTTTTTCTTTGCTACCGATAATGTTACGTTATGTTAACTTTATATGAATATCCTATTCATCCAAATGTACACAAAATAGGCCTTGCTAATGGTACAATTAGGATAACGGAGGAATATTATGGGATATCTTAATCAGCTTTATGTAATACTGTATTTTATAATCTGCCTTGCAGTATTCTCATTCTTCAATTCTGATTCACCAAAAACTAAGGATAAAAATATAACATTCATAATGGTCAGTTTAGGGGTAAATCTATGCACAATTCCAGTGGCTTTATTTATAGGTGTGATGGCAACAGACTCTCCATATAGTACTGAACTTGATTTTTGGGGAGGATTTCTCTTTATTCAGGGAATACCGCTCCTCCTACTACTTGTAGCTTTGATATGGTGGTTTATCCGCAAGGGCAAAGAAAAAATCGACACATAGAATTTTAAAATGACTTCCGCTAACGATAAGTATGTAAATGAGCTGCCGATATGGGCAGCTCATTGTATTTTGCTTAACATGTTTTTTTCAAAAATGATATCAGTTAAAAGAACAAAAAACTAAGACCGCAACTAAGAATCTTATCTCTTTCTATTCATTCTTCAATTATCATCCACCTTTAGGTACAATCGTAAAGTCAATGTTGTTTACTGGGTCTTGACCTACCTTTAGTTGGTAGTAGAAACCCCTCCCATCTTTTACCTCGTTTAAGTCTGCCCCACTATCTATTAGCTTATTTACTTCTTCAATATTGAGTTTTGGGTCTGCAATACGAATGATGATTTCCATTAGTTTTCGATACTGCTCATTAGCTGTCTTATCCTCAAATACCAGTTTTTCAGTTGTAATCGAATAGGAGTTTGACAGCCAATCACTTTTACCCATTTTGGAATAAATTCCAAACCCTTTCCAGTCTGCTTTATAGATACGATCGTTTTCTTTTAACTTATTTTCAAAGTCTAATCGATGTGTGAACCCGTCTTCAATAGTATCCTTAGTTAAAATATCTCGTCCGCAACTAGAGAGAATAAGTAGTAAAAAGATAGAGAATAAAATAGTGCAAAGCTTTTTCATAGAATTTACCTCATTTGGTGTATTTTTAACATTTATATTTAAACATAACTTGATTTTAAGATAAAGGGTGTATACAACTTTGTTTCAAATTCACAATAAAGATACAAAATAAAAAGTACCCCTAATGTAGTGGTACTTCTGTTGTTTTATAATTCCGTCAGCAATTCGAATTTTCTTTTTTGATCCGAAGATAGTTCATTTTCTACATAACTTTTTATAAGTAGATCAATTATTTCATGAGTATATTTGGTATTTGGGGTACCGCCACATGCCCATCAAGCTAACATTTTGAAGTGCCCCCAAAACGAAAATTTCATCTTTTCATAGGTGTCCATGAGAATTTAGTTCATTTTTTTCGTTTTGGGGAACATTTAATTTCTTAAGTTGATGGCAATGTGACGATACCCCATAAAGTCATAAAGATATCAAGAAAAATATAAAAGCTACATCTTCTATAGACCTTTTCAGCATAGAAAAGCAAACTAAAGAGAATTCGGATATTGAATCAAAAGAAGCTAATAACAGATTACATGACTTAAACGATTACTTAAGTGATGATCAGAAAAAGGCATATTATTACATTTTGAGTCAAGAACTAACATATCTTTCCGAAAAAGATGCGTATATTATTGCTTTAAGACTGCCACCTGATATCGATCGCTACACAAGATGGGATTTTGAAGAATGTGTGCAATGGTTTCAGTTTAATAGAGCTGAAAACAGCAATCCTGCGCATTTCATAAAGATGTTTAATCAAAAATCTAAACAGAATCAAGAACGTAGAAAACGTAATACCCAAAGGACAAGCTCGCTTTTGGGTGCAAATAATAATCGTGAGTTTGTTTTCTTTAATTTTTTAGAAGAGAACAGCTAAATTTTTTAAAAAATCCAATGACAAATAGCCTTGCTCAAAATAATCATATACAGCAAGGTTATTTGTCATGTCCTTTTATAGTTTTCTAGAATCTTAGTATTTTTCAACACAAAAATCTTCAATAGCCGTGCTCGTTTTCTGTGAACTGTTATCAGTTTCCAGGTAACTCTACTATAGAAATTACATTTAATAGATACTGAATATTCATTTATTTACCAATGGATTAACTTTGAAATTTACTAAGCTTAAATCTTCAATAGCTTGCTGCAGTAAGTATGAAAGATCAAAAATTAATTCTAATGTTTTTATTTATTTTAATTTCTAAAACAAGATTTATTAAATATAGTATTCTATATTTTTTGTCATTTCTTTAGGAAGCTTGGCATATTTTCAATATACAAAGGGACTCTTGTAAACTTCAAATGGTTTCCATAATTTTTATAATTTAATTTTGGATGGTTCTGATACAAAATTAAATTATAAAAACATAGAGTAGAAATTTTTTCTACATTTCTAGCTTATGAAGCTAAACAAAACACTTTATTCATAAAGTGTTTTTAATCTTAGACAGACTTGTTCGACAAAATAAGTTTTCTTTTTACTCTAATATAGGTTTTATCGACTCCTCATGAGTTGTTTGTTCATTTAAGATGATATTGTATTGTCTCTTCTAATTAAGGCCTATATGGATAAACTCAGCGTATAATTGTTGTCTGAGCAATTAATACATCTCTTCCCTTTAGTTCATACTGATAATGCTTCTATTTGAACTAATTTTCCTTTTCATACTGATTACACATCTTTTATAAAATAATACTATCAGTAACTTCAAGTATTTAAATTTATTTTTACTTAGTGAAAGACTATTACTTTTTAGATAATCAAGAGATGCGCATTTTTCGGATAGTACGTTAAAACCTAATATAATATATATCTTTTATATAAAAAGAATATAAAGATAAAGCTATTATACTTATGAAAAATGGCTTACAAACTCAGTAATAACAGTGTCTGCAAAGTTATAGAACCATAAAAAATCGAAAAAAACACTTATTGGAAATGTATTTATTGCGTTTTACGCCGCTCTAAATATACAAAATATCATAAAGTTGAATTACTTAACCTACATATAATCAGCATCATTTTGATGCGTAAAAGTGTATATAAGATTAATGGCAGTCTAGCTTAAATTAATAACATGATTTCCACATACGCTATAAAATAACCCACATTTTATTAACATTTAGAAGTAAGTTATAGACATAATTCAGTAAATCAACATTATTAACAAAAAATATTC
Source organism: Bacillus sp. FSL R10-2780 (assembly GCF_038006125.1). NCBI lineage: Bacteria > Bacillati > Bacillota > Bacilli > Caryophanales > Bacillaceae > Bacillus > Bacillus sp. FSL R10-2780. The sequence continues at coordinate 212,104 of NZ_JBBOUQ010000002.1, forward strand.
TGATTTTAAGTAGCTTTATATATAAAACGTTTATATATAAAGCTTTGAGCTATTTTATTGTACACATTTGGAAAATATTATTAAGATATCCACTGAATTAATATATATATTTACGATTTTTAGTAGATTAAATGCCAGTAAGAGAACGAATGTTCAGAAAAAAGTAAAGTAAAATTGTGAATTACTGATTATATTTTAGGGATTTTGTATAGAAGTGTATAAAAAAAGAGAGGTATTCTAACTCAAATTTAAGAATCTCTCTCTTTTATGTTTGGATAGTACGAATATAATTTCTAATTTCAGCACGAATAGCCCTCCTTCTTTGATTTTTCAAAAAAGGAGAGCATGTAATTTTACATTGCAGGAAGCAGCTGATCTACCGTGCATGGTGTTTCACTATTTTTACGGTAATAAGCTTCTAAGGAATGAAGAAAATCGATTAAATTAAAGTCTTTAGGAACTTCAATTACGCGGATTTTTTCCTTAGGCAATCTATCTATTTTTTCAATGAACAGTTCGCGAATATCACTTGGAATATGATGTTCTTTATGGCCATGAGATTTTAATAATTCACGAATTTTAATTTCTAATGCAATATATGCGTTAACATTTACTCCTTGCTCAAAAGCATACTTCCTAAATAGTGTTTCTTCTTGATACTGCATATAATTACGATGGTATGCTTCTTCAGTCACAGGAACCGCATATGTAGCATGAAGAAGGTCATGCGCTTTACAGAATAACTTCTTAACATTTTGTAATGAATATATAGCGAAGTGAGTACCAAATTTAAATACCGCATCTTCTTGTTTCTCTCTCGGCACATTATGTGTAATCAGAGAATAAATACCTGTTTTAGCAGCCGTATCTAATACGCGATATTGAGAAGACTGCTTTAATAATTTGCTTAGTGTATAAACAAGATTTTTAGGGAAACCCTCTTGTCTATCAATCATTTCACGTAATCCACGAATCACTTGGCGGATTTGACGATGACAGGAATGTTTTAAGACATTTACAAATTGGTTTATATCTTTTGTAAATTCTGCAATATTCATTTCAACTAACGATTCTTCAATGAACTTAGCTTTACGCTTATATGTAAGTCTTGGTGTAAATGGATCGCGATACTCTTCTCCTACTTCCTTATTACACAAGAAATCAGGGTGTACAGATAAATACAGTGTTGTATACTGCTTTTTATTCTTTTTCCCTTTTTCTAATTTACAAATTTTAAACAAAGAAGATCCAGTAGCAGTTGATTTAGTTGTTAATTCAGCCATTACAGAACGTATCTGATGTGGGTATTTCTTATGTAAGAAGCGATACATACCGCCCAAATGAGTCTGTTGTCCCTGTTCATCAAATTTGTATAGTGAACGTTTCAAAGTAGTTTCTCGTTTTTGCTGCATTGCGATATCAATAAATAGCTTTTTAGCAGCAATGGATAAATCGAAGAACTCTTTTGTAAATACAATTGGGCTGATAAACGTGTAAGGATTCGCTTTATTCGTTTCCTTGTTCATAAAATCAGTTAATGTAATTTTATATTTACCACTGTACTCATTCTCAATTTCAATGATGTTGTGTAAGCTAAGCTTTTTCAACGCAACATAGAATTGTGAATGATGAATATGTGAAAATGCTTCTTTATAGTTTTTGTAGTCCTCCCAAAGCATGTGAATGGAAACATGAGAAAGTTCACCATAGGTATTACATTTTTTATGTAGAAATAGAAATACTTCTAGATCTGCATTAGTAATACCATATAGCTTATGCTTTCTACCATTTGCTTTAGTGAAGAGATTTTTCATTTGAAGTGAAAAAGATGGTTTGGCTTTTTCAACAAACCCTTCTTCATCTGCAATTCGTTCCTCGTAAGACATTGAATTTACGATATCTTCTAGATATGTATCTTTAAAGCTATAGTATTTGCCTTCTAAAGCTTCCACTAATTTTTGCCATGCTTTAATTGTTACTAATACTGGAGTTGTTGTTTCACCATTTAAACTACGTTTGTTCTTTATAACGAAAGGTTTAGCCATCTTTTTCACCTCCTCTTATTATGAGTTTCAGTTTTTACCTAAATAGGATATAAAAATTCAATTTTGATTATATCAAATCGAATCTTAGTGAAATGTGTCTCTTTAAGAGGAAAATCAAAAATGTGAAACGCAGCCTCAGCCCTAGAGGCACAAGGGATTCAACGTTTCACAAAAAAAATCTTTTGGCCACCATAAAGCTATAAGGTATTTTGAATATGAAACGTATCTGAAATGAATGAAACAGCACCTAAACCTTGATATAATAGGTTTTTTAGTGCCTTTGGTTAAAAGTTGTTGCCACCATATAGCTATAACGTTTCAAGTTTTGAAATGACTAAATAATGTGTAGAATTCATTCATAAATGTTGTGATATAGCGTTTTTATGTAACTTTACGTCAAGGGACTATTGCCATCATATAGCTATATACGTTTCATGTTTTTTTTAGATTGTTGCCATCATAAAGCTATGGCGTTTCATGTTTGAAATGAATGTTTCATTGCGCTTGAAATGTACCTAACCCCTTGCTACATATGAATTCATAGGTTTTTTTAAAAAAAAGTTGTTGCCATCATATAGCTATAGCATTTCATTGGGATTTTTTAGTTTTTTTAAAGAATGGCTTTATATCAATGTTTAGCACTAATTTAAATAAAAAATATTTTTTTTATATGAACAGATTTTAGTGCGTTAATGTTTCATATTTAAAGAGTTGTTGCCACTATATAGCTATAACGTTTCAAGTTTTCAATAGTACCTGCCACAATGTAGCTATGATGTTTCATAAAAGTAGAGGTATTCGTGCCGATATATGGAATAACGTTAATTCATGTTAAATGAAATCCAAAAATTCATTGGTATTTCTTGTTCAGAACATACTTGCCACCATAAAGCTAAACCGTTTCAAGTTTTCAATAGTACTTGCCACAATGTAGCTATAGGGTTTCATAAAAGTAGAGGTATTCGTATCGAAGTATGAAATACCGATGAATTGTTAGATAAAACCCAACAATTCATCGGTATTTTTTGTTGAGAATATACTTGCCACCATAAAGCTAAACCGTTTCAAGTTTTTAATAGAACTTGCCACAATGTAGCTATGGGATTTCAAAAAAGTAGAGGTATTCGTATCGAAGTATGAAATACCGTTAATGCTTGTTAGATAAAACCCGACAATCCATTTGCATTTTTTGTTGAGAATATACTTGCCACCATAAAGCTAAACCGTTTCAAGTTTTTAATAGAACTTGCCACAATGCAGCTATGGTGTTTCATAAAAGTAGAGGTATTTGCATCATTGTATAGAGTGACTTTCAGAATTTTTTAGATGAAACCGACATTTCATCGATGTTTCTTGATCAGAAAGTAATTGTTATCATATCGCTATAATGTTTTATTTCATTTGTAAGAAAAGGGACAATTACGTTTCACTTTAAAAGTATGATTTACACTATTTAATACCAAATGGGTTTCCCGCATGGAGATTGTAGTGTAAAGTAGTAATTTTACAAATAAGTACAGTCTTATATAATACAAGTACAAGAATGTTTACTTGATAGGACAAATACTGTTCGATAAATCATTTCTCGATATAGATTATTCTGATAACGTTTCAACTTATATGCTATGTTGCCACCATATAGCTATAACGTCTCAAGTTCTATAATTTATATTTCTAATTGGTGGGAACTTAGTAAGGAGGTTTTTGAATATGGAGAAAGTATTAGTGTTGTTTAGCGATGCCCTTTTACTTGCTGCACCAATGTATGAAAAGAACACGCAGCTATGGGAAAAGTGGAATAGATATTATGAGGAAGTACAGGGAAATCATGACAAAGTAGTAACTTCAGCTAATATATCCCCTTCATTTTCAGCTCTTGTCTCTTGGTTAGGCCAGAAACAAGAACAAGGGATTTCATTATTGCATATATACGCAAATCTAGATAAATATAAAATTGAGATTCGAAATGTACTCGATAAAATAATAGAGCAAGAATTTGGAGGTACGTCTGAAGAAGTTGAAACGGCTATAATATCTAATACAACAGATGAAAAGTTAAAAGAGCATTCAATTGACCTACAAGAGGATTACTATCCTGTAAGTAATGATGCGGTATATTATCAACTACGAGATGGTATAGCCAAGAATCACTTTGAAGAAGATGAAGTAGGAGCAGTATCTGTTTTACCATTAGAAACTAAAAATACAAGCGGAGTTGCTCAGCTATCGTCACATAAGGATGAAGATTTAAGGCTAGTAAATACTAATGAAGCAGAAAGATGGTCAATACTAGTCGATGGTGTTATTAGTAATATGGATGATCTTACCGCAGACTGTTTAGATACAATTACAATACAGTGGTTGAATCAAGCGAAATCTCAAGATGATTTTATTGATTTCAGCTATGAAAATGTACTAGATATGTGTAATATACCAAAAGCATCAGCAAATGGTATAGAGTATTATCGTGCAGAAGATAAAATTAAAATTGCACAACGTATAGCTGCTTTGGCGAGTATCTTTATTTATTTAAATGACGATAATGAAGTCGTGGTTTTAAATGATCGTGCAGAAACTGGTGAGCAATTTGAAATGAAACGTGAAATAATTAAAAGACTTTTCGTTTTAGATTCTGTAGTTCTTTGGAGAGATAAAAATACCAATGATTACGTAGGTATTGAATCTTGTAGAATAAAGCCAGGTAGCTTTTTGTCGATGTATTTATACGGATCTAGTAGCACAACAGCGTTATTATCTAAAAAAGCATTGGAGTATAATAGTTATCGACACAAATTCCATAAGCGACTAATTCGCTATTTATCTTGGCAATGGAGAATTCGACAACAGTACAGTAATTTAAAAAGACCATATTCAATTGATGGAGAAAAAGGACTATTGTCTGTTATGGGGATTAATATAGCTAAGGGACGCCCCCACCGTATTCGTGAGCAATTAGAAAATGTATTAATAGATTTAGAAAAAGAAAAAGTTATTTCACATTGGGAGTACGCTGAGGAAATTGATGAATCAAGAATTGGAGAACGGAACTGGTTTAAGAATTATTACTCAAAATTAGGAATCATCATTTTACCACCAAAAGAGTTAATGGATAATATCGGGAGTTTGGCAAAGAAAAAGGTAATTGATACTCCGGATAAGCAAGAAAATAATGTGATTATTAATACGATAGCTCATAGTACAGTAAGTACTGAGGAGCTAATTAGAGAGAAAATTATGCACCAACATATGCATCAAAATAGAACAATGCGCGAAATAGCAGATGAGTTAGGCTTATCCCCTGCTACACTATCGAGATTCTGTAATAAGAAAATGAAACGGATTTCAAACAGTGTTAATGATAAGTTAACAAAATGGTATGAAAGACAAATGATAATCGAGTCTATGTAAGCAAAAAAGGAGGAAACCACTTTGAAAATGGTTTCCTCTTTTTTAATGAATCCTATTGACGGAAAATTCAAACACGTTATATAATTTTTGGTATTACCAATATCTTTAACATGTATTACCATAAAATAAAGGGGACGATGGCTTGAAAGAAAAGGAACGCTCCTCAGATAAAATTGAGAATGAATTAATTAGATCCATATTGGCTGGTGTTTATTCTGTAGGAAGTACTTTACCGCCGGAAAGAGAGCTTGCGAAAGAATTTGGTGTTGGTCGCCCAACTATTCGGGAGGCGCTTCAACGTTTAGGAAGGAGTGGATGGATAACAGGAAGAAAAGGAATGCCAGCGATTATTAATGATTATTGGAGCAATGGGAATCTAACGACACTTATTAATATTGTTGAGAATCATCATACCATTACAGATGAATTTATTATGTATTTATTAGAATTTAGAAGTTCGTTGACTCCGACTTATATTCGTGATGCTGTTACGTTTAATCAACCTAAAGTGGTTGCTCTCCTTGCCAATCTTGAGCAACTTGAAGATAGTGCAGAAAGCTATGCAGCATTTGATTGGTATTTGCAAAAAAGGTGTGCTGGGCTTGCTGCCAATCCGATCTTTCTACTCATTTTAAATAGCTTCGATTCCGTTTATGTAGATATGGCGAAAAGATATTTTTCTGTAAAAAATCATCGTGGGTTGTCCTTCAACTATTATCACGACTTATTAAAAGCTGCATTAAAGGGAGATGCAATTGAAGCGGAAAGATTGTGTAAGACAACATTGGAGAAAAGCTTGGCTCTCTGGAAAGATAGAAAAAAATAAAAAAAGCTGGAGGCGTGATAAATGAAACTAAAATATTTTAAAGAATATTTTTCCTATCCTGATATTTTGATCATGAGCTGTCTTTTCCTCACTAGCATTGGATTTATGATTTTACATTTAACCTCTATCGGAATTTTGGGTGCTTTTATTTTGGGAATGATTATGTATTCTTTAGCTGAGTACGCTACTCACAGGTTTATTTTTCATCTAAAGCCACCAAAGAATGCATTTTTATTAAAAATGCTTAAGCGCCTACATTATGACCACCATACAAATCCGAATGAATTACATTTATTATTTTTACCCTTATGGTATAGTGTGCCAAACATTGCAATTTCAGGAGCAATTTTTTATTTTCTTTCATCCAGCTTTGTCATGACAAACGCATTTATTGCAGGTATTATGCTCTTTTTATTATTTTATGAGTGGAAGCATTATATCGCGCATCGCCCCCTTCAACCAATATCACCATGGGGGCGATGGATGAAAAAGGTTCATTTATGGCATCACTTCAAAAATGAAAATTACTGGTATGGTGTCACGAACCCAGCCTATGATTTTCTCATGGGCACCTTTAAAGACCAAAAGGATGTTGCCCAAAGTAAAACTGCTAAAAATCTAGAAAAACGTGGTGACCAGAAAATAGAATTATAAAAAATAATCCATTGTCATTATCCTGGAAATGTCGAATGAATTTTGCAGCTTCGACATTTCTCAGGGAGTGACAGGCATTTTTTTCTATTGTGTAGTAAGTATGGTAATAGATTGCATAAGGCTTGTTTGAAAGTTTTTCTTACCGAAAAATGTATCCGCTTTGTTCTCTATTTCTCTTAGCATTGCTTCATTTTTCACGAAGTGTTTCGCCTTTCCTATCTACAATCTGTATCGTGTTTGCCCCAGTGATTTCTTTAGCGACTCGTTCCAGGAGAATCTTTGTATCAAAAGAAAATTTCCGCGTAAAGCTATAGCACCTGACAATGTTATTGCGGAGAAACTCGGAATATTCAGGCGTGAAAGCACGACGAATACAGCCCCTCATCATCTCTTTCATCTAGATACCTTTTTAACCAAATGGTGCAACGAGTATTAAAGTATACATCCCTTTCTTTATCATCTTTCCCTTGTACAATGACAGAATTCGTTAAAAAAGAAGAAGTGAGACTAACAGTATGCTTTCTCTAATAAATAAATCTTTCTTTTACTGACTCCCATTCATCATTAATAATACTCTAAAATATATTGTCTTGAATGGTTCCGTCCGCCTTTACTCTATGTTTACGAAAAGTTCCCTCTTTTGTTGCTCCTATTCGTTCAACAGCTTTTTGAGAACGTACATTCTCTACGCTAACTGAAAATTGGATACGATTTACTTTTAACTCTTCAAACTAAAACTTAATAACCATTGCTAGATTCACAGGTTCCAATGTACAAAATTAGTCCATTTAACATTTCTTCACTTTCTGATGTATCCTGAATCACTTTCCACTTTGTCAGCAATCCCCCCTTCCCCTTTCTTGCCAGAATATACAACAGGTCCAATTTCTTGAACAGAACTAATCGTCATTTAATGTATCTATTGCTTTGTTAAGTTGGTAGCTTACAGTAATATGTATAATTCAATTAGTAAATCTATACTTACACAAAAATATAATAAATTTAGTTAAATTTATTAACATTGACTCTATATGTTAATTATAAAGATGGTGTACATATGAGATTAACAAGTGAATGTGTAGAGCCTAACACTTGAGATATTGAACTTGCAATTATGTGAGTTAATAACTGAGAGGAGAAGTTATAACATGACATTGACAGATCTCCTTTATCAATGGTTTTAAATAGTAGAAAAATCGTTAATAAATCTAGCTGAATACGAAGATCTCTTTATTAAACTAAAATGTTCATATCAAACCATATGATATGAAAAGAGCAATGATTTTTGTATGTTTTATACACACTGTACATATACACTTTATATATAGGTTTTATATATAAGGTGTATAGAAATGAAATATGTTAAATATGTTGATATGAAATTGATATAGCAGCCACAAAACCTTTATTTTAAAGGGTTTATATATACAGCTTATATATACGGCTTATATATAAAGTTTATGAATAGAGCGTATGGATGCTTTGTGAAGTGTTTTAACATGAAATGTTTGTAATTTGATATTTTTTATAAAGGATTATTCAAAAGAATGTCAAATTAAATAATGAATTTATAGTTTTATAGACGGTATTGTTAATTACATGAAACCTATAATTGACATATACAACATACATCGTACATATACGTCGTATAAATTTGTGTTTATATATCAACATTTCAGCCTACTTTAATACTTACACGCTTTATATGTAAGTGCTATATATAATGACTTGATATACGCTTTATAATAATGTAATATATTCGTAGGAATAATTAACCAACGTTTTAAGGGGGAGGCAACTTGAACGAGGTATTGAGCGAAAAGTATAAAGTAATTAAATTTCCTGATGAAGTTGTGAACATGTTTGCAGACATTCTTGAAGAAGACGAAATACTTTATAATGTATTTCATTACATAGGATCTGCGGTAAATAAACAATACCAAGAGACAAAATATATGAGAGGCATCTCAATAAATGAAATAGTAGGTAATGTTGTAATTGATAGGAGAGTTAAGAAATTAAAGGGAAAATCGTACTCATTAGAGGTTGAACGAACCAATATATCAAGAAGATCAGCTGAGGTAAGTGTTAGTACATTATCTTCAATGTCATTAATAACTGAAAAGATTATGCATCCTTATAAATTTTTAATCTCAACAATTAGAGGACAGCAGGTGTTAATTGAACTAGGAAGACGTAAACAAACCAATAGATAAGAAAAAGGAGAGATAAAATAATGGCGAAGAACTTTCTGAAAAACGAAGTAGCGGTAAAAATGACAATGGTTGGTTTTGGTCAAGCTGGAACTAGAATGGTAGATAAATTTGCCGAATATAAGCATACGGATGGAACATCTGTGTACAACTGTCTTGCTTTAAATAGTAACGATGGTGATTTAGCCGAATTAAAAAATGTGCCTACAAGTAACCAAGTATCACTAAAATTAGGCGGACTAGGGAAGAATCCAGAACGTGCTGTAAAAGTACTAGAATCAAATGATGAAGCGAAAGAAAAGTTAAAGGAATTCATCACAGAGCGTGTAAGACCAACAGATGAATTGGTTCTATTTTTTGCTGGCTTAGGCGGTGGAACAGGTACTTCTACAATCATTAAAGCAATTGAAGAATTCTCGGCTTTTCATAATAAACCTATAATCGCTGAAGAACTTAAAAGTATGGCAATGAAAATTCCTAGAGAGGAATTAATAGCAAATCAACAAAAGTATGCAAGAATTGCATTCAATAATGCAATTGAGCGTAAAGATTTTATTAAAATGGGTATTGTTGTGACACTCCCTGTAAGAGCCGATGGGCCTGATGTACTAAGACAAGTAAATAAATTCTCTCAAGAGATTTGGAAGTTAGCAAATGACCCAGCAAAAGGTGTTGCATTCGTTATTTTCGCGGATAACCAACATTTCTATGATGAATTTAAGGGATTAAACGAAAATGAGAAAAAAGGTATTGCTAATTCACGAGACTATGCCAATCAGCGCATTGGTGAAATCATCCATGAATTAAATACAGCTTCTAATGGCGCAGGAACATCTGTTATTTTAGATTCTCAGGACTTTAAACGTATTTTATTAGAGAAAACTGGTTGTCTAGTTATTAATAAAATTTCCCGCAATATGAATCAAATTGAAAATAGTAAAGAAATAGTAGATATGTTCACAGAATCGTTGAAAGGAAGCTCTTTCCACCATCCTATAGAATTAGTGAAAAAGAACGATGATGGTGAGTTGGAGGCCTCAAAGGTGCATCATTTTGGAATGCTTGCAATTCTAGACGAACAAAAGAATATTGATGATTCATTTATGGATGATGCAAAAGTAGAAGTTACAAATACATTACCAATTAACGGTACGGTATTTAATGGGTATTTAATTAGTAAAAATGATTTTATGGGCAGTGTGTATACGTTCTATAAAACTGATGCATTACCGTCTCGTTTGTCTAAAGGTTTAGTTGAAGAATTCAATGAATTTAAAGAGAAGCAAAATCAAATTCAGTTTAAAAAATCTCAAATTAATACAATTGAAATGCAAGATCAAGACGATGATTTCAGTATTAATTTCGGTGATTACATCGATATGGGAACTAGTAATGAGGAACCATTAGCAGATGCTGAGAATGATGAAGAATTAGCTGCATTTATGGATCCAGACAAAATGTTTGGTACATCAAAATAATAAAAAAGAGGCCTGGGAATATCCCGGGCCTCTTTTTTATTCTGATGCCATAATAGATTTCATATACTCTATCATATTTTCGTTTAAATAATTCTCTATAAAAAGGTGTTTTTTTGCTAAATCTTCCTCTTTTTTAAACCAACCAACTTTTTTTACACGCTCTTCCTCAGGTTTTTCATTCCAGAGTTTTTCAGCTTGTCTTCGTAACTCTTTACGAGCTCTATGTTCAATTATTATGTTATCAAGTCTCTCTTGTCTTTGACGTTCTTTCATAGCAATTGGATCTTCAGGTTGAGGCAATGCTTTTAATACATTTTCAAATTTCTTTTGGAATTGTATTTCGATGTTTTGTAAATGTGCTTGAACTTTTTGTTCCACCAATTTTTCAATTGTCTCAGCTGCGTCTTGAAAATCAATTTGAGATAATATTTCGTTAGAGTGGTTTTCAGGAGATACTGGCCTTAGTTCGAATTGATGCGGTAAAAGTTCGATTATAGCATCTAAAGACCACTTTTCATCCCTTTTCTGCTTTATGAAAAGAGCTATATTTAAATCTAATGAATTATATAGCTTTTCATTTGTATTATTGGTTCTAAGAGTCCCGTGCAATCCCTTCTCTTCTAACGTATTAAACCAATTATAAACAGTATTATGGTGTCTACCTACTAACTTAGAAAACTCTGTTATTCGCCAGGCTTTTTCAAAAGCGTCTTCGTGTAATGAGTTCTCATCATCTACCATGGTTTGTTCTGAGTGATTTTCCTGCTTAATCATAGTATTACCTCCTTAGCAGTATGTAATTTCGCTGATAAATGACATTAACATGAAATGTGAGATTGATATGTTAAGTGTTTTTCGACGGTACTAATAGGAATCCCTTTCTTATCTGAAATTAACATGAAAGATAAGATTAACATGTTATACTCAAAGTGTTAACAGAACATTAACAGATCGTTATCTATCCTCACCAAATATTGATGTTTTGTTAACTGGGACTTGAAATGCATCAATGTTATATAGGATTAATGAGGTACCTTTGTCACCCATATCCTTATAAATGGTTGCTATGAGATTGACAGTTTTATTCACATAACATTAATGATAAGTAAATATAACCGATTTGTAAATAAATTATGAGGATATAGCATTAAACTTTCAAAAAAATAGGTATAAATATGATTAAAAGGGTCCATATTATTAATAATTGTAGTATGAGCCTTTTCCATAGATAACACTTGAGAATATATAACAGATACCTGTTTGACTAATAGAGTATAGTATCTCTTTTTAACTGATTCCAAGACTAGTAAAGTAATTTTAGATAACAACTATTATAGGTTCATATGAGCGTTAAATTCTAATAGTTAGTCGAGTTATTGGCTATTAGTAGTTTGAAACACTACAAGGTCCCATTCGCTTTGTTGTTGAATAGCTGTAATGCTTAATTTCTAAGTGTTTGCGATAAAGAAAAAAGTTTTTATAGAAGGATCTATTCAGTCTCTAATTATAAGCAATAAAGACTGATTTGAATCTTGGTTTATTAACGCTTTTATTAATAAGGACATATACTTATCGATGTTTTGTCAATGTCTTGTTATCACAATAATCAAGAATGGTTGATATGAGATTAACAATCTTATCGTTCTGAGGATTAACATGTTAATGTTTATTGATATGTTAATCTCATTAATGATGAGTATTCTAATCCAATTATGCACAATGTCAATCTCGTGTTAATACTTACAGGAAGGATTTCTACATTTAAAATAATGATCCTTTAATTATTCGCCCAAGAGTAGATTTGAAACCTCTAAGCCGTATATTACAAAGTAATTTTGCTCATATTAATACTATTTTAGTGATTGAATTAACTATAATGAGCGCTGCTTTGTTTGATAGTCTGTATTTCTTAGTGATTTTTCTACTTGAAACTTCTAGTAATTTATAAAGCGCAATTCTTAACTAGTGTGGATTTTCTCAATTCAATTTTCGTCCTAATAAAGCCATAGTTTTATTGATGTTTTGTTAATGTCTTATTTTCATTACTGCTAAGTAGAGTCAACATGAGATTAACATTCTTATTCTTTTGTCGGCTAACATGTTAATACCTATCGATATGTCAATCTCATTCCTGTTATGTATTTCGACCCTGCTTCGTGAAATGTCAATCTCATATCAATACTCTGTGAGAAGAATATATTTGTAAGAAGTATTAAATCTTTAATTGTATATCTAATAGTGGATTGGAGATCTCTAAGTTACATGTTACAAAAAACTATATATGTTAATTATATTACTTTATTAAATATGGTCTGATACAATGGATGTAATTTTCCTTTACAGTCTATATGTTCTATTAACCTTTTGTTCGAAATACTTTATTAAAATATGGAGAAACATTCTTTATATTTTAATAGGGAATCATTGTATTTATTGATGTTTTTAACCTCTGTAAATTTTTATATTTCAATTCTGTTCTAATAAACCTATGGTTTATCCATGTAGTATTAGTTTCTTGTTATCCTTAGTATCAAGAGGGTGACATGAAGTTAACATTTTTACTTTTTTGAAGGTTAACATGTTAATGTCTGTTGATATGTTAATCTCAGTTTAGGTTTGCATTTTGATACTTTTTCGCGAAATGTTAATCTTATGTCGACATCCTTCAAGGAGAATATCTTTGTAAGAAGTACAAATTCTTCAATATTTATACCGATTGTACAACTTTTTAGAGTAACAGTATCAGTATGTCCAAGATTTAGAGATTACTTACATGCATTTTGAAGTTTTTACACCTGAACCGTTTATACTATTTGTAGGATTTTCTGCTTTTTTGTCGAATATACTTAATGCAAGGAGGGACATTACATGATTATTAAAGACTATTTCATCAATCTTTCTATTTTTTCTTTACTTGTTAGCGCAGCAATATTTATTCAAGTGTTTACGATTCATTCCAGGCGATATTTTGAAAAATTCTATGGGGGGATCATCGCAGTTACTTTGATGTTCTTTTCTTTTCCGTACATGGGATTTTCCTACGATCTTCGAGTTGTTCCTCTTATTCTATCTTTTATTTACTTTGGTCGCATTGCTGGTTGGATTACGTTAATTAGCATTATTATAATGCGCATCTTTTACATTGGAGGGTATTGGGAACCTCCTGTGATTGCTTATTTAGGTATGGGTATCTTATTTGCTACTTTTAAAACATATTTTAAAAACCTTCATCCTTTTAAAAGTGCATCTTTATATTTTTCTGTTTTTGTCGGGATAAAATGGTTAGTTGGTGTATTCTTTAATAATGCATTACTTTACACTGGAGGCTTATTATATATAGCTTTAGGACTTTTGATTGGACTATTTCTTATGGAAGCCTACCAGAGATTGTATTATTTAACACAGGACTTATCTAAAATGAATCGGGAATTAAAAAAAACGAAGCAAGAACTCAAAGATACCTTACATGAGCTTCAAGGGGGTATCTTTAAATTTAAAAAAGTGGATAAACATTTTATACACACTTTGTGTGATGGACAGTTTTATTATCAAAACGGAATTTATTCTGAACGGGTGGTAGGAAAAAGTTTACGTACTATTGATGCTTCTATTATTCCTCCCCATTTAGTTCCACAATTAATGAAGTATTATCTTCAGGCGTGGGAAGGGAAAGAAATTATATTTGAATTACCCTGGCCGAATGATAAAACTATTATTCTTATTGCGCTTAGGCCGATTAAACGAAATGGACAAGTTATTGAAGTTGTTGGTTCTACAGTCGATATAACCGAAAGGAAAAAGGTAGAATCAGAATTAAGAGCTACCAAAGAATTACTGGAATCATTTATCAAGCATAATGTAGATGCTATTACCATATCTGATCGAGAAGGGCATATTTTACAAGCCAATAAAGCTTATGAAAATATATTTGGGTGGTCATCACACGAAATCATAGGTAAGAGATTACCTTGTGTACCAGATTTCTTAATGGATGAATCACTCAGAAATATTCAGAAAATTCTAACGAGAGAATCCATAGTTACTAGATTAGAAACTGTTAGACAACGTAGCGATGGAAGTCTTCTTGATGTCAGTCTGACGGTTTCTCCTATACTGGATGTAAGAGGAAATGTGATAGCTTTATCAGCAATATGTAGAGACATCTCTGAAAGAAAACAAGCAGAAAGAGAACGGCATCGATTACACCAACAATTAAGAGATAGTGAAATGAAGTACCGTGCACTAATCGAACAAGCAACTGACGCAGTATATGTAGTAGAGCTGAATGAGGATCGTGTTCCAAGTCGATTTATTGAGGTAAACCCTGTTGGTTGTAAAAGATTTGGATATAGTAGAGAAGAACTGCTCTCGTTACCGTTTCCATATGCTGTACCACAAGATTCACCAATGATTGTAAGGTTGTTAGAAAAAATTAGAGAGGGACAAACTTCCTTCACTTTGCAAGATGAATATGCTTTTCCAACAGGAAAAATAATAACAACTGAGTTTGGTGTCCGTATTTTTAACTTAAATGGTAAAGAAGTTTTCCTAAGTATTTCTCGTGATATCACTGAACGGCTAAAAACAGAAGAATTACTACGAAAATCTGAAAAACTTGCTGTCGTAGGACAATTAGCGACTGCAATGGCACATGAAATTAATAATCCATTAACCGCAATGAAAGGGTTTATGCAATTACTAAAATCAACGGAAAATGAGAATAATCAGTGCTATATAAATATAGTATCATCAGAGATTGAGCGTATAGAAAGTATTACAAATGAATTTATGGCGGTAGCTAAACCACAGGTGGTAAAGATACAACCCAATGATATTAGTGTGCTAATGGATCAAGTTTTGATGCTACTGCAACCTCAAGCAATGATGAATAATATACAAATTCGCATCGATTTTACAACTGGTATTCCTTTGATTCCATGTGAAGGAAATCAATTAAAACAAGTGTTTGTAAATATTTTAAAAAATGCAATTGAATCCATGCCAACGGGAGGGGAAATTCTGATTCAAATTGATAAACTTGAAAATGATCAAATAAGCATTCGTTTTATCGATCAAGGGTGCGGGATTCCAAAAGAACGTATACCATATCTCGGAGAACCTTTTTATAGTATTAAGGAAGAGGGGATTGGCTTAGGATTAATGATCTGTTATAAAATTATCGAAACACATCAGGGAAAGGTATTTATTGAGAGTGAAGTGAATAAGGGAACAATAGTTGAAGTCATTCTCCCTATTTGTACATTTCAAAATTAATACATTCTTTTACTGAAATTTTATAAGAAACCATAGAATGGAATTGTGAATAAACATGAGTAATGAGCAACAAAAGATTTCTGCTACGGTAAACACTTTAGAAGATTATCGAGTTAAGGACATATCTAATATTTAGTGAGCAGTTAGCTTTTGCTAGCTGCTTTTTTGTATATATTGTAATCGATTGTTCATTTTACTGCTTTTTTGATGTTTCATATACAGATTATATAGCCTTACAAATCTCTGTAAGTGTTTTGTAATATTTACGAGAGACTTTTTTAACAATTATGAGAGAGAAATGAAAGATTTGTTATATATGATGAAATTAATCTTACTAGTAGGTGTTCTAACTCACCTAGAAACCAAGGAGGAAAAATAACAATGAAAAAATTGAAGCCAGCACTTAGTGTATTAGGTAGTGTATCGATGGCACTGACTTTAGCATCTCCTGCTTTAGCAGATGTAAAACAGCCGAATCCAGGAAGTACAGTTGAAATATTCAAAGAGAATGCAAATGCAAAAAAAGAAGATAAGAATTTCATGCTCGGATCTGATGGGGAAATAGGTTCGCTCATTACACAAAACATTGAAATGACAAACAACGATTGGGACAAAGATGGTATTTCTAACGACTTAGAGATTAATGGATATAAAATTGAATTCAATTCACAAACTGGGAAAAATGAAGCGAAAGCATGGGATCCCGAGAAGGATAAAGGGAAACCAAAATTTATATCGAATCCTATGAATGCAAATACGGATGGTGATCCTTTTACTGATATGTATGAGGTTGAGAATTATAATAATGATTCTGATACTAATTTCAATCCGATAGTTGCCAATATGCCAAATTTACAAATTGGTGTCAAACGAATTGAAGTGATTCCTATTGCAACCATTACGGATAATAATGGCGGATCAGTTAGCAGAGGATGGGAAAAAAGCGTATGTCAGAGTTTGAGTTGAAATCCCCTATGAATACTAAGGGCAGTTTAGTAGCTCCCGGGCCAGTTAAAAGTTCGCGAGCTTGAGCGAGTTGTATTGGAAGTGTTTGGGGGATTTCAGGTGTAACGGGTTGTAAATGAGTATTTACGAGTCTAAATTTCTCTCCGGATATTTTGACATCAACAGATATAAAACCAAACAGGAGTTGTTCAACATTACCGCCAACTGGAACGGGAAGAAAAGCTTCAAAAACCTTTGTTTGTATATTTGAGAACTTAAGTCCTGAATTTTTTCGCACCAAAATCGCATCTCGATCTACAAATCGAACGTTGAAGCCGGTGCTACTAGGTAACGTAACATCCGTAGTGTCTACTATTGCTAAAACCTTATAATGCAATCCTCTTTTTTCTAACTCCTTGAGAAGGATCGAAACAAAATCATACTCTACTGCTACTTCAGAATTTTGAGGTAACAAAAGTTGCCATATTGCTGCTTCTTGAAGACCTATTATATCTGGTTTTTTTCTTGCAATTTGATCAGCAATAGCCCCTGCTCGTACCGGAAAATTTGTTGCTTGAAACAGTCTAAAGACCTCAGTAACACGTTGTGGGAGTTGCTCTGGAGTGGTTCCTACTAAAGGCGATAAGATAGTTCCAAAATAGATGTTCCATGTTAAAAACGAAACATTATGATTCAAAAAAGTCACCTCCTTTCTCAAATATACTAATATTAGATGAGTCAAGATTGCATATTGTAACGGCAATATTACTAGGGTAACTTTACATTTTTATTATTGAAGGATTCTGCTCCGTTAGCTTAAGTAGACTTCTTCACAATCTCCTCAATGATTTTAACATAAATATCCAATTGTATTATAAAGAGTTCTTCCATTAAATGGCCCGATTGTTGAAGATCATTGCTTAAATCTTATTCAAGATAAGCACCCGTTCGCTGAATGTGGAATATCGTTTAACAAATCATAGGATATTGTGAATCTAACCTTTTAGAAGGTTTAAAAAGACCGTTCTAAACTCTAGAAGCGGTCTTTCCTTATATATTCAAATGTTAACTACTGCTCTCGTTACTACTTTCCTCATGAGGTGGATGATGATGATGGTCGCTGCTCTCTTACCGGTCACACCGGTAAGCTAGTGTTGCGGGATTCGTATTGCCAAACGTCAGGTACCACGGCACTCCCAATGGTCCGCCCTTTTTATAAGGAGGGACCACCTCCTTGAACTTCTTGCTATGGACATTATAACGCCGTACTGAACCGGTAAATTCGCCTGTAGGGGCCCCCGTAGCATTGTCAAACGGGCCCGTAATAGGGACAAACAATTTTCCATCCGGTCCAAAAAGGAGTGCCTGTGCGAAAGCACGTGGTTTTCCCGGGGCATAGAGGTCAATCTTGTCGATAAACTCGCCCGTATCACCATCGAAGATCAGAATTTTGTCGGTGTCATTAGGGTCATCAAGTTTTTTAAAACTAGTGACGTAGAGGTTGCCGTCAGGACCGAAGACTAAACCTTCGGGACGATGGAGGTTGTTCTTGTTATCACTCACAATAAACACATCGAATCCCCCTGATTTCAGGTTGAAGCGCAGCACCCAGCCTTTATTCGAATCTAAAAAGTCAATGACGGAGACATACAGCAAGCCGTCAGGACCGAAGACCAATCCGCGGGGGTGGAAAGGGTTGAAGCAGGGGTGGTCGACGTTGCCTAGAAACATCCCAGTGGAACCATTGTACATCCGCACTTCTCCAGGCACTTCTATGCCCGTGTTGAAGTCGAAGTCACCCAAATCCGCCACAAACAGGACATTATGTTTGGAGAGTAAGATACCGCGCGGTGCCAATGGAGCGCCTGGTTCGGCTGAACGGACGAGTTCGCCCAGAAACGCCCCGGTTTGCCCATTTAACTTCAATACGTCGCCATTCTCTGGTTGCCCGACGTTCTGGTTAGTGACAAGGAGATTGCCCACATGGTTAAAGATAAGTCCCCGGGGACCATGCAAGTTTCCACTATTTGGTGCGACAAAAGTGCCAAGGAACTTCCCTGTTTTCGGGTCGAAAGTCTTCACAGTGTCGTCGAAGCTATCGCCAATGTAGAGAAAGTCGCACTGGAAGCACCTGTCTTGATTTTTTTGATTATGCATTTTATCACCCTTTTAAAAACATATTTTAAGTAAAAAACTAGCTTTTACCTAAATTAATATATGCTTACGGAGATTTTTCGTATAGGACATGCAGCTGATAATATAGCATATTTTTAAAATAACCTGCCACGTTTAGTTTAAGTGAAATATTTCACAAATGATCTTTAATCAGTATTCTTACTCTTTCTGTTTCCTCCACAATCTGGCCCGATTGTTGAAGAAAGAGATACTTGTGGATTTGAAATAAAGTTTAATCGTTTATAACAAAGTTTAACCGTTTTGAAGAAAGATGTACTGTTTATAAAAAAGATGTACCGTTTTATCCCTTTGGATTTACTTATCTATGGGGATATTTTTATTAAGAAAAGAAATAAAATATATGAATTGAATATAAAAACGTTTTGATTTTTGAAAAATATTCCATAACTTAGTATTGTTTATATATGGAATATTTTGTTTGTACGAAAGGGGTAACTTGATGTTTTTACAAAAATATAAGGGTTTGATTCTAGGAATAGTTGGTGCTGTTATAGGGGTAATATCTTGGGTTTATCTTAAAGATTTAGATTATATATATAGGGCGTGTCTTAAGTTATTTTCTATAACATTAATAATTATAGGATGGGTTATTGCCTGTAATTCGAACCATTTCTATAAAAAAAAGGAGAATAATAACGTATAGGTGTTACTATTCCCAAATTATTTATACGTTTTATTAATCAGAGAATCATATAGTAAGGTTAATATGTGTAGTTTTAATCAAACTTTTTTATAAAAACCAATCTTAAATCTACTGGAAAAGAATCTATTTTGATTAATCTTTTTTTAAATTAGATTCTTTTTATATTCCGTAGAGTAAGGGTGGGAGTAGATAGTTTTAATCAAACTTTATTTTAAAACTACAATACTCTGCAAAATAGATCTTTTTATCAAACTTTATTTTAAATCAACAACAGGAGAATAATATTAAAGAAAGACCGTTAATATTTTGAGTAGTTGCTCTAGTATGTTGACGGTCTTTCTTTATTTTTTTCTATAAATTTTAAATGTGCATGATAAAATTACATTTTTATATTTCTTTATATCTGTTTGTATACATCCGCGTACGCAACTTTTAATTGTTCACGCAATTCCCAAAAATGTATATGAAAAATTGTAGGTGAGAAACTTTGGATTTAATTCGAAAATTAACTCGTATTTATGGCTTAGGGATTTGCTGTGGGTTGTGGAGTAAAGCTGAAGTAATTCAATGGTGTGATAAATTGATTGAAGCAAGTGACAGTCCGCCATATGAAATAATTGAGATATCCTTAATGTCTAAAGCAAAGATAGATGATATTGAAGGGAAGTTATTTGAGTTTAGTAGCACAGTTGATGAAGAATATACTGTTAAATTAACTCTTTCCGTCATTCATAAAAAACTAAAAAAACAAGAACTGACGATTGAAGAATCAATTAAATGTACCACTAGACTTTTAGTTAACAGGGGATTGTATTGGGAAGCTAAATATTTTGATTTATATAGTCTGGATGATAGCTATGACTTAGCTAAAGATGGTGTTCATTTTGATTTAAGCGAGGTTATTAATACATATATTGAAACGTTAGGCGTTTACAGTAAGTATTTTAGGGGATTTGAAAAGCTGTATTTTAAAGTAATGAAAAATGAGTGGGTTAGATAACAAGAATTGAAGAAACATTATTTAGTAACAAGAAGGCTTGTCCGTAATCATATTAATAATGTGATGTGTAGTGATTACAAAGAAAAGAAGTGCGTTTCGCGCTTCTTTTTGAGGTCTCGCCAACAAAACGTGGATTTTATACGCTAAGGATATACAGGATTTCATGCAGGCTACGAGAACGGTTTGAACTGCCAAATGCTGTTGTGACAGGACTGTATGAAATCTTGCATACAGCGGAAGGAACGGAAGGCTGACAAACTATTGGTATGAATGGCTTTCTAGGATTTGGTTACTGCTGATAAGATGCGTTATGTTAACTCTCTATGAATAGAATATTCATCATGACTTGATATTGAATAAAAATAGGTAAACATACAAGAAAAACACGCTCGTTTTACATTACATATAATAAATATGATGTATAAAGGAGTTTGATTGTTCATGTCATCAAAAAATAGAAAATACTTCAATCCTTGTGCCTTTCCTGTTCCTATTCCTGGACCAATGGGACCAACAGGTCCTCAAGGAATAGTTGATGTTTTTTTTACAGGCAGTAATGAAAGAGTAAGTATTGAAAGCGTACATCCCCAGTCTTCTCTAACTTTAACACTTCCACCTATCACAGTATTGCCTGGTCAAATTGTTGACTTAGATGCTTTCGCAACTATAACTCTTTTACCGAAAGAAAATGAAAATCTTTTTGCCGGGAGCCTTAATATCAGATTATCGAGAAATCTAGATTTAGTTACAGAATCAACAGAAACTGTTTTTGGAATAACAAAAACACTAGTTGTTAACGATCGTCTTGAGTTTAATCCTTCCGTTACATGGGTAGATTCTCCATTACCAGGCACTTACCAGTATACACTTTTCATATTTCCTGTACGTACCAATATAGATGATAACACTAGTACTTTTGGACCTCGCGCTCTTAAAGCAAAAGTCATTAATACAGCATAATGTTTACATTTCCTGTACGTGTAACAAAGTCTAATGGGTTATCTTTCTTGTAGACCCCTTTTTATTAATGATTATCTTAAATTATTATAAATGGATATATAAAATCGAGAAAATCAAATATCCAGTAAAAAAGATCTTCGGTTGAAGATCCTTTTTATATGCCGATAACGATAATTATGTAAATGAGCTGTCCATATGGGCAGCTTATTGTATTTTTTGCTTAGCGTGGTTTTTTTCCAAAATGCTGGCGGTACCCCATGCCCATCAAGCTAAGGTTGGGTATTCGATGAACTTCCGTTCTTGTTGCCTACATGCTTGATATTTTGTTTATTTGTTTTTAAAAATACGCATTCCAAATACACCTTGATAAGGTGTATTTTTAAAGATTATGCAGTTTTCTGCTTTAGATTAGATACAGTGTACTGATAAATGACGCCTAAAATATCAAAGACTGTCTTTTTCTCATATCGATGGGATTTCCGTCCGTTTTTCTGTAAGAGGGCAAACAGACGAAGGAAAATTTTTGATACTTCTTGGGTGTCTTTTTGTATAGCTTCATATACTAAGTACAGATGATCTTGAATCATATAAATTGCTTTATATTCACTTAATTCTTTTTGTTTTTTCTGTAGTAACAGCTGTCGCATTTTGAACATAGTGGAAGAACAAAGAAAAATAGCGATTAACTGTCCATAAAGATGACATTCTAGACGCTCTCGCTTAATATTGTGACAATGATTGATACCAAAAAGAGATTTCCATGTTTTAAATACAATCTCTATTTGCCAACGTAGTGAGTAGATATCATGAACCTGTTCCATAGGAACAATTTCCCATGGTATGTTGGTAATATAAACGTTGATTTCTGTTAATCGTTTACTTTTTTCAGAGTATGTAACTCCTTTTTTCTTTTCAACATAGGTTTGCTGTTTCCTACGTTTATGAGTTTGAGTCGATGTCAGTCTGTATATCACAACTCGTGAGGGTAATTTTTGTTGCCCAATATAGGCATTCCGAATTTCATAAGTATCTCCTGGTTTTATCTGATGCATAATATCTTCAAGGTTAAGTAAAACATATAGGGATTGCTTTTTTACTGTCCCATCCCGAAAGAATTCTGGAGAATCATTTTTTACATATACTCTATTATTTAATTTCAACCGTGGAACATAGAATACACCTCGTTGATCCATCTGGTCTAAATCTTTTAGAGAAAAGTATCCTAAATCTCGAATACATAAATCTCCTGGGCGTAAGGTATCTAAACAATCTGTACCAAAGGTTTTATCATTATTTTTACCTGGTTCCATTTGAAAATTGAGGAATTTTCCACTATGTAAATCATACTCTAGCTGAATTTTAATACCGGCTGTTTGTGCACATCCTCCTGAACCAGGATAAATAGGAGCCAAATGATTAGGGACTTGAAAAATAGTAGCATCTAAAATACGTATACGTTGAAAATAAGAAGTATATTGGTTTTGGATTTGAGACGAATCGTTTAGTTGGCTTTTGACTAAAAGAGAAAATATACGCTGTAGAAATAAAACAGCACATCGGTTAAAACGTTGATTAAGTCCTTCTGGACTCATAAGTGTAGCTGTATTTGCATAAAGCTGGCTACATAATCGAGTAAGAGAATCGCTTGCTACATGTTGACTAATCCAGATACATAAAGCAGCCAAATCTCGTGCGCCATACTTACTTTTACGTTTTACAAAACCTGTCTCCTGTGCGAGTTGTTGAAGAATATGTGGAGATAGATATCGCTGTAGCTCTTGAGCGAACAAATGAAACTCTTCTTGAATTGAAAGACTCATAAAAAACGCCATCCTTTCTATATATTTCTACAAAAAGAATAGCGTATTTTCATTTTTTTTGGGATTAATTTCTTAAGTTTCATGGAAATGTATTTGTAAACCCAAAATATGGTTGACAATTAAGGATTACATTTGTAATATTAACTTATAGATTACAAATGTAATACAAGGAGTGAAATTTTATATAATGAAAGAATTACCTAAAATATCGGAAGCTGAATTGGAAATCATGAAGGTTCTTTGGTCAAAATCTCCTCAAACAGCGAATGAAGTGATTAAAGCGCTAGAGGCAACAATGGACTGGAAACCAAAAACGATTCGAACGCTTATTAATCGATTAGTCCAAAAAGAAGCTGTTTCTTACCAGCAAGATAAAGGTCGTATGTATGCATATTATCCTTTAGTGTCGCAAGATAGTTATCTACAAGTAGAAACAAAATCCCTCCTAAAACGTTTCTATGGTGCGGCATTTAAACCTTTACTTGTGAATTTCTTAAAAGAAGAAAAATTATCTTCAGAAGACATTAATGAACTTAAACGTATTCTGGATGAGAAGACTGAGGAAAATCAGAGGAAGGATAGATAATGATGATAGATATGTTTGTAAACGTCTATCTACCTCGATTTTTTGATTGGGTGATAGAAACATCCATTATGGCAAGTATATTAGTTGGTTTAATCTTATGTGTCAAAATCTTGCTTAGAAACAAGTTAACCCCGCGATGGCAGTACATGTTATGGA
Source organism: Bacillus sp. FSL R10-2780 (assembly GCF_038006125.1). Lineage (NCBI taxonomy): Bacteria > Bacillati > Bacillota > Bacilli > Caryophanales > Bacillaceae > Bacillus > Bacillus sp. FSL R10-2780. Next base: position 236,308 of record NZ_JBBOUQ010000002.1, read on the forward strand.
TGATTTTAATTGTAAGACTTCTATTACCATGGTCACCAGATAGTTCCTACAGTATTTATTCCCTTCTTTCATATAGTCCTGGTGTGTCTGAGGTTTTTCAAAAGAATACTACTCCTGCTATACCAAAAGAAAGCGTGTCAGAAGATAAAACAAATTATACAGTAACTACAAAAGAGGATAGTTACAAATCTAACTCCGTAAATGTAATGAAAGAGAGTGACCAAACAGACAGTAATAAAAAGAAAGAAGATACTACATTTTCCGTTTATAAAGTCACTTTATATATTTGGCTTTTTGGAGTTGTCATTCTAGCAATGATAACTTGTATTATGAATAGACGGTTATTTTCTTACATAAAAAAGCAACCAAATATTACGGATGAAAAAATTGTTGGGATTTTTGAGAACTGTAAAAAATCTATGGCAATTAAGAAGAAAATTCCATTACGGTTGGCTGGAAAAATCTCAAGTCCGACTGTTTTTGGATTCTTTCGCCCAAGAGTATTATTATCAAGCAGGCATATGAAAGTATTAAATGAGCAACAACTACAATATATTTTTTACCATGAGCTATCTCATATGAAACGAAGAGATATAGCTGTAAATTGGGTTATGTATAGTTTAATCATTTTAAATTGGTTTAATCCGATTCTTTGGTATGCCTATTCATGTATGCGAGAAGATCAAGAACTAGCCTGTGATGCATTTGCGCTCACTTTTATAGAATCAGAGGAACAAATTGCATATGGACATACAATTATTACTCTTTTAGAACATTATTCAAGTTATTATCAAGCACCGAATCTAGCTAATTTAAGTAGAAATAAACGAACGCTAAAAAGGAGAATTCTTATGATTAAGAAATTCCAGAAGAAATCCTATCGCTGGTCCGCTCTTGGAATTATTGCTATAGTTGCTGTTGCATCTTTTTCCTTATTCAATGCACGTGCAGTAGAAGGAGATGAAAGGCAGAAGGGACAAGCGATAGAAAAAAAGCAGAAATCTAAAGATGCTTTTCAAAATGCTGTAGATATGCTGTTTGGTACAGAAGAAAATGCGAGAAAAGAATTCAGCTATTCAAACAGGGTATATGAAAATAGGACAGATTATTTATATTTAGCTGAAAAGGCTTTAACAAAAGATGAGTTCGAACAGTACATAAAATTGTATAAAGAAATTCTTAATATACAGAAAAAAGGTGCTACGGGAAACTATGAATCCGATACATTATATTTTAAAGAAGAGCGTTTAACAAAAGCCGATCGTGAAAAATTATATGTACTTTATGAGCAATCAAAACCGTTTGATGACAAAGTATCCGAATCTTTAAATTACACGGTAAAGGAAGCGCAGCAACATGTTGATTTTCAAATTAAGAAGCCAACTTATACAATTGAAGGGTACAATCTTAAGGATGAAAAGGTAAATTATTTTATTAAGAGAAGGCCTGAATTAATTATTGAATTAGAATATACGAACGGAAAAGGAAACTATACAACTTATCAATCACAAATATTTGGAGAAAGTAAAGATCCGTTCCATGCTTTGTTTGTTGTAGAAGAAAATATTGAACAGTACGAATTAGAAGGAAATCAAATATTCTACGCTACTCATAACTCGGATAGTAATTTACAAGGTATGAAGATGATTGTTCCTGCAAAAGGAAAGAACAGTGCATATCAGATAGTCATCATAAATCATAGTTTAGACAATCCGGGGAAAGCAGTGTTCGATAGTAATGTGAATAAAGCGGAACTGGAAAAAATAATGCTTTCAATACTGAAATAATAACATGATGTTTTGAAGGATTATATCTTAAGAACACCTTTTCCGATTCTGGTGTGAAAATCATTTGATATTGCTAAATTGTCCTTTTTCATACCAATCACAAACCCTTTCTAGAATAATAGTATCAATATGTCTAAGATTTATAAATTCATTGCAATTATCCTGAAGTTTTTACACCAGAATCATTTACTTAGTGATGATGAATATGGTGTAAATCTGAATATAATATATAGATGAATAGTATATAAAGGAGCTCAATTCTCAATGGCAAGAAAATTATTAACACAAAGATTTCCTTTTTTAATTCCTATTAGAATCAGACAACGTAGGCTTTTTAAAAAAATTAGTGACCGTCTTAAAGGTTATGAATTTTCAAAAACATTCGAGTCAAATCCATTACCTTACAGGATTTATAAACATAAATCCTTGCTTATTAGAAAGTTAGGTGATACGGATATACAGCTGCAATATAACAAAATCACCAATCTAAAGCTAGCCATCTGCAAAATAAACCAGGTTGTAATTAAACCGGGAGAAACATTTTCATTTTGGCATCTTGTTGGTAATTCCAGTGAAAAGGCTGGATATAAAGAAGGAATTATTCTAATGAATGGCGAAGCGATAAAGGGAATAGGCGGTGGTCTCTGCCAGTTAGGAAATCTTCTCTACTGGATGTTTCTTCATTCAGAGTTGGAAACAGTGGAAAGATATCGTCATAGTTTCGATCCATTTCCTGACTATGGACGTGTGATTCCATTTGGAACAGGCGCTACTTTGATGAATGGTATTATTGATCTCAAATTGAGAAACAATTCAAATATTTCCTATCAAGTCAATCTACATCTTGACGAAGAATACATCTACGGAGAAATCAGGGCATCCCAGTATCCTCCATATAAGTATTCTATCGTTGAAGAAAATCATCGTTTTGCAAAAAAAGTAGATGGTCAAGTATACAGACAAAATAAAGTTTATAAAAAAAAAATTGATCGTGTCACAGGTAACTTAGTTGAAAAAGAACTAGTCATGGAAAATGATTGCTTAGTAAAATATGAAATAGATAATGAAAAAATTGTGGGTTCTTTATAGACAAGGATTTTCACTCATCTAAAGATGTTTGAAAAAACTGCGTAGATAATTTTAAAATAAAATCTTCCAAGAAAAAAATATGGTTGAAGTGGATTTTTTTATGAAAATACTAAGTCGAATGTGAGCATTAAGTAGTATTTCATACAACACAATAGAAAGGGCGCTAGGGTAGACTTGTGAAGTCATCTATCCTAGGGCCCTTTCTATTGTGTTTTTGATTTTGGGCCGAAATAAGTAGTTGGTAAATCAGGAGCCTGTGGAAGTAGTTTTGCAATTGTGCTTAGGTCATCATTAGGCATTTGTTTAAGCATGTACTTCAGGTATTTATATGGTATCAGCCCGTTTTCATTAAAAGAAAAAGAGGCTGGCCTGGGATATATACCAATTAAAATATAGACACTCAGTTTTCAACAAAGAGGAAAAAAGATTATATATTGGTGTAATTGTAAAGTTGGATAATGATTTGAATGCATGTATTCCGTTTCGATCATCATAATTTCATTGATGTGAAGTTATAATCATCAATTTAAATATATTACTCTCTATAATCATGGGTTAAGTTTTTTGTACAAGAATTTCATCTTGGGGGTAACCAATTTCGTTAGGTTGATGGCGATGTGGCGGTACCCCATTAAGGAATTCACTAAATGTCAAGATCGACTACAAGAGATTTTTAAATATAATCGTTATGTTGATGAAAGAGGGGATTAATGTGGCATTGATAGTTCCGAAATGCGTCTACTGTAAGGAAGATATTAAAAAGGACGAACAAGCATTAGTAATCGTACCCTATCCTAAGAGAAAAGGATTTACAGAAATTAAAGCCTATTTAAATTTGGAGGGGAAATTTATTTGCGAGAACTGTAAAGACAAACTTAATATATAATCAAGGCTGTTTTTAATGATTTTCTTATTGAAATTTCGGGACGCTATCTTTCCCAGGCAGATAGATTTTTTAAATGGAATACAATAATGCAACGACTCTTAAGTGACGACATTGAAATTTATTTTGTAGGAAGTTCTAGACTTGTGAAACAGTGGGAAAAGCTGTTTGTTGGATGTTATTATTACCAGCATATGAAGAAGAGCATCTAACTCAAAATAGAATAAAAAAACCTGTACGGGGAGGCACAGGTGTCAAATAAGGGATATTTCGTTATGTAATTCATATTTTATCAGAGCTTCATTGAGAATGATAGTAAAGTAGGTTGAATATTCAGTTAATTTTGTTGAGAAATAAAAAACGTACCATTGGGAGACAGAACGTTTTAGAGAAGCAAATAAAAAAATCATCTACATTAATTCTACCATACTGGTTCTCTCTATAAAAGGAACCCTAAGACTAGTGGTATAACAATATATTGGATTGTTTAATGATTGCTGTTTTCTTTTGCTAGGCAAACGGGCCATATTCTGGAGTTAAAAGTAGATAGTTCAACTTGGAATTGTAAGTTAACTAATTGCTACTATATTATTAAATAAGGTTAATAGGAGAGGAATTTAATGAATAAAGAAATAGGAAAGAATGATGTAATGTTCGCAGGCTATAGAAGAGTGGAGCTTTTTGATGAACGATTAGATATAACATTTCCTATGTTTGTTATGTATCCAACAATTACTCCTGAAAAGTTAGAAAAAATTGGACCCTATCATTTGAATGTTTCGAGTAATGCTGTACCCCAAGAAGGTGTGTTTCGATTGGTCTTAATATCTCATGGCACTGGTGGTTCACCATTAGTTTATCGAACAATTGCTCGTCACTTGGCTCGTAACGGATTTGTTGTGGGAATGCTTGAGCATCCATACAATAATCGAAACGACAATACATTGGAAGGTACAATCGATAATCTAACTATTAGGCCAAAACATATTTCTATGGCGATTGATTGGTTCTTTAATAGTGAAGATTTTACAAAGTTTTTAAAACCTGATTCTGTTTCAGTCATCGGACATTCTATGGGAGGGTACACAGCATTGGCGGCATCAGGAGGAATACCATCCTCTTTCCCTTATGAGTCTTCTGATGAGAAATCTCATCTTATCAATATTACACCTGATTACAGAATAAAATCTTTAGTTCTTTTAGCGCCAGCTTCAGTTTGGTTTAAAACAAAAAGGGCTTTGGCAGGCATAAACATCCCCATTTTAATGCTTGTTGGGGAGAAAGATCAATTTACACCGTATTTTCATGCAGAAATTATATTTAACGGGATAACTGACAATACTAAAATCCAACATAGAATAGTTGAGAATGCAGGCCATTTTTCTTTTCTTAGCCCATTTCCAAAAGAAATGATGAATGCATCTTTTCTTCCATCACAAGATCCACCTGGCTTTAATCGAGAATATTTTCATCATGAACTAAATGAAGAGATTACAGAATTCTTATTAAAGAATATATAATAACAAGAGACATTTGATAAAGATTAGGACTCTGCATATGTGAAATAAGAAGAGGATCTTCCCAAGTATGGTAGACCCTCTATTTTTATTTTGCATCAACAACATCCATAAATTTAAGAGTAATCCTGTTATAAAAAGCATCTGTACATACAATAGAACAATTCAATGGATCAATATCAGTCACGGTTATGTAGTTAGTAAGCAGATAGCCATCTTCGTAATATGTAATCAATATTTCTTCTTCGGAAAGCAATGAGCATAATAATAAGTTTTCAATAAGTTCTTTTTCTTCTGGTGTTAATATTGGACGCGTTATTTTATTTTTTTCTTTAATGATCTCACGGATACCAGCAAATTGTTCCGGCATCGCAGCAAATGGAGTCCATTTTACCATTCCTCTTCCTTTTGGCATATTAGTGTTGTTCATGATTTATGTCCTCCTAACAATGTGTTTCTATATCTTGCTGTAGCACTATTTGTATAAGAAACTCCCCGTAATTTAGTGCGTATTTCATCCATTACCTTAGTTAATTTTATTTCTTTTTCCCGTTGCATGATGTTATCGAAAAGAGAGATTTTTTCTTCGCCTTCATTGATTAAGTTGGTTAAAGAAACATTAATTGATCTAATGGGTTCACCCGTATATAACTCATGTAAAAAGTATGTACATATTCGATAAATATCCATTGTTAAATTGGTAGGTCGGTTTAAAGTGTGAGTTTTCCTGAAACCGCCAGCGTAATTTTTACTATAACCAATAGAAAATTGTATGGTTTGAGCAAGTTTATTATGTCTTCTTAGCCGATAACAAACTTCCTCGATATGTTCCAGAAGGATAATCGGAAATTCTTCTATTGTGTAATCACGCATGAGTATTTGACTTTTACCAATTGAAGTTGTTGCTGGTATGTATTTTTCTGCAATGCGGCTAAAATCAATGCCGTTGCTATGTAAGTGTAATTCTTCGCCCAAAATTCCAAAACTTTGTTTTAAGTATTTGAGCGGGTATTGCGCTAAGTCTCCAATTGAATGTATTCCTTTTCGATTTAACTTAACTTCTGTTTTACTCGAAATTCCCCAAAACTTACTAAGTGGTCGTATCGGCCATAATTTTATGGGGACATCTTCGTACTTCCAATATGCGACGCAGTCTTTTGTCTTCTTCGCTTCCACATCTAAAGCGATCTTGCTCATTAAAGGATTAGGTCCAATCCCAATCGTGCATTCAATTCTTGTTTTCTCATATACTTCACGTTTGAATTTCAGCGCAAATTCATAAGGCTCATTCGCAAACAGATGGATACTATTTGTAATATCCATAAAGAATTCATCGATGCTGTATTGGTGAAAATCTTCAATAGGAACGTATTGTAGAGCTAATTTCGTTATGTAATTTGAGCATTTTATATAAGTTCCCATGATTGGGTTTACCACAAGAATGTCTTTACGCCATGGTATTTCGTACAACCTTGCCATTTTTTTAACACCTAATGCCTTTAATGGTGGTGTTGCAGCCAAAACAATAGAGCCATTTCTGTTCACATCTCCTACTACAGCTAATTTGGTATGTAGTGGGTCTAATCCCATCTTGATGCAACTAACTGAAGCATAAAAGCTTCGAAGATCTACACATAAAACAATTCGATTCGGCAAAATTGAGTAGTCATACACCTTTACGCCTCCTTAATAATGAGAACATTTGTTCTTATTATACACGAATATACGTTCTCTTATGAAGGGGTTTTTATAAAAAAAATGAATCCGTTTTGATCAAACTTTATTATAAAGCTACAATTAGGAGTGTTGGTTATGGCTCATGCAAAAGATGTTTTATCGGATCAGTTGTTGGCAAATGCTAATCACCCAAGTTGGTACCTACCATTTTCAGATTCAGTAGAAAGATTGTCTGAGGAACATGCATTTTGGACGCCAAACGAAGAAAGTAATAGTATTGCTGAAATTGTGCAGCATCTACTATATTGGAATCAAACATGGCAAACAAGGTACCAAAAATCTCACGTTGATGCTGTGCTTTCAATAGGAAATAATAACAGCTTTATTATTTCTGAAAATCATACTTTTGCTGCCTTAAAAAAACAACTATTAGAGGTGCTTTTACGTTGGCAAGAGTTATTATCTGAAGAAAAAGTTGAGAGAGAGGTTAATGGTTATCCTGGACACGTGAAATGGTAGGAAATACTTGGAAATGTGTCGACTCATAACGCATATCATATTGGCCAGATCATTTATATCCGGAAGTTGCAAAATAGCTGGAAAATAGATGCAGGAGTAGATGAATAAATAAAAGTTGCACTCGTACTACTTGAACTAAAGGTTGCAATAGTTTAAGATCTAGCTGTCATTATGGCAGCTTTTCTTATTGTACAACGTGAAGGATAGTGAAAATTACAAAGTTATAAGGACAGATTTAAACTTCACATAAATCTGTCCTTATAGGGAAAAATATGTAAGGTATTGTGCTGGAAAGCACTTGCCTAATCTAAATAAGGAGTGAGATGAATGGCTGATAAAAACGAACGTAACCGTGTCGATAATGATGCTGGCGAAGCGGTAGGAACTGGTGTCGGCGCTGTCGCTGGAGCTGCTTTGGGTTCTGTTCTTGGTCCACTTGGTACCGTTGCAGGAGCTGTTGCAGGAGGAGCGATGGGTAACAAAGTCGGCGAAGGTGCCGATGAGGCTAATGACAGTGTTGCGAACCGAGAAGATTAGACTTTAACCAAAGTGACACTGAATGAATTGGATTCCCAAAAAGGGAGTCCTTTTTTTTATTAATTTAATTCAGCTTTTTTAGGTAAATTCCCAGTAAGATTGTGAATCAATTTACTTAAAGTAACGGGTGCGTTAGTTCAACAAGCTATAAGCAGCAATCATAATCATTTTTTTGATCTCCGCAATCGGGCGCTTTAATGGAGGAAAGATCACAAAAATGATCATATTTTTTTATGAAAGATAAATAGTCAATCTCAAAAGTGGAGCATATCACCTTTTTTCAAAATGGATTCTTTTTCTTTATCGTAAAATATGGGTTTGTGAGGTATTTTTAATCAAACTTTATTTCAAAGCTACAATTATCCTCGAGACAACCTTCATAAATTTCCGTAAGTAAGATAGACCGTGAACTACCCGCCACTTAACGTCCTAACGGACCGTTTGAAGTGGGGGCTTCTCGGTTAGTCGTTACTTTTGATAGCTAACGAATTCGTCTTAAGACAGCCGAGCTAACTCCCTTGTTCCAAAGGTTATTTTATTGCTATTTATGCTAACGCTAATAGACGTATTGCTTCATTTTTGATATTGATAGCTGCGTTATAATCTCTATCGAGATTTACACCGCATATACAAGAATATACTCGTTCAGACAATGACATATTTTTTACATTTCCACAACTGCTACATGTTTTTGTGGAAGGAAACCATTTGTCTATTTTCATAAGTTGTTTTCCTTGTTCGTATAGTTTATAAGCTAAAAAAGAAGTGAAGATTCCCCACCCATTATCAGCGAAACTTTTTCCAAAATGAAGTGCTTGCGACATTCCTTTCATGTTTAGGTCTTCAATAGCTACAACATCAAAATTAGTAGCCAACTGTTTAGACTCATGATGAAGGAAATTCTTACGTTGGTTAGCTACTTTCTCATGTAACTTAGCTACACGAATACGTTGTTTATTCCAACGCTCAGAACCTTTATTGCGTCTTGCTAATACTCGTTGTGCCTTTGCTAATCGGTCTAACATGTTACGATAGAACTTAGGATAATTGGCTTTCTCACCCTTAGAACTAACATATAATCCATCCATCGCAAAGTCTAATCCAACAACTGTTTCTACTTCTTTTTGTACAATCTCTTTTTCGTATTCAGTCAAGATGGACACATAGTATTTACCGGTAGGTGTCATGGAGATCGTACATGACTTGATCATATAGTCTTGTGGTATTTCTCTATGCTGTTTGATACGTACCATTTTCAGTTTTGGTAATTTGATATGACCATTTAGCAACATAATATTTCCGTTTACTACATTCGTTGTATAAGACTTTCTGTCTTTTTTACTTTTGTATGTTGGAAAGTCATTTTGACCACTAAAGAAATTCTTATAGGCAGTTTGCAAGTTTAGTTGAGCATTTGCCAAAGCTAATGAATCAACTTCTTTTAACCACTCAAATTCTGCTTTGTATTTCGCAGGAGTTGGAAGCTTTTGTTTCTTTAGTTGTTCCTT
>NZ_JBBOUQ010000003.1:0-200641 GCF_038006125.1 Bacillus sp. FSL R10-2780
TTCTACCACATATGCAGTTACTAAATTTGGCATGCGATGTGTTTTTGGGTCAAAAAAATAGAAGGGGTTCAGACGAGATACGTGTAAAACTAGGTCACAGTAATACATTTTTTACTAAACATTGTTTTTCAGTGATATTTGTAACATAAACGTTCGTTTAAGGAACTTCATTTATTTCTAATAAAACTAATAGAAATACAATCAAAAATTAGTTCCAAAACTCATTATCAAAAACAAAGCACCATAAAAAGGGTTAAATATCGTTTATGGAACATTCTTAACGTATGGTAAAACCAAGTTTTTTTCCTTGAAAATTCCTTGGCGTACGAAATTCGCGTGTTGTTGGCGGGACCCCATCGCCATCAAGTTAAGAAATGCATTGTCCCCCAAAACGAAAAAAATGAACTAAATTCCCACGGACAACTATAAAGAGATAAAATCTTCGTTTTGGGAATACTTCAAATTATTAGCTTGATAAGCATGTAAGGTGATCCCTATGTGCTCTTTTTTCTAAAGGCTACGTGTAAGGAATTAAAAAAAACCTAGGGATCAGCGAATTCCTGAGGGGGTACCTGCGTATTATAACATATTTGCAATTACGTTGCGTTTGGGTTTAAAATGCGCATCTTTTTCATTTACATTATAACCACCATATTTAAGTTTATAAGAGTTATGCTTTTTAGATAAAAGTAATTACTTGTTTTATAAACTTGTAACCAAAATAACCACTAAATCCGAATAGTACTATTGCGGCAGATATAGATACCCATTTAATAAAGGTTGGATTTAGAAAACGTCTAGTAAAATGAACAAAGCCTAATAAGACCATATCATGCATAAAGATACCTAATAAAATACCTACAGCTATTAATATAAATGTAGATGTACTTGCATTACCTAATGAAGAGACTAGAACCGGACCAAAGACCCCTATCCAAAATACAATATTAGCCGGTGATATAGCAATCATAAAACTAGATAAATAAGCTGTTAATAAAGATTTATTAGGATCTTCTCCCTCTATGTTAACTTCTGACTTTGCTTCTTTAATACTTTCTATTCCAATAAACATTAAAAACCCAAAACCTAGTAGCCACATAACTGCTTCTACCCATGGAGTGGTTAATACACTAGAGAACCCTAGATAAATCAGGACTATTAAAGATAAATCTACAGTCATTCCTCCTATACCTACAAACCAACCATGTACGAAACCATTTCTTATTCCTTGTTTGGTCATTTGGACAGTCATAGCACCTGCAGGTATTGATAAAGATAAACCTAACAAAATATACGTAAAAAGTGTTACAATCATAAAAATTCTCCTATTTTAGTTAATTACTATTCTTTTCATTTGGTTCAACAAATAGAACTAGAGCATGGCGATTTTTCACATTACTTCTAGCAAGCTCCAAAAAATCGCAAAGTACCCCTTTGTTGAAGATCAATGCCTAAAATCCCATAAGATCCTTAACATGTTTAGCGTTCTTTTTAGATGTTAATTTTTCAAGTAATAAAAATGCAACATCAAAAGCTGTACCTGGATTTGAAGATGTAATAATATTTCCATCTTGAACAATTAAATCATTTTGTACTATTGCACCGAAATTCTTTAACTGCTCTTTTCGTTTACTCGTTGGATGACTGTATGTGATGGCTTTTTTATCTATAAGAATTCCACTTTTTCCAAGTGCTAATGATGCAACACAGATACTGGCAATAGGCTTCTGCTTGGCATAAAAATGTTGAATAACATTTAAGAATTCTCTACTGTATGCATCCTGATAAAAACCAGCTTCTTCAAAACCTCCTGGAATAGCTAGTGCATCAAACTCATCTAATTGAATATCATCAACCGTTTTTTCGGGTATGACAGTAAAATTCCAAGTACAGGTTAATTTATTCCGAAGACCAACTGTTACGACCTCGGTTGATCCATCTCCCTCCCATTTATTCCAACCTAGTACGTCTGTAAATACACTAGCTTCTACTGCTTCAAATCCATCAGCTAATAATAATAAAATCTTTTTCATATCGAAAATCGCCTCCTGATATCCTTATTTTATATAAATATAGAAGGCTGATAAATAAGTTCAATAAGGATATTCGATTGTTTAGCTTTATTATATAAAGAATTTAAGTTATTCTATCTTATAAAAAAAGGTTGGATAATTTATGGATCAAGTTGATAAAAAAATCGTGGGATTATTACAGTCAAATGCAAAAATTTCAATGAAGGATTTAGCAGAAGCCGTTCACTTATCTTCTCCGTCAGTAACTGAGCGAGTACGGAAGTTAGAGGAGCAACAAATTATTGAAGGTTACCATGCACATGTTTCTCTAAAAAAAATAAACCGTCCAATTTCTGCACTTATATTGTTTAAATCAAAGGATTGTAAATCATTAGCTAACTTTTGCTATAATCATCCAGATGTACTTGAATGTTACAGAGTAGCAGGGGAAATTAGCTATATTATCAAATTAGCAACATATTCTGTAGAAAGCTTAGAACAATTTATTGATGATACAATGCAATATGGTACGCCTTCAACGAATATTGTGTTATCTTCTTATGAAAAAAAAATAATTGCTCCCTTTATTAGTGAAGGATAAAAATACTGGCCTAATCAATTAACTATTGCTTACTCAATAATCCTTAATCTTTTAAAAATAGCCCTGATTTTTCTGACTTGTATAAAAAATCAGGGTCTCTAATCATTTTTATCGTTTTGGGGTAATCCATTTTTCTTAGCTTGATGGCGATGTATGGTGACCCCTATTTAGGACATATATTCATTTTAGAAAGGATAATTTTAAAAATGGAAATAGAGAATTTACTTAGAGTTACGACAAGGTGGGAATTAAGAGATTGGCTTGAAGAAAATTCAAAAACAGAAAGATTTTGTTGGGTGATAGTAAGTATAACTGAACAATCAGAAGTGATTCAGTATTTAGATGCAGTTGAAGAGGCACTATGTTTTGGTTGGATTGATGGCATAAAGAAGAAAATATCAGATACTGAACTTGCTCAAAGGCTTTCCCCAAGAAAGAAAAACAGTAATTGGACAGAATTAAATAAGGAAAGAGTAAGGAGATTATATCAATTAGGTTTGATGAAAGAAGAAGGACTGAGAGTTCTTCCTGATATGCGACCTGAATCTTTTACTATAGATGCAGATATTGAAACTCGTCTGAAAGAAGATGACCAATTATATCAAAACTTCATTAATTTTCCTGATCTATACAGAAGGATTAGAATTGATACGATACAAAGTTATAGAAATGAACCTAATATTTTTAATAAAAGATTGGATAAGTTTATTGAAAATACCAGGGAAAATAAAATGTACGGTCAATGGAATGACAATGGTCGCTTAATCAATTATTAAGGGAAGGAAATGAGAATTGAAATTAGAACGTTTGATATCAATCATATTCAAGCTCTTAAATAATGAAATTTTGTCAGCTTCTAGTTTAGCTGATGAATTTCAAGTATCACCACGGACAATTTATAGGGACATCGAAGCTATTTGTGCTGCTGGAATACCAGTTGTTTCTTACCAAGGGACTAACGGGGGATTCGGTATAATAAAGGGATACAAATTTGATAAAAGCTTAATGGGTTCTTATGACATTCTGAATATAATTACAGTATTAAGTAGTTTATCGAATATTTTTAAAGATACAGAAATTGAACATACGATAGATAGACTAAAAGTACTGGATACAAACAGTAATAATAAGTCTTTATTGGTTGACTTGGAAAGCCATAGAACAGAACCCAATTCATTAATGAATCTGCGAAAAGCTATACATGAAAAAAAGGTAATACACTTTAATTATGTAAGTAATAAAAATGAATTTACATCTCGTGAAGTAGAACCTATTCACCTTCATTATAAGTTCCGTAACTGGTATATGTATGGTTATTGTAGAGAACGTCAGAATTATAGAGAATTTAGATTATCACGTATGATGGATGTAACTCTGACACAAGAAAAGTTTCTAAAACATCACGAAATTAAAGACGAAGCATTTTATTCGAACCGTAATCTGGTGGGGTTTGAGGATGTAGTAATCTGGGTGAGTCCTAATTCCTTAGCAGAAGTATTAGATCAATTCCAGAATTCTTCAAAAACCATTAACGATGACGGAAGTATGACAATTACAATTTGTGTTTATCAGCCTCTACAGGCTGGATGGCTTAAATCGATTCTTTTAAGCTTTGGTAGCGGTGCTAAAATTGTAAAACCGATGGAACTGCAATCAATTTTAATAGATGAAGCAAAAAAAATAATAAAAGTTTATGAAGATATATGACAAGCTGCTGTCATATATCTTTTTTTATAATCTAGATATCAACTTTTAAAAAACCAGAACTAAAGGAGTAGATGTTAAATGAACCATGCAAAAAATATGTATAAGTACCATCTTTGGGCTAATAAGGTGTTACTAGAAAGAATAAAAGAATTACCAAGCAATGTCCTATATAAAGAGGCTAATAGTTCATATCCAAATATTGCTCAAACGTTTAGCCATATCTATGTAGTAGATGTTATGTGGTTACAAGTACTTAAAGGAATTGGTATGCAAGAAGCATTGGAAGCTTCTATGGCATTATTAGAAAAGACTAATTTATATTCTGTAGATGAATTTATTAAGTATTTCGAAGAACTAGCTTCACAGTATGAAGAATGGATGAATAGCCAAAAAGATTTAGAACAAAAAATTAATTTGAATAATCCTTGGTCAGGTGCTAGAGAGACTGCATACTCAGAAATTGTATTTCACGTTGCTAACCATGGTACCTACCATCGAGGTAACATAACAACCATGCTAAGACAACAGGGGCACGCTTCAACAATGAATGACCTCGCTTTATATTGGTATCAGAGTTAGGGCAAATAGTACTTGTCAATTAATGATAGTTCATATGAGAATACAAATAAAATATTAATCTGCTTTCTATATAAATGTCCTTTAATAAAACTAACGGTGGCGTTAGCTTAATAAGCCAAATTAAAAATCGGTTCCTAAACGTAAAGGAATCGATTTTTCTATGCTGTAGTTTTCTTAACGTTGTAAATCCGTATTTTCCTGACGTTATCCCTGGTACAAGAAATCCTATATGATAACCAACACTATTTGGTTCTATTGTTACATAAACCACTTATTCCTACTTTTCGGGGGATGGGCAAAAACACCCTTATATGTTTGTTTTATCCTGGTTCTCATTTGTCACCTAAACGTTTGTTTACATGACAAGCGAAAATGAAAGCTTAGACGAATAAAGGAATTTTATAAAAAACCAGATTGGAAATAAAAGTAAGCCTATAACCTATTTTTACACGTATCTCGGCTGTACCCCTAAATGAAAATTCTCTTTTTCTACAGTTTGTTATTTTGAGAATTCAGCTCATTTTTTCTTTTTGGGGTGTTTACTTTTCTTAAGTTGATGGGCATGTTGCCTTACCCCTACTAGATATAAGATTTGTGGCGAAAAATCCATTTCAGCTTTATATCATCTGCATCTCATCTTTACAGGATCCAATTATATTTGTACTTGTAACACATATTAAAACAAGGAAAAGAGGAAATAATATGGCAAAATTTAATGCGAAATTATTAACGACACTAGGTATTTCAACAGCATTATTAGTAGGAGCTGGTAGTACCTATGCAGCTCAAAAAGAAAAAAATGATTCAGTAACAACAAAAGCCTCAACTGAAAATGTTTCGGTAGAAAAAACAATAAAAGCACCAACTTCTGAAGAAATTGAATCAGTATTACAAGGAGAACCTACACCTCCAAGTATTAAAGTAGAAGGTTTATTTTCTACAAATGGGAAGCCTGATTATACTGCTGATTTCTATTTAAACGATGCAAAACTATTTTCTTTATTAAAAATTAGCGCAACAGATTTAAAACAAGAATTAGCTAAAGGTAAAACTGTTGTAGAGATTGCGGCAGATAAAAATATTTCTAAACAACAAGTGATTGATGTGATTTCAAACACACAGATTGACGTACAAATTGAAGGTGAACAAAATGGAGAAACTCCTAAAAGCAACCGTTCAAAGGAAGAAATGTTAAAGGATATTGAGCCCAACGTATTACAAGTTATTGAGCATAAAACAGAAACACCGTGGAAGTAGTAACCGTTTTGGTGCAAAAAAGAATAAAATGCATATATTCCTAAGGGACTTGTATCTTATGCTACAAGTTCAAACAATTGATGGGTGAATTCTTTTTGATTTTGGACAGACTGGTACCGTAAATCAATCTGTTCTTTTTTAAAGTACTAGTATCAGTATATCCAAGTTTAGGAGATTACTTGCAAGAGGCTTTGTTTTTTTGCACCAGAGCCATCAATTCTTCATTGTACGTTTAGATACACGTAATGATTATCAAACGCAACTGGTATTTAACATGGACCATGTACATTTCTTTGATGCTGAAGCACAACTACGTATTAAGTGAAATAGTATCTTTTTGCACCAGAACTCACCAGATTATTTCGGGAATTTTGTACATTTAGAAACAAACGAACCTATTCTTTTTATGTTAAGGAAAAGGTAAAGATACCATCAAAATAAATGAAAAAAGTGTAGAACCTCCGTTCTACACTTTTTTCTGTAAATAGAAATAAAACAACACGCCATCAACTGTATTATGGACCCCATACTCAGCTCCATGAAGTTCTAAAATATTTTTTGAAATGGCAAGTCCAAGACCTGTTCCACCTTGTGAGCGTTGACGAGCTGTATCAACCCGGTAAAAACGATCCCAAATTTTATCTAATTGATCTTCTTCAATATGGGCACCTTTATTTTCTATACAAACTTTTATGCGACTTGGCTCATCTATTGTAGAAATAATAATATTTTCTTTTTCTGGCGTGTAACGAATAGCATTTGTGATAAAGTTTGTGAGTACTTGTTCTATACGATGGTAATTTGCAATGACTTCAATTGCAGAAAGATGTGCGTGAACATGTAATTGCTTTTTTGTTATCTCCATAGATAATTGTTCACAAATATGCTGAATGGCTTGGTCAATATAAAAAACATCCATCTGCATTTTATACGTACCAGATTCAAATTTTGCTAACTCAAGCATATCCACAATTAACATATCCATCTTATCCACTTCTTTTTCCATTGCCTTAAAGTAATACTCTTTCTTATGACTTGCAACACCATCTTTTAAAATAGAAATACAACTTTTCATAATACTTAGAGGTGTTTTTAACTCATGCGATACCCCTGAAATAAACTCTTTTCTTGTATGTTCTAATTTCTTTTCTTTCTCTATGTCTTGCTGTAACTGCTCAATATGCGAATGTAATGTATTTGAAAGTAAATTAATATTTTGAGATAAATCACCGATTTCATCCTTTGACATGACTGGAACCCTTTCCGAGAAATCTAAGTTTACAATTTTTTTGGTTGTCTTGTTTATTTGTAATAAAGGCTTTGCAATCTTTTTTGAATAGTAAAAAGAAGCTAGAAAAATCAGAAGCAACACAAACATAATAATATAGACATAATACTCTTTTATCATTTGTACAGCTTCATCAACCGGCTGCAACGAAGTCATTGAGAAAATGTATGTTATTGCACCGCTTTTATCCTTTATGGGTTTTATTATGAGCTTATATTTAATATCATTCTGCTCATAATCTATTTCTTGTAATGAATCATAGTTAGTATTCTTTTCATTTAGCAATAAGTCTGCCTGAAACTCTTGTATCCTTTCCATAAATAAGTTATTTGTATAAGCAAAATTCGATTGTGTACTGTCAGCCGAAAGTTGAACCTTTGTAATTTTCCCTTCTATATATTTTTGAGGTACTTGTTCATCAAGTTCTTTTTTAAGTTCAAGCTTCTCTTCTTCAAAGTACTCTTTAGAACTATATTTATTTTTAAGTTTTTGTACAATTTCATTTATTTTTTTTTCTAATGCCGGATTTATCAAATTTGGAGTTGCTGTTTTGAAGAATACAGAATAAGGAATGAACGTAGCATTTTTTTGTATCCCTCTTACAGTAACTGTTTCACCTAAAGGGAATATTTCATTTGAAATATTCCTCGTATGATCGTCCGCAACCTTGAAATTATACAGTGGTATAGAAATTGTAGAATTAGCGAATTGATTTTCTTTATTTTTAGACTGATCTAATTTTACTTCTATATAAAAATCATTTACATTCTTTAAATTCCCCTTACTATCTAATGTTGTAATCCATGTATTATGTTCTCGATAGAAATCTTGTTCTAACTTTTGAATGACTTGTGAATTTCCTTCACTTTTTAAATAATCTGTTTCAAAAGAACCCATGTTTGTTTTAATATCATCCACTTTTTTATTCGCATAAAATTGTTTAAAGAATATTGTTTGTCCAACAAAAATGGTTGCCAAGATCAACATACA
Organism: Bacillus sp. FSL R10-2780; assembly: GCF_038006125.1. Taxonomy (NCBI): domain Bacteria; kingdom Bacillati; phylum Bacillota; class Bacilli; order Caryophanales; family Bacillaceae; genus Bacillus; species Bacillus sp. FSL R10-2780. The sequence goes on from NZ_JBBOUQ010000003.1 coordinate 8,435, forward strand.
CAACACTGTTGTTAGCATAAATAATTTTAATACAATTCCTCTTTTCATACTTTATCCTCCAATTTACAACTCGCTGGAACGATGGTTATAATTCTCTTAGATTTATCATCCGATTTATTGCGCAATTTACTATACAATCATCACGAACAAATTCATAGCCACAATTTTTGTAATTAAGTGCGCTCTCTGGTAATGACTATACCTTAATTTGGCATTATGTATGTAATTCCGTATGAGTCAAGCTAATGTCTTTTCTTTCTAGTGTGGCTATAGGTAATAGGAAGTGTACATGAATACAAGTACTAGATAATATATGAATTGAATAATTCTTTTTTAAAGGTCCGACTGTCGAATAGTTGTTTCGTTCTTGCAAGTAATAATAGGGGAATATAAGGTTTTGTTGCGTAATTATCTGTCCCTAACTTAAATCCTAGTAACGTATCAGCTTCATCAACGCGAGCCGTCAACGTAGTGAAATTTGACACCTTAAACAGTCCATCCATCTGCTTTGGATAACATAATATCAAAAATAACTAAATGAACTTCGTTTTCTTCAAATAAGGACAATGTTTCGTTCCTATCTATTGCTTCTAATATTTTATATTCCAAATCTAAATAAAATGATTATTGAATGCAAAAAGCCAAATTGCTCTTGATTAGCAACAATTTGGCTTGAGGAACTTGGATTGTAAAAAATTCCTATAAGAAATACAATTCATTTTTTACAATCGATTTATCTTTTGACTTCTTTAATATTAATATTTGCGTGCTTATAAAAGATTAATTTCTTCTTATTATATTCATTCGTGTATGTATTAAAACTATCCTGATCTGAATGGATTTGTTCATAAGATTGATTAACCACTTTTATTTTTTCATTAATTGATTTTAGTTTTTCATCTTTTGCTTGTAGCATTTTGTACAGTTCTTGTTCTAATTGTAATGAGTTTTTATAGTCATCATGTAATTTCTTGAAAGATTCAGCACGATTTTTATACATATCTTGAACTTTTTCAGCCTGTTCTTGTAATTTCTTATCTTCTAATTTTTTTATATATTTATCAACAGACTTCACTTCATTTTGTGCATTTTCTAAGGTCGCTTTCTCTTTCTCTAATACTTTTTCACGATCATTTATGTTTGTTACAGCTTGATCTAACTTTTCTTTCACTACTTGATTGTTCTCTTTTCCTTCAAGTGTAATTTGAGTATATAACTCTTGTCCTTGCTTTTCTAATTCTGCTAATTTTTTCGTATCTTCATACATTGTCTTTTCTTGCTTTGCAGCATTTTCAAATGCTACATATAATTTTTCTTCTGGTTTTTGTCCTAAACAGCCTGACAGCAAAGTTACTGATAAAACTGTAATAAATGCAAGGTTTCTATATATCATCTGCAATTCCTCCTACTTAGATGCGATTATCCTTCCAAAAATTTAATGGGAAATGAGAAGCTTCATCATATACTTCAAATTCATAACCTTTACTACGAAGATCATCAATAATTCTTTGCAACGCCTGTACTGTCTGTGGTTTTTCATGCATTAAAATTACTTCGCGATTTTCCTTAACCTGAGAAATTGTTTTTTGAACAACAGCATCTGGATTTCCTGAGAACCGCCAATCTGAAGAATCTATTGTCCAATCCCACTCTTTCATGCCGACATTTACCATTTTATCCCGTAATTCTTGTTTAAGTCCGGGCATACTCCCATATGGACAACGAACAAGATTTGGATGAGTTCCAGTTACTTCTTTCATGATATTTTGCGCTTGTTGCATTTCTTCAACAAATTTTCCTTGCGTATACAGTTTTCCAAAATCGTGTGTCATACTATGAACACCTGGATAATGCCCTTCATTTACTAAGCGTTTTACACTTTCTTTATGAGCTGGGATATTTCCACCAATCATAAAGAAAGTTCCTTTTATATTATTACTCTTTAAAATATCTAAGATTTCTTTTTGAAATTGACTTGGTCCATCATCAAATGTTAAATATGCTACTTTACGAACCTGACCATTATATTGATCTGGTGCTGTTTTTTTCATTTCGCCCTTTGTTTGCTCACTTGCCAGTTGAACAGTATTTTCTTGGTTCATTACCCCTTTGGCAGGTGATGTGAAGAATTGAAACATAAAAATACCTAGTGTGATACAAGCAACTATTGATATAATCACCGTTGTTTTTAGTCCTTTTGTAAACATTCTAGTATGTCCTTTCTAGTAACCTTTAGTTATATATTTTCTACTGAATAAATTTATTCAGTAAAATTGAAATTTTTAATTATATACTGAACTTTATTTTTGGTTTAGTAGTCTAATTTAACTAGACTACTATTTTTTAAAATATTCTATAACACCATTAACAATTCCAGAGGCTATATCTGTTTGGAATTGTTGTGAATTCATTCGTTCCTCCGTGTCCTGGATCTATGATTATAACTTTTTCTGAATTTCAATTTTTATTAAGATTTCCTTTTAATTTTGGACCTAATAAAAAATAAACTGATACAAAACCTATAAATATCAGGATAAGATATAAAATTATTTTTTTTCAAAAAAAAACTCTTCCTAGGTCAACTTATTTTTAGTGAATATGTTAACAATTTATAGACTTGGTTAAACCGTGAGTGTTATAAAACCCCTACAAATATAAAAATGCATGTGGTATATTGATAAAATTCTCTTTGGTTAACCTTCTGAAATTCTGTCATACCTTTTGGGTACGACTATATGATAAAAGTTTAATGTAAAGATAAAGTGCAGATAACATGCAGATAACATGCATTTTTTTAAAGATTGTTATCTGCAAAAGGGGGCATCGCACACAAAACGGTTGGGATGATTGCTGCTAAATGTTATGTATCTTTTGTTATTTTTTGCATTTTTTATACGAGGGGTACCGCCAGCATTTTGGAAAAAAACCACGCTAAGCAAAAATAAAATAAGCCATCCATTTGGACAGCTCTTTTACATAATTCTCGTTAGCGGAAGTTAAATATTTATTTACGGAACTTACTTGCAAATATTCATCACAAAAATAAATATCAATAATGTCATTTAAAAGCTATCTCTTTTTTCAAATAAAAAACTAAATAAATTTATAATAAATAACCGTTGCATCTAATTCACCATTCGGAGAAATTGCATACCCCGGTATTTTGCCGGATTCTTGATATTCTAACGACTTGTACAATCTATTGGAAGGATCTCCTTCTCTAGTATCTAATACTAAAAGAGACCTGCTTTCTTGTTTTGCTCTTTCTTCTGCTTTTTGCATAAGTGAACGTCCAATACCGTTACGTCTAAAGCTTGGATGAGTCATTAACTTGCAAATTTCAGCTCTGTGGATTCCATTCGGCTTTGTAATTAAATGCAATTGAACACTGCCTGCCACTTTATTGTTTATTTTGGCAATAAACAATATCACCTCTGGTGCTAAAACAGTTTGCCAATACTTTGTCGATTCTTCTTGTTCCAGTGGAGGTAAAAAACCTATTGACGCTCCATCATCTACTACGGTTTTCAAAAGTTCAGAAAGCTCTTCAATATCTTTATCAAGTAGTTTAATCTCTTTTATTTCTAGATTTTGCATTACTTCTCCCCCTTTTTCCTAATTGTACCATTCGAAAGAAGTGATATGTTGTGTAATTTTGTTTGTATATGGTATTCATGTAAGGTTAACATAACGTCCTATTATTGGTAGCAAGGACAAGGAGGAACCCCTACTCTCATAAGGGAACCTCCTTTTTTGTTCGATGGATCTATGCATTTTTTTATACATTCCTATTTTGGTGCGCCTTTTGGCCTCCCCATAGTTCCCTATGTCTCCCGATTTTTTGCATAAAATCTTGCATGCTCTTAGCGTGGGGTTTTTCCGAAATGCTGGCGGTACCTCACCTGGAGATGTCAATTTTTTTTCGTTTGGAGTATTTGCCTTTCTTAGCTTGATGGGCATCTGGTGCTCCCCCATGTATAGGGATAAGAATTGTATGTGGACTAGTATTTTGTTCTATATATTTTTTATTAATAGATACGGTACGTGAAATTATTTCAAGTTCTAATTAAAAGCCCCCATAGACCATAAATCTATGAAAGCTGCCTAAGGGTATTTCTATTCGACTCCATTCTATTGTAGCAAGCTTTCACCAAATAGCAAAAACATAACGATCCAAAACCAAATAATCAAACGAAATGCACTCTTGAATCCTCCCCAGAGAGAAAATGTTTCCTCTTGCATTATTATCCCCCTTTCCTACTTGTCTTTTGGTTCTCCAAACCATTCATACATTGCCTGTCGGCTTATAATCCATTCCTTACGCTTCCCTTCAGGGTGCAAAAAATACTTCACTAAACCTTCTTGTAACATGCGCTCTAAATCATTTATTTGCTTCTCGTTCATTAGAGAGGGGCTATATTTATTCTTAATTGTCTCACGAGGAATCCCCCAATAAAAAGCTGCTTCAGATGGTGTCATGTATTTATCAATTTCTTTCATGGGAATTCTCCTTTGTTTGTGCTTTTCCTTTTATGTTACAATAAATAAAGAAGGAAATGGACTAGATTTCCTTCTACTTCAGTCACTCATTAACTAAGCCCTTTGTTTGCTGTTAAGCAAATGAAGGGTTTTTATTTTGCTTGTTTATATTTACTATCTATGACAGCCAAACGGATCAACTTCAGCTTAATATCCTTACTAAGAGAAAGCCATTCAGATGTACCAATTTTCATATCCTTTTCCTCCCTATTCCCTTTTTATACTTAAAGAAAATTAATCCCTTAAAACATTTGTATTTTACACTAATTTAACAACTAGGGAATCTTCATCATATTCATGAATGTGTAAATCATAGCGCATTTCTGTTGCATCCAGTACTTTACAAAACCTCTGATAGTAAACCGAATTACTTACTTCCATGCCAATTTCTCCATTTCTGAACAGATACTCTAAATCATCAATGATTTCTTTTACTGTATTCTCCAATATTCTCACTCCTTATCTCTATAAATAACCTTGTAAGGTTATTTTACAACAAAATAATCAACCTTACAAGGTTATTTATTTGTTTTTCAGATATTTTATAAAAAATTCTTTATAACATCCTTAATTCACTTTAAACCACTTATTTCCGCTTACAACAAATCCTTTGTTATTTAGGTCTTATGTCATTCACTTTTAAATAAACATTGGTTATATCGAAATCTGAGAAGCCGTTTTTTGATGAAAGTATGATTTTTTAAAGTTAATTCCTAAAAATAACAAAAGAGCTGGATTTTCATCACAGCTCATGTATTGATTGGTTCTGTGTGAGTACATGTCGGATATTGAGAACAACCAAAAAACTTATTTCCTGTTTTATTTGAATTACGAATCACTAAATCATGCTTACATGTTGGACATTTCCGTTCTGCAGGTTTTACCCCTTGATACACATCTTTAGCCGAATATTCGGGATTAATTTTATTAATCAACTTCTGAAGTTCTACACGATCTATTAGTTTTACATGACAAGCTTCCGCTAATTCCTTTGCTTGTCTTGTATATACACTGTTTGTTACAACCCAGCCCTCATGTGCTTTGTAATAGGCTTGTGCTGCATATATCTCTTGTACAGCACTGATGCCAACTCTATTTTTCATCCCGTAACGTTTCGCCTGGATTACAATACGATGCTTCCCCTTCAATACCAGATCCGCTCCAAAATCATTTGACTGCTTTGTGACTGTTGGAGAATAGCCCAACTGTCGAAAGAGAGCTTTTAGGTATACTTCGAATTGATGGCCGTCCATTTTATCTATATAACGAATACCAGACTTAGCCATTCGCTTTAATATTCTTCGCTCCTGGATCTTTCGGTACATAAATTTAGAAATACGAAAAAGAACATAAAGGAAAAAACCATACATCAAAATTTGTAATATGTTTGGCATTTCTGGTAGATTAGACACTTCGCTCCACCTCTTTAATTGGTTTCATTTTCTTTGGTTGGGCTGTTTCTTTTGCCTGTTGCTCACTCACTTGTTTCTTCCGGACGTCGTTCCAATCTTTTTCATTCGTTGGAATATCCTCTTTAAGATCTACAAAGCATTTCATTGTCTGAATGAAGTCTTTCCCAGCCTTATCATTATCAACTGCCATTATGACCTCTTTAATATCGTGCCCTTCTTTTTTGGCATCCATTAAAGATTGAATCACTGTTTTGGACTTCAATCCATGCATAGAAACCAGGCGAGCGTTTTGTATCTTATTTTGCTTGATACTCCAATGAGATAACATGTCGATTGGATCTTCATAAAAATAAATCTTATCCGGTTTACCTACATCAACCGTAAAACCGGCATTGATTTTTTCATAATTCGGGACAATTTGCTTAAAGCTTCCCCTTTTATTCTCCATTTTGACAGTACCTTGACGGTTCATTCCTATTACTTGCCCTTTGCCACCTTCTTCTCTCCATTTGAACACGACATTGTTTTTCTTATCCTGGACGATAAGATCCTTATTAATCAACCAGTTCACCAGGCGAGGATCTATTTTTCTTTCATCAATTAGGTACTGCTTGATCTCTGTTTGTTTCTGCACCTCTAAGTGTTTCGGATAGATGAAAGGCTGCTGCTCTTTTTTGCGTTCCTCTTCAGCTTTTGAACGATCAAACTCTTTGTAATCCCCTTTATTGATGTCTAATACAGCTTGCGGAAATGTCATTTCATAGTACATCATCGCAAAGCTAATCGCTCCATAGCCCTTTTCGCCACGACTATTCCAGGCGTATTGATTCCCTTTAACGATGAGACTGTCATGTTCCGTATGACGGTAATAGTTTCCCTCTTTCTTAAACGTTTCTCCTTTTGCTTCCAGATATGAAATCAAGTCAACTTTTCTTGCTTTCATCGCATCCTCCGTACTGACATGTGCCATTACGGAATCCCCCCTTTACTCTATAAAATGAAATAAAAAAGAGGACTATTCCGTTTCCTAGTCCTCTTTTACATACATTCAATTTTTATTTGTTGAATAAGAATTTTAATCACTTCTCCTGTACGCTGTATGATAAATGAGCGTCAAATTTTTTCCCGTTTTTGTTCGAGATAAACCCTTTAATCTGATCCGTTACATTCTTTTCTAATAACTTTTTCACATGGTTACTACTTAGATTTTTACCAGAGAATGTACCAAAAATAATGAAGTCACAGCCTTTTTTGTATTTCTCACATAAGTAATTACTTTTCCCTACAAGAACTCTACTTTTACATAATGGACATTTGCCAATGGTACGATCTTCAGTCGTTGGAAAACGGAATTTTAAACTTCCGTCCGCTTCCATATAGATAGCTGCTGTAAATTCTCCCTTTTCTCCTTGAAAGCCGTTGATAAAATCCGTTGTTTTATACTGAATTAACTTTTTCATCTGATTACCAGGGATTGCTTTCCCTTTCATCTTGGCTGGTAACATAAAATCACATCCATTTTTATGCTCCGTGCATCCATAAAATGTTTTACGATGAAGCATATCCCCTTTTTTACATTTTGGACATTTACCAAATGACAGCTCCTCTTGTGTTGGGAACTGAAATTTCACTTTCCCTTCATGTAACACTAGATAAGCGGAAAACTCCTTCTCATTGGACTTAAATCCTTTTAAAAGATCCGTTTTCTTATCCTCAAACAGCTTTTTCGCTTGCGCTTCCGGAATCGCTTTTTCTTTAATTTTTTTCGGTAAGGAGATTTCACATTCCGGATAATTACTGCACCCGTAAAAGTTGCCTTTATGAAGGATCTTTCCTTTTTTACAAGGGCATTTGCACACCTCAATTTGTTGATTCCAAGTATTAATAATGCTATCCGACACCTTATCATCCATTGCGCCTAGTTGTTCTACCGTGTCTTTTACAAATGTATTTGTTTTCTCTACAAATTCCTCATATTTCATTTCGTTCTTTTCAATCATGTAAATCATCCCTTCCATTTCAGCCGTATAAGCTGGATTTTTAATTGTATCTACCGGAAAAGCATCTATAAACGCACGACCAATAGGTGTAGTTCGAATTTGATTATTGGTGACATCAATATAGCTACGATCTAACAGTTTCGGAATAAAGGTTTCTTCCGTTGCCACTGTCCCAATCCGTTTTCCTTTCATGAGTTCCTTCAAATGTTCATCATCTAATTTACGTCCTGCCGTTTCCATAAAGGTTAAAATGGAACTTTCCGTATGAAAGGCTGGTTTCTTTGTTCGAGACTCAATCAATTCATACTGAACGATTCTGAAAGAATCTCCTTCTCGTAAAATAGGTATCTGAAATGCTTCAACTGATCCCTCTTCTATATCCTCTTGAAACACACTTAGAAACCCTTTCTCTTGTAGGATCTTCTCTTTTGTACTGTATGTGTTGCCCTCTTGATCTATAAAATGTACTTCTCTTACCAGGTAGATTGCTGGTTTCATAAAATTCCCGATAAATCGTTTTACAATCAAGTCATATAACTGTTTTTCTAATGGATTTCGGTTGGTCCCGACATATAATTTTGTTGTTGGGATGATGGCAAAGTGACTACTGACTAATTCATCATTAAATGTAGTATGTTTTTTTGTAATAGAAGATGGAATTATTTGTTGTACGAGATTTGCATAGGCGTTTTTTTCTAATGCTGCCATTACTTCTTTCACTCGTTCAACTTGTTCTGTAGGTAAGTGCCTGGATGAAGAACGTGGGTATGTGATAAAACCTTCTTCATACAAGCTCTGAATATGTTCTTTTGCTGTTTCCGCATTTATTTTCAGTTTGGCGTGAGCATCTTTGTAGATATCCGTTAAGTTATATAATAACTTTGGTTTCTTTTTTCTCGTACTCTCTTTAAATTCCGTTACGATTACATTCGTTTCTTTCAAGCTATCTCCAAGCTTTTGTAGTGGCGATGGATCTATCAGTTGCTCTTCTGTTTTCATTACTGGTGATAAACCGTTTTCCGTTAGTAGCTTTAAATTGTAATAGGTTTGTTCTTTATAATTTTGGATAGCGATTTCCCTCTGACGGATTTCATTCAAGATACACATTTGAACACGACCAGAAGCCAATAAAAATTGATTTTTTGCTAGTTTGGATGTACAACCTCTCGTAACATTAATTCCTAGAATGTAATCCAGGTATTGCCTCGCTTTAGCGGATTGAGCAAGTCCATCATAATCTGCTCCTGGTTCTAATCGGTTCAAGGCTCCCTCTAGTTCTGCGGCTTCATAAGAAGAGATAAACAGGCGTGATTCTCGCTTGTTCACACCTGCATATTCAACTATTTCACGATAGATAAGCTCACCTTCCTTATCCGCATCACAGGCGTTTGCCACATGATCTACATCGGGACGATTTAACAACTTAACCAGTATCTCAATTTGTTCAAGACTATCCGATTTTGCTTTATATTCCGGCTCTAAAATAATTGGCAAGTGCTCAAATTTAAACTCTTTGTATCTCTCATCCATTTCCTCTGGATATTTTAGTTCTAATAAATGTCCTCGGCACCAACTAATTATGTAATTTTCATTTTCATAGTAGCCATAATATGGCTTGCTCCCTGAATACCTTTGTGAGTTTCTAAATCTAGGTGATTTTAATAATTCAACAGCTACCTTCGACTTTTCGGCAATAAATAATGTTTTCCCCATACGTAGTACCTCCTATTAATCTGCAATTTCAGTTTCACGCTTCCATTTCTTATTTCTTCGCTTTTTCATCATTCTGTGACCAAATAATAACAATGTGTTCAAAAAGACAGCTACAAGGAACATACAGCTCGCAAACAGCCATACATTCATGACATTCGCTCCTTTCGTTTTACAAATGAGAAAGAGGTGATCAGTTACAATAAAGATGTTTAATTCTGCCCTTATAATCACACAAAACACCGTCCAGTTAACCTAGACGGTGTTTTTAATAGTTGTTTAATATCTCTGTATTGTGAATTACATTGCTTAAATTGAATAACAATAAAGTCGTTTAAAATCTAAGTCTTATTCAACAATCGCGCCCGATTCTTGAATAACTCAAGATTAGCTATAAATTCATTCATTTAAAAATCTATAGGACTTTGATATTTAATAATCTTGTTTTAGAGACCATACCAGCACTTTCTAACGTTTGTTTCGAGGGAGTGTTATAATACCAACAACCGCAAATCGGATTTAGATTATTGTCATAACACCATTCCTTTAAATGATGAATTATTGTTCTGCCTATTCCTTTTTTTCTGTATTGTTCATTTGTAAACATGCCCATATTTCCATATCTATCAAGTAACTTACTTGTTTCGATAATCCCTATTCCAAGCAGAATACTTCCTTTGGTGTAGGTGAATATTTCCCTATTTTCAATACGTTCCTCCACTTTATCAAGGAAGTCCTGGCATACCTCAGTTATTTTTGTAGCATCGCTAGGCACCGCAGCCCTGAATTCCCCATCTTTAAATAATTTTTCCTTTGGAACTTCCACTTTGTTATCTTGGAAAAAGTAAGCTTGTTTTTCGATCTTATAATCATGATCTAATACCAAACTTAAAAAAAGTTCGTCGCATGTTGGAACCAGTATTGACCGAATTGAATGATCCTTAAGAACATTTTCAAAAACCTCTTGGGATTTTTTGTAGTATGATAAATCTAAATAAAATTGAGTTAGGGACTGGTTACTCTGTATGGCATAATAACCTGCAACTTCGGAGTTGTAACTGATTGTATAAAATACGGAATTGAGAATGTGCTCCTCTAAAACGGAATCAATAGGAGAGCTTAATGTACTAACATATCTTTGGATTAAATCCCCAATATCACTTTGTTTACATTCTTTAAAATAAAAACTCATGTTTGGACACCTCGTATTTTTGTTGATCTTATTAGTACTCATGCAATATATCTTATTACTCATAAAATAAAGAGAATCTATCCAATAAATCATATAAAAGTATTAGTGTGAAATTCTATTTTAGTTTCGTGAAATCCTTCTCTAACCTCCAAGTTAGTTGTACAATCTTACTTTACAATCTGGCCCTTTTGTTCAATAGTATGACTGGCGTTTTTTAAACAACTTTATTATTCTTTAAACGACTTTATTGTAAATTAAACAACTTTATTATTACTTAACAAGAGGGCTTTTCCCTTTACCCTCTTTCATTTTCAGATATAAAAAAATCACTTTTCGTTTTCTCAATTGAGTAACAAAAAATGATTTAATCTGGTTTTCCTGTTATAAAATTTTTCATCGTTCCATTTCCATTGTTTCTTTTTTTCTACCCGATTTCTTTGTAGCCTTCGACTGCTCTACATTACCTGACTCTGGCTCTTTGTCTTTTTCTTTATGATTCGTTTGTTTTCCGTTCAATGGCTGAAATTTTTTATCTATATCCATTTCCTTTGAGGTTGTAGACTGATTCACCGTTATTCCTTCTTTCCCAAGTTTCTCATCCACCTGGTTTTCTAATTTCACTATATGTTCCTGGCTTACTAGCTCATTATCAATCGAAACATACTTTGTTGTATAATACCGCTCTTCAGCTTTTACACGAGTGACAATACTATCAATATTATCTGGTGTTTCTTCATATTGTGAACGCCTGTATGCTTCGAATTTTCGGCTTAAGTCCTTATCTAATGTAGTTGATTCTTTTTCTTTTGAAAGTTGAATTTGTTGATCTAAAGAGACAATAGGTGCATATCCTTCCTTTTTCATTTCTTTATATAATTCCACTTCTTTTTCATTAAATGAGTAATCTTTTTGTGCCTCCGCTTTATCAACTAAGTGTCCATATCTTTCATCTTTTACGATTTCATCTAGACTCATATTTGCATCCTTTTCATAAACCACAAATGACAAATTTCCTCTCCCGTCAAAAATAGAACTTTGAACCTTTTCATATAAATCTGGTTTTAAAATGTTATCTAAGGAGTAATTTTCCCGTTTCCCGTTCTTTTCCATTAGGAAAACAGATAAATCTTCCCGATTTGTTGAATCTTGATTCCATACAGACAAATAATCAATATCTTTCGTAACAGCATCCATCATGTGGATTCTTGCAACTTCTTCTTCATCGTGCAAACCGTTTGCTAATACTTCAATTGTAACTAAGTGGTTGGGTGTCTCTTTCGATTTTTCTAATGGATTTTCTTGTGCTTTTTCCATCGGTATTTCTTTGTTATTTCTATGATTCACTACCTCATCTTGTAACGCTTGTTTCACTTCATCCGATAGATACCGTTTCTCGTTTAACACTTGTTCATATGGTGTCTTGTAGTCACCATCACCCATATTGAAACGATCCATACTCACAAACTCCATTCTCCCAAAATCCCTATCGACTTCTTTTGGAATGGCAATATGATAACGAGCTTGATCGTAAGGGATGGTTTGACCTCTTTCTCTAGCTTCTTCTCTTGCTTTTTCAATACTTGAAATAGCTTCAGCCATTTTTTCATTGGCTTCTCCAAATGGGATCAGTTGATTATTCTTAAAATTTTCGTTGTCGCTCCATTGAACTAGCATAGTTGGTCGATTAATTTCATTCTGATTTAGTGCTGCATATTTTTCTTGATTCGCTTCGTTAAATGCATCAATAAATTCTTTATCACTCAATTTCCCTGCACCTTCTACAGGTTCAAACGCTCGATTTCTATCTGCTTGTTCCCTTAACTCTGTAAAGGAAACAAGCTCTTGTGTCGTATTACTTAAACTCATGTATTCCACCAATAAAATATTTTTTTCATCTTGCTTTTCATTTCTATTTGCCATACCTTCCACCTCTTTTTCATTTATTTTTTCTTTTTCCTTTTCTAATGTGTTTTGAATTGTCTCAATAAATTCAATGGAAGTTTCATGTACTTCTTTTAACAACTTGGTTTTATCTTTCATTTCTTTTCCTTGTGTCCAGCTTGCTAAATAACCTAAGGAATATTCGCTCGTATCAATCCCAAAATAAGAAGAAACGGTATAAGCTGTCATTTCTGCTTGAAACTCTTTTTCTGGTGCTGTGTAATTCATATGTGTCTCTGCTGTATGAAGTTTGGCATGCGCCAATTCGTGAAGAAGTGTTTTTACATTTTGTAATTCACTGTTTCTAGGATTCAAAGCAACCTCTTTTGTTAGGGTATAGCTCACACCTTTTGCAACACCCAGCTCTGATTTTGGTGCAATGATTTTCACACCGTTTTTTTCCGCAATGGCTTCCATTCCTTTGTACAAACTTTTATAATCTGTTACGCTCCCGTCTAGCCAACGATTCGGAAAAATACGAGGAAGATCTTCCGCTTTTGCGTTCGTTTGGGACACATCAAACACATGACCGACAGCAAAATATAAGCGACCAGGTATCACTTCTACGCTTTTAGATTCGATTTGTTTTTTCTCTTCCTCACTTGCTTTAGTTACTGTTTTCCAAGTGCCTTCTTTGTCTTTAAATTTTGCTACAGTTCGGTTTGGAACAAGGATTTTAATTCCTTTCTCACCCTTCTTAACCGGAAATCCTTTTTCTTTCCAAAAAGAAAAGGAACCCACTGCCCTGGCTCCCTCGAATTGACTCTGTATTAATGAAATATTAGATGGTGAATAGCGATAAAACTTTGCCATAAACGTTAAATAATCTTTTAAATCTCCTGGTGTACGAAAATAACCTTCTACGCTTTTTTCCATCTTTTTTGTTAAAGCTTGCACCGCTTCTTTCTTTTCTTCCGGTGATTTCGTTTGATACTTTTTCTTATAACTGTTACTCATGATCTTCTCCTACTCTTTCACTCGCTCTTTGCAATTCCTCCATTTCTTCTTCATTCCATCTCTCAGCTGTATCAAAGAAAAGCTCATGAGTTTTTACATTAACCGGAACTAACATATTTTCTTGATTCATGACATGGATTGCCAGTTCTCTCACTTGTTCTCTTGTAATTTTAATTGTTAGTTCTTCCTCTTTTACAAGTAACACAATTTCATCTTCTCCAATTTCTTTAATGACTCCTAATGCGATATCTTCACGAAATAATAACATCTAAATAACCTCCTGTTTTTTTATAAAAAGAAACAATGTAGCTTACGTTACATTGTTCTTTGATGCCTCATGATCTATGCGTTTTTGTCTCGCATGACTAATTCGTTCCGCTACGACTTCTTTTGCTATCTTCACACTTCCCATCTCTTGTTTATCAGTTGTAATAAGGCTATCTACGCCCTCTAAAAAGAAATAACCATTTAATAACTCAATTAAAATTTGCGTATTTCTATCCGCACTATTGGCACCAAGACGAATTTTTGTTAGCTCACTTTTTAACACATCGTGTAAGTTATTCGATACCACTTCCGTTATATAATTTAATGACCATTCTGTATTTTTGGCTGCTTCATGTTCCTTGCAAATTCTTCCCATTGCTTCCCCTGTATATCGAATTCCGTGTTCCTCCATGTAATCCTTTAAATAATCCTCTGTCTCTTGATCCATCGTTACCTGTCTTCTAATTGTACTCATTTAATAACCCCTCTCATTTTGGTATGCACTTTCTTTTTGCAAACGCTCATAATACTTTTGGTTCTTCCAGCTTTCATATTCACTTTTAAAAGCACGTTCCACTTTCCTCATAGAATACTGAATAGATACATTCTGTTGAAATTTTTGAAACGGCTTTGACTTTTTCATGTGATGGATTCTCTTTTGTTCTTTATCATATGCCTTCATTTCTTGTAAAAAGGCGTTCCCCATTCTTTTATATAGGTCATTGATTTTATTCGTTTTATAATTTTCATATTGCTTCTTATCATACTTTCCTTCCCCATATGCTTCTTTAAAAACTTGCACTTCTTTATCTAATTTTTGGAGAAACTGATCGTAATCTTTTTTATGATGATGTTGAATATATCGACTGCTTAATTCATCAATTTCCGGCTTCAATGGTTGAATTGTATTGTAGCTATATTGCCACTGTCTTTTATCACTTGGTAACTGTTTATAAATTCGTAAAAACAACGGTTTCAAATGTTGATTGCGCCAATCAAAAACGGAATCCTCTTTTTTCTTTCCCACCATATTGTTTCGAATCAGATCATTAATTTGTTTTTGTTCCTGCTTTCGATCTAACAAATTATTTACGACTTTCCCCTTCATCGCATCCAATGTTTTGGGTTTTCTTTTGCCACGTTCTCTCGTTGGAAAAGGTTCAACAGTTGCTACATGAATATGAATATTATCCGTATTAAAGTGAATGGCTGCCGACCAGATAGAGCTTTTTTCCAACCCCTCTTTTTTTTGCATTTCCTTCATCGCAAGCCGTGTTACATCCATTAACTTTTTTTCATCCAATGTTTTTGTTTTCTCATCATAAATTCCTTGTTTCTCTAGCCAGGGATTATGAAAAGAAATGACATCTTGCCACATGATACTTCCATTCTCATGGGCGGTTTTAAACATTTCCTTTAAGGACTTTTTTTCACTTTCTGTTAAACGATTTGCGTGTTCCGTAAATAGTGCCGATGTCTTTTCTGAATTCCCCATATAGTCTTGATACGTTTCGAACATTTTCGGATTCAGCTTCACTTCACTTTTCGCTTCCTCCCGATCTACATAATCAATATAGTTCTGAAATGCATCCGAACTTGGCAACACAAATTTCGTTTTTAAAACAACACCTGGTGTGACGGAAGACTGAACAGGAACGGCATTATTCATTTTCAACATCCTGCATCATCATTTGAATAAACTCATTCATTTTTTCCATTGCGCTATAACAATCACTCATCATATGGATATTCTTTTCAATGAGATTTTCTAATTCCATTTCCCTTTTATTTTGTTGCTGAAAAAATGCCAACATTTCAATTTGATCTTTCAAAAATTTTTGTCTGGATACTCCTTTCCTTTTTGCGATTTCATCTATTTTCTTTAAGGCAACTGGATCTATATCTCTTATTTTTAGATTCACAATTTCCGCTCCTTTCTGTAATTCTGGGTAGAGATCAAAAAATAGTGAGAAGAGCATAAGGGGTTTCTGCCCCCACCGAGGGTGTGGGGCTAGGCGGAGCCTAGCGAAACGATGGGGGCAAGAAAATCCTCTAGGTGAGTACTCACTGATGACACAAATTAAACTGATGAGTACTCACTGATGATATAAAAACCAACAGATGAGCACTCAATGAGTACTCAAATTTCACTGGTGAGTACTCACTGATGACATGACTATTTTTACTTTTTATTAATTTCTTGTGCCTTTTGCTCTAATTTTTTGATCTTATCTCGTGCAATTTTTTGTTCTCCTTTAAACAATTCCACGTTCTTATCTGATGATTTTATTTTTGATTCTAAGGATGCTATTTTCGATTGCGTTTCCGTTTTTTCCGCATCGGTTTGATACTTCATTTCATCTTTTAGTTCTTTTACTTTTTCATAAACTGTCTTCGCATTTTCTTCTTCCAGTTTGATTGCTTTTCCATAATTTTTGATCTTTGTTTCAATATCTTTTTTGTCTCTTTCTATAAAATCTAACTCATATGTTTTTTTGTCTTCAGCTAACAATTCATCATTTGCTTTTGTTTTTCTTTGATCGGTAAAAATCGACTGAACAAGTTTATTCGGACTTTTTGTTGATGCATTTTCTTCTTCATATTCGTTAACATCTTGTGTGAATTTACGAATATCCATTTGTTCGTTTTCACTGTTTTTATTATAAATATCAAAAGCTAGCGCTCCCCAATTCGGAGATAATTCCTTTACTTCTACTACGTAATTTCCGTTCTCTTCATACAATACTTTGACAGGTAACTGAACACCTGGATTTGCTTTTTGCTGTGCCTTAAATATAAATCCTGTTTCCTCATATCGTTCTATCCGAAAGCGAATTTGTATAAAGTTTTTGTGTGGATTGTATTCCCTTTGTTCTACAATCAATTTCCCCATTCCCGACAACTTAATTACTTTATTTGTTTCCGTATGGAACAATCTTTCATCGTTCGGCATGTAAAATTTAGATGTCAAGAAAGCGAAAAAACCCAAAAATAGAAAGCTGATAATTGCTAAGTAGATCCACGACTTATTTTTTCTTAGATTGATTCTTTCACTCTTCTTACTAATTGCACCTATCACACTCTCACCCCACCTTTTTTCGTTATAAAACTTTCATATTGAGTTCTTCTACACTCGTAACTCGCCATGTTTCCTTTTCTTTTTTTATGATGATTCGCAACACATTGTTTACTTTTTCTTCTCGATTTTGCGTTGAATCTGTCGTGACATTTATAAATTCAGCTAACACATTTATCTCCTCTTTATCGGGTTCATTTTCTTGTAAATAAAACTTCATTTCTATTGGTTTCGTTTTATACGTATCTCCTAATTCGTATTTATCAGTTGGATAAAATTGTTGTAATAGTTCTTCACTCATAATGGATTTTGCTTTTTCTTTTCGCTCATTGTAGCCTTCTTTTTCTCGATGAAATGATAATTGAATAAACGTTTCGGCTGTCGATAAGTACGCTCTTCTCTGTTGTTCTTGTGCGGATGGAAGCACCTTATCCAGTCGTTTTTTTAAATCTTCATTTTGTT
This sequence comes from Bacillus sp. FSL R10-2780, assembly GCF_038006125.1. Taxonomy (NCBI): domain Bacteria; kingdom Bacillati; phylum Bacillota; class Bacilli; order Caryophanales; family Bacillaceae; genus Bacillus; species Bacillus sp. FSL R10-2780. The sequence continues at coordinate 25,991 of NZ_JBBOUQ010000003.1, forward strand.
TTGTTAGTAATTCATTTGAAAGTTTTAACTGTTTTTCCTTTCCATCACTCATTGATTTTTTGCTCAAATAGATATTAAAAGCTGTCACACCTACAACTAAAATGACAAACACAATAAACAAAGATTTTCGTTTATCTTTCATATCCATTCCTCCTTTACTTCGTAATATCGTTTAGTTGTTTAGTAGCATTCCAGTAGGATTGTATTCCTGTTTTAGCCGCTTCTTCTGAAGGGAAATTTGCTACCACCCATAAATATGTTTTCCCTTCATAGTCAAATATATTGTGCTCTATAAAGTGTGCTATCTCGTTTGCTTTCAATTCCCGATGTAATAGAAAATTATCACCATCTTTTTCAATCAAATAATTCGATGGTTTTATAACTGCATTTTCAAATCCCTTAACTGGTGCTTCTATTAATTTCATTGTAATTTCCCCTTTACTTTTTCATATTTTTAGAACCTTCTTACATGACCAGAAAAGACTTTTTGCCAATACGGATTATTTAAATCTTCAATGGAAACACCTTTATTTGTTTGGCATCCAATGAATGTGTTTTTATCAATTACAATGCCAACATGCCCGTCATGTTTATAGGTATCAAAGAAAATAACATCACCCGGTTTCATATCATTTGCTGATACTTTTGTACCGATTTTATTTAATGTTTCCGTACTTACAGCTCCTATTGGACTGGTATACATCCCTACTTGTTCGAATGCCCAGCGTACAAAACTACTACAATCAAAAATCCCTCTTGCAATGTCATTTGTGTTACGTCCACCACCAAATACATATGTAGAACGCCCTATCCATTGACGACCTACATCGGCAACTTTTGAACCGCTACTTCCTCCACTTCCTGGATTTCCTCCACCACCAGAAACGACAGACCCCGGTTGATAATATTTCAAAACCGCATCGACGTACAGGATATCGCCATAACACGCTTGATACGGTACAGCTTCTGGTCTAAGGCAATGATACATGCCAGTATGTTTTACTTTTTGATACTGTTGTTGTGAAAATTTGATTGCTATTTCTTTCGTATATTTACCACCATTTGCACCAACAAAATCAAAAAATCCTGTTCCGAAGTTGTACGCTTGGAGGGCTGTTTTGATATGATCCATGTCACCAGGACTCGTTACACCAGCTCTTTCTATCGCATGTTTAAACTCCTGTACGCCAGCCCATATGCTGTAATCGGGATCAGTAATACAGTTTGGTGATTTACAATATTTCGTATTAAATGCACCCTCTGATGATTGCATCGGATCACTACCACGTCCTCCGCTCTCTTGCATCATTTGAGCAAGCATTAAAGCGACAAACGGTTCCACGCCAAAGGCTTTTGCATGCTTCCGAATCGTAGGTTCCCATTTCAAAACTTCGGGCGAAACGTTCATGACTTGCCCTTCACCTGTATACGTAATATCACCCGTGTCTGTTCCACTCTCTCCGCCCATTGCCGCAATAAAAATACTCATAACTCCAAGTAAGAGAAAAGAAAAAAGACCCATCACAATTAGTGCTAAAGTGATGAGCCATTTCTTTGGTATAATCTTTAAAACTAGATGCATGGTATTAAGCACCTCCTCCGAATAACATCAATTCTTCGTCCGTTACTTCTACATGGAAGTGAATGTTTTTTACAGCCCCAATACTTAAGATGACATCCCCTGTTGGCAAATGTGGAATCGCTGCAATTTCACTTTCACTTAACTGTCCTGCAAATACTTTTCGTAACATATCTAAACTGTTATTATCTTGCTGCATGATAAATTTGTACTGTGTAAGTTCAAATAGCTTTTTAATTTCATCAATCATTTCTTGTGAAGATCCTTCCGGTACAAAATCTCGAATCGTGTGACTTGCATATAAAAGCCCTGCAAAATATTTTCGATCTTCTCGGCTAAATTTAGTTAAAAACTGTAAAGCATGAGCGCTTTCTTTTTTCGTGTTTATGATATGATGCGCCTCGTCAATAATAATGAAATAACGAATTACATCTTCAAAAGCAAGTTGTTGTTTAGTATATGCCTCTAATTGTGGCGCACCATTGGATATCATTTCATCCCATATTAAATTAAAAACATTAAAAATTTGCGCTTGGAATACTTCCGGTTTAAAATTTGAAATGTTTCGTAAGGAAAACGATACAACTTGTTCTTTTTTAAAGTTTTCAATAGTGGAATGACCATCAAATAATTGTGCATATGCTTCTACTAAATTTACAAGATTTAATTCAATCAACTCTAGACGATGTTTTCTGCTTTCTCCTAAATTCTCATGGTGTTTTCTATTTTCTACATTCTCATATAATTCATCACGAACAAAAGATAAAAAGTTTGAAAAAATGGGATACTCATTTGGTTTTCTTGTTGTAATTTCATTTTTCGCTCCTTTTTCATCATTCCATAATCCCATTCGAATATATAATTTACGAAGCAAATTTTCATATTCTTTAATTTCATCATCTTTTGCTTCTGGCGCAATGAATCGATAAAAAATTGTCAGTTTAGATAGATGTTGAGTGAAACTAACTTCTTCAAGTTCTGCTGTCTTATATACTTGAAGTGGGTTAATTTGACCTTGCGAACCATCTAATGCAATTGTTTTCCCGTTCAGATCACGTACTGTTTCCTCGAATTCACCTACAATATCAAAAATACGAATAAAATGACCTTTACTTGCATAGTCTACTGATTTCTTTTTTAGTAATGTTGATTTTCCAGCACCAGGCTTTCCAATCATTACACCGTTATAAAACTTTCTTTGTTCGTCTTTATGAAAAATATCAAGAATAACATTTCCTTTTGTTTTCGTTGTCCCATAATACGTACCGTATGGATCGTTCAAATAAGAATAGTGAAATGGACATCCACCAGCCAAACTGACTGCCGGAATTTCTTTTCCCTTTCTTCGGTTCACATAATTTTTTTGTGTATCAAAGCTCGTTACGAGCGCATCCCATTCATACTCTTGTTCATTTAAAAAGACAGCTCCTCTAAAGTTATAAGATTCTAATGTTTCCATGATTTCTTTTACTTGTTTTTCTAACTCATCTATTGTTCTAGCGGAAACATAGATACGGATATGAATACGTTTCATGACCTCACCTTGTTTCAAATCCGTATAGAGAGCTTCCAATTCTAAAAATTCATTTTTTGCATCAATCCGATCTATATTATCCTTTGCTGTATCATGCCGAACACTTTGTTCACTCATGGATTTATTAATCGATTCAACAACTTCTTTTCGGTCATCACTCATGACATCTAATGTTGTGATCACATTTGGCATATTCATAATTTGCTCTAACCAAAAATCATTTACTTCTGTTGGATAATCGAAAACATGAATACAAGTACCTAATCCATCACCTGTTTGAACATAATTTTCTTTAAAACTGATTCCCCCTTGTGGCTGAACTTTAGCCAATAAATAAGGGTTGTAACCTTTCTTCTTTTTTAGTTCTTCTTGTTTTTCCTTTTTGGATTTTTTACTTTTGAATGCAAACATATTGTTTCCCCCTTACTACCATATATTTTTAGTTCCCAATTTTGCGTTTTGATTAAACAATTTAAACATAAGCTCTAGCTTTTTCTCTTCATCCACCTCTAATAGTTCGGTAGAGCGTTTGATATATCGCTTTGCTGCATCCACACGTTCTTTTACGATTAACTCCGTTTCTCCGTAAATAAATAAGAAGGCTTCCCGATTGGTTCTACCCCATTCTAAAAACTGAAGTTCTTTTAACTTTTGATTTAAAATTCGTTCATACAAAGGACTGGTACATTCTTTAATTTTCTTCTCAATATATCGTTGTTGTTCGGTTGTTTGACATGGGAAATTTAAAAAAACGAGTTTAATGGACTGTTTGTAGGCTTGATAAAAATACGCATGTGAGAAGATAACAAATGCTTGCTCGTCGCTATTCTTAGAGAACATATCGTCTCCTTCTACTTGAAGAATTTCTAAAAACTCCTCATTTTTCAGTTCAAATATGCCATCCTCTGTCATGTCTACAATTTGCATAATTTCCGCAATACTTTTCTTTACCTTTGGTGGTGCTTCTTCCTTTTTTCTAGATAAAAAACCTAAAAATTTTGGATTTTTCTTTTTCGAAACGTCTTTCTTTGGCTTTTCTTTCTTCTGTTTTTTTATTTTTGGTTCTACCTTTGGTTTTTCTTCTTTCTTTTTGTCGGGTACCACCTTCACAATTTCTTTTGGTTCAGAAATTGATTCTTTTACATTTTTTTCGTTAAATCGAAATGCTTTTTTCTGCGGTCTTTCTAGTTGTTTTGGCTCTTCTTTCTCTACATCTTTTTCGCTGAATAACGCCATATGTGATCCCTCCCTTATTGATCGTTATCAATGGCGCAATATGCACCTTTCCTTCTTAATAATGTAATAATCAACACTTCATACATTCGTTTTTGAGGATTTGTACTTGGTCGCCAAATCATGATAATTGCAATAGCTGCCATGAAAATAAGAAATGGTAATTGAAAGGAATCATGTACGAAGTTCCTAAGAATCATCGTTACAACTAATAAACCAATTAATAAAAAGAAATCTATTAAATAAAGCACTTTATTAATCCGTAATTCTGTACTGATTTCCTTCGGAATCCGATAGCTTCTCATCGGGATTCCCTCCTTTTCGACAATAAAAAATAAGCGTACGATTACGCTTATTTTTTATCTGTATTATTTTTATTTTTGTTCACGATATCTCTCCAACTTTTACCCGTATTTTGACCCATTTGATAAAAACGTTTTGTATTTTGTACCGTTTCAGAAGTATTAATTCGTTCTTGCACTCCTCTTACCTTTTGTTTCATGGATGATGTAGTATTTTTAACTTTATCGGTTGTATATTGTCCTAATGTCCGTGTTTCTTGACTTCTACTTGCTGCCACTTCTTTATCACTTTCATAAGGAATAATCGGGCTACTATGTGTCACCGTTACGATGTCGGCTGATGCCGGGCTTCCTCCACTTGGTACTGGTCTTGGTGTTTCCACTGGTACCGGGCTTCCTCCACTTGGTACTGGTCTTGATGTTTCCATCGGTGCCGGGCTACTTCCACTTGGTACTGGTCTTGATGTTTCCATCGGTGCCGGGCTACTTCCACTTGGTACTGGTCTTGATGCTTCTACTGGTGCCGGGCTACTTCCACTTGGTACTGGTCTTGATGCTTCTACTGGTGCCGGGCTTCCTCCACTTGGTACTGGTCTTGATATTTCCATCGGTGCCGGGCTTCCTCCACTTGGTACTGGTCTTGGTGCTTCTACTGGTGCCAGGCTACTTCCACTTGGTACTGGTCTTGATGTTTCCATTGGTGCCGGGCTTCCTTCACTTGCTCCTTGTCTTACTGTTCCTGGTGTTTGACTTCCTTCATTTGCTCCTTGCCTTACTGAACCTGGTGTTTGATTTCCTTCACTTGCTCCTTGTCTTACTGTTCCTGGTGTTTGACTTCCTTCACTTGCTCCTTGTCTTACTGTTCCTGGTGTTTGATTTCCTTCACTTGCCCCTTGTCTTACTGTTCCTGGTGTTTGATTTCCTTCACTTGCCCCTTGTCTTACTGTTCCTGGTGTTTGATTTCCTTCACTCGCCCCTTGTCTTACTGTTCCTGGTGTTTGGTTTCCTTCACTCGCTCCTTGTCTTACTCCTCCTGCTGTTGGATTTCCTTCACTCGTTCCTTGTCTTACTGCTCCCGGTGTTTGACTTCCTTCACTTGCTCCTTGTCTTACCGTTCCTGGTGTTTGGCTTCCTTCACTCGCTCCTTGTCTTACTCCTCCTGCTGTTGGATTCCCTTCACTCGCCCCATTTTCTTTTCCAGCTTCTTTCATTTCATCTTGAAGGCTTGTTGTTCCCGATTCTTGCCCATTTGCTACCCCAGGGTTTTCATTCCCTTCTTTTTTCATATCTTCTTGAATAGATGGCATACCACCATTCTTTTTATCTTCTTCCTTATTTATGTTACCTTTTTCTTTTTCTTTATTTGCTAAATCATTTCCATTTGCTTTTTTCTTATCTGCTTTTTTCATTTGATCTTGCAAGGACTCTTTATTTTCGGACTCATTCCCTTTTTTCAAGCCACTTATAAGACCAGCCATGCCACCTGTTGCCATTGCTGCCGCACTTGCTGTTTTAGCTGCCGCAACACCAGTTCCTTCCGCTGCACCTTTCGCTCCTTTTCCAATCATATTTCCTAGACCCTTCATTGGTTTTGAATTTGCAAGAGCGCCAATTCCTTTCCCCAGTGCGAAACCACCTGCTAACATGCCCCAACTGCTCTTTAATCCAATATCTATTCCAAATAGCCTTTCTACGACTGCCGGGCCATCTAAAACTGCCATACTAAATGCCGCTAATGCAATCAGATACGGCACACCATTTAATTTGTCATGGAGAAACGCCGTTCCCATTATATATAGCTTCAAAGATAGGAATATCATAATCGTTGCTATAAATATATTGAGGATATTGGATAACACGGCTTTTAACTTTTGACCATTCGCAACATCGGCTGGTGCTAATATGTTGGCTAACAAGTAGTTAAATGCCAATTCATAAAATAATCTAGCTAATTTAATACTCACCAATAACAACGTTGCGCCAGTTATTAGTAAAGTAAAGAATATGTTCCAAAAATTCCAATGCCAGCGATAATACTTTTCGGGAAAGAAATCAAACCAACCATCTTTCAATTCTGCTAGAGATGCGACTCCCATCCCATCCATCACTCTTTTATTTTTCAATAATTTTTGTCCATCATCTGATAACTTTTTATCTTTAGCAAACTCAAAATCCGAATCTATTTTTTCTGTAATATCTATCTGTCTAATGTTTTTTTCTGGAATATGATTTTTCGGATTCATATCCTCTTTCTTTTTCCATCCATTTTGATCTATCACTGCAATATCGGTTACATTCTTCTTAATAATTTCATCACTCAAAGAGCCTTTTTGTTCTGATTTTACAACTGCTATGGCATCATCGGTGAACTTATCAACCTTTGTCATACCAGTACTTAATAAACAAAGTACACTCAGTGTTACGAAAATATTGATGATAATTTGAGAACGGTTCATTTGTTTGTTCATAATGAACATGTAGCCAATATATAAAAACGATATGGCTAAAAGAACGACAAACAATGGATATAACATATCCACAAAATTTTGTATTTCCGGTGAATTAAAGAATCCTTTAATCCCCAGTATGGCATCTGTCACACCTTCTAAAGCATCTACAACTAAAGATAAGCCTACAATTAGGAACCATCCTAGCCAACGCAATACATAATTCACGATGTCCCCTACTTGAAGATAATCCGAGAATGTTTCTAAAACCTTTAAAATCTCTTCATCTTTCACGATTTACCCTCCTCTCATGCTTGCTATTGCCCTAATACTTCTTTTGCTGTCCAACTCACCCTTTCATTTAGTCTGTCGATACGAATAATCAATTTCCCTTTTTGTTCCCGATCTACTGAAAGGAAAAGAACCGCATCTTCTAGACCAAGAATGACCTCATTTTCTTCTGTTACAAATGGCGAGTAGCTATCTAAAATCAATTGCATTTTATCCGTTATTGTCGGTACACCCATTACCTCTTCCCCCTTTATATTTAGATTCAAAAAAGCACTCAATCATTTGAGTGCTTTTCTAACTTGTTACTTGTTCTTTTTCTTCTAAATCACGCAAGATTCGATTAATCTTGTTTTCGACTGCTTGATAAACACTTTTGTCGATGTAGTCATTGTGAGCTAACATTTGAAATTCACTGTAAAACTCGCCCATTTCTTGATTTTCCACTTCATCTATTGATTTGCCTAACTGTGCTAAAAAGAACTTATCAACCAGTTTCAAAACCGCTAAATCAGATTCAAAAAATTCGTTAACCGTTTTTCCTTTCCAATTTTCAATGGAGAGAGAATCAAACGGGCTATCTTCCTGCTGAAACGCCTCTTCCGGAATCTCTTCATCAATTCCCATCATTGTTGGTTCTTCTACTGACTGCGGTGTCTCTATTTGGGAAGAAGCTTCTTGTTCTTGTACTTGTTCTGGTTCTGATGTTTTTTTCTCAATTTGTTCTGCTTTTCTCTCTCCTAGAAAATCTACAATAAGTTTTTTCGGCTCTACATCATCATGTAAAGAGTGGATATCTATATCTAAAATAGATTTATCTGTATCGAACTCTACTCCTAAGTACTCCCATCTATATTTTAAAGCTGTTTCCTTCGTATTATAAATAGGTCGTGGTCTAATTCGTTTCCGCTCATTATCTTGACGCTTTATGACACGAATAACAGCACTTTCTCCTTCTTTAAAACTCATAAGCTCATTTGCTGTTAATAACGGTCGTTGATCTAAACCTTCCGTTTTATTTTTATCCGTAGAAAGACCTTTTCCACTTCGAGAAGGTAGATTAATCGTCTGATTCCCCAGTTTTTTGGACACTTTTTCTGCTGTTTCTTGATCGTTTGTTAGAATGTAGATGGTATTCCCACAGTTTCCATCAATGGTATCTGCATCATCTCCATACTTATTTTTTATTTGTGCGTATGCTTGAACAACAAGGTTAAAGCGAATATTTCTACCGAGACAAACCGTAATAATATTCGCCATTCCTTCAATACTAGGCATGTTTCCAAATTCATCAAGTAAAAATACTACTTCACGGTGGCATTCTCCCCCTCGAGCAAGCGATGCCCCCTTCGCTAATATGAAATAGAGCTGTCTTACAAAAATAGAAGCAATGACATGATTCGAAGAATCATAGTCTGGTGTAATCATGAAAATAGCCACTGGTTTATCAAAATAATCCACTTTTGTTACTTGCATATCTTCATTTTCTTCTACTATTTTAAATTCTGTATGACCTGTCTTTTCATCTATTTTTGTAATAGAAATAGATGTTTTGGTTTGAAGATTTCCCTTTTCATTACATTGAATGGTATCTCCAACTTTTATTACTTGCTTAAAATCTAATACAAAACGTCCTGTAATATCTGCCTTGATAGACTCCTTTGAGCCATCTGGAAATACAATTTCTACTCGTTTTCTGGGTTTTACTTTTCCTTTTATTGTTTTTCCAAAACCGATACGTTTTAAATCCACACTATTTTTTGCTGTCATTTTAGCGATTTCATCAAAAGTAAAAATAGAAAGTCCGTTCATTGTTTGGGTGAAAATTCCACCCCGTGTCGTTCCTTTCGAGAAATTTGAGGTTGCATATTGCATTTTCGCAACACTATCCGCTGGTAAACCTTCAAAGTATAAATCTAATGCATTTTGTGGATCTGCTTCCGGATCTACGATTACCTCTTTTGAACCAAGTTCTGATAACATATTTGCAACTGCATACATCGTGATTTTTTCTTCTGTACCTTCCGCAATGCATTTATCTGTAACGGCTAATATCATGGCATTACACAAGCTCATAGCGCACTGTTGCCAAAAAGGATCTTTTACAGTTGGGTTGTAATACAAGGTGTGTGAGAGTGTCTTACATAATGCCTGTGCCGTTGAATAATCTCCATCTTTATAAGCATCTTTTACAAGCTGCAATAAGTTATAACTCATAGAATCAAGTGGGTTTAACAAGTTCAAAACTTCAATGTGATACCCTCGTTCTTCCAGGGTATCTTTCGATGCCGTAAATAGTTCCCCTTTTGGTGTATTTATAATTAAAGAAGGCTGATGCTCCGCTCTGGAATAAACATCAATTGTTGGAAATACATAAGTTTCCCCTTTACCAGAGCGTGTTGTACCAATGATTAAATTATTTACCGGGCTATCATCAATAAATACCTTATCACCTAGTCGGGAGATAACAACACCGCCGCCACCTTTAAATGATTCCTCTCGATCTGGTACAGCTCGATACTGCTTTTTCAGCTCTTCAACAGTTGTAAAACGACTAGATCCTTTCTGATGATTATTTAAGTTTTTAAAGGAAGATTTCAGCTTATACACCGTTCTTGCAATGGTTCCAATCACTACAAGGAAAACAAGCATGTAGTAAATTGGATGCTCTGCAATTGGCATCCGAAAAAGAAATCCTACCTCTATATGAAATGGTTTGGGATGTAATAAGTCACTAAATGTTGTTTCTATCAGCTCTAAAGATAAGTTGAGTAAAAAATTAGCGATTAAAAACATTCCAACAAACAAAAAAGTACTCAATGGAATGAGTACTTTTTTTTCAGCTAACTTATATTTGATTGAAATTTCTTCCTTGTACATGGGCAAGTAAATCCCCCTTTAAACTGTTACATCTAGTTTTGACTCTTTTTTATTTAATTCTGTCGGCTTCTCTGGATTTGTCGGCTTTTCCGGTTCTGTTGGCTTCTCTGGATTTGTTGGTTTCTCCGGTTCTGTTGGCTTTTCCGGTTCTGTTGGTTTCTCTGGATCTGTTGGCTTCTCTGGATCTGTTGGTTTACCTGGATCTGTTGGTTTCTCTGGATCTGTTGGTTTTTCTGGTTCTGTTGGTTTCTCTGGATCTGTTGGCTTCTCTGGATCTGTTGGTTTCTCTGGATCTGTTGGTTTCTCTGGATCTGTTGGCTTCTCTGGATCTGTTGGTTTTTCTGGATCTGTTGGCTTCTCTGGTTCTGTTGGCTTCTCTGGATCTGTTGGTTTTTCTGGATCTGTTGGCTTCTCTGGATCTGTCGGCTTCTCTGGATCTGTTGGCTTCTCTGGATCTGTCGGCTTCTCTGGTTCTGTTGGTTTCTCTGGATCTGTTGGCTTCTCTGGATCTGTTGGTTTTTCCGGTTCTGTTGGCTTCTCTGGTTCTGTTGGTTTACCTGGATCTGTTGGTTTTTCCGGTTCTGTCGGTTTTCCCGGTTCTGTCGGTTTTTCCGGTTCTGTCGGTTTACCTGGATCTGTTGGTTTTTCTGGATCTGTTGGTTTACCTGGTTCTGTTGGTTTTTCTGGATCTGTTGGTTTCTCTGGATTTGTTGGTTTTTCCGGCTCTATTGGTGGGGTTGGTTTTTCTGTCCCTGTATTTTCCGTATTACTATTCTCACCCTCCGTTACAATTGGTGGGTTCACAATTGCATCTGGTTTCTTCTCTGGTGGAAGAATATCTCCTATACTTGCTACTGAAGAATCAATATTTTGATCGCCAAATGCAAAGTGATCTCCATTCACAGTGACTTGTGGCTTATTATCTGTAATAGCTGCAATCACATTATCTTTTGCTGTATCTTGAATTGATTTATCTGTCGTTTCTTTATCAAAGAGTGCTAGAACACGAGAGGTGGTTTCATCTCCATTTTGAAGATTACTTACAATGGATTTTTCTTTAAAATTAATTTTCGATTTATCAAGCTCTTCGAGAACATAAGCAACTTCATTATCCTTACTTTGAATTGCATTCTCTGTAATTGCTTCGAAATCTTGTTTGTTCAGATTTTCTTTCTTTTCCTCCGGCTTATTCTTATCTAGCTTTTTTGTAATAGCTGTTTTACTTTTGGATGATTCCTTACTTCCAAACCAACTGCAACCTGTCGTACTTAATATCAATGAACCACCAAGAAAAACAATTCCCATTTTTTTGTACAGATTCTCATAATTTAAAGGCATGTTATTCTTTCCCCCTTAGATGTTCTGTAGATCTTTATCAATTTTTTCAATCTTAGCTTTCTTTTCCTCTTCACTTATCGTAGATTGTTGAATATCTCGTTTCTCTAATTCTTTGACCTCTTTCATTACGTTTTTATTTCCTTGTGTTTTGGCAAAAGAATAACAATCTTCATATTTTTTTAGATGTACAAAAGCTTCAACAATAAGCTTTTCACGTCTACCATCCATATTGACTTTCCCCTTAAGTTTGATTACCTCCTCATATTTCTTATTAAGCGCTGCCTTTTCAAAGTTGATTACATCATTTTTGACATCAATTTCATTGATTTTATTCATGTTGTCTATCCCAATAAAATAAGCAACCACACTTTCTGCAAATTTCGGCTCATATTGTAATGCCTTATTTGCCTTTCCGTTTAATAAATAAGTAAATAAAACTGCCTTCTGACTATCTTTATCTAATTCTGTGTAATTGACCTTATCGAAGTATTTAACGGCTTCTCCATACTGCTGAATGGCTGCCTGTTGTAATCCTTTTACTACATATTGTTCCGAACCAGCATTTGCACTCGAAACTGGCTCGGAAGAGAATAACTTAAAGGCAAATATGGCACCAGCTCCCATTAACACCACGCTTCCTATGACACTCGCAATAATCTTGAATCCTTTTCTATTTTCCTTTCCAGGCTTTATTTGTGTTTTCACTTCATCCGATGGACGATAAGAGGGTTCTTCCTTCCTTTCTGGTGATTCTTCATGATATTCATATTCTTCATGAAAAGGAGAATCATTGATTTCGCTTTCTAATGTTTCTAACAGCTCCTTCTTTTGTTCCTCTTGTTCTGGATCTAATTGCATCACATTCATTTTTTTTGAAATGTGATCAAAAATATGATCTGCATATCTCGAACCAAGCGATAACGTACCGTTATAAATTTCATTAGCATGACCATCTAACAAATCGAAATCAATATGTTCTTGCCGCCCTGCCTCTCTATAAACTCGTTCTAATTGTTTCGTTAAGATATAAGCTTCATGAAACGAATATTGCTTACCCGACTCAATTTCTGTTCCATTACTACTCTTAAAAATGACAAACATGGCTTCTCCTTTCTTCCATTTGATTTATATTTACTTTCATATTGATACTTTTATAATCCCAGACAACATATATAACGATGAAGCTACTAACACAATAAAGGTAAATAATGAATAATATTTTAAAGCCCAATTTCCTTTAAACATTCTATAAGTAGCATATCCACCTATCATTATGACGAGCCCAATCATTCCAACTTGAAGTGCTAAATACATAATTCTCTATCCATCTCCTTTTTTACAAAATTCAAATTCTAAAAAAAGGCAACAAAAAAAGCCATACCCTTTGCATAGCTTCCTCATTGCCTTATTTATATTTATTGACTACTTCATCCAAAGAAATGGAAATAATATTTGACCAAATTTAACATTACTCGTTACGCTCTCTGATAAGTACATGCACCCCATTACGATAACGAGTCCGGCTGCCCCACCAATAAACCACCAAACACATTTATGTCTTCCTCGTTCACCACCCCAAATTAAGAGGTAAGCGCCCCAGCAAAATACAATTGCTGTACTAACCTGTGCTCCTCTTTGCATCCATGTAATAAATGAATTACCCGTATTAATTAGACCGTCCATCGCATCACCTAACACTAACATTTGAGCTACTGTTTCCAACATTGACATATACATTCACTCCCTTTTCATTTTTAGATGCTTACACGTTACTAAGTTGACTTAACTCATTCGACTTGCTGTCTTCTTTTACTTCTGTTGATACTGCCTTATAAGCCTGTAAAGCTTTCATTACTAAATCTTGATTTTCTTCAATGTATTTCTGATGATGTAAATGAAGCCAATGGTTATAATCCTCACCATTGGCTCTTAATAAGTTTGCTACCATATCTTTTTCTTTTTTTAATTCCCTTTGTGAAATCGTCACTATATCACCACCTTTCAATGATTATGTGATTACTTCTGATATTGCTCTTTGCAATTTTTAACAAAAAAACTAAGTTCACTTTCAAGTTCTGATGGTTTAATTTGTGGGATTTTAATATCTTTTTTTAATTTTCCTTTTTCATAATATGCTAGTGAATCTCTTTTTTGAGATAATCCCCAATCATACGGGTTACTTGAACCTGGTATATCTTTACCCTCTTCATCTAATTCTTGTACCTGGACTTTTTCTTGTTGAGCTACTTTTTTTACAGCATGAAGCCAATCTTCTCTCTTTTTCTTAGTGGAATTTAACATAACAAAACCTGTGCCATCCTCACTCATGAACTTCTTCATTTCTAACGGACTAAGTTCCATTACTTCCCCTTTTCCCGAACCAAAGACAAATGTTGAACCAATACCAATTGCAATTAACAGTCCAACAACAGCGGAAATGATCCACCCTTTACGACTCATGCATGTTCCTCCCTATGTCATATTTTTATAAGCGATTTTGAAGTGTGATGAGACACTTTTAAACTTCAACATCTGTCTTTATTTTATAACATTTATAGGAAAGTGGGATAGAAAATGGAAATATCATTTATGGCTGGAATGACGAACCCTGTATTGGCATGCGTATAGAAACTAACCCCGACCTAGCTTCTATATGCCCAATACCGCACTACGTATTTTGGCATGAACGTAGAACCTTATGTATCTACTGTTTGTATGGTTCATCGCTTCTTCAGAATGTCAAAATGGGATATTCCTCACGATCACTAGCGCAAACAGATTTTTGATACAATGCATTTTCCAGTGGTCACAGATGAGTTTTACGTTCTTACTCACCCAACGATAATCGTATACCTAACCCCTCTAGTGACCTTTTGAGGGGAGGCACGCATATATATTGTATATTTCACCTTTCTACATCATTACTGAAAGGAAGAGATACACAATATATATCTAAATTGTCAAAGAACAACTTACTTTGTGCTATGTTCTCAGCACACTTCAAAATCGCTTTTTTTATTTACACTTTTGTTTGACAGCTACTAATTCCGCATGTTTATTTTTCCGTTTAGCAATTAAGTTTTGATGTTCATCTCTAACCGAGCGCACTTGATAATAAATTTGAGCTACCTTTTCGATGCTTCCTGTGGTATTTTCAATTGCGATGGTGCCTTTCAGTTCGTATGTTTTTCCATCAAAAGTTTTGACACTATGAGCTTGTGATGCGGCAATATCATAGAACGTGAGCCTTTGTTCTTTTCCCATATGAACGCCTCCTATTTTTGATAAAGAAGGGAGAAAAGCGGTTCTCCCTTGTATAGTTTTCTAGCCATCTAGATAGGATAAAATAGTGAACGAGTGCTTGATATCATGCTAGGATTGTTGTGTTGTACGAAGTGATAATGCGTTGTGCTGCCTCTTTTCCGTATATGTGCTGTAATGCGGATTGAGATTCAACTACAATTGAATGCTGAATGTGGTATGTTGCGCTTTCTTTTAAAAACTGCTCCATATGAGGGATTGGGTACAAATCATATTGATGAAATACCAGGTGAATCGGTCTTATATTCTTGCATTCTGTTAGATACTGAAGAAAATTTGATAATGCTTCTCCTCTCTCTTGATACGTACTTATTTCCGTTTCTATACTGATATACACAACTGATTTTTGTTTTACATCCATTTCAAGAGTTTCATAACCAGTTAGCAAATCATGTTTAATGATGTGATATCCTTGTTTTTGTTTTTCATGATGTGTATCTTCAAAAAAGATGCCTTTCGGATCAAAAATGAAAATAAAATCATTGGTTGTTTCCTTCACACCTTCTATGACCGATTTGTAAGCTCCAAAACGAGCTTTTATGACACCTGCAACCCTTTTCCCTTCATCCAGTTCTCTCAACGCTCTAATCACCTTTGTATACTTCTTAGCTACGCCTAACATGCGTTGCACTCCTTCCTATTTCATTTTCCGCTTACGACTAGTATTGAAACCAAAAATAATCTCTCTGTTTCTCTAATTTCTCATGTTGCTCTTGCTGTTCATCTAAAATTCGTAAAAGTGTACTGATTGTACCTTGCCTTGTTTCTTTTGCTGATAAAGCTAACACGCTAAACATTTGATAGGCCGGATGATCTTTCTTTAATAACTCACTTAACTCTAAAAGATAGTTATCATTTTCTTTTGCTTGTTGTACAAATTCCTTAACCTTTTCTAAATCTAAGTAGTACAAATCTCCATGCCGTTGATTTAAATACAAGATACTTCCTGCCAGTAATTTTGTAGCGGATTCTATCCAGAAATCATACCGTTCTTTCGGCTTAATTACAGTTTGAGCAATAGAAATAGCTTGCATGAGTTCTTTAGAAAGCCAATCACCTTTACGATAATTCGTTCCTTTTCCGGGTTTCCCTAAAACCATTAGATTTTTTTCCTTTTCATATATATTTTTTATATCCAATGGATTAATAAGGCTTTGTTTAACATTACCGATGTAGATTCCGGACATTTCATTTCATCTCCCTCTCGGTTTCTTATATCTTGCTCCCTATCCAAAAAACAACTGTCCAAATGGGAATTACGAGTATGCATGCATTTCGAAATCCAATAGCAAAGCCTAACGGATTTTCATCAATTTCACTAAAATGAGCTTCATATTCTTTCATATCACGATTGAGCTTTCTTACGGTTTCTTACTGCAAATACAGCTCCAATTAACCCAAGTACGACACATGCAAGACCAATCCATTTTATGTATGGATTTTCGGCTTTACCGCCTGTTGTCGGAAGATACGTTTCGATTTTCTTTGGTGTTTGTTCTAGTTGTGGTTTCATAATAATCTGTTGTGGTGTCTCTAGTTGTGGAATAACAGGTTTTTCGGTTACTTTTGGTTGTTCCGGTACCTGTGGTTGTGGCGCTTCTGGCTTTTGTGGTTGTTCTGGCTGTTCTGGTTTTGGTGTCTCTGGTGTAGGTGGTGTCGGTTTCTTCTGATCCTTCACCGTGTGCTTAATAATTTGACCATCCTCTTTAATTTCAAAAGAGAATATTTCTTCATTCAGTAAATAGCCGTCTGGTGCGAATGTTTCTTTATACGTGTACTTTCCGTATGGAAGCTTGAATTTTGCAATGCCGTTTTCATCCGTTTTTCCTTTTGCAACTTCTTTTCCTTGTTCGTTAAAGATAGTAAATTCAGCGTTCGGAAGTTTATTGTTACCATCTGCAATATCTACCTTACTAATCTCCAACTCCCCTATGATTCGCTTGTTTTGCGCTGTTAGCATGACTGTCTTTCCTTGTTCCGAGATACTAAAAGGAATAAGTTCTTTGCTTAACACATAGCCAATTGGTGCTTGCTTTTCAACAAAAGAATATGCTCCAAATGGTAAGTCTTTCACTTCAATCAAACCGTTCTTATCACTTTTGTGTTCGCTTATTTTCTTCCCTTTACTATCTTGTAGAACGAACACCGCACCTTCTAATTTTCCACCTGGATTCTCTCCATCTAATTTTATAAGTCGTACGTTTCCTTTTACTTCTTTATTTTCAACTGTGAATGTTAGCATTTTTCCTTGTTCTTTAATCTCGAATGGATATTTTGTCTGATTAAGAAGGTATCCTTCTACCCCTTTTGTCTCAATAAAATAATACTTTCCATACGGAAGATCCTTCACTTGTGCAATTCCTTGTTCATTTGTAGTGGTTTTTGTAATTTCTTTTCCCTCAGCTGTATACACTGTGAACTCTACTTTTGGAAGAGTTTTTCCGCTGTCACTTAATTTCTTAATCTCGATGTTTCCTTTTACCTTAGTATTTTGCACTGTAATTGTTGCAACCTCGCCTGTTTTAACTTCAATCTGTTGTGGCTGCCCATTCAATACATAACCAGTAGGTGATTTTACCTCTTTAAGAGTATAAGTTCCGATTTCTAAACCAGAAAGGCTTGCTGAACCTTGCTCATTTGTAGTCATAGTGCCTACTTTTTGATTTGCACTGTTCATGACTTCAAATACTGCACCTTGTAGCAATTCTTTTTGTTCTCCCACTTTTACAACTTTCAATCCACCAAGGGATTTCCAGTTTACTTGTAAATCGGCACTCACCTTTTCCTCATTTTTTTCTAAAAGGACTGTTGCATCCTGGACTTTATCAGTTCCTTGATACGCTACTGCCTGCAAATTAGAAAGATTAGATGTTACTTTTAAGGAAAAGTTACCTGTTTGAGAGGATTTCGGTATCAAAATACGGAATTGTTCTCCTAAATTGAATTGTTGTTTTGCTTCACCTTTTGTTGAAACAACTTTCGTTCCATTCGGTGCTTTAGCTAGTTGAACTGTAAATACACCGTTCTTAGCGTTACTTTCAATTTGATACACTGTCGTTTCAAAGTACTCACCGTTTAACTTTGCTTCTTGATTGTCTGTTGGTGTTACATTCATGTACATGTCTTGTGTTTCCTGGCTTGCATTTGCACCATTAATAATGGTTTTTACGGCTTTTGCAACATTCCCATTGCGATGCTGAATTTCGTTAATGTCTATTTGACCTAACGCTGCCCAAACACTAAGCTGTGTCGCATAATGCGCCTCTTTCCAGTCAGAAACTCCTAATTCTTCTGGGCTTTTTTGTGGATATCCATTTAGAAGAACTCGGTACACAACATCGTCTGTACGCCCCATCTCTGGAAGGTCATTACCGTTTGGACTTAATTTCCCATAAGTTAAACAATACGCAATTTGGCCATTCGCATTCTTCAATAGTTCTGTCCGTAGGTCTTTCCCATACATGGGACTAAAACTCCAATTCATTTCATATTTCTCACGATTAATGACTTCAGCACTCGCTTTCGTAAGTGGAAATACAAAATTTAAGACAATTAGAAGCATACTCATGATAATGAGTAACGTTTGATACAATCGTTTCAACATACTAACAGCTCCCTCAAATGATATGCAGTTTTCAAAGATCTATTTAAATCAGAATTTTCTGATTTAAAAACTTAAAAAAATACAATAAAATTATAGCTTTTCCTCGTTGTTCATTTACAATATAAGAGTATAATTGTGTATTACAATAAATATTTCATTCTAATTTTGCTCGATAATACGTAGCTAAAAAGATCTTATCTATCGGTTCATTAAATAGATCAGCAAGAATCCTGGCTCGTTTCTCAATTATTCCTTTCTTTCCAGTTTCAATGTTATATAGCGTTTTAACTGGAATTTTAGAAGCCTGCGAAACTTCTTGAATTGTGAGTCCTCTTGTTTCTCTAACATTACGTAATACAGACAATTTCTCACCCCCTTACATACATTCTATTCTCCTTAAAGTAGAATGTCAACACTAAAGTAGTAATTTTTATACTTAAGTGATAAAAATTACACAAATAAACACTAAAGTGGTAAAAATTATACAAACAGATGAAGGAGGTTAATGCAAGTGGAGAATAATATATTTGGGAAAAACATAAAAAAACTACGAGCAATAAAGGGTCTCAGTCGAAAAGAATTTGCTGATGCAATAAACACCCCATATAGTACAGTCTCTAGTTGGGAAAGTGGAGAAAAAACACCTAAAATTGATCGTATCCCAATAATCGCTAAATATTTCAATGTAAGTGAGTCACAACTATTTCTTCATCCAATGAGCGATACTGAAGTTTTTGAAAAAAGTGATTTTGGTACTGATCCTATAGAGCGTATGGCTCAAATATTAATTGATAAATATAGAAATATTCCAGAAGAACATAAACCAAGAATAGAAAAAGAAATTTTAAGAATTGCACACCTTTTAGAGATAGAAATTGAGATGGAATCTCAAAATAAATAGTTAAAATATATTAAAATTTTTCATCTTCATATATATCAATCAGATCACTAAAAGCATCTAAGTCTCCATCTACAGTTAAAAGTATTTTTATAATTAAATTTTCCCATTTATCCATTAGATTACCACCTTTATATTTTTCTTTGTTCGTTAAAATCCAGTTTAACCATTTAAAAAACTCTTTATAAAGTAACAAAAGACATCGTTAAACGATGTCTTTTGTTACTTTTATATTTTTAAGATTTAGCCCATGCCACCGGGATCAGAACGAAGATATTGAGTTTCCTTTGACAGTGACATATCTTTCTCTTTATTGTCTAATAAACTCATTCCAGAAAACAAAATAAATGTTGTTATACATAATATGGCTATTTTTTTCATTTCACGCCTCCATATTCTAACATTTCTTTATATTCATTATATACTCGTGTTGCGTATTGGGAAAAGAAGTAATCGCCATTTTCAATAAACATTTGTTTGGAATCAGCAATCAATTTTAAATCCATCTTTGCTTGTCCTAAGTAACAATACTGAATAGGACTAAGTTTTTTATTTTTATCTAGAATTCCTAACAAAATATCAATTGCTCTATCGTTATCATTATTTAGTATGAAATATAGTGCTAATTCTGCTGGATGGAGCGTGTTTAAATCAATAGTTTCAATTTCTCTTTTATTTACAAGTTTTAAAAAATTTATATTGTTTACAGCGATTTTATATTTTAAAGCACTCTGATTTTCAAATACTTTCATTGCTCTTAAAGTATGTTTATATGATTGTTTATAATCTGTAAATATTAAACTTTCTCCCTTACGTAGATCAATCGTAGCCTCCATAAACGGAAAATATTTCAAATACTTATGTGACCGTAATTGATTATTACACTCATTAAATTCTTCTATTTTTAGCCTTCTTAATAATGAATAACTCCATATGTCATCTATCCAATATTTATATAGCAACTTTAAATCTTGATTTGTATGTACAGAAATGTTCTGATAAATACGGTTCCTATAGGTATCAAACATTCCAAAGTCTCCAATATCCCCAACAGACAACAAATAGAGAATATCAGAAATAATCTCCATATCTAAAGTTTCTTTTTCTGGAATGCTCTTCCGAATTTCTTCTACCATTAAAATATGCTCTTTAGGATTTCCTCCCCTTGGCCTATCATAAAACAAACTTATTAAAGGTGAATATTTTTTAACATAACTCTCCTTATGCTTACTCGTCATATTGATTAAATATTCTAAAATTAAATCATATCCATTTAAATACGCTATAATAAACAGTCTTTTCATGTTAATTTTTACATTTCTTTCATATTTCGAAAAAACTTCTATACAACATTTTTCATTTATAGCTCTATCTTCATTAAAGAGCGTGTTTGCCATTTTAAATACACTCAGCATGGAAATTTCTTTATGATATCGAAATAAATCTGTTAATGTAGATTTAGGTATGTCAAGTTCTCTTGCAAAACTATCATATGATCTATTTGTCTTATTCATTTGATCTTGCATCTTCTCAATCCAATTACTCATATATCCACACCTCTTTACACATCTTGTTAGAAAATTCAGACACATATATGTGGATTATAACAAACTAATGGTAATAAATTGTATATGTTACTACAAAATCTAGGTGATTCTGCATATTTCTCAATAATTGTTACACAATTAAGATTTTCAAAGTTACATTTTATCCTTAAAACACTTACATAAATACACTTTAGTAGAATTTTTACACTCCAAAGGATTGATATTATTAAAAAAGAACGATAGAATAAAAAGCATAAATAAAAATGACAAATGTAAATAACAACGAACAAATATAGATGAACGCAAAAAAAAACCTACCTCACAAATTTTTAATTGGTTCCGGTCGGCAAACTAGAAACCAGTTAAAAATTCCCAGGAAGTAGGATTTTTAGCACATTAAAATATATTCACTTTTATGTACTTATTTTATCATAAAGTGAATTACTTGTGAAGAAAATCCTCTACTTTTCCAACATTTTTCTGTAATTGTGTGGTGGGAAAAATAGGAGGATTTTTCTATGATATTGCAAAACTTTTTACTTAGTCGAGCAAAAGCGGAACTAAGTCCCCACATCAATCATTTATCCAAAACTCCTGGGGCTATAAATCAATCAATTAAGAAAGTTACTACTTATATTGATAGTATTGTCCTAGAATGCGAAGGTGTTACCACAAAAGATTACCTTACCAAAAGAAAATATGAAGCTTTAGAAACAGTTTTATCGTACCTAGTACAAGAAGGATATTCCCAAGTAAGGCAAGATCATATCAGCAAAAAATCAGGTATTTCAAAACCTGTCATTAACTACGTGTTAACATGGCTGCAAGATCTGGGAGTATGCCAACAAATTAGAGTGCGAAGACACGGTAAGATTGCCCCTTCAATTTACATTTTAACCATACATAACAACTATTTAAAAATTATTGAATACTTCAAGATAAAATGGGCTGTAGCTATTGATGTATGCTCTACTTTCACTGAATTTCTAAGTAAAAAGCTCTTTAAGAAGACTGTTGTAGCCAATCACGAAGATATAAAGAATGATATACAAGTCTCGTCTAATTCTGTAGATATTTTCAGCGCAAACAAACAAGCAAAATCAAATACGTATTGTGAATTAAAAGAAAAGAATAACAGATTACAAGATTTAGACGACTATCTAAGTGAGGATCAGAGAAAGGCTTATTACTACATTTTAAGTCAAGAACTAAATCACCTTAGTGAAAAGGATGCATACACAATTGCTTTAAGGATGCCACCTTATATCGACCGCTATGCTAGATGGGATTTTGAAGAATGTGTGCAATGGTTCCAATACAATGAAGCTCAAAATAGTAATCCCGCACATTTTATAAAAATGTTTGGACAAAGATCTAAACAAAATTGGGAACGAAGAAATCATAACGCAATAGAAAAGAACTCTCTACATGGCACAAATAAAAAAAGAGAATTTGTTTTCTATAATTTCTTAGAAGAAAATAATTAAATTTAAAAAATCATACTAGTATGTAGCCTTGCTTAAAAATATCAAATATAGCAAGGCTATTTGTCATATCCTCTTATAAAAGATCATAAACTTGTTATTTTTCGACACAAGAAACTTCAAAATACAAATCTTTTTATAGAATCTTTTTATGAAGTTCCAGGCAATTTACATATGAGATTAACGGTAACTTATTTCTGGATAATTCGTCATTTACTATCGAATTTATTTTGAAATTTACTAAGAGAAAATCCCGAATAGCTTGTCAGAGTATGTTTAAAGGCATCATAATTTATTCTAATGTTTTTATTGGTTTTACTTTTTAAAACAAGATTTATTTAATATAGCATTCTGAAAATCTTTCTGTTTTGTCTAATTTTAGGGAATCCGATTAAACTTGCAAAATATATAAATAATTATTCAGATTCCTATTATTGGCTTCCCTAAAATCTGATGAAATTCTATTTGTTTCAAATTAAGCACATTAATATGCTCCCCTTCTTCCCCCACTTCTAATATCATTAGCAATTGAATGCATTCTGAAAAGATCGTCCATACTAATAAATGTGAACTCCTAAATAGAGATTTGTAAAATCATTTCGATCTAAGACTAAACACCTCTAATGCCCTGCAGATTTTGTAAAGGTCTAAGACACCCCCATAAGCCATTTTTGGCGAAGATTAAGCCGTTTTAGGAGCCAGGAATATTACTAGTAATATCTAGAATTATCCCTTTTGCCCCTCAATAAAGGACTTATAATTGTTATATATAAGAAACTCAAAAAAATTATTCAAGATTTAAATAATACGTACCTTTTAAATCGAGAATTATTATTCACTAGTAAAACGCTACGTAAACGGATAGCGTTCAAATAGATTTCCTTATTAACTTTTCATGTATTTTAAATTAAAAGAATATTAACTAGATACTAATTCTATTAATGAAAGCTTTGATTCTTGCACATATATCTAGTAAAATTCTTATATTGGAAACAAACTTCTAATAATAAAATTTCAAGTAATTCTTTAATTATTGTATTATCTAATAAATATTCACTTATTTTCAAAGGTGAACGTTATGAAAACGGATAGCGTTTATAATTTAATTACCTCAATACTAGATACATAGACAAATCTAATACACAAGTATCTACACAGGATACCTTTTGAAAGTAATAAAAAATCTTACCTTGTAGCCCTATAAAGATTTCTATTTTTAGAGGAATGATCCTCCTAATAAAGAAAGAATATCTAACACACAAATAATGGAGGTGTGAAATTTGGAATATGGATATTTTGCACAAGAAGTAGCAAAGCAACTAGATATTAATACTAATACACTTCGTAGATGGTCAATTGAACTAGAAAAAATGGAGTACATATTTGAAAGAAATGAACGTAACCAACGAATTTATTATGAAAATGATATAGATATTTTAAAACAAATGAAGGAATACCTAAATCAAAACTGGAAATTAGAAGAGGCCGCTACACGAAGCATGGATATAGTCGGAGAAAACGCCGAAAAAACGGATAGCGTTCAAGAAGAACCTGATACTGAAGTAACACTTCAGAAACGTTCAGAAACGGATATTTCAATAATTCAAGATAAGTTTTCCTATATGTTTAACCAACAAGAAAAAATTGTACAACAAAACCAAGATATTATTAATTTACTATTACAGGAACGCTCAGAAAAGGAAGAAAAAGATTTACAAATTCAGTTACTACAAGAAAAACTGGATAAAACAATTCAATTGTTAAATGAAGATCGCCAAGAGCAACAAGATAACACTAAGAAAACGTTCATTCAACGTTTGTTCAATCGAAACTAATTCGGATATGCATTTTCTATCAAATACATATCCGAATTAGTAAAAAAATAAAAAAAGCGGAAATTACCGCTTTTTTTATTTTTTTTACTCATCTTCACAATGCTGAGTGTACATTTTTCAAAAGGAGTTCCTCTTATATCTTTTTTTTATAGCCATTTAACTTTGAAAGTAAAACATTTTTTTATAATATACATCTAACTAACACTCATCAAACGTTCATATAGCTATACATTTTTACTTAGCTTCATACATACCGCCTTTGTACATTGAAGAGAAGGTAAAGTGATTTAATTTATAATATTATTAATTGAAAAAACCTCAAGAATTCCTGTCTTTTATCATCCTTATCCAAAATACTTTTCTAAATTTAAACGAATCAAAAACATCTTAATCCCTTG
This sequence comes from Bacillus sp. FSL R10-2780, assembly GCF_038006125.1. NCBI lineage: Bacteria > Bacillati > Bacillota > Bacilli > Caryophanales > Bacillaceae > Bacillus > Bacillus sp. FSL R10-2780. The sequence continues at coordinate 50,679 of NZ_JBBOUQ010000003.1, forward strand.
ATATCAAAAGGCCGAACGCGCCATGAACGCCTAGCGTTCATGCTAAATCCCAGTGTGTATATACTTAAATTCTATATAGTTGTTCCTCAACTCAAATTTTAATTCGATCTTGTATGAAATTTGAAGTATCGGTTGCAATTTTATTTCGTTTTAAGGAAATTCCAGCATGATCACAGCTATATACATATCTCTTTTGCCTTTCCTGTAAACTCCAAATATCCTCAGTATCGTTAATATCAACATATTCATCATACTTTGCAGAAATCAGCAAATTCTTTTATCGATTTTTGGGGAAGATTGACTAGGTTCTATAATTTCCCAACATTTTAATAAAGCTTCATCGGAAGCTCCATATTTTTGCAAGTCTTCTTTAATATTTTTACCAGATCGTGTCTTGCATATTGAGTGCGACATTCGATTGGCATACAATAATGTTACTAATTAAAGCTTTCATTATCGCTAAATCATTGAGCTTTATGAACGCTATTAATAAATTTACATTATACAACCAAAGCAAGGATATCTTAACACCTTATGGTAATGGATTTAATAGCTTATGAACGCATAACGTTCACGTTTTGTAAAGCGTTAATTTAACGCTTTACAAGCGCTCATACTATATTTTTTCAATCTTGTTGTAATGAAATTATTTATTTAATAATTAAAAGATTATCTTCTATATTTTATTATTAAACTAGCTCTTTGTAACACTAGTGTTACAAAGAGCTAAGATATGTTGAAGAGAATTTACTATATTAAAATTTGGTTGTCATTAAGTACTAATCGTTATTATAGCGTTCAGTATATGTTGCAATGAATCTTTTAACCTTATATATAATGATCCAGCTTTAATATTAGCAACTAATATATGTAGTTATAGCTCAGATCTATCTTATCCAGACTTCATTGATATGCCGTCATAACTATATTAATTTGTAGATTAATTCTCGGGATGTTCCTTAAATTATGCTTATTTATTACAAATATAGAATGATAAACTCATTTGTATCATTTAAATAAAACTACAAGGTCAAAATAATGTCCCCCTAAATTTAACAAACAAAGCCTTCTTGATCATCAGCTTGTACATCTTTTATCAAACTTTATAAACTATTTTAGTATCAGTCGCATTTCTCTCAAAAAACTCATAAACGTTGATATTAAAAGGATAGTCGCTACAAAAACGGACAGCGTTCACGTAATGTTAAACACTAAAATAACACTTCGATAACGTTTATACGGTAGAGAATTCAGATACATTCTCTAAAACATCAAATCCTCTTGAAAGTATTAAACTTGCAAATCCAACTACTTTATTTGCAAAAAATGAATTTCAACTTAAATAATTGAGTTGGATCATATACAAAATACTCACTCTAATCGATGCTTTCATTATTACTCTAGACCTAGAGAGCAATACCAAACTTTATTATGTAAACTGTGAACTCGCATTATATACATGGATCAAAGAAAGCAAAACGCCCTAAATTAGTTTACTCGCTCTATGGAATGACACCTACAATGAAACAGGAAAAGGATTAACTTATAATTCTTGCTCTGCAGAGCTCACCCAAATAAAAAGGCAAACTGATACAGGAAGCAAGTTGTGGTTACCAAAATAAAGACGTTAAAAATCTAAAACTTCGTGAGTCGGATTGCTCTTCTTGTAGCCCATCTTACGATAAAGATGTTAACGCAGGACCTAAATCTTAGAAACGAAGCTATTCGTCTCTTAATCGTAGGAATCTCCCACTTCAAACTTAAAAACATATCATAACAAAGTTACATTATACAACCGAAGCAAAGATATCTTAGCCTTATATAACGATACGATTTAGACATAATGATGCAATTTTAATATCAGCAACTAATTTATGTGTCGCTATAGCACAGATCTATATTATCCAGGTTTCATTGATATGTCGTTATAGATATATTAATTTACAGATTGATTCTTGGGATGTTCCTTAAAGCATGTTTATTCATTACAATTATAGGATGAATAGCTCGTTTGTATCATTCGCATCCCCTCAAAAAACTTATAAACGTTGATATTAAAGGGATAATCGCTACAAAAACGGATAGCGTTCACGTAATGTTAAACACTAAAATAACACTTCGATAACGTTTGTGCTATTAGGGATTAGGGGATTCGGATACACCCTCTAAAACATCAAATTCTCTTAAGAATATTACAATTTAAACCTTTAAGTCTAACCTTTATCTCTAAAAATATCTTAAAGGAATCCTATCAACGAATATAGAAAACTTCTCCAGGACCTATACAAATGAAGTACCAAACATACTATTAACTTAAAAAAAGTAAATCTATTCAATACGCTGAAAATAAATATAAAATAAATATATAATAGATATTTATTTTATATTTATTTTATATTTATCGGAGTGGTATTCCTAACACACCAACTCACGAAATAACATTAACCCTATTAAAATTTAAAATGTATCAAAAATATATTTATTTTATATTTTATTGATATCATTCCCTTCTGAACTCTTGATTTCATTCTGATTTTAAGTTATAATATAGTTAATAAATATAAATAAGAAATAAAAATTATAGAGGTGATGTATAATGACAGATTTAAAAGGGAAGAATCTTCATATAGACATTGAAGGTGATATTGGAAACGATTCTTTTAAAGGTTACATCAATGGTGAATACATAAAAATGAAAAACGTATATCAAAGCGTTTACTCAATGCCCAATGTAACTGAAACAAACACACAAAAAAATGTAATCAATTTAGTAGACAACATGTTTGTAAATATTGCTAGTAAATCAATTAGAAGATCCGGGATGTATTTTATTGGTAATCGAGCGATGCTAACAGGGAAGAACCCAAAAAACATGAACATTAAAGTAGGCCAAAAATATAATGATGATTTACCTCTAATTAATATGCTAGGACTAATTGCAAATAAATCAGTTCAGCTTGAGTGGGAAAGAACTGAACAACTACCACAATCAATTAATGTGACTGTTGATCTTATTTCAGCTATTCCAGCAAGCCAATGGACACCTGTAAATGCTAAGCACCTAGAGCAACGTTTTACTAATTCAAATCATGTTGTAGTTGTTTATGTAGGGGAAGAACAAGTAACGGTCAGTTTAGCATTTAACAGTGCAAACATTACTCAAGAAGGTGTTCCTCCTTTATATGCAATCCTTGAAGGCGAAGAAGATATGTTTAGTGATTTCATTAAACTATATAAAGACAAACTTGAGGTAGAGACTGTAAAAAAATCATTCTTTAAGAACAAAAAAATCTTGCATAGTGACATTGGAGATGGAACAACTGAGTATATATACACAGTTGGCGTAAATCCAGTAATTGATGCTTGTAGTGGAGAAAGACGTGGAGTTGGGCACGCTACAGAAGAAGCTGTTAAGCTATTAAACCAAGAGCGTGGAACAAACATTAAACGCCAACAATTTTCACAAATCCTTCAAGATCCAGACCATAAATATCATGAAGAAGCAACTGGGTACTTTAATATCACAAAAGTGGAACAGGCTGAACTTATCTTAGAAGATACAGGTGAAAAATATGTAAGTAACACAGCTAGTGAAGCTGAAATTTTATGTGTATATGGTGGGGGAAGTGTTACTTTTAAAGATGAATTATATGAACAATTATTAGAGTACTGTGAGCGAGTGGGTATGTACTTATTATGGATTCCAGAAAAATATGCTGTAGATATGAATGCTAGAGGGATGCAAGTAATCAAGAAAATTCTTACTCGAAAAAAGGTGAGATAATATGTCTGACAAGAAAAGAGAATCTTTCTTTTGGAATCTCAAAAAAATTGAGAACGAGGAATTCTTTAAATGGTTTGAATCTCAAGGGAATATAGCAGATTCATTATATAAACTTGTCTGTTACTTTATTGATAAACATGGCTTACAAGATGTTGGTGATTATAAGATTCAACAACAAATGCAAAGAGAAATCTTACTTCAAGATAAAGATTTTTTAAATGAGGTTAAACGGTTCCTATTGAATGATTCAAATCTCATTATCAAAAATGAAGACCCTAGCATCCATAATGAGAGAAAATCTCCTAATGAAGAAATTGAGACTTCTGAAGAGCAATCCGATAATGAAGATGTAAAAAAAGAAGACGTTTCTAAATCTGAAACAAAAACTTTGAATGATGAATATGAGGATCTTGATACAGCAAGTTTATTTGGCAATTAGTATATAAATACTCTAAAAAAAAGAGTCCTAGAAATAGGACTCTTTTTAATACTAATTTTTAGCTTTAACTTACATTTTATCGATGATGATTTGTCTTTTATACCATTGGTTTAATTTGCTTCTCGCCGTACTAGAGAGACGCTTTGTTTTTTTATTATAGAATCTAGAAAGAGTAGGCTGTGATATACCTATCTCTATTGATAGTTCTCGCATAGTTATATTCTTCTTCATATGAATAAACTCTATTTTCTCCCTGATAAGTTGTTCATTTTCATTCGTATCTAATGGTTTTTCTACAATTTTTACTGGATGACTTTCCTCATGTATTGTATCAATTGTTTTCTTTTTCGCTAAGTTTTCCATTGAACTAATTAATTCTTTGGGTGGCAATATTACTATTCCTAACTGTGAATAATAGTTTTTAAACCAATTCTTCTTTGTCAGTTTTTCTTCTTCTAAACCATTATGATATTCCCAATGAGAAATTACTTCTTCTTTTTCTAAATCACTAAGAACATTTTCTAATTGTTCACGGATACGATTAGGTTTTTGTTTTTGGTTTATCCCCATAACTGCTAACAAACCTTTATCTCCACCTATAGAATAAGGTCTTTGTAAGCTAGAAAACATTTGACGTATTCTCCATTGCCATGTCAAATATCGAATTAATCTTTTATGATATTTGTGTCTATAACTATTATATTCAAGTGCCTTTTTTGATAATAATGCGGTAGTACTATTAGATCCATATAGATATCCGGATAAGAAACTTCCCGGTTTGATTCGACACGATTCTATCCCCATGTATTCGTTTGTGTTTTTATCTCTCCATAGAACTACGGAATCTAATACAAATAGTCTTTTGATTACCTCGCGTTTTACTTCATAATGCTTACCTGTTTCAGCGCGATCATTTAATACGACTACTTCATTGTCATCATTTAGATATATAAAAATACTCGCTAGGGCCGCAATCCGCTTCGCAACTTTAATTTTATCTTCTACCCTATAATATTCGACACCATTTGCCTTAGCCTTTGAAATACTGCACATTTCTAAAACTTGTTCATATGAAAAATCAATAAATTCATCAGGCGATTTTGCTTCGTTCAACCATTGAATCGTGATGGTATCTAAACAATCTGCAGTTAGATCATCCATATTACTCATTACACCATCTACTAATGTATTCCATCTTGCTGTCTCTTCAATATTCGTTAACTTTAGATCTTCATCTTTATGAGAGGAAAGCTGTGCCACTCCATTACTATCCTTTGTTTCAATAGGATAAGATTTTAACCGTGTGTTTTCATCTTCTTCAAATTGATTTTTAGCTATTCCATCTCTTAACTTATAATAGACCGCGGAGTTATTTACTTCTAAATAGTTTTCATTCAATATGTTCGCATCTGATTCACTTGTTGCTGTGTGCACTATAGTACTAGCTGTCTGATTTTTACGAAACTCTTGTTCAATAAAGACACCTATAGTCTCATGAATAATTAATCTGTATTTATCTATATTTTTAAATATATCTAGAGGAGAAACACCTTTTCTTTGTTGTTGCTCTAACCACTGTACAAGCATTGAAAATGATGGAGAAAGGTATTCTGAAGTCACAATTTTACTTTGATCTGCTTCAACCTCAACATAATAGGAAACCCATTTATGCCACAATTGCTCATCTTGTTTATACAGTTGTTCAGTTATTGATAGTGCGTCTCTAAACAATTGTAGAACGTCTTCCATTTAAATTCGGCTCCTTATATACATTTAGTTATTATTGATCTTAATTTGAAAATAATTAGCTATATGATGTTCCTTTTTATAAAACTAGAAATACAGTCAGAATATTCAATTCTTTCATTTCACCCTTAACATGTTAAGGGCTCTAGTTTGCATACTTATAGCCCACTTTGTAACTGATTATACAAGACTGAATCGATTTGTAAAATCCAAATAGCAATTATACAAGTACTTATACAATAACCTATCTTTCATCCATTAGCTCTTTTTCTAGTAGATTTTCAGTAATATTATTTATAAATACAAAGTTCTACTATTTGTTATATATAAATAAATAGATTATTAAGCCGATACAAAGCATAATTTATACTATCTTATCTTTCTTAAACAAACACCATACATTTTCATAGCAAAGGAATGCAAGTATACTGATCTATACTGCATTCCTTTATTGTAATTGTATGTCCACTATATTTTTATTCTTCCTTTTCCAAAATTAAAAAACTAACATCCAAATTTCTTATTTTTCACCTCTTTCTGGATCCACTCCATTGTAATAAAAACTCTTCATTACATGTCCAAACTATTAGCTATCCCCCCTAAACAACAATAATTTTTAAAATAGTAGTTCCAACTGTATAAAAAACAAATTAAATCTTTACAAGAGAAAACAACTAGGATAAAAACAGATTGTTTTCTTTTATAAGGAAGAACAAAGAAAGAGTGGAAAAGCAATACACAAACGTGTAAATCACATGGAGTAAACCTATAAAAGAATGAAAATTCTGATAATTTATTCGCTAAGGGTTTTCGTTTACTCTTTCTTTGTTATTATGAGTTTAACATTAAAAATAACATAAATCAACAAAAAAACAAAAAATTCTTATATTTTCGACATTTTATTTATCTCGCTCTAATTTCACCTTAAAAACATAGTTACTGTAGCTGTGAACTACCCACCACTTACCGATTATCACCGCTTGAAGTGGGGGATTCCTGATTCTACAAGCATTGCCTATCTCTTACGAGATTCGGTCTTACACGCTCTCCACAGGCGTAGATTATACTGTTCGGACAAGACCTTGCCCTACAGTTATATAGATGTTATGTACATTTAATATGTTGGCTGATACGCAATTTGCGTTAAGCCGGCTTTTTCAATGTTAATCGCTGCATTGTGGTCACGATCCAGTACAGTACCACATTGTTTGCATACGTGCGTACGAACAGAAAGTGATCTCTTAACTGTTTCCCCGCAATTCGAACATTTTTGTGACGTGTAGTGCGGTTTTACCATTACCAAACATCCACCATTTCGTTTTGCCTTGTAGGAGAGGAATGTACGGAACATCCCCCAACCTGCATCGTGGATGGATTTTGCTAGGTGACGGTTACGTACCATATTTTTGATTTTTAGGTCTTCTATACAAATTACACCATAGCTGTTGGTTAATCGGAAGCTTAGTTTGTGCAAGAAATCCTTACGTTGATTCGCTATCTTCGTATGAATTTGTTGTAATTTGTCTACTTGCTTGCACCAGTTCTTCGAACCTTTTTTCATTTTTGAATGTTTACGTTGCGCACGTTTTAATTTACGCTCTTCTTTGCGTAAGAACGTAGGATTCTGAACTTCTTCTCCATTAGATAGAACCGCAAATTTTTTGATGCCTACATCAATACCAGTTGTTTTATTTGCATCACAAATAGAATCTTGGTTTACGTGTTTTTCAACACAAAAAGTCGCAAACCAACGGTTTCCTTGATGTTTTATGACAACTTGTTTAACGCGGCCATCTAATTTACGGTGCCATTTGATATCAATGACCCCTAATTTCGAGATAAGAAGTTTACCGCCTTTTGTGAGAGAACACATACGACGGCTTGTCCCCAAGGAACCATCCTTCTTTTTATATTTGAACATACCAAATTGAGTAAGAGTAATAGAACGATATTCTTTAAAACTTTTCATTTTTGGATAGCCAGCATCCTTTTTAAAGAACTTTTTATAGGCTTTTTCCAAGCGCGCAAACACTTCCTGAAAAGGTTGCGAAGGAACCTCTTTTAAGAAATGATATATCTTTTTATCAAGTTTTTGCTGATTTTGTAATTCATACCGTGTTAAGTCTTTTTTGTTTTGTTTATAATATCGTTGTTTATCTAGCAAAGCGGAGTTATATTGCTGACGACAAATGGAAATCCATCTCTCTAATGTATGTTGTTGTTCTATTGTAGGATAGATTTCAAACCTGTAGTTCAATTTCATTATGTCGTCACCTCCGAATATTTGTTCTAATAACTCTATTATAAACAAATTTTACGATGCTTTACCACTCAGAAGTACTTTTGTTAGGTCGGGCCATTCATCTCCCACCTACGCTTCGCTTAGAGGAAGGAGAATTCTGGCTGAAGTTCGTTAAAAGAGAAGTAAAAGTAAAAAAATGTAAGGATTAAAATATTAATGTTACTTCGAACACCCCAAATTCATCAAAATGAAAATTTATAGCCATATCATGTCCCTTTCCATCAAAACATGAAACAAAAATGACATTATGTAACTCTTTTTACTAACTCGAAATTTTTTTCTAAAAATGCTTCAAGCTTGATATATAAGCTTTTCTACTACACCTATACAATTCGTTATGAAAATTTATAGCTATATGATGTCCCTTTTTTTCAGAAGAAACCCCCATAAACCTTTTTATATTAAGGCTTTACATGTTTATAACCCTATTTTCATGTATTTATGCAACATGAAAATCCATAGCTGTATGATGTCCCCTTTTTTACCCAAACATGAAAACTAGCCTAGCCACTTCATGTTCCTTTTGTAATTATAAAATTACAGATAAACCCCATTAACATCACTATTTAAAAGGGTTCATCTGTTTAATTCACAATTATAAACATGAAAATCCATAGCCATATCATGTCCCTTTTATTTTTTTGAAAATCGATATAACCGTTGATTTAATCATGTTTACAAGGTTTTTTTGCTATTTCCCTTCTTTTCTACCAATATGAAAATCCATAGCCATATCATGTCCATAAAAAAAATTTCAAGAAGTCTGAAACCCCTTGATACACAAGGGATTAAAGGGCGTTTCATCTTTTTATTTTTTCTCTTAAAGGGACGCATTTCAGCAAATTTCGATTTGGTATAATCAAAATTGGTATATTTTATAGTGTTTTGGCATTTATTTCTGAATTTATAGGTAGGAGGTGAAAAAGATGGGAAAATCATTTATTATTCGTAATCAACGTAGTCTAAATGGACAATCTACAAATGCAGTTTTAGTAACACTGAAGTCTTGGCAAAAACTTGTTGAAACTTTCGAAGAGAAATACTACAGCTATAAAGATACATACCTTGAGGATATTGTTGATCATATGACATATGAGGAGCGCATTGCCGATGTGGATGGCTTCGTAGCACAGGCTAAACCATCTTTTTCACGTCGTACACTATCTGCTATTTCGGAAACAATGGGAAGAAAGCATAAATTATATGGCCTTACAAACGCAGATTTGGAAGTCTTCTTATATCTACATAAAAAATGTTACACGAATGGAATCATTCCAAATGTAACAATACATATGATGTGGGAAGATTACAAACTATATAAAGAAGAATTTGCTTACATACAGCATTCTCAATTCTATATTGCATTAAAGAAATTAAGTATACATAACATTATTACGATTGAAAATGAATTAGATGGCCGATATACAATTAAATTAACTCATTTTATGAATGAAGAAACTGAAAAGGCCAATGCATATGTTTATATTAGCCCCGTGGTATTTACGAAAGCTTTCTTTGAGCTATCAGTTGCATCTAAAAAGCTATTCTTAGATATTGCTATGCAACAGCACAGTGAAACTACACTAAAACGTTCCTTAGACAAACAAGATGAAAAAGGGAATAAAACTCATTTTGGTGGGATGTACCGCTTTTTACATAAAAAATATCCACATCAAATCCGCGCAGTTATGACAGAATTAACAACTGCATTACCATGTACAGGGACTTCACTATTCAAAATTTGTAAATTACAAAAAGGGGTTAAGAATAAAAAAAGATATACGACTCTATATCTATCCTTACATACGGATTTCTTATGTGCAAAAGAAACAGGAGAAGTACAGTATCGCGATCCATTCACACCAAAGCTTACTTATGCTCGTAAAGCTCGTTTTATCGAATCCGTACTACAAGAAATGAATATTGGTGAATTTACACAAGACATGAACAAGTTTATCCATGTACTTAAATATACATGCCATCGACAAATTCGAAGCGTAATTCATAGCTTACGTGACATGATAGATCGTAATGAAGAATATCCAAGCAAGTTAGTATATACACTGAAGAAATTATTAAATCAAACATCACAATATCAAATTCTTGATACAGCGGCTAAAGAAGGTATTTATCCTCTGATTACACAACATGTTCCGAAAGAACATAAAGAACAAGCTGTATTTGATTTCGGATTGCATTTCTCTATGTACTCTCTGCGAAACATCAAAAAGCTGTTCCGCAAAACGTATGAGTTACTAAACTACAAATTTGCTGTACCTGTTACAGAGGAATCGTATCACCGCAACTATCTAAAGTATCAAGAAGAAACGTTGTTTAGAAAGTACGCTTATGAACAAGGTACACACCTAAACGCTTATATGGCTTTAGAAATAGAAATACGTGAACTCTTAAAGGCAAGAGGACATAAAGAGCGCTCTATTCCTAGTGATGTTCGGGAATTGTTCATTGAAAAGATAGATAGATTACCGAAAGAAAAGCTTCGCGTTATTGAAGTACCAGATAACTTTAATTTAATTACATTTATGCGTGCCTTTGAACAGTTAATACGCGCTGGTATCCCAGTAACAACAGCTGAGCAAGTACTGACAGCAATGAAAACGAATTAATCATAATCAGCTCTCTATTTTTGAAAAAAATTCAAGATAGAGGGCTATTCGTGTTGATACGTTTATTGTGAAGAATTTTACTCATTCTTCACAATAAGTAACTTTACTCGATTCTATTCATAATAGAGTCTTTTTTTATGCAATCATATACAAAAATAGTGTGATACCTATCTCAATTTCCACACATACTTTCATAAAAACATGTTATGAGTTGTCTAAATACATTCAAATATCTACAAGAAATCATAAGAAAAAAATTAAATTTCGTGGATAAGTAGATAAATAACACATAATGTGAGTAATTTTGTGCAATTATCATTGATATATATAGCTTATACGCCTTCATCTATCAAAAATCATCAATATTAATGTGAGTTATGTGCTAGATCTTAATAATGTTGATTAATTAACACATAATGTGAATCTTTTGTGGGTAAATACAATAAGATTGTTGAGATTCAGTGAATTCACATGAAATTTTACGATTGAATAAATATGTTTAACAATGTATCAATTTGTTTCATTTTTTATGTAGGAATACTAAATTTCATTTATGATTATTTGTAGACTTTAGATCATAATATTGCCTATTTTTCCGTTGTGAGATTCTACCATTTATGATTTTTTACGTAATGAGATGTTAAAAGTGTATGTTACAGTAAGGATATACATACATTTGCCGGTCCTATATAAGTTTTATCTTTATATTTTTAATATATATAAGATATATATTTATATTAGATTTTATTAACTACTCTTCAATTACATTGTTACTAAAATAACTGAAAAGATTAATTTACAATTTTTGATTTTACTTTCGAACCACTTATAAAAGGAATAAATTAGGAAACAATATTTTTTAATCAGGTATATAACTGATTAAAAAAATCATACAATAAAAAAGAGGAGCACATGCTACCAACATGTGCTCCTCTTTTGATAACTGCTACCGTCAGGTGGTCGCTATCAATTATCATTTATTTTTAAGAAAACCACCCTTTTTTTGCTTGCGACGGCGTGAAGAAAGGGGAGTTTTCTTGTTATTAGCACAGTTTCAAAGAATTTAAGATTTTTGTCGAATGTCATTCCAAAATAGGAATGACATATTTTTTTTGGGACAAATTCGAAAATCCGTATCATTATCATATGTATTTAGTGTATCTAGAAATCTATATGGATGGTGAAGACATATGAGTCAATATCAAATGCTGTATAGTACACCTTATCTGTATTCTTCTCGAACATTGAATCAAATGTACAAAGCTAATAAAAATGAAGAAAACATATGCGCTATACAAGAGCATATGTTACGTCACGAAGTATACCTGGACCAACAATACCGAGGTTACTATTATTTAAGTCAAAAAATTGAGGAGGAGTTATACGGCGAAGAACATGCATTGTCATGGAATGAGCTACTGGATGATTATCAACTTTATAGAGATCGGAAGGGGAATTTATCTATCAAACAGAAAGGATGAGATAAACATGACAATCATTGGAGAGTTAGGGATTGTATATGGCGTGACCGGAGCTTCAGTTTTAGGAATAAAATTGCTGAAGAAGAAAGGGCTTTATCTTCCAGGTTGGTTGCTACGTGCGGGTCTTAAATGCTTGTTGATTGGGAGTGTTTGGTACGTTCTAATGGATATACTAGATGTGTTTCTACGTTAGTATTACATCTGGTAGTTGAAAGTAATTATAATAGCGCATCTTAAACAGCTTTTTCTAAGCTTCCATACAGGCTCAACTACCTTAAGGAGGTATGGAGGGAATGTTGTCACTTTTATTAATCCCAGCAACCTTTATAACTGTAGCTTATTTTTATCAAAGTAACGGAATGAGTGATAAGAAAAAAATTGCAACGTTTTTTGAAATTACAAAGATATGTGTTCAACATAAAGGTGAATTACAATACCCCATTTTTATAAAGGAAATTAAAGATGATATAAGTATGAATTATGTTTACAAGTTACCACTTGGTGTACCTAGTCAACTTATCCAAAAGTTAGCTGAAATATTAGAAGAAGGCCTATATAAACCTGTTAAAATATCGTTTCACCAAAGAGAGCTTCATATTCGAGTATTTAGCCAACAAATACCTGAAATGTGGAATTGGTCTAAGGATCTATTAAAAGAGCATACATGGAGCGTTATGGTGGGGAAAGCGTTAGATAAATATGTATATCATGACTTTGAGAAGACACCTCATATGTGTGTAAGTGGAATGACTCGTTTTGGAAAGACAGTATTCTTAAAAAATGTGATGACAAGTTTAATTTTACAACAATCTCAACACGTGAAATTTTTTATTGTTGATCTGAAAGAAGGGCTAGAATTTAGTCCTTATGAAGATCTATCCCAAGTTGTAGAAGTAGCTGAAAACCCGGAACGGGCGTTAGAGATGTTGGGGAGAGTACGCGAAAAGATGATAAAACAGATTGAAATGATGAAGAAGTCCTATTTTACCAATATCATAGACACATCAATTAGAGAACGTTGCTTCATCATAGTAGATGAAGGGGCAAATCTTTGCCCGACACAAGGATTACCTAAAAAACAACGTGATGTATTATTCATGTGTCAGGAGATGCTATCTGAAATCGCAAGAATCGGAGGTGGTTTAGGATTCCGGCTCATATTTTGTACGCAATATCCAACCTCTGATACATTGCCAAGACAAATTAAACAAAATGCTGATGCGAAAATAGGCTTTCGATTACCAACGACGGTCGCTTCACAAGTTGCTTTGGATGAATCAGGACTCGAGGATTTGCCGTCTCTTCCAGGAAGAGCATTGTTTAAAACAGATCGTACAGAGGAAATCCAGGTACCTTATTTAAAGGATACAGACATGTGGAAGTTACTGAAGAAATACAAGGTGGTGAAACAAAATGAGGCATCAAACGCTCAAACAGAAAGCGAGACAAATCGAGATTTTATCTACTTTGAGTAAGTTAGATTTTGCAACCAGGAGGCAATTGCAAGCCATCCACTGCCTAGGAAGTATTCGAAATGCAAATCGTGTATTAAAGGATTTGACGCCGTATTGTCATATTACTAAAATAGCTCGTGAGCATGTATATTATTTAAATAAAAAAGGGCGTGATTTATTAGGAATTACAAGGGAAGTAAAGAAAAGCAGTCAATTACAACACATATTAATGAGAAACGAAGGCTGGATGTGGCTTGGATTTCCAGAATGGAAAACAGAAAGATCTATAGAGTTTTCAATCAATGGTCAACGGTATCAGATTATTCCTGACGCAACGTATTTTGAAAATAATGTTCCCCATTTCGTTGAAATAGATCGATTGCAACATATGAAGGCAAACGAACATAAAATACAGTTATATGGCCATATAACAGATATCTACAAAAGACAGAATGCTATTGTTCCAGTAATTATCTTTTTCACATTATCAGACTATCGGCAATCCAAATTAGAACAATATGCTGCAAAACAAAATGTGTTTATGAGAACGTTCGTGATGGACCACATATTCTAGGAATTTTAAATATTGATATCCCAAAAATCATGATAATCAATGCGGTTATCAAATTTTCTTAGTGTTTTAATGATTTTAGTTGCGGATGTTAAAGTGGGAACACGATCCTTTTTATTCGCTAAATCACTTATTAATGATTTACTTAATCCAGTTTTTTGCACTAACCACTGTTGTTTAATTCCTCTACGATCCAAATAGTCACCAAATGGAGTTCTTTTTTTTCCTAGACCAAACATAAGGAATCCCTCCTAAATAAAGAATATCGTACTTATAGCTTGTACAATATTCCATAAAACTAAACCTTTGTTCATAAATATGGAATTATAATTTGAAACAAAGCATAGAATAATATAAAGAAAATCAAAAAATATGGAATAATTTTGAGGAATCTAGCATTCATAGTAATAGCTACAAGTTGCTGATACACTATCCTAATGGCAACTTGTTGCAAAGTGCATTCTTACAAAATAAAAAGCTTAAATCCATTGGTACACAAGGGTTTAGGCTTTTCTTAATTTATGGAGTAATGAAAACGAGTTTAATAAATTAAGAGATACTATATTGTTCAGTGGTCGAATATTGAAGAAATATATGTATATAATTTCACGTACCACAATAATAATTAAAAAATATTTTCTAAATGGTTGTATAACGCACAACCATAGGTTTACAATAAGAACAAATGTTCTGTTATTGGAGGGTAAAATGATGTTTGATTACTCAAAATGCATGAATCGAATGATTTTCTGCATAGACCTTTGTTCATTTTTTTCCAGTTGTGCGTGTGTCATGAGGGGATTAGATCCTTTAAAAGTAAAATTAGCTGCCGTTGGGGATGTAAATAGAAAAGGGGCAATTGTGCTGGCTGCCACTCCCGAACTGAAAAAGTTGGACATTTCTACGGCAACCAGATTATACGAAATACCAAAAGATCCAAATATAATTATCGTAAATGCAACAATGAGAAGATTTGTTGAAATTTCAAATCAAATCACAGAAATTTATACGAAGTATGTAACGTTAGAGGATCTACACGTTTACTCAATAGATGAGTGCTTTCTAGACATGCAACAAACAGCTCACCTTTTCGGACGTGATCCAATTGTAATTGCTAAACGAATTCAAAAAGAGATATATGATACAACTGGAATAACTGCATCCATTGGAATTGCGCCTAACCTATTCCTTGCAAAAGTTGCTCTTGATGTGGAAAGTAAACATTCAAAATCAAGGATTGCTATGTGGACATACGAAGATGTTTCAAAGAAATCATGGGAAATCAAACCCCTTCAAAAAGTATGGGGAATTGGAAAGGCTACTGAAGAGTCATATCGCTTCTCATATGGTATTGATGAGAGCCTGATTGCTAATAAATACATTCTGAAAAGCACTTCTATTACAAGATGGCAAATATTATTAGAAGACTGTTTTAGCCCCAACAAATTAAAAATGCTTCTTCTAGAACAAATAGAAGAAACCTGTTTTCGCTTACGATCTATTGATAAAAAGCTTTGCGGGAGTTTTCGCAAAGCTTTTGCCATGATATATAATTAATTATAATAGTAATTTTCGTATTTCTTCTGTACTGAGACCAGTGAATTTTGCAATATCTTCTAATGGCATTTCATTCTTATGCATACCACGAATTAATTGAATTTTTCCTTGTTCAATACCTTCTTCTAATCCTTCTTCTCGAGCATGAGCTATTTTAGCTTGTTCATCTAGAAGTATTTTCTCACGAGCTTCATAACCGCTTCAAAAGGTATTTATTTTATAGAAGTACTTCAAATATGAAGTTTTTAATGTTTTGAAGCAATGTTTTTCATAGATATCTACCTCCTTTAAAAGGTGTACCTTTTGGGAATGCTAATAATTGTTTTTATATGTAACTACATAAAATGAATTTGTTCATTGTTAATTTTTTACATAAAAAGTGAAATAGATGAGCAGGTGAAATGAATGTGTATCAGATAGTGGCTATAAAAAGTGGACGAGTTAATCTTGTTACTTTAAAAAGTCAGGAGTTTTATAGATGAGTAAAAAAAAGCAAGAAGCAGAACAAAAATAATACAAAAAAACTTGGAGGTGAGAAAGGCAGGGAAAGTAATGTGAGAAAAGAAAATGCCGTTTCTAAGATTGAGTTAGTAATCCAGGTGATTAAATTTGTAATGGTAGTCGTTGAATTTATTAATTGGTTTCTGTGAGACTGTTTTGAGAGTCCTAATTTAATAGGACTCTTTTAAAATTTTCTTTTTATGTTCTACCTTAAAAATAACAAAGGAGAGCAATAATTTCATATAATAGAAGGATATTGAGAACTTATGATTTAGTATACTAATTAATCATATAGAGTGCTATATCTTGTGGTAGTAAGTGTATATTTGGATTAAATTACGATGTTTTAAAAAAAGACGCGATGCTTTATCTCTTCAATCAAAGTGTTGGATGCAACTTATGATTGGATGAGACAAACAAGGCTTATAATTATGTGAAACTTTTTATTTTGATAAAAGGAGAAATTATTAGATGATAAAGTCGTTGGAAAATTGGTGTATAGATAATGATCGAATGGATATTTTAGAAGAATATGGGGGGAGATTAGGTGAATTTTTGAAGTTTACTAAGCCTTCAAAAATAGCCCATAATAGTTCGGAATATATAAAATGGAATTGTCTAAAATGTGGTTCGTATAAAGCGTTACAAGTCAAAGAACGTATTTTACTAGGTAAAATTGATTGCTTGAAGTGTAAGAAAGAAAAATCATTAAATAAGCGATTTGAAAAACTACAGTCGGAAGCTACAGACATTGGTTATTTAGCAAAGTCAATACAATCATCTATTCCAGAACAATATTTATACTATTATCTAAAAAAAGCATTTTATAATATTGAAAGTCAAAAACAATTTGACTGGTTGGGGAAGATGTCTATTGATATTTATCTCCCTGAATATAGAATAGGAATTGAATACGATGGAGAAAGATTTCACTCAAATAATTTTAATGACGAATTAAAATTTAAGCTCTGCAAAGATAATCAAGTAAAATTATTAAGAATAGTGGAAAGCTCTAAAGAACAACAAACAAAAACAGAGTATCCTGCGGATTGGTATTATTCATACTGTCCAAATCATAATTATGCTAATATTTCTGAAGTGATTTTAGAATTATTAAATTTCATAGATAAAAATAAAGAATCCACGTTTCGTGAATACCCTATCAGTCTAAAGAATGATAGGGGTAATATTGAGAAACAGATAAAAAAAGAATTTGACAAACGAACATTATTCTATAAATGGCCAGAATTAGTGGAGTATTGGGATTATGAAAAAAATGGGGATATACTACCAAATCATGTATTTAAATCAGATAAAAAAAGATATTATTTGAAATGTCCTAAATGTAATAAAGAATATAGCTTTCTTCCTCATAATAGAAGAAAGGCTATTCCTCCATGCTCTTGTGAAAAACCTCAATATGAAAAACGAACAAAGGATATAAGTTCTATATATGAAAATACAGGTTTAATAAACTTTGAGGATAATCTATTAGATAGACAGGTAGAGGATGAGATCTTGCGAGCAGCTAATTGTTTATATGAAAGTTATCGACATTTCGGAACTATTGAAATATGTCATATAGATCAATTCAGTAAACCTTTTCTAGTTTATTACCTTCACAAATATACAAATAAAAAAATATGCTAATCTTCTATAATGGAAGTATTTGGAACGTCATCATAAATATGGAGGTCTTTTATGTATATATCTGATGTGAAAATTTTGAATTACAGAAGCTTTTCGGAGTTTAATGTAAGCTTGAATGAAGGCTTATCTATAATAATTGGAGAAAATAATGTGGGGAAATCCAATTTTTTAGAGGCTTTGAGTCTTATCTTTAATAGTAATTACTCCTTACGAAAACGAACATTGCAACAAGAGGATTTTTGGAATGGACTCAAGATTCAAGGTACTTGGCCAGAGATTACAATTGAGGCAACTTTAAATGGAATCGAAACAGAAAACGAGCTTGCTATTACAAGTAGATGGCTGACAAGAAATCCAGGAGAGGCAAAACTTACCTACAAGTATAAACCAAAGGCAAATATTTCGGTTTCAGCTCCTCTTGATGCTACTCCTATTAGCAAAATTCAGCTTCCCCTTCATGAGTACGAGTGGATAATTTATGGTGGAGAGCGTGAAACATTAGACACCTTTGATTTTAATATGCTATCCAAGTTTGGAGTCGAGTATGTAGGGGCTCTTAGAGATGCAAATGCTGAATTAAAAAAGTCCTCTGGTCAATTACAGAGAATCCTAAAAAATTTCGATCTTGGGGAAGAAGAGCTTCATAAGATTTCAGGGAAAATTGATGAACTTAATGAGCAAATTATGCAAGGTAGAGAAATTCAGAAGGTACAGAGTGATATCAATGAACACCTTGGGAAAATTACTGGGACTATGAGACAGCGAGTGAAAATCCAAATGGGAGAAAGTGACTATGATGCTTTATTGAAAGATTTAAAGGTTCTAATCGGTTCAAATGAAGACAGAGTACATTCTGTTGATATGAATGGTCTTGGTTATAATAATTTGCTGTATATTAGCCTTTTACTTACTCAATATACAGCCATTAAGGAAAAGCGAAATCAAAATCATGACTATGTGTTTCCACTTTTAATTGTTGAGGAACCGGAAGCTCATCTGCATAGTCATTTACAAAAGTTCTTAGCTAATTATTTCTTTAATCAGAAAGTTTTGGGCCAGGTTATTATGACAACCCATTCTTCACATGTTAGTTCTCATGCAGAACTGGATAGTTTAGTAGTGTTTTATAAGGGAAACAATAAGACATTATCTAAACGTATTGGAACAATTTTTGATACAAATAAAAAAGAGGAAAGTGATTATAAACGGTATTTAGAAAGATGGTTAGATGCTACCAAATCTGATATTTTCTTTGGTAGAAAGGTCTTATTAGTAGAAGGAATTGCAGAACGTCTATTAATACCGAAATTTTTCTCTATGCTACAAAAGGGACACGCGGGAGAAGATAAAACATTAGAAAGTGAAGGAATCTCTATTATTTCAGTAGATGGTGTAGCATTTAGGCCGTTTTTACAGTTATTTGGATCAAAGGGATTAGATATGAAGTGTGCTGTTTTGACTGATAGTGATCCAGAATCTGTTCCTGTAATAGACATTCATGGGGATGAAGTGATTGGAAGTGACGACAAGGTTGTAAAAGAGGCAGCTTATCCTACGAAATTTGGTGAGTTTCCAATCTGTTCAAGAACAGCTGGTTTAATTAAAGATTTCAGCACATCCTCTAATATTTATATATCTAGTAATCTTAAAACATTTGAATATGATTTGATGATGGAGAATAATGCATCTTTCTTTCGTGAATTGATTCAAACATACGATATTGGAACAAAAGCAGAAAGGGAAAGAGTTGTTACTTTGGATGGGCACGAATTTGCAAAAGAAGCCTATGAGGTTATTTCAAAGGAGAAGGGTCAATTCTCCCAGTTCATATTAGATGAATTGAATAAAGGGAAAGTTCTACATATTCCAGCATATATCAAGCAGGTATTTAATTTTCTTACGAATGAAGAGGAGGTAAGAAGTGATGGTTGATAATGATGATTTCCGGAGAAGTATAGCATGTGCTCCTCATACTGATTCAATTACTGTACAAGCTGGACCTGGAAGTGGTAAAACGACGTTATTGATAGAGCGGTTGAAATATATAATTGAAAATCGCAT
Organism: Bacillus sp. FSL R10-2780; assembly: GCF_038006125.1. Taxonomy (NCBI): domain Bacteria; kingdom Bacillati; phylum Bacillota; class Bacilli; order Caryophanales; family Bacillaceae; genus Bacillus; species Bacillus sp. FSL R10-2780. The sequence goes on from NZ_JBBOUQ010000003.1 coordinate 70,852, forward strand.
AAATGCTTTGTCTGGGCTTGCTTGTATTACTTATACCAATGCGGCTAAAGAAGAAATCATGATGCGACTACAAAATGAAGGGGTGCAGCTACCTACTGAACTGTTTATAGGAACGATTCATTCATTTTTATTGGAGCATGTGATTAAACCCTACTCACACTTTAAGCATAAGGAAGGGATACCATATAAACTTGCTTCTGTGGGCTTTGCTAGGGGATATAAAGATTATATTGCAAATATGTTAGGACGTCCCCATTATCATATTAATGAGAGTATATTTAAAGCGTTCGAGAGCCTGGGCCGTGATGAAAAAGGAAATCCTTATTGCTATAGAGATAAGATTTCTCCTTCAGATGCGTTGACATGGAAGAATTTTATTAAAAATAGAGGGTACATAGATCAACAAGATGTGATTTATCTTTCTTATCTTATTTTAAAAAAGTATGGTCATATTCGGAATGCATTTAGTTCCCGTTTCAAATATATTCTTGTAGATGAGTATCAAGATGTTACTTATTATCAAGAGCAGTTATTTTCTTTGCTAGAACATTCTTCGTTCTTTTGCGTCGGGGATACAAATCAATCAATTTATAGCTTTACAGGAGCAAAGCCAGAAATATTTCAAGCAAAGTGGAACAATGAGAGTTACAGAAACTACATGTTAACCAACAATTTTCGTAGTACGCAACACATTGTCCAGTTTGCTAATTACAAAACAGAAATTGAGCAAACTGGAGCTGGTAACAATGCTACAAGAAAGCAAAAAGTGATATTTATAAAAGATATCAAAGAGGCTTCAGAGGCTATTCAATTGTTTCAAAGTATTTGTACAGATATAGAATGTGAGGAACAAAAGAAGCCATTTATGATTCTAGCTAGACGGAATGATTATGTGAAAAATATAAATAGTCTTTTAAAAAAACAAGAAGTGGAAGCAAGCCCTTTTTTAAAGAAATTAGCAAAAGAGCATTATCGTCGCTTTCAAATCTTGCAAAATTTCATATTGGCTATCTCATATAAACGGAGAAATGAATTTGACAGAGCTGTTGAAAGAATGAGTGAAGCCTTCAGCTATTTATTTTTTAATGAACATCCTAATTATATTGCATTAGTTGAAATTGGATATAGTATGTTTATGTGGAAGAAATTACAGATCTTTACGCTTCAGTTTTTAGATAACCTGGTATTAACAGAAACATCGGTGGAAGAGCTGTTTGTAGTACTGAAAAAATTTCTGATGGAAGAATCAAAAAAACTGTATGGTAAATCTATAGGGAAAAAACTAAATATGCTTAATTACAAATGGAAGAATCAAGTTAAAGCATCAAAGAGTACCATGTTATCCCATCTCATAGAGCAAGTAGAGCTGCAAGGGCACTTTTCTGAAAGTGAAGGCTCTGTTTTAAACATTCATGATGCAAAAGGTCAAGAAGCGGAATGCGTATTGGTAATGGCTGAATACGAATCTCAGCTTAAGGAGTGGCTTGGAAAAAATGGAGAAATAGAAGAAGCACGTGTAGGTTATGTGGCGTTTTCTAGAGCTAGAAAGTTATTATGTGTATGGGCTCCTTCCATTCAAGAAAGCAACTATATGCATTTACAACAACATGTTCAATTTGTAGATAAGACCTATACTGCTGAAATGGAAAGTGTTTAAAGGATATAACTTTCTGTAAGTTATGGTAATGGGATATGAAGTTTGGATAATTATCAAGACAGTGATAGTAAAATAGCTAATTACTTAACTAACTGTCTTTTTGGGCAGTTAGTTATATTTTTAAGTGATATTATCGCTCATATTAGTATTGTATTTTTGGAGATAATGGTTCACTAATTGGGATCCTACTACATCGCCATCAAGTTAAAATTTTATAATGCCCACAAAAAGGACGAATTAAACTATTTCAACAAACAAAACAGGGACACCATTTAGATTAGCGCTTAGTTATAAGCTATAACAAATATTAACATGTAGAGTTTTAATATTTGATAATTATGTTAATTCACAAACGAAAGCCCGGCTTCTCTCCCTAAAAATTCCACTTATTCACTTTATATAAACCACTTTAAATCAACGTCGGTATCATAATGAATTAATAAAAATGTAAATATAGGTTGATAAAGAAGAATGGGGGATTATTACTTATTAATCAATATTAAAATCGGAATATAATCTATTATTTTCCGATGAATTTATAGTTGTAATGAAATATAATTTTCAAATCAATCTTAAACTAGAAAAGTGTACCTTTTGGGTTTTTTATTTATATATATTATCTAACTTATATTTATCAGCTAATGTATTTTTTAGATAGTGGATGTGCAAGTGAAATTATTAATAAGTAAATGAATATATGAAGGAGGGCAAGATTATGAAGAAAGATAAAAAAAGATGATTGGAGGAAAAAAGAGATTGTAAAATTGATCGGGGAATACGACTTGGTGAAATAGCTGTAAGAATTTTAGTTGGATGGATTTTAGTATGTATAAAGTTCATTCTACTTGTTACTATCTTGTTTGGTATTCAATATTTTATTACTAAATTAGCATGAAATAAATCCAATAAAATTCAATAAGTATAGACAAAAAAGCTTATCCGTTAGCACTTAATGATAAGCTTTTTATTGTTGTCTTCATCTCTTTTTCGTTTTAGGGGGGATTTTGTTTTGTTAGCTCAATAGAGATGGGGTGCTATCCCCTAAAGAAAAAGGATCTGATATTCATATCAGATCCTTTTTCACTATGTATAATTATTTCACTGCTTCTTTTAATTCTTTTCCAGCTTTAAAAGCAGGAACCTTTGAGGCAGCAATTTGCATTTCTTCACCTGTTTGCGGGTTACGTCCTGTACGTGCAGATCTTTCACGCACTTCAAATGTACCAAACCCAAGAATCTGTACTTTTTCTTCATTTGCTAGCGCGTTTGTTATAGTATCTAATACAGCTTGTGTCGCTGCAGCTGCATCCTTTTGTATAAGTTCTGCTTTTTCTGCTACTACTTTTGTTAATTCCGTCTTATTCATTTTCTGCACCTCTTTACATATAATTAGGTGACTATTATAACGTGCCTATACTCCTGATGCAATTAATAACATATATCAAAGTAAAAGGTCAATGGATGTATCTGTATCGTGCTGTTGATTCGAAAGGAAACACAATTGATTTTTTTCTAAACAAAACAAGAGACCAGAAGGTTGCAAAGCGCTTTTTCAAGAAAGCTTTGCGATTTTTTCATGTTTCAAAGCCACGTGTTATAACAGTCAATAAGAGCCCGGCCTATCCTATAGCAATTGAACAGTTAAAAAAAGAAAAAAGCATACCTGATGGTATGCAACTTAGACAACAAAAGTATTTGAATAACATAGTAGAACAAGATCATCGCTTTATAAAGAAGCGAATCCGTTCCATGCTAGGGTTCAAATGTTTTGACACAGCTACATCCATTCTTTCTGGAGTAGAAGCCATGCATATGATTAAAAAAGAACAGCTTGATTTACGGGACCATTCTGTCCAAAATCAGAAAAAATTCATCCATTAATTGTTTGGACTTTCAGCATAAGATACGATTTTGTTAGGAATATATGCGCTTTATTCTTTTTTGTTTTATTTTTGCACCAGAACCATTGAACGGATCAACCGAACAACAGCAATTATTATTGCTAATGGTATCTTTGCAACGGTTCATTTTGATTGGTTCTTCTTCCCTTATTTTGTGAATAGATGCTTGAGTACATAGAGTTATGAAAAAATAAAAGATTTGAAATTATCAATGTCAGTGCATATTTTATATATTTAGTTTGTGTTTTGGGCAACAAGTTTTCTTATAAACTAGCATGGATCTATGTTTATAAGAAAATAAATTAAGGTAATAATAGTGACATAGCGATATGTCACTATTTCTTTGAGTTGCGAAGTATAATTTTATAAAATTATACTTTTACTGAAAAGAAAACAATCAAATTTTCTCCTTTGGATTTGAAAATTCCATTTTATTTTCAGAGAACAGTCCATCCTTTTTTTTCATACATCGATCTATAGCATAGTCAATATCTAAAAGCTCTTTATTTGAGAGGTTATTTTCAATTAAGATGATGGGAATATCCTTTAAAGAAAATGGTAAAACAGTATCTGTTATAATTAAATCTATATTTTCAAATTCCATAGCGGATTCATATAATTCCCAAACAAATTTCATTTTCAGGTTTGCTTTCCCCTTGAAATGTCTATTCATGTTATTCAAAGTAAAATCACTGATAATTTGAGAGCGGGATGTAAGATATAAAACATTTGGATACAAGTTCTTTTCTGCAGTAATGTATTGTAACAATAATAAAGTAAAAGACATCGTGACTTTATTATGGCATTTAAAAGCTTTTTTCTCCTCCCAAATACTCTGAATTCCAGCTACTTCTTTTAAAAATATAGGATATTCGTTAGTAATCCCTGTTAATACAGTTCGTTTTGATAAATATTGAAGCTCTGGCAACACACTTCTTACTTTTGCAATACAATAAAGACTAAACATTTTAATGACAAAGGTTTTATCATATAGAAAATCATACTCTAAATACTCTTTAAGAAAATGTAAGAATTCAAGAAACTCCTTACATTCATTTTGAGGAACATGTAAATGCCTAAAACCTTTATCTGCAGAAAATAGTTCTAGCGCCGTTACAATGTCAACTCTTGAATACTTTTCAAGAGCTAATTCAATGGAGTTTATATACTCAAACTCTGAAAATATTAATGCTAAATAAATGTATACTCGTTCTTTTATAGGAATTTCATAGTCTAACATTTCTTCCAATAATAAAAACAAACCATTAAACTCTTTAAAATACCCTTGCTGTATTAATTTCTCTTCAACACCAAAGCGTCGTTCTTCCGCTTCAAAGCCTTTCTGACTCCGTAACATACAAATACTTATAAAGTTTAAAAATAAATTTATACCAAAATGAGTAAGGGTTATTCCGTGTGTTGCCTCTAAATAGATCTTGAGCTTTAGCTTGAACTTTAGCGATATCTTCTGATGCGCTCTAAAGCTCTGAAAATAAGAATTACCATTTGTTAAAAATAAAATCTCGAATAATAATAAGCGAATGGCCCCTTCATTTCCCTCAATATAATAGGGCCTACTTTTTAAAGTTAAAAAAAATGGTTTAATCCTCTGTTCCACTTTCTTGAGTAATTCAACAGTCATGTTACGATTTATATGTAACAACTCTCCAAGTTCTTCTGTTGAATAACCTCTTCTTTCAACCAAGAGATTTAGTAGATGAAAAATTAACTCCTTATGATCATGGATAAATATGCTAGCAACTGTTTCATTTTTGGGATGAATTAATTTCATACCATATCCCTTTTTTGTATGCAAATTCCAAGTTTTAGGAAGGAATTCCCTTATAATTTTAATCTCATTTTGAATAGTTTTATATGAACATCCAATGTAGACTCCTAGTTCTTCAGAGCTAATCCATCCAACTGCTTCTTCTAAATATTTCAATATTAAAAACTGCCTTTTGGTTATAATATGTTTTTCCATAAAAAAATCCCCTTTTTGATATATATCTTTAAACTATTATTAGTCCCCATTGATTCATAATAAAAAACCCTTCTGCCTTTTGAACAAAAATTGAACAAATGCAAGCGTTAAACCAACACCTACTAATAATGCAACAACAGATAAGAATACAGCTTGTACTACTAAGTTATAAGTTAAATAAGGATTTTTTGTACCAATTGTTTTTAATACACCTAATTGTTGTGTTTTTTGTAAAGTAATAACATAGAAGAACACAACAATTAACAACGATGTAATCACAAGTGAAAATGCAATAATCATTGTTAAAGTTCCTTGCTCTTCTTTATACCTAAGAATGTTCTCTGCTTTTATTTCAAAAATGGAAGAAGCATTTGCATTGGATAATCCATTAGCTAACCCCGATACGATAAGTGCAAGAAATGATAATAAAATCATGATTGTACCAATTAATCCGCACCTTAATTTCGACTGTTTTAATTCTTTAAGAGCTAAAAACAGTACTCCTTATTTTGTAATTTGACTATGTATTTATCATAAATAAGGAGTATGAACAGATTATGAATGGACTGTTACAGGTTTTTTAAAAATATAGGATTTATTACGTGATGCACAGGATAGTGTATCGATGGAAATTTGTTGAATAACTTCAGCTTTCAACAAGAAATTTAGTAGCTGAAAAATTAAGTCCTTATGATCATGGATAAATATGCTAGCAACTGTTTCATATTGGGGATGAATTAATTTCATACCATATCCCTTTTTCGTATGTAAAATCCAATTTTCAGGAAGAAATTTTTTTATAATTTTAATCTCATTTTGAATAGTTTTATATGAACAGCCAATGTAGCCTCCTAAATTTTTAGAGCAAATCCTTCAACTGCTTATTTTAAATATTTCAATATTAAAAACTATCTTTTAATTATGATATATTTTTCTATAAAAACCCCCTTTTTGATATATACCCATAAACTATTACTAGTCCCTATTGACTCATCATAAAAAATCCCTCTGCCTTTTGAACAAAAATTGAACAAATACAGAGGAATTATTTTTTATACATGAATTTTTTGTAAAAAAGGGTAATGTTTCGAACAGAAAGTTATTAAAAACAATCCTGATTATATATTAAATATGTGTATGGAAATGTTATTTTTTTTCCCTTGTTAGGGGAAGAAAAAAGGATTTATAAGTTTTGATATCTTGTTATCATCAAAATAATAGAAGGTTTAAAGAGGTGCTGCGAATTAATACATTGCCTCTCTAAGGTAGAAAGAAGAAAAAGAATCTTATGGTTGAGGATATTATGAGTAATTGTAATGTTTCTCATATGGTTTGTGCCGAATTCCTTGTATCTGTAATGTATTTAGATAGACATGCTACGATTCTAAAAAGAAAATTAATAAACTAATATAAGTAAGGGAGAATGATGAGTACATTGTTACTTTAAGATATCCAAAGTGTGATGTATGAAGAAGATGCATATTTGTTAAAATTAATAGTGAACCTAATCCGCTTGGAAATTATTAATGAAATAATTAAACATAAAACATTACATGAAACACAGTTAACCAAAATTCTAGGTATTCGACAATCACCAACATCTCAACATCTATCAAAGATGAGGGGAATAATTTTAAATGTGGAAAGAAACGGTGTGGAAAATTATTATCAAATTAGTAATGAAAAGATGGTACAAATATTTAAAGGATTAAGGTGTCTAATGAAGTAATAGTTGATTAGGTAATCTGAGTTATATAGTATAAGTAAAATATTTTTATATAACTATAGTGAGTAGATTAAATTTAAATAATAAGCAACTGCTGTCTGTAGGAATAGAGGTAACTAATTTGAGAAGTTCACTTTCCCTGTTCCCCCGTGTCTTCTTAAAAGTAACTATAAATCAAGTTGCTTCTATTCCTATGTACAGCATTGTTACGCCAGCCATGTCATGGCTGTACATAATTTAGCAACGTGAAAAAGGATAATAAACAGAAAAGAAGCTATTTGGGGATAAAATAGTTTCTTTTTTGTTGAAAGAATCTAGTTTTTAGCGAGTTATATCGATATTTCAAAGGTGTTTCTTGCTAGTGATTTTCCTTTTTTAAGTACTAGGGGGTGGAAATAGAAACCTTTTCTTATCTTTAGTAAAGTGTAAATGTGTTCTTTATGAATTGTATGGGCAAATCTCAAGTCTAATTTCCTTTTGTTGCAAGCTAAGACATTCACTGGTATCACAAGTGAGTGTCTTAGCTTTTTTGTAGTTAAATTAGGATTTTAAGATGTTGGGGGAGTATTGGAAACTTCTAGATGAACAAATAAAATCCAACTTTGTTATGTGTTCTCTTAACCGTACGAAATCTACTATTACACGACAAAGGAAAGGTTCAAATATTGTATTGTAATTCCATCCCACTCTCTACGAAAGAAAACAAGACAGTAAGATTGACCAAAATGAAAAAATCAAAGATTACGAATTAAGAAGAGGCACTAACCTATAGAATTTTTCAATATATACAGATGTTATGTTGCTTATTTATTTTTATAGTTAAACCGAGTTCGCGGGGACATCAGAGTAATTTAAATAGAATATATGCAAGGGCAAAAAAAAAGAATTAAGACTATTTATAATATTGCAAACTCGAAAGCAGAAGGGACAGGTAACCAGAAGGTTAAAATTGTGAAGTCAACTTAAAGAAACAATATTTACTTTGATAAAGGAAATATTTATGACTGATAGAAGTTCCACATACTGGTAAAGTTATTTGAAGAAGGTCATTGGAAATCCATATAAATGGCTTTCCAATGACCTTGATGATGGATGCTTGTGTCAGATGAAACTTATTGGCGATGACGCTGTGCTTCGGCCACTTCTATAATCATTCAATCGGATTCAAGTTCGGTAAAAATGATGGAAGGTAAATCAACATGAGACGATACCTGTGTTTTCTAACAGGAACAGTTTTCGAATGGAAAATTCGTTACATTCTAGAAGAGAATCATGTGAGATCAGGCAGGAAACACAATCAAAAACATAGCTCAAGTGACAGGCAACAATGTACCATCACAAAAGTTAAATAAAGGGAGGGGGAAAGTTATAAATCGTTAAAATAATCTTAAAATTCTCTGGAAGGAGGAATTTTCACAGTGAAAAAGTATGTTGGTAAGGCGCTAATTCTGATGATGTCGGTGCTATTGTTTTTTCAGCAATTTGCTATATCTGCAGTAGCTGCCACGTCAGAAGTACCAAATTTGGAACTGAATTTTAAAGCGCTACAACAAGAAGTACTTTCTGGAAAAACAGCCGATTTTGAGTTAGATGTAAAAGTGACGGGATCACAAACCACACTAACGAACGGAAAAATCGTTGTGAACTTACCGAAACATTCCGAAGTTCCAGTGGTCTATCCACAGATTCAAAATGGTGTTCCTGATAAAACTTTAACAATTGCAGGGGTTAGTCCAATTTATGATGCGCAGAAAGGTACATTAACTTATACCTTTCCAGAACTAAAATCTGGGCAAGTCTATAAGACTATTATTCAGGCAGTTCCTGAATTAGGAAAAACACCTGTCAGTGATAAAGATAAAAACATCATTGAACTAGAATCAGATGTAAGTATCACGGTAGATCAATACAAGGATGCGTTGAATTCAGGAAAGAAAACAACAAAGGTAATTTCAAATGGAGCTGTTAGTGCTGCTACCGCAACATCAGAAACAGCAAAAGAATCTACCGCAACATCAGAAACAGCGGTAGCATCTAACGCTACACCCGAAACAGCAGTAGCATTTAACGCAACATCAGAAACAGCAAATCTAGAGTTGTATTTAAACTCTTTACAACAAGAAGTGCTTTCTGGAAAAACAGCCAATTTTGAGTTGAATGTAAAAGTAACAGGATCCCAGACAACTTTGACGAATGGTCAAATGGTTGTCAACTTACCGAAGCATCCAGAGGTTCCTGTAATTTACCCGCAAATTCAAAACGGTGTTCCGAATGAAACATTAACGATTGCTGGTGTGAGTCCAATCTATAATGCACAGAAAGGTACTTTAACTTACAAATTCCCTGAATTAGTATCTGGACAAGTCTACAAAACCATTATTCAAGTAATTCCTGAGTTAGGAAAAACGCCTGTTAGCGATAAAGGTAAAAATATTAGGAATCTAGAATCTAATGCGAGTATTAAAGTAGATCAGTATGCGGAAGCTTTGGACTCCGGTAAAAAAACGACAATGGTTATTTCAAATGGAGCAGTGAGTATCTCTAAAGCCTATACTAGTACAAAAAAGTACAGAAATAACAGGTGGACTTTGAGTACTGATAATCCGGTTCAAGGGGACTTAGGTGTTTGGACGATTAAAGCGAGCATCCCTAAAACAGATGCGGGACTTAGCTATATTCAAGAAAATGGTAAAATACGCATTGTTGATCAACTACCTGCAGAGCTTGTTTTTGATCCTACTTTACAAGACTCAGGGTTTACGGGTGTGTACAATGCAACCAATCGAACGGTCACTTGGGAATTTGATGCACCAACGTTTGCTCAGCAAGATCAAGTAAGCGTAAATGGGAACTTATTTGAAAAAGAGTTGAAAATAATTTTGTTGTTCGACCCTAATATTGCCTATAATTCAAAAATTGAAAACAAAGCTACCGCAACGTATCAACCTTATGGGAATATAGCTACTACACCAACGATTAGTGCGTCAGAAACAGCAGAAGTAGGGATTGCGAGTAGTGATGTTGATAAACCTGGTACACCTGGGGGTTGGATTTACGGATTTCATGCAGGAGCGCAAAATGGAATTGGCGGTTATACAAACAATGTGAATTTGGGGTATGTACCAACTGTTACAGATGATGCTCAATTGCAGTTCGGAAATTATATAGCTATCCATCCGTATGGTTTATTACACACAGTCAATTCTGATCCAAACGCTAAGTATCCTGATTTTCAACAAATTGTAGATCAAGGATACGCGTACTATATGATGGAGTATACGATTGATCCAAAATTAGATTTGACACATCTTGAATTAAAAGTTCCCTATTCATATTATAATGCAAGCAATCCAGCACATCCTCTTGCTAAATTACCGGATACTTTTATTCAATTAAAAGTAAATGGTGAATGGAAACAAGAATATCAAATTCAATACCCTATTGGAGATCCTGGGACATTGACGGAGAAGTTTGAGGTATCAAAATTCGGTAAAAATGCTGGTGAACATGTACAAGCTTACCGTGTGATTTACCGAAATGCCTCGGGTCAAATGAACACCGAAGTTTACTCCTATTATGATGTGTATGCAGGTGCAACAGGGACTACTACAAATAGTGTAAAGTATGAATTTAAGCTAAATGATGGCACCAAAGTAGCACTTACACCAATAGATGATACATCCGTGCATGGTAATCGACACGTCAATATTATTAACACTTTTGATACGGCACCAATTGTTCAATCTTCTATTCAGTTTGTAGATGGTGGAAACAAACCGTTAGCGACAGGTTCAAACATACAACGCGGAAACAATCGTATCGAAATTCAGTTCCAAAATGATGCTACGTCAGAAGCGAATATTAGAGGACCACTGGAACTTGTTGCCCTATTACCTAAAGGGGTCAACATACTGGACCAACCCAATATGTTATACAGTACGAATTCAGATAATCCGAAATATCAAGTGATCGGTGAGGTTAACGGCCAACAACAAATCAAATTCACTTTTGATAATTCGCGTTTACTACCTAAAGAAAAAGTAACTGCGAGTTTTGATGTGGATGTCACAAGAACAGCATTGTCAAATTTAGAAATGCAAGTGTATGGATTCTCAGCGAATACAGGGCTAAAAGTACCTACTTCTCAAGGAGATGTTTATACAAAATCGGTTCTAGAAACAGATACAAATGATGTAAATAAAAATGGAAATACGACTCAGCCTCGTGTGAAGTCGGCCAACAAGTATTCGATTATAAAGAACGATAACTTACAAATTACAAAACAAGTAAAAGGTAGTTTAGATAGTGATTTCTCACTATTTGGGCATACAAACCCAGATGGAGATGTAACGTATCGTTTCAATTTAACGAATACAACGAATGAAATTATTGAGCAGTTTATGTTTCTAGATGTATTACCGTCAGTAGGGGATTTAGGAATTACGGATACCACAGAACGAGGTAGTAAATTTGAAACGACATTAAAAGGACCTATTAGCTTTGCGGGAACGAAATGGCAAGACCAGGTCACGGTTTACTATAGTAAGTCCAAAAACCCAAAACGTGATGATTTATACGCAACAGTAGATTATTCGGTCGGTTCTACACCACAACCAAACCCAGCTGGTGCAGAGGATCCAAATTGGATGTTGGCAAGTGCGGTTACAAATTGGAACGATATTCATAGTTTCAAGATTGTCATGAAGGATGGCGTCCAATGGTTAGAAGGACAAGATATTCAATTTGACGTAGAGGCAAAAGCGCCAGCCTTACCAGTAGACGCAGCACTTTTTGATGAAAAGACACCTGAAGTGGACCGTGCTGCATGGAATTCCTTTGCAGTAACAACGAATGGACTTCTAGCTGTAGAACCATTACGGGTAGGGGTTGCAATGAAAGCACTACCTGGATCACTTGAACTTACAAAAGTAGACGATCAAACAGGAAAAGTTCTCTCAGGCGCAACGTTTGAACTTCGGAAATATGAATCAGACAATTCAACGGGGTATTCAGTAATAGCGAGTGGTACTACGGATGAATTAGGGAAACTGATACTTAAGGATCTCCCATTAGGTTCATATAAGCTTGTTGAAACGAAAGCACCAAATGATTATATGCTTTTAAGAGATCCAATAGACGTTAATATTACAACATCCGGAGAAGTGGTAAAACTAACAGTGAAAAACTCCAAAACAGGATGGGTGATACCGGAAACAGGCGGAATTGGAACCACCTTATTCTATGGAATTGGTGTATTACTTATGATAATCGCGTTATACGTATTTCTCCGTAAGAGAAATAGAAATAAATAGATTCAAAAATTTATAGAGACAGTGGGGAAAAGAAAATGAAAAAGATTTTAAGTCTATTATTCATCTTTGTATTAATGTTCTCAAACTTGCCAAGTATGGTTGCAAATGCGGCAACTCCAACGACTGGTACTTTAACAATCCATAAGTATGAACAAGAAAAAAATGGAGCGCCAGGTGCAGAAGGTGACGGTTCTGCAAATCAAACAATTCCTGATGGTGCAAAAGCATTACCGGGTGTAACATTTGAAATTAAGCAAATTACGTCATTTGAAAAGATTACAAATGATGGAAAAATCGCAACGGAAGTAGTAAAAACAGTAACAAATGCAACTCCAATTCAAGTAACAACAGATGCAAACGGGCAAGCGGTATTTCCAAATTTACCACTAGGTCGCTATGAAGTAAAAGAAATTGCTGGTCCACCACATGTTAACTTAAACAAAAATACGTATACAGTTGACGTTCCAATGACAAGCAAAGATGGTGTTGCGTTAAACTATGACGTGCACATGTATCCAAAGAATGAAATTAAACGCGGTGCAGTAGAATTAACAAAAACAGGTGCAGAAGATAAAGCATTAGCAGGTGCAGAATTCTCTATCTTTAAAGCAAATGGCACAGAAGTGAAAACAGGTTTAGTAACAGGTACTGACGGGAAAATTCGTGTAGACGGTTTAGAATACGGCGATTACTATTTCCAAGAAACAAAGGCACCAACAGGATATGTACTAGACTCAACAAAATATCCATTCTCTATTAAAGAATCAGGTACAATTAACGCAGACGGTACAATGACTTCTGGTGTTGTCGTACCAGTAGCAGTGAAAAACTTTGAAGAACCAACAATTGATAAAAAGATTAATAACGATTTAGAGTTTTTACCGATAAATCCGTTAAAAGATTACAATTATGATATTAAAACATTAATTCCAGAAGATATTAAGGATTATAAAAATTATGTGGTAACAGACATAATGGATGATCGATTAGTTATTCAAGGTACACCAGTTGTAACAATTGATGGTGTACAAGTAGATGCAAGCGTTGTAGAAGTAACTGTAGATGGACAAAAAGTAACAGCTACTGTAAAAGATTTTTCAAAGTTAGATGGTAAAAAAGAATTCTATTTACAAATTAAATCACAAATTAAAGAAGGCGTACCGGCAGGAACAGAAATCCCAAATACAGCAACAATTGATTTTACAAACAAAAATGATGTAACGGGTGAGAAAGAGACGAAACCAGTTATTGTTGTACCAACAAATGGTAGCATTTCGTTAACAAAAGTAGATGGTGCAGATGGAAAAACATTAGCGGGTGCAGAGTTTGAATTACGTGATAAAGACGGTAAAGTTGTAGTCGTACAAGGTCAACCAGTAAAAGGTGTATCAGACGAAAATGGTGTTATCACATGGAATAATATCCCTTACGGTGATTACCAAATCGTTGAGACAAAAGCACCAACTTATACAAAAGAAGATGGTTCAACAGGTTCTTACCAAATCTTAAGAGATCCAATCAATGTAACAATTGATGCAGATCATCAAACAATTAAATTAAATGTAGAAAATAATAAGAGTGGTTGGATCCTTCCTTCAACAGGTGGTATGGGAACAATCTTATTCTCTGTAGTAGGTATGTTATTAATGGCTGCAGCAGCATTTGTTTTCTTCAGAAGAAAAGCTGCAAATAACTAAATCATTACAAATTTATACCGGTGAACTGTGAAAAGAGGAGAAGCAAATCGCTTCCCTCTTTTCAATATGTTTACAGATTTAAAGGGGGCACTATGAAACGCAATATCATTTTTGGGTTTATATTTGTATTAGGGCTTGGTATTTTTTTATATCCAACCGTAAGCAACTGGTTAGCAACAAGAACACATTACTCTCAGGTAAGCTCTTTTGATACGAAAGTAAAATCACTTCAAAAGAAAGAACTCGAACGTCGTGAAGAAAAGGCAAAGGAATATAATAAACAAGTTCAGAAATCCACACAATCGCTTTCAGATCCATTTGCGGAAAAGTCAAAAGAGAATCAAAAGTCTTATGCGGACGTGTTAAATATTGGTGATGTCATGGGATATGTTGAAATACCTAAAATCGATGTGAAACTTCCCATTTATCAAGGAACATCTGAAGAAGTTCTGAACCGCGGAGTAGGATATTTAGAGAAGTCTTCTTTACCAGTAGGCGGAGAAAGTACACATACGGTGTTAACAGGACATAGGGGATTACCTTCAGCCAAGTTATTTACCGATTTAGACAAACTGAAAGAATCAGATGTTTTTTATATTCATTCATTAGATAAGGTTCTTGCTTATGAAGTTGATCAAATTAAAGTGGTTTTACCGAGTGAAGTAGAGGACTTAATGGTTGTGGAGAATCAGGATTATGCGACATTGCTTACATGTACGCCTTATGGGGTCAATACACATAGAATGTTAGTGAGAGGACACCGGATTCCTTATGAACCACAAGAAAAAGAAAAAGAAATGATTGCAAAACCATCTATGTTCGATGAGTGGGTGTTAATTGTCCCAATAGCTATTTTAACTATAGTTGTACTCCTTATCCTAATGAGAAGAAGAAAGAAAAAAGAGGTAAACAACTAGAATTAGTGCGTGGTGAATTTATGAAAAAAGTGTTAATAAGTGCGGTATTATTTGTTGTAGGGTTAGGGGTATTTCTATATCCAACTGTTGCAAATTACATGAATCATCGTGTTTATGAAACAGAAATAACGAATTATGAGAAACAGGTGGGCGAATTAGAAGACGAGAATATTAGTAAGAGATTTAAGGCAATGGAAGCTTATAATGGATCATTAAAAGGGCCAACCTTTCATATGGAAGATCCATTTACAAGTAATGAAAAGAAGAATACCACTCTTGTGAATTTCATTAAGAAAGATGATGTATTAGGTACAGTAATCATCCCAAAAATTAACGAAGAGCTCCCTATTTATTTAGGTGCGACTGAGGAGCATCTAAGTATGGGAGTCGGTCAAATTGGCGGGACCGCCTTTCCAATTGGTGGACAAGATACACATACAGTACTAGCAGGTCATCGTGGTTATCATGGTGCCAGGATGTTTAGGCATCTTGATCAACTACAGAACGGGGATAAGTTTTATATTCATATTTTTGGAAAGAAATTAACTTATGAAGTAACTGGTCAAGAAGTAATTTATCCAGAGCAAGTTGAAAAACTCGCAATTGTGAAAGGGAAGGATAAGGCTACACTACTTACATGTGAACCATATACTTCGAGTAAATATCGTTTACTCATTTATGGTGAGAGAGTAAACGATGAAGTAAGTCAAAATAATACAGAGAACATTATCAAACTAAGACAATATCAAAAACAAAACTTTATAAAAACAATTGTTTTTATATTCATGGGGCTTCTAGTTATCTTTTTTGGATTATTTGGTTTATTAAGGAAGAGATAAAGCATTGTTTTAAGATAGAAGAAAAGAAGGTTCTTTTGCAAAGATTACTAAACGGGGACCAACCACATCGCTTTCAAACTAACAAAACAAAATAAGGTTCCGGTGTCTGGTAGCTATCAAATTAAATTAAATAAATTCTTGGTGGACTATGCATTGAAAAATATTGAAAATGGATGTGATTGAGTTTGTCGATTTATGTGAAAAGTGCAGAAGTTTTAAAAGTATTGGCTCATCCGGTACGGATTACAATTTTAATAGAATTAATGACAAGAGGATCATGTAATGTAAATCAAATTGTAGAAATTCTAGGTATCCCTCAATCTATAGTTTCCCAACATTTAATGAAAATGAAATCCCAAAAATTAATTATGAATTATAGAAGAGGAAATGAAGTTTACTATAGTGCTCCCAATAAACAAGTTAATTTTATCATTGAACTATTACTAGAAAAAAAGTCTATAAGTTAATAGATGATATAATCTCGTTCGCTTAACAAATTCAAGTGATTGGTTTTTTTTGTTGCTTAAAATTTCCAGGTCATTAAACTAACCTATTACACCAAAAAAGTACCGAAATTTGGGTTCTGGATTTTAGTTGTAATGGGTTAACGTTTAAAAAACATACTTATAATGAATGTAATAATAATCATCTGTTAATTCTTTATTTAATCTAACATCAGAAGGAACAGGGATAGCTGAAAATATTATATCTGCGAAAGCAGGAGAAGGTACTGGTACTCATATTTTAGCATTTGGTGATGACAATACAGTGAAAGATGGTATTGAACTTTCTGTACCTGGTAAAACAACAAAATATGCTGAAAAATATAGTACATCATTAACATGCACATTAGCAGATGTCCCAGGACAAGAACAAGAAAAATACATGAGGAGACACTGCGATATTATGCAGTGTCTTTTATATAATGAAAAACTGTAATAAGGAAAGGAGGATTACATGTTACAAGGCCACCATATGAAAGATGAATCGCTTCTAAAAGGAGTGGTATTGCCTATGTGAGGGCGGTATTCAGTGAACTCTTCAAGATGTGCCAATGAATGATTGAAGATAGCTATATAAAACAAATATATATAAAGAAGAAATAAAGTTAAACAAATTCATAGATGATAGTGAGGAGAAACTCTTTTACTTAGAATATATGAGGGAAGAGTTCTCTTCATTAAATAAAGCGCTTTCATGTATGGGCAAGGAGATAGAAATTCTAATGAAACAGACGATTGTAGAGATTTATGAAGAGATTTTATCTGGGAAAAGGCGCTTTTTTCCTAAAGGGACATGGAAGGAAGATACACAAAGAGAAATAATAAAATTATTAACACGTCATTTAGTTAACGATATTTTGAAATGGAATGAGAAAGAGATTAAAGATAATTGGAATTTGGAACTAATAAAAAAATGGAAACTAGGTGGTGCGTGTAGTATTTGTTTTAAAGATAGTCCGTATCAAATGTTAGATGCAGCATTTCCAAATCGATTTGAACCATGGGAATTCAAAAGTACACCTAAAAACTATTGGACAAAGGAAAAGGCATTAGAAGTTTTATATTATTGGATTGAAGAAAAAGAACAGTTATCAAGAGAAGAGCTGTTAAATACGTTTGATTATAGGTGGTTGAAAGAAAGATATTTAGATTCTCCTCTTCAAATCCATTGGAATTCTAGTCCGTATCAAATATTAAATGAGGCGTACCCAAATCAATTTCAGCCATGGGAATTAAAGAAGGGGGCAAATAATTGTTGGAAAAGTAAAGAAGAAAGTTTAAAGATTTTTAGAGATATAGTACAAAATCTGAATTTATCTACAGAGGATATGAAGGAACAATATTCATTACATTGGGTAATACAACAAGGATTACGTACCCCATTAAACAAATTCTTTAGAGATAGTCCATATGAAATGTTAAACGCAGCATTTCCAGGTCAATTTAAACCGTGGGATTTAAGAGAAGCACCAAATAAGACTTGGATGAATAAAGGAGAAGCGATAACAATCATTCGAAATGAAATTGAAACATCTTCAATTTCTATATCGGAATTACATAGAATAGGGGTGAAGAAATGGATGATAGAGAAAAAGATGATCACACCTTTCGGTAAATTCTGGAAAGAAAATCCAGTTAAAATGCTAGCTGAATTGTATCCAGAAAACATTAAAAATCATTCGAATCTTTATTTAGAAGACTAGTATATGCTAGTCTTTTTTATTAATTTTCAAATTGAAGTAATAAAGAAAAGACATCCTAAGGTGCTTTCCTCCGGCTTGAACCATCTTAACTTTATTCATATTTATTGAATTTTCTCTTTAGCTTTTTACATTCGTAATGTAAGTCTGCGCATCTAGGCACTAAATATTCAAGCCCCTTAATTATATACTCTGGATCGTATTTTCGACCGCTTATTATGTCACTATTAAAATCGAATAATATTTCTTGATATTTTGGTGCTATGGATTTATATTCATCATTTAACTTGGATAATTCCTCTAGATGTTCTGTAGGTGGTTTTAGAGACATAGGTGATTTTATTTGTTCGTAAATAGAATCAATATTATCTTTGGATAAATCAAGTGTAATCCCAACTTGTCTAAATGATAGTAGTTTTTTCAGTAGAAAAAATCTTCATTATGCCACATCATAACTTGGGATTTAGTTTGCGACAAAGGATGGAGCAGCTAATAAATTAAACATGAGTTTTACAAAAGATACAAAATGTTAAATTCAAAAAACCAGTGATATCCTATTTATATGCTGATATCACTGGTTTTTTATATAGACTAATACATTTTGTATGGATTTATATATGATGTAGAATTGGCTAACTTCGAACTTGTTACCTTTCCTTTTCTTGTTCAGGTATCTCCTTCTTTTGCAATGTATGATTTATATTTTTTATTTTCACGCTGTATAGGAAAATCAGAAGGATTATTGAGTACATCAAAAAAATTTGTTTTCTTGGTTAGACGGATTGTTCTTTCTTGAAATCCAATCATTGGATACGAAGTAATAAAAACCCCTTCAAAAGGTGTACCTTTTGATGCGGAAGTTATTCCTATGAAATTAATGTAAACTTATATTAATTTGTTTTAATATTATATTTATAATTGGATTATTAAGTGATGTAGTGATGGGCAGGATGATTGCACGAATAAAAAACCGTTCATTCTTATAATCTATTCATAGAAAACAAAAGAACCACCCGGAAATAGATCCATAATGGTTCTCTTTACAAATACTTGGTACAATACTTTACTGAACTAGATAAGGTATGGGATTCACTGCATTTGTTTTTTCAAAATTCCACTCGCCGTTATGTAATTCAAAATGAAGATGTTGCCCGGTTGAATGTCCTGTATTCCCCATGTGTCCTATCATTTGTCCGGTTTCAACCCGATCACCCGCTTGTACTGTACGATCCTTCAAATGTGCATAAACGGTTGTATATAATTTCCCATCTATCGTATGAGCAATAAACACAACATTTCCATAGGAATTAGAGTAGTAGGATTTTATTACTTTTCCGCTTGTTGCTGCCAGGATTGGAACTTCACCTGGAGCTGTGAAATCTACTCCGTAATGCATTTCTCCCCAACGAACATCAAATGTAGAGCTGACTATCCCTTTCGTTGGGGACTTGAAAACAGCTGGAATAGAAGGAGTTTCTTGTGGTTTGTTTTGTAATACATAATGTTTAGCTACATATCCAAAGCCTGAACCGAAACGTATTTTATACCAAGAACCTACTGTTTCTACAACTTGTAATTGGGTACCATTTTTTAAAGATCCAATTATTGAAGTGTTAGTTCCCGCTCCGCTTCGCACTCTTAATACAGGAGTTGCAACATAATAAGATGGATTTCCTTGTACGGTGGTTCCTTTAACCATTGAATGGGAACCATCAGAGACAAATTCTTTTTTCACATATCCTGTTTTTCCATTATAAGAAATTTTATACCATTCACCACATTCTTCTAAAATGGAGATGTATTTTCCATTTGGTAGTACACCGAGAATAGTAGATTCAGCATTTGGCTCTATACGAACATTTAATGCAATCGCATTTACAATATATTGATTTTTTGGTTGTGTTTGTTTTGTGGGAGAAAGATAAGATTTTTGCATGTAACCAATTTTATTTTGTACATCTACTTTATACCAGTCAGGTGTTGTTTCTATTATTTTAACTGGAGTATTGAATGTAATATTTCCAATAGAGTTGCTATTTGTAGTAGCATCCTGATACAGATGTGCTTTGTCAAAATTTACAAATTCGATTTTTACTTTGTCATTTTGTGGTATTGATACAGCATGAGAATCAGCTGCTACTACTGAAGGGAGAAGCGTAGCAATTGCAGCAGTTGTTAATGAAAAAGTGGTAGTGATCATCTTCATATAATAATAAGCCTCCTTGGGGAATGTATTACAACATTAAAATGAAAACAATATTAAAGTGAAAGATATATATAAAGAATAGCAGATTTTTAAAAGTTGGGGTAAAAAAATATCAAAAAATGTCGAATTAAACAGAATTTTTAGATTTTTTGTTGATTCGTGTTATTTTTTATGTTAAACTCATAACAACAAAGAAAGAGTCACCGAAAACCCTTATCGGTTAAATTTTCAGAATTTTTAGTGTTATTTATCGGTTTACTCCATGTGATTTACACTTTTGTGTATTGCTTTTCCACTCTTTCTTTGTTCTACCCTATAAAAGAAAACAACCTGTTTTTATCCAAGTTGTTTTCTTTTATAAAAATATAATTTGTTGTTTAACAGTTGGGATTACTATTTTAAAAGTTATTATGGTTTATAGGGGGGCGATAGCTAATAGATTGGATATTTAATGAGAAGTTTGCATTACAATAGAGTGAATCTAGAAAGAGGTGAAAACTAAGAAATTCGGATGTTAGTTTTTTAATTTTGGAAAAGGAAGAATAAAAATATAGTGGATATACAATTACAATAAGGGAATGCAGTATAGATTAGTATACTTGCATTCCCTTATTATATTTATTTTTTTCTTTCTTTCTATATTTTTTTGTTCATAGATACCAGTAGCCATCTCAGTTTGGAATCAAATAAATGCTCTATTATTACTTAAATATATTTTAATCTTATTAAAAATGATCCTAAATCATATCCTGCATTTATTATTGCAATGGCTGAAATTATAGTTAATGGATATTTCACAAATGGATTATAAAAGATTTTTTTTGTTTTTTTCATGTTGTAGTCCTCCATTATATTAATCATCTTATTTTTAATGTTATCATGAACATAGATATAATGATTTGTTTTTTATTAGATATAAAATCCTGTTTGCATGTTTACTTTCATTTTATGTACAATAAGGGAAAGAAATAGTATAAGGCAGGGGGAGGAAGCCCATGTCCAATCAACAATTAGTGAATTTACGTATTGATTTTGCATTTAAACAATTATTTGGTACAAGTGGGAACGAGGATATTCTGGTTGCCTTTTTAAATGCTATGTTACATGATTCTTTAGAATCACCCATTATATCCTTACAGTTAGAAGATCCACATTTGCATCGAGAACATGAAGAAGATAAATTATCGATTTTAGATATCTCAGCGACATTAGATACGGGGACAAAGATAAATGTAGAAATACAGCTGAATAACAATCACGATATGATCAAACGAAGCTTGTATTATTGGGGAAGGTTATACACTTCTCAATTAAAAAAAGGAATGCCATATAGCTCACTTCATAAAACAATTACTATCAATTTGTTAAACTTTGTGATGTTTCCTGAATATGAAGCGTTTCATACAACAGGAATCTTGTGGAATCAGCAACAACAAAAGGTATTGAGTGATGATATAGAAGTGCATACTATTGAAATTCCGAAGTTAATGCAACAATGGCGTAATGAACAAGTAAATCCCTGGGAAGATTCGTTTGTTCGTTGGTTATTATTACTTCCAGCGAATGAAGATGAACACTTAACCCAAACATTGGAGGATATTGCTATGAACCAAGATCCAATTTTACAAAAGGCAATGAATAAGTGGGAACGTATGAGTCAAGATTCTTCTTTCCGTCAAGCCTATGAAGCAAGGGAAAAAGCATTAATGGATGAGGCTGCAAAGTTTGCTCATGCAGAACAACAAGGGATAAAAAAAGGAAGAGAAGAAGGAAAGCTTGCTGAACGTATTCAATTAGTTAGTGGTATGCATAAAAATGGAATGTCAGTAGAGGACATTGCAAAGTTCACGAAGTTAAGTATAGAAGAAATACGAGAAATTTTACAATCCTAAATAGATCAAAATAACACCTACAAATGTTTGTAGGTGTTATTTTTTGGGGGCATTCTCAATCGGGGAAACTTTTACGATCTATGCGACACCAAACTATTAATATGTGAAAAAGTAAACTTTTGGATAAAAGTTTACTTTCATTTTTATTTTTTTAAAAGAACATGTAGAAATTACTACAGGCCTGAAGGGAAGCAACGGGGAGAATGGCTATTCACTGTAGAAGCAATGGGAATTTTATATCCCAAAAAATAAAATATGCAGGATTATAGGAGTTGAGGTTTTTTGAGTAAATTATTTGTTTTTGGGAATGGTTTTGATCTAGATCATAAACTTCCCACAAGTTATGAGCATTTTCATCAATATCTTTTAAAAACTTATCCAGGAGCTAGGAAGTTAACGCCTTCTTATGACGTATCAATTCAAACACATGAATGGGAAATTGATGTTGGTAATACTGAAGCAGTAGCGTTTATTAGGCAGGCAATTAGTGAAGTAGAAGGGGATAACTGGTGGAATGTAGAGAGTAGTTTAGCGCATTTGCCGTTTGAAGATTACCTTAGTGATCAGGAAGATTTGTTTGATTTGTAGAATGATAAAGAGTTATTTAGAAATGTATCTAGAAATGAAGACACGTCAGATGCATTTTATCGTGTTATGTTAAAGTTCCATAATTTTCTTGTAGACTGTTTTAGATCTATTGATATATCTAAAACACGTTTGAATGCAAAGTTTGAGAAGGAAATTGATAGAGAAAATGACTTTTTCCTTACATTTAATTATACGTATGTATTTGAAGAGATATATGGTGCGGAAAATGTATGTCACATACATGGCGAACGAGATGATTTTGATGAAAATATTCTTTTCGGTCATAATCATGATCATGAAGGGGAAGAATATGAAAATTCACATATTGGTGCTACGGAGAGTTTGGGAAAAATACATAGACTATTAAAAAAGGATACGGATAAAGCCTTAGATTTAGGAATCAGGTTTTAAAGGTGAATTTAAAGTGTTTTCTATGAAAGAAAATGAAGAATCTGAGGATGAATAAAAAGAATGCAGATTAAAAACTGCATTCTTTTTATTTAATATCAATTAATTCATAGAGTTTAAACGTGTTCCTATTTTACTTGAATTCAACATAAAATTTTGTGTCTATAATTCCGAAAGCAACTTTACATGGGAACGGATTTTTTCCTGTTGAAGCAGCACGCATACAAGAAAGTACCCAATATTCCAGTTCTAAAGGTAAGCGGTATACTTGAATGCTACCATCATTGGTTTTTACTGATACGATTGGTGTATTTACCCTAGTTGTAGCGAAACCGTCCGTTGTTATCATTGCCACTGCATCATTAGTATGAAAACCGGTGCTTAAAACTTCATAAAGCTTTCCATCTTTCTCATTGATAATCATAGGTATGTTTAAATAAGGATAGTTATTTATATCATTATGAATAACTGTTCTTGAGGTATTCTTTCTTATCTGATTCCCTTGCATTTTATACACTCCTTTATAACAATCCAAACGTGATCACTTAAATCCATTCTATTTTACGTCTATTATATTCGAAAATTGTAGTGTCATCTTATTATAAAAAGCATCGGTACATATGACAGCACTATTTAGCGGATCAATATCAACAACAGTCATATAGCTTGAGAGTAAATAACCGTCTTCATAATGACATAGCAAAAAACAGGTCTTTTCGTTTCAAAATTACAACTAAATCAATTTTGAAACATATCAGTAGAATTCTAGATGTTTTGACACACCTATTTTTAAAAGTAACCCAAAATCCTTATTTGTAAGGATTTTGGGTTACTTTTTTCTTATTCCCCCTTTTCAAGGGGATAGACAAAAACACCCAAGAAACAAAAAAAGCTTGTGATTAGTAATCAAGCAAGCTTTTTTATCAAACTTTATTTAAAAGTTACACATTGTATGTTTTGGTAATACTTATGGTTTAACAGGTGAAGAATCAGTTAGAACATCTACTTCTGCTATAGAAGCAAATCCATTCTTTCCGTTCGTTACTTCCACTTTTACATATTTAGCGGAAACAGGTTCGAATGTTGCCAATTTTTGTGTCGTACTATCTTCCCATGTTCCAGAAGCTACTTTTTGATAGTTACTACCATCCATGCTTGTATAAATATTATAGTTTAAAATACGGCCATTTCCTACTTTATCTTGTCTTGGGAGACATGCTACTTGGGTAATTGTTTTCGTCTGACCGAGATCTAACGTTAAGTTGTATGGATATTGATTTGTTGTACTCCATTTGCTATGCCACATTGTATTTGGGTTTCCATCAATTGCGTTACTAGCTGGATCACGTGATTCCTCACTGTTTGCACTTGCTTTCATTATTTTTTTAGACAATACAGCTAGTGGTTTAACAGGTTTAGCATCCGTCGCTTCCCATATAGGGGCAATTAATGTTGGATTATTTAAAGCTTCTACTTTTTGTCTCGTTTCTTGTGATGCTTTCAGCCCCCATTGATCAAAAAATGGAAGTAAATTTTGTTTCGCTACTTTCGATGTATTGTAAATAAATAATTGTATTTTTTCTTCATTAGGTAATCTCTCTGGTAACTCTCGATATAGTTTGTGAAGATTTGGATAAAAATCTTCACCATATGCTAATTGAAGTTGCCAAAGCATAACAAGTTTCACAAACAAGTCGTCAATATTTTTATATTCTTTATCTGTTTGTTTTAAATATGTAAAGGCTCTATCGTAATCCTTATTTTGTTCTAAACGTGTTGGTTGATTCGGGAATAATTGCTTTTGTGCAGCTAAAGAATATAGGTTAACAGTTACTTCCCACGTACCTCTTCGATCATCCCACGTCCATGGCTGTTGCTGTCTTTTATGTCCTGCTTCATGCATTTGTCCCCATCCAAATTTATTAACATCTAAAGCACTTTCGATTGCGTTACCAGCAGTAGTGAAAAATACTCCATTAGTACTTGCATACATGCCCCAAGTTGGTTTTTTATGATTTTCTGCAAAAGGCCAAATGCGACGAGTTGGACGATGCTTCGGATTCGGGTCTGTTTCAGATAACCCTGATATCTTATCTTGTGCTCGAATCATTTCATCATATTTTTTTAATAGAGGAACAGGATCTTGATCCACAATATATTTCTTGGCACTATCCTGCGTAACGGTAAGTACTGCTTTTTCTGATTTCAATTGTACAGCATGTGCATCTGGGTACTTGTCCATCATTGCAATCCAGTCGTCTTTCGTATGTTTCCCTAGTTCAAAGAATGGAACAGGGCTCCCGCCTTGTGTTACTTTCACCGTAACTGTTCCTTTTTTTTGATAGTTATCAAACCCTAATAAACCACCGTTCGGAGAGGAGATCGTGTTAGAACCAGGAGAAAGGTCAATTTCTTTTCCCGCTTCTTTATCATATTCAGTTGTCCCAATAATCGCTTTAATCTTTTGTGTTCCCGATACCTCAATTGTAACTTGTTCATTCGGTTTTACATAGATTCCTGTTGGCATATATGATATTGTATATGATCTTCTTTCTCTTTCTGCTTCCTCATAGTAACTTCCTGTACCTGGAAGTTTAAACTCCCTCTGTTCATATTGATTTTCAGTTTGCGCGGCAACCGTTTCAGCTTGAACTGTCAAGTTATTTGTTATAGTAGGTGTAAATAGTGTGGTTGCCAAAATAGCAGATGTCGCAAGTACTTTCATCGGTTTTTGGAACATAAAATTATTCTTTTTCTGCATATAAATCATCCTTTCCTTTTCAATTCGTTCCATTAAAGCCCTTTCGATGAATGAATGTAATTGATTTCTATTTCCTGTCGGTTTCATTTTTTTGAAAATTAAGAAATAAGTGCTCGTAAATCGTCCTAGAGTTTGATAAATATAAAACATACCCGAAGAAAGAAATCTCGATCCGTGTTCATACTAAATAATTACGAAAGGTAGGATATGGGAATGGAACGAACCCATTTCCCTTTTTCTTATTACTCCGAATTTAACATCAAACAGGTCGTATAGCAATCAAAATTAGACAATTTTAGCTATTTTTCGACATTTTTTGTCAACTTACTAAAATAGTAGTCTCACGTCTATCAACTAAAAGAATTTGAAATCGGGTGTTTTTGTCTATCCCCTTGAAAAGGGGGAATAAGAAAAAAGGGTTCTGGTGCAAAAACTATAAGATTTATGTAACTAATCTCTGAACCTTAGACATACTAATACTCTAAAAAAGGACGTGATCAGTTTGGAAAAGCAAAACCTATTCAAGTGGAAACATTATCAGCCTGAACTAATCTTATTAACAGTAAGGTGGTGCCTACGGTACAATTTAAGCTTCCGTAACCTGGTGGAAATGATGGAGGAAAGAGGATTATCCATTGCTCACACAACGATTATGCGCTGGGTTCATCAATATGGACCTCAATTAGAAGAGAAAGTACGACATCATCTAAAATCAACAAATGATTCATGGAGAGTCGATGAAACCTATATTAAGGTAAAAGGGCAATGGATGTATTTATATCGTGCCGTTGATTCAGAAGGGAATACCATTGATTTTTATCTAAGTAAATCAAGAGATAAACAAGCCGCCAAGTGTTTTTTCAAGAAAGCCCTGGCTTTTTCGTACGTTTCTAAACCTCGCGTGATAACAGTCGATAAGAACCCTGCCTATCCTATAGCAATTCAAGCGTTGAAAGAAGAAAAACATATGCCTGAAGGCATAAAGCTTAGACAAGTTAGATATCTCAATAATATAGTGGAACAAGATCATCGTTTTATTAAGAAACGTGTGCGTTCTATGTTAGGGTTCAAGTCTTTTGGCACAGCTACATCCATTCTTGCAGGAGTAGAAGTCATGCATATGATCAAAAAAGAACAGATTGATTTACGGGATCAGTCTGTTCAAAATCAGAAAGAATTCATCCATCAATTGTTTGGGCTAACAGCATAAAATACAATTCCGCTAGAAATATATGCGCTATATTCTCATTTATTTTATCTTTGCACCAGAACCTCTTTTTCCACATATGTATACACTCCTAGTCTGTTGAAGTTCTATAATTCTTATTGATGATATCTTGCATGTTTGCGATAAAGAATAGAAGGAATATGATGCCTATGATGCCGCTAACCCAATAATATGTACCTCCAGTTGTGAATTTATCATAGAAGGAGTAGGCGTTCGAGATTACAAGAATTACTGAGCATATAGTAGAAATTACTAATGAACCGAAACTTCTCATGATGGTCACCTCAATTCTAAAAGTTATGATTTTATATATATATATAAAGATTCACAAAGGAATTACCATAGGATTAGTTATGATGAATTACTTACTTCCTAATATATAAAATAATCATGTAACAGATATAAAATATACATAGCGCTTAAAAAAATAATGTGTGGAGGAATTACGGCATAATGTCGAAAAAATAAGAATTGTGAGATTTTTTGTTGATTTATGTCGTTTTTAATGCTATACTCATAACAACAAAGAAAGAGAAAACAAAAACCCTTATCTAGTAAGATATCAGAATTTTTAGTTTTCTACGATTGTTTTACTTCTTGTGCCCTAGAAGTTTGTGCATTTTTTTTCACTCTTTCTTTGTTTTACCCTATAAAAGAAAACAACCTGTTTTTATACAGGTTGTTTTCTTTTGTAAAAATTTAATTTGTTGTTTTTATAACAGTTGGGATTACTCTTTTAAAATTATTATGGTTTATAGGGAGGCGACAAGTAATAGATTGGATATTTAACGATGAGTCTAAATTATAATAGAGTGAATCCAGAAAGAGATGAAAACTAAGAAATTTGGATGTTAGTTTTTTATGCGAATCAAATTCTAATATAAGAAAATAAAGTTAAGTGTCATAGTATAAGGTTATAGTATTACCTATGAAAATTTATTTGGTGCTACCCTTAGTTGACAAATAGCTCAAAAAAAGAACCCAATTAAGGTTCTTTTTTTGATGTTGATTATTTTTGTTCTAAAATACGTTCAACCTCATCTATGCCCAATTTACTGGCTTTAGCAATCGTTTCAAGTGGTACACCAAGTTCATGCATACCTTTAATCATCTGTATTTTTCCTTGCTGAACCCCTTCTTGGATTCCTTCTTTTTTCCCCTCATTACGAGCATGAGCAAACTTTGCAGCCTCATCCATTAAGGCCTTTTCTCTTGCTTCATATGCTTGACGGAAAGAAGAATCTTGACTCATACGTTCCCACTTATTCATTGCTTTTTGTAAAATCGGATCTTGGTTCATGGCAATGTCCTCCAATGTTTGTGTGAGATACTCATCTTCATTCGCTGGTAATAATAATAACCAACGAACAAACGAGTCTTCCCACGGATTAACTTTCTCTTCACGCCATTGCTGTAGTAACTTTGGAATCTCTACAATATGAACTTCTATATCGTCACTTAATAACTTTTGTTGTTGCTGATTCCAAAGGATTCCTGTTGTATGAAACGCTTCATATTCTGGAAACATCACGAAGTTTAACAAGTTTATGGTAATTGTTTTATGAAGTGAGCTATAAGGCATTCCTTTTTGCAATTGAGAGGTGTATAACCTTCCCCAATAATATAAGCTTCGTTTGATCATATCGTGATTGTTATTCAATTGTATTTCTACATTTACCTTTGTTCCTGTATTTAATGTAGCCGAAATATCTAAAATTGATAATTTATCTTCTTCATATTCTCGATGCAAATGTGGATCTTCTAATTGTAGGGCAACAATAGGTGATTCTAAAGAATCTTTTAATATGGCATTTAAAAAGGCAACTAAAATATCTTCATTCCCATTTGTGCCAAATAACTGCTTAAATGCAAAATCGATACGTAAATTTACTAATGAATTGGACATGGTTTTCCTCTTCCTGTTTCAGACTATATCTTTACCTTTATTGTACATAAAACTAAAGTCAATATGCAAACAATCCCCTATGACTTATATAGGGATATAAGTTTTTCTCTTAAAGGAATACATTTGGAACAGAGGGATTAAGTGAAAAGAAATAAAGGTACGCTCAAAAGATTTAATTTTCTGGAAATAAGTATTTACAAAAATATTTATTTGAATTAAAATACGAACTACAAAGATTCGACATTATACGACAAAATGATATTATTTTTCAGAATATTAAAACAACTAGAAGTGAGGTATCTATATGAATCTATTTCGAAAAAAATCTATTTCAGCATTATTAGCACAGTCAGAACAAAAAGGAGCATCTTTACAAAAAGAACTCGGTGCATTTGATCTTACTATGCTCGGGGTCGGCGCTATTATCGGAACTGGGATTTTCGTTCTTACCGGTGTAGCCGCAGCAGAACACGCAGGACCCGCACTTGTTTTGTCGTTTATTTTATCCGGTTTAGCCTGTGTATTTGCAGCATTATGTTATTCTGAATTTGCATCAACTGTACCGGTATCCGGTAGTGCGTACACTTATAGCTATGCAACATTTGGAGAATTAATCGCTTGGATTTTAGGTTGGGATTTAATTTTAGAATATGGATTAGCTTCCTCAGCTGTTGCATCTGGTTGGTCAGGGTATTTACAAGGTCTATTAAGTGGATTTGGGATTACATTACCTACGGCTTTAACAAGCGCATATAATCCTGAAGCGGGAACATATATAGACTTACCAGCAATCTGTATCATCTTTCTAATGACGTTGTTATTAACAAGAGGAGCAAAAAAATCAGCGCGTTTTAATGCTATCATGGTAGCTATCAAACTTTTTGTTGTCTTACTATTTATCGGCGTTGGCGCTTTCTATGTAAAGCCTGAAAACTGGACACCCTTTATGCCGTTCGGCTTCTCTGGCGTAACAACTGGGGCTGCAACTGTATTCTTTGCTTACATCGGATTTGACGCTGTATCAACAGCTGCTGAAGAAGTCAAAAATCCACAGCGTAACATGCCAATCGGTATTATTGCTTCTTTAACAATTTGTACGATTCTATATATCGTTGTTTCATTAGTTTTAACTGGGATTGTACCTTACGATCAGTTAGGTGTGAAGAATCCTGTTGCATTTGCACTACAATACATTCAACAAGATTGGGTTGCTGGTTTCATTTCTTTAGGAGCGATTACTGGAATTACAACTGTATTACTTGTTATGTTATATGGACAAACACGATTATTTTATGCAATTAGCCGCGATGGCTTACTACCAAAAGCACTTTCTCGCGTAAATAAAAAAACAAAAACACCTGTTATCAATAGTTGGATTACTGCTACTATGGTTGCTTTCTTTGCTGGTTTTGTTCCTTTAAGTAAACTAGCAGAATTAACAAATATCGGTACATTATTCGCATTCATCGTTGTATCAATTGGAGTAATTATTTTACGTAAAAAACAACCAGAACTACCGCGTGCTTTTAAAGTGCCTTTGGTACCATGGATTCCTGCTTTAGCTGTTCTATTCTGTGGATACTTAGCATTACAACTCCCAGCAACAACATGGATCGGCTTTGCAATATGGCTTGTAATTGGACTTGTTGTCTACTTCAGTTACGGTTACAAAAATAGTACACTACAAAAGGAACAAAAAGAAGACGTAGCATAATGAAAAAGCTGTTGTCCCATTAGGACAGCAGCTTTTTTCCGTTCTGGTGCAAAGTATTGTACCATCAAACATTTCAATAATCTCATTGAACAAGACCATCGTCATTTAAATTGTCTGGGTTTCAAAACCTTCGCTATGCTGCTCGCACTACTATTTTTTATTCCAATAATTACTTATGTTTACGATACTTCTCTTCCATTAATTGGCCGAACTGGTCGGTTATTCGTTGGGAATAATTTATGAAACGTTTCAATTTGTTTTTTGGACATCTCTATTGTCTGTTTCATCACAATCCACTGGACATTTTCTGTACAAGGAGGTGTTGTCAAAGAACCCATGTAATGGAATGACGAATGATCTGAAGGAAGAAGCTGTTTTATATCAATGGTATGCTGCACATCACCCTGTGAATTTTTGCTGTTCGGGAGATTTTCCCACATTTCTGCAATACCTTCGTTTTTTTGTCCTTCTTTTATCATAATACCTACTACTGCTAACTGACCTTGATCATTTTGATGGACCAGATGTAGTTCCATATCTGCATGTTTTCCTTCAAATTGATGTTCACTTGGTGTATGGAAATGGAATTGTTTTAATGTGTAACGACTTTCTCCCAGCGTGAGATAATCATCAGAACTATTTGCTTTCCCCTCAATACTATGCCCATTATTTTTAATAGAAAATGATATTGGTTGATAATTAATTTGCAAATGATTAGAATCCTCAACTGTTGATTTTATTTGTTCCGTTTTGATATCTATCGGAGATTGTTCTTGCCCATTTAAACACATTTTGTATTCTGGTTTCAATTCTCCCCAGTGCTCTGGACCAGTAGTCCCTTCATATGACCACTGCGTATTTTTCTCTGTAGATTTTTCTTGTGTAGCTGTATCCTTGTTTGACTGTTCTTGTTTTGCTGTGTTACACCCGATCAACACTGCACTCATTGTCAATATAAGGGGAGTTTTATAAAGAAACTTTAAGCCTTTCATACTGTTTCCTCCTAAGATGATAAAATATTGTATTTAAAGAATATTTCATGTAACTAAAGGTTCTGTTACAAATTCACCAAAAATATCAAGAATCTAGAGAAGCATCGTTCCATTATTATGTAATTTAAAATTTTAAATAGAGAAATGGGATATCGGAAGCTATACAGTTAATTTGTGAGCAAAGGAGTAACTGTGCTCATTTCTCAAGTTAGAAAAGCTTTATACAAAGTCAGATTGAAGTAAAAAGTTATTAAATACTATAAGAAATGGAAGCAAGAACATATTACATTTCCTAATTTGATATTATTCCGTGTGTCCTCATTTAGCATTAAATAGAATGACTTCTTACCAATACCCAAAATCGATTTTGTAATCTAATTTGGGTTCCAATTTTATTAATTTGGTCATTTTTATTTGGCATTACTTCATTCATTTCGAAACATGGGCTTGCTTTCCGACTAAATGTTTTGTTATATCTATACTCCCCCCTTATATCTAATCGAGATTGACTTTTAGTTTATATTCATTATAATTATATATAAATTATTAAAAAGAAATCAATATAGATTTATATTCTTTGATGTGATACTATATATTTCTGGTTCTGTTGCAAAGCTTTCGAAACGAAGTTATGCTTTTGAAAAGATAAACGGAAGCGTAATAAGTTAGATATTTTAAAGTAAAACAATTCAAACAAGATATTATTTGGGTGTTTTTGCTCAAATCTGCGAAATGGGGGAATTAGCTTAATTGGGGTCACTTTCCATCACCATCAAGCTAAGAAAATATCCCCAAAATAAAAAAGTGACTTCTCAAGATGAGAATGTACAATTCTATTTTGAGAGCGTCATAAAATTCTTAAGTTGATGGATATATATATGGTAACCCATACTAATTAACGACCAGTATTGTTTTGCGAAAAAAATGTCGAAATTATGCGAAATTTGAATTTTTTTGTCTTGTTATGCTTTATATTTAGTGCTAAACTCATAATACAAAGAAAGAGTAGCTGAAAAGATCCTCCTTTAAACTGAAAATATTGAAAATTCAGTTTAGTATACATCTGATTGATATTTACGCTTACTACTCTTTCTTTGTTTTATTTTATATATTATATCGGGTATAGATAGCGAGGTGACTGAGATGTGATTAATTGGTAAAAGTAGAGTGTGAGTATTCTGTTATTCTTATGACACCTTAATTACTTAAGTGCACATTTATTACAAATATTTGTAAAGGGAATTGAGGCCGATTGTGCCGATCTAGCAATGTGAAATTTGGTTTCATGCAAATAAAGAAATAAGCAACTACAATTAATTATGAATCTAGTCGTCATGCTGAGAATTTAATTGAAGGTTTGGTATAGCGAGATTTAGCCATGAAGTTTATAAGTCATGTAGATTGTGATTAAAATTCTAAATTCATAAGCTGACAAAAATTAGTGAACGTTACTGTTCATTCTTTTAAAAAGCATAGGACTACTTAATTATAAACCTAGGAAATGATATATAAGAGGTACATGAATAAACAAAATTGTTTGTGGTTTTTACTAAATGAATCAAAATTTAGGCAGAGGTTTAGCACAAGCACTTAAGGATGATATTTCGGTGTATGTAGGAGGGAATATAAAATAAAAAGTTTATCCCAAATGAGGTATTAATTTATGTTTGTTTTTTTAATTACACAATCAGTTACAAAAGTTACAAAAACTATTTTTATTATTTAAATAGTCTTAATATTACGGGTGGGAGCATGAAAAAAAATGTCCTTAGGGGGAGGTAAGAGAATCTGGTAAATAAAATTGTGAATCATTAAAAAGGTGCTATCAAACTTGGACATACTGATATTATGAATCTAAAAATGATGGGAAGTAGTATGAATAAGTCAATAGTATTTGAATGAAAACAGTATTAACCAGAAAATTTATGCTTCTAATGAGATGGCATACATGATACAACTTAAGATTGCAAGATTTGATAGGAATGATGCAAGAATATGGCCTTCCCGATTACAATACTATCATATAATTTCATATATCTAAATATTTAAAATTATGATTTTAGATCAGAAAAAATGAGGATTTATGGAGAATAGAAGAATTGTTTATAGAAAATCAATTTTCAAGATTTTAAGGTTATAACAATCGAAAGACAAAAATGCCATCAACCTATTGAGTCATTGTCATAGCATATTCATATTAGTAGCCATCTAAATATAATTGACAGGAGAATGACATGGTAAAAAGAGTGATTTCGATTTCTACGATTATAATGCTATTTATGTTGACGATAGGTCAGAGTTTCACATCTATAATAGCAAGTGCACAAGAATTAAATACAACAGGATTTGTGGATAGTTTTACATTCGACAAAACGGAATTAAATTATGGAGAACGATCGGGAATAAGAGTAGATTTTAGTGATAAATCCGGAAATCAAATGAAGGCTGGAGATACACTAACATTAACACTACCTGCAGAACTAGCAGGGTATAGTAAAGCAATTGACTTGAAGAATGAAAACGGTGTTAGTTTTGGTACTTGCCAAGTAACAACAACTAATGTGGTATGTACATTTAATGATACGGTTGAGAAACTTCAAAACATTAGAGGCTATTTGTCCTTTGAATTCAAAGCAACTAGTAATGTAGGAGTGAATCAAACGATACCAGTTGATACAAATTTAGGTACAAGTTTAGCAACTCAAAGGGTAACAATTAAAGGACCAACTGAGGGGACGGGTACAACAACATTTACTTACAAAACAGGTCAAATTTACCCAGAGGCTCCGAATGAAATCAAGTGGCAGTTGAATGTAAATACTACTGGTTCGGAACAGTTAAGTTCTGATGTTGTTTTGACCGATACTTTACGATCGGGTCAAACATTTAAGCAGGAAGACTTTACTATAATAGTTGGAAATGAGGATTTTACACCACAACAATTTAGGGATAAAGGCTATGGAACGATTACGTTTAACGGTAACTCTTTCGAAATTAGAGGTTATAAGGATTATGTAAGTGGGAAGTATTTCGGTATGCATTATAGCTCGGTTATAACTGATAGCGGAATGAACGAAAAATATTTGTATAATGATTATACAATTAGTTATCAGATTCTAAATCAGCCACCGGTAACCGTTTCAAAGGAATCCGAGGTTAAAAATATAAACGCAGATGGTGGTGCGCAAGGTGATTTACCGCCTAAAGGTACACTAAGAATTGTGAAGCATATTGAAGGAGATAATACAAAATTCATCCCAGATGTTACGTTTAAGTTGCATAAGGAATCGGGTGAACAAATTGGCGATACTTATACAACGGGTGCAGAAGGTATTGTTGAAATGTCTAATTTAGACCCAGGAAATTACTATGTAACAGAGATTAAAGCTCCAGACTATGTGGATTTCGATCCTCAAGTAAAAGTGCCTTTTACAATTGATGCAACTGCTCAAAAAGGTGTAAAGTTGATGATTCCGAATAAGGTGAAAACGACATCCATTTCAGGAACGAAGACTTGGAATGATAACAATGCAACAGATCGTCCGAGCACGATTCAAGTAGACTTACTGAAAAATGGTGACGTAATCCAGACACAAGACGTGACAGCAGCAAACGGTTGGAATTATACATTTGCAAATATACCTGCATATGATAATGACGGTAATGCCTATACGTATACAGTAAAAGAACATCCAGTAGCAGGATATAAATCGGAAGTAAACGGTTATAACATAACGAATACAAAAGATGCAAAAACAACAGTAGCAGGAACGAAAACTTGGAATGACAACAATGCAACAGATCGACCAACAACAATCCAGGTAAACTTACTGCAAAATGGCAACGTAGTTCAAACACAAGACGTAACAGCAGGAAACAATTGGAATTATACGTTTGCAGACCTAGCACAATATGATGCAAATGGCGTTCTTTATACGTACACAGTAAAAGAGCATCCTGTAGCGGGATATAAATCAGAAGTAAATGGCTACAATATTACGAATACAAAAGATGCAAAAACAACAGTAGCAGGAACGAAAACTTGGAATGACAATAATGCATCAGATCGACCAACAACAATCCAAGTAGATTTATTACAAAATGGTAACGTAATTCAAACACAAGATGTAACAGCAGCAAACAATTGGAATTATACATTTGCAGACTTAGCACAATATGATGCAAATGGTGTTCCTTATACGTACACAGTAAAAGAGCATCCTGTATCGGGATATAAATCGGAAGTAAACGGTTATAACATAACGAATACAAAAGATGCAAAAACAACAGTAGCAGGAACGAAAACTTGGAATGACAACAATGCAACAGATCGACCAACAACAATCCAGGTAAACTTACTGCAAAATGGCAACGTAGTTCAAACACAAGACGTAACAGCAGCAAACAATTGGAATTATACATTTGCAGACTTAGCACAATATGATGCAAATGGTGTTCCTTATACGTACACAGTAAAAGAGCATCCTGTATCGGGATATAAATCGGAAGTAAACGGTTATAACATAACGAATACAAAAGATGCAAAAACAACAGTAGCAGGAACGAAAACTTGGAATGACAA
Organism: Bacillus sp. FSL R10-2780; assembly: GCF_038006125.1. NCBI lineage: Bacteria > Bacillati > Bacillota > Bacilli > Caryophanales > Bacillaceae > Bacillus > Bacillus sp. FSL R10-2780. The sequence goes on from NZ_JBBOUQ010000003.1 coordinate 107,365, forward strand.
CAATGCAACAGATCGACCAACAACAATCCAGGTAGACTTATTGCAAAATGGCAACGTAATTCAAACACAAGACGTAACAGCAGGAAACAATTGGAATTATACATTTGCAGACCTAGCACAATATGATGCAAATGGCGTTCTTTATACGTACACAGTAAAAGAGCATCCTGTATCGGGATATAAATCGGAAGTAAACGGTTATAACATAACGAATACAAAAGTGGCAAAATTGACAGTAGAAGGAACGAAAACGTGGAAAGATGGAAACGCAACAGACCGTCCGGCAATGATCAAAGTAGACTTACTACAAAACGGTAACGTAATCAAAACACAAGACGTACTAGCAGTAATGGGTTGGAAATATATATTCGCAGATTTACAAGCATACGATGCAAATGGAGTAGCTTATCAGTATGAAGTGAAAGAACATCCAGTAGCGGGATATCAATCTAGCGTAAGCGGTTATGATATTACGAATACAAAAGTAGGCGAAACAAAAGTAGAAGGAACAAAGACGTGGAACGATAACAACGCAACAGATCGTCCAAGTTCATTTAAAGTAGATTTACTACAGAATGGTAAAGTAGTAGACACAAAAGAAGTAACAGCGGCAACAAATTGGAAGTATACATTTGAAAAACTCCAAGCATACGATACAAACGGAGTAGCTTACATCTATACAGTAAAAGAACAACCAGTAGACGGATACAAATCGGAAGTAAAAGGTTATGACATTACGAATACAAAAGTAGGCGAAACGAAAGTAGAAGGAACGAAAACGTGGAAAGACGGAAACGCAACGGATCGTCCAAGCACGGTTAAAGTAGATTTACTACAAAACGGTAAAGTAGTAGATACGAGAGAAGTAACAGCGGCAACAAACTGGAAGTATACATTTGAAAAACTCCAAGCATACGATACAAACGGAGTAGCTTACATCTATACAGTGAAAGAACAGCCAGTAGACGGATATAAATCCGAAGTAAAAGGTTATGACATTACAAATACAAAAGTAGCACAGACAACAGTAGAAGGAACAAAGACGTGGAAGGACGGAAACGCGACAAATCGTCCGAAAACAATCAAAGTAGACTTACTACAAAATAGCCAAGTAGTTGCGACGCAAGAAGTAACAGAAGCAACAGGTTGGAAATATGGATTCAAAGACTTAGCGGCATATGATGCAGAAGGTAATGCGTATAAGTATGAAGTAAAAGAACAACCAGTAGATGGATATAAATCCGAAGTAAAAGGTTATGACATTACAAATACAAAAGTGGCACAGACAACAGTAGAAGGAACAAAGACGTGGAAGGACGGAAACGCGACAAATCGTCCGAAAACAATCAAAGTAGACTTACTACAAAATAGCCAAGTAGTTGCGACGCAAGAAGTAACAGAAGCAACAGGTTGGAAATATGGATTCAAAGACTTAGCGGCATATGATGCAGAAGGTAATGCGTATAAGTATGAAGTAAAAGAACAACCAGTAGATGGATATAAATCAGAAGTTCACGGTTATGACATTACGAATACAAAAGTAGCACAGACAACAGTAGAAGGAACAAAGACGTGGAAAGATGGCAATGCGACAGATCGTCCGAAAACAATCAAAGTAGATTTACTACAAAACGGTCAGGTCATCAATACACAAGAAGTAAGTGAAGCAACAGGTTGGAAATATACATTCAAAGACTTAGCGGCATACGATGCCGAAGGCAATGCGTACAAGTATGAAGTAAAAGAACAACCAGTAGATGGATATAAATCAGAAGTTCACGGTTATGACATTACGAATACAAAAGTAGCGCAAACAACAGTAGAAGGAACAAAGACGTGGAAAGATGGCAATGCGACAGATCGTCCGAAAACAATCAAAGTAGATTTACTACAAAACGGTCAGGTCATCAATACACAAGAAGTAAGTGAAGCAACAGGTTGGAAATATGGATTCAAAGACTTAGCGGCATATGATGCCGAAGGTAATGCGTATAAGTATGAAGTAAAAGAACAGCCGGTGGATGGATATAAATCCGAAGTAAAAGGTTATGACATTACAAATACAAAAGTAGCGCAAACAACAGTAGAAGGAACAAAGACGTGGAAAGATGGCAATGCGACAGATCGTCCGAAAACAATCAAAGTAGATTTACTACAAAACGGTCAGGTCATCAATACACAAGAAGTAAGTGAAGCAACAGGTTGGAAATATACATTCAAAGACTTAGCGGCATACGATGCCGAAGGCAATGCGTACAAGTATGAAGTAAAAGAACAACCAGTGGATGGATATAAATCAGAAGTTCACGGTTATGACATTACGAATACAAAAGTAGCGCAAACAACAGTAGAAGGAACAAAGACGTGGAAAGATGGCAATGCGACAGATCGTCCGAAAACAATCAAAGTAGATTTACTACAAAACGGTCAGGTCATCAATACACAAGAAGTAAGTGAAGCAACAGGTTGGAAATATACATTCAAAGACTTAGCGGCATACGATGCCGAAGGCAATGCGTACAAGTATGAAGTAAAAGAACAACCAGTAGATGGATATAAATCCGAAGTAAAAGGTTATGACATTACAAATACAAAAGTGGCACAGACAACAGTAGAAGGAACAAAGACGTGGAAGGACGGAAACGCGACAAATCGTCCGAAAACAATCAAAGTAGACTTACTACAAAATAGCCAAGTAGTTGCGACGCAAGAAGTAACAGAAGCAACAGGTTGGAAATATGGATTCAAAGACTTAGCGGCATATGATGCAGAAGGTAATGCGTATAAGTATGAAGTAAAAGAACAACCAGTAGATGGATATAAATCAGAAGTTCACGGTTATGACATTACGAATACAAAAGTAGCACAGACAACAGTAGAAGGAACAAAGACGTGGAAAGATGGCAATGCGACAGATCGTCCGAAAACAATCAAAGTAGATTTACTACAAAACGGTCAGGTCATCAATACACAAGAAGTAAGTGAAGCAACAGGTTGGAAATATACATTCAAAGACTTAGCGGCATACGATGCCGAAGGCAATGCGTACAAGTATGAAGTAAAAGAACAACCAGTAGATGGATATAAATCAGAAGTTCACGGTTATGACATTACGAATACAAAAGTAGCGCAAACAACAGTAGAAGGAACAAAGACGTGGAAAGATGGCAATGCGACAGATCGTCCGAAAACAATCAAAGTAGATTTACTACAAAACGGTCAGGTCATCAATACACAAGAAGTAAGTGAAGCAACAGGTTGGAAATATGGATTCAAAGACTTAGCGGCATATGATGCCGAAGGTAATGCGTATAAGTATGAAGTAAAAGAACAGCCGGTGGATGGATATAAATCCGAAGTAAAAGGTTATGACATTACAAATACAAAAGTAGCGCAAACAACAGTAGAAGGAACAAAGACGTGGAAAGATGGCAATGCGACAGATCGTCCGAAAACAATCAAAGTAGATTTACTACAAAACGGTCAGGTCATCAATACACAAGAAGTAAGTGAAGCAACAGGTTGGAAATATACATTCAAAGACTTAGCGGCATACGATGCCGAAGGCAATGCGTACAAGTATGAAGTAAAAGAACAACCAGTGGATGGATATAAATCAGAAGTTCACGGTTATGACATTACGAATACAAAAGTAGCGCAAACAACAGTAGAAGGAACAAAGACGTGGAAAGATGGCAATGCGACAGATCGTCCGAAAACAATCAAAGTAGATTTACTACAAAACGGTCAGGTCATCAATACACAAGAAGTAAGTGAAGCAACAGGTTGGAAATATACATTCAAAGACTTAGCGGCATACGATGCCGAAGGCAATGCGTACAAGTATGAAGTAAAAGAACAACCAGTAGATGGATATAAATCAGAAGTTCACGGTTATGACATTACGAATACAAAAGTAGCGCAAACAACAGTAGAAGGTACGAAAACGTGGAAGGACGGAAACGCAACAAATCGTCCGAAAACAATCAAAGTAGACTTACTACAAAACGGTAAAGTAGTTGCGACGCAAGAAGTAAGTGAAGCAACAGGTTGGAAATATGGATTCAAAGACTTAGCGGCATATGATGCCGAAGGTAATGCGTATAAGTATGAAGTAAAAGAACAGCCGGTGGATGGATATAAATCCGAAGTAAAAGGTTATGACATTACAAATACAAAAGTAGCGCAAACAACAGTAGAAGGAACAAAGACGTGGAAAGATGGCAATGCGACAGATCGTCCGAAAACAATCAAAGTAGATTTACTACAAAACGGTCAGGTCATCAATACACAAGAAGTAAGTGAAGCAACAGGTTGGAAATATACATTCAAAGACTTAGCGGCATACGATGCCGAAGGCAATGCGTACAAGTATGAAGTAAAAGAACAACCAGTGGATGGATATAAATCAGAAGTTCACGGTTATGACATTACGAATACAAAAGTAGCGCAAACAACAGTAGAAGGAACAAAGACGTGGAAAGATGGCAATGCGACAGATCGTCCGAAAACAATCAAAGTAGATTTACTACAAAACGGTCAGGTCATCAATACACAAGAAGTAAGTGAAGCAACAGGTTGGAAATATACATTCAAAGACTTAGCGGCATACGATGCCGAAGGCAATGCGTACAAGTATGAAGTAAAAGAACAACCAGTAGATGGATATAAATCAGAAGTTCACGGTTATGACATTACGAATACAAAAGTAGCGCAAACAACAGTAGAAGGTACGAAAACGTGGAAGGACGGAAACGCAACAAATCGTCCGAAAACAATCAAAGTAGACTTACTACAAAACGGTAAAGTAGTTGCGACGCAAGAAGTAAGTGAAGCAACAGGTTGGAAATATGGATTCAAAGACTTAGCGGCATATGATGCCGAAGGTAATGCGTATAAGTATGAAGTAAAAGAACAGCCGGTGGATGGATATAAATCCGAAGTAAAAGGTTATGACATTACAAATACAAAAGTAGCGCAAACAACAGTAGAAGGAACAAAGACGTGGAAAGATGGCAATGCGACAGATCGTCCGAAAACAATCAAAGTAGATTTACTACAAAACGGTCAGGTCATCAATACACAAGAAGTAAGTGAAGCAACAGGTTGGAAATATACATTCAAAGACTTAGCGGCATACGATGCCGAAGGCAATGCGTACAAGTATGAAGTAAAAGAACAACCAGTAGATGGATATAAATCAGAAGTTCACGGTTATGACATTACGAATACAAAAGTAGCGCAAACAACAGTAGAAGGTACGAAAACGTGGAAGGACGGAAACGCAACAAATCGTCCGAAAACAATCAAAGTAGACTTACTACAAAACGGTAAAGTAGTTGCGACGCAAGAAGTAAGTGAAGCAACAGGTTGGAAATATGGATTCAAAGATTTAGCGGCATACGATGCCGAAGGCAATGCATACAAGTATGAAGTAAAAGAACAACCAGTGGATGGATATAAATCCGAAGTAAAAGGTTATGACATTACAAATACAAAAGTAGCGCAAACAACAGTAGAAGGAACAAAAACGTGGAAGGACGGAAACGCAACAAATCGTCCGAAAACAATCAAAGTAGACTTACTACAAAATGGCCAAGTAGTTGCGACGCAAGAAGTAAGTGAAGCAACAGGTTGGAAATATGGATTCAAAGACTTAGCGGCATATGATGCCGAAGGTAAGGTATATAAGTATGAAGTAAAAGAACAACCAGTGGATGGATATAAATCCGAAGTAAAAGGTTATGATATTACGAATATAAAAATCAAGGAAGATCCAAAAGATCCGAACGTAGATCCAAAAGATCCGAGCGTAGATCCAAAAGATCCGAGCGTAGATCCAAAAGATCCAAGCGTAGATCCAAAAGATCCGAGCGTAGATCCAAAAGATCCAAGCGTAGATCCAAAAGATCCGAGCACAGATCCAAAAGATCCAAGCACAGATTCAAAAGTTCCACCAACTAAAGAAAATACTAAGACATCAGTATGGCTTCCTAACACAGGTGGAACATCAATGGAGATGATTTCATATATTGTAGGAATGTTGTTGGTAGCTTTAGGTGGATTCGTATTTGTTCGTCAACGAATGAGATAAAAAGACTGGTTATGTTGGTTTGAATTATAGCTTGATCAAAGTATTGCTACAAATATTGATTTATAAATAGAGGAAACCCACACATTTTGAAAAAAGTTTGATCAAAATGTGTGGGTTTTAATTTTGGATTCCTTAAGTTTTTATAAAAAAGATTAATCATCTTATTAAGGTGATTAATCTTCGGTTTACTTCAAAATCAATTGTGTTTTTTGTGTTTACTTTCATTCAATACACCATCAGCTAGAAATTTAATACTCGCTCCTATACTTAAAGCAACTATTACTCCTTCTATTTTAGTCTGATAGAAATTAAATATAAATAATACAACAGAAAGTACAATACTTAAGATAGCACTCATATAATATTTATTCACAGACTAGCTCCTTTTATTGTAATTTTGATAGAGTTGTATTATTGCCCTGTTGGTTTTTAAATTTGTTTTTCTCCTGCAGATTCACTTGTTTTTGCTAACTATTAGTTGAAGAAACAGGAATATCTTCGCTATTTTTGATAACGAAAGTAGGGATATATATAGAAATATCCACTTATAGAAATAGGGGAATTTCTATATTTAAGATTATTAGAAAGTTTATACCTCCCAAGAAGTCCCTACTTCAAACAGTTCGTAAAGCTGCTAAATGGCGAGAGTACAATATGAGATTTTCTTAACATAAACAGATAACCCTTTAGATAATTAAATCTAAAGGGGAAAATTTAATAAATTATATAACTGTACTTCATGGTTCTAGGATGTACCTAAAAAGATGAATAAGAGTTTTCTTTTTTGAGAGTAGATATAGGAAGATTTATATTAACTGTTGTTCCTTTTCCTACTTCACTTTCAATAAGTATCTTTCCTTGGTGCTTCTCAATAATTTTATAACAGATCATTAATCCTAAACCGATACCATTTTCTTTGAGACTATAAAATGGTTCTCCTAGGTAAGGTACACGTTCCTGTTCAATTCCACACCCATAATCAGTAAATCGAATGTTTACCTGGTTTTGATCAGGCACATATTCGATTTGAATCAAGATTTCCCCTCCCATTGAAGTTGCCTCAATTGCATTTTTTAAGATATTTATAAAAGCTTGCTTTAATTGATTCCCTTCACAAAGTATGAATGAAGTATCAGATGTAAACTCAGTTGTAATTTGTATGCAATTCATTATCGCTTGAGGTTCAAGTAACATTACAATTTGCTTCATTAATACATTCAGGTCATTAGTTTTAATTTCTAATGCCTCAGGTTTTGCTAATGTCATAAATTCATTAGTAATACTATCTATACGTTCAATCTCTGCTAACACTATATCTATATAATGCTCAGTGTTCTTATTTTCCATTGATTTTAATAACTGCATGAATCCTTTCATTGCTGTTAAAGGATTTTTAATTTCATGTGCAATTGCAGTGGATAATTGACCTACTACAGCAAGTTTTTCCGATTTTCGTAATAATTCTTCTGTTTTTAAACGTTCTGTGATATCTCGAGAGATACTCAAGAAAACATTTTTGCCATTCAAGTTAAAAACACGGACACCAAATTCAGTTGTAATTGTTTGTCCTGTCGGAAAAACAAATTCATCTTGCAAAGTGAAAGCAGTTTGCCCTTCTCTAATTTTTTCTATCACTCTTTTGATTATCGGAGAATCTGGCGGAACGTTACTAGGAAATGGCATCGAAAGAAGCTCTTCTCTACTATATCCAAATCTTTTACATGCAACAGGATTTACCTCAATAAATCGAGCTGGAAGTTGATCCTCATTTAGCTCTACTACATATACTGCGTCAGTTGCTTGTTCGATGAGCGCACGGTATTTCATTTCACTGTCTCTTAATTGTTGATGTAATTGACGGCGTTCTCTTTCTGCTTGTTTCCTTTCAGAAATGTCTCTACAAATTCCTGATAAAGCAATTATATTGCCCCTTAAATCTAGAATTGGTGAAACCGTCACGTTTACATCAATTAGAGTTTTATCTTTTCGTTGTCTAACTGTTTCTAACCTAGTAATAACAGGGTCTTGTATATTGGTATTACTAATATTTTTGATTAACTCTAAAGTTTCATTCATTAAAAAATCAGGTACGCAAGGTAATTTTTTTCCCAAGCTTTCTTTTTCTGACCAACCAAATATCTTCTCATAAGCTTTATTCGCTTGTATCATATGTCCATCTAAATCAAATATAGTGATAGCATCTACGTTATGATTTACAAATGACTCCAGACGTTCTTTCGTCACCTTTAGTTCATCTTCCGCATTTTTTCTTTTCGTTATATCAACCGTAGAACCAACTACCTCAATAACTGTTCCTTCTCGTATAACAGGCCTAAGAGAGAAAAGGATAATAGTCTCATCAGTTGGCCATGGCAGTTCGAAATTGACTTCTTCACCATCCCATGCCTCTTGATAATATTTTAGTAGTCGAGGAAGTAAATGAAATGGAACAATGGAAGAATCTATGGTCAGTAAACTTTTTCCTACCACTTGTTCGGAGTGAAACCCATGGTGATAAAATAACTGCCCATCACATAAAGTGTGGATAAAATCCCCATTTTCTTTTTTAAATTTAAAAATACCTCCTTGCAATTCATGTACGGTATCCCTTAATACTTGCTTTGATTCTAGTAAAGTTTCATTCGCTTTAGCTAGGTCTTGTGTTAAGTTATATAAATTTTGATAGGATTCCATAAGAAAAACACCAATTAAGAGTCCGCAAGATATAAATAATGTACCTTGGATGTCAAGAAGTATAAGTGAGATAGAAGGAAAAAAGAATCCAAATACCCAATGAATTATGGCTAGATAAACAGCTAGATAAAGAAAGACGCTTTTAAAGGGATGGGTATTTTTGAGATATGTTTTGAATATAGTATATATAGTAGCAATTCCTAAAGCAGCTATCAAAGCTGGTCCCCAATCACCACCAAGGTAGAAAATACGCATAAATAAAATAAAAATTAATGTAATCCAGCCAGCTGTACGACCAAAATAAATAAACGAAATAATAAGAGGAACGGCTCGCAAGTCATAAAACAATCCCATGTGCTTAAAATTAAAAATCATCAAAATAGCAGCTATGATACCTGAATATGTGCCCCAAAATAAATGGATAAATTTGTAATCCATTTTCCTTATAAATACTTGAATAAAAATAGCTGAACTAGCTAGGAAAGAAAAAATAGATAGATTAATGAAGAATCCTGTGAACAGCATGCCATATTCCCCCCTTTTTACATGTATTCGACAAAGAGTATAAAAATCCTACAAATTGCATCATAATTAGACTTATTATTCTAAATAACAAGACTGTTTTTGGAGGAGAGATATGAGTAGTGATAAAAATTTAGCTCCTTTTTACCAGGATTATCAATTGGGTGTGTTGGATAACAATATTTATATAATTTTCAGCACAAAAAGTTTCCATTCCAGAGAAAATCACATTCCAGATTTGTTTGTAATCGATTTTTAATGAATCGTTAATATATTTGGTATCGAATGAGATTATGTTTGTTATTCGGGATTTTAAGTAGCTTAAATGAAATTTCGAAAAAAAAGGGTTTGAGAATGATTTTTTTAAGGTTGTTGCATATATTTTATTAAGTATTGGAATTTTTAAAGGTTATTTTGGCAGGGTTAGCGAGGCTTGTGAAGAAACGTAGTGTAATTGTAAAAATATATGAAAACAAAAAGCATGTAAGGATGAGTTGTAAGCGTACTATTGGAAAGGAAGTGGGGAAATCATGATACATCGATATGAAATTGATTTTTCTGTGATGTATGATGGCAAGGTAACAGACTTACAATCAGCAATTATTCCAGCACATTCTTTAGAAGAAGCAAACAAGAAATTACAATCGGAAGTAAAGCGGAGGTTAGGGAAATGTGTTGTCACAATTGATCATACAAGCTTACTTGTTTCAGAGGATAGTCGATACACAATTGGATGAAATGAGGAGAGGAGTCTTGCAATCAGCAAGGCTTTTTTATCGTTTGAGTTTGATGGAAAGCGAACAATTACAGATTTAGTATATCTACCTCGACAAGATTGGTCAGAAAATGGTCATATTTTAAAGAAATTCGAATAGAAAATGAGTAAATCTTCCTTACAAAAATGTCACATTCCTGTAAGGTTATTAGATAGTTTAGCTACTTTTTCCATGTCATAATAAAGACATAAGAAACGCCAATTAAAAATTATAAGTTATAGGAGAGTGTCAATCATGATTGTAACAACAACGCAGGGAATTCAAGGGAAAGAAATTAGTGAATATATTGATATTGTAAATGGTGAAGCTATTATGGGTGCGAATATTGTCCGCGATTTATTCGCTTCAGTTCGTGATGTTGTCGGTGGTCGTGCTGGCGCTTATGAAAGTAAATTAAAAGAAGCACGTGATATTGCAATGGACGAAATGAAAGAACTTGCAAGACAAAAAGGTGCTAATGCAATCGTTGGTGTTGACGTAGACTACGAAGTTGTTCGTGATGGTATGTTAATGGTTGCTGTAAGTGGTACGGCTGTACGTATATAATAAGTTAGAAAACAGGCTCTCCCCGTAAAGTGTATATGCTTTACGGGGATTTTTTTGTTGAGAAAATTTTGGGAGTATACCCACAAGGCCGCTTGTACACATGTAATCTCAAAATAACATGCCATAATTTCATTTAAGTCAGTATTTAAACATCTTGCAAAAGCGGTAAATAAATGTACACCGAGGTTCCTACTCCAACTTTACTTGTTATACAAATTCTGCCCTGATGACTTTCAATAATTTTGTAACTAATCATTAAACCGAGACCTGTTCCTTTTTCTTTCGTACTATAAAAAGGTTCAGCAAGTTTTGCAATTCTTTCTTCTGGAATACCAATCCCCTCATCTGAAATACAAATTTCGACCTCATTGTTACTTATTTTCTTAGTGGTAATGATTATGTCTCCCCCATGTGGCATTGCTTCAATCGAATTTTGTAAAACATTGATAAACACTTGTTTTAATTGTTTTTTACAACAATCAATATATACAACGTCAGGATCCGTTTGGAATGTGACATGAATATTTGTCATAATTGCCTTTGTGTTAATTAATGATACAACGTTTTCTAAAATTACATCGATGCTCTCTTGTTCAAAAGAACATATCTCAGGCTTAGCAATCGATAAAAATTCATGAATAATAGATTCAATGTGCTCAAGTTCAGAAAGCATGAGTTGAAAATATTTTGATTCATGTTTCATTTGTATCTCTAATAATTGTATAAATCCTTTAATAACAGTGAGTGGGTTTCGCACTTCATGTGCAACCCCTGCAGCGAGTTGACCGACAGTAGCTAATTTATCTGATCTATTTAATAGTTCCTCTGTCTTTTTCCGCTCTGTAATATCGCGAACCATAACCATCACTTTATCTGTTAATAGCGGTAAACATCGTGCTTCAAAAAAGTAAATACTATTATGCATGAGCAAGGAGTATTCTACAATTTCTATGGAATTATTCTGCTGTACCCTTGCAATTGCTTCTTGTAGCTGCAGGGCAACATCTAAAGGTAACACATCCTGAAATTTTTTATACATAAATTGTTCGACAGGTACATAAAATCTTGATGGACAGCCGGCTTTATAATCAACGATTACTCCGTCAAGTCTTGTTAAAAAACATAAGTCTGGGAGTGCTTTAAAAATTAATTCTAACTCTGAAGATTTTTCTATAAGTTTTTCTTCTACCTGTTTCCGATGCGTAATATCAATACCAACTGCCCAGTAACTGTATCCAGGAACAGGGAATTCTTCTGAAAGGTTTGACCACAGGATTGTTTTTTCATCACCGTTTTTACAAGTAAGTGTCATTTCCCAATCACGAAAGTTTTTACCGAGTTCAGAAAATCCATGAAGTAACTGGTTCCGATACGTTTCATCTGGATAAAGTAGCTCTAACGCGCAAGGATTGTTAATAATTTCAGCGGCACTATAACCTGTTACAAGTTCACACTCTCGGTTCCATATGACAATATTCCCTTCTTCATCACAAGCATCAACCATAACGGGCATGTTGTGTAAAATCGTATATAATTTTTCAGCAGGGATAGATTGATCTTTCTGCAATTGCTGTAATGTATTCATTCCTTTATTCGTTATAATCGTTGCAAGGGATTTAAAGTATATAGTGCAAGATTCAATACTATCTTTAGGCGACAAAATCACAAAATCACCAATTGTATTTTCATTGAATATAATAGGGACATGAATTTTTGTATGTAAATGTATATCAGAGGACGGTGTGCCGTAATGAAATATGATTCCTCCGTTGCAATCAAGCAGCTGATGTGAAATCTGTGTTAAAAGATAAAAGTGTTCTGCCATAGTTTGTATTTCTTTTACGTCAATAATCTCGGTCAGTTTGTACATATTCTCTCACCCCTATTTATGTAAACATGCATATGTATTTATTTTTTTAATTTTCTTAGTTTTTATATTATACAAATTAAATGTGTCGAGGTACACAGAAAAGAGGGGTTATTTTAATTTTTAAATGATTCCTGCCAATTTTTCATAAAAATGCTTTCCAAAAACTCGCCTTAAAAACTATGTCCCTGACAGGTACTTTTTTGAATTACTACCTCAACTATCATAAACAATAAATGAAATCTTTACAGAAAAAAAACAACTTGGATAAGGACAAGTTGTTTTTTTCTAAAGGGCACAGCAAAGAAAGAGTGGAGGAAAAAATGCATACACACATGTCAATGATGTAAAGCAAACCAACAAATAAAACTAAAAATTCAGACAATTATATCGCTAAGGGTTTTTGTATACTCTTTCTTTGTAATTATAAGTCTAGCATGAAAATAAAAATAAAACAACAAAAATATACAATTTTCTGTTAAATTCGACATTTTTTCGCGAGTTACCATTTCCAAATTAAGCATCAATTACTAATCTATAAAAGGTGTGTGATCAGTATGGAAAAGGAAAATTTGTTCAAATGGAAGCATTATCAGCCTGAACTAATCTTATTAACAGTAAGGTGGTACCTACGGTACAATTTGAGCTTTCGTAACCTGGTGGAAATGATGGAGGAAAGGGGATTATCAATTGCTCACACAACGATTATGCGTTGGGTTCATCAATATGGACCTCAATTAGAAGAGAAATTACGACATCATCTTAAATCAACAAATGACTCGTGGAGAGTCGATGAAACTTATATTAAAGTAAAAGGGCATTGGATGTATTTATATCGTGCAGTCGATTCAGAAGGTAATACAATTGATTTTTATCTAAGTAAATCAAGAGATAAACAAGCAGCCAAGCGCTTTTTCAAGAAAGCCTTGGCTTTTTCGTACGTTTCTAAACCTCGCGTAATAACAGTAGATAAGAACCTTGCCTATCCTGTAGCGATTCAAGAGTTGAAAGAAGAGAAACATATGCCTGAAGGCATACAACTAAGGCAAGTTAGATATCTCAATAATATAGTGGAACAAGATCACCGTTTTATTAAGAAACGTGTGCGTTCTATGTTGGGATTCAAGTCATTTAAAACAGCAATTTCTATATTGGGTGGTGTTGAAGCCATGCATATGATAAAAAAGGGAAAAATTGATTTACAGAATCAGTCTGTCCAAAATCAGAAAGAGTTCGTCCACCGAGTGTTTGGACTTATAGCATAAAATACGATTCCGTTAGGAATCTACTATCATCCATGTTCTTCTTCATATATTTGCACCAGAACCCATAATTCTTTATTCGAGACAATGTATTCGTATCCCTATAAAAGTAAATGATTAAAAAACTTAATTATTTTTGTTTACTGTGAATGTGAGGTGTTCAAATGGCATATTTACAATTTAAAACTTCATACAAACCACACATTAACTCCACTACATACACAAACTAAAATTGTATAATTTAGGTAATTTCATTCATATTAAACATTCAAACATACTAATATTATGTAATACGGAAGTTACGCTAAATTAGAGAAAACAAATAAGGGAGAGAAAAAACTATGACGAGATTTGCGAACCATCATGTAGATAACACGATTTTAGAAGAGGATGTAGAGCTTTTAAAAGTTATGGCACACCCAATGCGTTTAAAACTGATCAGTGAGCTTTCTAAACATAAAACACTAAATGTAACCCAAATGACCGAAATTTTAAATATTCCACAATCGACAGTATCCCAACATTTATCAAAAATGAGAGGGAAGGTTTTAAAGGGAAATCGTCAGGGATTAGAAATTTACTATAGCATCCAAAATCCTAAAGCTGAAGAAATTATGGGGTTATTAGGTCCTATACAATAGTTTTCTAAATCACTAAATTCAAATGATAAAGTTTATGTAAAATAATAATCCATTTGAAAACTAAGATTTTTTTAAAAGACGCTATACATAGCGTCTTTTTTTATTTTAAGACCTTACTCATGAATATTATGATCATAAGTTTAGGTTTATCTCGTCTCAAACAGAGAGGAGTCGTAACATAAGTTACGACTCCTTCTATTTAATCGTTAAAACCTTGAAGTGATGTCATTCCACACATACACAGCACAGCAGTACGCTAACACAACACCAAACAACATATTTACTAACTCTCTTTCCATCTTACATTCCTCCTTTCATGTTTGACATCTATATATTTTCGATTCATCCCTCCTTTGCAGTTTGATATCTATATGTCTCTGACTCTCTGTAGCTAAGATAAAAGCTAGTGATATAAGGCAGTTTACATTTCCTTAGGTGTTTAGATTTCACCTAATTTTGCCATTAGAGGCTATACTTATATGTTTCTATATAAAAAAGCAGTTTGAAGATTTAGCAGTTTGAGATTTTTTAGTGGTTTAAGCTTTTTTAGCGGTTTAACTTCTTAGCAGTCTTAACTTCTTAGCAGTCTTAACTTCTTAACGGTCTTAACTTCTTAACAGTCTTAACTTCTTAGCAGTTTCAACTTCTTAGTGGTTTAATCTTCGTTAATGGTCTACCGATAAGTAGGGGAGAGGTTACAATTGAACAACGATGTCAAATGTCTGTTTTTCTTTTTGTCGTCTCAAAATAAAAGAATACTCTTTGTTTTGAGATAGTTAATTATTTTTAAATAGAAACTAATGTACCATAAGGATAAGGAACTAAGATAGAAACGCCTGATAAATTGCCATTAGCAACTAATGCGACTTTCACAGCAAATAGTAAAAAATAATTAACTAACATATTTAACGTTACTTTAAAATACCCTAATTGCATCTCAATAACACATCACTACTTGTCTTTTTGAAACGTAACTCAGAAAATCTATACAACTGCCGATAATAAAGATTATGTAAACTAAATAATTATAAACTTATATAGAAAGCCCGTAAAATCTTATTCTTTCTGAATATAAAAATATAGGGACCTTTATCGTTTTCCGTCAGTAGGCGTAAGCCTAACGTTTCTTGGTTCTGGTGCAAAGATAAAATAAAAGAGCATATAGCACATATATTTTTAGTGGAATTGTATTTTATGCTATAAGTCCAAACACTTGGTGGATGAACTCTTTTTGATTTTGGACAGACTGGCTCCGTAAATCAATCTGTCCCTTTTTTATCATATGCATGGCTTCAACACCACTCAATATAGGAGTTGCAGTTTTAAATGACTTAAACCCTAACATATGACGCACACGTTTCTTAATAAAACGATGATCTTGTTCCACTATATTATTGAGATATCTGACTT
The DNA here is from genome assembly GCF_038006125.1 of Bacillus sp. FSL R10-2780. Taxonomy (NCBI): domain Bacteria; kingdom Bacillati; phylum Bacillota; class Bacilli; order Caryophanales; family Bacillaceae; genus Bacillus; species Bacillus sp. FSL R10-2780. The sequence continues at coordinate 123,177 of NZ_JBBOUQ010000003.1, forward strand.
GCCTTATCTTTTGCCTTCGGGCATATGTTTCTCTTCTTTCAACGCTTGAATCGCTACAGGATAGGCAGGGTTTTTATCTACTGTTATCACACGAGGTTTAGAAATGTACAAAAAAGCCAAGGCTTTCTTGAAAAAGCGCTTGGCTGCTTGTTTATCCCTTGATTTACTTAGATGAAAATCAAGGGTATTCCCTTCTGAATCAACGGCACGATATAAATACATCCATTGCCTTTTCACTTTAATAAAGGATTCATCGACTCTCCATGAATCGTTTGTTGATTTAAGATGATGCCGTATTTTCTCTTCTAATTGAGGTCCATATTGATGAACCCATCGCATAATTGTAGTGTGAGCTGTGGATAAGCCTCTTTCCTCCATCATTTCCACCAACCAGGTTACGGAAGCTCAAATTGTACCGTAGGCACCACCTTACCGTTAATAAAATTAATTCCGGCTGATAATGCTTCCATTTAAATATATTTTCCTTTTCCATACTGATCACACACCTTTTATAGAGTAGTACTATCAGTATGTCCAAGTTTGATAGACCATTTTCATATACTTCAAAGTTTTTTGCATCAGAACCAAAGAAAAAGACATCCTTCCGGATGCCTTTCCACAGTTTCTAGGTTTACACATTTTGTAAATGTGATAGGACGTTAGGTTCGAATCTAACGATTAAAGAAAAAAATCTGAGCAGTTCTATTACATTATATGCTAATCTTGACTAGTAATTCTATGCAATTTTACATATTAGGAGTCACAACACATGCCCATCAAGCTAAGGTCTTGAAGTACCCCCTAAACAAAATTTTGAATTTTTCCACAGTTATTTATGTGAATTCAACTCGTTTTTTTCGTTTTGGGGGCGTTATAAAATTCTTAAGTTGATGGATATGGAGTAGCACCACATACTTATCAAAATTAGAATTTGAAATATCCCCAAAACGAAAATTTTATGACTCTACAGTTATTTATGAGAATTTAGCTCGTTTTTATCGTTTTGGGGAAGAATGTATTTCTTAACTTGATGACGATGGGGGCGAGTCCTTTCATCCACTTTACAAACAAAAACGAAGTCTTTCGCAAGACTCCGTTTTTGTTTGCTTACCAGGAATTACAACCGTTAATAGGAATTGCTTAAACCCTATTAACGGTTATATCGACTTTTTTTAAACTTTGCAACAGAACCCTTGGATTTCAGCCTTTCCAAACCGCGTCAACAACGTTTTCTGGTATTGAAACTATGAATATGATCAAGAAGGGACAAACTCTTCAAGGGGAGAAGTCTGTTCGAAATCACATACAACTTATCAATACGCTCTTCGGTCTCATTGCATAACAGTGGATTCCTAACAGCATCTGTCGCTCTCTTTTCAAATTCGATTATATTTGCACTCAAACCGAACCTTACCTCTTATCCCATGAGAAATCGGATGCTGTCTTTTCCAAAGTACATTCTAATGTCTCTAATTCTGTAAGTCCATATTTTCTATTTAGTGCTTGCAATATTAACCAGTCTGATACATGAATATTACTACTTAAAAATGGCCCATGTAAATACGTACCTATCAGATTTTTGTACAGAAGTCCTTCCTTTTTTTCTGTTACATTATTCCCATATCCCTGTAGAACTTGACCGAGACAGTCAAAAGAATGGAATGTTTGGCCACTATGATTTTCAAAACCCACTATTCTTCCGAATTTTTCAGATTGTACTCTTACATTCCCTACTAATCGACCCACTGAACCCGTGTCCTTACATGATGTATAAAACGGTAATATTCCTAGGCCTTGTATGATATCACTGTTTGCAGTTTCATAATAATCTCCTAATAGTTGATATCCTCCACAAATACAAAGTGCTGCTAAACCATCCTCTATTGCTGCTTTCAATTCTTTTCGAATTGAAAGCAATTGTTCTTGAACTATTTGTTGTTCATTGTCACTCCCTCCCCCAATAAAGATTAGATCAGCCTGAGATACAGGATAATCTTTTACTTGTTCCACATAATGAATATCGGCTTCTATTCCTCTCCATTCTAATTGCTTTTGTAGAATGGTTACATTCCCGCGATCGCCATATAAATTAAGCGTATTGGGGAAGTAATGATAGATAATCAATTTTTTCATAGTACCTCCAGATGTTAAAAACGTAATCGGGCCTTATATATAAATTCTAAGGAAAGTACCCAATTTATATCTTTATTTTTAGTGTCAACTCTCTATTCGGTGTATTTGAAATCTATATACGCTCAGGTGAACTACCCGCCACTTAACGTCCTAACAGAATGTTTGACGTGGGGGCTTCTCGGTTAGTCATTACTTTTGATAGCTAACGAATTAGTCCTAAGACAGCCGAGCTAACTCCCTTGTTCCAAAGGTTATTTTATTGCTATTTATGCTAACGCTAATAGACGTATTGCTTCATTTTTGATATTGATAGCTGAGTTATAATCTCTATCGAGATTTATACCACATATACAAGAATATACTCGTTCAGACAATGATATATCTTTCACAATTCCACAATTGCTACATGTTTTTGTGGAAGGAAACCATTTGTCTATTTTCACAAGTTGTTTGCCTTGTTCTTGTAGTTTATAAGCTAAAAAAGAAGTGAACATACCCCAACCATTGTCAGCAACACTTTTTCCAAAATTAAGTGATTGCGATATCCCTTTCATGTTTAGGTCTTCAATAGCTACAACATCAAAATTAATAGCTAACTCTTTAGACTTATGATGAAGAAAATTCTTTCGTTGGTTCGCTACTTTTTCATGTAATTTCGCTACACGAATACGTTGTTTGTTCCAACGTTCTGAGCCTTTAGAACGTCTTGCTAATACTCGTTGTACCTTTGCTAATTGGTCTAACATTTTACGATAAAACTTAGGATAATTGGCTTTCTCATCCTCAGAACTAACGTATAATCGATCCATTGCAAAGTCTAATCCAACAACTGTTTCTACTTCTTTTTGTAAAATCTCTTTTTCGTATTCTGTCAAGATGGACACATAGTATTTACCAGTAGGTGTCATAGAAATAGTACATGACTTGATAATATGGTCTTGTGGTATTTCTCTATGCTGTTTGATACGTACCATTTTCAATTTTGGCAATTTGATATGACCATTAAGCAACATAATATTTCCGTTTACTACATTCGTTGTATATGATTTTCTATCTTTTTTGCTTTTGAATGTAGGAAAGTCATTTTGACCACTAAAGAAATTCTTATAGGCAGTTTGCAAGTTTAGTTGAGCATTTGCCAAAGCTAATGAATCAACTTCTTTTAACCACTCAAATTCTGCTTTGTATTTCGCAGGAGTTGGAAGCTTTTGTTTCTTTAGTTGTTCCTTATCATCTTTGTATTTTTCGTACGCTTCTTTCCGTTCAGCTAACATTCTGTTATACACGAAACGTACACAACCGAAGGTTTTACGCATAAGATATGCTTGTTCTTCTGTTGGATACAAACGGAATTTATATGCTTTATTATGCTTTGTCATATCATTTCACCTCACATTTCACCTTGATTTTCAATATATTTCTTTACTACGTCTATTGGCGAACCACCAGTAGTTAGTAAGCAAAAACTTCTTGACCAAAACATCTCTTTCCAAAGTTTCTTTTTCACTTGCGGAAAGTCTCTCTTGATTAGTCGAGAACTTGAACTCTTATAAGCATTGATGAATTTTGTCATTTCTGTATTAGGATGTGCCTTGAACAAAATATGAACATGGTCTACATCATGATTCCATTCAACTAATATGATGTTATAGTTTTCAGATAATCGCACACACATGTCTTTTGCATAGTCTGACATATCATCATCAAACGCTTTTCTTCTGAATTTTACGACCAACACAAGATGATAATACAACAAAAATACAGAATGATTATTACTATCTAATTTCATTGATATACCAACCTTTATACCTTATAAGACGGATTATATCAGGGGCGAAATAAAGAGCAAAGCCTTTTGGCTACGCCAAATCGAAATTCATCTCCCACCTACCGTTGGGCTACGCCCTTCACACGCTTGAAGAAGGAGAATGCTTTCAGGGAATTCGTTAAATTATTAAACCAAACGTATATAGATACCATCTTATTTATGATGGGGACGCCGTTCCCTTAGTGCTTAAATATTGCCGGGCAGTATTTAACCCTGTGTAATTACTAATTACGGACGTTTCATTCCCTGCTGCAATGCTATTCTGTATGGCAGCAGAAATATTTGAGATAACTTTTATCCTATTCACAGAAATCCCCGCGTATTTTAAACGCACTGCAAGGTCATGGGCACGTGTTCCTGCACAAATTATATGGCTTACATTGGAGTTTGCTAATAGTTCATAATCTACATCCCAAATCCAAGAGATATCTTTCCCATCAGCAAGCAAGTCATTTAATATAAAAACATATTGTGTAATGTTTTTATTTTGTATGCAATAATCTATCGTGCAGTTCATCCCTTGTGGATTTTTAGCTAAGTTTAGATGGTATATATTTTGTGCAATGAGAAACTGTTGCATACGTCCATTGCTCGTGTGATATTCTCTTAATCCTTTGTGAATTTGCTCATAACTAAAACCTAAAAATTCTCCAGTTTTTATAGCCGTTAGCATATTATATGCATTGTATTCACCCTTCAAATTGGAAGTATAGGATTGATTTTGTATAGTAATCGTTAAGTTATTTTGTGATTGAATTGAAGTAACCTCAACATCTAATACGGGACTACTCATGGAGCACGAACAATAATATTTTCCAAGGTGTCCATAGTGAGTATATATATATTTCAATAGCCGGCCACAACAACAATAGACGGCATCTCTAATATTACTTTTATGAAAATTCCCTACATTTTTCTTTAAACCAAAATACATGGTTTTATGCTTTTCTTTAGTAAAATGTCTACTATATGGATCATCACCATTTAATAGCAAGTGAGCATCGCTAGAATGAATAGCGGTTTGTACTTTTGAAATCAGCGTATTGATTTCTCCATAACGATCCAGCTGATCTCGAAAGATATTTGTTACAACGATCAATTGAGGCTGTATTTGTTTCAGAACTTCGGTCATTGTCAATTCATCGACTTCGAGAACTGCTACTTTCACGCCTTGTATTTTCCCGCGTATATTACTTTTTTTTATAAAAGCAGAGGTAATTCCCTCTAATAAGTTAGATCCTTCTATATTACTGATATATTCACTTTTATTGGACTTAAAAATGGAGGAAACTAAATTACAAGTTGTTGTTTTTCCATTTGTACCGGTAATCAAAACCACGGTTTCCACCTGTGTCGCTAATTTTTGTAATGCATTCTTATATAAGTAATTCAGAATTTTCCCTGGAATGTTAGATCCATTAAAACCCAATTTTTTACTACTATATCCTGCTAACTTTCCAACTATCAATCCTATATAAAATAACAATATTAATCACCTTCCTTACTCGTCTCCTTCTAATTATTTAAAAAGACACTATTAAAATTATTAAAACGTTCTATGAAATTTCCAGTGTTATAAGTTTCTTTTATATCTCAAGTGAACCAAAGTTCCTGTTCTCTAGTAGAGGAGTTCCTATATCATACAATCTTGGGTTCTGGTGCAAAAACTTCAAACTACACGAAAATGGTCTATCGAAAAAGGACAAGTTGATTTATAGAATCAGTCTGTCCAAAATCAGAATATCTTCATCAAGAAACTGCTCGCGTTAACTGTTTGATAGAAGATTCTATTAGGAACCTCCTATTCTTTTTTACAATGTATTATAGTTCTCGCACCAGAACCTTTCATTCTACTTCCGAAATATAAATCTAATCATTAATATTTGTCTATTGTGGCCCCGAGAGAAGAAGATTTAATGAATTCTTTATTTTGATATTTCTTTAATTCATCAGGAGTACCAGTTACTACTGCTCCAACAATCTTCACCTTTTCTGGGTTTAATGTAGGATTATCCTTTTTTAATTTTGTTAATATTTCTTTTGCTTTATCAGCATATTCTCCATAAAACTCAGGGGATTTTAATGTATCTATAAAAAATTCAGGAGATTGCCAGTCGTTTTGTGAATTATACGGATAACCATATATATTTCCACGATTAAAAGATCCCACTTCTTCTTTAAGCTCTTGCTGATTGATACTATGTATCTCTTCATCTGATTCTGTGTCTATCCAAAGCCATTCTGTATTTTGTTTATCTAAAAGTTTTTGAACCTCACTAATTGAATAAGGGCGATCAAAAGATAGCGCATATTCAACATATTTATTTGATCCTATGTCATCAAGTAAATTCAAGTCATTAGGAACTTGTTTATATTGAACTTTCGGATGATAAAAAATAAGCTCTCTTTGTCCATTCTGACTGTTATAAATTTCCCAGCCTTTTCTTTTTTCGTTATAATGATTTATCCAATTAGAAGGTTCTTTTTCTGAACGAATAAGATTATAATGTCCTGTTGACGATTCCCAAGGTATGATACGCTCTCCTATTTTTTTCGAATAAGTGTGAGTTGTGTCAACGGAAAAAGAATTCCAATTATAAAATGATGCATTGTGCTCAATATTAGGTTCAGTAATAGATAACCATACTCCTGTAGCATTATCTTCCTTTGTCAGACGCTCAGATAACCAATAATTGTTCCCTATAGTCAGTCCACTATATAATGCAATTAGTATACTTCCCGTAATAACTACATTTTTTATAATCGCTTTTCTTCTACCTTTATGCATTGTTTTTTCGAATTCCTTATCATCTAAAAAAAGTTCAGATTGATTCTCATCATTCTTTATGTTCATTTTGTTCCCTCCTATATATATCAATAAAAAGTTGTTTGGCTCGAAATACCGTTGTTTTAACAGTCCCAGTAGTAACTTCAAATAAAATGGATATATCTTCATACCGTAATCCTACTACATATTTTAGAATTAAAAATTCTCTATACCTTTTAGGAAGCAAATCTAATGTTTTTTGTATTTCACCACTCTGTTCTTCCTGTAATAGACAATCCTCAGGTAAATCAGGTTCAAGATTTTCTAAGATACATAATTCAATTAAAAACTTATCTTTTCTTTTTTCCCTTCTCAAAATATCATAACTTCTGTTTATAGCTACTCTAAACAGCCAACTTTTTACTTTTTCAGGTGGAATACCTTCTAAGTTTTGAATATATTTTAAAGCTGTTTCTTGTACAATATCTTCTGCATCCTCTCTAGATATTCCAAGTTTTAATAAATAGTTAAAAATAAAAGCTAGGTACTGCTTTAATCGTTTTTGAAAAACATCATCTCGCATCTTTTCCCTCCTACTATATTTATAACGATTAACTTTCAATTTGGTTGACAGGTTAATCAAATTTTTTTACATAATTTTAATTGTTAATTAAAACACGAACAGTTCTTATTTATATTTTAGAATTCTTCCTTATTACAATGTAAACTTTTAACTATTAATTTACATCCATTCCCTTTATTTTATTGAATCTATCGTAAGTCACTCGTTTTCTCCTAAACCACTAATTAAAGGGTTCTGTTGCAAAAAGTCTATAAAACTTGGACATACTATGATTGAAGGATTGCTGCGGCATTGTACAAATATGGAAGTAGAGAAGAATTATGTAGATACACATGGACAAAGTGAAGTTGCTTTTTGTCATTTGCTAGGCTTCCAAATGATTCCAAGGTTCAAAGCTATTCATGCACAAAAATTGTATCGTTCAGATGTAGGTATGCAAGACTCAAATTCCAACTTGCAACCAGTTTTAACTCGACCAATCAATTGGAATTTAATTGAACAACAATGTGATCAAATGATTAAGTATGCTACATCCTTACGGCTTGGTACAGCTGAAACGGAGGCGGTTCTCAAACGATTTACCCGCAACAGTGGACAACCAGCTTATTGAGCACTTAGTGAATTAGGAAAAGCAGGATTTTTATCGACGGTTATAACATGAGGATTTGAAACATGAAAATCAATTGTATTTCCTTTTGAATCAACAGCACGATATAGGTACATCCATTGACCTTTAACTTTCACATACGTCTCATCGACTCGCCAAGAATCCTTGGTTGACTTAAGAGGTTCTGGTGCAAAGATTACTAATTTTCACTTACAATTAATAGTTTCTAATCTAATAATATTTCGACAATGGAATTAATAGTTTTGTTTTGAGCACTATAGTAAACCTCTAATCCTTTTCTATCATTCATAATTAATTTTTGAGATTTCATCTTCGATAAATGCTGCGAAACAGTAGATTGTGGGATACCAAGAATATCTACAATTTGAGTTACATTACATGCCCCTCTTGTAATTAATTCTTTCAAAATTTTAATTCGTATTGGATGAGCTAATGCTTTTAAAACTTCTGCGTTTTTTTCATAATTCAACAAACTAAACATCTCCTTGTGAAATAATATATTTTTATTATATTAATAATTTGATGAATGAAATTATTAATATTCTAGTTTTGCAGAATTTATGCTGCAGCATCTTTTCGATTTAATTTGTGTTTTATTCCATCAACATAATCCGGTATGCTCCAGTCCCCCTTATTCTCTTTTTTGCTTGCATTTCTACTTCCTTTAATTCATCTGAACAATAATATTAAAATGCTTTCAAGAGTAAAAATAGTTTTTGTAAGTTTTATAATTACTTTTGTAATTTAAAAAATATAAGCGACTTATAATAAGTCGCTTATACGTAAAAATCTATTTTATTTTGGTCAATACATCTCAATTTACTCACTGGTCTTCCCACATTTTGATACACCATTTCATTCTCTAATACTTCGATTTCAGTCAAAAACATTACATACTTTCGAATAGAAACTCTCGAAACCCCTGCTAATTTCGCCATTTCATCTGTTGTAAACGCTTGTCCATTAAGCGACTCGATTTTCTGCCAAATTAGTTGCAACGTTTGCTTCGTTAATCCCTTCGGAAGCTCTTTAGTGACAGCGGGTGCTCTTTTTTCTTTTTGTAAAATTAACGAATCTAATTCCGATTGACTAATTTTTGGTTGTTCTTTCATAAAAGTAAGTTTTTCTCGATATACAGTTAATGCCTCTTTAAATCGTTCAAATGTAAATGGTTTAATTAAATAATCTACTACGCCATATTGTAATGCTTTTTTGATACTCCCCATATCATGTACAGCTGAAATCATCATAATATCGATTTCTTTTTCTTGATTCCGAATATGCATTAAAAGCTCAAACCCGGTCTCTTCAGGCATAAAAATATCAAGTAATACTAAATCTACTCGTGATTTCTCTAATACTTCTATCGCTTCTTTAACTGATTTAACTGCATGGACAAGTTCAAACCCTCCCACTTGCTCTAAATAATGTGTATTTAACATTGCCACCATCGGATCATCTTCTACAATCAAAACTTTGATCATCTTATCTCTCATCCCTACTTTTAGGTATTTCAATCGTTATTGTCGTTCCCGTTCCTAACAATGAATGAACATAAATTTCCCCATTTATTCGCTGTATGCTTTCCTTTACAAGATGCAAACCATACCCCCGATTATCACCCTTTGTGGAATAACCTTTTATAAATAATGCATCAATTTCATCCTCTTGTATACCTTTCCCTGTATCTTGTACTGTAATGATTAATGTATCCCCATCTTGTATTCCAACTTCAACCTGCTTCTTCTCACAATTCATCACTGCGTCTAATGCATTATTAATCAAATTTCCGACAATGGTGATCATTTCATGAATGATACGTTCATCATATATTTCTGGTAAGTAAGAATCTTCTTTTATAATTAACTTTATATTTTTCTCTCTAGCATAACTAAGTTTACCTAGTAAAAATCCAGCAAATACTGGGCTTTGAATTTTTTTCATAATCCCCCCAATTTCATATTGATGCTCTGATACCATACTACTTACATATTTCTGCAATTCTTCATACTGTTTCATATGTGTTAACCCTAATACGACATGCATTTTATTCATAAATTCATGAGATTGTGCCCGTAATGCTTCTGCATATAACTTAATACCAGTTAGTTCCTCTGCTAGTTTTCTAATCTCTGTTTTATCACGAAATGTTGCAATCACGCCAACTATTTCTCCTTTTACATATAAAGGAACCCGATTAGTAACAATCGTAACCCCATAAAAATTTAGTTCTTCGTTTAATTGTACCTCGCCTGTTTGCAACACTTCTTTCATACGTGAATTCGGCGTATACAATTCAATATCTTTACCGATAAAATCTTCTGTAAGTCCACCTTTCTTTAATATTCGTTTTGCTTCACTATTAATTAAAGTTATTCTCGCCTCTTTATCTACAGCAATAATACCTTCTTTTACAGATTGTAGCATCGTATTTCTTTCTTCAAGAATTTTCGCTATTCTATGCGGCTCAAGACCAAATAAACTTTTCTTTATATGTCTAGCTAGCAATATCGCTCCTATAATTCCAACTAATATTCCAACACCAACACCGATATAAATAATATGTCTACTTTCTTTCACCCTCTCTTTTATATTATCAGCTGAAATTCCAACAGCGACCGCACCAAGTTGCTCACCTGTGTCAGCAAAAATAGGCACGAATACTCGCATAGAAATCCCTAAAGTTCCTTCTGCTAACGAGACGTGTTCCTTTCCCTTCAATACAGGTCCTTCATCGCCTCCAAGAAAATGATGCCCTATTTTTTGAGGGTCTGGATGAGATTTTCGTATTCCATTCATATCCATAACTACAATAAATTGAACATCTGTACTCTTTAATAGCTTATTTGTATATACCTGAATCAAGGAGGTATCTACCTTCCCCGTCAACCCATCAATTACAATAGAATCATTCGCCACAATACGTGCAATCGTTTTTGCCTTCTCTTCTTGGTTATCTTCTGTCGCTCGTTCAACATTATGGCTAATTAAAATGTCTGTTACGAGTAAAGAAACAATTACAACTGTACACACTAATAATGTGATTGTTTTCCATAAATTCAATAGTTTTTTCTTTTTTTTCATCTCTTCATTGACTCCCCTAGTTCTTCTACGCTATCTTTCGTAAATAAAAAATAAATAAGCTGTTATTATAAGTCTAACCTTGCTTATTTGATGTTATTATACTTTAAATTTACTCGTCATTTCTTGTAATTTTTCTATCGTTTCTTCTCTTCTAAGTTTTAATTAGCTAAACGAATTTATTTCATAATAAAAAATAAAATAAGAGAAATTCAATATAACAAGTATACTAAATTTCTCTTATTTTTCATTTCGAAAATCTAATATTGTCATTACTTTTGTAGCAAGAAGCATAAGATGGCCGTTTTAGTGTTGTCTATGAGTATAGTTAATTTTCAAAACGAAAGAAAGCTGCATAATTTTTAAAAATAATACCTAACTAGGTGTATTTAGCGTGCTCATTTTTAATGGGTAAATAGTATTTTAAGAGTTTTTTAGTTTATTTGAACGAAAGTTCATTTTGTTTCCGTTCTTAAGTTGATGGGCATGTATGGTGACCCCTATCAAAAGATATTGATGGAAAAGATGTTGTAATCGATTTAGCTCGTGAAGAGAAAAATAAAGTATACGATAAAAAATACAGTAAAAAAAGGACACGCTCGTCAGATACTCCTAGCAAGCGTGTTCTTTTACACTTTTCTATCAATGAAACTATTATTTTACTCCTACGTCATTCCAAGCTTTTTGTACAGCTTGATATGTCGCGCTATTAACGCCATCGTAATCAGCAACAGATTGTAATAAAGCAGCACGTGCTTTGCTGAAATCACTTGTTGGTGTTAAGTACGTTGTTAAAGCACGGTAGTAGATTTTTTCTGCTTTTTCCTTACCAATAGCATTGATTGTTAAATAAGCAGCTTTATTTGGAATACCGCTATTGATATGTACGCCGCCATTGTCTCCTTCTTCTGTTGGTGGTAAATATTGATAGTCATTCATATGAGCAGGTTGGCCATACTTTTCAGGATTTGATAAGCTGCGAAGTGCATCTCCTGCAACTTTTGGCGTAGTTACAGCTTCTCCTAAATCCCAGTTGGCTGGATCAACGAAATATCCAAATACATCAGAAAAAGATTCATTTAGTGCCCCGGATTGATTTAGGTATTCAAGCTCAGCTGACTTTTCAGTTACCGCATGTGTTAGTTCGTGTGCAACAACATCAAGCGAACCTGAAAGCGGTGCGAATTCAACACCATCGCCATCACCATAAACCATTTGTTGTCCATTCCAGAATGCATTATTGTAGTTGGTTCCGAAATTGATTCCAGAACGAATCGTTGCACCTTTTCCATCAAAACTGTTACGGTTATGAACATTTTTATAATAATCATATACTTTTCCTGCATTAAAATGAGCATCAACTGCAGGAGCTTGGCTCTTATCTATCCAAGCATTATCTTTATCGAATAGAGCGTAATTATCTGGATTTTGCCAATCAGTGCCATGATTAGTTGTAGTTGTCTCAATAACGCCACCATTCATCGGCTTTGTTGTGTCTTTTAAATAGTATTTTCCATATTGACTGCTATAAGTTGTATTCAGGCTTTTTCGATCCCCTAATACGCCGTTGCCATAGCCTTTTTGCGGAGTATCTGCATCTGTAACTGCATTATATGAATTTACAATTGTTCCATCTTCTGCGTTTACATAGATTTTCCAGTTTGCTCCATAAGGTTTAATGAATTGTAATTGTACTTTATAAGTTAAGTAATAATTCCCGTCTTTTTCATAAACAACTAAATCTGCCTTTTCATTTGTAGATTTTACGGTTTCTTTCATTTGTTCTAACGGAGTCCCATTTGTTTCTACAAATGTATCTTTTTTTGCTAGATTAATATGTTTCCATGCATTTGAAAGGGCAGTTTCATTTGAAATCTTTGCCTTTGTATTTCCTTTCAAACGTTCAGCGGCAGCGGGATGTACGTCTCCGTTTACCGTTGTTACTTTGCCATCACGATCTGTATGAACAATGAAACGTGCACCATCAACTGGAACTTTATTAATAGATTGAATGTACACATAATGTTTCATTCCTAAATCATCTGACTTTATTTCTTTCAGTGTTAAGTCAGTTTGTGGGTTGATTTTAAATAATTCTTTATTTTCTTCAAGGAACGATTTTACCGCCTTTTCTGAGTCTACTTTTTTACCAGATAATTTTCCTGAAAGGAAAGATGGATTTCCTTGTTCATCATTCCACTTTTTTTGAACGACTTCCATTTTGTCCAAAGCTTCTTGCTGCGATACTTGTTCTGCTGCAAAGGCACTTGAAAATGGAGCACCTAAAACCATTCCAGTTGCTAGTAATGTAACGACGGATTTTTTCATTTTTATTTCTCCTCTCAATACTACGTATAATAAAGATGTATCTTATTAAGGAATTATACAGAAAAAACATTATCTTGTTATTATAAATGCAAAATTACATATTTTTTTAAAATTCTAATATTTCTAACGTTCTATCAGCTCCTTGTTATAGAAACATCCTTTCTCACAATGATTTATGGATGGAGGAATTTAGGATGTAATGTTGCTAAACACTCTGTTCCAAAGGTTTTATCATTATTTTTTCCTGGTTCAACTTGAGAATTTAAAGACTGTCCACTATGTAAATCATATTCTAACTGAATTTTTATACCCGCTGTTTGTGCACAACCACCTGATCCAGGATACACACTAGCTAAATGTTTTGGCACTTGGAAAATCGTTGCATCTAAAATACGAATTCGTTGAAAATAAGCAATTGAAGAGCTTGGAATTACTGATGGTTCACAAGTTTTATTTTTTAATCATAAAGAGAAAATATGTTTTAAAAAGCAAACAGCTTTTTTATAGAAACTTTTATTGAGTCCTTCCGGATTAATAAAAGTTCCTGTTGCTGCATGAAGTTGACCGCATAGTCTAACTAAAGAATTACTCGCTACTCGTTGACTAATCCAAACACAGATAGTGGCTAAATCGTGGCCCGAAAACTTACGCTTTCGTTGTACAAAGTCTAGTTCTCTAGCAAGTCATTCTAAAAATGAAGGCGTAAGATATTGATGTAATTCTTCAGAAAATAGTTGTAATTCATCTTGAATTGAGAGATTCATAAAAAACGTCATCCTTTCTAATTTAGCTTATTTAGAAAAGATAACGTTTTTGTATTTGAGGATACTAAAATTTCTTAAGTTGATGGGGTATCGCCGATTTGGAAATCGAAATAAAGAAGTACCAAAAAGCAAATTTAAATATGTAGAAGAAACAAATGTATTTGCTTGTCCGATGGGATCTATTTTAGAGTATGCGAGAACCGATAGAGAAGGCTATCGTCAATATAAGTCTGATCCAACAGATTGTGTAGTTTGTTCATTGCGTGATAAATGTTTTTCAAAAAAACAAAAACAGAAAGTTATTACACATCATATTTGGGAGGAATATAAAGATATTGCCAGAAAAAACAAATTAACAAGTACAGATAAAAAACTATACAAGGTACGCTGCTCGACTATAGAGCGAAGCTTTGCGGACGCCAAAGAACTAAATGGCTATCGATACGCGCGGTTTCGAGGGCTGAAGTCTGTCCAAATGCAAGCGTGTCTCATCGCAGCTTATCAAAACATGAAAAAATAGCTCTCCATCTAACCAAAAGGGGTCTGGTGGAGGGCTATTTTTCTAAATTCTATTATTTTATATTGTTTTCTTTCGCTAAAATCAAAAAAGATTTCCCAACACTCTGAAAGAAAAGACGCTTTAAAGCGTCTTTTCTTTATTTTTATAATTTAGTTGTCTGACGCTTGATAATCATAAATCTTTTCACGAATAGCGGATGCAATAAATTCTTCAATAGAACTGTTCGTTTCTTTTACAATGTTTGTGATTGCATGGTATTCACTGCTTGTTATCGTTACTGCTTTAGTAACACTACTGCTATCTAAATACACACTATTATTAACACGTCTTGTTAATTTTCCTTCTATTATATATGGGGTTAAACAATCAATCCATTCTACCTGCATTTGCATTGGTAATTGAATAATGGATTGACGAACATCAAAGTACCAAAAACCATCTTCCTCAGAAACCTTAATATTTCTTGGTGATACATACTGTAGTATTAAGTCAATTAAGTGAAAAATGTTACTTCGCAATTGATTTGATTTAGGAAAACGAAACTTTACAAACTTTTGGTGATGACTTCTTGGTTTATCGGATAAAATATATGCAGGCTTATATCCCATTTTAATTGAAACTTCTAGTGTCATATTGTTTCCAAACTCGTCAATAAGCACAATATCTCCGCGCTTCGGAATGGATATAATGCGTGCTAATTTATTACCTTCCATAAATTTTTGGAACAATACTACATTATATTTTTGTGAGAATGTATACAGCGTATTGGCCTGATCCAATTGCTGTACCAATCCGTGTATTTCTTCCTCATTTACAAATTTAGTCTCACGATTACGATGTTTCTGTATAGTGCAAGTCAATACTCCTTCTTCTATCCACTTTTCAAGTTGATACATGCTCACATTATAATCTTTTGCTGCTTGATATAAGGTAATTCCTTCTGTTTCACGATCTTCTTTGAGCTTTTTTATGTCCTCTCGCTTAAATAAAAAGCTACCATCTAAACGCCAGGTCTCTCGATTAATTGGATTTAATTGTCCTTGTTTCATAAGAGTACTAAAAATGAAGCTACTAATTCCTAAATAAGCTTTTACTTCATTCGTATTCATATTTATTTCCTGTCTTTCAAACATACCTTTTCCTCCTATGTGTAAACTTCTGTTATGTGAAATCAATAATTTTATTATGTAAAGTTAAATTGATAAAAATATATAATGTGAATTTAATTATAACACAATCATAACTTAATTTATTTTTAAAATCATACGAAATTAAAATTCACTTTCTAATTAAATTATCTTTTATATAATTAGAAATTATATAAAAGATAATTTTAAAAAAATAATTAGATAATAACCATAGAAAATAGAACATTTTCTATAGTTATTCTTCACTTTCATTTTTAGCAAAATTAAATTTACTATGTAAATAATTTTGATTGTATTTCAGTTATAATAATAGATATAAAGGTAATTAATAAGGGGTTGAAGAATAATGAAATTTGAATTGAATACGATTCATAATGAAACTTCTTTAGAAAATATAGAGAAACAAAAACAAAATTTCACAAACATAATTGCAGTATGGAATCATGATTATATAGATCAAGCTGAATTTAAAAAGGAAAATAACGAAAGAAAAAATACTTATACATACGAGGGATTTTCAGATGAAGAGATACTGTACTATTACTTGAACCGGCAAACACATTTTGACCAGGAGAAGCGTATAAAAGATGAATCAAGAACTCTATACGCTCGTGATCTGAGTCAGTTTTACTTCTTTATCAAACAAAGTACAGAATTTCTGCAGCAAGATGTAAAAGATTATAAATTTGGCCAAGTCTGGAGGAATCTAAGAAAACGCCATATCCGTAACTATCAAAAATGGTTGTCCCAGGAGGCAATTTCCAATCAGTCCAAAGAAGGATATAAGCCATCTACTATTAGTCGGAAACTCGGAGTTATTCGCTCCTACCTAAGATGGTTATATGAGATTCAATATATCCAAGAACCCCTTCATGTGGAGATTCTAAGCACGACGGTAAATAAACAACATAAACCCAAACGTGAATTGTCATATGATGAAGTGAAGCAGTTACTAAACTACTACAAGGATAATGAAATTAACTATGCGTTATTGTCGATACTTGCTACTACAGGGTTACGTGTTGCAGAGGTGGCCCATGCAAAGTGGGAAGATCTTGAGTATGACGCTATAAGAGGACGATACTATTTAACGGTTGATACAAAGGGAGATAATGAACGGATTGTTTCTATTAATAAGGAGATTTTTAATCGTATTGCCGCGTTTCGAATTCGAAGAAGATTACCTATAGACATTGGGAATACAAATGGTGGAACGGTATTTCAAACTAAGAACCATACAGCTTATAGAGAGAATTACTTGTCACAATATATTTCTAAAATTATTAAGGATACTCAGTTACCCTTTACAGAGAACATCCGAATTACTCCCCACTTCTTTAGACATTTTTATGTACAGTACTTGTATGATTACAAAGGATTACCACCTCATGTCATCGCAGCTGCAGTCGGTCATAAAAATGATCGGACTACGAAAGAAAATTATCTGAAGCAAAGATTGACGAAAGATAATGATGCCGGGAATTTAATTTTGGAAGATGAATTTTAATTTTAAACACTTGATAATTAGTATTACAGTACTTCAATACTTCAATACTTCAATACTTCAATACTATTGTTTTTAGTTATGTAATTTTTATATAACTAAAAACAGTTTTTCGCCTATTTATTTGTATTTATTCTTACAAGTATTCATTGGTTCTTCGCCAAGAGTCCCTAAAAATTGTCGTATCTATAGGGAAGTGTGTAGAGCCTTGCTGAATTCTTAGTTCGCAGTACCCACAATCGAAAAGTAAAACATTTATAAAAAAAGAGTGCTAGTTATAAAATATAACTAGCACTCTTTTTTTATTGTGCAATTTCAAGGTAATCATAAATTATTTTAATACTCATGGCAATAAATATAATTGGAGTTCCAAATAAAATGGTAATTAATTCGCTCATTACAAATATCCCATAAAATAACCAGCTAACGATTCCGATTAGAGTCGCTGTAAATTTCGGTACTTCGAACTGTTAGCCATCGAAATAAAAAGATTCTTCTGAAATACCGATGTTTCAAAATGAATAACCACTGTTTACCTATAAACTTGCTTAGTCTATCCTGTTAACTACCTAATCTATGCCTTTACTGTCGAACATTCTTTTAAAGAATCAAGATGCTGGCAAAAGTATCTTTGTTTTACTAAATTCTTAGTAGTTTTATATCGAAAATTATTTTATCTTAAATAAACACTCTATACGGCGTTAATAACTCGCTTACTATGTCTTTAGTCTTAATAGTACAATCTAATCTGTTATTGGATGTGTATTGTTGTTTCCCATATGCTAAACAATTTTTCCGTATCTTTCTCATTTAATACATTTAGAAAACTATTTAAAATCATTAAATTTATGTTAGGAACTATTGTAGTCAGGCAGAATGAAAACAAGGAAGAATTGGTATAATGTTATATAAAAAACAAAAAGGAGATTTATTTGGGGGAAGTTATGAAAATATTTTTTGTTTGTGCTAGTCTAATAATAAATGTTTGTGCATTGCCAGCAGCCATGTTTATTGGAGTAATGGCAACTGATGCTCCTGGTAGTGGTCTTAAAGAATTCTTTATTGGTTTCTTTTTTATTCAGTGGTTACCACTACTCTTATTGGTTCTTTCGATATACTTTTTAATTAAAGAAAGGAAGAATAAACTTACGAATACATAACAACATTGGGTAACTATAGGAATTTAACTATATTTTTAATATAAAGAGAAGCGTTGACTGGTTTTGAGATTAAATAGTAATATAGTGATATATTGTAATAGGAATGATTAAGGTAAAAAGGGGAATATAATTATGATGTTGCGTTATGCAAGAGTTAGAGAGATTTTACAGCAAGGATATAATGTATCTTTAGTTAAAAATAGTAAAAATGGTCAAATAAACAGAGTGTGCTTTGAGATTTTAAAAGAGAAAGATCAGAGCTTTTTTCATATTAATGGTGGGAAAATGATTTCTGTAGGAATTAAACAATATACAAATTATTGGATTATGAGTACAGATGAACAAAACCATTACATTGCTATTAATCCGGATTTTGAAAGGAAAAATGCAAATTACGATAGAAATGATGAAAATCAAATGAAGCAAGCTGCATATCTATCTTCTTGCGAGGGGATATTAAGAGCAGTTATTGATTCTAAACTAGATGAAGATAAGAAAAGAGAAATTTTTAATATTCTAGGGAACTAACTATTACTTTAAATTAACACCTAACTATATTCGAATTATGAATGTAGTTAGGTGTTTTATATTTAAGAAAATCAGAAATATAGGGGTACGGAAACGATTCCGGGTATGAGGGGCCACTCTGGAAAAATATTCAATAATAAAAATCGTAGGAATTGATAATTCCTACGATTTTTTGATTAGAATTCTCTAATATTAATTGCAAAATGTGGTTTGAATCTCACTTCAATTGCTTTTTTCTCTTCAGAGCACTGAATATGGAGTGTATCATTGCGAGTATAGACGCGTTCTACAAATTTCATATTAACGTCAAATACACATCCTTCATTATAAGAAAGACTTAATTTAATTGTATTCTCATAAACTGACATAATCATTATTAATTTAAATCCTAAGTGATCCATTTTACGATACAGATACACACCTGCACCTTCAATCAAAAAGTCTTCTGGTTCACTCTCGAATAGCTCTAATAGTTCGTATTCATCATATTTAATATCCAATGTTTATAACCAACCTTCTGCACCGTAAAATAATTTTTATTATTTTTTCTTCGCGGGAACAGCAGTAATAACATCCCCGTTATCATTAAGTATAACATAACCATCTGCTCTACTATATTTCCATGTGCCAGGTGTATCAGCCGGAGCACGAGAACCCGTTTTGATAATATCTTCAACTACATTAGGTGTCATACCACGAGGGTCAATTTTAGAAAATAGCTCGTTATATTCCGCAGAACCTAGTTTATATCCTTTTTTAGCAGCCATTTCCCGAGCTCTTGAATTAAGCTCTGCTCTTATTTCAAGAGTATCTGGAGCCATTCTTTCTAAAGCATGCTCAGTATACTTTCGACCATTGATTACTCCTCCACCTCTTGGCATACTCCATCCAATACCAGAAGTCCCTTTTGTTGCATTTTCAATAGCCTTTCCTTTCTTTTCAAGGTCACCAATTTTCCCTACAACTTTACCAATTACACGTGTAGTACCACCGGATAGTGTACCCCATCCATAATCTTCTGGTCCATATTTCCTACCTGTTACCAGATCTTCACCTTTGATTAACTGTGCAATTTCTATTCCTGTTCCAACACCCGGTGAAATACCTAAGATAAACGCTAGATCTTGGTCATCTTCACGATTATATATTCTAGAAGGATCGCCGCCTAAATCACGTAGTGCATTACTTAAATCAATATTTCCAACGTTGATGGCTGCTGCAGGGATATTATACTTATGTTGGACAACTTTAGAAGCTGTATCCATGAACGCATTCCCAAAATCTAACCCCGTATTTACATCATTATAGATACCTGGTACTCTTTCTTGCAATGCTTGTAAATTTTTTGCTTTGACTGGAACATTCTTTCTTGTTACTTGTACAAGTTCCTCCATCCCAGGTTTCGCCGCATCTATAGAGTGTTTTAATTCGCATGACGTAATCGGATATTATTATGGTATTTCATTACTTACATGTTGTGTAGTATTTGAAAAAAGGTGATTTTAAAAAAGCATACTCTGTATTAGAAAATGAGGTTCTGGTGCAAACATTTTTTGAAGATATAAAGAAGTGAAGAGATTCCTAACGGAATCCGCTTTTATGCTGGAATACCGAATAGTTGATGAATGAGGTTCACTTGATTTTGGACAGACTGCCCCCCTTGAAAGGTTTGTCCTTTTTTCATCATATGCATGGCTTCAACACCTCTCAATATAGAAGTTGCCGTTTTAAATGACTTGAATCCCAACACAGAACGCACGCGTTTCTTAATAAAACGATGATCTTGTTCCACTATATTATTGAGATATCTAACTTGCCTTAGTTGTATGCCTTCAGGCATATGTTTCTCTTCTTTTAACTCTGGAATCGCTACAGGGTAGGCAGGGTTCTTATCTACTGTTATCACACGAGGTTTAGACACATAAGAAAAAGCCAAGGCTTTCTTGAAAAAGCGCTTGGCTGCTTGCTTATCTCAGGTGACTCTTTCTTATCAATCGTAATAACAATTAATTAAGGTCAAAACGATCTGCATTCATTACTTTAACCCAAGCAGCTACAAAGTCACGTACAAACTTTTCTTTGTTATCATCTTGTGCATAAACTTCTGCAATCGCACGTAGAACGGAGTTTGACCCGAACACTAGGTCAACTCTAGTTGCTGTTCTTACTACTTTACCTGTGTTGCGGTCACGTCCTTCGTATACGCCTCCGTCTACACGCTTCCATTCTACACCAATGTCAAGTAGGTTCACAAAGAAGTCGTTAGTAAGTGTGCCTGCACGATCAGTGAATACACCCTGTTTTGTGCCGCCATAGTTTGTACCTAAAGCACGCATACCACCAATAAGGGCAGTCATTTCTGGTGCAGTAAGGCCTAGTAGTTGTGCTTTGTCTACAAGAAGTTCTTCTGGACCAATACTGTACTCTTTCTTTTGATAGTTACGGAAACCATCAGCAACAGGCTCTAGCACGTCAAAGCTTTCTGCATCAGTTTGCTCTTCAGTTGCATCACCACGTCCTGGAGAGAAAGGAACAGTCACATCAAAACCTGCTTCCTTAGCCGCTTTTTCTACCGCAGCAGTTCCACCTAGTACAATTAAGTCAGCAAGACTTACATTTTTCTCAAGATGACTTTGAATGTCTTCTAGTACTGAAAGGACTTTTGAAAGCTGTTCCGGTTGGTTCACTTCCCAATCTTTTTGTGGAGCAAGACGAATACGTGCACCATTTGCGCCACCACGATTATCTGAACCACGGAATGTGCTTGCTGAAGCCCAAGCAGTTGTAACTAGTTCGCTGATTGTAAGTCCTGAGTCAAGAATTAGTACTTTAATTTTTTCTACTTCTTCTTCTGTTAATTCATAATCAACAGTTGGAACAGGATCTTGCCATATAAGATCTTCTTGTGGAACCTCTGGACCGAGATATCTTGCTTTAGGACCCATATCACGGTGTAAAAGTTTAAACCATGCGCGAACAAATGCATCAGCAAAATCATCTGGATTTGCATGGAAACGACGTGAAATCTTCTCATAGATTGGGTCATGACGGAGTGCTAAATCAGATGTAAACATAACTGTCGGAACTTTCTTGGATGAATCTGCTGCATCTGGTGCAAGGTCTTTTTCATCAGGGGCTACAGCCATCCACTGATATGCTCCTGCAGGACTCTTAGTCAACCACCATTCATATCCGAATAATAAATCAAAGTATCCGTTATCCCATTGTGTCGGGTTAGCAGTCCAAGCACCTTCAAGACCACTAGTGATGGTGTCGACACCTTTCCCGCTTCCATATGAACTTAACCAACCTAAGCCTTGTGCTTCAATTGGAGCTGCCTCTGGCTCTGGACCAATTTGTGCAGCATCTCCTGCACCATGTGCCTTACCAAAAGTATGTCCGCCTGCAATTAATGCAACGGTGTCTTCATCATTCATACCCATACGTCCAAAGGTTTCGCGAATGTCGTGAGCACTTGCAATTGGATCTGGCTTACCGTCTGGACCTTCTGGGTTAACGTAAATTAGACCCATCTGAACTGCAGCAAGTGGATTTTCAAGCTCTCTTTCACCAGAGTAACGGTTAGCCCCTAGCATTTCTGTTTCAGTACCCCAGTAGATGTCTTCTTCTGGATGCCAAATGTCTGCACGTCCGCCTCCGAAACCAAAAGGCTTAATACCCATTGATTCAAGACCAACGTTACCTGTTAGAAGCAATAAGTCAGCCCAAGAGATCTTGTTACCGTATTTTTGCTTGATTGGCCATAGTAATCTACGTGCTTTATCAACGTTCGCGTTATCAGCCCAGCTGTTTAGTGGAGCAAAACGTTGGTTACCAGTTCCGCCGCCTCCACGTCCGTCACCAGTACGATATGTTCCTGCAGCATGCCAAGACATACGGATAAACATTGGACCATAGTGTCCATAGTCAGCAGGCCACCAATCTTGGCTGTCTGTCATTAGATCGTGAAGATCTTTTTTAAGAGCTTCATAATCTAGCTTTTTAAATTCATCAGCATAATTAAATTCTTTTCCCATAGGATTAGATTTTTGGTCATGCTGATGAAGAATGTTCAAGTTCAACTGGTTTGGCCACCAGTCTCTATTAGTCGTAGCACTAGATTTGTTACTAGTAACACCACCTTGACTAAATGGGCATCCTCCAGTATTAGCGTTGGTATTAGTGTCCATATTTGTTTCCCCTCTCCATTTCAATTAAGCAGCAAATAATTTGATTAACTTATTAAAACAAATTAACATATTTGATTTTTGCTCTCTTCTCATCACCTCATAGGAGTGAAAGTTAAGCACAACTAAATGATAGCACCTTTCATTTGAAAGTCAATATTAATTTATAATTGTTATTAATAAGTAAACTATATCAATAAATTCGCTTGTAAGTACTTTGAAAATAATGGAAGAAGGTAGAAACAGAGCAACTCTTTGTTGTACCTAACCTATGATAATATCCACATAAAAAAAGTAATACTCATTTAAAATATCTCATGTCTGATTCTCCTAGACCCTGTTTTCTAGAGTATATATTCCCCCTTAAATCAAAGTGGAAAACACAAGATTTCTTCAGATTACGCAATATACTCTTTTAAATCTCCTTTGTTAACTTTTTGTTACCTTCAGATAAGCTATCTATATGTTAAAATTGATCCGTATCCCACTAATTAATTTAGTTAGTTAGTGAAGTTCTCTCTCAAAAATCCCCTAGGGAATAGGGGCCCTTTTCATTTTATAAACCTATTATTCTACTTCATCCCTTTTATCTATAAAGTAAATAAAAATCTTATGATAAAACTCCGTATGCTTTGCATCCCCAAGGATCATCATCCTCAACATCATTGTCCAAGAATATTTCCACTTTCACCTTTTTCCGTTCTCCATAATCATAATACTTTTGTTATAACCCTCTATATATTCTGTTTTCTCTTCTTCTGTATCAACTAATAGGGGGCATCATACATGCCCATCAACTTAAGAAAAGTAAACATCCCAAAAACAAAAAATGAGCAAACTTCTCAAAATAACTAACTGTAGAGAAAGAAAAATTTCATTTAGGGGGGGTACTTCAAAACTTTAGCTTGATAGCGATGTAGCGCTACCACATAATGTGATTAAACTCTATTGCTGTTCTTGTTCCACTACTACACAGACCCCTAATATGAATCCGTTAAAAACATGTGTGACGCATACATAACAAAAAAGTAACAAATTATTCATCAAGTTATATATTACCGAGCACTATGCTAAAATAAAATAAATAACTCCCAATGCTAATGGGGGCTATTTTTAAAATATTGCATAGGAACATCTCTATTCCTAATCCCGTTCCTATGCAAACATAACCTCCTTATGATTAACTCCAGTAACCATAAGGACACTTTAGCGCTGTTGATTTCTTATAAACAAATAATAAAAGGTAGACCCCTCTTATGAAAGAGATGTCTACCTTTTATTGTTTTAACTGGTCCTACTTTAACCGGATTAAAGCCTGTTGAAGTGGCTTTTCCACCTTTCACTCCAGCTTCACCTTTATTCTCTTCTTCTTTTTCGTGGAAAAAAGGTAATTTCAACTTAATTTTCAATTTCTCTCCTATTATTCTGATACTTTCCGACACTTCATCAATTGGAAGATAATTATCACAATTCACATCATGTTCAGCATCTTTTGAAGGTAATCTATAGTAAGGATTTTCTCCTCCTGCATGTACCACCTGTCTCATACAATCCATACAATGGAAGGTCCCAGTGTTTTTCATTTCCATCGTGACATTTTTACAATTCACTTCTGTTCCTTTACCTGTAGTGTTATTCCTTATATAATATGCCTTTCTCATAGGTTTACTTCTACCCATGCAAATGCCTCCAGTTTCACTGTTTTTCTGTATATTAAAATCATAACAATATTGGAATTGTATGTCATTTCAAGTGTCAAGCAATCTCATAGATTACCGGAATACAAACCGTTAACTATATATAACAAGGTCAATGCATACAAAAAACTTTATATATTACCCTGTAAATCAAAGTGGAAAACATAAGATTTCTTCAGATCACGCAACATAATCTTTTAAATAGCACTCACCTTTTCGTAACATGTTCAATAACTTATCTAATTCTTGACTTACTTGAATGACTTCCGGGGAAGTGAGAAAATAGTGTTTTGTTAGTTGAATCATTTCTTCTCTCTTTTTCTTTACCAGGTATCTTGGTGTTATACATTTCGGCATTCATTAGACAACCCACCTTTTATATAAAACTTCTCTATTTCACACGATTCGTTTTTAACGATAAAATTCTATATGTCACATGTATTATTTTTTGTTACCTTTTGTTACCTTCGGATAAGGTAGCTATATGTTAGAATGTTAAAGTATTCACACCCAAGCTATGTACAGGGTTACCACTAAAGAGTCCCTATTCCCCTAGGGACTCTTTACATTTTAAATGTCTGGTTATATTCCGAAACAAGCCTAACTTCAAAAAACTCCCCTTTCTTTTATCTGTTTTGGAGCTATCATATATGATGTGATTTTAAATAAAGAAGTGATATCACTTGGTATTCTAGTCCTAATTATTCTTCTAACAATATCAATTTATATAATTATAATGATGCATACATTTTGTTGTATAGGATTGTATTTTATTCTTTTTAGACTTGAATTGTGGCATATCATTTTGTTTCTTGAAAAAACGTGAAAAAGCATCTGCGAGGTTTTTCAATGAGGATTGAAGAGCGGTACTATCTACTTCTTTTAACCAAAGCGTATCTTGTCGTTTTTTTAATTGCGTAAGCTCGGCAGAGCAAGAAGGATAGGTTAATCCTTTTCCCGCTTCTTTATACGTATCATTCCAAAGAGCAAGAAAATGGTTAAATACAAAGCGACTGCAACCAATCGTTTTAGCAATTAATATTTCTTGTTTCTTATTTGGGTAGATACGAAATTTATATGCTTTATTTACTAACATAGGTTGCACCTCACTTTTTCATAGTATATCTACAGTATACAAAAAACGATAAAGTACAAACTAATTTTCCGCCTCATCGTTTACTTCCTTTCCATTGATATCCTTTTCCCCATACCGTAAGGAGAAACTGAGGATCAGAAGGACTAGGTTCGATTTTCTGACGAAGACGACTAATATTCACATCTATTACTTTTGTGTTACCTACACAACTTATACCCCATATTTTATTTAAGAGTTCATCACGTGAAATTGGTTTTATGGAATTTTTCATTAAATATTGTAAAATAATATGCTCTGTTGGAGTTAAATCAATTACTATCTCATCCCTATATAATTGTTCTTGCAGAAGATCTAACTGAAATGGTCCCGAATGAATCGATTTCATATCCCTTTTATTTTCTTTTACCCTTCTTAGCAATGCTTGTACACGTGCTACTAATTCAATTATACTAAATGGTTTTTTAATATAATCATCTGCTCCAATTGTCAAACCGTGTACCTGATCTTTCTCTTGAACACATGCCGTTAATATAATAATACCAATCTCTTCATTGTTTTTTCGTATTCTTTTGCATACTTGAAAACCATCTATCCCTGGTAACATAACATCAAGTATTACAATATCAACATTATGATTTTCTAAAAGCTCAAGAGCTTTTTCACCTGTATCGGTTTCTAAAACATTGAAACCAGCACGCTTCATATTTAATGTAATAAAGCTACGAATTGTTATCTCATCTTCTAATACTAAAATTGTTGTCATACTCACCGCTCCTTCTCTCTTGTTGATAATCGGCTATGTGTTTGATATAAGATTTAAGCTTCTGGTAGTTTAATTTTTTTGAAATTGCATATACATGAGCTCTTGTTTTCCATATGTATCAACTCCTAGGAGGCACCATATATGTTGATTAACTTAAGAATCTAGTAAAAAACTTCATCCTTTCTATTTAGCTTTTTAGAAAGAATAACGTAGGGATAGTCAAGATTTTAAGTTGATGGACATGGAGCGGTATCCCTAGTTTATCAGTTTTATATTAAGTAAGTGATAGGACTTTTTCGTCTGTAATCTCATTTTCACGCCAATCGCACCACCAAACAATTTATTACGTGAAAACGAAATGTGTTCCATCGTTTTTCCTATAATTTTAGCGTTTTTATATACACTTCAAAACGCTTTGACTAGATAATCCAAGTACTCTTCTGGTCCACTCAAATGAAATTGAATTTTCTGACTTCTGCTTTCTACATCTTCCAGCTGATACATAAGTAACCGATACCAATCGCAACCCTTTCACAACTACTTTAGTGGATTTCTCTAGTTCTATTTCAAACCAATTAGATGCCACAGTCTCACTTCCTTTGCATCAACTATGAAGTATTACTCGCTCCTTTTTAATTTTTTTTAGATGCTTTTCTAGTTCTGAAGGCTCTAATCCATAGAGTTGTCTTCTTCCATCCTTGTAAAATCCGCAATCGATCAGCTGACTAATGATACGCTGTTTTTTCTTTCCACATGATAAGTATGTTGTTCTAGCTTTTTTGGGTCTTTTGCATACTTTCAAGAAATAAATTCTTGTGTTGCCATTTCTACAAACTGAATATCAGACTCTACAAGGTAACGAATATATGCCGTTTTCGCTTTCATATATTCATCTTCATTTTTCCATCTATGATGGCTGCCGTCACAAAGTACAAAAAAGGAAACGTTTCTCAACTGACTTACCAATTTATTCGTTTGACCCTTCGGATTAAATATTTCTTTCGCTTTTTTATGTGCCTGTAACACTTTGTCTTTCGAACATCCGCATACAAGTAAATAATGTGGTATGATTAAACTCATTTTGCTATCTCACCTCTCTATTGCTCTCATACACAATCCAGAAAGGATAAGAACAAAGAGCACGCGTCGATTCTCTACACGCTAACATGATTTGAAAAGCATGATAAGAAGGATGATCCTTTTCCAAATGGCTAGTGCTATATTCTAAAAAGCCGTCATTCTTCTCACCTTGTACAACAAACGCCTTAAAATCGGATAAATGAGCCTGTTCTTTATGCTTATCCTTAATATAAAGGATTGCTCCACTTAAAAATGAATGTGTAGTTCTCACCCACGTTAATCCAGCGCCTTCATGAATCACTTGTTTTGTCATTTCCATTGCGAGTTCCTGTGCTTGCTTTTTCGTTTGAATATCAGCAATTCCATTCGAAACAATCATTTCTTTCACCCTTTCGTAGTTATGTAGTTTTCATATAGCTAAATACAATACAACTAACCAAAATGGCATTACCATTAGGAATCCATTTCTAATCCCTTTTGCAATAGCCAATGGATCATCATTACAGTATGGCATTTCCTTTTCTTCAACCCGCTGCAACATCTTTTTTGGGGGTGAAAGGCTCATATTGAATCTCCTTTCCTTTCAATCTGTTTTCATTTTCCATAACAAACTACCTCCAAAACAGCCTATACAATAAATCATAATAAATTTTATGCAAATTTCTATAATTGCATCCATCACTTCCCAGTATCCTCTCCTCGCAATTAACATTTATTTCAGAAAAAAACCACGGTAAGAAAAGTCAGACAAGAAAAGAGCCAGATTTTACCCCGTTAAGAGTAAATCGACTCTTTAATATTCAAAGGACGTAAGGAATGTAAACTTGTTGAATGTAATCCATCAAACTTTTATTCTCCTAAGAAATTGATATCTTCCCAACCCAAAGGCGAATATCGTACGCTAGGGAATTTTTCATTTAAGAAACTTGGTTTTTCCAAAACGCTGGCGGTACGCCTTTATCGATTATTCGCAAACTACAAAAGGAGCTTAATTCCTTAATTTCACCAATTACTTAATAATTAAAGATACAATTCCTAAAATTATACACAGTATCCCACCTGAAAATTGCCCTAGTCCAGACGCCTCCCCTAAAATTAAGAGATTGAAAATGTTTTTTCTTGTTTGCGTTTTTCCTACAAATGCATCATCTTTTTTCATTTTATATATACCCCATAATACTAAGACTACTCCAAAAAGTATAAATAATAGTTTTAACATCATAATATATTTACCTCTATTCATTAGTTGTATTTTGCTATATTGCTTGATTCTTTCTCTTCAATCGATAACTTAAAAACCCAGATATTCTAGAGGCTAATAAAACAGATGAATTATATTTTTGTTTTTCTAACGAAATAATCGTTCTTGAAGATACAAATACTTTATCAGCTAACTCTTGTTGTGTTATTCCATATTTTACACGTAACTCTTTTATTCTATTTTTCATTGAAATCTTCTAATTAAAGAAAACTATTATAATATTTTTTAGCTAATGTATTCGTAATTAGACAGCATATCATAATGAGAAATAGCCCAGTATTAATCGGAATTATAATCCATTTCGAAAGAAACATCATAAGAATAATCATAACCATAAGAATACTTAAGGTTATATGTGCAGCTTTTCCATCTATTAAATCAACCCTTTCATCATATTCCTTTGATAGCTCTCTTTCTAACTGTTTACCATTAGTTTTATGTTTAGTTTGAGAAACTAAAGCAAAAATTAATAATAATACTCCCGTAAGTATCTTTAAATTCCCCAAATAAAACCCTTCAGTAAGCTCAGCTGCAGTATGATCATACATTATTTCAAAAAAACCCATTGCAATAATTGCAAACGAACATAAATAAAGCTCTTTAAATCTATTTTTCAAACAAATCACTCCTAACACAGCCATATATTCAAAGTTTATTTAAAAGTATATTTTAATCAATATCTTCTTTTTTACATCCTTCATTAGTTAGTGAATAGTACATACTACCCTCGAAAGATATTAATATAATCTCAACCCAATATCAATTCTTTTTTTATAATTTTTATAAAAAAAGAATTGATATTGGGTTTTTAATGACATTTTTCGACAAAAGATTTACTTTTAGCAATTTTCACTTTATAATGATTATAACTTAATAAACATACTACATAACGTGTAATAATTACTTAGTTGAACATATAGTTATCAAAAGAGGGATTTTTAAATAATCCTACAGATGATGAACGAATGCTCATTACGGATTAACATCCGGAGATATAAGGAAATTAAAATTCCAGAAAAGATTTGTGATTAGTATGCTCAAATTTAGAAGATTACCAATTGGTTGGCGAAGTGTAGGGAATACACCAGATTTATGGATTTAATCAGATGTACAAGACCTGACGAGAGGTTTATATATAAAGTAGGTTATGACTCTTTTATTTATTGTCCAATTGGATTTATCATTTTAGCCAAGAAGACTCCTTCCTCAAGGAACGCGAAGTGAGTAGGTGGGAGATGAATTGGCTTCGGACAAGGGATGGCAGGAAGCCATCTTAATTGTTCGACATACATAAACTGTTACTTCACTACCTATCGAATATACGTTTGTTGTATAATAGACACATATCGAAATAGGGGTGAAACGAATGATGATCAATAAAGCATATAAATTTCGTATCTATCCAAATAAAGCACAAGCGACCTTAATCAATAAAACGATTGGCTGTTCTCGTTTTGTATTCAATCATTTCCTATCTCTATGGGATAATGCATACAAAGAAACAGGAAAAGGTTTGACATATGGTACATGCTCTGCCAAACTTCCTGCCATGAAGAAAGAGTTTGTTTGGCTAAAAGAAGTGGATAGTATTGCGATTCAGTCGTCTGTTCGCAACCTTGCGGATGCTTATACACGCCTTTTCAAAAAACAAAACAATGCCCCGCGTTTCAAATCTAAGAAGAACAACATACAATCTTATACCACAAAACAAACAAATGAAAACATTGCCGTTGTAGGAAACAAAATAAAATTGCCAAAACTAGGTCTTGTTCGATTTGCCAAAAGTCGTGAAGTAAAAGGACGTATTTTAAATGCTACAGTTAGACGGAATCCTTCTGGCAGATACTTTGTGTCATTGTTAGTTGAAACAGAAGTGCAAGAACTTCCGAAAACAAATTCTTACATTGGAATGGATGTGGGACTAAAAGATTTCGCCATTTTGTCAGATGGAACAACCTATAAAAATCCGAAGTTTTTTCGATCATTAGAAGAGAAGTTGGCAAAAGCACAGCGTGTTCTTTCTAGAAGAATGAAAGGATCTACTCGTTGGAATAAACAACGAGTAAAAGTAGCTAGAATTCATGAATACATGACGAATGCTAGAAAAGATTACTTGGACAAAATCTCGACTGAAATCATCAAGAACCACGATGTTATCGGTATAGAGGATTTGCAGGTATCGAATATGTTAAAGAATCATAAGTTAGCAAAAGCAATTAGTGAGGTATCATGGTCTCAGTTTCGAACTATGTTGGAATATAAGGCAAAATGGTACGGCAAACAAATCATTGTCGTATCGAAAACATTTGCTTCAAGCCAATTATGTTCTTGTTGTGGATATCAAAACAAAGACGTTAAAAATCTAAACCTACGTAAATGGGACTGTCCTTCTTGTTGTACACACCATGATAGGGATATTAACGCAAGTATCAATCTAAAGAATGAAGCGATAAGGCTTCTAACCGCAAGGACTGTGGAGATAGCCTAATAAATTAGAGTTCGATAGAACTCTTTACTTAGGAATCCCCCTCTTCTAAACGAAGTGAAAGTGGGGGTAGTTCAATGCAGAGTATTTTAGACTGGGTATGCTAAATACACAAGATATATATAGGAGGTTCCCCTTTTTGAATCCGAATAATCGTTTAACAACAAATCAAGGTTCTCCTATAGGAGATAACCAAAATTCTCGTACAGCTTGATCTTGTAATCGTTTTTGTTGCTGTTGTTTTGTTAATCGATGAACAATTACACGAGCTGGCACTTTATCAATCATTTCTACATAAGCATCAGCTATTTTACATGTTTGTCCTGGTTGAAGGGAGTTCATTAACGTCTCCATATCTATCTGTATATATTCTGTACCTTTCTTAATTCTTCCGTCTTGAAAATAATCAAGGTTAGGATTTTTTTGATAAATACGTGTATTCGACTTGATACGAGAGATATAGTAGGCCTCTTTATCTTGTATAATAGGTTTAATGAAAAGAGCCCTAAAGAGATAGGGGCTCTTTAGGGCACGCCTAATCGGGTAAATTGATTAGGAGGAATATGAATATTTTAACATATAGATGACTCATCTGAAGGTAACAAAAAGATAACAAATTAGAATGTATGGCTGTGTGTCCATCTTGATTGAATACGAAAAAGAGATTGTACAAAAAGAAGTAGAAACAGTTGTTGGATTAGGCTTTGCAATGGATGGATTATACGTTAGTTCTGAGGATGAGAAAGCCAATTAGCAAAGGCTCAGAACGTTGGAACAAACAACGTATTCGTGTAGCGAACCAACGTAAGAATTTTCTTCATCATAAGTCTACAGAGTTAGCTCAGTTCTCTTAGGACTAATTCGTTAGCTATCAAAAGTAACGACTAACCGAGAAGCCCCCACTTCAAGTAAGCTCGTAAGAGCTACTAAGTGGCGGGTAGTTCACGGGAAAGACCTATATCCCTATGAAATCAAGGTTTGTTACGTTTATAAATTCCTTAGCGTATAATTTTCTCAAAATGATATGGTGACCCCAAATATTCTTCGATAATCTATTGGGTATATTTGTATGCATCCCCTATATAAATCCTAGGGGATTGTTTGCATGTTGACTTTGTTTTTATGTACAATAAAGATAAAGATATAGTCTGAAACAGGAAGAGGAAAACCATGTCCAATTCATTAGTAAATTTACGTATCGATTTTGCATTTAAGCAGTTATTTGGCACAAATGGGAATGAAGATATTTTAGTTGCCTTTTTAAATGCCATATTAAAAGATTCTTTAGAATCACCTATTGTTTCCCTGCAATTAGAAGATCCACACTTGCATCGAGAATATGAAGAAGATAAATTATCGATTTTAGATATTTCGGCTACATTAAATACAGGAACAAAGGTAAATGTAGAAATACAATTGAATAACAATCACGATATGATCAAACGAAGCTTATATTATTGGGGAAGGTTATACACCTCTCAATTGCAAAAAGGAATGCCTTATAGCTCACTTCATAAAACAATTACCATAAACTTGTTAAACTTTGTGATGTTTCCAGAATATGAAGCGTTTCATACAACAGGAATCCTTTGGAATCAGCAACAACAAAAGTTATTAAGTGACGATATAGAAGTTCATATTGTAGAGATTCCAAAGTTACTACAGCAATGGCGCGAAGAGAAAGTCAATCCGTGGGAAGATTCGTTTGTTCGTTGGTTATTATTATTACCAGCGAATGAAGATGAACATCTCACGCAAATATTGGAGGACATTGCCATGAACCAAGATCCGATTTTACAAAAAGCAATGAATAAGTGGGAACGTATGAGTCAAGATTCTTCTTTCCGTCAAGCATATGAAGCAAGAGAAAAGGCCTTAATGGATGAGGCTGCAAAGTTTGCTCATGCTCGTAATGAGGGGAAAAAAGAAGGAATTCAAGAAGGAATTCAAGAAGGGGTTCAGCAAGGGAAAATACAGATGATTAAAGGTATGCATGAACTTGGTGTACCACTTGAAACGATTGCTAAAGCCAGTAAATTAGGCATAGATGAGGTTGAACGTATTTTAGAGCAAAAATAATCAACATCAAAAAAAGAACCTATTAATTGGGTTCTTTTTTTGAGCTATTTGTCAACTAAGGGTAGCATCAAATAATTTTTTATAAGTAGTAATATAAACTTATATTATGACACTTAACTTTATTTTCTTATTATTGATGAGATCGCTCATTTAAAATTGCATTATATAAAAACTGTGCATACTGTTCCCGTGTAACTTTCATATCCGGAGCAAATTCCCCTTCACCAATACCTGCTGCAATATGGTTTGATTGTACGGCACTAATTGCATCTTTTGCCCATCCCCTCGAAAAGGGGGAATAAGGGGTTCAACCGCGATATATACGTTATCTTAGCCAAGAAAATTAAAATATGAATTTAAAAGGGCCCTTACGTTGAATACATATATTCAACGTAAGGGCGAATTATTTTTGGTTTGAAATAAAGCTTGATTAAAAACAACTTAGGGATCTGTGTAGCCGTTTTCCTTAACGTACAGAAAATTGGCTTGTTGGTTCGTTACTCGTTAAAAATGTTTGTAAAGCTTCTGGAGGTTATATCAACTTGCATTTTATTTGCTAGAATACCATTTAGCTAACCACTCATTCCATTTATCCTTTTGAATAGTAATGGAAAATATAGTGTTTTTATCAGGCTTGTCAGTAAGACATACGGATGTATCATGAACAGATAAATATTGTCCGTGGTTATTTTTTAAAAAGAAGGTTTCAAATCCATAATTAACAAGCGTCCATACTTGTCCATAAGCACGAAATCCTGTAACGCCCACCTCACCATTTGCAGATGTAAGATAGGTTGCATTTGCTTCTATGTACACCTTATTAGATCCTTTTTCAATTGGAATAATTGTAAATATGCTCCTATCTTCTGGGATCCAATTAGATGAAGCAGAAATATTCGTACTATCCTCCCATGTCCGCAAGACGTTATCCCTGTTTCTAATTTTCACAGAAATAGAAGAACATTCTTCATTTTTATGCTGTGTAACGACAGCAAGCTTATGTCTCTTTATCTCAGCAAGTTCATCAGCGCTATAACTAAAAATCCCAGATTCTTTTACTGGATTTGAAGTTAGCGTTGCCAGTTTTCGTTTCTCTTCCGGTAGTGCATGAAAAAGTTTCTCTAGGTCAAAAGAAGCACTACCTGGTTTTATATTTGGAAACTCCTGTTTAATATATTTTAGAGCTAAAGGACCATTCATTTGACCACGATTGTCACTTTTTAAGTAATATGTTTGCCAATTCGTAAGCGCAATACCAGTATTCCCTTCATCTAATTGTTTTTGTGTAATATAATACACATCACGTTCATATAGATCTGAGGCATCTGGATTTAAGTCCACTATGATACCAGCTTGCTTAATCAAAAGTTGTTGACCATGTTTTATCGTTTTATATTCAACTTTCCCATCATTATAGAAAAGTTTAACTCTCTTAGAAAAGTTTTGGTTTTTATAATAATCATACACACTAATACCAAATTCTCCTTTATTAAAAGTAGGAGCTTTGTAAGCACGGTTTTCATTGTTAGCTAGATAATCATTTTTAGCACTTTGTTCGGATAAAAAAATAACAAAAGGCTCTTTTAGAAACGTATCATAGGTATCTCCAAATGTTGTAAGAATCGTTTCTCTTGTATCAACGTCTGCTTTTGCTTTATGTTTTATAAAGGG
Source organism: Bacillus sp. FSL R10-2780 (assembly GCF_038006125.1). Taxonomy (NCBI): domain Bacteria; kingdom Bacillati; phylum Bacillota; class Bacilli; order Caryophanales; family Bacillaceae; genus Bacillus; species Bacillus sp. FSL R10-2780. The sequence goes on from NZ_JBBOUQ010000003.1 coordinate 158,468, forward strand.
GTTGAAACTGAATACAATCCCCATCGCTATTCCTACAGGGGGGATTTTTTTTATATATCTCTTTATCTTTTCCTTCATGGATTTGCTCCTTACTTTCTAATTTATACTGTTTTCAACGTATTTACATTCATATCAGTAAGTTTATCTTAATTTAAATCCCTTTCAAAAGTCTTTCATAAATGTTACAAAACCATTTCATTGCTTCTCATACAAACACTTCTGTACTTTTGTAAGTAATTTCTTAAACTTAGACATATCGATAAGAATAAAAGGATTGATACATAAGTAAACCACCGATCATATAGTCTAAAAATACACTTTTGCGAAGAGCTTAACACCATGAATCTCAAAAACATAAGTGTGAGATTATTACTCGTACAGTTATTTTCTCTAGTACTGGAACTATTTATATCTTCCTCAAGGATGCTGTTCTTACCTGGGTTTGTTGAAGATAGTTTCGGTTTACTTGGAATTTGCATTACTACACCTTTATTATTATTTATTGGTGTAATTATGACATATCTTAAGAAAAGGCCTTTGTATAATAAGAACGAGACAAACTATTCCTTTTAGTTAGTATTGATTAAAATAAAAATTTTGTTTTGGTGATACTTAAAAATCTTCGGTTAATGAGCATGGGGCCAAGCTAAAAAATATAGAATACCGTAAAAAATTCGGAATTTTATACGATATTAATGTAAGACTTTTGTAATATTTATGAAAGACTTTTGAAAGGTATTTATACTAAGATAAACTTCGGAACGTTAAATGCAGTTTAACAAATAGAAAAAAATAGGGTAGCACAAAGTGAGGAGCACAATTATGAATGGAAAAGCAAAAAAAAGTATGCGAAAAATCCTTCCTGTAGGGATTGCAATGGGGATTTTATTCAGCGCCAGCCCCGTAACAGAATATAAAGTGAAAGCAGATGTTGATACGTTCGCAACGGTTGTTACAACATTTGGAAGTATCTATGACGCGTTTCTTGCAGAGCCATTTGGGAAATGGTTAGAAGAAATAGATGCAAAGAACAGTTATGCAGCTCGTCTTGAAAACGTTGCTTATAAAGCTCCTACTTTTAACAAAGGGGAATTTGGTATTAGTGTGTTTGATTATAATAAAGATCAAAATTTTAGCAAGAAGATTAAACTTGTTTATGCCAATGGGAAAGTTGAAAATAAAACAATCAAGCATGGACAACAAATTCGTATTAAGGACGCTGGTACAATAGTAGACTTAACTCCTGATGAACCAGAACTATCTAAACATGATATTTTGTATATTACACAAAAACAATTAGATGAAGGAAATACGGGGGTTTCACTTACGAATTTCAAAACCTATTATCTAAAAAGTGACAATAGCGGTGGTAAAAATGTTTTAGCAGCTGAATTTGAACGTCAAGAATTCCCAGGATATTTTCTTACTAATGGTTCTGGTTTACGTGATATTCGTTATGTTAATGAAGATCTTTTTAGTAAACTACCAGAAGGAAAACGAATATTAGCAACAATTACTTCAGAGCCAGTTGGCAAAGACGTTCTTTCGAATTATGCTACGAATGATCCTGAAGCTCGTGAGGATCTGAAGAAACGTATACTTGATATTTACACAAACCATAAAGACGGGGAATATTCTCCTATTTCTATAAAAATTGTAAATGATGGAATAAACCTGCAAGCAGGGGATTATGTCCATGAAGCAGGTGACGGGGATTCAAATTCAGGGACTGCTTTTACAATTACACCGATTAAAAATGGATCTAATAAGGTTATTATATCATCTGTCTTTAATGGGAAAGTAAGATATCTTACTTCTAAATCAGGAGATGGCAGTCAATGGATTTATACTCATGATGGAGATATCAGTTCTGATGAAATATGGGATCTTGTTGTTCGAAAAGACGGTCAGTTTTCTTTAAAAAATAATAAAGGGCAATATTTATACGTTCCTAGAAGTGGTAAAAGTGCACCAGCGAGGACTACTGGTGATATTAATGAAGCTAGTAAACTCACAGCTCGCCTTGCAGCACATGAGTGGAATAATTGGTTGATTGATTGGCATCCTCGTAAGAAAAATGAGACAAAGGTACATGAAGGAAAGACATATGACGGGTTAGAGTTCAAATTTGATGCAAAAGATAACTCTATATGGACTGCATACAATTCTGGAAAATTGATAACAAATAGTTGGATAAAAAGAGATAATTCTCATTATTATGCGGATTCTTCAGGAACTCTTTTAAAGGGCTGGCAAGAAATTGAGGGGAATACGTATTATTTTAATCCAAATAGTAATCACAGGACTTCAGGAGGCGGAACTGTCGACATTGATGGGAAGTACTATAACTTCAATGATGACGGTGTTCTACAGAAATCAGCATGGCAAGATCTATACTATTCCGATGCTTCAGGAGCGTTTATTAAAGAAGGCGTGAAAGAAATTGATAATAAAATTTATTATTTTAAAGATTACAAGCCTACTACAAATGTACTACGTTTAGAAGATCAAGGTGTCACTCTTCGTTTTTCCGACGAAGGTGTGCTTCTGATTGCTTTAGGATTGGATGGAAAAGCTCTAAACAAAACAGTTAATGTTACTTTGGACAATAAAACATTATCATTTGGGAAAGATGGTGGACTTCAGCCACTAGGGATCAGCAAAATAGGTAATACAGTGAATTATTTTAGTTTAGAAGATGGAATTAACTATTCCGGTTGGAAGGAATTTGATGGAAAAAAATATTATTTTAGAGATGGAAAATCTTCTACTGTGAATGGTACAGAAACGATTGACGGAAAAACATATTTATTTAATGACTGGGGACATGCTACTCAGATAGGTTTTGTAAAAACTAACGGTAAAACATACTATTATAATGATAAAGGCGAAATGCAAACAGGCTGGCAAAAAATCAATGATAAATGGCATAGCTTCGAGGATTCTGGAGAAGCTACGGTAGGAAAATTCACAGCTTGGGCACGCTCCGATTCACAGTTTGGATGGTTCGATTACTATGCTAAAGACAATGGCGAGATTTATGTAAACGAAACTGTTTCTCTTCCGACAAAAGATGGATATAAAAAACATATCTTTGATAGTTATGGACATTTTAAGATAGACTGGAACAGTTAAGATCATACAAAAACTATAAATAGGTGTTAAAAAATATAAAATAAAGCAAGAAATTATAAGACTGCAAGGCATTTTTTTCAGAAGGCTTTGCAGTCTGTTTATATTATCGCGCACGGTAATATAAAAATCGAAAACAATCTACAATCTTCTTTCTTTTTAAATCGTTAAGGCTTTTTCTGCCACATATAATGGTGAAAACTAAGGGGGAAAGTGAATGCAGATTGCTTTTGTTCTGCATAGTAACAATTTATATATTAAAAATGAAATGTAAATAGATTTATAATGAATTGGTGTAAAATACGCATAAATCTAGGTGGAGCATTTTTCTTCAATCATGCCATTTTTATCTTGGTTTATTGAGAGTGCTTTTGGATGGTTAGGCATTTTGGCTACCACGCCTTTATTGCTAATTATCGGTTGAATAATTCCACAGCTTAAAAAAGTGAAGGGTTTTGCATAACAAGAACAAGGCAGGGTGTTCCCTTTATTGCATCCATTGTTTCACTATGTATTATGTTATTACCTACTATGGAATTATCGATTGTAATAGCTCTTATAGTTAATGGTCTCATGGTTATCATAACAATTGTATTTTTAGTGCAAGATTTCTATAGACTGGATTAAAAATATAGGTTTATAAAGCTTATTAGCCTAACATTTTTAAGTATCTTGCTGTTACAATATTTGTCTTACTTGTAGGGTTATTGACAGGGTTGCTAGTGATCTTACTTGTAAAAGAGAACAGAGAAATGGAAAAAGTAAAGTATATTTATCAATAACAAGAAAAAAGGCTTTTGTAGATAGCTTGTTTGTTTTCTTCTATCCTTACAGAACTGTCATCCTTGTGTAAGGTTATTAGATAGTTTATTTAATGTTAAAATGTAATAATTAACTTATAAAAATTGATAATGATTTTTTAGAAATTATAGACGAGTGTTGTTCACGATTATAATAACAACTAAAAAATGATTGAGAAAAATTCAACATATACATAATAAGTGGAGGTAAATATAGTGGCTTTAAAAGTATTACTTATCGTTATTGGTGTAGCATTAATTTTATCGGGTGTATATAAAATGAAGAAGTATGATGCATTCGTAGGAAAAACTCAAACCAGAAAAAATCTTTTCAACTTGCTAATTAATGGTCAGAGTTCTGGAATAGGACAATTATTAAGTGGGATTATGTGTATCGTTTTAGCAATCGTAGCCTTTATAATTAAATAATTTGCAAATAAGGGAGCTAAGATATAGAATCTAGCTCCTTTTATTATGATAAACTCTTTAGGAAAAAACAAATATTGTATCATTTTTGGAGATTGATTTGCAACGTAATATATGCAACACCTGCCTTGGGGCTATTTTATGTTGTAGCGTACAGAGAATAAGTTGAAATGTGTCCAAACGTACAATTTTCTTTTTTGGATATGGTGAGGATATCACGGAAAAGTGGGGCGCGTCTCGCACTACGATTTATCACCCAAAGTGACAGCTACACTACTATAAGTGTTTGGCACTTATAAGCATAAATCAGTGACCATAGATATATGCCTTCAAGGATGGAATTTTTTTTTGATAATAATTGCTTAACAGGGGCACGGCAACGATTCTTTCTTTTTGGGGCCATTCAAAAAACAGATAGAATTCAAAGAACATATTGCATTCTATCTGTTTTTTCTTTTTTCACATAAAGAACATTGAGGCTGCTTATACTCTTATCAGTCAGATGGTTTACTAAAACATCATCATAACAGAAATAAAAACTTTTTTATATTTTACTAATATACAAATACTTTTGATGAGTTTTCCTCTAACAAACTAGAATTATAATTAGGTGCTAGTACGATGTTTGTATATGTTCCTGTACCCGAAAGGTATTTGTACCTATGTTTTAACCCCGATGGAATAAAAACAGATGCTGGACTTTCAATTATTTGCAATTCTCCTTCAATTTCAACTTCACATATGAGACCTGTACCATCTATTCTATTCCCCCAAAAAATAAAGGCACTATCACAATGATGTGCATGAGTATCTACATGTCCTTCTAAGTTCTCATCCATATGGGCGTCGTAAAATACACGCTGTATTACATAAAATGAAGCACGTTCATCAGTTCTATAATCCATCTGTACCCAACGCTCTCCTGGACCATCACGATGATATAAAAGCTCAGATGCTCCTTTTACAAATGGTTTACTAACTCGGAGAGACTTTGAAAGCCGAGGCCCTTTTCTTTCTATATGTTTTTGTTGTATGTTCCTTACTCTTCCTATCATTTCAGGTTGAATGCCCTCGTATGCTGAGTAATTCTGCTGAACAGCTTGTATATGATAGGATGCAGTATGAGTAAATATATTCTTTCCAATAATCGGTCTCCAATGATCTACTTGACAACCAGTAGCTAATTGGAGAGAGTGCGTTAATTCAGGAATCATCTGTAGTTTAAAGCATTGTAGATTACGCTTTTGAGATAAAAATACTGATAAATTTAGCAAATCAACAATCCCAGCACGTTCACCTATTCCGCACAATGTAGCATCAATGACAGATGCCCCTGAATCGATTGCAGCAAGAGCATTTGCCATGGCTAATCCTAAATCATTATGAAGATGAACTTCAATCTCACAAGGGAATGTCTCAACAGATTTCTTCACGATTGTCGCACACTGACCTGGCTCCCAAATTCCTACAGTGTCTGCTAAACTGATTCGATCTGCTCCAGCTATATGTGCAATCTGTCCAATGTAGGCGATATCTTCCCATTCCGTTCGTGAAGCATCTTCAATAGTAAAACGGATTTTCATTCCTAAAGATTTTGCTTCTTCAATAGCATGTTTCACCTGATTAATAACATAATCTTTTGATCGATTGGTATACTTTGTTTGTAAAGAAATAGGATTAATAGACGCCCAGATTCCTATCCAATCGGCACCAGCACGATAAGCCGCATGAACTTCTTCTTTTTTCGCCCGAGCATGCATAAGTATTTCGGCGTGCTTTGCAGATGCTGCAACTTCTCGGCAAATCTCTTCTTCTTCTTCAGAGATGCCAGGGTGTCCAACTTCGATAAGACTTACTCCAAAATCCTCTAACATGTGAAGTAATGTAATTTTGTCTTCCTTGGAGAAACGAATACCACATTGTTGTTCTCCTTCACGCAAGGTAGCATCTAATATTGTTAAACCCTTTTTCATTCCTGTTTGCCTTCTTTCGCTTCTATAAAGTTTAATGTTTGTTCGAATAGGGTATTACGATTCTTTTCATAAACAGCCCAGTGTGTAGCATCAGGGATTACTACTTCTTTTTTTTGTTTTGTACTTGTTAATTTTGACATCATATTTCGGTCTGCAAATATGTCATCTTCCCCGTAAATGACAAGTAATGGAGTGGTAATCTTAGATACATCATATAGGGGCTGATTTTTCCAAATATAAAATAAATCTTCAAGTGGACCGACTGGTCGACGAATCGTTTGATTATTTTTCTTACTCATAGGATCTGAATCAATAAAAACTTGTTTTACGGCATCCATTGCTTCGTTTGTAACAATTTTTTTATTTCCCATCATCATATGCCAATGATGCATTCCTTTATCAAAGTCCACCATTTGATAAGCTGGTGCTTCAGGATTAAACTGATTAGGTTGTAGTGGGTTTTCGAAAGGCTGTGTCATCATAGGAAGTGTGAACCCATGCATATATCCATATAAAATAAGTTTATTAATATCTTGAGAATGGGATATTGCATAATTTCCAGCCACAACACCTCCATATGACCATCCAACAATATGAATTTTTTTTACGTTTCTCTTCTTTTTAATCCAATTTACAATTGTTTCTAGATCCTTAGTTGCATCATTCAAATGAATAACCGGACGGTTTTGGGCAGGAGGATCTGACATTTCTTTAGGGCGAGAAGAACGACCAAACCCTCTGAAATCCATAGCCCAAGTATCATACCCTTTTCTGGCATACTCATCCATCCATGAAAATTTTGGTACATCAAATGCTTGAGCTGTAGGTACACTAAATGGTTCTAAAAATAAAATGATTTCATCAGATGTATACTGTTTTTTATTATTTAAGTTTTTATGAAGCAAAAATAAATTTTCTTCTCCTTGCTGAATTTCTAATTCTTGTTTTACCACTTTAGAAGTTTGATCATTTTGAGAGGTTTCTTTGATATTAGAACAACTAGACATAAGTATTATCAAAAAAATCCCTACTAAACTAATATGTGTCCATTTTATCTTCATTTAGAATATTCCTTTCATTTCATAGAAATGATAGCTATGATTCCAGCCGCAATAATTAATCCGGCTGGTAACCCTTTTGTAAATAATACGGCAATAAGAGTACCTATTAAGACACCTAACAATATCATAGGATTCATAGGTAGAACTCCTACACCTTTTCCTCCTATATATGACACAGTAAAACCTGCTAGAATGGATCCTAATCCGATAGGAGAGGTAATTAATTTTATTACGTGTTCACTTGTAATCTTTCCAGATGTAATTGGTACTAAAAGGAATAGCATCAGAAAGAAAATACCAATTGTAAAAGAATATTGTTGAATAAGATGTAATAAAGTTTTTTGTCCAACAGCAAGTAAAACTCCTAATAAACAAGCCGCACCAGCTAGCGCATAATCCTTAACAAGTAGAGCGAGTGTAACAATAATCCCCAGTAACAAAAAAGGAAGCATATTCTCTTACCTCATCTATAATGTTGTATAATCCCAACTATCATTTTCAGGTACAGACACATGTACCATATTTTGATTTGCAAGGTTAATTTGTATTAAATTTGGACTTATTACAGGTTTTAAGTCTTCTCGATTTATTATAAATTTAAATGCTTCAAAGCTTGCTAGAATGCCTACGATATTCGCAACGGGAGACAGCACAGCCCATGGACGATCTTCTTGTACATAATTATTTGCCCATTTCTCATCCGCACCATGCTTGACGGAATGAAGAGCACGTCCATCTTTTAATTTATGAATTTTATTTTGCATTTCTGGTGTTAGCTCTTGTTGATAAGACGGATATCCTAACGCGATTTCATAAGGCGTAGAGTCAGGAGTTAAAGACATGACGCCACCTCTAAAGGGAGGTGTAACTGCAATCCAAATAGAAGGAATCCCTAATTTTTGAGCTGTACGATGGATAATTACTCTCGCTACTAAATTATCAGTTGCATCTATAATGACATCTGTATTCGTTAGAAGTTCTAATGCATTGTCCTCGGTAACAAATTCTTTCGTTATCTCTATTTGTAATAATGGATTAATGTCTTGCAAAACTTCTAAAGCAACATCTGCCTTCGGCTGTCCTAATTTACTGTTGGAGCTTAGCATTTGTCGATTGATATTGCTTGCTTCAAATACATCTTGATCAATAACATGTAAAGAACCCACACCCATTCGCGCCAATTGGATGAGTGTAATTCCTCCTACGCCCCCTGCTCCAACTACAGTAACTCGAGAATTTTTTAATTTCTCCTGCTCTGCTACAGAGATAACACCAATATTTCGCGTAAAACTTTCTTCATATATATTTTGCATATCATTATTTTTTGTTAACAAGTTATATTCCTCCTTACAGTGTTTTATAATCCCATCCACCCTTTGGGACTTCTTTTACTTGAACCGGGATATGACTATCTAAATCCATTACAATGCCTTTAGGCGCTCTAGCTAGAGGTTCACGACCAGTTAAAACTTGTATTGCTTCATGAAAGCTAAATAGTGACAATAGATGAGCACGCATCGGTGTGATAATCCAGCCTGCTTTTCCATCACAAAAATCTTGCGCCCACTCTTTTGGTGCGCCTTTCTCCACAGAATACCAAGCTCGACTTTTCTTTATATCAGCAATTTGTTGTCTTAATTCTTGATTTGTTAATTTGCATCCGACACTTGAGATGTTTAATGCTTCTTCATAAGGAATTCCGGTTGGGAAAAATGTAGAAACAAATCCTCGTGTTGGGGGGCTACCTGACATCCCCACACTTGGTATGCCTAATTCTCTAGCTGTTCTATGTATAATAACTCTTGAAGGCATATCATCTACGGCTTCTACTACAATATCATGCCCTTTTATAAGCTCGATTACATTATCTTCATCTACTCTTGTTTGTATAAAGTTTGTTGATATATAGGGATGTATATCTTTTACAACCTGTTCTGCAACTTTTGCTTTTGGTTCACCTACAACACTAGAAAGCGCTAACATTTGTCTGTTAATATTAGAAACTTCAAATTCATCGGGATCAACACCGGTAATATGCCCTATTCCCATTCGCGAAAACAGAATTGCTTCATATCCACCTACTCCCCCTAGTCCAAAAATAATGACCTTCTTATTTCGAAGACATTCTTGTTCCTGTTCAGAATACACACCAATATTTTTCTTAACCATTTCCCAATAATATGAATCCATATCCATTTTGAAGTCTCCTTTATATGTAGTAACCATTTCAAAAAATAATTCCTCTATCTAAAAATAGTCTAGAAGTATGTCATTTTTGTGTGCTATTTGTAAAAAAATTAAAAAACTTTCAATTCTTAGTTTTTTAACAAATATTACTGATGAACAAGAGGTTAAACTATATTTGGATTGCGCTGATAGTGTTTTACGGGAATACAGATTTACTTTATCGAGCGTTTTATAACCTTGTTGAAAATGGTATTAAATACAATATCGACGGTGGTAAGGTAATGATTAAAGTTAAATCGGATAAAAAGCAGGTAATGGTTGAAATTAAAGACACGGGAATTGGTATCCCCGATGAGGAAAAAAAGAATATATTTGAGCCGTTTTACCGAGTGGATAAATCACGCTCTCGTGAATGGGGTGGCTCAGGCTTGGGACTTTCCATTGTGCAAAATATCATAACCAAGCACAATGGTAACATCAAATAGAAAGGATGCAGGCAAGCAGGCTCAATTGTAATATTATAGAATCTATCTATCGTATGGTAGAGGTTAAAAACATTCTAGGAGGAATTTAATATGAATAAAAAATTAATAATTGCTACACTTGTGCTAGGGGTATCTGTTGTTGGAGGATCTGCATATGCTGCGAGCAACAACGACATGTGGGAAAATACTAAGTCCAGTGAAACTGTCAACTTAGAAGAAATGGCTAAAGAAAAAGGGATCACGTTAGATGAACTAACTGCTCAGCTTGAAAAAGAAGGAAAGCTGACAAAAGCTGCTGAAACAACAGAGGCCAAGCAAGTAGAAACAAGCAATAAATAATATATAGAGTAACTGGAGCTGTCACAAAAGTAAACTTCTGCTAAGAGGGAGCTTTTGAAACAGCTCTGTTGTTCGTGAGAAGAGAAAAAAATATGGAGATCAAGAGTACAAACTAACCGTTATCGGTATTTATAATGCGGGGTATGATGATTTCTTTGAATAGCAAGAAAGTGGAATCCATCTTATATGAGGTGGTCTTTTTTATTCGTAAGGTGTCATATACAATTATACCATGTGCCAAGATCGAGCTGCATAGTATCAAAAATTCAGACCCTATAGGTTCTATTTGTCATGTACATTTTTATCATGTATGGGTTAGTCTAGTGAAAAAATAATTAATATTCATCTACAGTTGGCTGTAATGAGTTCTTAAGTTGATGGATATGTATGGTAACCCCTAACGTAGGAAAATCGGCTTTTTCTTTTCCAAAAAATGTCTTATCGTGAGTTTTATGTCATTTGGTTGGCGGGACCCCTTAAAGTCTTTACTTGTTCTTCTTCAAATTCATAATCTATAGCAAATCTATAAAATGGGAATTCATCTGACTGAATCATACTTTGCATAAGTCTAAATTGATATCTTAATAACGTCACTTCTTTGATTAAATCCATGTTCCTCCTCCTTCATTTCCCTAAATTAACCAGGTTATCATACCAATATATAACTTGAAATACAAATACTTATGATATATCACCCATACAATTTTAATTAACATAACCTATCATTATCAATAGTCAACGATGCATAAAATTTTCGTTATGGGGTTAATTAAAAATCTTAGCTTGATAGCGATGTGACGCTACCCCATGCCCATCAAGCTAAGATTATATAAGTTTAATTTCACTTGAGATTTTTTCTTTTTTCTAAAGATCCAGTATAAGCTCTTTAAAGTTTTGCATACCAAATAAATGAGCTCTATTTTCAAGTTCACAACACTTATTCCTTCTTAATTAACTCTTTTTAGAGGTAATTTCGCAACTTGCTTCCGAGTTCTAAACCCTAATGCGATAGCAGCGCCAATACAGCTAGAAAAACAACCAGCAAACAAATACAATGATGGATCTGACTCACCGATTAAAACGGAAGCTATTCCTCCAATTACCGGGAAAAGTGCAACCATATAGCCACTTTGAGCTCCTCCAATTTTTTCTACAAGCTTCAAATAGAATAACCATGCTACAAATGAAGCAAACAGAGTTAAATATAGCAACCCAAATAAATATGAAAACGATGTTGGAAATATAAATTCTTGTCCTTGAAATAATACAATTACTCCCATCAATATACTTCCCACTGTAAATCCAATGGCATTTGCATAGATAGGATTCACCTTGTGACTTGCATTTCGTGCCGAGCTGGCATCACCTACTGCTGTAATAAGCGTACCTAAGATCGCAACCATAATTCCTTTTATGTCATTGGACCCTTGAAAGTTGTTCAAATTCGGATAGATGAGAATACATACGCCTAATACACCAAAAATCCCCCCAACCAAAACGCGTGAATGTAACTTTTCTTTTAAAAAAATCCGAAGGGCAATCGGGGTCAAAATCACCTTTAATGAAAAAACCAATGTTACGATTGCTGCAGAACTCAAAATTGTGGCGTAATAAAGGCATAAATAGCTTAATGCAAAGTTACATACACCAAAAACTATTAAAAATGGGATATCTTTTCTTGTTGGCATCCCTATTGGTCGAAGGAACAAAACAAGAATCAAAAATAAAAAGGCTGTCATAACTAGACGATAAGTTAAGGATAATTCTAAGCTGACAGGAGTTCCTTGAATTTTTACTGCAATAAAGTTGAGTCCCCATACAATCAAACAAAATATGTACATAAATATTGTCATGAGTTTTCTCCCAAATTAAATTTTTTTCTAAATTCATTATTCATTTATACTGTCATTTCTAAAAGGTACAGTTTACAATAAATACAAATGACAGATGAGGTATTACAATGATGAATGAACTAATATTTAATATCAATCGAGAAAGTAACACTCCTATGTACCAACAAGTTTATCAATACATACGCACTCAGATTTTATCTGGTAAATTAGAAAAGGGTACAAAGTTGCCATCGATTAGACAACTTGCTATCCAATTAGAGGTCAGCAGAAACACAACTCAAGTAGCCTATGAACAACTGCAATCGGAAGGATATATTCGAAGTGAGAACAAAAAGGGATTTTTTGTAGAGGCTACTATATCGGATGAGACACTTAATTATGAACCCATTAGAGAACAGCATCATGAAACAAATCATGCTGCCATGAAAACTATTGACTTTAAGATTGGGACAGTGGATCAAGAGAACTTCCCTTTGAAAAAATGGAGAATGCTTACAAACAAAATCATTAAAGACTCTAGCATGTTTTCATACGGAGAAAAACAAGGCGACATTAAATTAAGGAAGGTACTAGCAGATTACTTGTTTCAATCAAGAGGAGTTAATACTTCTGCAGAACAAATTATTATTGGCAGTAGCACACAGCACTTGTTATTACTTTTGTCGTTGTTGCTAAAGCAAGACTATCATTATCTGGCCGTAGAAGACCCTGGATATAATATGGCAAGGGAACTTTTTGTTCTTCAATCATTTATCATTGATCCAATCCCGGTAAAAGAACAAGGCATCCAGGTCGATATCCTTTTAAAATCGCCTTCTAGACTTTTATATGTCACTCCTACTCACCACTTTCCATATGGAGTGACTATCCCCGTCAATGAAAGATTAAAGTTAATTCAATGGGCAAAAAGGGTGGAAGGATATATTATTGAGGATGATTATGATAGTGAATTTCGATACATCCATCAACCTATACCGTCTCTTCAAAGTTTAGATTCTAATGATAGGGTGGTTTATTTAGGAACTTTTTCAAAAGCACTGCTACCCTCTATCCGTGTCAGTTATATGGTTTTGCCTAGGAGGCTAATAAGTGAATATAAAAAGATACTCCCTTTTCTTGAGCAAACATCCTCATCTATTCATCAGAGAACACTGGCGACCTTTATGAATGAAGGATATTGGTACTCACACTTAAGGAAGATGAAAGCTTTGTATAAACGTAAAATGAATCTATTGAATAGGGAATTATTAAAACATTTTAAGAATTATGTTGAAATAAAAGGTGGTAGCTCAGGAATTTTCGTTATTATTGAAGTGAAAACAGAAATGAGTGAAAAAATGCTAATTGAAAGGGCATATGAACACGGAATTGTAGTTTATCCTTGTTCAAAATATTTCTCGAAATATCTACCACGATATCCGCATATTCAACTTGGATTGGGTGATTTATGTGAACAAAAGATAATAGAAGGAGTTTCTCAATTAGCAAAAATTTGGCTGTAATCTTGATTTTTCCCTTAAAAAAATTTTTTCGTTCTTCCTATTAAAGGTCATCATACATCGCCGTCAAGTTAAGAAATTAATTGTTCCCCCTAAATGAAAATTTTCTTTCTCTACAGGTAGTTATTCTGAGAAGTCAGCTCATTTTTTCGTTTTGAGGACATTTATTTTTCTTAAGTTGATGGATATGGGGTGCAAAGCGTTTTTTCAAGAAAGCTTTGCAGTTTTTTCATGTTTCAAAGCCCCGTGTGATTACAGTGGACAAAAACCCGGCCTATCCTATAGCGATTGAAGAGTTGAAGACAGAGAAAAAGATGCCTGTAGGCATCCAAATAAGGCAGGTAAAATACCTTAATAACATTGTAGAGCAAGATCATCGTTTTATTAAAAAGAGAGTTCGTTCAATGTTAGGATTGAAATCTTTTCGTACAGCTAAATCTATTCTTTCAGGAATAGAAGCGATGCATATCATTAAAAAAGGCCAACTTATTTTACGGGACAAGTCTGTCCAGAATGAAGTGAAGTTTATTCATCAACTATTCGGAATGTCTGCATAAGAATAGATGCCATTAGGAATATATATATACCTCTTTTAAATAAATGCAATCTTTGCACCAGAACCGTTTGAAGTGCATTTCTCATAGATAAAAAAGAGTTGTTCGATTGAACAACTCTTTTTTATCTATAATTTTATTTATAATTAGAATTTGTCAAAAAGGATATAAAACATAATATACTTACATTGACTATAAGCGCAAATATAGTCATAAAATCATTTAAAGGCATTAGTAGAAAGAAGAGTGTAAATATTGCTGAAACAAGTGGAATAAATTTTTGTGAATTACTTATCTCTTTATTTTTATGTAGCTGATAAGATTTTAAAAAGATGATTAATAAAACAAAAGATGTCGGAACTAATCCTAAATATCCCCAACCATCTTCAATAAACCATGGTAAAGAGCGCATTCGAGATGTGAAAATAAATAAATTTAATATTAACATACTAGCTATTATAATATTTAAACGTGAAATGATTGTTATTTTCTTCATTTTAATTACTCCCCAAAATTTAATTTATTTAAGATTTTTGCTGTGACATCAATCAAAGATTACTTAATAAGTTTTTTCAGGTGAATCTATTATAATTATTTTGTTATTTCTATAAATCTTTTTTCAAGTTCATTTAATTCAAATGAACTACATATTCTATGATTTTCTTTGTTTAAAATTCGGTAATGTTGAGAAAGGATGTTTTGTTGTATTTTATAACCATTCAACTCTTTTAGTTCTCGCCACCATAGTTTTCCTCCTAAAGTCTTTGGGAAACTATTATTATAATTTGTAAAAGCAATTGTTTTGATAATCTCGTTAATATCGTCTCCAAAAGTCATATGGACTATATCGCTATCTTCAAAAAGAGTGACCACACACACTGCGCCCGTCCATGTGAGACTGCGTCTCCCTTTTTCTATTTCTATTAAGGTTTTTTTGGATAAACCGATAATTTCAGACATTTTATCTTGTGATAAATCATTTTCAATACGAATAAGTTTTAATTTTTCATTTACTAATTGAATAAATTCTTGTTTATCCATAATATCTCTCCTCTTCTTATGGTGTAATTTTACACTACAAGAGTGTTTTTGTCTATAATAGTGTGATTTTACACTTTGATTTTGTGATATTTATTTTTTAAAAACAGGAGTTCCACCACATCGCTATCAAGCTAATAAAAAGAAATACCCTCAAAATGAATAAAATACGTTATTCTTTCTGTAGAATCATAGGAAAGGATGGCGTTTTTTGTATGTCTATTTCTGTATCTGACGAACTACAACTATTTGCACAGGAGATTCAGAGTCTGTTATCCCCAAATACCTTACAGAATCTAGCTAGAGATGCTGGGTTTGTACAGCGAACAAGTAAGTATCGCGCACAAGATTTAATAGCTTTATGCGTATGGATAAGCCAAAGTGTAGCTACTCTGTTCTTCTATCATGTTTCAAATGCGCCAATTAGGGGTCACCATACACGCCCATCAACTTAAGAGTGTACCAAACTGAACTTTTGTTCAGCCGGGTTAAAACATTCTTAAAATAGAAGTATATTCTTAAAAATGCGCATACCAAATAAACCCTAACGGGTTTCACTTTTTTAATTATGCAATTTTTTTTGTTTTCTCAATCCATTATACTCATAGACAACACCCATAATATCAAAGACAGTCTTCTTCTCATATCTGTGAGATTTTCGTCCATTTTTCTGTAGAAGATGGAACAGGCGGATTAAAATCTTTGTTATTTCTCGGGTGTTTTGCTGTATAGCTTGATAAAGAATGTATAGATGGTCTTGAATCATTCCAATGGCTTTATATTCGCTTAATTCTCTTTTCTTCTTTTGTAAAATTAATTGTCGCATCTTAAACATAGTAGAAGAACATAAAAAAATAGCGATGAGTTTTCCATAAATGTTGCATTCTAATCGCTCTCGTTTGATATTGTGCCAATCATGAATTTGAAATAAGGATTTCCAAGTTTTAAAGATAATTTCAATCTGCCAGCGGAGGGAATAAAAATCATGTATTTGTTCCATCGGAACCCATTCCAAAGGTGTATTGGTAACATAAATGTTCATACCAGCTAATCGTTTGCTTTTCTCTGAGTACGTAATACCCTTTTTACTTTCGGTATACACTTGTTTTTTTTACGTTCTCGAAGTTGTTTTTCAGTTAATCGATATATAATAACGCGTGTAAATAGTTTTTTATCCTTTCCAATATAAGCATCTGTTATTTCATAGACCTGTCCTGGTTTTAAGGTATTCATAATGTGTTCTAAATCAACTTTGATGTACTGAGACTGTTTTTTTACTGTCCCATTTCGAAAGTATTCAGGAAACTCATTTTTGATATACACCATATTATTTAATTTCAGCCGCAATATATAATATACCCCACGTTGGTCCATTTGATCTAAATCGTCCAGTGAATAATAACCCAAATCTCGAATACAAAGGTCGCCAGGCCGTAATGTCGCTAAACATTCTGTTCCAAAGGTTTTATCATTATTCTTCCCTGGTTCAACTTGAAAATTTAAAAACTGCCCACTATGTAAATCATATTCCAATTGAATCTTTATACCTACTGTTTGTGCACAACCACCCGAACCGGGATACACACTAGCTAAGTGTTTTGGCACTTGAAAAATCGTTGCATCTAAAATGTGAATTCGTTGAAAATGGGTTAGTGAAGAACTTGGAATCACTGAAGTTTCATAAACTTTATTTTTTAATAATGCAGAGAAAACATGTTTTAAAAAACAAACAGCTTTTTTATTGAACCGTTTATTTAGTCCTTCTGGACTAATAAGAGTTCCTGTAGCTGCATGTAGTTGACTACACAGTCTAACTAAAGAATCACTCGCTATCCGTTGACTCATCCAAACACAAATAGTGGCTAAGTCATGTCCTGAAAATTTGCGCTTTCGTTGAACAAAATCTAACTCTCTAGCAAGCTCTTCTAAAAATGAAGGAGTAAAATATTGATATAATTCCTCAGCAAATAATTGGAGTTCATCTTGAATCGAAAGATTCATAAAAAATGCCATCCTTTCTGCATATTTCTACAAAAAGAATAGCGATTTTTTCGCTATATGGATACAAATTTATCTTAACTTGATGGTGATGTATAGTGACCCCAAATATGCCCCAAAAACTTTACAGTAATAATTCTCATGTTACCTCGCTGGTTATTAGGATATTTTTTCTTACTATATGCATACTAAACGTACTATAAAAGGTACATAGAAAGTGAGGGAATCATGGCTAAATTTTTGAAGCGTTTAAAATATAGAGACAATCCTAAGTCATTTTCAATACGAGACAATACTCATTTTCAGAAAAAAAATATTGAAGACTCCCTCTTAGGCGCTGATTTATCGAAAAACATAGCTGATATTCAGAATATATTTCGTCAAGCACCTGATTTAGTGATTCGCCGGTTTCAAATAAAAGCAGATGGATTAGAAGCCGCTTTAGTATATTTGTCTGGATTAACAGATAAAGAATTGATTCAAAATCATGTTCTAAGTCCTTTGATGAATAGTGATTTTGATACCAATACGGAACTTCCAATTCCATTAGGACAAATCAAAATTATTAATACGTGGAGTCAGATTGAAAATGCTATTTTTGGAGGAGATAGTGTTTTATTAATCCACAGTCGAACAACAGCACATCAATTGGATACGAAAGGATGGCCACAAAGAAATGTTGAAGACGCTCATAACGAAATAGCTCTAAAAGGTGCGCATCAAGGATTTACAGAAATTAGAAGTCAAAATATCGCAATGATTCGAAGGTATATTCCTCATCGTGAATTAACGGTAAAAGAAATAGTAATTGGTGTACGAAGCAAAACGAGGATTTCTATTTTATATTTGAAAGATGTAGCTTCTGAAGATGTGCTGAAGGAATTAGAAACACGGATTCATAATATTACAGTCGACGCTGTTGCTAGTAATGGGGAACTTATAGAATTCATTGAAGATAACCCGTACTCACCGTTTCCACAATTTATATTAACTGAAAGACCTGATTTGGCAGTATCTCACATTCTACAGGGCAGATTTGTAACTGTAATGGATCATTCGCCTAATGTGTTAATTGCTCCAACAAATTTTATTTCCTTTTTTCAAGGAGTGGATGATTACGGTACAAGGTGGCTAGTTGCTTCGTCTATTCGGATGCTTCGTTTTATCTCCTTTATAATTGCTTTATTTTTGCCTGCGAGTTATGTTGCTTTTATTTCCTTTAATTTTGAAGTTATTCCTGTAGAGCTGTATTTATCTATTGCAGAATCAAGAACGCGCGTACCCTTTTCTCCAGTTATGGAAGCATTACTTATGGAAATAACATTGGAAACGATGAGAGAAGGGGCTTTACGGATACCTACTCCGATCGGTCAGACAGTTGGAGTTGTAGGTGGTATTGTCATTGGACAGGCGGCTGTTCAGGCGGGAATTGTAAGCAACATTATGATTATTGTTGTTGCTATTACAGCCATCTCTTCTTTTGTTATCCCTAATTATGATATGGGAGCGGCAGTAAGACTTTTACGCTTTCCGATGATGCTAGCAGCTGCCTTATTTGGAATTGTTGGACTTGTTATCGGGTGGATGACTTTAATTGGACATCTAATCAGTCTTGAATCGCTAGGTACTCCTTACGGAACGCCATTAGCACCGTTTCGCTTTGCAGATATGAAAGATGCTTTTTTACGCTTTCCTTTATGGGCAATAAGAAGGAGTCCTAAGGGTAATGGAACCATTCAATCTATTCGACAAGGAAAGAATCCTAATAAAAGGTGAAATCATGAAAAATTATGCCTATAATGACATCACTCTTATGCAGTATATTGTTTTAATCAATGGAATGCAGGTGGCCACTGGCGTTTTATCACTTCCGCGCGTGCTTGCAGAAAACGCTGGAACAGATGGATGGATAGCTATATTGATTGGTTGGATATTCTCCACAATATCAGGTGTTTTTATCGTGAAAACTGCTGCAAGATATCCCGAGGACACGATTTATGACATTCTTATACGATTGTTTGGAAAAATAGTAGGGAAAGCATTCGTTGTTATTTACATGATGTACTTCGCTTTTTATACTTGTATCGTTCTTGTAAACGCTATGCTTTTTCTTAAGGGATGGCTTCTTCCGAAAACGCCTGACTATATCGTTATCTTTTTGTTTTCGATTCCTACCTTTTTTGTTGCGCGTAACGGTCCTCGTATTATAGGGCGATACTCCGAACTTTTTTTTTATATGGCGCTTTGGATTCCGTTGTTTTTTTTGATACCGCTTAAAGAGAACGGAAGTTGGATGCCCTTCTTTCCGCTATTAAAAGAAGGATGGAAACCTGTATTAACGGCTGTACCGAACACTATTTTTGCTTATTTAGGGTTTGATATTGCTTTCTTTTTATATCCTTTTTTACAAAAAAAACAGTATGCAGTCCATGGAATGGTTATTGCAAACACATTAACGATGTTATTTTATTTATTTACTACTATTGTTTGTTTTGCTTATTTTAGCCCTGATAGCATTACGCAATATAATCAACCGGTACTAAATTTAGTGAAAGTAATTGAATTTCGTTTTTTAGAACGTTTTGACATGATTTTATTGGCTGTTTACTTAACCATTGTTTCCACATCATGGATTCCTGCCCTATACTGTTCTGTATTTTGTTCAAGCCAATTACTTGGAAAACAAGATCATAGCTCTCATGTAGTTGTTCTCTTATTGCTCATTATCGGCATCATATTTTGGACTCATCCTAGTTGGAATGAAGCCGAAATTTGGCAACAGGTATTTTCGAATGCTGGATTAGGATTAACCTATATATTACCTATCATTTTATGGCTGTACTGCTGTCTATATGAGAAGTTTCGCCAGGGGAGGATACATTGAAAAGAAAAGTACTATGTTGTATTTTATTATCGGTGTTCATGATGACTGGATGCTTTGATCAAACAAATGTTGAAGATGTTTCTCTTACTCTTGTTCTTGGTATTGATTTAGATCGTAATGATAATTTATTAGTGTATATATCTAGCCCTGTTTTCAATAAAGAAGCAAAGATAAAAGAAGAAACTACTGGTGTGAAATCTGCTACGGTTCGAAAATCTAGAGAGCAATTTGATGCTACGGTTATGGCGCTTACCGCGGGAAGTAAAACACAGGTTATTTTAGTTGGAAAAAGGCTACTGAAACGAAAAAACTGGGAAAATCACCTCGATCCATTTTACCGAGATCCCAAAAATACAGTTACCGCAAGGGTTGTCGCTGTAGATGGACCTGTTTCGGACGTCATCTTCTATAGCCCAAAAGATAAGCCGCGGCTTCCTATATATTTAACAAAACTAGTTGATACCGCTTCTTTAAGAAATATCACAGTAAAAACAACTCTTCAAGAACTATATGAACAAAGAGCAGACAAAGGGGTAACAGCAAATATTACTGAGGTGAAAAAAAAGAATAAAATATGGGTGACAGGTACAGCTTTATTGGATGAAAAAGGAAAGTATAAATTAACGCTAAAATCTGATGAAACCAAACTATTACGCATTTTGCAACAAAGAACTACAGGTGAGTTTCCATTCACAATTCCAATTAAGCTAAAGTCGGATAGCCAAGATAAAGATTGGATAAGTTTTACTGCCAATGGTATTAAAGTAAAGACAAAGGCAAGATATGATAATCATTTTATATTTAATGTAGATGTAAAGATGAGAATCGGTATTACAGAACGGCTTTTTTCGTTTAATACAAAAAAGGACGCAGCAAAATTACAAAAAGCGATTGAAACTAAGCTGGAAGCTGATTTCAAGCAATTAATACAAAAAATGCAAACTGCCAAAATCGATCCTATTGGGCTTGGAGGATATGCAAGAACTTACACATATCCAGAATGGAAAAAAGTCCAAAATAAATGGAATAATGAATTAGCAAAGGGCGATGTAAACGTCAAGGTTAAGATTAAAATTGGCGGGATGGGAACGATTAAGTAACACGAATTCAACTGGAATTCGTACTGAAATTGCAAGTACCTTCTATTTTAGAAGTGGAAATGTCTTTAATAGGGGTTCCGCCCCATCACAATCAAGCTAAGAAAAGCAAATACCCCAAAACGAGAAAATTGGCATCTCCAGGTGAAAAGGTACAATTTTTTATTTTGGGGTGCTATAAAATTTTTAAGTTGATGGACATGGGGTCACCATATCAAAAAAAGAAAATTGTACGTTTAGACATAAAAATGACACATTTCGATTAGTTCTCTGTACGTTAAGGAATTAGTTTGTATATTTGAGGAGATGTACGAGACAGATGTGAATTTAGGGGGATCCAATATTTTCTATTCAAATATGATAGAATAGAAGTATATGCAAAACGGAGGAAAAACAAATGAACTCAAACACAAAACAGTTTATTAATGATATCCAGCAAAGAAAGAACAATTATATAGAAAATGTATTAATAGCAATACAACACCCTAAAAAAGAGCAATCTGAACAGGTCATTCAAAATATAGTAGAGAAGATGGATATGATGATCAGTTTAGTTACTACTTACATGGCTATTGAATCAGAATCTATGAAAGAATTAAAAGAGCTTCAGAAAGAAATTATTCATGCTCAAGCATATATTCAAAAACGAAAACTTGAAGAAACACAGAGATAAAACCCTGTGTTTTTATTGGGTCGTCTATGACGCCGATCTGTTATAAATTAAATTAGATGTAATTTGATTATTGTTTTGGCATAATCCATACAATTTGTTGAATGCGTACAATATATGGCACCGTATCTTCAATGAGCAAATGATCTGGTTTCACATCTTTTAACTTTCCTCTTACAGTTTCAATAACCACATGTTTACCAATTACTGATTGTAATGTCTGATATACGTAGGGATTGGGTGTACTTACCATATGTTGTTCACTCAAGTCATTTCCTTCCGAATAACTCATTCTATAAGACTCCTTTCTAACTTGCATTCTTTCTCCTAATATATGATATAAATCTTATAAATATGCTAGAAGGATAATTCATTATAGGAACGGAAATAACATTTTAATAAGGTACGGTTTCTATTTCTAAATTGCTAAAAAATTATTTATATAAAGTTACTTTTACTAGTTAATAGGTGATGATATATGGATATTTTGAATGTACATTCAGGTTGTTCTTTTCAAGACATGTGTCATTTTAAATACGCCCTTTGTTAGCATACTGCTCATACTTTTTCTGAGATTCTTTCGTAATACGTGCGTTAAGTAAAATTGCTAACAATAAAAACACTCCATATTTTCCTCCTGTAGCTCCTATGATAATCACACTACTACAAACAAGTACAATTAATAGGATAAACGAAACTAAATAAATACGATCATAATTCTTTGACATCTTCTCGTATTTTATGCGTTCTTTCCTTGCATCCATCTAAATTCCTCCTTTACATTATCCATTTCACTCTCAAATAAATCTTGCCCTTAAAAAGGAAACAATATATCGTTTTAAATAATTAGTTTGTTTTTTTATCAACTAATTTATATAACGTAAAAAGAAATCCTACCAATATTAAGCTTTCCACCATGATAATCCCGACCCTCTCCTTCCTTTTAACCCCAACACATCAGATAAAAGTTATGTATATCCCATATTAGCTGTAGCAAACAAAAAGGATCTTCCCTTCTCGTAAAGGCTGATCCTTTTCTTCGTTCATTCAACTATTTTTAGCTATTCTTGATTAATTAGAATAACAGCTGGTCCATCTACACGAATTCCACCAACTTCGATTTTTTCATAAGGCTCAACCGTAATAGAAATGATCCCTTCCCGCTTCTTTAATTCATTACTTAATTCTTTTGTTAACATTTTTTTCATGTGTGCACTCCTTCTTACTGCTTAATTTACTATTGTTATGTAAATGAAATTTAAAATGGTTTCCTGGTCTGGAAACCATTTTTTGTAGTTGACCATATGGTGTTACCAGTTTGCTTATCAATTTTACGTAAAGAAGATAAACAATTACTATTCACTGTATCAGTAGATGTAAGAAATTCTTAAAGATAGCGGTGAGATTGATTGTTTTTTCTTCTAGAAATAATGACTTAGATAGTATATTACCTAAAACAATGAAAGCCCTACCTCTCTTTCATCCTTACGGCTCCTTGTCCGTGCCAGTGTGAATCAGGATTGCAAAAATCAAGTGACTATTTAATCGAGTTATTTGATGCAACTTCGAACGTTCGTAAAAGAAATTTAAAAATAAAAATGGATTAGATTGAAGTAATAACAAAAGAGGTTCCTACTCTAAAAGTGAGTTGAAGAAGTTGAATGTCTTTGAAATGATTTACTTTTAATAATAATCATATTCCCGAAAAATTCAGGATATTTTCGGGGGATGTAATACATTATCTATAATGAATCTTAACAGAAACTTTTTATTTGATTTTCAGTGATTCCTTTAATTAATCCTAGTTCACTAATCAAAAATTCATGTGCGTTATCCAACATTTTTTTTTCGCTTGTATTAAGTGCCTTTTCTTTCTTCATACGCATTAAATCACGTACAACTTCAGCACCTTCTTGTATTTCACCCGTTTTTATTTTGTCCGTGTTCACTTTATACCTTTGTTTCCACGGCAATAATCTATCTGATTCTCCATGCTGAAAAATGTGTATAATGTGTTTTAATGCAAGTATATCAGTAACTGGGCGTATACTCGAACTCAATATTTTACCCATAGGAATCATGACTTGCATATTACTGATTGACATTTTTATAACATAATACCGTTGTTTTTTCCCTGAGAATTCTTTTTCTTCTATGGCTTCAATTATACCTGCTCCGTGCATTGGATAAACAATGTTATCGCCAATTTGAAACATATAATCCACCTCCATATATGGTAACCTTGTTAAGCTTAACATATATGTGATTTTTTATCAAATATTTAATAATATCATAAATTTATTTTTAGTGTCAATATCTTTTTCTTCAAAAATAAAATTTAGTAAAAACAGCACCAAATTTATAGGGAGCGTGTCGGATTTCGAATAAAGGGAAGGGGGATTTTCCCGCGTATATTCTGAAACCTCTACTAATTAACGTAGATCAGTTTTCCCTTGAAAACGACCAAATCGATCCCGTATTTTTTTCAATCTTGTGTGGTACTCCAAAATCTCAATTCTTGCTTTTTCAGCTAGAGGTGCAATTGGTCTTAAATCTTTTAACCCCCAATAATCAACCACTACATCAAGTACTTGATCAAAATATTGTAGCGGTCCATAGTTAGCTTCTTTTGCAATCACAGCCATTCTATTTTCAAAATCAGGCATGACAGCACCTGGCATTTTAAAATTCATAATTACATTGGCAATATGATAGCAATAATTAGGTTCCAATTCCAAATGTGTTCGAATGACGTCTCGATAAAACGCATAATGAAGAGTTTCATCTTTTGCAAGACGGCGTAATAATGTAGCAAGATCTGGATCATGCTTACTTGCAACCTTAGCTACATTATTGTAAAACACCATCGTTGCAAGTTCTTGTAGCGTCGTATATGTCATTGCTTCGATTGGTGTGTGAAAATCGGGCTCAAATCCACCCTCAACGACTGACTTTCTTAATTCATGTAATCGTTTGGGATTCACACTTCGAGTGAGTAGTAAATATGTCTCCAATAAATTCGAATGTTGATCCTCTTCTGAAGTCCAAGTATGAATAAAGTCTGTAATAACAGAAAGGGACCCTTTAAAAGTCGCAGATAAATACGTTGTAAACCATGGTAAATTCACTTCTGTTAATAAAGCTGTTTCAATGGCCGTAATTACACCAGAAGGAAGAGTAACTTGACTTTCATCCCAAGGAACTCTTTTAAAGTCCATTCCCTTATCCCATGGTAAAAACTCATGATAACCCCAGTCTATCTTCTGCGCTCTTATTTTATGTTGTTCATACAGTTCTTTTAAACGTGGTTCTAATCGGAAATCTAAATCATTTGTTAGCATATATAAGTGCCCCCTTTTCTTATCATAGATAGTCATTCTATTTTTACATTCATTTTTATCCTTAAAAATTTTCTACAAATAAATATTACTTTCCTTTATTTAAGTCAAACATAACAAATTTGTAACAAAACTCTTTAAGAGCCCTATATTTTTATATGATTTTTTCAAATCAAAAGGGGAACCGTTACATATATTGTCCTTTTTTATAAAAGGGGTTCTGATGCATACGGTGTGTTGCTTAGCCTAGATAAAAAAACGATCATCAGTAAATAGAGAATAACATTCATGGATGAAGATACTCGTCATGTTGTAAATCTTGGTGATTGTAAAAAGGTGCATGCCCATAAAGAATCGTTTTATAATAAAGATTGATAAACAATTAATCTTTCCTGCGTTTTCACTACTTTCTAATTTTGTTATTGGTAGCAAAAACTGAAAAGAGTAATGGTATTTTATACACACTAACAACTTATTTAGATGTAAAATCCAAGATGTTAGATTAAGCGCTTGAAAAATATATACAGTTGATGAGATAGCCTTAAACGACAATTCTCAACAAGATCACTGTACATTGGCTATGATGGGGTTATTTTCACGGTTAGACCGTGCACAAAGGGAAGAGGCGATAAACATGCAGTCAACGGAAGCGCATATGAAGGAAAAACAACGTAGAGAAAAAATAGAAATAATATTTAGTCACAGGGTAAAAGGAGAAAGTTATTTTCACGGTTCCTCCTATCAATGGAAAAACATTGTATACCAAAATTATAATAGGATACAACAAAAAGAGTTAGAAATTGAACAACTCATTTTAAAAATGGAGAAATCAGGGATTCGTTTTACGCAACACCGTTTACTTATACAATATCCCGTCATTGATTTTGTAAAATATATAGCTAAGGTTAATAAGGAAACCCTCGAAATACAATAATTATGATTATATGTTCAAAATAAATAATCATATTCAAAGGAAACCTGTATAAAAAGTTTATTTTTGAAACTTTGTTAACGAAAAGTTCAAAACTCATTGCAATATTCTTTTTATTCTCAATACTCTTCATCTTTGTTATAATAATAACCATAACGTATTCTAGTCGTTTGTATATCTTCAGATTTTGTGAATTTTATTACACAAAAAGACAACTCTTAATTAGAGTTGTCTTTTATTTTTTCTCGATATACATAATACTATCCTGGTGCAAAAACTCCAAGATTCTTACAACCAGATAAAAAGTAGGATTTCTCATAGGAAAGATACTACCTTGTTTCCTCATATTCCTTCATTATTTTATAAAACGTATTTTTCTTTAGCTCTAACATTTGCATAAACATAACAGCTGTTATTTCTCCACTCTTCCATTTTGAATGAGTTTCTTCTATTTATACAAGTCAAACCTGTCCAAAATGTTCTGAAAAGAACAAGGCACAAGACAGAAAATACAATTGTACATGTGGGTTTGAGAAACATCGTGATATCGTTGGGGCGATGAATATTCGCTACGCAACTGTGATTGATGGTAACAGTCAATCAGCCTAAGCACCTATATGGTCTGGTTTAGGAGGGGCAATGAGATGCCCTCATCTTGAAGGCTGTTCAAAACAGAAATGGACTGCGAACGCTTAGTCATTCAAGAATCCCACCCGTTAATCCGTAAGGATTAGGGCTTGCAACTTCAGTCGTGGGAGTCTCAAGAAGGTATTGTGATTATGGAGAACGGACAAAAGGCGAAAGTGGAAATATTCTTGGCCAATGATGTTGAGGATGACGATGATCCGTGGGTATGTAAGCGTACGAAGTTTTATCATAAGAGTTCTATTTGCTTTATAGAGAAAAGAAATGAGATAGAATGATAGGTTTAATGAAAAGAGCCCTAAGGAGATAGGGGCTCTTTAGGGCTCGCCTAATCGGATAAATTGATTAGGAGGAATATAAATATTTTAACATATGGATGACTCATCTGAAGGTAACAAAAAGATAACAAATGAGAATGTATATGGCAATGAAGATTTTTACTGTAAAAAACGGATCAAAAACAGAAATTTGCATCAAAGAGTTAATTGAAGAAGGTGTGGCGAGATTACCCTTGTTTGAAAAGAAAATGAAGATTTTAGATTTTTCTTTAGACCTTTAAAGCATAGATAATCGAAGGGAAAAAAGTTATATACTCATGATTTCTGGCTATACAAAGCGACTGCAACCAATCGTTTTAGCAATTACTATTTCTTGTTTCTTATTTGGATAGATACAAAATTTATATGCTTTATTTACTAACATAGGTTGCACCTCGCTTTGTTATAGGACATCTACAGTATACAAAAAAACGTAAGCTTACGCCTACTGGCATTCATCTCCCACCTACCGTTGGGCTAACGCCCTTCACACTCTTGAGGAAGGAGTATTCTGTCAGGAAACGATAAATTGTACCCCTGTTATTTCTCTATTTTTCCACTTTGGATAAATTTCTTCCATTTTAATGAAATAGCTCATATTTACCAAGATTCCTTTCCCACCTGAAATTGATAAAAAGACATCTTCATTATTTGAAGATGTCTTTTTATTCACTGCACTGAGTCACAATTATTTTAGTACCTTTTTAAATTTGCGACCAAAAGTAATTACCATACCTGCAAGAACCATCAATATGCCCAATGCTGCACTGTTATTTGTACTTGCACCCGTTTTCGGAAGCTCTTTATATGTATCTTCTTTTTTATCAGAAGTACTATTGATTGAGATATTACTGTTACCAGTATCAGAGCCATTGCTGTTGTTAGTACCAGTACTGCCATTATCAGCACCATTACCGTTGTTGGTATTGTCATTACCATTGTCTTTATCTTTCACAACCACTTTTTGTATTGTAGTTACCTCATTACCACCGGAGTCACGAACAAGGAATTTTACTTCGTAAGTACCAGTTTTAGATGTATCTACTTCAGCAAATTGTATTACTTTATCAGTAATATCGCCATCTTCTTTATCAATAGCTTTAACCCCAGACATTGGATCGAATTTGTCTCCTACATTCATATTCACTTCAGCAGGTACAGTTAACCCAGGCTCTTGATCTTCAACAGGTTTTTCTTTTTCTTTAACTGTTACAGTTTGTGTTTGAGTTGCCAAATGACCTGCAGAATCTTTAACTGTGTAAGTTAAAACATACGTACCCGGTTTAGTAGTATCTACTTTACCTTCAACTGTTACTTTAGAAGTAAGGTCTCCGTCTTCTTTATCAGTAGCGGATACTCCTGCCATTCGGTCGAATTGTTCACCTACATTCATTGTTGCTCCAACAGGTACGGTTAATTTCGGTTCCATATCTGGAGTTTCTCCGCTTTCTTCTACAATTACAGTCTGTGTAGCTATTGCATTAACCCCTTTAGAATCGACAACCGAATACTCTACAATGTATTTACCCGGTTTAGTAGTATCTACATTACCTTTATATTTGACTTTGCTTGTTAAATTGCCATCTTCTTTATCGGTAGCAGACACTTCTGACATTGGGTCAAACGTATCTCCTACATGTAACGTAGTTGTAAATAGTACTTTTAACACCGGAGCTTGGTCTTCCGAAGGTTTTTCTGCCGCTTTAACAATTACAGTACGTAATTTAATTACTCGATGACCTTTAGAATCCTCCACAACATACTTAATTTTGTAAGTACCCTCTTTATCAGTACCTTGGTCTCCGCTATATGTTACTTTAGAAGTAAGATCATCATCTTCTTTATCGATAGCTTTAACCCCACTCATTGGGTCGAATTGATCACCAACTGTTAATACTGTTTCCTCCGGTACTGTTAACTCTGGCTCTTTGTCTTCAGCAGGTTTTTCTTTAACTGTTATAGTTTGTGTTTGAGTTGCCAAATGACCTGCAGAATCTTTAACTGTGTATGTAATCGTGTAAGTGCCAGGTGTATTTGTATCTACATTACCTTCATATTTTACTTCCGACGTAATATCACCATCTTCTGTATCCGTAGCATTTACATCTTTCATTGGATAGAATTTATCTCCTTCAGTAATTGTCGTTTCTGAAGGTACTTTTAGTACTGGCGCTTCATCTTTTGTTTCTTCTTTCTCTTTAACCGTTACTGTTTGTTTCGCAGTTACTTTATGACCTTTAGAGTCTTTAGCTGTATAAGTTAACTCGTAAGTACCTGGTTTAGATGTATCTACTTTACCGTCAACTGTTACTTTATCAGTAATGTCGCCGTCTTCTTTATCAGTAGCAGACACTCCTGACATTGGGTCGAATTGATCACTTACATTCATTGTTGCTCCAACAGGTACTGTTAATTTCGGTTCCATATCTGGAGTTTCTCCGTTTTTTTCTACAATTACAGGTTTAGAATCAGTGGCCTGCCAAATAGGTGCGGTTAATATCGGATAGTTCAAAGCTTCTATTTTTTGTCTCGTTTCTTGTGATGCTTTCAGCCCCCATTGATCAAAAAATGGAAGTAAATTTTGTTTCGCTACTTTTGATGTATTGTAAATAAATGCTTGTATTTTCTCTTCATCCGTTTTTGGAAGTAGATCCTCTGGTAACTCTCGATATAGTTTATGAAGATTTGGATAAAAATCTTCACCATATGCTAATTGAAGTTGCCAAATCATTACAAGTTTCACAAATAAGTCATCAATATTTTTATAGTCTTTATCTGTTTGTTTTAAGTATGTAAAGGCTTTTTCGTAATCCTTATTTTTTTCTAAACGTGTTGGCTGATCTGGGAATAATCGCTTTTGTGCAGCTAAAGAATATAGATTAACAGTTACTTCCCCCATACCTCTAAAATCGCTCCACGTCCATGGGGATTGTTGCCTTGCATGTCCCGCCTCATGCATTTGTCCCCATCCAAATTTATTTACATCTAAAGCACTTTCGATTGCGTTACCAGCAGTAGTAAATACGGCTCCATCAAGAGAGGCATACATGCCCCAATCTGGTTTGTTAGGATTTTCTACAAAAGCCCAAATGCGGCGAGTCGAACGATGTAAAGGATTCGGGTCTGTTTCAGATAACCCTGATATCTTATCTTGTGCTCGAATCATTTCATCATATTTTTCTAGTAGAGGAACAGGATCTTGATCCACAATATATTTCTGAGCACTATCACGAGTAACAGTAAGTACTGCTTTTTCCGATTTCAATTGTACCGCATGTGCATCTGGATACATTTTCATCATCGTAATCCAGTCTTCTTTCGTATGCTTCCCTAGTTCAAAGAATGGAACAGGGCTTCCGCCTTGTGTTACTTTCACCTTAACTGTTCCTGTATCTTGAGAGTTATCAAATCCTAATAAACCACCGTTTGGAGAGGAGATGGTATTAGAACCAGGAGAAAGATTAACTTCTTTTCCCCATTGTTTATCATATTGATGCGTCCCAATAATCGCTCTAACCTTTTGCGTTCCCGATACTTCAATCGTAATTTGTTCATTCGGTTTTACATAGATTCCTGTTGGCATATATGTTTTTTGCTCACTTCTTCTTTCTCTTTTTGCTTCACTACTAAAACTTCCTGTACCCGGAAGTTCAAACTCCCTCTGTTCATATTGGTTTGTAGTCTGTGCAGCAATTGTTTCAGCATGAACAGTCAAGCCATTTGTCATGATAGGTGAAAATAATGTAGTTGTCAAAATAGCAGATGTCGCAAGTACTTTCATCGGTTTTTGGAACATAAAGTTATTCCTTTTCTGCATATAAATCATCCTTTCCTTTTCAATTCGTTCCATTAAAGTCCTTTCGCTGAATGAATGTAATTGACTTCGATTTCCTGTCGGTTTCATTTTTTGAAAATTAAGAAATAAGTGCTCGTAAATCTTCCTATAGTTTGATAAATATAAAACATACCCGAAGAAAGAAATCTCCATCCGTGTTCATACTAAATAATTATGAAAGGTAGGATATGGGAATAGAACGAACCCATTTCCTTTTTTTCTTATTACTACGAACTTAACATCGAACAGGTCGTATAGCAATCGAAATTAGACAATTTCAGCTATTTTTCGACATTTTTTGTCACCTTACTAAAATAGTAGTCTCACGTCTATCAACTAAAAAAGTTTGAAATCAGTAAAGCGAAAAATGAGGTTCTGTTGCAAAGTTTTGTAACACATAAAGATATGAGAAAATTGAGGTCCAATTTTATGAAACCGTTAATATATTCTGTAATTCGTTGTACGCCGAAAAGATGGAGTCTATTTTCACAAAAAATGAGGTATAATTTTTGTTGAAGAGCAATCTGTAAGTCCCAGTAAAATATGTGGTAATTTTAAATGGGATATGCAATACATATTCGAAAAGAGATACTGCACTAATAATAGTGTTCTTATCTCTTTTTTACTTATATTATGTAGGAATTAATTGAAGGGAAATTCAGCCTCTAAAAGGATGTTCCGTCTAACTTTTTCAATTTCATGTTTACTATATAGTTTTTATATAACAAGAAAAAAGTAGGGGAAAGAAGCGCAAATAACAATTTCCTAATGAAGAATTGGTAGAAAGATTCCTTGTTTCACAACTCGTTGTCACTTAGGTTTAGATCAAGCTCGATTAGAACTAACAGCTATGTTTGAAGATAAAAAATAAAGAACCCTCTCCTCTGCAAGAAAAGGAATTCTTTATTTACACAAAAATATTGACGGTACCTGAAGTAGTACATCTCTATAAAAGAAACATACAACCTTACCAACAAATACAAGGTTGTATGTTCTTAATATCATTTACATGTATTCAGGAGCAATCCTGTCCTTTTTGTACAGTACCTTCTATTGGTTGTCCTATTTGTACAATCGGTCCGTTTTGTACAATCTTAGCACCTTCATATAATTTATCTGCATAATTTTTAAGGTCCTGCCAGCTATCCTTCGCTATCTTCAGATCTATTTTTAATAAAGCAAGCCTGTCTGGGTTAATGTTATCAACATTTTTTAGTAAAGAATCATATTTTGATCCTATTGTATGCCACTGATTCGATATATTTTGTAGCGCATCAATAGCTGTATCAATTGTTGCAGTCATAAGTTCCGTTTTATTTTTGGCATCTGTCAAAATAACTAATTCTGCCTCTGCTCCAGAAATTCTGGACTTTAATTGTTCTATTTCTTGCTGTGCAGATGCGATATTCTTGTCAGCAGTGACAATCAATGGTATACCAACTGGAGGCATTAATACAGCTGCAGCTATATAGCCACCACGTTTATCATAGTTTTCTTTAATTATATTATTATAATTACTGATTTGTTGTTCTAGAAGTGGAATACCGGCGTTCGTACTTTCTAAAATAGAGATCAATTGATTTGAATCAGCTTTAAAACTTCTTGTATCTTCGCCCATTTTATTTCGGAATGTTTTCAACTTTTCTAGTAGTCCATCCACTTCTTGACTATCTTTCAAGATATTATTATATAATTTCTCCAGTTCATTTTTAAATGTCACTGTATCTTTTTGATCCAAAGCAGCTAGTAATTGATTATAACTCGCTTGAAAGGTATCATTATAACTTACAATATTCTGATTCGTTTTCATCATATGAGGCTTTAGATCATCAAACCAATATATTGCATTCGTTTGCGCATCAGTTTGATGCTGAATCATGTTTGCTTGTAAATCACCATTTATAGAACTTATTTTACTTAAATCTGTCAGTTGTTGATTAATGATTGTTAGAGCATATGAATCAATTGTAAGAATACTTGCCCCCATTTTCTCCATTACTTCTTTATATTTATCTGGACCAAGAGAATAGCTCTGACCATCTTCTTGCTGTTGGGACACACTATTTTGCACAGTTTGTTCTGCTGCAAAAGTATGAAGTGGGATTACATTACTTGCTGCCATTCCAGTAATGATCGTTGATAAAATAACTTTCTTATACAATTTTTTATTCACCTTTTTCACCTATTCTCTCAAATATATCACGTATTTTATTAAATCCATAAGCTTCTATTCTTTACTTCAAATGAATTACGATTATTGCAAATAAAATAACATATTAAAATAGAGGTTTTCATACTTTCTTATTTTATAATCTTTATCAAGTTTCATAACTATATAGGAAATCTCCTGCTCAAACTTGAACAGGAGACTCATATTATGTGTTCTTCAAAAGGGAAAGTCAGTATATTATATTTTTCATTACTTCGGAAATTTCTTGAAGTAATACTATTTTTTCTCTTCTACGAATTTAATCTCAGTAGTTTGAATGTTTTCAGCATACTTGTTAACCTGTTCCCAGCTACGTTTAGCTATATTCAGATCTGCTTTTAATAAAGTAAGCTTGTCTGGGTTAATTCTGTCAACATTGTCATTCAATGATTTATATTTTGCCCCCATTGTCTGCCACTGATTCTTTACATTTTCAAGAGCAGTAATAGCTGCATCAATTGTTTCTGTTAAATTATTAGTATTATTTTTCAAGAGCGTTAACTTACCTACCTGTTGTTGCGCAGTTGAAATATTTTTTGATAGGTTTATAATCTCATCTTGTGCTGTCTTTATCTGCTGCTGCGATGTAGTAACTCCGTATATCCCGCCGCCTAATGCACCTGCACCAATAGGCGCAAAGATAATTGTAGCAGTTAAGTATGCACCGAGAGCAGTTGCAACCGACGATGCAATATAAACTTTATTATTCTCATCAATTAATGTTTGATTTGTTTCGATTTGTTTCTGCATCAATGGAATTCCAGCGTCTTGACCAGATAAAATATCTGTGATTTTGTTAGCATCAGTTTTTAAATTTTGTGTATCCAGTTCTAATTTGCCGCGAAAGACTTTCAAATCTTGCACTAACCTGTCCACTGCACCTTTATTCTCTGAAATACTATCATCTAAACTTGTAAGCACAGCTTTTAGCGTTTCTTTGTCATTATTATTTGCAGCTTCTACCAAAACATCATAATAATTTTGAAATTGTGTATTATAATTGATAATATTTTGATTCGTTTGGATTATTTGCGGTTTCAAACCATCTAACCATTGTTTTGCATTTGTTTTAGAAGCATCGTGGTTGTCCTTAATGCTTTTTTGTAAATCATTGTTAATTACAGTTAAACCATCAAAATTAACATTTGCTTGTTTAACAATAGTTAAAGCATACAGGTCCATTACCAACATATTGGATCCAGTTTTCTCTAGCGCATCTTTAAGCCCTTCTGGTCCAAGTGAATACTCAGGGTAGTTATTTTCTGCATCTGCATAAATAGGTGCTGGTTTTGTTGTATTTTCCGCTGCCGAGGCATATGATGGCGTAATGCTACCCGCTGCGATTGTTGCAATTAATGTAGATAAAGCCATTACTTTATAAGGTTTTTTCATAATATTCATATCTCCTTATATTATATTATTAAGAATTATTTTCTTCATTCTACTATTTTGCCTCTGTTACTTTTATGTTTGTAACACTATTTTCATATTCCGTTGTTTGTTTATTCAATTCATCCGTAAACGTTTTGAGTTCTTTTAATTGTGTTTGTAATGCATTAGAATCTATTTTCGCATCAGTATTAAGACTTCTCTTCATTTGAATCATTGTGTCATTAAAGATGTCCCAACTACTTACTAGCTTGTCAAAACTCTCAATTTGCTTTTTAACTACTCTTGTAAAGTTATTTAACTGTAGATCAATAAGTGTCATTTGAGTTGCTTGCACTTCAATTTTCGATAATTTTTGTAGCAATAGAATTTTTTGTTGTTGCTTCTGACGAACATCATTATTCAGTTTTGTTACTTCATCATTTTGGACTTGTCCAACTTGGTTATAAATCACTTCCAAGTTAGACGTGTCTAAAGTATGATCCTTACCTGCGTCTTTCCAAATATCAATAACCGACTTTCCAATATTTATAGAACCTTTTACATTTTCTTTTGGTAGAGCTAGAAGTTTTGTATAATCATCTTGAATGTTTTCCTCAAGTTGTCTAATTTCCGTTCTTGATTTTTCAATTTCTCCGCCTGAACTCTTATAACCTTCAATCGCTCTGCTAACTTTACTAGAAAAGCTCTTACTATCTTCAACCAAGTCATTTTTATAATTGTTTAAGTCTACTGAAGTTCCTTTCATATCATACTGAATTGCTTGCATTTGATCTTGAAGTGCATTAAAAGTACTTACAAAGTCTTCTTTTGCTTGCGAATCGTCATTCATTTTTTCAGCTAGTTCAACCAATATATCATAATAATTTGTAAATCTTGTCCCAAAATCCTGCATGTCTTGATTTACATTGAATAGTTTTGGATTATATGTATCCAGCCAGTCTTGAACATGGTTTCTTGCAGTACCTTGATCAGTTGTTATTCCAGGTATAGCAGTTACTTCAAGGTTTGGTTGCTTTAATATGATTAGCCCATATCCTTGAATTAATGGCGTCTGTGATCCTAATGTCTTAATCGAATCTGATAACCTATTCATAGCAACTTGATTTTGACTACTTGTTAGTTGTGAATAAGTTGTTTTACTTTCTGCAAAAGTATTTACAGGTAAGAAGCAACTTGTAGATACTGCTGTAACTAATAACCCTGCGACTAACGTTTTTTTCATGGTAACTCCTCCTATTAATTGGTGTTTTTTGATAAAATAGTTGGACTAAATTTTAAAGGTTTAATTTTTATTTATATGAAATCTAGCCTTGCAACTATTTATGCTTTCATTAGCTTTCAAATGAATGGTATGATATTCATTTGAAAGCTGGAGCTGCTTCACTTGCAGGAAGCCCAGATAGATTGAATCGTTGCTCCTATCATTAATCCTGCCATGACTTTTTTGATAGCGTTTTCATAAGATCCCTACAAGATTACAAAAAATGAAATTATGCTTGTACATTGCTTATACTTTTACCTCGGAATAAAATAAGATCATTTTTGCTATGTAGAGACTTAGAATGCTATTTTTTATAAATGTGATACTTTTGTGATTTTAGATTGTTTCTAAAATTAATTAACTGAGTATTGAGAAAATTAATCCGACATAATGTTACTTGCAACTTCACTGCACTTTTTATTCGTATAATCTTCTCCTTTCTTAGTGGTCGTACCAATTACACCTTTATTAAAACATTAAATTTTTAATGCGTAAATAGTAGAATTTTGTCGAATAAATCCAAAAATTCTACTATTAAGCGTTAGTTCCTCTGGCAATATTATCCTGATAAAATTACTATTTAATCCTATTTATATTCAATCTTATTCAATTAATTATAATTATTATAAGTTAATATATACATTAAAAAGATAGTTAATTTAGCTCACAAAAAAAAATGCAATGTGATTTAATTATATTAAAATAATTCAATCACATCCTGCATACTCATTACCTTTATTTGTATATGTATAATTGCATGATTATATAAGGACTTAAATAAGATGTGTTCTTATAAATAACTAGCTGTAGAGAAAGAAAAATTTTTATTTAGGGTCTACTTAAAATCCTTAAGTTGATGGGCATGGGGCCACACCCCCGTAGGGAGAATTGAGGGAGGACAGACTCTAGTATGCAGTGCAATGGACACTGGGATTTTTACAGAAACTGAAGGAACTATTACCTATAAAGGTCCTGACATTGAGCTGAAAGCATACTCGGATAATCCTTTTGTGGGTTCAAACGAGTGTGACTTACAATTAACAGGCCCTAATGCAGAATATTATTCCATTTTCCATGCTTGCGGTTCTGGTGACACCAATGCGCATATGCGGTACCAAATATATCCAAAAACAAATTGATTTTAAAATAACAACTCAACTTTCAAACCTAAAAATTTGCAAAATGAAAGCCTTTCAGCGGAGACACTATTTCACACACAATCCGCAAGAGTACAAACAGCGTATTCTGGTGGATTGCAATGAAGAACGCATTCGGTATTAAGAGGGGGCAAGAACATGTTTTGGTGTAGACTCTAAAATAAACAAGTTTAAATAACAACTTCCTCTTTCTAAAATTATGTAAAAAAGTTAGCACGAATCTAGCTTTTTCTTTTTTGATCACGGGTGTTCTCATGTCTTTATTCATCATGTTTTGAATGTATACTTTTGCTAGTGTTTTTGAAGAAAATAGATGAAGTGAAATAAAGTCAATGAAATCAACAAAACAAATGTAAACTAATGGGTAAAAGTTTACATTCGGATTTTGAATCATTTATAGCTAATTTTGTAATAAATTTCTCAATATAGATATACTTAGTAACTATGGTTTTAATATTCAAAATTAACAAAAATTGAAGTATAATAAAAATATGATGGTTATCACTTTTGTTTACTCCTTGTGCTAAAGATAAGATTGTGTTCCCGATCTTATCTTTTTTCTTTGTAGATTTTTGATACAAAAAAAGGAATCCTTATAATAAGGATTCTGCAACAAGAACTAACAATAATAAATCGTTATAATTATTGTATAACTCAACTAGTTTTACACGTATCTCGTCTGAACCCCTTCTATTTTTTTGACCCAAAAACACATCTCATGCCAAATTTAGTAACTGCATATGTGGTAGAGATCTTACGAATCGTACCTTCAGGAAAATCACCTATTCTTTTACGTAAAGTAGATGAATCTATTCCCCATTCTTCGCAAGCTTCAGTGCTACTCATAATTTCATTATTTGATAAATCAAGATCTCCCCAGTTTACATCCCTAAAAGGAAAATCTTCCATGTTATACAGTAATTCATCCAATATTATCTTCTCATCACCCTTAAAAACTATAAGATTATTTATATTAGAATTCTCCCATGAAATTTCCAACTCTTCCACACTTAAAAATTCACTATCTGCTAAGCCTTTAAAACTTTTTTTGGGGTTCTCCCATGTTAGATAATAAAGACCTTCCCTTACTTTAAATATAGCTAGATCCCATGTTTTTTCTGGATTCATTCCTTTATAAATTCTTTCTGCAATCATTCGTTTTCTCTCCTTAACTTTCACGTTTGCGTGATTTGTAGTCCTATTATATCACGCAAACGTGAAAGTAGAAGTCTTTTTTATAAAAATAAAATATTAATTTTTGTTTGTAATCAAGTAACTTTGCACGTATCTCGTCTGAACCCCATAACGAAAACATTGTTATATCAAGGGATTTTACCTTAACGTACAGAATCTGCGAAATGTTGGTGCTACCCCATCACCATCAAGTTAAGCTTATATAAGTTTAATTTTACGTAGAATTTTTTCTTTTTTCTAAAGGTCCAGTGTAAGTTCTTTAAAGATTTGCATACTAAATAAACCCTATTGGGTTTCAATTTTTTTGATTATGCTACATGATTGTGAGACATAGTAAAGTCATATACGACGCCTAAGATATCAAAGACTGTTTTCTTCTTGTACCGGTGAGATTTTCTCCCGTTTTTCTCTAAAAGATAAAACAAACGCAGTAAAACTTTTAATAATTCATGGATGCCCTTCTGTAATCCTTCATAAAACAATAGATAATAATTCTTTATCATATAGATGGATTTGTATTCACTTAGCTCTTTCTTTTTCTTATCCAAGAGTAACTGACGCATTTTGAACATCGTCGATGAACAAAGTAAAATACTAATGAGTTGTCCATATAAATGGCATTCTAAACGCTCTTTCTTGATTTCTTTGCACTTGTTAATTTGAAAGAAAGATTTCCATGTTTTGAACAAGATTTCAATTTGCCAGCGTAATGAATACAAGTCATGGATATGTTCCGTTGGAACATTTTCTGCAGAAAGATTCGTTATATACACGTTGATTCCACTCAACCTTTTACTTCGTTCTTTGTAGGTAATACCTTTCTTCTTTTCTTTTTTGGCTTGTTCCTTCAGTCTTTTCTCTGTTTGTTCTTTTGTTAATCGATGAATAATAACACGAGCTGGTATTTTTTGATACTGCCCAATGTATGCTTCTGAAATCTCCATTGTTTGACCAGGTGACAATTGATTCATGAGTTCTTCCATATCTAACTGAGTAAATAGTGTTCCTTTCTTCACGGTCCCATTTCGAAAATACTCTGGATTATCATTCTTACGATAGATTCGAGAATTTAATTTCAAACGTGAGACATAGTAGGCTTCCTTTTCATGGATCTTTTGTAAATCATGTAAGTCGAAATACCCTAAATCTCTTATGCACAAGTCTTTTGGTTGCAGGCCTTGTAGACTTATTGAACCAAAAGTTTTATCATTTTCTCTTCCTTCTCCTACATAAACGTGCAGGAACTTTCCACTCAATAGGTCATACTCCAATTGAATTTTAACTCCTGCCGTATGGCTGCTTCCACCCGAACCTTGATAATGTGAAGAAAACTTATCTGGAAGCTGAAATGTTGTAGAATCTAGAACCCGAAT
This sequence comes from Bacillus sp. FSL R10-2780, assembly GCF_038006125.1. Lineage (NCBI taxonomy): Bacteria > Bacillati > Bacillota > Bacilli > Caryophanales > Bacillaceae > Bacillus > Bacillus sp. FSL R10-2780. The sequence continues at coordinate 198,116 of NZ_JBBOUQ010000003.1, forward strand.
GCGCTTGAATATCGCAGTATATTGATGAATCATTTCTTGTGTTGAATGGATTCTTTGAATTAAAAGGTTAGCTAGAACTTGTTCAAGAAACTGTACTGCGGAAACATTAAATCGTTGATTAAGTCCTTCAGGACTGATAAGAACACCTGTAGATACTTCAAGGCAGCTACATAATTGTGTGAGTGATGTACTTGCGAACTGTTGACTAAGCCATACACATAAAGCAACTAACTCCTGTGCTTGATATTTACTCTTTCGCTGAACGAATCCTTTTTCTTTGGCTAGGTGTTCTAGAACATGAGGAGACATATGTCGTTGTAATTCTTCAGCAATCAGCTGAAGTTCATCAAGAATCGAAAGATTCATAAAGAAACGCCATCCTTTCTGAGCTAGCTTGTTTAGAAAGAATAACGTTTTTTTATACCTGGGGATAGTGAAAACTTCGCGTCTTTCTTACAAACATCGTGACTCTATTTCAAATTCACAGTTTTCTGTTCTTTTTAAGGAAACTAAATTGGATATATATGTTAATATAGAGAAGGAATTGTAAAGAAACGTACTTAAGATATCGCATGCAGAAGGATATATAGTGAGTATTAGTTATGGTCATTGGGAAAGTTCTTTTTAATTAATATAAGTTATATATGGAATAAAGAAACATAAATTTCATAATATTCTACTTTAGCTTTTGACACAGATTTATCAAAAATAGTTTCAAAGGAAGGGAGTTACTTTGAAAATGAAAATAGCAAAACCAAAATCTAAAAGTGTATGGAAAAAAAGGATGCTTATATCCCTTATAGTAGTTTTCGGATTGGCTCTTGTGGGAGTCAGTTATTGGAATCTTTCACCAGCTCCCAAGGCATTTTTGATTAAAAAAGCTTTTGAAGGAGGAACATTTGTTCAATCGGATAACTATGACAATGCCTTAAAAGAAACAAGAATCGTTAGAGATATCAATTATAAATCTAAATTTCCAGATGGAACATTGGACATCGTTTATCCGAAAAATCATACAGAAAAAACTCCTGTTATTTTTTGGGTACATGGAGGTGGATTTGTGGGGGGAGATAAATCAGATATTACTGGGTATGCGGTAGAATTAGCTGCTCGTGGTTATACAGTGGTGAATATAAACTACGCTCTTGCTCCTAAAAGAGAATATCCTACGCCAGTACTCCAACTAGGTGAAGCTTATGAATACATAAAAGAAAATGTAAAGAAATATGACTTAAAACTAGATCGTGTTTATTTTGCAGGAGATTCTGCTGGAGCACAAATATCTGGTCAATTCGTTAATATTCAGACATCTGAAGAGTATGCAAAATTAACAAAGATTGACGCTATTGTTGATCCTTCTACAATAAAGGGCGTACTGCTATTTTGCGGTCCATATAATATGTCTGAATTAGCTAAGATAGAATCAACTAAAGAAATACAAGATTTTATGCGTACCACTGGTTGGGCTTATTTGGGCAAAAAAAATTGGGAAGGATCATCAGAAGTAAAAATAGCTTCGATTTTAAATCATGTTACAAATAATTATCCACCAGCATTTATCACAGATGGGAACACTGGATCATTCGAAGAGCAAGGTAAAACATTGGCTTCTGCTTTACAAAGTAAAGGAGTGCCTGTAGATAGTCTTTTCTTTGATAAAAATATTTCTGGTGAGTTAGCACATGAATTTCAATTTAAAATGAATACCCAAGCAGGTTTAGAAACCTTTAACAAAGTTCTGGAATTTTTAAGTGAAAATAAATGATACGTTTAGGGATACCGTCACATCGCTATCAACCTAAGAAAAGCAAATACCCCAAAACGATAAATAAGCTTTTTCGTTACAAGAAAGCCTAAAAATTTCGTTCTGGGGGTGTAATAAAACTTTAGCTTGATGGGCATGGGGTAGCACCAACATTTCGCGGATTCTGTACGTTAAGGTAAAATCCCTTGATATAACAATGTTTTCGTTATGGGGTTCAGACGAGATACGTGCAAAGTTACTTGATTACAAACAAAAATTAATATTTTATTTTTATAAAAAAGACTTCTTCTTTCACGTTTGCGTGATATAATACGACTAACAAATCACGCAAACATGAAAGTTAAGGGGAGAAAACGAATGATTGCAGAAAGAATTTATAAAGGAATGAATCCAGAAAAAACATGGGATCTAGCTATATTTAAAGTAAGGGAAGGTCTTTATTATCTAACATGGGAGAACCCCAAAAAAAGTTTTAAAGGCTTAGCAGATAGTGAATTTTTAAGTGTGGAAGAGTTGGAAATTTCATGGGAGAATTCTAATATAAATAATCTTATAGTTTTTAAGGGTGATGAGAAGATAATATTGGATGAATTACTGTATAACATGGAAGATTTTCCTTTTAGGGATGTAAACTGGGGAGATCTTGATTTATCAAATAATGAAATTATGAGTAGCACTGAAGCTTGCGAAGAATGGGGAATAGATTCATCTACTTTACGTAAAAGAATAGGTGATTTTCCTGAAGGTACGATTCGTAAGAT
>NZ_JBBOUQ010000004.1:0-68944 GCF_038006125.1 Bacillus sp. FSL R10-2780
CTAGGATTGAAATCTTTTCGTACAGCTAAATCTATTCTTTCAGGAATAGAAGCGATGCATATCATTAAAAAAGGCCAACTTATTTTACGGGACAAGTCTGTCCAAAATGAAGTGAAGTTTATTCATCAACTATTCGGAATGGCTGCATAAGAATAGATTCCATTAGGCATCTATATACCTCTTTCAAATAAATACAATCTTTGCACCAGAACCCCAAAAACTAAAAGTTTTGAAATCTTTTTATAAAAAATAAAAAAGGTGAAGGACCAATATGTTCCTTCACCTTTTCCTATAAATGCATTACTAATTTAAATTCAAGCCATATGCCCTTGAGCCACGTTTATGTTTGTAAATCTTTGCGCCAGAGTCGTTTCCGTACCCCTATTGATTCACTTCTTTTGCTACAAGAGCAGCATATGCTTCTGCACCTGTTTTCGTTAAATGTACGCCATCTGGTTCAAAGTACGCCTTATTTCCAGCACTTGCTGAATACCAATCAACTAACACCACATTTTTGTAAGATGATGCTGCTTCTTTTAACTTCTCATTCACCAGCGATTCCCACGGACGTGGTACCCTCGTATTGATTAATATAATTTTACGTTCATTCCCGATTACTTCAATTAATGATGCTAATTGCTCCTTGGTAAAGGCTCCATTTGTACCTAATCCAATAATGACATGACTTCCTAAGTTCCCCTCATTCTTTAGCTGTTCCACAGCAGAGATTGCCTGTGACATTTGCCTTCCTATTTTCGCATCAATCCTAATATTAGGAAAAGCACTTTTTAAATACGGAGCAATATCAATCATGATTGAGTCTCCTACAGCTGTAACTGTTAGAGGATCTTTAGGCTGTGCGGGATTCTCTTCTTTTTGTTCTTCTTTATTTTGAGGTGGTTCATCGGCTGGTTTTTCCCAAACTGCAACTGGATGTTTAGCCTGTTCTTCTTGCACTGCTTCCACCTTTTCTTTTTGAGGATTCTCCTTTTCTTTACTAGCTGTTGTTAATCCAAAAGTAGCTATCGAAGAAATGCATACTGCACATATTAAAGCTAACTTACCACTTAAAGTTAAGTTTCTTATTTTCAAGTTCTTAATCCGAATATTCTTCAATGCGCCTTTTCGTATTGGATTTTCAATAAACTTCCACGAAATTTGTGCAACAATTATAATAAGAAGAAATTGAAGAATTGCTCTTGTAGACGAAAACTCCCCAGCATTTACCTTCGGAGTCGTCAATGTAATAATCGGATAATGCCAAAGATATATCCCATATGATCGTACCCCCATCCAACGCAGTGGTCTAAATCTCAAAAATTGTGCGATTCTGCTAGCCGGATGAGCGAGGTTAGCGACTAACAAGGCAGTAGCCAGTGATAAAAGAACCATTCCCCCACGGTATAGAAACGGCTCATATTGATTCGTCTTCCAAAACATAATGAGAATGATGATAAGAGCAAGTCCCCCAATGACATCAAGAATTAGACGTGCTTGCGGAATAATTTTATTCGCAAGCCTACTGCTTGGCCAAATTAAGGCAAGTGCCGCTCCAATTAGTAAAGAAAAAGCCCGTGTATCAGTACCGTAATAAATTCTACTCGGGTCAGAGCCTGGCTCATATAGGATTGCCATTGCTAAAGCGGAAGCAATCGCTCCTAGACAAATAAATAAGATCATGCGTGATTGTTTTTTTATGTAATAAAACCCCAAACTAATAACGAATGGCCAGACCACATAAAATTGTTCCTCAACAGCTAACGACCAAAAGTGATTTAGCGGGGAAAGCTGACTAAAGCTATCAAAATAAGATAATTTATGATAAATATACCACCAATTACTAAAATATAATAAAGCAGCTAGTGAGTCTCCTCGCATTTTTACAAGTAAAGAACTATGAAAAATTGTAATCCATGCTAAGGTGACGATGAGCATGATAAGCATTCCAGGAAGTAATCTCCTTGCCCTACTGAGCCAGAATTTCTTCAGGTCAATTCTCTTATTATTCTTCCATTCTATAGCCAGAATATCTGTAATTAAATAACCGGAAAGTACAAAGAATACAGTGACACCTAAAAATCCACCGGGCATCCAATTAAAATTGATATGATACAAAATGACACCTAGTATGGCTAGGCCCCTTAGACTGTCCAATCCAACCATATAGCGACTATTTTTCTTTAATGGTTCGGGCATTCACAGTCCCCCCCTATATTCATCTGAAAATTACGCAAATACTTTTACTATAAAAACCTATTAATTTCATTCTCTCTAAAAAGTATGAACTATTTCCAAAATATAAAGATTACAAAACTCTTTAACAAAGAAACTTACTTTTTATGATTAGATACACAGCAACTAGAATTTTATCACGGTATCTAGTTTCATAAAATAGTTTTTGCACCAGAACCGCCAAGATACCTATCCAACCAAAAGCATTTTCAACAAACCAAGGTAAAAATGGCAGGGCTGAAGAAAATATAAATAGATTCAAAACTAGAAGAAATAATTGTATGAAAGATAATCTTATATGTAGTTGTTTCATTTTGTTACACCTCCGATATCATACAAATTTAATTATGTCTTATTTTTTAATGGTGGTCATTTTTGTACAGCAAAGAATTCTCAAGGCTTCATAGCATGATTTCAATTGAGTAAAAATATCTATGTTTTATTCAGTCTCAAAGAATCGAATTGGCAAGCAATAATAGGGAGTATACCTAAAAAAACTAAAATGGATCATAACATGGAAAATAAACTCAGTCCATGTCATGACCCATTTTTATACGTATAGGCTAACTTTTCAAACTATCATTATGTTATTACATTTTATGTCCCCACTGGTCAAAGTGATAATCTTTACCATCAATTTTAAACCAACCGTCTGAATAAAGGGAACCATCTTCTCTAGCACAATACCAAAGGTATCCGTATGCAAGAGGGAAAGGTCTATATCCACCACCAACTTGGAACCATCCTGTTTTAGCTGCCCCATTTTCATCGAAGTAATAATATTTATTATCGATCGTTTGCCAGCCCGTTTGTGCTACGCCGTTATTGTCAAAATGGTATAGCTTACCATCGATTTTTTCAAATCCTGCGCGATTAACTGATCCATCTTCATGAAAATAATATTTTTTTCCGTCAATGTTTTCATAAGCATTGAACGTGTAATTGCGACCATTTGTGAAATAGTATCTTTTACCGTCTATCATTTTCCAACCGGTATAGAAAATTCCATCTTCTAAACTATAATATTCCAGTAGTTGTTCACTTTTGTTGAGCCCTGTTTTATAAAGCGAACCGTCATGCTTAAATGATAATATTTTGTTGTCCAACTCAACATTAACAACGCTGTCTATAACTTTTCCATTTAGATCAGAAACTCTCTCAAGCACACCTTTGTCGGAAAAGTGAAGGATAACCCCTCGATCTTCTATACGTACTTCCTTTTTATTTACATTGTAATTTTGGAAGTAATAAATTTTACCATCTACTTCTTTTAGACCTTCTTTAACGAATGCTCCAGAAGCATCGGCATAGGAATCTCCCTCCCAGGTTGATCGTTGTAAAACACCATCATCATTAAAGTAGTAGTATTTATTCTCAATCTGTGAATCACTTCCATTTCCAGCAACCATGTAGCCATAAGGCGCTGAGAAATAATAAGTCTTCCCCTTAATTTCTTGCCAGCCTGTCAAAATGACTCCTTCAGCATCTGTAAAGGAATACCCATCACCTCGGTTTATCCAACTGTTCTTTATCACGTTTCCAGAGGAATCTTTTGCAATCCATTTAGTAGAATCTTTTTCATCAGCTATAGCCTGTACTTCATCATACTTCTGTCTCTCATTTTCTTTACCCGGATACCACTCTATTAACCAATTGTTAATTTCATTGTTGCTTTTATCATCGAAACGAATTTCAGATTTGAAACTCCAATCCGTAGCGAATCCAGAAATATACTGATTACCAGCTAAACTTACTCCATTCTTGTTATTCAAACGGAACTGAAATTTACCATCGTTAGAATTTCCTATCTGAACAAGTTCAAACACTTCATCATCGCCAAGCAAATCGGAATATTGAAGTCCGTTTCCTTCTTTTCCTGAAAGATATTTTGAACCTGTTTTTACGATTACTTTATTCGTTCCTTTTTTATAAGGGATAATTTGATAAGGTTTACCGTCATTTAGTGTAATGAATGGCAGTGCCATAGATGTCTCTAGGACGTTAGTACGCTCCGCCAATATATCAGATAATCGATCATAAAAATCTGCACGAGCTTTAGGATCATTATTAACATAGTTGTTAAGGACATCTTTATCTACTGGCTTTGAAGTCAATGTTATCAATCGTTTTTGCTCATCTGATAATTTATTTGCTATCTGATCAAATAGGTAATCTGAATTTCTAGCAATCACCGTCCAATCGCCAAAGGAGTCACCGGAATATTTTTTGTAAAGTGGACCAAGAAATCTTGGGTTTTTACCAGCTGCTTTTTCTACAAATGCATGTTGGCCCTGATTTATCACAACTCCGGTCTTTCCTTCATCTAATTGTGCTTGTGTAATGTAAAGAAGATCGTGTTCTGAGACATTTGCTGCATTAGGGTTTAAATCTATAATTGCTCCTGCGTCAGTAATTTTAAGCTGCTGCCCAGATTTTAGTTGATGAGTTTCAATTCTTCCATTTGGATAGCGTACTTTAACTTGTTTAATAAAATTCAAATCACCTTGTGTATGATACATGGAAATATTAAATTCCCCAGATGTAAAACTAGGAGCCTGGTAAGTTTCATTTTCTGCATATACATCAATGTGAGTGCCTGGGTCTCGATCCCCAGGGGCTAGTCCAAGCGTTTCATAAGTGTTTGCTACAGCACCTAATACAGTAATACCTATATCTACTACTGCACCTATCCCTGCGCTAGCCTTATTTTCTGCTACAGGAGCCATAGAAAAAAGAATACCTAGTGCTGCTGTTGCAGAGATTACCTTCTTTCCAATTCCTACAGGGAGGATCTTTTTTACCCTTTTTGTTGCTTTTCCATTCATAATGTCATTCCTCGCTTTTTATTTGTTTTTTATCTACATACTTCATCCGAATTTCATTTTCGGAAGTTCAGTTTAATTTAAATACCTTTCAAATCCCTTTCATAAATGTTACAAAAGTCTTTCAAAGCCTTATTTCTTTTCTGAGGTAACAGGAAGAGTAAACCAAAATTCACTTCCTTGTTTACCATCTGAACGATCTTGCACACCAATTTCACCTTTGTGCATTTCAATTAACGATTGTGCAATGGCTAATCCAAGTCCGGACCCTCCAGATTGTGAACTTCTTGATGGATCTGTTCTAAAAAAGCGTTCAAATATGCGCAGTTGATCACTATAAGCAATGCCTTTTCCTTCATCACGTAAAATGAATTGAACATGCTGCTTCTGCTTATTTTCCTCTATAATTAACTCGATTGCTCCACATACTGGAGAATATCGAATCGCATTATGTAACAAATTACTGATAACCCGTGCTATCTTACAAGGCATAATCCAGAGTTTAGGCAATGTATCAGAAACGCGTAATTGTAAATGGATCTGTTTTTCTTTTAATAAAATAGAATGCGAATCTAGCACTTCTAATAGAATACGATCCATATGTGTAAAACTTGGATAAAAATCTTCTTGTCCAAGTTCCAACTTAGAAAGATCAAATAAATCATTGATAAGTCCACTTAATCTTTGTATTTCTTTATGGATTGTCGTTAAGCACTGCGCCTTCATTTCGGGATTCTCAATTACATCATCTTGTAATGATTCTATCATCAACTGTATGCTAGCTATAGGTGTTCGTAAATCATGTGAAATATTCGCAATAAGCTCTGTACGCGCTTTCTCTCCTTCTTCTAACTGAATAAACCCTTCCTCTAAATTTTTAGCCATTTGTTGAAAAGCAGTCGCTAATTCTTTAAACTCTTGTGGTCCATACCCAATCCTATACATCGTTCCAAATTGTCTATCACTATATTGTTTTGTTAATGCAATTAAATTTTGAATCGATTCCGTAATAGGGCGTGTTAATATCCAGTAAATCATCGTTGAAAACGCCATTGCTACGATTACAATTCCTATAAATAATTGCGTTTGTTCTGGTCTAAGTAACATTTTCATTTCGCTATACCAAATAGCAATTAGCATAATACTGGTGCTTAATATATTCATCAATAATAATTGATTTCGTAATTTCATATTGTAGTTCCCCCTTGTTGTAACATAAAACGAATATCAGTAAACCCATCTTATCTTAAACATCTTTCAATTTTCTTTCAAAACTGTAACAAAATTCTTTCAAGAGTATCACTAAAGATCAAAAGGCTGGATTGAAATTGCGAAGCTCACCTTAAACCAAAATTAAATTAATATTTTCATAGCATACCCACAGAAACCTTTTTAAAATTCATTGATTTAAACACAGAAGAAATAGGGTTCTGGTGCAAAAACTATAAGATTTATGTAACTAATCTCTGAAACTTGGACATACTGATACTAGTACTCTAAAAAAGGACCTGATCAGTATGGAAAAGCAAAACCTATTCAAGTGGAAACATTATCAGCCTGAACTAATCTTATTAACAGTAAGGTGGTACCTACGGTACAATTTGAGTTTCCGTAACTTGGTGGAAATGATGGAGGAAAGAGGATTATCCATTTCTCACACAACGATTATGCGCTGGGTTCATCAATATGGACCTCAATTAGAAGAGAAAGTACGACATCATCTAAAATCAACCAATGATTCATGGAGAGTCGATGAAACCTATATTAAAGTAAAAGGGCAATGGATGTATTTATATCGTGCCGTTGATTCAAAAGGGAATACCATTGATTTTCATCTAAGTAAATCAAGAGATAAACAAGCCGCCAAGTGCTTTTTCAAGAAAGCCCTGGCTTTTTCGTACGTTTCTAAACCTCGCGTGTTAACAGTAGATAAGAACCCTGCCTATCCTGTAGCAATTCAAGCGTTGAAAGAAGAAAATCATATGCCTGAAGGCATTAAGCTAAGACAAGTTAGATATCTCAATAATATAGTGGAACAAAATCATCGTTTTATTAAGAAACGTGTGCGTTCTATGTTAGGGTTCAAGTCTTTTGGCACAGCTACATCCATTCTTGCAGGAGTAGAAGCTATGCATATGATTAAAAAAGAACAGATTGATTTACGGGATCAGTCTGTTCAAAATCAGAAAGAATTCATCCATCAATTGTTTGGGCTAACAGCATAAAATACAATTCTGCTCGAAATATATGCGCTATATTCTCTTTTATTTTATCTTTGCACCAGAACCTGGAATAATCTCTTTATCCCACTCAAACCACTTCAGAAGGTGGCCAACCATAATTTTGAAGCCCAAAACAATAAACACCACCTTTTGAAGTGCTTCCTGTCGATTAGTCAGTTTTCAAAAATACAATTAAACAACCTGAATTCCATATTTATAGGAACTCACGTTGCTTCTTTTAACACTATTATCTTAGTATTTATAAACATACATATCTTTCTGGGGAAAGCATCTAGCAAAATTATATATCAATCAATAATATAAAAAGATCCCTTCTACCTTAAGGTAGAAGGGATCTTCTCATTTCTATTTCAAACTACCCGCAATCTCCGTAAAGATAACCCCAAGCGCATGTGCACCTGCATCAGGATAGCCTAAACTTCTTTCACCAACTGTACCAGCGCGGCCCATGCGAGCGACGATTTCTTTCGTATACTCTGCGCCTTTAACCGCTGCTTCTGCTCCTTTTTCAAAGGCAGTTTTTACGTCTACTTCGTTTGAAGCGCTATCTAACCAAGAGTCTACACATGGAGCAAGTGCATCAACAAGCGTTTTATCACCAACTACCGCTCCTCTTCCGAACGATCTTTCACCGATAGATTGTATACCTTGCAGTGCTGCTTGTAACATTTCAGCGAACTCTCCTATTGTTAACTCACGTTTTTCGCCTGCTGCTTTACTAGCTGCGCGGTACGCACCGCCCCAAATCGGACCAGAAGCGCCGCCGCAATGTTCCATAATAATCATAGAACAACCGTCAAGGAACGATCCGATCGTTACATTGTCTTGTCCTAAAATAGAACTCCACTCACGTTTTAATTGCTTAAATCCTTTTGCAACACTCATTCCGAAGTCGCCGTCACCTGCATGTGTATCTAACTCACAGAACGGTACTTCATTTTTAATAATGATGTCACTCATTTTATCAACGAGATAAACCATATTGTTTAATGTAATGACATTATCTTTCATAACAGCGTGCTCTTCCGCTGTTTCTATTTCAAAGGAAACTTCCTTCTCTTCTACATCTTCAAGCACATTAACATACTCTACACTTTCAACTGGTCCATCTACTTTAAACGCTGGTGTATTACACTCTTTCGATAGTAATGTTTTTAGCTCGTCATCTAATTTCATTACTGTTAAAGACATACCTGCCATATCAATACTCGTCATATAGTTACCGACGAATACTCTATTAATTTTAATGTTTCTAGCAGCTAATTCTCTCGTAACTGCGTTGTTAAATAGGTAAAGTTCTTGCAGTGGTGTTCCGCCAAAACCATTTACTAGAAGCGCGATTTCCTCGCCATCTTTTACTCCTAAATCTTTCATTAAATCATTTGTCATACGGTTAGCTAATTCATCAGCTGACAGCATTTTTTCACGCTTAATTCCTGGTTCACCGTGAATACCTACGCCGTATTCCATTTCGTCTTCCGCAAGTGTAAAAGTAGGTGATCCGCTCGCTGGAACTGTACAAGAAGTTAACGCTAAACCGATTGTACGCACGTTAGCAGCTGCCTTTTCAGCGATAGCTTTCACCGCTCCCAAATCCATACCTGCTTCCGCTGCTGCGCCGGCAATTTTATGAACGAAAATAACTCCCGCAACGCCGCGGCGTCCTACTGTGTACAGACTATCTTCTACCGCAATATCATCGTCCACTTTTACGTAGTCTACTTCAATTCCATCTTCAGTCGCTAAATGCGCACCGTTTTTGAAATTCATAATATCACCGCTATAATTTTTAATAATTAATAACGTACCTTTTTTACTTGCCGTCTCTTTAATCGCTTGATATACCTGAATTTGTGAAGGAGAAGCAAACACATCTCCGCACACTGCCGCATCTAACATTCCTTTTCCAACTAATCCTGCATGTGCTGGCTCATGACCACTACCACCGCCGCTAATTAACGTTACTTTATTTTCGTTCATTTCTTTCTTCTTAATCACTTTATATTTTTTCAAAAACTCAAGCTCTGGATGAGCCATCACCATTCCGTTGCACATTTCCATTACTAATGTTTCTGGTTTGTTTATAATCTTTTTCATTGTGATTCTCCCTCAATTCCTTTAATATATTGTGATATATTTGAAATCTTCTTCTTACTACTCATGTTAAAATGAAAGCGTTTTATAGTAAACGGACAAAAAGGACAATCTGTCTAAAGACACCGCTCTCATTTATAGATAGGATTTTTATATTAGGCTATTTTCGTATAGATTGTTGCTCTCTTGAAAATACTGATTATGGTTGAATATAATGCATTTTCAGGAGGCGTTCAATAATGTGGAGATACGTATTATTTGGATAGTTACCTCTACTGGTATCGTTGGCTTGAGTTACATAAAAACTTAGCATTTGAAAATCGAGTAGAGCAAATGCTTATTTCAGCTTGTCAAAAATCTAACTATTTCACAGTTGAAGCATTAAGAAAAGATAAAAAGCATCATTAATCAGATGCTTTTTAGGTAGATTCCGTGGTTTATTGTTATGTAACTAACGGAGCAGTTTAGTTGAATAAGAAAAAAAGATTAATGCGTATTTGACTTAAAATGCGATACAAAATGAACTGTACAAGGATGACAATTCATTTAATAGGTAGGTATTATTTCACATTCTTTAGAGGGTAAATTACCTTGTTATAAAAAAATCTTTCCCATTTAGCTAACAAACCGTTCCCATTTTCACCACGTTGAATTTCAATTTCGTGGTTTTTATGACATTCTGCTATTCGTTTATTATGCTCTTTGTGCAAATGATGGAGAGCTACTTGTTTCATTATTATCCCTCCTTTCGATTAACCATAATTATATATCCTGGGTTGATTATAGCAAAGTATTCTACACGTTTTGTAGATTAAATCTGCCTTTTAGTTTTAACAGCAACAATCTTTGAGAAAACAGCCTTATATTACTAACATTCTAGGGATGATTAAGATGACCTCTTCTATAATTTCTAAAAAGATAATCGCGAATTCATTGAAACATTTAATGGAAACAGAGTCGTTTCATAAAATATCAGTGAGCGATATTATGTTACACTGTCAAATGCGTAGGCAAACTTTTTATTATCATTTTAAAGATAAATTTGAACTATTAAGCTGGATTTATAGAGAAGAAACGAAAGAAAACATTATAGACTTTCTCGACTATGAAACATGGGAAAATATTTTCGATTTATTATTTGATTACTTTTATGAAAATCAAAAGTTTTACCGAAATGCATTTAAAGTCATTGAGCAAAACTCGTTTAATCACTATTTATTTGAGCATACGAAAAACTTATATATGAAGATTATTGATGAACTATCCATGAGCTGTAGATTAACTCTTTCTATTGAAACAAAAAATACGATTGCCTCCTTTTATAGTCACGGCTTCGTTGGAACGATAAAAGATTGGATTGAAAGTAAATGTGAAGTAGATCCATCCATTATGTCTTCTCTCATGAAAAATATGATAAACAATCAATTACTACTTTTACTTGAGCAATCAGCAAAGTAATCATAAGGTGGCAAAAGCAATGAAAAAGATTATGAATGATGTAGAAAATATTGTTCAAGATATGCTGCATGGCTTTTATTTTGAACATAACGACAAAGTAAACTATGACGAAACACATAACATCATTTATGTAAAAGATATCGAAAAAATGAAGCAAAACGTTGTCCTTATAAGCGGCGGTGGTAGCGGACACGAACCTGCTGATATAGGTTATGTAGGAAAAGAAATGCTTACAGCGGCAGTAAACGGAAGTATCTTCACTCCGCCTACAGTCGAACAAATTGCAGCGGCAACTCGCCTCATACCAAAAGATAAAAGTATTTTATTCATCATTAAAAACTTTAAAGATGACGTAGAAAACTTTTTAGCTGCAGAACAAATCGCCAAAGAAGAAGGAAGACAAATTGACCACATCATCGTAAATGACGACGTTTCAATTGAAGATGATGCTTCTTTTAATAAAAGAAGACGCGGCGTAGCGGGCACTATTTTCGTTCAAAAAATATTAGGTGCAGCCGCTCTTGAAGGTCACTCTTTAGAAGAACTAACAGCACTTGGGCAAGCTGTCATCAAAAACTTACACACATTAGGAGTCGCCCTTTCACCTGCAAATGATCCAGTACAAGGAAAAGCTTCATTCACATTAAACGAAGATGAAGTGTTTTACGGCGTCGGCATTCATGGCGAAAAAGGTTACCGCAAAGAAGCACTATCCTCTTCTGAAATATTAGCCATCGAACTTATGAACAAACTAAAAAGCATTTATCGCTGGAGAAAAGGAGACAACTTCGCCATCCTCATTAACGGACTCGGTGCGACACCATTAATGGAACAATACATTTTCGCAAACGACATTCGCCGTTTATGTGAGCTGGAAGGCTTACAAGTTAAATTCGTAAAGGTTGGTACCCTTCTCACTTCTTTAGATATGAAGGGTGTTTCGTTAAGTTTGCTTAAGGTAGAAGATTTGGATTGGGTGAAGTGGTTGAAGGCGGATGTTGGAGTGAGTAGTTGGTAACAAATTTGCAATTTATCCACCAGTTCCCACAATCCAATACATGAAATGTCGTTATCCAGTCGGAGGAAGGCACCTTAGGATGTCTTTTCTTTATTTTCAAAAGGACCTGCTCAATTATTGCGTAAAAAACATAAAGTAATTTGAATCCGTTAAAATACATGAGTGTACCCTTGTTTTCCCCTCTTAATTAAAGGAGGAACTATTATGGGATTTGGTGGTAGTTGTGGCGGAAGCTGCGGTTTTTCTGGAGGATTTGCTTTATTAGTAGTATTGTTTATTTTATTGATCATTGTTGGAGCTTCTTGCTTCTGCTAAAAAACTATCGGAAAAGACACTCTTATATGGGTGTCTTTTCTTTGTAATAAAAAAGCTCTCCATAAAGGAAAGTTTTTAGGTTTATACATTCAAGTCATCCAAATTAGTTATTTACACAACACTTTATCACTTTCGGTCTTTAGTGTGGTGTGACATACACATAATCCTTCCGCTACACAAAGTTGCTCAACTAACTTTAATTCCTTAGATCCAAGACTTATATAATTAAAACACACATCATCATTAAATTCATTTTCTTAAATCAATAGTTAGCTCATCTGTAATCTGCTCAAGATGGAAAAATCTTTTTATATAATGGATATCTGACCACTTTTCTTCCCCACCAATAACAAATAATTCTTGCGCATCATACATAAATGAAAAGCTTGGATAGAAACTATCAGCCTTTAATCCAATCTCCCCAGTATTATTGCTGATAATCTTACAGCCCGCTGAATAACTTAATACCGTATAGAGGGAATCTTGTGCTGATTGGAAGAAATACTTCATAAGTGTAGTTATATCATCACTATTAGTAATTAACACGTTAAAAAAGTTCGTATCCCTTTTCTTATTAGTAAAAACCAGCTCAAACGGGAATTTATTCTCTTCTAAAAACCCTTCAATAAAGTCCCTACACAAATAAGTTTCAAATAACATATACATAGGAAATTTGTTAATTACGCCTATAAATCCTTTAATGATTTCTTCAAATCCTTTATGCTGATTCCAATTCGTTCCCACACCCATCATAATAGGATAATTTAAATAGATAGGATAAGGTGATAACCCTTCATCATTTAACATATACACTCGTTTTCCATCTGTATGAAGAGCAGATTGAGACTCTTTTAGTAAGTATTGAGATAATTGAACACGTAACACATTTACACCTACCTATCTTAATAGCTTTTAGAAGCACGCCCCATATTGAACTTTATACCCTTGAGCACAACACATAATGATGCCCTGTATCTTTACGGAAATGCCATACATTAAATGCACCATTATAACCTTTTCCAGTTGTTTTATGAACTAATTTGCTATATTTATATTATCTGACAGTATCTTAATCACCTCATTGGAGGATTATAGGTCTTCCAAATACAGCTGGATAATAAATTAACATCACACCTACAAGTGAGCAAACTACATAAAAAACAGCCTCGTAGTACTTTAACCGATGAAGCATATATAAAATCATAGTTATGAGTGTCTCATAAGATTTGTCTCAAAACGAGGTGATATTTTGCGGAAAATCGGTTATATTCGTGTCAGTTCGACTAGGCAAAATCCTTCAAGGCAATTTCAGCAATTGAACGAAATCGGAAGGGAACAAATAATCATTCCTTATTCCTTAAAGGACCATTTAATGGAGTACAGGGCAGGAATATTTTGTGGGGAAGTCGAAGTTGTTTTATCGTATAGCAACTACGGTATCGAATTTTTGAAACTATTTGAACATGATGGCATTCACGAAATAAGGTTCGCGAATATTCCAATAGTAGAGGGTTTACGAAGTGTTGTTCGTTAACAAGATGCTATATGACATACCCGAAAACCCAATTTCACATTTTCCTATACTGTGACTTTTCTTTGTTATCATGAATTGCGACAAAGTGTTTTTTGTTTGGAAGGAATTTGTAACAGAATAATTATGAAGATGATCAGATAATAAATTTTTACACATAAGGAGATAAAACTATGGCAAAAAACAAATTACTAAGAATGGACAACGTTGGCATTGTTGTAGAATCCCTTGATGACGCAATCTCTTTCTTCGAGGAGATTGGCTTGAACCTCGAAGGGCGAGCCACTGTCGAAGGTGAATGGGCTGGCCATGTAACGGGACTCGGTTCTCAGTGCGTAGAGATTGCTGTGATGGTTACCCCAGATGGCCACAGCCGAATTGAACTTTCGCGATTTCTCACCCCACCTACTATAGCAGATCACCGGACTGCTCCTGTAAACGCCCTCGGTTATCTACGCGTCATGTTCACCGTTGAAGACATTGACGAAATGGTATCCAGACTTATTACTAAGTATGGTGCTCAGCTCGTTGGCGAAGTTGTTCAGTACGAGGACTCGTATCGTCTCTGCTACATTCGTGGAACCGAAGGACTTCTAATCGGTTTGGCGGAACAACTCGGTAACAAATAAGTAAGTGATGTTTTATAAACAGCTTTTAATGAAATATACATTACTGAAGTGAAAATTGAAACAGAAAAGCAGTGTAAAGTAACTCGAAGAAATCGGGTACGTCATATAACACAGCATTCACGCTGCGATTTAAAGAAAATTCTTATTCAATAAAAGGGCGCCTTTCCGAAGTAACGAAAAAAGTCCAATTTCTTAATACCGAGAAATCGGACTTTTTAATATTGTAAACTCCTTAACGTTGTAAATCCGCATTTTCCTGACGCTAAGGAAATGTCACTTATTAAAAAAGCCGATTTCCATCTCAAGGAATCGACTTCTTTAGTTATTCTTAATGAACTAACGCATGCGTTAGTTGCATAAGTAAGAGGTTTGAAAAAATAGCCTGTATATATTTGAATGATGAATAACTTACCTATTTTCTTGTGTTTGCACCATATACAGAAAATCGAGAAAAACGTAACATATTATTTATCTGTTTGTTTTTGCTTCTTTTTCAAATACTCCGCACGCAATTTTTCAAGTTGCTGCTTTTTATCAAATTTGGCAGGCGTCTGTTTTTCATGAAACTTTGCCACAGCTGCCTGACCTTTGTAATCCAATTGATATTTTCCCACTTTGTTCACCTACTTTTCTTGTCTTTAAAGAGAATCTATTCAACAAATATACTATACCTTATTTTACTGAAGTAAACCTTATTATTTTATTAGTTGCAAAGTCTTTTTACTACTTGTTTTAAAAAATCTACATCCCCAATATTTCCCTCCAAAAAATCACCCGTTAGTTTAATAAGGTAACTTCACAATCTCAATAGAGTAAAGCCTATTGGTACATAATCAAATCACCTTTAAATTAGACTTCATAGTGTCTCATAAGACTTGTATCAAAATGCTTATCGTTGTAAATGCGCATTTTCCTGACGCTACCCCATATATGACGTACTATAATCATTCTTGCTATCAATGGAATTTAAAGAAGATGACTCCTGTTGGCATACAGAAATCATCTTCTTGAGGTTGCCTAACTTTTTTAGAATGTCCTTTACAAAGGGTATAGATCCAGAGCACCTCCTTCCTACTTAAGGGGATCACATATACCTTCTTCCCTCAAAATCACCAAATCCCATTTACAAATCTATAAAAGTAGATATAATATCCTTATGGAACCTTTATTAATTTATAAAGCATTGTCAAATGAAACAAGATGTCAAATTTTATCATGGTTGAAAAATCCAGAAAACCATTTCGATGAAAAGCCTTATCTAGAACAAGGCCTTAACTTTCAAGTTGGAGTATGTGTAGGAGATATCCAGCTTAAAACTGGCTTAGCCCAATCGGTTATTTCTAGTTATTTATTAACTATGAAAAAAGCAGGCTTACTAGAATCTGACCGAATTGGAAAATGGACATACTATCGCCGAAATGAAAAAACAATACGAGAGTTTTCTGAATACGTCCAAAACGAATTATAAAATGAAAGCTAATAATCAATCTGCATATCAATTGATTATTAGCTTTCACACATTCTGCTTTTTACAGGTGTCCAATTACTTTTTTATAAAATTGCACTACCTATAAAAGCAAGAAACATAGAAAGGAGAAAATTTTTTAACATATCATATCTAGTTATTTAGATATCTGTTATTGTATTTCGAATTACATAGTCCTGATAATATTGGCATCCAATCATGCTTGTAATAATGCTTCTTTGTTAATGAATTTACTTTCAAAATACTGATACGAATGGAGAGTTTTATAAATGAAAAGAGTAAATCCTTTACTTATTCTGACACTCGCAATAGGTGTGTTCGGAATTATTACTACCGAGATGGGTATTGTCGGCGTATTACCACAAATCACTCAAAAATTCGGAATTTCAACTACACAAGCTGGATTTTTAGTGAGTATATTTGCACTAGTTGTTGCTATTTCTGGTCCGTTTTTAATTCTGCTCGTCTCTAGTATTAATCGCAAAATAATTTTATTAACAGCAATTTTCATATTTGTTATTTCAAATATAATCTACGCTTATACAACACAATTTGAAATCATGCTTATTTTTCGTATTTTACCGGCAGCGCTTCATCCACTCTTCTTTTCAATCGCTCTTGTAACAGCTGCTAAACTTGTCCCTCCAGAAAAGAGCGGTCAAGCAGTTACAAAAGTTTTCATGGGAATTACTGTTGGCTTTGCTTTAGGTGTACCATTAACCTCTTACCTTGCAGACCAATTTTCACTCGAAATTGCTTTCTTATTCGGAGCGTTCGTTAACACACTTGCATTCATTGGAATACTAATCCTACTTCCTTCTATGCCTGTTAAAGAAAAAATGTCTTTCGGCAAACAAATTCGTATACTCGGCAAACCTGGATTATGGTTAAATATTTTAACCGTCACATTCCTTTTTGCAGCCATGTTTTCCGTATACAGCTACTTCGCCGAGTACCTTGCAAAAGTAACTTCCATGAATGGATCTCTCATCAGTATCATGCTATTCATATTTGGTATAGTTATGATTTTAGGTAATCATTTATTTGGTGGTCTCCTGCAAAAAAGCATAATAAATACCGTAATATCATTCCCTATTCTATATTCTGTTGTTTACATATTGGTTTATTATTTAGGTTCCTACCTTGTTCCAATGATTTTTATCGTATTCATTTGGGGAATCGTACATGCTGGTGGATTAATTGTTGGCCAAACATGGTTAATAAGCGAAGCAAAAGAAGCACCTGAATTTGGTAATAGTCTATTCGTTTCGTTCTCAAATCTCGGAATTACTCTAGGAACAACTATTGGAGGCTGGTTCATTTCAAACCTAGGTATTCACCAGCTTATTTGGAGTGGATTTATATTCACACTACTCTCATTTCTATTAATTATAGTAAAACTAAAATTTTTCAATTCAAATAGCCAGGCTTCATTATCAAGCTAGTACATTTTCAGTTTCAAATTTGATAAAAAAACATTATAAATTCTTCTCATAAGATTTTATAAAGTGACAAGTATAATGCTCAAAGCCTTTAGCCATAATTACGACTAAAGGCTTTTTTGTATATAAAGTGAAACTTTAATCAGTGGGGGTTTTGTTCACCCCCCCACTGATTATTAGCCTTCACCAATCGGGCGTTTACGGGCAGTTTATCTCCCACCTAACTTCTTTGCTTCACCTGAATTTTGAGGTGGGAGATAAACTGCCCACAAATAGCGGGATAAAAATAAATCTAAAAGGAGCTAGTTTTATGGAACATAATCAAAATGGAGTACTTGCTTTAATTGTTTTGTTTTTAGGATTATTGTTTTTTGTTAGTGGAATGGTTTATCATTTATGGGGTTCTTATTAATGGTATGATTGTAATTATCGATATAGCATATTTCCAAAAACAACTTAACATGGTAAAATAATATTCGGACGGGAGTCCAATATTATTAAAATTAAGATGGTTCAAGTCGGAGAAAGGCACCTTAGGGTGTCTTTTCTTTATTTTCAAAAGGACCTGCTCAATTATTGCGTAAAAAACATAAAGTAATTTGAATCCGTTAAAATACATGAGTGTACCCTTGTTTTCCCCTCTTATTAAAGGAGGAACTATTATGGGATTTGGTGGTAGTTGTAGTAGTTGTGGCGGCGGCTTTGCTTTATTAGTTGTATTGTTTATTTTATTGATCATTGTTGGAGCTTCTTGCTTCTGCTAAAAAACTATTGGAAAAGACACTCTTATATGAGTGTCTTTTCTTTGTAATAAAAAGCTCTCCATAAAGGAAAGTTTTTAGGTTTATACATTCAAGTCATCCAAATTAGTTATTTACACAGCACTTTATTTCTTCGCATCTCTCATGCTGTAATATCCTAAATTAATTATAATCAAGAAATACCCACCCATAATTCCAGCTGCAAATGTCCACATGAAATCATGGTGTTCAATTTCATACATAATAATCGCACCAAGTATCGCGGCTGCAAATCGATTCATCATTCCAAGCATCGGTGCTTTTTTATATTTGTAATTTTGAATAACCAAACATAATCATCAAACAAATTCCATATAGACCCATTACTGGTTAAAATGTTATAATTAAATCACCCTACATAGTTACTCATGTTCAGGATGAGTAACTAACGTCTTATTAAGTAATGCGCATAACTTAAATAAAAAAGACACTTCACAGTGTCTTTTTTATTTACATCAAGTTTCCTTTTAATTCCAAAACCAATATAATAAGGTGCACCATTTAATACATATAAAGAAAAATATAGATTTATCAAATCATTATGGCACCCATAAAAGTACTTCTATTTTGGAGGAACACAATATGAACAAAAAGTTATTAACAACATTATTATGTAGCACATTCTTGTTTGGATTATCAGCTTGCAGTTCACATGATACATCTAGCAGTAACACGAAAAACGAACAGGAGACTTCTAAAGAAACAAAAAATGATGAGCTTAGCAACAAGGATCCTCAAAAAGAGCTTCCCACCCATGAAGATTCTTCTGGTGTATACATATCAATAGGCTCTGTCGATTCATTAGATGTTATAGGTAATGGAGAAGTTAAAGCACAAGGTGTATTTAAAGTATTAGACGTCAGAGTACATAATGGTCACGAGGAACCCATTACACTAAATAGCAACAACTTTAAATTAATTGACGGTACCGGAAGAGAATATCACATTTCTAATGAATTTCAATTAGTACTTAAAGCTGCAAATACCGCTACATTTAAATTTGGTGTTCTTAATCCTAGTGAAAATTTGGAAGGGAACATTGTATTCGATGTACCGAAAAAGACGCAAGGATTAACTTTGAAAATTAATGGAGATATGTTGGATAAAGGGATCGAGTTAAAGGTGGAATAGTCAAAGAAAATACAAACCGCCTATCACAACTTATACTAACATAACAAAAAGTACAGCCTCTGTATTAACTACAGTAAACTGTACTTTTTCATTTGTGATTTTGTATAACTCACTATAACAAGATTCCTTAATTCTTTTGAGAAGATGCTCTCCAATCACGAAAAGATGTTGGAAACCCAGAATGTCCGCGTTGCTTTGTAACAGCTGGTTTTTCTTCAGGAGTAGTTGATTTTTCTTCAAGAATAGTCAAAGCTGTTTGCATTTTCTCCAACTGCTCTCTTAATGCTTGCTGCTCAATCTTTAAATCCGTAAGTAAACGTAATATCATCTCAGAATTAGCCATAACGATCTCCTTTCCCCCAATGCACAGAATAAAATACCATATGTAATAAGCGTAATACTCGTGACAAAAATAAGGTCGTCAACTCTCTTAAAATACCGAGTACTTTTATTTTTCAAAAGGACCTGCTCAAGTTTATCCGTAAAAACATAAAGTGAAATAAATCCATTAATATATGGACTTTATGGAAGGAGGCGTTAATATGGGCTATGGTGGTAGTTGTGGTGGAGGCTGTGGTTTTGGCGGTGGATTCGCCTTACTTGTTGTGCTCTTTATCTTATTAATCATCGTTGGAGCTAGCTGTTGGGGCGGCGGAATCGGCTGCTAATAAGAGGCACTCTTGAGAGTGTCTTTTTTTATTTCTCAATATGCAACTAACATATGTGGGACCGCCACATGCCCATCAAGCTAAGGTTTTAGATCAACCCCAAAACGAGAATTCTATTCATTTTTGACTATTGATAAGTGAGGGATGTTAACTACAAAACCTCTGACAGCCGTTTCATAATATCAGATATCTCATCTGTCATTTTATCTGTAAGAATGATAATTTTCGGTTCTTTATAAGATGGGTCAATCGACACTTCAAACTTCACTTCACCACTTCCCTTTCGCTCGCTCTAAATATAAAAGCTATTTAAGTTACTGTAAATGGATTTTCGATAATCGGTCGTTTTCACACGATAACTGGTCAAAATACGAATATAGCCATTCTCTTTAGACGCTGCAGGAACACATTCTCCTTATTCACAATAAAAAAGTACACGAAGACGGGCACTCTGTGTACTAATCCAATATATGTATTTCTTAATAAAAATCGTTTTTGAAAATTTCTCCATATAGGTAAATAGCCTGTATAAAGGGCCTTATGACATTCAAAAAAACTATATCTTTACGAAAAGCTTTACCCTATTAATCAAAAGAACTTTTTTCTATTTCTATTATACATAAAGTGAAACTTTAATCAGTGGGGGTTTTGTTCATCTCCCACCTACCGTTGGATTATCGTCCTTCACACATTTGAGGAAGGCGACTTCTTTCGGATAATGCGTTAATTTTTATTAAACAAGCATGGACAAGTATACAAGATAAGTGAATTGATTTGAATATAAATAATTATATTAATTTTCAAAAAAGGGGGTGAATCATTTTGAACTCATATTTTTCAAAATCGAAGGGATGCTGCTGTCATGGGATTTTGCCTGCTCTTCCACCTGCTGTTCCCCCGACTCTAGCTTTTTCACCAGCTTATCGTAACTTCTGGCAAAATACATTTGTTACGGTACCTAATGGAGAGAACATTCCATTTAACAATCAAAGTGTAGCTAGCGCAGGAAGAATTGTTCTACTTCCTCCTACTACGATATCCATTCCAGTAGCTGGAGATTATGAAATTAACTATGTAATTACAACCGCTAATATAACAAGCACAGGTTCAGAACAACAAGTAACTGCTATCCTGAACGGAGTGCCAGTTCCTAATTTCCAAACATCTTTTGGTACAATAACTAATACCGGAGAAGCATGTGACCAATTTTCAGGAACAGCTATTTTAAGAGTACCAGCTAACTCAACTTTTTCATTAAGAAATACAAGTCTTTTTGGACGTTCTCTAGCTCTTTGTAATCTAGTTGAAAGTGGCGCAGCACTAAATATTAAAAAATTAAGTTAAAATCTTTTAAAAAGGCTAGAAAAAACAGCTTTTCTATTGGTCATTGGAGTCTGTGTAGTAATAGAACCTGAACTAAAAGCCCCTTCAAATCTGAAGAGATTTGAAGGGGCTTTAACAATACAGAGACACATCTTTTTAGTAGTTTGAATGTTGTCCTATAGTTTCTGATGATGTGTTGACATAAATTATACCCACTTAATACCCGAAATATATTTTATTTAAAGGCCTGAGGGTTATGGTTTATAGCTTTAGACATCCCGTGATTCATATCAATTAGTAAGCTTTCGTACATTTCCTGATCGATTTGCCCCTTTTTTAATGCCAAATCCATTTGTTTTTGTTGTTGAATTGCGAAATAATGAATTAATTTCGATTCACTTATTCCTCTTCTAGATGCAAACGTGGCTAAAGTTACCCCTTTTTTCATAGCATTCGTATATTCTTGTGAAGTTACTTTTAAAAAATGCAAAAGTGCTGGTTAATCTACGATAAATGTAAACTCCTGTCCTTCTTTAGCGTAAGTTACAGGACTTTTAAAAGTCAAACAGGCAATAAAAAAACAAAAACATAATAACCAAACTGTTTTCTTCATAAACTCATCTCGCCTTCCTTTAAGTTAAATGGATAATATAGTTTTATCCATTGTAGTAGAAAACACTCTATATTCTTACTTTATGCTTTACAATTATTTTGCATTTAACAAGCATACTGCTGCTGGTACATACTGCATGGATGGTCCCAAAGTTTGTGTCGCGAGAAACGTTGGTTTTTTCCTAAATTCCAAAAATATTATCAAAGCGCAATATAGTGGTTTGCCAACTATGAAAGCCACTGTCACAAGAAAACAGTAGGCTTTTATTTTGTTATTTAGAAAGATTAGAACAGGGATTATTCTTTGCACTAATCAACATTTTAAAATTGACATAGCACTTCATGCACCATATACTGTTAACAACAGTATACTGTCATTAACAGTATATATTCCAATTCACTCTAGGAGGTATATTCATGAAACATACAGGAAGACACACAGGTGCATTTCTTTTGTTATTTTTAGCAGAAGGTGATAACTATGGCGGGCAGCTACTTCAGAAATGTGAAGAAGAACTTCCGGTCAATCCAATCGATAGTGCCATCCTTTACCGCACGCTGAAGAAATTAGAAAACGAAGGTGCTATTGAATCTTATGTAAGTACATCAGTTCCAGATAAGCCGAGAAAGATGTACAAAATTACTACAGCCGGAAAAGAACAATTAGCAGATTTTCAAATGGATATTGAGGAAAAAATGAAAAACTTATCATTTTTCTTAGACAAATATAAAGACTTAAAGGAATCTAATCATGATTAATGGCGCTATCCTTTACACTTTGGCCATTGTTCTTACGGGGATTTCTTTTATGAAGGATCGGAATAAAACGAAAGCTGCCCTATTAAAATCATGGAAAATATTTCGAAACCTCCTCCCTGCCATGCTCTCCATTATGCTTTTCGTCGGACTATCACTTTCTATCTTAACACCGTCCTTCATCTCTTCTATCATTGGAGAACAGTCCGGATTTTTAGGTATTATTTATTCAGCAATACTCGGATCTGTGGCACTCATTCCAAGCTTTGTCGTGTTCCCACTTGGTAATACGTTAATACAGCACGGCGCAGGGCTTCCTCAAGTTGCGGCACTCATGTCTACATTAATGTCAGTAGGAATGACAACCTTGCCAATGGAACAAAAGATATTCGGACGAAGCTTTGCTTACGCTCGTAATGCATCTGCATTACTCATGTCACTCCTATTCTCATATATCATTTGGGTGGTGATGGTATGAATGAACTAAAAAGATATCGCTTCTTTTTCATATTACTGTTTGGGCTCCTCTTATTAACTTTTATAAACCAATCTTTAGGATGGAGCGCATTACAATTAACGGGGAATAGCATTTTAGATATGCTGTTTCTACTCCCCCCTGTCCTAGTATTTGTAGGGTTACTTGATCAGTGGGTGAAGAAAGAAACGCTAATGAAATACATGGGAGAAAAGTCCGGCATATATGGCATCTTATTTTCTCTATTATTAGGCGGAATTGCAGCTGGTCCCCTCTATGTTGCCTTTCCGATTACAGCACTACTATTAAAAAAAGGCGCAAGTATTAGATACATCGTATTTTTCTTAGGCGTTTGGACAACTGCAAAATTACCAATTATGGTGTATGAATTTTCTTCATTTGGAGCTACCTTTACACTCATTCACATTTGCTTTGGTCTATTGTTCTTCTATGTAATGGGCATTATTTTTGAAAAATTTTATGATCAACAGCAATTGTTGCAGTATGATATAACGAAAGAAATGTAAAAAGACATCTCGTAAAGATGTCTTTTTTATATGAATCTACAATTTCTTAAAAAAGCATAAAATCCCCGTTGCTTTTATGTTCTTTTAAGAATAACGATACAGATTAATCCGAATGTAAACGACCCTTGGAATCCCGATGTTAAACCGTTTAACTCCTCTACTGGGTCCATTGGATTTGCTGAGATTTCCATATACTTAGTTGTTCCTGAAGACATTTTCGAGAAATTTTACGTTTAGAGACAATTGTTACCGTATGACGTTACAAAAATATATATTTTTAAAAAATCTTACATTTCTTGATTTTCCCTATTGTATTTTTGAATATTAGAATGTAAAATATTTCAATGTACTACATAATATTGGGAAAAGGGAGAAATTCATGAAAAAATTATTAGTTTCAGCAACAGCGTTCACACTTTTAACTGTGGGGTACAGTTCTTCTGCATTTGCAGCAAAAAATCCAAACGATAAGAACTGCGGTCACTTCAACAACAAACAAGAAGTTATGGAGTTCTGGCATAGCAATGGATATAGCGCAACTAACGATCCTCACGATCTAGACCGTGACAACGATGGCTTACCTTGTGAAGTGAAAAAAGGGGATTATGACCAATTTATAGCTAGTAAACAAACTACTAAACAAGAAGAAAACAAACCACAAGAACAAACTAAACAAGAAAATACTAAGCAAGAACCTGCTAAACAAGAAAACAAAAAGCAAGAACAAACTAAAACTCAAACAACTGCAAAAGAAACAAAGAAAGACACAAATACAGCTGTGAAACAAGAAAACAAAAAACAAGGCGAAAAATTGCCAAACACAGCATCAAATGGTGTTACAATGATGTTAGCAAGCTTAGGTTTAGCTGCAATTGGATCTGTATTAATGTTCCGTCGTAAAAAAACAAACGCGTAAAATAATTCCTTTAAAGGACAGGATTCTCCTGTCCTTTTAAAATGGAGTGATGGAAATGAAAATAAACCAATGGATAGGCTTATGTTTATTTATAATTGGAATTTCGATTTTTTCTTATTGTTTTATAGAATGGTATAGTGCTAGAAGCTCCGCCGAATCTTTAGCATCTAGTGAAATAAAGAAATACGAAACTCAAACACCAATCACAGCACCTCCTGAAGACAAGAACGATACAATAGAAACTCCTCAAACCCACGAAGAAATTGTGCAAATTCCGTCTTCAGAAGTAAATCATCAATTAGGACAACAAGTAGCATATTTAATCATTCCTAAAATACAAAAGAAATACTCCATATATTGGGGAGTTGACGATAAAGTACTAAAAAAAGGTGTGGGCATGTTTGTAAGTGAATTAACGACTGCACCATCTGGAAATGGCCATACCGTTTTAAGTGGCCATCGAGATACTGTATTTACCGAACTAGATCAGCTAAAAGAAAATGACCAACTTATTGTAGAATACGAAAATAATACCTATACATACAACATTAACAAACATTGGATAACAGACGCGGAAGATCGTACCGTTATTGTAGAGAAAGATACACCGACATTAACATTAACAACATGTTATCCTTTTAATTACATCGGTGACGCCCCAGATCGATACATTATTGAAGCGTCTTTAGTCCCTAAAACTTAAAAGGAGCTGTCCCATAAGTCGATTTTTTTGGACTAGGTGACGGCTCCTTTTTAAACACAGTACCAATAAAAAGACATCTCCCACTCGTGAAGATGTCTTTTTACATGAACCTACAACTTCTTAATTCTCTTTCTGTAAAACCCCCGCTGCTTCTACTCCCTCTTTCTCTTCTTTTAAGAATAAAGATACGATAAAAGCAATAACGATAAAGATTAACCCTAGTGTAAATGCACCTTGGAATCCGGATGTTAAACCGTTTAACCTCTCTACTGGATCCATTGGATTTGCAGAGCTTTCCATATACTTAGTTGTTCCTGAAGACATTTTCGAAATAAAGATAGCTGTACCAATTGCGCCAGCTACTTGCTGTAACGTATTAAACAGTGCTGTTCCGTGCGGATATAAATCTGGTGTTAATTGATTTAAACCGTATGTTTGTGCTGTCATTACAAACATGAGTCCAACCATTAATACGCTATGCATGACAATAATTTGTACCATTGATGTATCAGGAGTAATGCCTTTAAATAAGAACATCGCGATTCCTACTAACACAATGCCCGGAACGATAATAACTTTCGGACTAAATTTATCAAATAGTTTACCTGCGATTGGTCCCATTATGGCGCTAATAATACTTCCCGGAAGCATTATTAGTCCTGATTTAAAGGCTGTAACGAGTAAAACTGTTTGCAGGAACATCGGTAATAAAGTCATCGTTGAAAATAACGACATCATCACAATGACGATTAATCCAACTGATATTGTAAACATCGGAACTTTAAATGCACGTAATTCTAAAATTGGATTATCGATTTTTAATTGTCGAATGACAAAAATGAATAGTGATATAAGCCCAACAATTAAAGCACCATACACTTTCGCATCCGACCATCCTGAATCACCTGATGCACTAAAGCTATACACAATCCCGCCAAATCCTAACGTCGATAAAAGAATTGATGGATAATCTACTTTTGGCCTTGTTAACTCTGTAACATTTTGAATGTATTTCATTCCAATCATAATTGAAATGATCACGATAGGAATAACAATGTAAAATAACCAGCGCCAATTCAATGAATCAACGATTACTCCAGATAATGTAGGACCAATTGCTGGAGCTGACATCATCACAAGTGCGATTAACCCCATCGTGGCACCACGTTTTTCGGGTGGACAAATAATTAAAATCGTATTCATTAATAACGGTGAAATTAACCCCGTCGCTACTGCTTGGACGATACGGCCGACTAATAAAACGGAAAATGTCGGTGCAAATCCCGCAATTAATGTACCGACTAAAAACGTTACCATAGCGATCAAGAACATTTGTCTCGTTGTGAGCCATTGCTGAAGTAATGCTGTAATCGGTACCAGCACACCCACTACTAACATGTATGCTGTAGAAAGCCATTGGATTGTTGAAGCTGTTACGCCAAATTCTTTCATTAATACCGTTAACGCATTACCAAGTAATGTTTCGTTTAATAATGCAACCATTGCCCCTAAAAGTAATGCAATTAAAATCGGGGTATGTTTCATATTAGAAGTATCAACTTTGCCACTTGCAGGGCTCTTAGTTGTTATATTCATGTATTGATTCTCCTCCTGTTTTCCACTTAAAATGCTTTATATAAACCAGAACACATGTAATATAATATACATATGTAGATTAAAAAGGGAGAATCAATTTTCAGCCTTTGTATATTTAATCTACAAAAAAGGAGAATTGTAGATGAACGATAATGAAAAACAACTTGATTTACGTATTAGACGTACACATAAATTACTATGGGATTCCTTATTTGAATTAATGACACAATCCAAACAGAAATATAGTACCATCACCATTAACCAAATATGCGATCTCGCGATGGTACACCGAACAACCTTTTATAAACATTTCGAAGATAAAGATGCTCTATTAGCATTTGGATTTAAACGATATGGCGAAATGATTGCTGAAATACCGCTTTTAGATCGATTAAGCAAACCATTTCAAGTGATGGAACAATTCCTGCATCATGAAGAAATCTGTAAAATGTTTGAGGCGCAAATGTCTGATGAACAATTTATTAGCCGTGTACATTATTTAAGTCATGACACAAGGAAGCAGGAAACGGAAGCGCT
The DNA here is from genome assembly GCF_038006125.1 of Bacillus sp. FSL R10-2780. Lineage (NCBI taxonomy): Bacteria > Bacillati > Bacillota > Bacilli > Caryophanales > Bacillaceae > Bacillus > Bacillus sp. FSL R10-2780. The sequence continues at coordinate 27,315 of NZ_JBBOUQ010000004.1, forward strand.
AAATCGACTGTGCAAAAATCATACGATACCAAACGATTTAATTACCGAATTCTATTCAGGGGTAATCACAACATTAAGTGCGTGGTGGTTTCAAAACGAAAGAAAAGTTTCTGCAGCAGAAATGGATAAACACTTCCATCAACTCATTAATCGGAATATTTTTCAGTTTGAAAAGGAATAACTGCAACATCAAAAAACGCCCATATGAAATAGGCGTTTTTTTATATACATACTATTACATACCGAGCTTCTTCAAATCCGAGCTTTCAACAATCGAATGGGAATATCCATCTTTTCCAACTCGCACCATCACACTTCCAAGCTGCTCAGAAAATCGCTTCAAAAGAGGATTAAAAGGCTTCATCACATCGTACATCAATTGGTATGATTTCGTTTTTGATTTCACACCATTTGATGGAGAAAAAAGCGTCGATAAATTTTCATTCCAAATATTCAGAATTAATATTAAAATAAACAATGAGGCCACGGGTATTATAAATTATACATAATGAGGGAATAGAAATGAAAATTCAATTAAAAGCTGATTTAATGCTACTACTAGTTACATTTTTTTGGGGTGCATCCATCCTACTTACAAAGCTTGGACTTGATGACATAGAAGAATACAATTTAATCGCATTACGATTTATTATTGCCTTTCTTTTATCAGGTTTAATATTTTACAAACATTTATTCAAGATCGATTTTAAAACTGTAAAATATGCATTTATATTGGCTTCTGTTTTATTTATCGTTTACATTTTCGCGACGTTTGGTACTAAGTATACAAGTGTATCTAATGCAGGTTTCTTACTATGTCTCACAGTCATTTTCATTCCAATATTATCAGCTATATTTTTAAAACACATTCCTGAAAAGAAAGTTATATTAGGAATTGTGTTAACGATAATAGGAATCGGATTACTAACATTAACTAGTGAATTCAAGATCGGTAACGGCGATATATTTTGCATACTGTCTGCCTTATTTTATGCGATTCACGTCATCATTACTGGAAGCGTAACAAAACATGTGAATTCAATTGCACTTGGGGTAGTACAACTCGGTTTTGTCGGCCTATTTAGTCTTATTTTTTCATTAGTGATGGAAACCCCAAAACTTCCTGGCACTATCGACTCATGGCTAATCATCTTAGCCTTAAGCATATTTTGCACCGCAGTCGCATTCATTGTGCAAGTTATCGCCCAGCAATACACGACGCCCACACATACAGGTCTTATCTTTTCATTAGAACCTGTCTTTTCAGCAGGATTTGCCTTCTTCTTCACAGGTGAAACGCTCACAGGGAAAGGGTATTTAGGGGCGACGCTTATATTGTTAAGTGTGTTGATTGCTGAGGTGGATTTTAAGGGGTTGTTGCGGGTTGGTTATAAGAAGAATGTGGAATAGTTATTTCTCTAAGGTAGATAAACATACCCTGAAAATATTCGTTTGTATTATTTTCATTCTCTTAACTTAAATTTTCTTTTAAATGAGCCTTTTTTTAGATGCTATCTTCGAATAAGGTAGCATCTAAAAAATGTTCAAAATTACTTACTGAATATAGTCATACAGATTTTTCGCCAACAATAAACAAGTTACTGTAATGAAAAGAGCACGAACATACCCGCTTCCTTTTTTTATAGCAAATTTGGAGCCAACAATCCCTCCAGCAATTTGAGCAATCCCCATTATAAAACCATACACATAGTTTACTTGCCCTACATACATAAACATCAACAATGCACCAACATTACTTCCTAAATTAAGAAGCTTCGCATTACCTGCTGCTTTTAAAAAATCATACCCAATAAATAAAAGAGAAAACATTAAAAACGAACCTGTGCCAGGACCTAGAAATCCATCATAAAAACCAATAGCAAAAACAAAAAAAGTAAAAATAATGACGTGTCGACCAGACAATTTTTTATGAGTGGAAATACTACCCCAATCCTTTTTGAATATCGTATAAATAGCAACCGCACCAAGCATGATCAGCATCAATGGCTTCAGTACTTCTGGGTTCATTAAATGAACGATCCATGCCCCTATTATGGAACCTATGAAAGTGAGTGGAAATAATTTAAACGCCGATTTCAAATCAAGATTACCAGAACGATAAAACACAATATTACTAGTTGCACACCCCATTGTCGACGCTAGTTTATTCGTAGCTACTGCACTTGCTGGATTCAGTCCTGTAAATAATAAAGCGGGTAAGGCAATGAGTCCTCCACCACCTACAACTGAATCAATAAATGCAGCTAAAAATCCAAAAGCAATCAAAATAATTAATACTGATGGGTCTAAATAAAAATCCATACTAGTAGCCTCCCCTTTAGTCACTATTCGAATAGTAACTAATAATTTGCTAAATGTAAACAGTTATTGTAACGTTAAAATATAAAAGCAAACATCGGAGGAAGAAAAAAGTGGACTACATAGTGCAACAGCTTAAAAAAATTGGTTTTAATGAATATGAAGCTAAATCTTATGTATCTCTTGTTAAACAAGGGCCTGTTACAGCCTACCAAGTAAGTAAGGATTCAGGTATCCCAAGAGCGCGAATTTATGAGGTTTTGGGTAACCTTGTAGAAAAAGGAATTGTCATGAAAGAAGAAATAAATGACACCACTCGCTATTCACCTCTACCTGTTGAAATCTTTTTACAGAAGGCTCAATCAGAATGGCAGTCTACTTATGAAGGAATCAGTGATTCATTAAAAAAACTAGAAACTTTCGAGGAAAAAACGGATAATCGAGTGATTACTTTAAAAGACAATAAAACAATAATTAGCTACTGTCAGGCATTAATAAAAAAAGCCCAAAAACGTATTGTCATTTCAATGTGGGATGAGATGTATGAAGCGTTAAAAGAGGAACTATCTGAGGTAGCTGATAAAGTTACAGTACAAGGTATTACCCTGCATGTTGAAAATCCCATTAAAAATCTAGAAGCCCATCGTATAACACCTTATACAGAAACCCTGTCTACAGAACATTGGTTTATTTTATCGATAGATTCTAAAGAGATGATTTATGGACCATCACTTGAGGAGCGTAATGTTGCTTTTTATACAGATGACCCAGTTCATATATACCTATTAGAAGATTATATATGGCATGATGTCTTAGTGAATCGACTTGTCCGACGTAGCCAAGACGATTTGGAGAAATGGATTACTACAGAGAGAAAATCCTTCTTTATGGAAAAATAAGAAACATATTCAGAGAATCAAAAAATAAAGCATAAGTTAATGAAATAGAACACTTATGCTTTATTCTTTGTTATTTGCAAAGTGATACTCAAGTCTTTTCACTATTCCCCCTCCACAAATCGCCCAAACTCCTTCAAAAATCTTAGTTTAAAACTGCCCACAGGTCCATTCCGATGCTTCGCCACATGAATCTCCGTCATCTCTTTCTGTATCGTTTCCTTATCGTAATAATCCTCACGATACATAAGCATAATCACATCCGCATCTTGCTCAATTTGTCCCGTCTCTCTTAAGTCAGATAAAAGAGGGCGCTTATCTTGACGCGACTCTACTGAACGAGACAAACTGCTTTTTCGAATACATTCGGATGTAATAATTGTCCATATTTATAGAAAATAGATTGCGAGTCTTCAGGTATTTCTTTTCTATTTGGATTTTGAAGCATTGCATATTGCTTTAACCAACTTTGATTTGTATATTCACTCTTCCACGTTAAAAGTTGCGATAGATTCGCTTGAAATTCTGATGGAACATTACAATATCCACCCGAAAAAGTTAAACTAGCTACTTTTTCAGGATACTTTTTCGCAAAGATAGAAAGTTTGAAATCTATTAATGAATTCTTGCGATAAAATATATTTATGCGGAGGAGAAAATAAAAAGACCACGAAAAGGTAGCCTCGCAAAATGAGTTGAAAAACTAGCAGCCTACAGGAGATTTCTCTAAAATGGTTGTTATATATAATTGAAAATGTAGAATGAGATTAAAGATAAAAAAACATTTTTAGGAGGTTATCATGACATTTGATGAATTGAAAAAAAACAAACCAACAACCCCATGGATTGAGAATGATGAAGATGGGGAGTTTTTCACCGAAGAAAATATAAGTGCAACAAATAAAGTGCTCGACACTTACATTAACAATTTAGAGCAATTGGGAGAGAACCCAACCGAAGTCGAAATAATGCAAGTCGTTAAAGAGGTAGTTATTAAAATAAATGAATTAAATGTCGAACATGACTATTTTATCGAAACAATGGAAAGAGAAGATCTCTATGAATTTATCGATACAGCAGCACGGATAGCTGGCTTAGAATCCGAAGAAGACATCACAGAAGAATGGCGAGAATGGTAAAAAAGTTGCACCTCTAATTGTTAGAGGTGCAGCTTTTTGAATTTCGTTGTACATATAAGAATCACCACAACCAAATTAAATAAAGGGACGATTCTCTTATATATATGATAGTAAAAACTAATTTACACCTTTTGAGACAACATCGCATCTATCCTCTCCGATAAAAACTCTCCTGTCCATCCATCTTCATTCGCAATCGATCCTCCGTCAGTGTTAATTCTACGTTTTGGTATTCACCTGAATTTTGTTTGACCGAGATAATATATGTATTATCTCCACTCTTCGGTTCAGAACTTATATAGAATTTATGTTGCGGAAGACGGCCGCCTGGCTGTTCCCTTTCGATAATTAATTCACCGCTTTTATCTCCTTCATCTAATACAAAAGCTATATTATATCCACCGGTAGTATTAATCCAATCGCCTTCTACCTGTCTGAATGGTATCGTTGTATTCGTACGAATAGATTGTTCACGTTTATCACTTTGTCCTGTATACGCTTTTTTCTCATCAACAGGCTCATAGTAATTCATAAACTCTTCCTTCGTCATTCGTGTAAGTGAAAGGTTCTCTTCTTCATGCCCTAGCCTGATTAACTCAATCTCTTCGTCATCTATTACATTTACACGAACATTAAACCGTGTGAATGTTTCTAAATTAGATTCCACTTCATAGATGCGTAAGCTAATTTTCTTCTCATCAATATCTTGTTCTTTAAATAAGTATGTAACGTTTTCTTCGCCGTTATAGAGTGTTATTTCGCCCTTTTTATCATCAATTACATGAATCCCGACATAACTTGGATCACTTTTATCTACCCAATAACCATCTATATCTGATAATGATGCGGTGCTTAGTTGTGTGTTTTCTTCTTCGCTATATTCACTAGTTTCTACCGAAGTTGCTACTTTATCATCCTCTGAGAAAAATGAATTTTTCATCATAAGTATCGCTGTTATGACAATGATTGCTCCGATAATGCTGAATAGAATAAAGTTCCCTTTCTTCCTATTATCCATTTGTTTTGTAGCTTGTTCATCCTCTTCCAGGCTACCTCCACATGAGACACAAAATCGTTCGTTCCCAGACCTTTCCTTACCACAATGTCCACAAAAACGATTCCGTCCTTTCTTCGGATCCACACGTTTTAACAATTTATCTATCATGCCTTGTCCAACTAATGTTCCACTAAATACATTCAAAGCGGTTTCTTTTTGTTCTGGAGTCATGCTTCCCCATTGTGAAGAACCTTTAGTATCTGAAGTAACTTTTACATGATCATTTCCTTGCGCTTCTACATTTACAAGATTTGCATCTGGACCATGATACGATAAGTTATTCGTTACATCTCCGTCTGGTGCCGTTCTTACATGGCCTTTCACCGCTACCATTTCTGGATTGACTGGCTTTGCATCTGGACCGTGATACGATAAGTTATTCGTTACGTCTCCGTCTGGCGCCGTTCTTACATGAGCTTTCACCGCTACCATTTCTGGATTGACTGGCTTTGCATCTGGACCGTGATACGATAAGTTATTCGTTACATCTCCGTCTGGCGCTGTTCTTACATATGGTTGCACATTCGTTCCCTTAGCTATATGCGCCTCTGAAGAATGTACAACTGTTTCTCCTGTCACAGCGTGCCCATCAACCACTCCAGGTTCTGCGACATAAACATCTCCACCAACATGCATTTTTAAAAATGGCAAAATGAAAGAAATAATAATAAGAGGTACACTTCCCATAATTCCAAGAGCTGCATAACTACTATAACTATGTCCATACAACCAAATTAACGTTGCTCTTATACCAATAAAGCCTAACACCGAAACGATAATAGACTCCATTACTTTACTAGGTGAAGAATCGTAGGCTAAAGACGCACTAGTAGGATCGAAACTCATTCTGGCTAATAAAATAGCCGCGATTCCATATACAAGCAATCCAGCTAAGAAAGGCCTCCAATTTTTTAGCACAAACTGAATTCTCATAAAAAAGAGAACGAGCATAACAATAAAAATAATTGGTGCTAAAAATGGAAGAATTGCCGCTATTATGCCTAATATGATCATGAAAAATAACATTTTCTTCAATAACTTAAATGATGTAATAATAAAAAATAAAAATAGTCCAAAACCAAATAATCCTGGATGGATATACCCTAAAAATAGAATGATAGGAAATAATGTTATCGCTATTTTATGATGGGTGGTTTCTTTCTGACTCGCTATCCATTCCTCCATACTTTATATTCCTTTCTTAATTGTTTTCATAAACCGTTTTCATCCTTATCGATTATATACTGCTTTTTATAATTTATATATAAATATTTAACAAGGAACTTGTAACTTTCTTACGACAAATTCCGCAGAAACTACCACTAAAACTAGCAACAAATTCAAACAAAAAAAGACCACCAAAAGGCAGCCTCACAACTGAATCGTAGTACCAACTCCACGCTCCACCGCTTTTTCATACAAATACTTCGCAACGATAATATCTACTACCGCCAAACCAACTGATTTGAAAATAGTAATCTCTTCATCGTTCTCTCTACCAGCTTTTTCCCCGTTTATAATTTGACCAAGTTCGGCGTGGAGATTGCTAGCTTCGAATAGACCTTCTTTTATCGGTACTTGGAGGTCACCGGTTTCTTCTAGCGCTGCTTCTTTTGATTCGACTACTACTTTGTTTGCGTTAGCGATGGCGTGAGATGGTAGTTCTTGCATGCTCGGTCTGAATGAACCGACGGCGTTTATGTGGACGCCCTTTTGTAATTTTTCTGAGAAGACTGGTGTGGATGCATTCGTTGTTGTGACGATAATATCTGCTTCGCTTATTGCTTCATTTGGATCTCTGTAGACGTAAGCCGGTTTGTTAAATTTCTCTTGTATATATTGCGCGAATGCATAGGCTTTTTCTTCCGTTCGGTTATACAGTATGATTTTTTCGATATCCCTAACAGCGAGTACAGCTTCCGCAATTCCTTTCGCTTGTTCCCCTGTACCGATGATGCACAAGTTTTTTGCATTATGACGAGCTAAATGCTTTGTCGCTACACCTGATAAGGCGCCTGTTCGAATCATCGTTAAGTAGGATCCTTCTAAAAGTGCGAGCGGTTCTCCCGTTTGAAAGTCTGATAGCATAACGATCCCGTTTATCGTTTTCTTTCCTATCTTTTTATTATGAGGAGCTACCGTTACTACTTTTAAGCCGAGTGCTTCAAGTCCTTCCGCTACTGAAGGCATAATTAATGCGGTATTTTGCTCGTTCGCAAATGGTAATGAGCCGCGAATTGGTGTAATCGTTCTTTCTGCTGAAAATTCTTTTAAAGCAAGCGCCGCGTATTCAATAACTTCATTCATATTTACTAAGTTTTTTTGTTCGTTCGCGCTTATGACTAGCATATTTGTTCACCCTTTTCTAAATTCTTTTCTTCACTAGATGTGATATTTTCATTCACGACCTGCGCCCCTACTAAATCACCCGTAATATTTACAACTGTGTGGCCCATATCAACGAGCGGAGAAACCGCCGCAATAATCGGGATAATTGTTAGCGGGAGCCCTAGTGTAGAAAGTAAAATAGTCGCGGTAATAACGTCCGCACCTTTTACACCAGCACAGCCCGCCGCAAGGACGATTCCTAAAAATACAGTTTGCATAATAAGCCCAAATGTAATTGGAATACCATATACGTTTAATGCGAAGACCGCTAAAACACCGAGCGCTGCTGATAGTCCGTTCATATTAACAGTAGCTCCAAGTGGAATGGTGAAACCAGCTACCGATTCAGGTATACGAAGTCTTTTTTGCGCAACTTCCATCGTTACTGGAAGCGTTGCGCTACTTGATGTCGTACTAGCAGCTACGAGCATAGCTGGACTCACTTGTTTGTAGAAATGAATTGGGCTTATCTTCCCGAAAACTTTCAGTACAATTGGGTACATAATGAACACAATGAGTAGCAATGATAAATAATCAGCTACTACATAGCTAACGACCGCAGTAAGCATGTCAGCTCCAAATGTGCCAACTACATGAGCAATTAACGCCATAATTCCGTATGGGGCAAATCCGATAACGAGCTCTGCAATTTTAATCATGACTCCTGATCCTTCATGCACTAATTTACGAATTCCTTTCGCTTGATCCCCAAGAAGAATAAGTGCCACCCCGACAAAAATAGCAAAGATAATAATTTGAAGCATACTCGTTTCTGAGGCTGCTTGAATGACGTTAGAAGGAAACCATTGCACGATATTATCTACAAAACTAAACTTCTCTTCTTTAAAGTTCTGCCCATTCGCAAGAAGACCTTCTACTCCTTTACCAGGGTTGATAATAAAAGCGATCACTACGCCAATGCTTGTCGCTAATACCGCTGTAACTGCATAGTAAATAAAAATTCTGCCGCCAATCGCTCGTAACATTTTCGGATTTTCAAGTTGCGCGATACCTGAGACGATACTTAAAAAAGTTAAAGGAACAATAATCATTTGTAATAAACGAATAAATATATCCCCAATCGGCTTTAAAACAGCTACTTTCGGTCCAAATGCTATCCCTAAAGCAATACCGATTAATGCCCCTATCAAAATTTTCACAGGTAAATTTTGTTTTCGCCACCACTTCATCCAAAGGTCCCTCCCCTTAAGAAAACATTAAGCTAACAAAAACCCCCGATTCAAATCATCCCTCGGATCTACAACAAACTGATGGAATCCTGTAATAAATGCATTCCCCGTTACTTTCGGAACGACAGCTTCATATTTATCTACTTCTGTTACCGACAATACTTCTCCCTCAAATTGGCCGTCAGTAATGCATTCGTGGATGAAAATCTCTCCTTTTTGTAAGGCATCTTTTTCAAAAAGAGTCGCGATTCTTGCGGAAGTTCCTGTGCCGCAAGGGGAACGGTCTACTTGCCCATCAGCGAAGATCGTTACATTTCGTAAAGTAGCGTCTTTTCCTTTCGGTTCATCTGAAAAAATAACGCCATATATTCCTTTTAAACCTTCTTCAAGTGGATGTTTTACTTCCATTTGGCTCTCGATATAGTGCTTAATTTTACCGCCCCACGTTTGAATGGCAGATAAATCTTTGAAATCAACTTTCAACCCAAATTCTTTACTATCTACTACCGCATAAAATGCGCCGCCAAATGCAATATCTACTTGAAATTCATAGTCATCTATTTTGATAGGAACGTCTTTTTTATATACGAACGAAGGAACGTTTTCGAATGATACTGACTCAACTTCGCTTCCGTTATATTTTGCGTACGCAATAACTTCCCCAGCAGGGCTATCAATAATGAATTTTTGTTTTTCACCTGTCACTTCAAACATACCTGTTTCAATTCCAACTGTAATAACAGCAATAATGCCGTGACCACACATCGTACTCCAGCCTTCATTGTGCATAAATAAAACGCCAAAATCAGCATGAGCACTTGCAGGCGGAGTAATGATACAACCGTACATTCCGTGATGTCCTCTCGGTTCATACATAAGAATCTCACGAAGATGATCCAAATGTTCCATGCAGTAGGCGCGTCTTTCTAGTTGTGTTTCTCCCTTTATCACTGGCACTCCGCCCGTAATAATTCGAAGTGGTTCCCCAGCTACGTGAGCATCAATTGTTGTGTATATTTTACTAATCTTCATTTCTATCTCTCCTCTATATATTGATACTATTTTTATTGCAATTATCATGCCAAAGTGTAGAGCGTTAATTTGTTTACATTTTTCAGAAAAAGGTGTATCCTTTTGGCAACAAATCTGTATACCACTGTCTACTTTTTTATAAATCCCCTACTCATTATTACGGGATAAATTCTTTTGGAGGCCACGTTATGAAACAATTCGATAACTTTGCAGTTCCAACGTTGCATACACTCCTCTCTTACGTGGAAGAAGCGATTTCTATCGTAAATACGAAGGGCGTTATGTTGTACTGGAATGAGGCAGCAGAAAAAATGTATGACATTAAAAAGGAAGATATTATCGGAAAGAATGTGCAAGAGTTTTTTTCAAAAGAAGATATTATGAATTTAAAAGTTCTTAAGAGCGGGCAACCGGTCCGGGATATTTATCATCTTCCTCGGCCAGATAAGCACGTATTAATTAGTACGACTCCTATTTATAACGACGACAACGAATTAGTTGGTTCTATGTCTGTAGAAAGAGATATTACCGTAACGATTAAGTTAAATGAAAAATTATCCTCTACTTCTGAAGAATTACAACAATTAAAGCAAATGATTCAGCATCAACAAGATGACCCCTTCAGCACGATTAAAGGAAGTAACGCAACACTTCAGCACATAATCCACAACATGAAAAAGGTAGCGAAAACCGATGCGACGATTTTAATTACAGGAGAAAGCGGTGTTGGGAAGGAGCTATTTGCCCAGGCTATTCACGAAGCAAGCCTGAGAAGTAAGCAATCTTTTATCCCGATTAATTGCGGCGCTATTCCTGCCGCCCTATTTGAAAGTGAGTTATTTGGTTATGAATCCGGAGCATATACTGGAGCCGCTAAGGGCGGAAAGGCAGGAAAGTTAGAATTAGCAAATGGCGGTACTTTATTTTTAGATGAAGTAGGCGAGCTCCCGCTTGATATGCAAGTGAAGCTACTTCGCGCTTTACAAGAAAAAGAAATTTACCGAATTGGTGGGCAAACGCCGAAAAAAATAAACGTAAGAATTATTGCTGCAACGAATCGTATTTTAGAAGACATGGTGCTCAGCGGAACGTTTCGATCTGATTTGTTTTATAGATTAAATGTTTTTACGGCGCACATCCCGCCGCTGCGAGAGCGAACAGACGATATTTCCTTTTTAACTCATCATTTCTTAAAGGAATTTTCTTTTAAATATAACAAGCCCGCTCCATTCGTTCATCAAGAAGCAATGAACAGGCTACATACATATTTTTGGCCGGGTAATATTCGCGAACTACGCAATATAATAGAAAGATTAATTGTCCTTCATGACGGGAAAGAAATACGGGAAGCAAATATTTTGCAGCTATTGCCTTCGCAAAAATCTGTTCATCATACAGAGCGTTCACTCACTGATGAGAAAAAGAACTTAGAAAAAACCAGAATTATACAAGCTCTCGAAGACACGTACGGAAACAAAAGCATCGCTGCGAAAAAGTTAGGCATGTCCCGGGCTAACTTATATAAGAAGCTGAAAAAGTATGGGATTACTTATGAAGTAGAGCGTTAATCAGTAGTGTATGTGTTCATAAGCCAATAAAAAAGTCATTTATTCATAGTGCATAAGATTCATTGTGGAATTCAAGCCACATATTCGTTCTTGGGAGGTGCTGTAGCACCTCCTTTTCTTTTGCAACAAACGGGCCAGATTGTGGAGGATCTCTTCTGAAATAATTGGATATTAATGTTAAAACAGATGAACATTATGAAGTAATGTACTTAAAACTATAAGACAGGATTATTGCTTTCCTATATAATTATAGCAAACAAAAGATAGGTTATTTAAGGATGGCTAATATGTTGAAAGCAAAAACGAAATATCAAACTTGGATACGAATTTACAAACTAATTATTTTTTTGGTTATTTCACTCATTCTTCTCTTAGTAACATTATTACCTGTTAATTTATATTTGCGAATCCTGTCAGGTATTTTTGCGTTACCTTTTATTTATATAGCATTTATACTTTCTTATTCAGTTTACCAATTTGCAGCAGTTGGGGGGAATTATCAGTCAAAAATACATGATTTAATTGTTGCCAAAGTGAATTGGGATGAAAAAGGAAAAATACTAGATATAGGAACCGGTAGTGGTTCACTGATTATTAAACTGGCAAAGACTTTTCCTAAGTCCTTTCTAACTGGAATTGATTATTGGGGCGGAAATTGGGAATATTCCAAATCCCAATGCCAACAGAATGCTGAAAATAGAAGGGGTCTCTGATAGAATTGATTTTCTGAAAGCAAGTGCTGCAGAACTCCCTTTTACTGATGATGAATTTGATATAATTGTAAGCTGTCTAACATTTCATGAAGTAAAAGATAGAGAAAATAAAACTGAAGTAATTAATGAGGCATTAAGAGTATTAAAACCTGGTGGCGAGTTTGTTTTCTTAGATTTATTTATGGATGAAAAAATATTTGGAGATGAAAAAGAGCTCTTAAATGTCTTAAAGAAACATGGTGTATCTGAATTGAATAGCTACAAGCTTGCTGAAGAAATGGAGTTACCAAAACTCTTATTGAACAAAAAAGTATTAGGAAATGCAATGATTTTGAGTGGAAGGAAATAAGAATGCACTAATTCGTCCTTATAATAGCGCGGACTTCTCTATTATAAGGGCGACTACTTAATTTAACTTAACAAAGTGATGTAGCTCTATTTGTTTTTTGCATCTTTTTTAGCAACATCGTAACTTTATTTCAAACCCACACACCTAACCCCAACAAAAAAATCCCCCGAAACCCGGGGGATCCATCAAACCCTAACCGCCACCACATCCGGCACTTGCTTAGCAATTTCCTCACCAATCTTTATACTAGCCGTTGCGGCCGGAGATGGTGCGTTGCAAATATGCAAAGAATTGATGCCAGGGATAATGCAGAAATCATCAACCATATTTCCGTTTGATAATATAGCCTGTGCCCTTACACCTGCATGGGTTGGCACGATATCTTTCTCTGTAAGTTCTGGTATTAGGTGCTGCAAGCTTTTTAGGAATGATTGTTTACTAAATGAGCGCACCATTTCTTTTATGCCTTCTTTCATATTTGGCATCGCCATTTTCCAAAAGCCTGTGTATGTCATTGTTTCCATGAAGTCTTTAATATCAAAGTCCGTTTTCGTATAGCCTTCTCGCTTAAAGCTTAATACTGCATTTGGTCCTGCATGTACGTCTCCGTTTATCATTCTTGTGAAATGAACACCTAGAAATGGGAATTCTGGATTTGGAACTGGATAGATTAAATGTTTTACAAGATGGCGTTTTTCTGGGACAAGTTCGTAATATTCACCACGAAACGGAACAATTTTCATATCCGTTAATATTCCTGTCTTTTTCGCAATACGATCGCTATGTAATCCAGCGCAGTTAATGAGAAATTTCGCTTTAAATACACCTTGATTCGTCTCAATTGTTACAGCGTCTTTCTTCTCAGTAATACGCTCTGCGGTTGTTCCAAAATGTACTTCCCCACCGCTTTCTTGAATCAAGCGGGCAAATGCATAACTTACTCCTCTATAGTCAGCAATCCCGCAAGAAGGAACACGGATTGCGCCAAGTCCCTTTACATGAGGTTCAATTTCAGCTAATTCTTCCTTACCTATTTTTTCAATATGTAAATCGTTTTGTAAGCCTCTTTCATATAAGTTATGTAAAAGAGGAAGTTCGTCCTTTTCTGTAGCGACAATTACTTTTCCGCACATGTCATAAGCGATGTCATTTTCTTTACAAAATTGAACCATAGCTGCATTTCCTTCTTTGGCAAACTTCGCTTTATAACTCCCTGGTTTATAGTAAATTCCAGAGTGAATTACTCCGCTATTATGTCCAGTTTGATGATGTGCAAGTTCCTTTTCTTTTTCAATGATCGCGATTTTCGCACGAGGGAATTTTTTCGTTAAAGCCATTCCAGTTGAAAGCCCAACAATTCCTCCGCCAATAATTATAAAGTCATACATCCTACTTCCCCCTTAATAGTATAAAAGGCAGGTCTCCTTGAGAGACCCGCCGTACATATTATTTAGAAAAACAACCACGTTGACGCATTAGTTCTCTATATAAATCTTTATTTTTCTCAAACGCAGCTCTTCCGTGCATCCAAAATAAATTGTTTAACAGAACTAAGTCACCAATTGGTAATTTCAATGCATGTGTTGCTGGTGAGTTTTCAACAGAATATGATAAGTCTTTCAGATAGTTTGCTTGTTCAATATTATCTGGATAAGCGAACTGATCAATAAAGCAAATACATGGTGCGTTATTCACATCAAAAAACGTTTCACGATAGACGATTTCTTGCGCATTTTTACTTGGTGGTGCTTTATACGTAACTTTAACAGATGCGAGCGAATGATTTCTAAATTTCTGAAGATCTTCCCAATCGTCTAAATGTAGTAAACGGGATTCCCCTCCTACTGCATTTTGCTCTTCAATTTTCATCATAAGAAGCCAATCTGTCGGTTCATCAACGAATGTACCGTCTGTATGAAGTGTAAACAATCGGTATGCTTGACGAAGGTAAGAATCACTGCTATCTGTATCTTTCACATTAAATCTAGCATAATACGTTCCTGTCATTGCATCAAAGTTTGGCTCCCCGATTAAATGTGTTAACGCTGTTGCAAATTTCACGTAGTCTGCTGGATCTGCCGTTTCACCTTGTACCCCAATTGTAAATCCGCCCGTTTCACGGTCATGAACAATGCCGCGAATGTTATCCATAAATGATTGCCCAAAAATCTTTCTCATTCCATCAGCAAGATTAAACCGAGAATAAGGAATGTATTGTAATGACTGCTCTGAATGCTCTTTTACCTCTTCAAAAAACTGCTTAAGCAATTGCTGATTTAACACAATATGGTATAAACGCTTATGCTCTGGATGAGGAACAATCTCATATCCCTCATATTTCTTTGCAAATTTCATCTTCGTACTTTGTTCTGTAATAATCGACATTTCAATTCCTCCCTAATTTAAATATGAAGAACTTATTGACGTTTTTTACAGACAGTTATCCTTATCTTCTTATGCTGAGATTCGGTCTTACTGCCCTAACATCGAAAAAGCCAGTCATACGCATCCACGACATAAAATCGTAGAAACGTACAACTGGCTCATAATTACGAGTGTTCTTTAATCTCTTAAAGTACAATAATAATAGACAGTTTGTATGAAAATATTTGTAAAACAGGAAAGCAAGATCGAATATAGAGAAGGCTAATTTCTCGTATGGATCTTATTAATTAAATAATAATTCATAATATTCTAACTGTCAATTCGTTTTTTATTATTTTCTCGACATACTTTACACATTTTACAAATCCTCTTACTTTCCGCACATCCTCTTTTTTTCGTCTCTTGTTTTACAACTTGAACTTCATTTAACTTTTTCATATTCCTTGCCTCCTCAATATAAAAAGCCAGTCGTATCCCGCGTTAACGGAAATACAACTGGCTCTCGTTTACGGTGATAAAGTGAAACTTTGATCAGTGGGGACGTAGTTCATCCTCACTGATTATTAGTTTCACCAATCGGGCATTTACGGGCAGTTGATCTCCAGCTACGTTTGTGAGGTGGGGATCTTACTGCGCGTTAATGCGGGATAAACTAGACAGTTTTTATGGTGTTGTTTCCTCGTACTCTCCTCTGGGCTGTTCATCATTTACATAACTTACGTATTGGCGATGTAAATCCTTTACCGCACTAACGATAGCATTTTGCGCTTTTCCTTGATAATGGTCCATAATATCTTGAACGATTTCTTCAATACCATCTTGCAAACTATGTCCTCTCAACATTTGAGCGACGAAGTCTCTACCATGCTCTGTCGCAAGCGTACATGACGCTTCAATAATGACATGATATTTATGATCTGCCTCAATTGTAATTGTTAGTGTCTCGTACATACTGCGAACAGCCATCCCTTTCGGAAGTCTCGAATGTCCTGCCATAAAAAATGTCCCTTTACGCATATTTCATCCTCCGTTACTATGTTTTTTATCGCTTATACTTGATCTACGTATACTGTCTTTATTCTTGTATAAAATTCTTTCGCCGCTTTTCCTTGTTCACGCGGTCCAGCACTAGAGTTTTTCATTCCGCCAAACGGAACTTGTGGTTCTGCTCCTGCAGTTTCTGAATTCACGTGTACCATTCCGACTTCCATATCATCAATAAACCTTTGCGATAAACTTAAATTATTCGTGCAAATCGATGCACTTAGTCCGTATTCTGTATCATTCGCTAAAGAAACTGCTTCTTCATAACTATTCACTTTAAATAAACATATAACTGGACCGAAAATTTCTTCTCTCGCAATGCGTGCATCTTTATCGACATTTTCAAAAATAGTCGGTAAAACATAACAGCCTCGCTGCAGTTCAGATTCGCCTGGCACGCTGCCTCCATACAGTAAAGAAGCCTCTCCTTTTCCTACTTCAATCATCGATAAAATAGATTGCTGCTGCCCCTTGGAAACACATGGGCCCATAAATGTATCCGGTTCTAGCGGGTTCCCAACTGTAAGAGCTTCCGTGCGCTGCAACAGTCGACCCTTGAACGCTTCATAAATGTCCTCTTCGACTATTACTCTACTTGTTGCAGTACATTTTTGCCCTGTTGACATAAACGCACCTTTTATCGCAATACTTACCGCCTTTTCAATATCGGCATCTTTTAATACAACTAACGGATTTTTTCCGCCCATTTCTAATTGTACTTTTTTCTGAGTTTCAACCGCTGCTTTTTGAATGATGTTTCCAACGTAATTAGAACCAGTAAAGGATACCGCTTTTATATCCGGATTTCCCGTTAATTCTGCTCCAACTTCAGAGCCTTTTCCGAATACACAATTTATAACGCCTGCTGGAATGCCTGCCTCATGAAAGGCGTTTACAAGATGGTACACCGATTTTGGCGTAACTTCGGCCGGCTTAATGACAATCGTATTTCCGTAAATAAGTGCCGGCGCCATTTTCCACGCTGGAATTGCAATCGGAAAGTTCCACGGCGTAATTAATCCGACTGGTCCTACTGCTACACGTTTACTATAGAGCATTGTACTTTCATTAGCAGACGGGATGAGCTCTCCGATCGGCTGATTTGCTTCCCCTGCATAATATTCAAGAATGCTAATCGCCCGCTTCGTCTCTCCTATTCCTTCCGCAATCGTCTTTCCTTCTTCGCTTGTTACATCCCGGCCAACTTCATTTACCTTTTCTTTTAAAATAGCTGCCGCTTTCCATAAATAGCTCGCTCTTTCTTGAAACGATAACTTTTGCCATTTATGAAACGCTTCTTTCGCTGATGCGATTGCTACTCGTGTATCTTCTACTGAACTAAACGGGAATTCACCTAGTACTTCCCCGTTATGCGGATTATAATTTTTCACGTATGCATTCGTAGAAGGTTCTCTCCACTCACCGTTTATATAATTGAAAAACCTCATTCCCCTGCCCCCACCGTTTTTATTTTGATAGTTTCGCAATAGCAGCTTCTAAAATAGTAAGCCCTTCTTCAAGCTGTTCATCTGTTATAACGAGAGGCGGCAAGAAGCGAAGTACATTACTATAAATACCAGCGCTTATCGTAATGACCCCTTTACTATGCGTTTCCTTCATAATCGCTTTAACCTCTTCTGCTGCTGGCTCTTTCGTCTCTTTATCTTTTACAAGCTCAATTGCAGTCATAGCACCAAGGCCTCTGACATCACCAATTAGTTCGTATTTATCTTTCCAGCTATTAAACACTTCCATCATGCGCTCGCCAATTTCTACAGCACGATTTACTAAATTCTCTTCTTCGATTACATCTAAAACAGCTAATGCAGCCGTGCAAGCAGCCGGACTTCCTGAGAAAGTACCACCTAATTGACCTGGCCCAGGTGCATCCATCAAATCCGCTCTTCCTGTTATCGCGCTCAGCGGCATTCCAGCAGCGATTGATTTTGAAAAAGTCATTAAATCAGGAGCTACGCCGAAATGATCCATTGCAAATAAGCTACCCGTACGAGCGAAACCAGTTTGAATTTCATCCGCAATCATAATAATTCCATATTTATCACAAATATTTCGAACACCTTGCATGAACGTAGTCGTCGGAACGATAAATCCACCTTCTCCTTGAAGCGGTTCCAAAATAATCGCAGCGATATTATCACTTGCTACTTCCTCTAACATAAAGCGTTCGAAATACGCTAAAATTTGCGCGTCTACTTCTTCTGGTGTCATTCCTTCTTCAGCGCGGTAATAGTACGGATATGGTAATTTGTATACTTCTGATACAAACGGCCCAAATCCATGCTTGTACGGTTTCACTTTACTTGTCAGTGACATCGTCAAAAGTGTACGTCCGTGATATGCACGCTCAAACGAAACAATCGCGCTTCTTCCAGTAGCTTTTCTCGCAATCTTCACCGCATTTTCTACTGCTTCTGCACCACTATTCGCAAACATCGTTTTTTTCTTAAAATCACCTGGCGTTAACTCATTCAGTCTTTCAGCTAATGCAATATAACTTTCATAAGGCGCTACGTGAAAACAACTATGAATAGAAGATTCCACTTGATCTTGAATCGCCTTTACTACTTTCGGATGACAATGCCCGACGTTTTGCATACCAATTCCGCCCGCAAAATCGATTAACTCATTACCATCTATATCAGTAATAATCGCTCCTTTTGCTGATTGCACATACAACTCTGTAATATTGTAAGGCCCTTCTGGCACCGCATTTTTTCTTCTTTCATGTAATATGCTAGATTTTGTAGTTGTAATATCTTTCTTCTCTTTCAACATGGAACATTACCCCTTTTCTTATTCTTTTTCTATGCTAACTTCCGAATCTTTTATAATCGTAAAATCATTCAACTTTTGCTTATCGAACTTTCTAACTCTTAAAAAATAACTTATTATTACTAGAATCGTAGCTAATAATGTCATGTAAAACTGCATACGCATATCTTCTATAAATGCTTGTGAAACAAATATCGTAATAATCATTAAAAGCGTTGCATATGTGAGATAAGGGAATAACCACATTTTCACTTTCAGCTTTCCAGCCCCTTCTCTTTCCCTTTCTCGTCTTAACTTGACATGTGAAACGGCAACGAACATATACATAAGCATCGTTACCCCGCCTGAACTATTCGCTAAAAACGCAAACAGTTTATCAGGAGATATAAATTTCAACATCGCGCAAATAAATGCAAATACGATACTTGCATAGATCGCTACAACCGGTGTCCCTCTACTATTTAACCGTGAGAAACTAGCCGGAGCATCGCCTTTTTTAGCAAGTGAAAATAACATACGCGAACTCGTATATATACCTGAGTTCATAACGGAAAGTAGTGATAAAAATACAACACCGTTCATAATTTCTGCGGCTGCAGGTACCCCTGCCATATTAAATAAACTTGCATACGGAAGTTTTAATAACTCCTTATCCGTCCACGGAATAAACATAACTAAAATCGTTACCGAACCTACGAAGAAAAGCATAAGGCGCCATACTACACTATTAATAGCTCGTATAACATTCTTCTCTGGATTTTCCGATTCCCCGGCTGCAATCGCGGCGACTTCGCTTCCCGATAAAGAGAAAGAAATAAATACAACGCTCAGTAAGACAGGAACAATTCCATTCGGGAAGAAGCCTCCATTTTCCGTAACCATAGCGAGACTCGGTCTCTCCACTCCTGGAACAAATCCAAAAAACATCGAAACTCCTAAAATTAAAAACGCAACAATCGCCACAACTTTAATAAACGCTAACCAATATTCAAACTCACCGTAGAGTTTTACTGAATATACATTCGTCATCGTCATTAAAAGGACCATACATAAACTCGCCAGCCATGCTGGAACCGACGGGAACCAATTGTTAATCATCACGCCTAAAAGCACCGCTTCAATTGCGATAATAATGACCCAGTTAAACCAATATAACCACCCAATCGTATACCCTGCCCACGGCCCAATTGCTTTGTTCGCATACGTTGCAAAAGAACCGCTATCAGGATTTTCCGCTGCCATCTCTCCTAACATCCGCATCACGAGCACAACCATTAAAGCGCCGATAATATAGGACAAAATCGCTGCTGGACCCGTCGATTGAATAATCGTTCCACTTCCTACAAACAAACCACCACCGATAACCCCGCCGATTGAAATCATTGTTATATGCCGAGTTTTTAAATCCTTCTGTAACTCCTTTTTCTCTTTAGCCAAACAATTCACCAGCCCCTCCATTAGCGTGAACGTGCACCATACTCCATTGACAACGCTTTCTAAAAATCCCCTCCTACTTTGACTAAAAAATAAAAAGAGCCAGAAAAACAATGTACACATTTACATTGGATTTTACTGTCTCTATCCGTATGGCTCGTCCTCCTGCTAAGGAAGTTCAAGTGGAAAGAAGCTCCGCTATTCAATTGAACAAAAGTAAACCCGGGCTTACAGAGAGGCTAATCACTGTCATCCGATAATAAGTTAATCATAATACAATAAGACTGAATATTCAATGTTCGTTTTCGCAAATTTCATGAATAAAAAAAGAAAATTCTCTTACCTCGCCACATATACTGTTCAAAAGAAAAAAGGAAGTGATCCAATGTATTACGGAACAAAGGGCTGGTACGTAGCTGAGCTTAAAAAATTAGGTGTTCGCTATCATGAAGGACGAAAACTAGAAAGTTACCGCGCACACGTATTACGCAATTTATTAATCGCACAACAAGAGACAACGAAAGAAGAGTAATTTACTAACAAAATTACTCTCGAGATATATCGTCTATTCAACAAATCCCGGCAAATCACCCATCTAAACTACCAACTAATCACACATTGATACAAACTAAAAAAAGGTCACCCAAACAGGCATGCCCATCAACTTAAGAATTCAGAATTACCCCAAAACGATAAAATAAGCTTTTTTGTCACAAGTGTAGCTTTGTAAAAAAGATTGATTATTTATAATAAAGTTTGATGTTTTCTTGTTGGATATTTATTTTAATCTAACGATAAACATTGTGAAGAAATGTACTTCAACTAACGGGGCAGGTTAGTTGAAGATCTCATCAGATAAGTAATAATATTTAAAGGAATAATTCATTCTGATAAATAACATTAAAAAACGTGATGATAAGGAGGCGATTGTATGGCCAATCATGTAGAAAATCTATATAGCTATCATGTATGGGCAAATCAACGGATTATTGATCATCTTAAGACACTTTCTCCTGAGAAATATCAAAAGGAAATGAAAAGTGTCTTTTCTTCTGTTTCAAAGGTTTTATCGCATCTCTATTTGGTGGAATATGGATGGCTTAATACCCTCGAGGGTCAGAGTATGAACGAAGCAATGCAATCTTCATTTCAAATTCAAGAAAAGATTGAGAAACTGCCCATTGAAGACTTAGAAACGGAATTTCACACTTTAACATCCCGGTTTAAAACCTTTTTGAACAGACAGGAAGATATGGAAAAGAGAATAATGTTGGATAATCCATGGGCAGGATTAAGAGAAACAAGTATATCTGAAATGGTCTTACACGTTGTGAATCATGGAACCTATCATAGAGGGAATATTTCAGCTATGTTACATCAGTTGGGTGATTCTTCAGTTATGACTGATTATGCTTTTTATTGGTATTCTTGAAATATTATTCATTAAGGCTCAGTAAAATAATCAAACTTTTTTATAAAAATCTCATACTTAGCTAAAAAGAGTAACTCCATTTTGATCAATCTTTATTCAAAATGGAGTTTTTGTATTTGTTGTTAAATAAGCGTTTAATAGCTTCCTCAACTTTAATTTTAGTTGTTTGATTTCTTTTTTCGTGTAGCTGCCTCAATTGCTCTTCACGATTAAAATTATCCATGTTTAACACCTTTCCTTTTCTTGCCCTCTAACTGTCTCTTCACACGTTCAAAACGTCCAAAAATGACATTTCCGTTTTTAATCGTTTCGTAAATGTTTTTGTATCTTTCTAAGTTCTTTTCGTTTGCTTCGACCATATCTTGGCGACCATATTCCTTTGAAGCTTCAATCATTTTGGTTGCACTTTCTATATGCAGCTCATATTTTTTTACATCAAATCTTGTCATACCAACTGCTAAGTCAAAACAAGGTTTTCCGTCGTTTGTTGTAAAGCAAGGGGGCTCTACTGCTAATGGACAATTACCCTTAGCACGACACGTCCAGTAAGGGTTGTCCAATGCATTTAGTTTCTCGTCTTTCCACATCCTTTATTTATTTCATTCATTATGTAAATAAAAAAGGATAATCAGCCTCATAATGGACTAACTATCCTGTAATTTATTAATTTAATAAACGGGTGACCTTTCCTATTCACAAACAAGAATTTGTCTAGAAAATGATCCTTTTCTTGTGATACAGCGGTCTGTAATTTCAAATCCCGCTTCATGAATCATGTCGTCCATTGTTTCCATCGTGACAACGACTACTTTTTTTGCAATGCGGCGCGCACTTGAAAGAATCGAGAGTTGATCTTCTGGTGTTGCGTGCGTAAATAGGTCGTACGGCATATCGATAATTGCGACGTCGTAGTTCTCAGTAATTTCTTCAATTGGGCCTTTTGTTACTGTTCCTTCAAACCCGAAATGTGCGATGTTTTTTCTCGTTCCAAGAACTACAAGTGGATTTATATCTCTACCAACGATGTTAATCCCCATAGAAAGTGCTTCTACTACTACTGTTCCAATACCGCAGCACGGGTCAATTGCTCGCACTCCATCTGGGTTTGGCACAGCGATATTTGCGACAGCTCTAGCAACACGTGTGCTCAGTGATGTCGAATAGCTATGCGGTTTTTTTATATGATGATACCAAACCGGATCACTTTCTACATAGTGTCCGAAGTACCAGCGTCCTCCAAGAGGAACAATCCCGAATACACGCTCTGGATTACGAACATCCGCTTCTCCTTCAATATGCATGCCAAGGTCTCGTTCAATAAGGCGTCTGTCCCCATATTCAATTTTATTTTCTCCAACAAGGTCATTAATTTTAACGAAGATGACTTTGAACGTCGCTCCCGCCAAGTCAATTTGTTCCACTTGTTTCAAGATGCTTTCTAAGTCGTCTCCTTCATACATAACCTCAACGCGCTCTTTAATAAACGGACTTCTACTCGGAGCAATCTTGACTTCACTTTTCAAAATATTAACGTGAGACTCCATCCCAAAGAACGAGCGCATTTCCAAGTAACATAAAGCACGCTCCTCTTCGCGAAACGCATACGTATATATACATGCAGGTGTTTTACTATGATTATTCAATCTATGATCATCCTTTATCATTTTAAATTGTTATGATTACAATTACTCGAATACTATTTATATAAAATTAAATGATATCACATGCCCGAAATAAAGAGAAACCTTTATAATTCATTTAATAAATAAAAGAGACTGCCTCTCAGCAATCTCTTCTATCATTCTCTCTATTTATTAACGGTAAGAAGATACGTCATTACCCATCGCTTCGTAGTAATCTAGAATACCAGCGTAAATAGCTTCTGCTGCACGTTGTCTCCATTTTTCAGTAGCTAGTTTTTCACCTTCGCCTTTAGCATCGATGAAACCTAGTTCAGCTAAAATAGCAGGCATTGTATTGTATTTCACTACATAGAAGTCTTCTGTTTTTACACCTCTATCATTTGATTGAAGTGCTTGTACTAAACGTTTTTGTACTTTTTCTGCTAGTACACGGCTCTCTTCTGAGTTTGGATTTGTTGCTGATTTGTAGTAGAATGTTTCCGTTCCTTCTACTTGTTCATTAAATCCGTTCGCATGAATACTTACAAAAATATCACCTTTATTTTCTTGCGCAAATTCTATACGTTTTTTCAAAGATTCACCAGGGGTATTTCCTGGACGTGTATCATCATCACGTGTTAATAAAACAGTAAATGGTGTCTTTTGTTCAAATAGTTTTTGTACGCGTAAAGATGTATCTAATACGATAGCACTTTCATCCATTTTCACACCAGAATGCCCTGGATCAACCCCGCCATGCCCCGGATCAATAATAATCGCTTTTCCTTCTAAGAAGTTCCCTTGTTTCACTGGGTTCAATTGATTTTTATCAACCCATTGGAAACCACTATTTGTACGAATGCGAATCCAGCTACCGCTTTCTTCAATAACAGTTACTTGTTGTGCTCCATATGTACCTAGTACTTTAGAAGTATGGGAAGCCCCTGCATATGTAGTGAATCCTTCATTAATAGCTTCTGTTTTCTCTACTAAAGGTGTCCATTTATCACCGTTACTTGTTGCAATTTTGATCCATCCATCTCGCTCTTCTTTTACTTCAACCATTTGTGGATCATGCTGATTTGCACTAATCCCAGATGTTAATGATGGTCCGTGATATGTAATGAATTTTCTATCCATATATATTTTCTTTGTTTCTACTGGACGATTACTATTCTTTCCAAATTTATCTGTTTGAGCAGTAAGCTGAGCTGCCTGTTCACGCGTAATAGAATTATCTGGTTTCCAGCCGTCACCTGTACCTAAAGAAAGTTTTAATTCTACTAAAATATTTACTTCTTCTTTACCCCAATGATTTTCTAAATCAGCGAATTTTGTGGGAACTGGTCCTGTTACTTGGCTTTTCAATTCATATGCCCTTACAAGCATAGCCGCCATTTCAGCGCGAGTTACTTGCCCTTCAGGATCAAATACTCCTGGTCCTCGTCCTTTAATAATATCCTTCTTTTCAATCGCTGCAATATATTGAGCTGCCCAATGATTTTTTGAATCATTAAAAGATGGCTTCACGTTTGGATCCACTTTAACGCCAATTGCTGTTGCGATAATCTTTGCCGCCTGAGCACGTGTTAAATTTCCTTGTGGCATAAAGTTACCATCTGGCATACCATTAATTACATTTCTCTCTACTAAATAATAAATTGCGTCTTTTGACCACGCATTGTCTGAAACATCGGGAAATTTCTTCGTTTCTGCTAAACTACTAATTGGATGTGCTAGTAAATTTGCTGCTAATATACCTGCGACTATTGCTTTGTACTTCATGAAAAATAAATCTCCTCTCGAAACTTCATATTTATACAATTATTCCCACGAAACTAACTATAAAATATTAACTAATAATTAATCCTTTCATAGTTTATAACATTATATATGTATAGTAAATACGTTTTCCCTTCACATAACAAAAACCGCATATATATAACTGATAATGAATGTATATAAAAAAGCGATTAGTACATATTACTCTAATCGCTTTTCCTAATGTATTATTTAAAATTTTCTTTAACATATATATTCCCTTCCTCCAAAGGAAGCTTTATCTGATCGATCCTTTCTGCTTTTCCCGTCTCAAGATTTGTTTGGAAAGTCGAAAAGTACCGTATTCCTTCTCCGTTATCCTAATTTCCAATAAGAAACTTCCCTTTATCTAAAGCTTTAAAACAAGTTCCTGCAATACCTAGATCACCTTCGCCAATTTTCACTTCGAGTACTTTCCCTTTATGAATATAAAAAATTCCCCCTGAACTTTCTTGAGAACATCCACTTAACGCTAAACTTACAACGATACTGCCTATCAATAGTTTCTTCATCTTGTCCCCAAAATGAAAAGCTGATTAAAAATAATATTTTCAATCAGCCCTCTCTATTTGCTATGAAATTATTCTCCAATTAAATTAGACATTACATATGCATAAACAAGCGCTTCTGTATGTGCAATCGAGCTTTCGTGCGTACGCTCAAATGCGTGAGAAGAATCAATACCAGCTCCAATTAACGCATGTTTCACATCAAATCCGGCGCGAATCGCAGCTGATGCATCTGATCCGTAATATGGATAAATATCCACTTTATATTCAATAGCGTTCGCTTTCGCCAATTCAACTAAATGTTTACGTAAAGCGTAATGGTATGGACCGCTAGAGTCTTTCGCACAAATGGATACTGTATATTCATCAGATGCTTGTCCATCACCTAACGCTCCCATATCAACTGCTAAATATTCTACCGTTTCTTCTGGAATATTTGAGTTTCCACCGTACCCAATTTCTTCATTATTAGAAATTAAGAAATGTGTTGTATATGGCAATGTTACCTTTTCATCTTGCAATCTTTTAATTAGTTTTAATAGAATTGCTACACTTACCTTATCGTCTAAATGACGTGATTTTATGTATCCACTCTTTGTAATTTGAACGCGTGGATCAAATGAAACGAAGTCTCCTACTTCTATTCCTAACCCACGTACTTCATCTGCTGAAAACACACGCTCATCGATACGAACTTCAATGTTTTTCTCATCGCGCTTCGCTTCCCCTGCATCTTTGTACACGTGGACAGAAGTTTGATGCATTAAAATTGTACCTGTATACGTCTTACCGCTTGACGTTTCAATTTCGCAATATTCCCCTTCTACAGAGTTCCAGCGAAATCCACCAATCATAGATAGACTAAGACGGCCATCAGGCTTAATTTCTTTCACCATTGCACCTAACGTATCAACGTGTGCAGTTAATAAACGATGCTGCTCATCATTCTTCCCTTTAACCGTTAAAATAAGAGCGCCTTTATTATTACGCTTCGTCTCTACATTCCACTCACTTACATAGTTTTCAATAAAATTAATAATTTTCGTCGTATTCCCAGATGGACTCGGAATAGAGACAAGCTCTTTAATCAATTCCATCGTTTCTTTCGCATGATGTGCCACTGTCGTTTCCCCCTCGCTTTTTCTACTATTTAGTATACAGAAATTACTATAAAACCTCTACTAATATAGTTTAATTTTCTAAATTGCAATAAAATTCACTTTACCCTAATCTTAATGACAAAAAAGCACAGCATTAACGCTGTGCTTTTACTATAAAACTACTCTTCCGAAACGTCCATCAAATAAATCCCTCTTGTAAATCCGCCGCGCTCTTCTTCTTTCTGCTTACGAATACGCTCTATATCTTCAATTGTTGCACCTTCTGCGCGCGCTAATGAAACAATAACTTCAAGTGCATCTGCAAGTGAATCTAGCGCATGTTCACGCTCTTTCATCGAAGCAAATTCACGAATTTCTTCTGTACCAATTTTCGCTAACGCTTGTATGTAAGCTTGTCCTGTTAATTTTTGTGCTGTATATGTTTTTCCAGACATTAAAATTTTCTCCGGGACACGATCTCTTACTAATCTGTTATAAGTTGACATCACTTTTCCTCCCACTTTTAATAACACCCAAGCTCTGCTTTATAGAAAAACCACTCTTTTTTCACACAAGCACTTAACATATCAATTCCTGATCCGTGCGCCCTTACTACCGGAAAGAAGTAATGCTCTGGTTCTTCTTTCTTATCGCCGTATAAGGTTTGATACTCATCAGGAATCGCCTCTTTTTTCACATCCCGTTCTTTCTTCACTTCACCAGAGAAAGCAACAGTTGGATGTCCTTCAAAGAATAATGCAGTCCGTACCGCAAGAGATGGTGTACTATGCAAAGCATAATATGTAAGTAAAATCATAACGATAACACCGATAATTTTCTTCATTTATTACTCCTAAAAAAAGTGCTAACACAATTATACTAAAATGTGTTAGCACTTTCTTCCCTTTATCTCGAATTAACAAGCAGTAAGACTAATAATCCGCGGGGGATAAACAAATACCCACGGATTAAAGTTTCACTTTATTCCCCTTTAAATGCTGGTAAACGTTTTTCTAGAAAAGCAGCAATACCTTCTTTATGATCCGCTGTTTGTCTCATCGCATATTGACCGCGTTTTTCAAGCTGCAGCGTTTGTTCTAAATTAGAGCGATTCACTTCACATAAAATTTGTTTCGTTTGGATCATCGCCTTAATCGGTTTTTGTAACCATTCATTAATTTTTTGCTCCACAGCCGTTTGGAAATCCTCACCGATTACTTCATCAATTAAACCGATATCTAGCGCTTCTGTCGCTGATAATTTCTTCCCTTCCCAAATGATCTTCTTCGTCATATTTTCACCGACGCGCTTTTGAAGGAAGAAATGGCCACCACCATCTGGAATTAAAGCGATTCCAATAAAGTTCATCGCAATAACTGATGATATATCTGCCATGACATAATCAGCTGTTAATGCAATACTTAATCCAAGCCCAGCAGTCGGCCCATGAATTGCACTAATAACAAGCTTCGGCATCGTATATAACGTCACAACGATTTCAGAAATTGTATTCATGATGCCTTCAAACTTACTTTCATCATTACTTGAAAGCATTGATTTAATATCTCCACCCGCAGAAAAACCACGGCCACTTCCGCATAAAACAACAACGTGAACAGAACTTTCCGCCACTTCTTTCAACTTTTGTAATAACTCTTTTAACGTTGGTTCATCTAATGCATTTAAAACCTCTGGACGATTGACCATAACCGTTGCTACGCGCCCTTCATATTTCACAACAACAGATTCTGTTTTACTTGTTACTTCCATTATATACCCCTCTTTTCCACATAAAGATTATACTTATATAATTATAGAAAGCATATTAAAAATCCTTCTTTTTTCTTAATTTTCTGTCTAATTTTCTCGTAATTTGTATATATCTCCGTATAAAACATACAATTTCGTTAAAAAATATAGAAATTAAAGTCGGTTTATCAATGCTTTTCATCTATTTACCATTACAATGAAATGGTGTATTCTTAAGTTTGATGCAAAAAAACAAATATTGAAATTCATTCGCCTTATTATGTAAATAAGGCTTTTATCCCCATCTCTTGGGTATTGAACTAAAGGAATGAAGACATGGAGGAATATATGGTTAATAAGTTGAAACAAACGGATAACTACTTCCCGCATTTCCTATTGCTATTCATTGTGTTTCAACCAATTTTAGATCTATTAACGTCTTTTTCAATCTATGTATTACACATGAGCGCAACAGTTGGAATCGTAGTCCGTTTCGCCTTTATGCTTCTTGCATTAGGTTATCTACTTCTTCATAGAGAACAACCTGGAGCGAAAAAGTACATTCTCTATTTATGCCTACTCGGGATCGTACTAGCAATTGGTCTTGCAAATAATATGATGATTAAATCTCCAGTTTCATTTGGCGAAGAAGTGAAATTTATTTTAAAGAGCATATATCCAATTGTGCTACTGTTTGGATATATTATCGTCTTTAAAGAGTTGAAAAATAAAGAATATACGTTGCATAAAATCATTACATATTTCTTATATACAACTTTAATTTTAAGCATCACACTGATTGTTGCAATGCAAACTGGTACAGATTTCCCAAGCTACCCTTACTCAAAGATTGGCTCAAGAGGTTGGTTCTTTGCTGGAAATGATTTAAGTTCTATTTTTGCAATTATGTTCCCAATCGTAGTGCTCTATTCGATTCATAAAACAACTTCTTTCTCGAAAATCTATTACTGGATTCCAACAATACTTGCGATGTATGCAAGTATTATGGTCGGAACGAAAGTAGGATATGGTGCAATTGTTCTAACGCTTGGCGTGGCACTGTTATTCTCATTCATTGAATATATGATTCATCGCAAAAAAGAAGGAAAAGGATTCACATATCTCGTAAATACAGTTGTTGCCGCTATTGTACTAGGAGGTTTAATTGTACTTACACCACATACTCCTATCGCGAAAAATATGGGCATCCACATGCAAATATACGAATACAAAAAATCAGTACAAGAAGAAAAGGATAGAAAAGAAGGAAAAGTAATTAAAGAAGACCCCGGCGAAGCAAAAAAACATGCAAAAGGTGAGCTAACAGACTCTGAGGTCAAAAGTTTAATTTACAGTGATCGCGATAAGTTTTTAAAAGTATACAAACAATACTATAAAGACGCACCACTATCACAAAAATTATTCGGAATGGGCTATGCTGGTAACTATACGGTTAAAATTAAATTAATCGAAATGGACTTCCACGACCTATTCTTTGCATTCGGAATCGTCGGTTTCCTTATTTACTTAATACCACTTCTATACTTCGGTATTAAATTATTCATTCGCATCATCACAAACTTCAAGAAAATATTAACTGTGAAATATATGCTATTAGCTAGCACCGTTGTACTATCACTCGGAATCGGCTTTATGTCCGGCCACGTATTAACAGCGCCGTCCGTTAGTATTTTCTTCGTCGTTATACTCGCTTACTTAATTGTTGATTTTGAAATTGAATAATAAAAAAGAAGGTGCTCAAAAAAGTCAGTTATGCTGGCTTTTTGAGCACCTTTTTTTAAAATGCATCTAGATAATCAGTTTTTCTCTTTTATATTTAATTAGTGTTTTACGTATTCTAAATTTTCTTTTGCGATATACGCTTCATTTACAGCAGGATTATCAGAAATAATTTTAACCCATGCTTGTCCATTTATCGTTTCTTCGCCTGTAACTGTTACAACTTTATTTGTAGTTAAGCGATAAAGTCTTTCATTTGATCTATGCGGATCCTTTTTCACTTCCACATCATTCGTCACACGAGCAAGTTTATACTTGTTGTATTCTTTTTTACCTAAATAAGAATCAAAACGGTACATGTGCCCAGCTACTTTTTTGCCCCAGTTCGCATCAGATGCATATTTCATATTTAAACCGCCAGCTTTATCACCTGTATATGTTGCTGTATAACGCCAATGTCCTGGATTTAAATACCCTTCACTCATGTATACTTTTGCGGCATGTTCAATACAATCTTCTTTTGAATTGAAAGATTCTCCGTTACCATACGGACTATCGTCTGTCGCTTTTAAACCAAATAAGTTATTTTTATCTTTTGCAAGAGCACTTGTTCCATAATAGCTCTCATGAACTGCTAATGAATATAGGAATAATGCATTTACATTATACTTACTTTCTACTTCTTTAAATTTCTTTCCTAAACCGATCAGTGGAGAATCTGGTTTAACCGATTTTATGTAACTATCTAATTGTTCAGCTGTATAGTCTGTTTTAGAACGTAATGATAAATAATTGAAATATTGATAGAAAGTTTCATTTCCAAACGTCTTTCCATCTACACTATACATTTGCTGTCCTTGCTTCATGAAAGAAGGTGCCGTACCATATCTAAATTCTGTATATCCAGGTGAACTTGTATTATATGTATAATATCTATGGTATAAATATCCATCTGATTTTACATAATAAGAGGACTTTTTCATTTCATTTTCAGGAATTAAAGTAATTTCATTTTTCTTCACATAACCTGTTAAATCAGAGAGTTGAACTTTCACACGATCTTCCCCAACTTCTAGCACTTTAAATTCCGTTCCATACTGAACATACGTATAAACCGTTTGTAAATCGTTACCATAAACATTAATTATATTTTGTCCTTCTACTCGCTTCGCACTTGCAAATCCATCTTTAATCCATAAGAATTCATTTTCATACTTCACTGCATTAATACCTTTATTTTGCGCAGCTGTAACTGCTTCTTTATATGTACTATAGCGCTCTAGTTCTTGCTCTGTCCCATTTTCTCTTACATTTGTCACGACATATTTCTTTGTTTCTACAAGATTACTATTCCCATTTTTTTCAATCGTCTGAAGCATTCGATCCAACATTGCTGAAGCCATACCTCTTGTAGCTGATAAATGTGGTCTAAATGTATTATCTTCTGGATATCCTTTAATAATTTGAGTAGCCACCATAACTTGTACATGCTCTTTATAGTTAATACTATCTTTATCAGTAAAGGTAAGCGGACTTACAGCTATTTTAATATTTTTATAATCTAATGCTCGCTTTACCATTATCGCCATTTCTTCACGTGTAATCACATCATTTGGCGAAAACGTCTCGTTAGTACGTCCATTAATAATTTTCGCTCCAAATGCTCTACTTACACCGTCATATAAACCGTAAGATGGTGGTACATCTTTGAAGTTCGAATCAGCTTTCGGTAAATTTAAAGACCTTGCTATTAATGTAGCAAACTCTGCCCTCGTTACTTGTTTATCAGGTGCATATACATTCTCTCCATACCCCATCAAAATTCCTTTAGTAATGAGCGAACGCATATTAGTCTCAAACATATGTCCTGTAATATCATCATTTGCCGCATAGCTTGAAATAGGAGTTAAAAGTAATGATCCCGTTAATGCCACTGCTGTTATACCTTTTGAAAAAGTCTTCACGGTTGTCCTCCTCGTAATCTACGAATTTATTATTCCAAAACTGATTATATACTAATTATATCGGAATAATAAACAAAAATTAATATAAAATATTATTTGTTTTTTATTATATTAAGATATCGCAAACCTATATTGAATCCTTTATGATTTCATATTCAATTCTATTCCTATAGAAATAACTACGTAGGATAGCTCTGTTGTACTTAAATCACTGCAAATATTAACACTATTATTTTTTATAAATTGCTACGTACAGAAAAACAATACAAAAAACACTCTATTTTTTTAATAGAGTGTTTTTTTCTATATGATGAACGAGTTTCTTTGTTGCCTGTTCGCCTTGCAACTGAAGCTCATCTATTGTCCGTTGTAAAGCTTGCTGTATATTGTCTTGCTGCGTCATTTGCTTTTTCGCAATCTTATATAAATCTTCGGCACTCCAGTCTCCATCTACACTTCCTATAACTGGTTGCTTCACTTGTCGTGAGAACGAATCAATTTTTGGATCGTATGAAATTCCGACCATTGGCGTTTTCGCTACGACAGAAAAAATAAGAGCGTGAAGGCGCATGCCTATTAAAAGTGAACACTTTGATAAAATAGATATTTTCTCATCAATATCCATTTTATATGGAAGCATATAAGTCTCTTCATCCATTAAATCCGCTACTTCACGCGAAGCATCTTGATCAAATGGACTGTGCATCGGGACAAATAAAATTTGGTACCCTTCTTGCTTCAATTTTTTCAGTGCAATAGCTAACTTTTTTATATAATCTTCATTTGCACCCCAATAACGTACACTAACCGCAATTATTTTCCCATGTAGCGAATGCTTTTGTAACCAATCTGATTGTTTCTCTCTTTTCCATGTTAAAACTGGATCTGGAACAAGTTCAATATCCTTTTTCACTCCAAGTTCTTTTAAATAGAAAAAAGAATCCTCATCTCGCACAGATATGTAAGCCGCTTTCGACAACTGCCATTTTACTAATAAACGATTATGTCTTTTCCTAATCGGTCCTATTCCTTGTGAATAAATATAATAGGGCTTTTTTAATAACCGCGCAAATCCCAGAATACCTGTATAATATAAAATGCTCTTCATACTCGTTTGATCTTGAAGGAGGCTTCCTCCACCGCTAATAAGTCCGTCACTTTTTTTTATCACGTCATAAACCGCCTTTATGTCCCAGCGATCTACAGCTTCTACATCGTACACTTCCCTTGTATAGTCAGGATCATTTGACATCACAACGAGTTGAATATTCGGAATTTCTTTTTTTAACGATTTGATAATCGATTGTAGAATAGCTTCGTCTCCAATGTTATGAAAACCATAATATCCTGATAAAACTAACTGCACTCTTAATCTCCTCCAACATTTGGCAACCAATTTTTCACCCATCATAAATTGGCGCCAATTCCTTACCTAAAAAACGAAATACTTTAAAATGTATCCTCTTAATAAGCCCACTCAAATGCCAATACGATAATTTCGTAGTTATATATTTATTTTTTCAAAAATGGTATTTGTTTTTTTGATATCCAGTTTAATTTCAAAGCACATACCCCATACAAAATTGTCGTAATAGTAAGTGCTACACCACTATAAAATAGCGTAATTATTCTTGACGATGTAACCTCTATAATAGTAGATAGTTCATACAATCCTAATCCAAAAATACAAGCTATTCCTATTACAGCAAAAAATCTTCCTATATGAATAGGATAGGAAAGAGATTTTCGAATACACAGATGATTTACGATACAGATTAACATATATATAATCAATGTGCTATAAGCCGCCCCAACGATGCCAAACTTTCTCACTAATACGATGTTTAACAATACTTTCACAGAGCTTGCTCCAATAACAATCCATGCAGCTTGTGCAGAGCGGTTAATCCCTTGTAAAATCCCTATTGATAATACCATAACCGATGTAAAATATGAACTGCCAATCATAACCGCTAACATACCGCTTCCTTTTGCATCTGTGAACAATCCCACATTTAATGGTACTGTTAATGCCATTAACCATATTGTTAATGGTGCTGTCAAAACATGCGCTAGTCTGTTTGTATTTTGAACTGTTATTTTCGCTAAATTTATATCTCTTTTTGCTAATGCAGACGTTAATAGCGGTATTAACGGAAATACAATTGCACTTGCGAAAACAACAATTAATTGCGTGAATGCAAAGCCACGGCTATATATTCCAAATTGTACTTGAATCTCTGTCGGTGATCCTTGTAACACATGTGGCACTGTAAGAGAGTCTACTAAGTTTAAAAGTGGCATTGATAAAGCCCCTATAGCAATTGGAATCGATACCTGTAGTATCCTTTTCCCGTCTTCTCTTAAATCTCGAAGCGAATACGAGCTGTCCTTATAATAGTATGGACTTTTATTATACTTCATACGCAAATATATAAGTGAACCAATTACTCCGAGAAAAGATCCAACCATTGCACCACTAGTAATAACCGCACTACTCTTATTCCAATATACTAGTATATAAGCGATTATTAACATAAATAATACTCGCACAAATTGCTCAATTACTTGTGATATCCCCGTCGGTTTCATATCACCGAACCCTTGAAAATAACCACGATAAACCGCCATATATGGTGCAACAAGTAGCGCCAATGAAGTAACAAGTAACGGCAACCTTGTTTCTTGTCCACCAAGCATATTTGCAATTTCAGTAGAAAATAATATAATCACGAAACATCCGAAAGCTCCAAATGCCACTCCTATAATCGATGCCGATTTAAATAATTTCGCAATTCCTTTTTGATTATTTTTTTCATGCAACTCCGCAATCAATTTCGAGATTGCTAGCGGAACACCAGCTACTGATAATGTAAGAGCAATCATATATACAGGAAAAACAAGACGAAAAATACCAAGCACTTCATCTCCTGCAATATTTTGCAATGGAATTTGAAAGAAACTCCCAAGCAATTTCGACAAAAAAGTTGTAATTGTTAAAATTGCTGCACCTTTTACAAACTTCTTATTCATGTTCCTTCTCTTTTCTTTTCTTTTCTTTTCTTTTCTTTTCTTTTCTTTTCTTTTCTTTTATCATTCTTAACCAAGAAGACTCCTTCCTCAATTTGTGTGTAAGTGTAAAACACAAATTGAGGAAGATGAATCGGCTTTTTGTATAGAAAAACATATGTTTTTTTGTACAAATTTCTCATTAAAAACTGAAGATATGAGGTTGTAGCGGGTATACAATGTAAAATCTTCAACGTAAAATTCTGGACCTAGCGAAAACCAAGCCATTCAGGGACGTATGGATCCAATCAGTATACAATTTTTTGCACTGTAGGAAATACGGATAAAGCCTACTAAAATAACTAGCGGGGCGTTCAAGCATATATTCTCAAACAAATTGTTATGAACTATAGAGACTGCCTTTTCTCTCATTAAATTATCATAACAAATTTCTTATATGTTGAATACTTTCTTTTTTTAGAGAAAAGAAGGATGTTACAAACATATACAAATAATAATAACCTTCACACTCTATAATACAATTCATGTGAAGGTTATTATTATTATATTGCTTCAGCTTTCAAAAAGTGTAATTTCTCTTTTTGCTCATCATTCGCCATCATTACTATCGTCTTTTCAACATGCGGATGTACATGTTCAAGTGTCACACTCGCTCCTACTTTATCCGATTGCTCAACAAAGTTTAATAATGCCATAGCTCCTGATACATCCATATAACGTACATCTTTCATACGCAAAATAACTGGTGACTTCACATTTTGTAAAGAAGCAAAAATACGATCTACTGATAGAAATGAAAGTGGTCCCTGAATCGTATACGTCGCTTCTTTTTCTTTTATAATAGAAGCTTTACGTTCTTTACATTTCACCATGTATATAATGAAGGAAAGAATAATGCCAAACGCAACAGCAACCATTAAATCGAATTTCACTGTCACAAACATCGTCACGAACATAACAATCACATCGCCTCTCGGTGCTACATGTGCTTTCCTCATACTTTCCCAATCAAACATCCCGATGCCAGTTAAAATTAAAATACCTGATAAAACAGCAAGCGGAATATATTGTACCACTGAACCGAGTCCCATAATGAAAATGAATAAGATGACGCTATGCATACAAGCTGAAAGTGCTGTCTTCCCCCCGCTTCTTATATTGACGATAGATCTAACAGTTGCACCTGCTCCTGCTAATCCTCCGAACAAACCACTCGCAACATTACCAATACCTTGCCCGATTAACTCTTTATTACTTTTATGACGTGTCCCCGTCACATTATCCATTACGACAGACGTTAATAATGAGTCAATTGATCCTAGTAAAGCAATACTAAGTGCTGGTAATACAAGCGCTAACATGCCATTTGCGTCTAAATTCGGTACGTGAAGCGATGGCATCGCCTCTGGAATTGCACCAATCTTTTCAATCATCTTATTTAAAGAAAGAGTTCCTACAACTGGTAAGTTTACCGTAATTCCTTGTAGCATAGAAGAAAATAACGGCAACGTTACTGTAACACCTACTAATGCTACTAAACTTGATGGAATGGACTTAATCCATTTTCCAGAAACAATCATTACAATGATCGTTAATAACACAAGTAGAAAGCTATTTTGTACGTGCTTCATTTCACCTAAAATAATGATCAGTGCAATTCCGTTCATAAATCCTGAAACAACAGGATACGGAATGTAACGAGCGTAAGAGCCGAGCTTACATACACCAAATAAGATTTGAAATAACCCTGCCATCATAAATGCAATAAAACTCGCTTCTAATCCGTGAGTTGCAATAACGCCTGTTGCAATAACTGTAATCGGCCCAGTAGGACCCGTTACTTGCCCCGGTGTACCGCCAAATAACGCCGCAAACAAACCTGCAAAAATCGCACCATACAATCCGACCAATGCTCCCTCAGACGTTCCCGTTGCGGCAATACCAAATGCAATTGCTAGCGGCAAAGCAACAATCGCAACAGTAAACCCTGCTAAACATTCCTTTGCTATTTTTTGAAACATATAAACAACCACCTTTGTATAAAGTCCACGTTCCATTGTACATCTAAAACAAATCATTCGTTAGCGTATTTATAAAAAACTCTTTACAGTCTCGTGAAGTAAACGTCTACATTGATAAATAGCCTTCCCAAATCAAACTAAAAAACAGCAATATGACGAATCTACCTTTGGAAACAAACTTGACTATGCTATAATGAACAAATTAAATCTTTTACTATATACTTGGAGGCACTATGCTAACTTTTGAAGAAAAATTATCAATTATTGAATCTTTCCCGGAATTAGAAAGAAAGAACGTATCATTAAAACGCGTAAACTTTCACTTTGAAGAAAGTCGTTTAGATAAAAAGAACGTTGTATATCATTTACACCCAAATGGAAACGGATTTGTATATGCAAACTTCATTAAAGGTTATAAAACAGATGATAAAGGTATGATTAACATCCGTGAGTTTTCAGAAGAAGAACTGCGTTCATTAATTGAAAAAGTAATTGAACGTCTATCACAGGAGCAAGAGGAAATTGTAGCACCAATGGAACCTGCTGCCGAAGAGGAGTGGCGTAACGAAGACGGTCATATCCTAACTCTTATCTCAGAGGATGACATGTGGAACG
This sequence comes from Bacillus sp. FSL R10-2780, assembly GCF_038006125.1. Taxonomy (NCBI): domain Bacteria; kingdom Bacillati; phylum Bacillota; class Bacilli; order Caryophanales; family Bacillaceae; genus Bacillus; species Bacillus sp. FSL R10-2780. The sequence goes on from NZ_JBBOUQ010000004.1 coordinate 65,225, forward strand.
TTTACGCTGGCGTAAACTTAGACGGTACATTCAACTCTTATCCAGAAGCTGCGGAATACCTTGATGAAGAAGGTTTCTCACGTAAATAATACGTTCCTTACTACTAATGAGGCCGTCCCAAAAGTTTTTTGGGACGGCCCTCTTTTTATTAATAGGTAGGCTATTATTGTTGTATTTTGCAGTTAAGTCGATATAATGAGATTTATGTTGCAATTTTACCCAATAAGAACATAACTCCATTTCAAAGTTAGGATTTTGGGACAGTCCCATCCATAAAATTATGGAATCAAAACTTCTTATTCTCACTATCCCCTATAAAAATTTGAATTTGACAACTATACGACTCCGTATTAAAAAAATCATTAACTAACTCTACTTCAATAAAACTCTCTACTTCTATATTATTTTCTTTTGTATATTTAATTATATTATTTCGACGTTCTTCTTCATTTTCTTTACTATACGCTAATGTTACATATTTCCCGCCCGGTAATACTTTTATATTTGGCATCTCTTCCATATGTACATGATCTTGTACTTTATTAAAAACATACTTTGGCTCTACATCCCACTTTTCATTGACATTGTATAGAATACCCATCTCCATTGACATCTTATCTTCATAATCTTGAATGATTTTCTCTAAATTAGAATAATACAGTAACTCCTGTAAACTCCCCACTTCTTTGCATGGCGCTACAATCACATTCCGCTGTTCAAAGAACTGAATACACACTTCATCACTTTTTAATATTTCCTGTGAACTCCCTACTTTCTCATTTAACCCATCAATCGTTTCAATTACCTCTTTCATTTTCTTTATATGCTCTTCCGCTTCCGCTCTCTTTACTTGTAAAAATTGCAGCAACTTGTCCGTATTGCATTCCTTAAAAATCTCTTGAAGTTCTACTATACTCGTATTCAACTCTCTACAACTTTTTATAATATCAATGTGAATGAATTGATCTATAGAATAATATCTATATCCTGTTGATTCATCAATATGTTTTGGAATAAGAATTCCCATCTTATGATAGTACCTTAATGCCTTTATCGTTATATCCTTTATTTTTGCAACTTCTCCAATAGAAAATAATGTTTTCACCTGAATCTCTTCCTTTTTATTTTTTCGCATGCAACCATTGACTCTCCCCTTAGAGGAGACCTTATTATTTATAATAAGTCATTTACATTAATAAAGGGAGTATACAATTATGAACACAGTAAAATATAGAAGTCTTGTTAAGGAAGACTATGAGCCTATAAAACATTTAATTGGTGAGGCATTTGGGTTTAATAAATTCATTACAGATAAAAAATTTTTAAATTCAATATTAAACTTCTACCTACACAGTTGCATTTTAGGAAGTTCCTTTAGTAAGGTAGCTGAAAAAGATAATAAAGTTATCGGTGTCATTTTAGGCGATTCTGAAAAAGATAAAAACCGTTTAAAGAGATTCCATAATACTGTTAGCTTTTCCTTTAACACGCTGAAACTATTCATGACGAATAAAGAGAATAGAGGATTTTTAAAAGCATTTATAAAAGTTCAAAAAACATATAAAGAACTAATTCAAGGAAAAGAAGATCATTTTCAAGGCTGTATACAATTATTCATCGTATCCGAAGAATCTAGAGGTCTTGGAGTTGGGAAATCTTTATTAAATTATTTATTCCAATACATGACAAAAGAAGATGTAACATCTTTATATTTATATACAGATAACGAATGTAACTATGAATTTTATGACAAACAAAACTTCCAACGTATACAAGAAAAAGCAGTTAATTTCGGACCAAAAGAAGAAGATTTCAACATATTTTTATACCGCTATAACTTTAACTAATAGTAACATTTACACTTCGATGCTCTTTGCTAATTAGCAAAGAGCTATATTAAGTATGATATCACTCGCGAGTGGTTGTCAAAAAATCATACTAGCTTAAATCCTCCAGCCAAACTCTTCTACTACTATTGTTTCAGTTCGATTAGCGCGAAAAAGAGGAAGATGTGTAACAACTTCAATGTAAAAAGGAGCGCACAACATGGAATGGATTCACGAATTATTTCAGCAATATGGGTATTATGTAGTACTTGTTGGATTACTTTTAGAATATATTGCTCTTCCGTTTCCAGGAGAGCCAACATTAGCCTATGCAGGATTTTTATCACATCAAGGTGATTTGAGTTTACCAATTTTAATTATTTTATCCTTTATTGGGACAAGCGTAGGTATGACATTCCAATACTTTTTAGGAAATAAACTTGGCATGCCTTTCATTCAGAAATACGGGAAATATGTATTTTTAACAGAACGGAAAATTAATTTAACGAAAATGTGGTTTGATAAATACGGCTATTTTCTAATCTTTATCGCCTTTTTCATTCCAGGCGTTCGCCACTTCACAGGATACTTTGCAGGAATTATCAACTTACCGTTTCGCCGCTTTGCGATGACAATTTATTCAGGCGCCCTATTTTGGGTATCCTTCTTCTTAATCGGTGGGTATTGGTTAGGGGAAAATTTAGAAGATATATTCCTCGTACTTGAACAACACATTTGGAAAATTATCTTCGGTATTATTATCATTACGCTAATCACCCGATTTCGCAAAAAAATAAAGCATGTGTTTATAAAAAATCTAAATTAAAACGAGCAGCATGTTATTAAAATCGTTCATCCATAAGTATTATCCAGCTTAGCTGATTACACAAATAATAAAGTGAAACTTTAATCAGTGGGAGTTTTGTCCATCCCCCACTGATTATCAGCCCTCACCAATCGGGCTTTTACGGGCAGTTATCTCCCACCTAACTCCCTCGCATTCACCGAATTTCGAGGTGGGAGTTTTACTGCCCGTTAATGCGGGATAAAAAAAAGCGGAGACCCATTGTCTCCGCTTTTTCACATACATCTTGTTTCCGAACTAACTCTCACGCTCATTAATTTTTTTTACGTCTAAACAGCATCGCTCCAAAAATTAATGCGAACATACCTGCAATAAGAGAAGTAGATTCTGTTGATGCTCCTCCTGTTTGAGGAAGTAATTTTGATTGCTTATTATTTTCTTTACTAGATGGTACTTCAGATTTATTTTGTACATCTTGTTTGCTTTGTACTTCTTGTTTGTTTTGTACTTCTACTTTATCTTGTACCTCTTGTTTGTTTGATACTTCCGGTTTCTCTTTTACCTCTGGTTTTTCTAACACATTCGGTTCTTCTGTTACCTTCGGCTCTTCCGGCTTTTCTTCTGTTAACTCTTTTGTTGTTTCTTCTTTATTTTCTTCTTCCTCTGGTGTTACCAAAATCTCCGGCTTCTCTTTTACCTCTGGTTTCTCGAACACATTCGGTTCTTCTGTTACCTTTGGTTCTTCCGGTTTTAATGACTCTTCGATTTCTTCTGTTGTTTCTTCTTTATTTTCTTCTTCGTTCGGTTTTACCAAAATCTCCGGCTTCTCTTTTACCTCTGGCTTCTCTAACACATTCGGTTCTTCTGTTACCTTTGGCTCTTCCGGTTTTAATGACTCTTCGATTTCTTCTGTTGTTTCTTCTTTATTTTCTTCTTCGTTCGGTTTTACCAAAATCTCCGGCTTCTCTTTTACCTCTGGTTTCTCTAGAACATTCGGTTCTTCTGTTACCTTTGGTTCTTCCGGTTTTAATGACTCTTCGATTTCTTCTGTTGTTTCTTCTTTATTTTCTTCTTCGATCGGTTTTACCA
>NZ_JBBOUQ010000005.1:0-42748 GCF_038006125.1 Bacillus sp. FSL R10-2780
GTTTCTCGCTCTCTTCCGCTTCGCTAACTTCCTCTGATAAGCTGGTGTTGTATAATAACGAACCGTTTCAGGAAGTACGCCCATATGTTGAGCGCATTCCTTTATAGTCCCAAGACAAACGAACGATTCACCTTTATAAACGACGTACTCCTTTAAGTTCACAATTTAGTTCTCCTTTTCTATTCAAATAACGATTTTGTTTAGTTTTCTGCGATTAAATCTTCTAACTCTATATGTTTTTCATAGTCACAATCTAATAATTCACATTCCAAATCAATCGATTCATCATGATTGTATTTATACAGCTTATTACCGCATAATGGACACTCTAGACTTGTTAACATTTCGGCAACTACCTTTCTTAATAAAATTCAAATTTGGTCTTAATATCCGCTTGCTAAACGATCATAGTTAACTTGGTTCTTGTCAAAGTACGCCTTTTCCATATCTTCAAATGTCATTCCTAATTTCAATCCAATTACAATTAAAGCTGCAAATGCATTTCCGTAATCAAATTCATCGTTTAACTCACCTTTATAGATAGCCTCAAACGCAAGATGGTAAGGAAGTGTATCTTTTTTATTAAGTAAAACGTCATCTTTCTTTAAAAACAGGGATAAAATGTAATCAACATGCCCGTACTTATTACCCAAACTAGCCATAAAGTGCATGCAATCCGCCCATTCATCGTACTGACGCGACTTGTCATCCTTTTTGTTTTTCTTCCAGTACTTGAAGAACCCAATCTCATTACTTAACTCTCCTAACTCCGTATATAACGCCTGTGTTACGTCACCAGTTAAGTTTTGCCCTTCCAATCCATGAACCTCAACAACCTTACGATCTATCTTGTCCTGTGCTTCGAATATCTTCTGAATGTTTAACATTGTTTTTGCCCCTTCCATCTCACAACTAAGTTTTGTAATCTATCTCTTTCTTCCGTGTGGTGCTTGTAATGTGACTTCGCTATTTGTAATTGCGCTTCTAAATTATTAACCTCGCAAAACCATTTACTAGCTTGTCCTTGTTGGTGATTCAGCGCTTGTTCATACAGATCGATATGTTCAGCCTTCATCCAAACACCCCTTTATAGTCCTAATTTGTTCATGATCTTGCCTTCATCAAATCCAGGTACTATTACACCATCTTCAAATTTAAATGTTGGTGCTGAATTACTTCCTAAAGCTACAAACTCAAGATAAGCATCAGGATCCGTTTCAATATTCTTTTCAATCAATTTCACCTCAACTGGACATTCTTTAAACATAACCTTCGCCCTATTGCAATTTGGACAATTGTCCTTCGTAAACATAGTGATCTTAGTTGCCATTTTCTTCATTCTCCTTCGCTTCTGCTAATAGTTTAGTTATTTCATAAGTACCATGCTCTGTATATTTCATTGTTCTTCCTCTCCTTTTTGTGGGATTTTTTCTATAACTTTTAGATTCCAGTAAGATGGAATTCTATTGATATCACCTTCACCACTACCGTATTGCGTTTCTCCTTCTATATAAGTAGCTTCTACTTTTAAATCGTAATTTAATTTATAACCTTCTAAAATTTCGTTTTCTAATTGTTCCTGTTCCGTTAAATCATTTTGTATTTCTTCCATAACTTCCAGTGTCATATATCCATGAACTTCATAAATAAACGGATTATCTATATCACATGTACTTACTATTACAGTGGTTTTATTCATTCTCCCCATCTCCTTTTATCAATTCGAATAACTCCTGCTCACTCATTTCATACAGCTGACGTCCCGTATCTTCTTCTTTGTAAATCCCTTTATGCAGTAGTACTTCTATGTAGATTCGCTTTTTGTTCACGATCAAAATACCTCTTACTTTTCACTACTGGAATTGTCATTGCATCTTCTTTGCTCCACCCTTTATAGATGCGTTGGTAATATGTGTTTTCGCTTATTCCATTTTTAATCGCTATAGCCGCGTTGCTGATTCTTTCGATCGTGTTTTTCGTCGCTGCTTCCATTGGGTCGAAACCTAAATTCATAACCCTGTTATAAAACTTTTGATAAGTAATTCCGTTACTTTTAGCGATTTTCAATTCTTCCTTATATTCTGTAGAAAACTTCCTATTCTTTGATGGTTTTGTTGCCGCTTCGTAAGGATCCATACCTCTACTAATTCTTGCGTAAAATGAAGATGCGCTTATTCCATTTTCCTGCGCCATTTTTATAAACGCTTCCCATTTGTTGTGTTCCTTTGGTTTGGTCACTGCTTCATATGGATCCATACCAGCTTTAATTCTTCCATATAAAGTTGTATGACTAATTCCATTGCGTTTAGCGAGTAATAACACTTGGTTATTTACAACGCTCTTTTGTTTTCTAACAGGCACTGTTATAGCTCGTTCTACATCCCATCCTCGTTCATTAATTCTTTGGAAAACATTCGCTCTACTGATACCGTTTTTTTCTGCTGTTTCATATTCTTCATCTGTTATCACGTGGTTATAATATTTCACGATGTTACCTCCTTACTTTTTGATGATTTATTCCTGCCTTTAACCGGTTTTGTTGCAGCCTCATGACAACTCCATCCACCATTTAATCGGTTATAAAAGGTTCTTTTTCCTATTCCGTTTTCTGCAGCAACTTTAATCCATTTAGTGTATTCACCTTCGGAACTATGTCTCACTGTACCTGGAATTGCTGTTAGCGCTAACTCCAAATCCCATTCCGCTTTATAAACACGGTAGTTAAGTAATCTTCTACATATCCCATTAGCCGCTGCTCTTGCGCGTTCCTCATCAGTTAACCAACGATCTAAAGCCATTTCTTTCCCTCCTCTAGATAATTTCTTTTAATTCTCCGTTTTCATCGTAGCGATTCCCTTGTTTTCCTGGTGGCTTCGTTGCTGCTAAATGATAAGACCAACCTCGTTTTAATCGGCTATAGAATGTGTATCGCTGGATGCCATTTTGTTCTGCTATATGCATCCACTGTCCATGTTTTCTATCAAAGTCCATACTCTTTGTGCCAAGTGGTTGCGTTGTCGCTCTTTCTATATCCCAGTCATATCTGTATACTCGCTCCTGCAACCGTCTTCTGTTAATACCGTTTGATTCAGCTGTTTTATAATGTTCGTCCAAAATAATGAAGTACATTGCTATTCCCCTCTCTTAATCCAATGCCATAATTTCAGCTAACGATCTGTCCGATATATAAGTATCGATAATTTGAATCCGTCCGTATTTATCTTTAGCCATTCCCATGGCTTCGCTCTCTGACTTCGCTTCGAACCATCTAAGCTTCCATTTATCATCCTTATCGTAAAACTCAACCGAGTACGTTATGACGCTTGTGTCACGCTGCAAAAACTTCTCTGAAGTACTCTTTGCTGAGTAATCGAAACTTCCAACAACATCTTCCAGTGTTAATTGCTTCATGCTACTATTCCGGCTTTCTCTAACTGTTGTAGGCGATATGTTTCTTTCAATCTCTCAATTACTTCCTGACGTCTTCTGTCCACTTCTTCGGGTGTAATATTTGCCGCTTCACAAACACATGACCCGAATTGATACATACCCATTCCAATATCATTTCTAATTACTCCCGTTCCGTTACATGCACACATTGTTATTCCCCCTTTATATTCTTAAACAGTTGCTGTTTCTTTTTGATTAGATTCCTTATTTAGCACTTGTCCCATTTTCAATAACAAATCACGGAAGTGAGTAAAATCTCCCCTATTGTCATAGCCAGCAGAATAAGTGTAGATTCTTGATTTACCTAGATTATGAGCTTGATATTTTAGATAGTGCTTAGCTTCTTCTAAGATGAAGAAGAACGCTACGTTTTCCCATTCTTTTTCTACCCAAGCTATGTCGTAATTTTCTATTCCATAATGTTTAAAGTAATCATCGAAATTCATAATGAATCTTTCTTCCCCATCTGTTCCAGTAACTCGTTTGTATTGCAGATCATCGAACGTTTTTATTTCAATTGGACATTCTTCCTCTATCCATTCATAACGTTGTTTAACTGCTTCTGTTTCCTCCTCATACCAACCTTCATGCTCTTCATCAACACAAAACTTTAAAATATCTGGATCAAAGTAATCCGAAATGTCTTCGCTATACGGTATGAATCGGTCTCTTTTTTTCTGAACTACATGCAAAGCGTCACATGTGTATTTATTGTCTTCTGCACCTTCGTATTGTTTTTCGCTAAATAATTTTAAGAACTCAACCTGTTTTTCTGTTAATTCAACCGTTACCTTTGCCATTTCTCATTTCCCCCTTATTTACGCTGTTCTGTAACTAACTCCCTTAACTTGGTACAAGTACTTCTTACTCATTCCGTACAAACGATCAGCTGCCGCAAATCCAATCTTGTCTTCCAATGTGTCTAAGTCTTCATTGCTTGTGTACCAAATCGGTAAATTCCGTAAATATCGTTCATTAATGATTTTGTAATACATGTCCTCTTTGAACTCGCTGTACTTCGATTTTGCTATGTCATCCCACACAAGAATGTCACAAGTGCATAAATCATGAAGTAATTCATTTAATCGCTTCTTATTGTCATTCAGGAACGCTGCATTTTGTATCTCAGCCATGATATTTACATCCTGGACACATAACACTCTGGCTCCACGTAAACGTCCTGTGCGCTCATCTACGACTTTGAATTTATTCAATGCATACTTAGCTGCTGCTATTTGCAAATGAGTTTTACCTAATCCGTACGAATTGTTCTCCTGGCGCATTTTATTTCGTTCTCCTGGAGGCAAACTTTTTAATCTTGTTTCACCCACTGATGCAATAAACCCGATACTATTCATCTTTGAATCTCTAATTTCGTTAAAGACTTTCAAATACTCGATCATAGCGTCATATAAAACTTTCTGCACTTCTGCCTCTCTTATGTAGTTATCGAATCGTGCATTTTCAAACTCAGATGGAATCATTGCGTACTTGAAACGAGATTTTAAACTTTTCCGTTCTAAGCACTCACATTCGATAGCAACATCAACATATTTTCCTTTTAGAAATTCAGATGGTTCTTTAATGAATGTGTACCCTTTATCACCACATATTTCACAATCAACCGATGGTTTGAGCGAATCCTCTTCCGCTGGTCGGTTGGATTCCTCTTCCAGTGCCTTTTTGTGCATAACTTCCGCTCGCTTCATTAAATCCTTCATTATGTCCCCCAACTTTTCCATTGATCGTCTCTCCCTCTATCGTTTCGTTTAAGTAATTATCAAAATGTGATGGTGCAAATAATGTACTTGGTCTTAAATACTGTGTTAAAGGTTTACCGTTTCTATCGAACTGTCCTAACCACTGTGGCACTTTGTTATCAATCACTTTTTTAAAATCATCAATTGAGTACCCTTCATTCCATCTAGCTCGAATTAATTTTCTATGTCCTTCTGCTTGGTGGTTATAATTTTTCTTTGCTTTCTCATTTAAGTAATCAAGAATAACCTTATAAGGAATTGGTGCCGGCTTGTCGTCTTCGTTAGAAGAGGACGTAATATTATTTTCTTTTTCTTTTTCTTTTTCTTTTTCTTTTTCTTTTTCTTTTTGTCCCCGTATCGTGGACGTATCGTGGGACGTATCGTCAAGACCCGCATAAACACTCACTTTTTGTACTAATGCAGTGTTTTTCGTTCGTTCCAATACTAGCTGCACCAATGATAAGTCTTTAATACCTTTAAGTTCTTTTTTGATGCAATCTTCAATTGGCTTACCACCTTTGTTAAGGTTGTATTTACCCCAATTCAGTATGCAAAGTTCTCTTGTCTCTTCGTTATAAACTACCAAGTCATGATGATTCACAAACCGATCTAATAAGGCTTTTGCACTTTCAATTGAGTAACCTAATTCAAATGCCATTTGTTTTCTCGTTATCTGATAAACTCCAATTTGATTTGTGTGCTCATTTGTCATTAAGTAGAGGTAAAAATATTTATCCTCTGGTGTCATTTCTTCTGATACCTTTGGGTCTGACCAAAAGGTAGTTTGTACGTGTCTGTATTTAGCCATTTAACGAAACCTCCGTAACGCCATCTTTGAAAGCTTTTTGTATACCTGTGAATTCTAGATTTGGAAGTTTAACAGTTGGTAAGTCGTTTGTCTGTCCATCAGTGTTCAACTTCGGTTTTAAAGTAGTGATATAGTACATCTCGTAAATATGAGCATCACTTACTGTTTCGGTTAGCGTGTAAGAAAAGCAGCTAGCTTGTCTTTCTTTTATCGAACTTGGTATTCTATCTCCTAAATTAGATGTGCTTTTTCCGATATATATCAATTGACGATTTTCATCGTATAAGAAGTAAATGCCAGCTCGTTTCGCTAAGTCTTTTTGTAATTTAATGAACGTGTCTGTATATTCTCTAAACCCTTTATCTTTAGGTAAATACACACGTTTTTGAGGTGTGATTCCCTTGTAATAGTTTGCATATAGATAATCTTTAGCTTCATCGTTTAATTCGTCTGTTGTAACAGCTTCTAAATATAGATTGTGTACGAATTTGTAGTAATCGATATTCTCTTCAAATTCTTCTCCCGTTGTAGATGAATTAAGCAAGTAAGTTAAAATTCTAGTTGGTTCGCGAAGTTCCAACCTGTAAATTACATCAGTGTAATCTTCATTAAATTGGAATACTTTATCTGTCATCATTTTCAACTCTGCTCGCTCTTGTGTGTCTAATCCAATACCGTTTTTCTTTAGAAATTTCATACAAACATTAAAGTAGTGTATATTGCTTTCGTATTTATAACTCACTTAGTTCACCTTCTTCATCCAACATTCGTAACTTACAAGGTCTTCCATTCCTGCGAATCGAATCTTATTGTTACCTCTGAATTTTCCTTCGTAGTGATAAGTTTTATCCGCTCTGTACACCCGTTTGATTGGCGTTATATAGTCATAGCCTCTTGCTTCTAAATCACGAACCGCTTTTAACATTTCTGTCATTGAACCTCGTCTTACTGGAACTCGGAACATCAACCTTCACACCTTTCGCATTTTGCTATACCGTCATTTACTTCCAAAACCTTATATCCGGGATAACGCTTTGGTATGCGATTGATATACCTGCAAGCGTTCCTCTTAATCTCTTGTTCTGTTTTTGCATCCTCGTAAACCCATGCTGGGAGGACGACATTTGATATAGTTTGTGGATTCAGCATGGGTTTTCATCTCCTTATCCTGCTTGGCTATATTGACCTTCCCAACCAATTAATAATTCAATTGCTTTAGATGCCATTTTCGAATCAAAATCATCTACATTTAATTGAGTTTTCATATCGTTCTTTAATGTCACTTCTACATCAGAATCTTTAGTGTCATAACCTTGTTCTCTAGCTAATTTACTAACATTCTTTATCTTCGCTTTTATCATCTTCATTTGTTTTTCTGATGCTTTTCCATTACCACTGCCACTACTGTTGCCTTGTGGCTTATTTGGAGCTTGCCCACTATTACTCTTCTGATTAGGTTTGTTACCTTTTCCGTAAGTAGCACCGTTTCCGTCATCATCTTCACCTGTGTTCAAACTAAGGAATGCTGCTAGTGAATAGCGCCGAGCGTATGTGATGCAACTTCCCACTGCTTGTGGATCGTTTTTAACTGGCTTCATTGTTAATTCGTCTGATTCAAGCCATTCGCCACTCTCATGTAAGAGAAGTGTTTTTAAAGTTACATTTTGACCGTCACCGCTTGGGATTTGCATGATGCTTAATCCATGTTTAGAAAGTATTGGTCTAATTTCATCTATAATCGTGTCTAGCGTTGCATAATTGTTTTTAAAGAAAGGATTGTCGGCATCCTTAGCAATTTTGTTAACCTCTGAGTTGAATTTCACTAATGCTTTAGCTAATTCAGTAATCGTTTCGCTTTTATTCATTGAAATTCACCCGTTTCTAGCATCTTCTCGTATTTTTCAATATCCTTTTGCAGAACCTCGACGCGAATTTTCATCAAGTTTTGTAGTTGTATATTTCTAATAGAAGGAAGTGCTTTTACGATTGCGTCTATCTCTTGCTCTGAAACACTTTTTTCAACTGCTATCTCATCCAAAACGGTTTTTTGTATTTGTTTCATCGAATCCTTACTCCTTCTGATTGTTTCAACACAATGCCATCCCACTGCATTCCATCTTTAACCGCTGCAAGTAATGATTTCTTATCAACCTTCGCTGGTTGCGGGACCATATATTCTGGTGGAACTACTGCATCTTCTGCGATATCTAAGCTTGCTGGATTCTTTTGAATACCCACTGTTACGATTGTTCCTTTGATACGTTTGACTTCTAATAAAGTCATTTGCTGGTACAAGTAATCTTTTAAGCTCTTACAGTTGTTTTCTACTGCTCTCCTACGTTCTGCTAATCGCTTTTCTTCTAACTTAATAGCTTCTGTATCTGCTTCAAGGTTTTTGATTAGTAACGCGATATTTTGCGCTTTATCTTGAATGCTTTCTTCAATCGCTTGTAATGTATCTTCCAATGCTGATGGATCTACGCCATCCTCGATCATCATTTGTAGTTCGTTATAGTTATTTGTTAATTCATAAAGTCTCATAGTTTCTTTTCCTCCTAGAAAGGCATTCCGCCATGTGGTTTATTTGTTAAAACTGTGATTACATAGTCGATATCTAACTTCTTAACACTGTCACTTTCTTTGTCGGACATTTGCTTCAAAGTTTCGATTGCGCGTTCTACTTGTTTCTCTTGAATTTCAATCATTTTTCATTCCTCCTCGCTATTCTCTTATTTGCAAAATAGTTCATTTGAAACAGTCTGTTGCGATGCCCAGTCTTCTAAGAAACCTTCGAATCCTTTGATCTGTCTCACGTGTGTTTTAGCAAAATCGATAAAGCGTTTTGAGGTTACACTATGATTGCTGTAAACAGTTGTTTCACTAATTTCTCTAACTCCTTTGTTACGAATAAAGAAGTGTAATGTAATTTTGTAGAATGCATTTTTTCTCTTATCTATCATGATTAACTTCCTCCTTGTTTTTAGGAGAAAAGATTTGGTATAATGTAAGTAGAAAGTTTTACATTTCTTTTCTCCAGACCACATTAGGCGTAGTGTGGTCTTTTTATTTTGTCTGATGCTTTCACGCATCGAAACATCCAGGAACAGTTGTATTGGTGGGGGAACCAAGCACTTTAGGTTTTATGTAGTTCCTGGACATTTCGACAAGCAAAGGCTTGTCCTATTTAGCTAGAGTAATAAACTCCTTATGCATTTTCTCAACCTTATCTGCGCTGTTATCTACCCCTCTAGCTCTTAAATCCTTTATGATCCACAAGATTTTCTTTTGTTCGTATTCATCACGCTGCTGTTTATTTGTCATCTTCAAGCAATCCTGCTCTCTTTGCTGCAACATCTATTCTGTGGACTAAGTACGCTGATAAACATATAGCTAACGCGACAATTATCAGGGATAGTGAGCTTTCCATCTTAAACCGCCTCCTGTTCATGTTCGTGTAATAAATCCAAGGCCATTTCTATTAGTACTTCTAGATGTTCAGTTCTACTTGTAATACAAGGGAATGTCCCATGTTCATTAGTTATGGTCCCAGGATAACGATCTCTTCCATCTGTAAACGTAGATTCTAAGATTTCGATTGCTTCTTTTAACTGACTCATAATCACATCTCCCTAAACTAATCTTGGTCGCCATGCATTTATGTAAGATAAAGCTTCATCGAAGTCTTTTTGGCGGATGTTGCAATAACTATTTACAGCGAATGCTGCTTTTACGTCTTTCCATATTGCTGAGAATAACTTCTTCTTGTTGTCATGTACTGCTTGATTGATTTTTCCATCTTCCCAAAGCTTGTATACCCTGCGTGCGACTGCATTTTTAATAGAAAGTTGTTGGCTGTAATCTACTGTCATTCGTTCTTGTACTGTATGTTCCAACTTCCCTAAGCGATCACCGTGATTCATCATTTCCGTTGTCATGATGTTAATCATTTGTAGTGGATGCATTTGTTGTTTAATGTGTTGTTCCATTCGGTTAAACTCGTTTATGTATGACTCTTTCATCTGTGCTGCCTTTTCCCCCGTATATCCCATTACCAGGAACATGAGTCCGTCACGCTTAAGAAGATATTTCTTATTTCGCTTTCCACTACGATCCTTATATTCGCTTACGCCAAAATTGGCTTCAGTAAATTCTTCGCTGCATTGTAGCTCTTCTATAGAACGAATAACTTTTGCGTGTTCTTTTCCAAACACCTCAGAAACTGTTAAACTGTCAGTTACAATTTCGTTCCCTTCCATAAACACCAAATGACTAATTGGATGCTGCACAACTTGTAATTGATTCATTTTCTTTCCTCCTTTTAATCGGTTACTGTAGGTAGTCGATAGTTCCAAAAAAAATTCCACCTATAGTGTACTTTTTATTAGTAATTCATCTGTAGGAACACCATAAAGCTCTGATAATCTCCCTAATTTATCTATACTTGGTTGCCTAAAACCTCTTTCGATATGTCCATAAGCACTCTTATGACAATTGAGGCGTTTAGCAACATAACCGTGGGTATATCCATGGTTTTCTCTTAATTCTCTGGCTCTTTCTGTATTCAACTTTATCATTTGAGTCATTTGAATCACCCTCGTTTGTTTCGTTGAATTCATAATAACACTATCGACTACTCTTAGTAAACCCCTAATTTGAAATTTCTTTAAAAAAACGAAAAAGGTTGTCTTAGAGTAGTCGGTAATGTTAATTTATATATAGAATGGTATTTAATTTCTTTATAAAAAGGGGAATTTTAAATGGAGAACGCTATCGGCAAACGTGTTAAAGAAATACGTGCTGAATTAAAAATGAGTCAAAGTCAATTTGCAGAATCAATCGGAGTAAGTAAGTCTTTAATATCATTAATAGAACTAAGCAGAAAAAATCCTTCAGTAGAAACAATTAACAAGATCGCCAAGAAAGGTAATGTTAGTGTTGATTACATTATGGGAAGAACAGATAATAGAAGCTCTGGTGAAAATGAGACATCTAAAGTGAAAATAGAACTGAATACTGCTGTAGACAGAATCGAGAAGTTACCTGAAGAACAACAACGATTCATTATCAAAATGTTAAACGGCATGGTAGATAATATAGAGGATTGATAGCAATTATATGCTAACAATCCTCTCTTTTTTATTTGCTTCTTCAAACTCGCTCACATGACCGAACAATGTTTGTAAGTAAGTTATAGCTTGTTGGTCCCCTTTATTCGCCGCATTTATTAAAACCTCTAATTTATCCTTTTCAACATTGCTTAACATACTTTATCCCCCTCATTTTTATCTATGCAGTTTGTGAATTATTCACAATGATTACCTTTTTGTATTTTTTCTTCAAAAATAGGATTTCCCCAAAAACTACAAATGGCATTACCTCTCATTGAGGTAATGCCATTTAAATATATATTATTATAATCAGCCAGCTCCGCCGCCGCCTGGATCAACCATCATTTTGTATTGAGTTGTGTCAGTAGCGCCAACTTGCTTCGGCTGTTCTTTAACAACATCAGAAGAATTTAATAAAAACACTCCAAGAACTGCTAACACGGATAAAATCGATAGAATCTTTTTCAATATGCTTTCACCTACCTATAAGACAATTATACCATTTTTTCAAAGGATACCCAAGTATATTTTAGGTAATTGCGCATAAAATATGTTGCCGATTTCTTCGAATTTCTTTAGCGACTTTTCTATCAATTTTCTATCCTCTTTAGCGATTCCCATGTAGCATAGTTGGAAAGCTGATAGCTTCCCATTTTCTTTTTCTAATCCGTTTAAAATTTCAATAGCCTTCTCTTTATTGCCTTTTTTGATTTCTAAAAAAGCTACTTCCGCTGGATCTGTTGGATGTACTTCATCTAAATCTTTACCATGATATATTTTAAGAAAGTTTAAAGTGTTCATGATTAAGCGTTTTTTCTCTTCCATCTTTTCGTTGAATGAATCACCAAGCGTTCTGATTGCTTGCTCTAAATACATTTTCGACTTTTTGTAGTCTTCGAAAATATAGGACTCACCTAACACACATAACGCACTGGCTTGTGGTATTGGATATTTCCCCGGTTCACCAAGATAATTCATTAGGTATTTAGCATATTCTCTAACTTTTTCGATTTTACAGAGCGCAAGATACGTAGCGTGTATACTTTCGTTGATTTTTATAATGAAACTTTGTCTTATAAATTTTTCTTTCTCGATTATTTCATTTTGAATCTTTTCTTTCACATCAATTGCATATCCGTATAAGAAACGATAATCGCCAGAATCGTATACACCGTAACAATACACAATATCGAGTAGTAACTTCATTTCTGTGCTTTTTACGGTTTTTCTCTTTTTTTCAACCTCTGTTAATAGTGCTTTTCCAACAAGACTGTTTTTACTTCTTTTGTATAGAAGGCGATAGACTTCAGCCCATTCCTTTGTAACTTCATTTTTCGATAAATCAGCTTTTTTTATCAGTGCTTCTAATAAATCAAATTCACCTCTAGCGTGAGCAAATTCCATACCGATTTTTAAGTTTTTATTTCCTTTTATTTTATTGCAATAATCAAATAAGAATGTTCTTCTTATTTCTGGATTATGCTTGTACAGATGAATCAATGTGTCTGAAAAACATTGAAAACTAAATTGTGTATTACCGTTGAGATAATAAGAAACCTTCTTTTCGTTTATCCCAAGATGTCCTGCTAATTCCTTATTAGTAATACCAGCTGCAAATAAATCATCTTTCATTTTAATTAATAATTTCTGCACTGTTTTGCTCCCCTTTTTTCGGAACAAAAGACACGTTATACCCAATTTTTAACTTTTAAAGGAAAACGCGCCACTACATTCATGAGATGTGATATAATTTATGTAAGACTTGCAGTAAGTGTTTTCCCTAGTCGGATTAGGGAAAGCGGTACTATGGTGTTCGTTGCACCTTAGTACGCGCTGTGAGTCTTTTTTACGTCCGTTTTTTTAGTTACTTTCATAATACCACAAATTTCCCAACATTCAGTCATACGATTATCAGACAATTGTTGAGAAAGTTTAAGAAACGCTATATATCAACGTTTCTCATGTTAAACGGAATAAAATATGCAATGACGTATTAAAAGCTCATGTACATATATTACCATACAATCGAACTTTTGTTCTATTTATTTCGAGACTGAGATTAAATTTATATCATTATACTACATTTGACAATAAATCTATCATTTATAGTATATCGATATTCATATAACTATACTGATAGTATGAAAACTTTAGGTGAAACTTTAAAAAAACTTAGGAAAAGTCGTCCGTCATTAAGGCAAGAGGATTTAGCTCACGAACTAAATCTCAGCAGAAGCCAAATCAATAACTATGAAAATGGATTTTCTGAACCTGATCTTACGACAATGTTTCGTCTCGCCTCCTATTTCAACGTAACGTTAGACGTGCTTACAGGGCGTACTGGCGCTATGGATGATGAAATGCTACATAATACTCTTTCTAGTGTTCAAAAAACGTATGGAGCGTTGTCTGAAAGCCAAAGAGAGAGTTTTTGCAAGCAACTTGACTATTACGTGAGATTCTTAGGTGAGAATAATGAAATATTGTGATTCGATTTCATTTTAGAAGAAAACTTTTCCAATGACTAGTGGTAAAATTTAACATAATTTGACCAATTGTGGCAAGGGAGCAAAATGCTCTCTTTTTTTATTTGCATTCGACAAAATATGACAAGATAGTTGTAACTGGATTTGTTATGCTTGATTATAAATCTTACATTTTACATATTGGAGGAAAAACATATATGAAAAGACGTACCCCTGAGTTTGTGACTGGATTAATCGGAGGAATATTAGGAACTGTATTTTCTTTTATTGTTATGTTTTGGGCTGGTAATCAGCCTGTGACAGAGGATAACGGATTGTTCGTTACATCTATTATTGTTCTCTTATTACAGATCGTAGCATTAGTTCTCAGTTGTTTAGTGAATACAATGAACAATAAAGTATACGGAGTAATATCGATTGTAATTGGATTAATAACATTGTTACTATCAGCTTTAGTATTCTTTATCCCAGCTATTTTGCAGTTTGTTTCTGGTGGAATGGCTTTCCGTACTTTAGAAAACGGATCTATCGAAAAAACGGCATAAAAAAAGACACTCAATTCGAGTGTCTTCTCTTTTTGTCTTCTTTTTTCAACAATCTTCTGTTAAGATTGAGGGTAGATAACTAGATTTTAAAACAAATGTTTTTATATAAAATAAAAAAACCCCCGACAGAAGTTTTTAGATGGCGTTTAGCTTGGCGGCAGATACCATTTAAAAACCGGAAACAGAGGTTTTGTACATACGTAAATTAAGTTGATACCTAAATAGTATCATAACTTTAAAAAAACGTAAACTACAAATCCTCTATTCGTTGTACCCAAATTTTGTCGGGGCAATAAATGGAGGATTTTTTATTATGTCTGTAGGTCAATTATTAGCTGAAACGCCTATGTTTGTTACTGAAGGTAAAGTTTCAAAAGAAGAATTAAGATTACCGCAACATCACTTTGTGGCTGCAATGGATTGGATTGATAAATTAGGAGAATCAGCATACTGTGATTATTTAAAGCTGTATACAATGGCTGATCGAAGTAATAAACAAAGAGAATACGATAAAGTACCTCGTGCTCTTGCGTCTATTTGGGACGAGTTAGGAAGAAAAGAAAAGTATTTCCGTCAGAAGGTACTTATTCCACTTTGGGAGTACGGCTTAATCGATTTAATTGAATACCAAGGTGAACGAAAACAAAAAACAGGCCATAAACCAATGAACATTATTGTTTACCGCTATCCATGCAATGATTTCAATCGTATGGTGAAACCTTTAGAAAAAGTTCGTGATTGGAAAACTGATTATAAATCAGCAGCTAAGTTCTATGCGGTCAAAGGCGGAAGACCTAAAAAAGATGTAAAGGATTCTGTAGAGAAACCTTTATCAAAGGATTCCACAGAGAAACCTTTAAAGGATTCCGTACAGAATCCTAATAATAATACTAAAGCAATTACTAATGTTTTAAATTACTTTAGTAAGTATGTAAGTATAGATCTATCACCTTTAGAATTTTTCAAACTAGCTATCTTAGAAAAACCGACTAGATATGTAGAAAAAGAATTAGAGTCTTTAACAACTATTCATGGAAAAGACATTCTAAACGAATCTATAAAACGATTAGCAGATAAAGATACAACTAATTACATAGCAACGATAAAAGGAATTATCAGACAGTGGGAAAAACAAGGAATGCAATGTTTTGATGATATTGAGAAAGTTGAAACGGAATACATCAACTCACGTAAAAGCGCAGCTCCAGTTAAACGATCCAGATCACTTTCTAATAAAACAGCAAGAACAGAGCTACTACCTGAATGGGTCAAAAATAAAGATGATGAAGATACTTCACGAAAACAATCTGACGATGAATTAGCAGAAGAGCGCAAACGTTTAGAAGAAGTATTAAATAAATATAAAAGAGCATAGGTTATTTTCGGATAACCTTTTATAAGTGAAATTTCACATACCATATCTGTTGTGTAAAAGAGATTTTTCGGTTTATAGGGGATTTAAACGAATCTTAGGGAGGACAAGCCTATGTCTTCCTTACCTCGCTATATGCACTATTGTTGATTTAGCGAAGCCTTTGCGAAGAAAATGGATTCGTAAAATTATCAGGAATAAAAATAACTAGAGTTTAATAGTATGATTGTGTAGAGTTTTAATATTTTAATTGAAAAACAGTTCGCTTGTTGTATAATCAATTTATAAATAATAAAGTTTTATACAACGAATCTAGAAAGGTTGTGTATTTGATGAAAAAAGTATTAGTAATTGACCACGGTAATGGAAACATTAAAGGTAGAAGTGAAGTTGCAGCTGGAGTATTACCTTCATTAGTGGCTTTTAAAAAGGATGTAGGAGAATCAATTACAGGTAAAAAGACGAAATTAAAGACTTATGAAATTGAAGGTATCGAATATGTTTGGGGGAAAGACATCACAAAAGTAAAAGATGTATTTGCAACTTATGGATTCCAAAATAGATACAAAGAACCTTTATACAAAGTATTAACAAGTATCGCTCTTGCTGATCTTGCTCTTAAAAGTAAAGTACAACCGACAGATGAAGTAATTGTAATCACAGGCGTACCTAGTAATGAAATCGGAACAGAAGCAGCGAATGATTTAAAAGCAGTATTTGAGGGATTACATACAGTAAAAGTTGATGGAAAAACAGTGAAAGTTAACGTGGAAGAAGTTATCATTCTACCTCAACCAATTGGAACAGTAATGGGCCAATATTTAGATACAGATGGTTTTGTAGCTGATGATCGTTATGAGGATATTCGTGTAGGTGTAATTGATATTGGAACTGGAACAACAGATTTAGACTCAATTAATGGATTGCGTCGTGAGAATGAATTCAAATCTGTGGAAGCCGGAATGAAAGATGTTTATCAAGAAATTGCAGACTATATCAATTCTCAAAACTCTAATGCAAAAGTGGAATACTATCATGTTGAACCTTTCTTTGAGTCAGGACAATATAAACTTTCAGAACGTCATATCATTGATTTTGAAGAGATTAAGCCGAAAGCTGTATTCCAAGTATCTGAAAAGATTAAACAAGGTATTAAAAACGCATGGAAAACGTTTGACCGTTTCGATGAAATTATCATTACTGGCGGCGGAGCAGAATTATTTGCAAGCGCTATTGAAGATTTAGTTGGTGGTGTGAAGGTAGCAGAGAAACCACAACAAGCAAATGCAGAAGGATTTTTCAAATACGGAATGTTTAAAGTGAGTGAAGAAGATGGCGAATAAAATTTATCAGCTAAGTTATGACGATCAGCTGGATAAAGATATTCATGAGTGGTTAAAAAAGATTCCAAGAAGTAGAAAGTCGGAAACTGTACGACATGCAATACGTTATTATATTGCGAGTAATGGTGGAAGTAGCGGCATTCATATGCCGAATGTATCAGGATTACCTATTGCAGTAAAAGAACCACAAACGCAACAAGAAGCACCCAAAAAGAAAAGGCCTAAATTATCTAAAGATGGCGACTTTAGTTTATAAATAATTATCTAAAGAAAATAACCTCCTCCCTCTCTCTCGACTTCTTTTTTCATGGAACAATGGAATTATGGAAAAGTGTCCCTGAGATAAATGAGAGGGAGGAGGTTAATTTTCGAAAGAGGGGAGCATCATGAGTAATGTTAACCCTATGTTTGAACCTCGAAAACAATCTACTACAATAACAAACCTAAAACCTCGTAAAACTCGTTCTGATAAAAAGAAAGACGTAAAAATCCCCGTAAATGAAATACAAAGACAACTAATAAGAACCTCATCCTTCCAACAAGGAATAACTACTACACAATATATGTCCAAATTAATCACAGAACATCTCAGAATCGATTATATAAGCGAAATACATGCATACGAATATAAAGACACTAAGAAGTACATCCATGCGAAATTGGAGCAGGAAACACATTCTAAGCTTGTCCAGTTAGCAATTGAATGGGGAATATCACAAAGAGCAGCTGCAACCCGTATTCTTTGCTTTGCATTACGTACAATGTAGGGAGTGACAACATGTATAGCAAATATGATGTGATGACAAAAGAAATACAACTCATGAGCGCAAACAATTGGTGGGAACGTACAAAGATTGAATGGGGCCTAAAAGAGAAATACAGATTTGAAGTTAAGATGTTAAAAATCTACTTATTTCGGATGAACATCATAATTGAAGATATGGAAGAAGAAGATTATGAGTGTAACGCTAGTGATCTAGCTGAAATACTTGTTGAAGACTTTCTTGAACATATAAGGTCCAAGAATAGTATGGAACAGCTATATCAAATCTTAGAAAGTAAGAAGCATTATACGGATTATGAATTAGAATTCAATGAAAATGATGAACGATATGGAACAATCACTGTGAAGATTGATAGAAGGACATTGAGACGGATTGAAGTGTTTTTCTCAGATATGTCTCATTCATTTCCTCTACATGGTTATACAGCTGATAAACTGATTAACATCTTAATGTGTGACTACATGAAGTTTTATGCTGAAGAGCCTGGAAAGAAGCTCTCCTTACTGAAAAGACGTTTTTCGTAAAACATTGTCGTTCACGCACCATTTTTAGACCCCTATTTTTAGGGGTTTATTTTTTGTGCGTTTAGGCAATTACTGTAGATAACAATTTTAATAGGGAGTGAGAATGGTGTGGAGATTTAGAAGTAAACGAACGCCATTAGGGAAGTTTTTAGATAAACATAGAATAGAACAAGAATGGTTAGTAAGAAAATCAGGGTTAGGTAGGAATACTGTAGGAGATTTAGCTAATAATCATGACAGATCGCCAACGAGAAAGACAATGCAGAAGATATTGAGGGTGTTGAGGGAATTCGATTCAAGGGTTAAAGCGGATGATTTTTGGGATATGTAAATAAAAAAGGCCGCCCGACAGGACGGCTCTTGTTTTTACTTTTCAAACCTTACGTATTCACCTGAAACCCATTGGTCGCCACCAACATTATACCAACCGTCTTTACATCCCCACGTTTGATATTTTTCATCTTGGTACACATTTTTTACGATGCCATAGTTAGTTCCTGGACCAGTTCGAACACGCAATACATCTGCTGTAATAGTCACTACACCAACACCAACACCTTCATTTGAAGGTTGCGAAGTTGTGGATGATTGTCCATCCGCTTCGAAACGTAACCACTCTGAGTTTTCGTAAACCCACTGATCGCCACCTAAATTAAGCCATCCTCCAGAACGTCCCCATACTTTATAGTTTTCAGGTGCATTTAGCTTTCTAATTGAATCATATTGAGTACCTGGTCCTTTTCGTAAGTTCACGTTTTTACCAGTAATATAAACGATACCTGTCCCACTTGTAATTGATGGTTGTGGAATTTGTGGCGTTTCTGGAATTTGAATTGTTTCACCAGAAACTAATTGTTGTTTAAACCATTGTACACGTCCTTCATTAATCATTCTATGAGGGCAATACTTCCCGTTTCTTTCTTGATGTGTTTTAACTTTAGAAATTGGGATATTGAACATATCCATTAACTGACGGATCACTTGAATTGCATTCAATTCAGCTTGTCGGTATCTTTCTCCACCTGACATAGAATAACAAATCTCTATGCCGATACTATTACGATTACCTGGTCCATTACCATCACCTGCATGCCAACCATTTCTATTAAAAGGAATTAATTGAATTGCTTCTTTGTCGTCTACAGCGATATGGAACGAAGTGCCTGTACTATTATTAGCGACATTATTGCGTTCGTTTAATGCTGTAGCATCATTATAAGTGTTGTGGAATGTAATTTCTGTTGGGTTCATTGCATTCGGGCATAAAACTTCATAACGACTTTCTGGTACTAATATTTTTTTAATTTCCATTACTCAACATCTCCTTTTTTAATTTCTTGTTTTTGCTTACCACCTAAAATTTCAACTGCATTTGTTAGCGCTGAAGGTAACGGAATTCCCATTCTCCCAGCATTTTCTAATAGTGATAGCAACTCATTTCCGATGAAGAAAAAGATTGTCGCTTCACGAATTGCACTATTGCTGCCAAACGCTGTATCTAATTGTGCTGCGACTCCAACCAAAAGAAAAAGCACCACCTTTTTGGCGATGCCTTTGAATCCAACTTTGCTTTTCAATTCCCCGTTATATCCTGCTGCGAATACGCCTGTTATATAGTCGATAGCTGCCATGATTACTAAAACTTTCAACGTCGTATCCCACCCTCCTAAAAAGTACCCACAAAAGGCACCAAATGTAACTACAAATGTTTTCGCTAATACATCAATACGATCCATCTTTTCATCTCCTTTTCTAAAAATAAAAAAGCCTGCTATTTGCACGCTTTACGGTTTATATACACTTCCAGTAATTTGTTCATACTGTTCAGGGGTGATTTTATTGCATTGTACAAATATCGCTACATCTTCTTTAGAATAAAACTCCGGATAATACATTGTGCATACTTCGTAAAAATCTAACATGATTAAAGTACCCCCTTCTCTGTTAAAGACAAGATTAAAGATGCTTGTTGCTTTCTCATATCTGCAATTTGTTTATCTTTTTTTACTGCATCTAAAATAAGTGCCGCATTCTGCTTTTTTAATAATTCAATATCATCTGGTGGCATATGATTTTCATGTAATTGATCTATATATTCTTGAGAAGCGGATTCAATCCACATTTGCCTACGAGTATCGAATTTAGCTAAATACAAACCATCTATTGGTTGTACATCTGTACAGTTTTCTGGAACTTGATATACTTCTTCACCTTCCACTACAGACGCTTCTAGCAAAATAGGCTCTACATACATAAAATTAGAATCATATTTATATACGATTTGCATTGCATCACCTCCTTATTTCGCTTTAAAACTAAAGTCGAAAACAATGTAATCTAACGGTTTTTCTGAATTAGATGTGGACTCAACCACAACCTCTCCATTTTCCGTAATAGTAATCCTTGCAATCGTATTGGTACCGCCTTTTACCGCAATGTAATTTTGCTTACGAGTTGGCCTGAATCCTTCAGGTAATGTGAAAAAGGCTTGCCCAAGAGCTCCATCTTTTGTTGCACCTCGTAAGTAGACGGTCCCGAATTCGTCTTTCCCGAATTGTGGACGTAATCCTGTTGAATATGCAGTTGTACCATTTTGCAACACCGCATCGATCCACTTGAAAGAATTGAAGAAACTATAACCAATCTGAATTCTTTCTGTACCAGATGTACTATGCAAATACATCCCTTCAAAGTTATTCACATTAGATGTAATAACTTTTCCAAGAACACCTTCACCTTTATTATTAAGTGTTCGAATATCAATACATGAACCGGAAACTTCTACTGCATATCTTGGTTTTATACCATTCTCATCGTTGGTTATTTCATTATTTTCTACAATTCCGTTTTTACAAGTGTTTGATATAAAAATTCCATTATAGTCACCATGACCTGATAATGATGGGGAATATATTTTATTACTTGAAACATTTAAACCATCCGCATATTGAATGAAAATAGCTGCTCTTCCAGTCCTTGATATGCGGTTATGTTTCACTTTAATATCATACGTATGATCTTTCTTGCGATACTCTGCATCGAATTCATTAACAAAAACAGCTTCAGTTGTTAAATTATCAAATGTGTTATCTTCTATATTTGCATTTCCAACAAAGTTTAAATGCACGCCTCGATAGAAGTTTTTAATCGTATTCCCTTTAATTTTAACGTCTCTACCCCAAGTAACTGCAATTGCACTGGTTTTGCTTATTCCTATCGCATCATTTTCACAAGTATTGTCACTAATAATAATATCTTCAAATCTTGAATCATTATCTTCTTGGACATACGAGGAGATTCTAACACATTCATTTTCACAGTTTCTAAAAGTATTATCCTTAATTTTTGCATTTTTCCCTGCTTGTGAGCGTCCTGATTGAGATCCATCTGGTCGTTGTGAACTATATGAATTTGCAGCAACGTTAGTCACAAGAATACCAATTTTGCATCCTGTGAATGTGTTATCTTTCACTAAGGTATCTTGATATTTCATAATACGTACACCAGCATAAGTCATGCCTTCTAAAATACACTTAAAGACTTTAATATTCTTATTGAAAACGTCATGTACTCCAGCGTGATGCCCCACACCTACTGGCCAAGGGTTCATCCCTTCCGTTCCACTGTTTCCAAAAAAGCAATCTTCTACAGTGATATTTAAACAAGGGGTTGCATCATACATTCCGAATGCGGGGAATCCATCTTTGGTATGTTCTGCAATCTGAATCGCTTCACGAGGATTGCCATCGGAACCTTCAAGAACCTTGTATCCTATAAATCTACATTTCTTAATGGATACATTTTTACATGCGTTCATATCAATCGCGTGCGCTTCTAAAGTATCTTTAAAAGTTACATCTTTAAGATTAACGTTATCCGCTCTGGCTAGATCAAACTGAGTAAATCCTGAATAAAACTCTTTTACATTACCATCAAGAATCCCACCCTCAATTGTGATATTTCCGTTTCCGTTGTAGCCGCTATACTCTGCACCCTTTTCCCCATTCATCATGATGTTTCCGGAATGAGCTCGTAATATAATTGTATTGTTATCCATTCTAATGTGAGTATTGGCATAAATAACTAGCGTTTGAGTAATCCGATAGATGCCACCAGGAATTAATATGGAGGCACGTCCGTTCATTTTCGCAGAGTCGAGTGCCGTTTGAATAGCGGCTGTATCGGTTAAGTAACGGAGCGCTCCCACATTAATTTCTCTTTCTGCGAGGTCTTTTTCTATCGCTGCTACGCGTTTCCCAGCTAAATCATACACTTTTCCATTCATATCAATACGCATATCGATAACTTCAGCATCACTTTGGCCATCATGAATGATTAAATTATCAATCCGTTTATCTAGTTCTTCTTTTGTTTTTGAATTCAATAATTCTAAGAAGTTTAATCCTTGTTCAATGGTCTGCCAGTTTTGATTTGTATCGTTTCGAAAATCCCTTTGCATCCATGTATTTGGCCAACGATTTAATTTAAACATTATTTTCCTCCCTTCATAAAATTAAAGGCAATAAAAAACTCTCCAAACGTTTGGAGAGTATCAAGTGCCCTTTTTCATTTAGATGAACGCTATCGATTGCGATTAATGGTTTTAATGTTGCATTTGTAGTAGTCAAACCACTATTTGCATATGCATCGTAAACTGGAACTGAATAGTACTCAGCTACTTCCTTAATAGCGTTAACATAATCTTTCACATAAAAGTCAATAGAATTTTTTGATCTTGAAAAACAAAAAGGTGTTACAAATAGTAACCCCTTTGTTGGATATTTCGTTATAAGACCATCCACCAACAAGTGAAGTGACCCATAGAATGAATCTGTTGTTCGATCAGTGAATGCCCCCATCGGCATATTTTGCCAATAATCATTTGTGCCACCAAATACTACATTAAAATCGGCGTCAGTATTCATTTTGGAGTACCTTGTCACCATGCTTTCTCCTGATGAATTTGAAATACCAGATATGCATGTGCCGCTTATCCCATAGTTTCTACCTGTCATTTCATATTTTTCGCAAATATACTGCCAGTATGATTTAGTTGTACCGTAAGCACTTGTAAGGCTGTCACCAAGAAAATTCCCTTTCTTACCTTTCAATTCTGGATAAAGTACAGGTTGTTTTATCCATTCATCTAATTTGGTGTTAAGGGTAGTAATATTTTGAGAGTTCGCAAGTATCCCTTTTTCATACTCACCCAAAACGTTATCCATTCCTTCTAATGATTCTTTCATGTCTGTTAGATCAACTGTGTTATTTTCAATTTTTTCAACCGCTGCATTTACCGTTTTTTGTGTTTGTATTACTGTTACTTTTGTATCGTTGATGTCTTTTTTTGCGACACGTTGACCGGATGACAAATGCGCTACAGTGTTTGACATTTTTTCTTGTATGTTAGATAAGGAGAAGATTGGATTTCTTTTTATCTTAGAACGTTTGTCAGGGAAATCTTCAATTTCTATAACCCTAACCCGTGTTTTTATATTAAATGGTTTAATAATGCACCATACATAATCTCCCTTTTTGATTTTAGAAGGGTCAGCGCCGGAACGTTTTAATTGGCTATAAGATAGCTTTAAAGATATAGGAAATTGGTCATTTAATTCTTGCTTTAATCTTTCTAACATACTTTCATGATCTGTGTATCTTTCGTCTTCAATCGGATCAGCATCTTGAATTCCATATGTTTGAGCTAATGGAGAAGTGTATTCAGTTTCCACAACATAGCTTCCATCTTCTTTTTTCTTCCCGAAACCTTTTATTCTCGTAGAAAATCCATTGGTGTTAATTGTTTTGCTAAGAGATTTGATATTATAGTTGTATCTAAACTGTTCATCTGTATATTCAGCAATTTCCTGACCAATATAAACATGCTCACCAATAACATCTAATTCAGCACCAAATTTTTCAATGGTTTGTCTTAATAAAGAAAGTGAGTTACTAAATCCGAAATTTTGGACTTCCACTGATAGTGGTAATCCATTGGCATTGACGGTGTAGGTAAAGCCACTTCCTTTTAAACAAAAACTAACTATTTCAGAAAGTCTTAAAGCACCGTTTACTCTTTCATAGACTACATTACCTAATAATTGTATATAAGGTCTATATACAGCTTCAATACTAACCTGAACGGTATTCCCTTTCGTTATTTCATTATGATTCTTTATGATGTACTCATTTCCATCGTCATCAATAATTATATTTTCATTTATAACCATTCCATACGAGTGGTGATTTTTCTTGTTTTTTGTAATCGTAGTGGAAATAGTGAAAGTACTACCATTTGCGCCTTGTTTTCTTGACGGTATCGTATAATTTGTAAGTCGTTCAGTATTTCCATTCCAATCCTTTATTATCATTTATTCATCACCTTACATTAAGTAATAAAAACGAAATCCAAAGCTAATTTCAAATGCGCCTGTTATACCAGAGATTTCGAAATCATTCCATCCAGGAGCTATTGTTATTTCTTCCATATTTGTATTACTAAAAATACTAATCCCGTTTTTTAAGGCTTGCACATCATTTATTTTGATTGTGTCGCTAGAACTTGTAGAACTATAATACTGCCATGAGTCTCCAGTAGTTAGATTTTGAATTTTAAGGTTGTTAGATGCACCATGTATTGTAATTAAAAGTGGCATTTCACAAGGGTCAACAGGAACATCGCCAGCGTTCCAAATTCTAAATCTAGTGGTTTCATGGGTATACACTGTATTTTCTGCAATTAACCCTTGGCCTATTTGCCAAAGCTCGTTATCAAACGTGAATGGATCCGTTGTAGTACCAATGGATTCAGCTAAGCCCTCATAACATTTAAAAGTAATTTGAAATTCACCAGCTGTAGATTTCAATTGGCCTAATGTATGATTCTCGACTTTTACTTTCCAACGTTTTCCCGGTTCCCTGTCATCGATGATATAAAAGTATTCTCTAGAATCTAACCACTTCAATACTTCATTCCTTTTTAAAGTGAAATCGTAGTAATCTAAAGCGGTAAAAAAAACGAAGGCATCCAAAGGACGGCTTTTTATTACTGTACCGTTGTCGATTTCTCCATTTCGATTTTCGTTATCATCTATATCTGTTCTATAAACAGGTGGAGAAGGGATAAAATCTCTTACGATAAATCCATTCTCTCGACTGAATATATATTCTTCACCACTAATTCTTTTAATAATGAGATTCATCACCTCACCCCATTAAATAGATTATTCATGCTTGTTCTCCTGCTCATTTCTTCGTCAACAATATCCATCATTCTATAAGCGTCATTTGGGTCGTTACCATAATAGCTAAGATTCACGTTATTAACATTGGAACTCCCTGTTCCTCCTGATGCTTTACCAGCTGCTCTATCGATATATCGTTTTGATAAATCGTGAGGGATAATCTGTGTACCACGAGGTAGATTCATAATCTCTCCACCGCGTTCATTTACACGAGATAGTCCACCGCCGAAGAAAGGTGTTCCGTTTGCGTTACCATCTAATAAAGAACCTAGAGCTCCAATAGGACCAGGTAGATTTTTAGTTACGTTTATCGCTATGTTTTTTGCAACCGGCTGCCAACCATCCCACCAACTTTTCACTTTATCCCAGTAAGTTAAGATGTTGCCTGTGCTTGTATCAACTTGATTTTCTAAGTCTGAGTAAGCGCCTTTCAATTTATCGATACCCTGACTCTTGATTTCATCAGCTTTTTCAACCACTCCATCTCGTTGCCTTTTTGCATCGGCAATCATTGTATCTGCTTGATCAGCTGAAATAACGCCCATTTCATCACGCATTTTAGTAATGATACGAATCTTGTCGTCGTACTCAGATTGTGCTTTTTTTACAGTTTCAGAACGTTGCTTTTCCATCTTTTGAATTGCATCAGAAGCCATTTCTGCATTCATACGACTCTTTGAGTCTTTTAAATTCTGAAGTATCACTTCTTGTTCTGTCTTGTTAGCAGAAAGAGATTTAACTGCTTCACTTTGATAGTTACTTTGCAACTGCATTAACTGATTGTATTCGTCAGTAGTTAATGCTCGTTTTTGTTCTTTAGCTGTATTCAGAATTTGAACGATCTGATTTTGGTTATCTTGAGCTTTTTGCTTTTGTTGGTCATAATAACCAGTCATTTTTTCTAAGATACTTGCTTTCTCTTGATCTGTGATAGCGCCCATCGCCGCAAACATTTCTGTCGTTTTCGTAACAGCGTCGTTCTTTTGTTTGTCATATCCTGCAATGATTTGATTCTTCATCTCATCGAATTGACCAACAATCTTAGGCATGTTCTCTTCATTGATAGCCGTTTGCGTAGCGTACATATTTGTTAATTCTGTACCTGTCTTTTGCGACAGTTCCATAAATGCGCCGACAGCCTTTTGTGTGCCTTTTGAAATCTTATCTACACTTTGTACAGTACCGTCAGCAGCTAAATTAACACGATCTTTAAATAAATCGACAGCTGGAACAGCTTCCTGTGTCATAGCTTTATAGATTCCATAACCAGCAGCGCCGATAGCAGCGGCACCAATTAACCAAGGAGCAGCGGCAATAACCGCACCACCAAGAGCGGTACCTAATCCACCCATTCCTAAAGCAGCAGCACCAGAAGCACCTTGAACAGCAGCAGTTGCAGTTGCGCCAACACGAGCGGCGGTTGCGAAGCTACCTAGTTTACCAACCAAGCCACCAATAACACCACCCATTCTTCCTAATATAGAAAGAGCAGGACCAGCAGCTAAAGCAATACCGCCAATAGCAATCACTGTCTTTTGCGCTTCGGGCGATAAGTTAGCAAACCATTCTGTCACTGATTTAACAGCAGCGGAAACCTTAGGTAGAATATCCATAGCTATATCTAGAAGCATTTTCCCAAGAGGTTCTAATGCGATTTGCGCTTCTCTTAATGTTTTTTGCCACTTTTGAGAGAAGGTCTCTTCTTGTGCTTTTCTTAGCTTGTCCATAGCGCCTTTAGTATCGCCTAATCCACCATTAATGTCGTTTAACCCTAAAACAACATCTGCTCCCATATCTTCGAATTTCGTTCCCATAAGAGCTACACCAATTTGATTAGCTTTTACTTTGTCGTCCATATTTTTCAAGTCACCAGTAACAGCTTTAAATACATCAGCAGAGGTCGCTTTTCCTTCGTTAAATGATTTCCATACACCTTGCGTTTCTTTTGATAATTCTCCGAAACCATCAGATACACCCTTAGAACCGTCTTGAACACGAATACCAAATTCTTTAACAAGGTCATTAATGTAATCTAGGTTATACGATCCACTAGCCGTTCCGTTAGCAAGTATGGTAAACATTTCTTCAGCAGAGAAACCTGCTTGTTTGAATAACGGAGCGTACTCCGAAAGATTATCAAATAATTCATCTGAATAATTCAATCCTGATTGTGCCCCAGCAGCTAATAAATCAAAGGTTTCTTCTGTAGATAATCCGAATTGACTCATTAATTGACCGGCACCACGAGTAGCTTCATTCAGATCTACATCAAACGTTTTAGCTAAAGCTAAGGTGTTCTTTGTAGCTGTCTCCAGTTCTTCATGAGGAACATCACGCATATTCTGATAAACTTTTTCTAATCCACGTGTAGCTTCTTCCGTACTTTCGCCAAAACCATCTGACCAAACCTTTTTAACAATGTTATTGAGGTTCTCAGCGCCTTTTTCAGTAAGACCTAAAGAGGCTTGTATTTGTCCTTGTGATTTATCAAAGTCCATTGCTGTTTTGAATCCTAGAGCCGATACAGCAGCTAAAGGGGTAGTAACACCGACGGTCAACTGATCGCCAATAGCTCCAATCTTACTAAAAGCTTGTTCAACTTTACTTCCTGTTTGTTCTGCTGCCTGTTGGAAACTTCGTAATTCAGATACAGCTTGTCCGTTATTTACGGTTATATCAACACCTATTTGTTCATGTCCTGACATTAAAAGCTCACCTGCCCACCGAATTGAGCAAATAGCTTATCTTTATCTGCTGCTTGTTTGATTACTTTAACCTGTGACTGTCTGTTTTCGAATGGGAACTCTTTGAATGGTTTTTTACCACGATTCATGTTGTACATTGCATTAGTTACAACTGCTCTCATTCGTAACATGTCGTTCTCTTTTCTTCGTAGATCATAAATGACAAGTGTGAAGAACTCTCTTTCAGTCATATTCCAAAACACTTCTGGATCTATGCCAAAATCAAGAACAGCTATTGAAAAGTCACGCTCGTCATTATCTACTTTTTTTCGGTGTCATCTTCGCTTTCTGACGACTTATAAACCTCAATGAGCCTTTTGTACTCCTTGAACTGTTCTTCATTCATGAAAGCAGCAGAAAGAGCTTCTAACACTGATTCAAAAAGCTTAATGATACCGCATTCCTCATCATTTACCGCTTCTTCAATAATGTCACAAGCTCTTTCTTTTGATACCTTTTGACCGCCACCGCGCAATAAAGCCCAAACTACCGCTGCAAATTGGTACTCATCTACTACATTCCCATTTACACACATCATGGAATAGTAACGCTGTACATTCATGTTGTATTCTTTTTCTAACTGTATTCGCATGTATCGAGATAGTCGCAAATTATAAATATCCCCATCTACTATTAATTGAGTAGAGGGGATGAATTTTTGATTACTCATGATCAATCTCCAGCTGGTGGAGTTGGTACATAAGTACGGCCAACTTGTGGTCCTGTACCAGTAAGAGATAAAGAATATCCTGCTAAATCATCAATTGGAGCTTCTTCACTTAGCTCAGTTGGAATAGCGATACCGACTTTCTCTTTCATGCGACCTAAATCTAATTCAGACACACCGACAGGAGTTCCGTTTTCGTACGCGGCTTCTAGAATGTCATATGCAGCATCACTAGCAGGTAAGGCTCCGGATACATCAACACTCCATTCTTTTTGCCCTTGAATGTACTCTTTGTAATCGTTGTATTCTTTAGGCTTCCAATCAGTAACGCCCATTTTCGCCATGATTTCTTCCATATTTTGAATTCCACCAGTTTTAGTAGAAACATCGATTGTATCAGCAGTACGATTCATCGTGTGTTCTTTCTGACCGCCAATTGCTAAAACTTTCCCAGTACTTAAATCAAAAATACGAACAATCTTCTTAACCCCCAAATAAGAGGTAACTTTTACTTTTACTTCTTCTGCCAAATCATTTCACTCCTTCAATATAGAATTGATACGTTAAACGAACTGTTCTGAATCCGTTCTCTGGATCTCGTATAACACCCGAATCATCTGTTTTCTGATTCGAACATGTTAAGTTATTAGAAAGGATTAAATCCTCTTCTAGAGCCTGTATAATCTTTGCTCTGATATCGTACAAACGACCGTTTGTTGGTTGTTCATCGACAATATAAAAAACGACAAGAGGTTTATCACCAAATGTCGTTTTAGATGCATTATTTTCGATTGCAGGTATTTCAAAGGTTACGAATGGAAATATCATATCCCCTTCTTCGTCCTCGTTATAATCAAATGAAGCTTCCACTCCATGTTGTTTTAATCGTTGAACTAAAGCAATATGGAAAGGTGTAAGCGTATCTCTAGTGTTAACCATCATATCTCAACGCCTTTCCTATTTCTCTTGAAAACTCACTTCTACCCTTTGTTACTGATCTTGTGAAGAAGTAACTACCAGGGATAAACCTTGTTCTTTTCACACGTTTAAAAGACTTAGATTTCCGGTCAAAGAATATTTGCCCAGCTCTAACCATATGACCATAATTAACATGGACTGTATATTCAGCTAATGATTGGACGCTACCTCTAATTGTGCCACCTGCTGAAACGGTGGGCTTCTTTTCGATTTTACGTCTCATATCGCCAGTATCGACATTCGCTTCTGCTTTCGCTTGTGATTGAATGTCTGTTGTAGTAGTATCAACAACCTCTTTAACGTTCTGTTTCATTTGGTTATTGTATCTACCGATATTTGCTGCAAGTTGTCCAAATCCACTAACATCAATTCGAATTGACATTTTTACCAACAACCTTTTTACAAATGTATAGAAACACTTTCTTATAATCTTTCTTTTCAAGAATCTCGTACTTTTGTTTTCCAATCCTCAGAGTACGAGCATTAAAAGATTGTGGATCCCTACACAACACCTTTACATTAGTGTTTGTATAAGTAGCTCCATATGCTTGAGTTTCTTGTAAAGAAAATGGTGTTAGTAAGCTATCGAATACACCAATAGACTTTTCAACTGGTATTTTATCGTTCATTTCATTGGTAGTGATTTCGTGAATAAAATACTCAACCTTTGTATCGTATCTCAAAAGAACCTCACTCCACTTCGACCTGAACCAGTTGCATCCTCAGTTCCTTGTGTTAATCCCTTTTTAAAGTTCTCTAATTGCTCTGTATACGGTTCTAGTAAGTTAGTAATATAAGAAGTTGATATTACATCTACCGCTTCACTAGAAGCACCCTCAGAACCCCTACGATTATATGCAGCAATCGTTACTTCAACAGCAATTGATTCTAGCACTTTAGGGAATGTAATTACCCCTACACGCAACGATATAACGTCACGTATAGAAGTAATCAATTCATTTAATAAATCATCCTGGGCATTATCAGTAATCCCTAAACGAATCTTAATTCGTGTTAGCATGATTAAATACCCGTAATGTCTTTAAACTCTGCGAATGTAAGCAGATATTTGTATGTTTCTTCATCCTCTGTTACAAATAAGCCTTTTTCGTCCGCCCAAAGACCACCGAAATAATTCGTAGCAACATACGTGAATGGTTTAGGCGCAATTACTTTATATACTGTTTTGCTTTTAGCTGCCATTTATATTATTCCTCCTTTATTAAGGTTGCGTTGGAGCTACTGGTTCCACAATGCCTGTGATACCGCTAATAACCGCTCCAGCATAGCTGTTTTTAAGTTCTAGTGAGTATTCGCCAACAATCATTCGTTTTTCAGAGTCACCGTTTTTAGCAAGTGGTTCAGCTGCCATTTTACGTAATGGACGAATTTTAACTTGGTTTAAATCAACTGCTGTTAAAGCGCCATCAGGCATGTGACGGTTTAATACGATGTTACCGCGTCCGTAGCGAGTGTGAATTACGTCAACAGTGATACCGATGATATTTCCGCCGCCTTGGATAGCTGGAATTACAACTCCTTTATCCACTTTGAATAACTTATCGATAAATTCAGCTACAGTTGAACCACATTGAACTAATTTGTCCCCACCGGCACCTTTATCCCAGCATAAACGGAACGCTTTAATTACATCTTCAGCAGAAAGTTTACCGCCAGTAGGAGCGAATTTATTTTTCGAGTTAATTAAGTTAATAAGTCCATTCATTTGACGAGGCGTTGCACCTGATTCATCAGCTTTCGTTCCTTGCAAGGCATACCATTCTAAATCTACTTTCGCTTCAATCATACGATCATTAATTTCTGAAGCCATTTCTCCACCAGGAACACCAGGAACTTTTACAGCTTCTAATGAACCAGATACTTCAGCAGTACGTTGGAAAATTTGTTGGTTATTTTTAATTAGTTCACGAGTTGTTTTGTTTGCTCCTATAGCATCTGCACCTTCTAATTGAGGGCCTTTACGATTTGAATCAAGAGCGGCTTCTCTCCAAGAGATTTCAGTGCTTGTTGAATCGGCAGTTAAACCATTTTGTAATAGTAATGTTGTAAATGGTGTATCCATTGGTGAAGCGTAAGCAATAGCCTCAGATAAATCAATTTTCTCTACGGAAAGTAAATCAGCAGTTTTTTTCATATATTATCGACTCCTTATTGTTTAATCATTTGTTTTTGGATAATGGATAGGCTACTTGTATTACCTATTTCATTTGTCTTAGGTAATGTTAAATCAGCACCTTTTGCATAATTGTTAGCAAAACGTTCATCTACGCTCTTTTGAACACGCTCAGAAACTAATGTTTCTGCATATTCGTTGAACTTAGTTACATTTTTAATTGTGTTATCTAGTGAAGTTGGATCAATGCAGAAAGTAAGGGCAAAGTCAGCATCAATACCTAATTTATCTGCTTGTTTTGCAACTTCTGTTTCAATAGTTTTACGAATGTTTTCTGATTTCATCTTCGCAATTTCGTTTTTCATTTCTTCCATTTCAATTTGCTCAGGTGTTTTTTCTGTACGCTTCGCAATCTCTTTTTGAATAAGGTCCGGCATTGTTTTAGTCTTGAATGACTCAACGCCTTTAGATACACCACTATCAACACGGGATTGAACAACCTTTTGCGCATCAACATTTGTATCTAAGAAACTTTGGAAATGATCTAATGTGAATTCTGGAGCTTTTTCCCCACCGAGTTCTTCGCCCCCGCCAGGATTTTCGCCACCTTCTTCACCTTCAGCAAAGAATTGTAAATTCAATCTATATGGTAATTCTTGTTCTTTCTTAAACATGTGTATTTCCTCCTATCGCCCCATTGAGTACAAGCCCCAATAGTTCGGTATTTGTTCATAATAAATAGACAGTTTAGTGACTTATCTAGGTCAAATTATTATTTAGATAGTTCGCATTGCAAACGATATCCTTCTAGTTCCCAAATCTTATTAACAATTCGCTCTTTACAACATTCAATACCAATATTCACATCGTAATTAGCAGGGTCTACGCATGCACTTGATTCAGTTAGAATGAATCCATTTGGTAATTTAGCTACAACTACAGTACATTTGCCATGAAACTCTTCTACTGTCCAATGTGTCTTTTCTAAAATACTATTAATATCTTCTTGTGTAATTGTGTTTTTCATTTATATCATCCTTTCCAAAATAAAAAACAACCTTATTAGGCTGCTTTAACATACGTTTTTTCCCACTTCTTATAAGTCATATCAGGAACGCGTTCATATCCTCTATTTATATTCATCGCTCTATATTCAATCTTAGAAGTAGCGCTAATTGTAGTTGTTCTGCAATGAGGATGAAACGGTGGATAGTTCTTTCCGACAACCGCTTTATCGAGATCATATACTTTACCATCTTGATCTTGGCATATCTTAGATGTTCTTCTATCTAATGTAGATAAGACACGATACTGTTTAATACCATCTCGTTTATAAGCATCTTGTGTAGCATGTTCAGTGATAAATGCACTCTCTGTTCTTGATAACCGCTCTGCTTCATGCCATTTAACATCAAAGTTATTACGGAGTTGTTTAGTTACTTCCTTATAACTTGTGCCAGTAGAAAGCATTTTAGGGAGTTCATCTTGCAGATATAAAGTTAATTGTTTTGTATTGCCCCAAACACGATCAGAAAAGTTTTGATTCTTTACCCACTTCTTATATAACGTTGCTCGCAATACTTCTTCACTAACAGCATGATAAGTGCCAGTCATTCCGT
This sequence comes from Bacillus sp. FSL R10-2780, assembly GCF_038006125.1. Classification (NCBI taxonomy): domain Bacteria; kingdom Bacillati; phylum Bacillota; class Bacilli; order Caryophanales; family Bacillaceae; genus Bacillus; species Bacillus sp. FSL R10-2780. The sequence goes on from NZ_JBBOUQ010000005.1 coordinate 33,568, forward strand.
AATACATAGCATTGTCATATAGATTACGATAATATGTTTCCTGGTAAGTAAGAGATAGCTTGTCTTTTAGTATTTCTTCTTCCATAGCTCCCATTTCATAGAGCTTGTACATTATATTAACCATAAGGCCATCTAATCTTTGTAACTTATAGAAGCTATAACGAATCTCTGTAAAGTTATTAAGCTGCGGATACCTAGCGATAAGATCCTGATAGTTTGAATATAAGTCTTTTCTTTCACTTACACTCATTTCTTGCATCAACTTATAATACTCAATTACGTTATTCTTACCGTATTTATCGTAATAGTCCTGGATAAGCAGTTCTATTTCGTTTAACTTTTCTTGAAAGAATGCTTGATACAGTAATAAACCATCATCAACGTGTTTGTCCGCTACCTTTATTATCTGTTTCTTTCTCATCGTCCAGTACTTTTCCTGTTTGTCCTGGGTCATTTGTATTCACCTGCCCAAAATCACCGAAACTGTCCATCTCTTTCATCTTCTCTTCCCGTTCGTGTTGCTTCTGCTCAATCTCTGCATCTACATCATCAATAGCAGGAATCATTCCGAGTACGGTACGTTCGGATAAGATAGTTGTTAATTTCGTTAATGTATCAGCTAAGTAACCTAAATCAACTGGTAATGTACGAGTAAAGTCAGCGTATATGTTTGAACTTACAATGCTATTCATACCTTGTTTAATACGCATATAAGCAACAATCCCTTCAAACATGTCACGTAATCCTTTTTCGAACCATGATTCAGTAAGATTAGATTTGAACTCAAGAGCAATCAGTTTCCATTTACGAGCTTCACCAGATTCATTACCACCAGCAAAGGCTTCGTCATTCACATCAACTGATTTCGAGAAACGGAATATGTTCTTTTCGAGTAGTCCCACAAAGTACTCAAAGAACTCTTTAGGCATCATCTTAGTTAAGAACTCTGCTTTACCTTCAGGATTACGTATATTAAGAATACCTGTCTCTTTCTTAAATAATGCTTTAGCTTCATCCTCTTCAATATCAACGCCGGTAATAAGCATATAAGCCAAACGGAATTGTTCAACTTCATCAGCACCAGAAGAAATCATTCTATCGTATGCATCGTTAAGATCTTCTACAGTTTCAAAGTCGCTGTGCATCTCTTGGTTGTTTCTAAACTCAAAAACAGGAACAACACCAAGTAAATTACTTATGCCGCCAGCAATATCAAATCCTATCATTCCGTTTACTTCACTTGCTGCAGAATGATATTCAAGGATTAAATCTTTTGTGTAGAGTGTAAGTATCTGTGTATGTCCTTTGTCTGTATAATCCTCAGATAAGACAATAGCAGCTTCTTTATGACCTAATACATAAGCATCCCAGGAGTTAACATTCTTCAAATTAGCTACTGTTTCTAACGCGCTTGGTATCAGTTGTGTTTGTATATCTAATAAACGATAAGAAACACCGCATGCAGCTTGCTGAGTACCTGTTTCGATATCTTTAAGGAATACATCTTGGTTATATAGATATTCTTTTACCCATTCTCTTTCGTTGTCGGATACTTCTTCTTCAATCTGATAAGAAATAGGATTACCAAATACATAACCAACCTTCTGATCTACGATTAAATTAAAGAAACTATTGTGTATTTTGTTCCAAACCTTAATTAAATCACTGTCAGGCTTTTCCCTGTTATCAATAGCATTCTTTTCAGTCGTATATTGTTTGTATTTACGTAATCGTTCGTTTCGGATATCAATGAAATCTTTAATGAACTCATTCGGATCAAACGCATTGTTCCTTATCTTATACAAATGCTTCTTCTCTTGCATTGTAGTAAGTTTAATACCGTTGTTATTCGCATATAACTCACTTCGCAATTCCTCACCTCCTTAAATGTTAAGTACTTTCACGCCAGATTTAACTAAGAATCTTTCAAGAGAATAACGCCATGCATCCATTAGATGGTTAAAGTCATCAATAGGAGTATTAAGACGTTTCCCTGTCTTTTTATCTGTATCGTAAATGTAGTTATTGATTTCTTTTATAAACTCGACACAAGAAGGATGTATTACAATCTTGAAACCTTGAATGAATTGAATACCATTGTTAATGGAGTCTTTACCTTTACGCGCTCCTTCAATTCTTCTGATGCCAAGTGATTCAAGTTCATCAATACTCTTCGGCTCGGCTGAGTCTGCTGTAATACGTTCTTTCATGTATCCTTTCTTTTCAATCATTGAGGCTATCTTCTTATTACTCATGCCTTTTTGACTGTGCTCATCGAATACATAAATAGTTTCATTCTTCACATCAACTAAAGAACAAGTTAATGCAGTTGGGTCATTTGTATAACCAAAGTCGAGTCCGAATGCACTTTGCACATCTCTTCTTTGTCTTATTTCATCAACATCAAAGTCTCGTACCTGGAAGTTATCGTATACAAGACCATCAGCAACGCCCCATTCACCATCACAAACGATTCTTGCACGTCTAGGGTTCTTTATATACAAACTCTCATAACGTGCTCTATCCTGTTCATCTAACCACTCATTACATTTATAAGTAGTAGTAATAGCGAATGTATCATAGGCTTGTGTAGCTTCATCAAAGAAATAAGATTTAAGCCAATGGTTTTCACTCCAAGGGTTAAATGTAACTGTAATCTGTTTAAAGAAGTCGGGAGAATCAAAAGAACCACGAATAGACTCAACAACAGTTTCGAGTTTATGTTGGTCTTCTATTTCGTAAGCTTCTTCAAACCACGCCCAACACAAATTACCCACATCAACAGTAATAGATGTTATTTTCAACGGATCATCTAATCCACGAAATAATATCTTCTGTCCAGTAGGTTTATATGTTATTTCCGGCATAGATTCATTGAACTTGAATAGGTCTTTTACTCCTAATCGATTAATGGCCCATTTTAAATCAGTGTAGCAAGATTGTTTTAATGTATTGGAGTATCTGCGAACTACTAATAAGTTAGCCCAGGGATATTGCATGATTCGTTTAACAAAGTTTAATACAGTTGTTTTAGACTTCTTAGAACCACGAGAACCTTTGCAAACTCTATAGAAGTTCTTACAATGCCAGAAGCGATTGTATCCACCGCCAATAAGTTCTTTGGTACTAATAACGTTATGCATCGTCATCATCCCGTGGTACATCATCGATAATCTGTACTTTCAATACATCTTTATCTTCTTTATTTATATCAGCTTTCAACTTATCTATCTGAGCATTCATCAGATTCAATTTAGCACGTCTCTCGTCATCTATATTAGCTAACTTATCGAAGTCTCTGATAAGAGAAGATAACGTGCTCATTGCTCTTGATTGAGCGTTTAGGAAGTTAGCATGTTTGTCCCAAGCGAATTGTATTTCATACTCGGTACCCATATCTGTTTCTTTTTTAATCTCTCTGCTCATGTCTTCCTGATCTTTAACAAACATTAATCGTTGGGCCCTAATAATAGCCGTATATTGAATCGTTATGTTTTCCCATAACATATCAATTGGATTCTTCTCCATGATCTCAGCAGCTAAATCAGCAACATCTTCTGGGAAGTGTTTGCGGAAGAAACCATGAGTAACTGCATTGTCATTTCCTTTTGGCGGACCATGCCCAACAGCGTTCTTATTCCCATACTTCGGGTTCTTATTGCCCGAATTACCCACCGCATTCTTATTGCCAATGGGTGCACCTGTTTTCTTGGTTTGGGTGCATCCCTTTTCATCGTTTGGGTGCACCCCTTTCCGATTCCAACCGTGCCTTTTTCTCCAGGACTTAATTGTATTAATACTGACCTCATATTTCTCAGCCAGTTCCTTATACTTCATGCCTTGCATGTAATCTTCTTGAGCTAACTCGTGTTTTTGTTTCACTTCACATCACCCACCACCTTCTATATTAATAGGAAGTAATTCGTCTCACTCCTTACGGTAATCCCTTTATAAAATAAAAAGCAGATTTTAGGCTACTTTAATTGTTTTACTATTTCTTTAAATAGTTCATTTTCTTGATTGTTATATTTTTGATACTCACCTTTTTCCTTCGAATACCAAATGTCCATTAACTTTTTGCCGTTTTCCCAAACTTGCAAAGTAAAATCAGCATAACTAAATGCTTTTAAACAGTATTTAAACTTTTCTAACGCCTCTTCTTTATTAATAGTCACCAATTCAATATCAGTATCATCATAATTACACTTCATTACTGTATAAATCAGCATATAATCACCTCGTTTACATCATACTCCAAAGAAATGATATTCATATTGTCCATTAATTCCATCTTTAATTGTTATGATTTTAGATACTTTGTAATGAAACGAACCATTTTTGTAATTAACCGTAAGCGCTACTTCATCTTGCGACCAAAGAGCATCATAAAACTTCTTAATCTTCTCATGCGTTCTAACGATTATTCCAACTACGGAATGGTCAACAGTCAAATGTAAAGTTTTAACTTTAACAAACGGAAGTTCTTCACCCTCAACAATGATTTTATCGATGTCTTGTGTTATGTCCACAACATCACCTCTTTTCTTCAAGAATACCATGAAAAGAATCTTATTTTTAAATTTTTATAGATGTAATTAATTTATACAGGGAAATGAATAGACCCTACAGTTTTAGTTTACATAATAGTTATTATATGACAGTCATTAACATGGGAAATACGCATGGTTAAGCGATTCTTGTTTTATACCGTTATACACATTTTATACATCGTTGATTTAACAGTATTTCTACCACTCATTTTTCCTTATTTCTTGCATAAACTTCACATTGTTAACTATCTATACTTTTGTGCAGTTCGCATCTCTTTTGCAACAGACTTACATATTTCTTTTTCACGGTTCTCGTTATATACAGAAAGGCATTCATACATAAAAGTTATCCACCCGTCTTTATCAAACAGCATCATCCTATGCTTTTCAATCATTCTCTTATTAACTTGTTCTTTAAATAACTCTAAGTCCATCTGTTTCACCCCTCTACTTTTCCTTGTTAGCCCATTCAGATAAGCATCTCGTATCACAAAAATGATAAATACGAGGACCGCCATCAATGAAATTATAATATCTCTCAGTATCTGTAACTTGACCAAAGAAACGTTCGGGATGCCATTTCATTTCGAAAAAGCTATCGTTATGTGTCATTTCTTTCTCACAATTATCACATTTTAATAATTCCACTATTACCCTCCTCTACTTTCGTTCGTTGTGTTCGTTTGTTTTGTAACATATCGATAATACATGCGAAGGATGATTAGCCATCATTCATCCTCCTAATCAAATATCCATTTCATTCATATTCACGTTTAATGTGTAATTTCTATATAACAAAGAAAAAAGCACCCGTTATGGATGCTTAATTGGTAAATCGTTTATTAATGTCTATAGGTATGATCTCTGAATATCCATTTCCTAAATCAGTAATAACCTTATTGTTTCTAAGATCAATTGAGTTATTTATTTTAAGTCGTTCTAAAAACGATTGTTTTTGATATGGATTTGCTAAGTATCTTCTTGATAGTCTTATATCCTTTTTGTGCATGTTCTCTCCTCCTTAATTAACCAAAACAAAAAGCCATCACCGAAGTGACAGCTTTCAAGGGGATGGGAGAAAAGAGAGAAAACAAATGGCAATAAGTATCTCTTCATTCAAGATTGAGGTGAGGTACTCTCAACCTTCTCCAAGCCACCGCATCAACTAGTATGGCTACACGCCCTGTGTCGGTGACTGGGAGAAGAGCAAGAATATGCTCTTTATAATCTTTAGCTGATATCAACAGCTTCTCCTTGGACAATATAACTACCCTTATAAGATATTTACCGCGGAGTTATCATTCCTATAAGCTCGAGTGATAATTGTATTGAACCAAGGAGAAACAGTCGAAACCATTTCTCGTTTATACTCCATAGAGTCACAACAGCATTAGGGAGTCGAACCCTGTCTTTTGCGTTCGTGTTTCGTGAACATGGTGCCTACCTTCTGTTGTGTAAGTGGTCAATACTTCAGCTTATCGCCTTCGCAAACCGTTTTTGTTATATTTCGTCCCGTGACAGATGAAATATAAATATTATCAAATATAAAGGGAATCAATCTTTATAATTAAATCAAGACGGTTATTACCTTTTTTCCACCGCCTTACTCTAGATAACAAGATTAGTAGGGGGACACGCGGACAGGGGAATTATCCGTCTTATTATCTAGAGTAAAGAGGTGACTAGTCTCTTTACACCCTGTTTTATCCCAATAGTAAAAATCGTGAGTAATTACTATAGGTGATAATTCAAGTTACGTATACAACCATTTTATAACGTGTGACTTTTTAGAACGAGTTCACTCAATCATGAGCAACCCCCCATTCTAGAAATCAACATAACAGGAATACTGATTTTTATATCAATATTCAATACAGAAGGTGGATTCTGTACTGATCGATTGATACAAATTAGAAACAGCATGACGAATGCGAGTTATCTCACACCCGCCACACTGGAATATGTCATTGTTATACATTCATTGGTCTTTTCGTCTTAACGCGGGTTCTTACCGCCTTGCCCGCCCTACTATGCGGTATACGTTACCGTGACATTCTCGCATAAGAACGTTTCACTTATAGGTGTACTAATCCTCTTCGATATGCGGTTGTCAAAGGGCTTGTACATTAAGAATACCGTTGATTTGATTGTCAAAGTTCTCTAAAAACCTCTCTAATTTTGTCCTATTTTTCTCCCACTTTTTCACTTTGAAACCTCCCTAAATCCCTAAATCTCGGTACTATTGAACCATCATCAATAACTGATTCATGAAACATTTTAGAAGGTCTAACCCAAACTTTACCTGTTTCAACAGACATATATACAACCATCTCTTCTCCTGTTTCACTGTGGCAAGCAACTTCTGATAATGTACGATACAAACCGCCTTTATAGTGTCTATATAACATTTCACATCTTCCTTTCTTATTTAGATCATTCCTAATGATGTAGCAATTAAACGCAATGCTGTTCTCTTCTTCGCGTAGTACGCATTCTTGTACAACCCAATTTCTTCATATATAACCTCGTCTTTTAACCTCTTATTACTTAGATACTTCTTCCTGATGATCTCGCCCTCATCTTCGTCTAAACAATACGTTAGTGCCTTATCTATTTGTCTGAACTTAATGTCACTTATCTTTCTTGTATCTCTAATTTCAGGGAATAAGCTGATTCCTTCCAGTTTGTTTTCCTGTTGGTTCTCCATTCTGATTTTTAAGGCGCGGTATTCCTTTAGCACCTTTATCACCTCTTTTTCAATTGTTTTTTGCGTCTTGTCGTCAATCTCTGGAAAGAATGCTAATTGCTCCATCTGTAATCCCCCTACTTCGAATTTGTCTTTTTAACATCACATAAGGTACGTGAAATTTTAATATCTCATTGTTGAATAAGGGAACGATGCTTACAATACAGCCCCCACCACACTGTGAAGCATTGTTCCGTTATCCATTAAGCTGTTGTTCTCTGTAAAGCTAGTGCTCTCTTATCCTCGTCATGGATAGCCCAACCTTCTTCTAAATGTTGCATTAACTCATGATACTTAAATACATCGAATATCCAAACATACTGATTGCTCCCGAAACCTGGTTCTTTCATATACAGCATGAATTCTCTTGTACCCTTGTATCTTGGAATCATTTACTCATCTCCCTTTTATGATCTTGTCCATTCACCTAACTTCTTGTCCCATATCACAACGATTAACTCCTGTTTATTCAAGTACTCCCATAACTTCTTACGTATCGGAAATCCTTCATTGATTGCCTTCTTATGTCCTTTAACATCACAGACCTCTACATGCCCATCTGAGTACGTTACTTTAAAATCAGGTGTAAACCTCATTGCTGCCTTTTTCGACTTCCCTGACTTCGTTATGCTGCTCTTAATCTCAAAAGAAGGGATTAATATATAGCTAGGGTGGCACTCTATACGAGTGACGTCACCCCTGCCTTTTAAGTGCATGTAATACTCCGACTCAGTTTTGGAATCAAACTGTATACCATCAATCATGATTGGATTGCTCTTAATCTTCGGAGCTTTCTTTTTACGTGCTTTTGTTTTTCTATTTTTAATCAATTGTCATTTCTTCCTAACATTTTGTTTATCGTTTTAGCTAATTTCTTAGCATTCTTTTCTGATAGCCATATCCAGTTCTCGGTGTTTCCATTAACTACTTCCAATTTAATTTGTCCTGGTTTTTGTACTACTTCCATATAGTCTTCTTTAACGTTGTCGCATTTAAATACTGTCTTCATTTCTCCTAACCTCACTTTCTATTCCATCTGTCCTTTACACTCTTCAAGAAAATCAATAACTTCTTGAACATGCTCCCTTGTTGTCATACTCTCCATCACGTATCCTGCATCGTTATATACATTGACCTTACTCCCCGTAAACTCCATTCCACACATTCCATCTGCGCCTAATAGCATCATGTTATCTTCCATTCTTTTAACCTCGCTTTCTATTCAAAGGATTATTTGGTTTAGTTTTCTATTGATAGATTAATTGCTCCAGCTTGATCTAAACTTATTAACAAACTTTCTGCTACTGATTTCGCCATAATGTGAGTAGCAACCGCTATTTCTTGTCCATCAACTGTAATGCGTGCTTTTTCACCAATATATTCGATTTTTACATCTTTCATTTTGAGTCCTCCTTATATTCCGCTTCTACAGCCTCAGCAACTTCTATTTCTTTCCTTACTAAATCCTCTATGAAATAAAACGCCGCTTCCTCACCTTCTTCAGCTCTTACGTCCTCGAATTGTTCCCTTTGTTTATCCTCTAACTCATATTCAAACGTTACTTTTACTTTCATTTCCCTCTACCCCCCCTGAATAAAACTCAATATTCCGTCAATACTGTAGACACATGGTTATCTTTCCTCTGTTTTTCTTGGGTGAGCAGTTAGATTTTGCTAGCTGCTCTTTTACTTTCTTCATCCCTTACCATTCTCTTTAAGGAGATCAATACATCATCCAGTGTTTGTTTATCCCCTATGACATCCCTGTTTGTTTGGATGTGCCAAACGATATTTTCTAATTGCGTTTTGATGTTCATATCCATTCCCCTTTTCTACAAAATGAAATTTTTATACTAATCTTCCTCAAGAACCGCAACCGTTAAGTA
>NZ_JBBOUQ010000006.1:0-21616 GCF_038006125.1 Bacillus sp. FSL R10-2780
CGGTGGTTACTCAGAAGAAGAGAAAGCAATGCTCTTGCAGTTATTAAGTAAAACAACTGGTGGAGATGAGTATTTCATAGGGAAAAAGAAAAAACCTACAGATCGGGTGAGGTTTGTGCAGCTAATTATGGATAACGTTAATTATCTTACTGAAATTGAGTATTTGAGTAGCAAGGAAGAAGCATTTTTATTTAAACTTGCTCCATATGTTGAATTCAAAACCAACGTTATTATTCAAAAAATTGATAAGGACAATGTAGATACAACTACTCCAGCATCACCTACATATTTAGCCGAACGTTTTAAAATGGCAAGAAAAAATGTTTCTTTAACAATGAATGGTTTATTTAAAAAAGGGGTTTTAGGAGTTGCCGCAGCAGGAATAACAACAGAAGATGGTCGTGCATGCACAAGTCGTACATGGTTTGTAAATCCTAATATTATGTGTTGTAGTCCTAAAGATGGAATAGATAAAGCAACTCAACATATTTTTAGAAATTCATTAAGGAACTTTAAAATTGATGAGTCTAAGAAAAAATATAAATTACCAATCTACTTATTTTAGATGTCAAATTCTCATTGACATCTTTTTTTTATTATGTTTTCCCTTTTTTTAGGTGTTACGAAAAAGTAACACAGGTGTTACGAAAAAGTAACACCTAATATGCTATAAACCCTTGGTATTACTGACTTTTTTTATTTTCTCTATCTCACTCTTATATATAGGGCTAAAAGTTCCGCAAGGAACGGGTTGTATTTTTGAGAAGAACGCTCAAAAATCTCCACCCTCAGAATTAAAAAGTCGGTTCGTTTATCCTCACCTAAAGGCTATTGCCTTTTCTTTTTGATTCTGTCCTTGCAAAACTTTTTTCGGCTCGTGTGCTTTTCTCGCCAAGCCGACAGACAAAAAGCAAAGCAATGGTTCTCGACTTGGACTAGCAAGTATACGAGCCGAACCGCCAGTGCATCCGTTCATGATCTTCTCTTATATATCATTTTAAATACGCAAAGTTCCTGGAGGCTAGCCCCCAAACCCCCAGCCAGCTCTCTAGCCAAAAAGCAAAGGGGAAATATAAAGATTTTAGCGAAGCATAGGGAAGAATCTATTTTTATAGTGATGTGATAGTGTGCAGCATATTTTTCTCGGCTTGGCGTGAGCTGTATTAATTTTTACAATTTGTTTTTTCTAAGTAAGAAAAACCCTTTAGGTTGCCATAAAGGCAACTATGTCCAAACTAACTTATTCCTTTTTTATATAGTATTAAAAAAAGGAGGTGAGAAAGTGAGTAATAATGAGCATAAATCTTTAAGTGAAAATAAAGTAAAAATAGAATCGGCACATCAAGAGTGTATTGACCGTGCTTATCGTATTCCCATATTTTTAAGTACGACAACTCATTTAAATGACAATCAACAACGGTTTCTAAACCGTCTAATTTTAGAGATTGAGCATGCTTTGCTTTTTCCACGTACATTACCTTTAAGTGAAAGTTATCCCGAATCCATTTTAACTGATATTCGTCGGCTAATTTCATCAAGCTATGGAATGTTGGCAGTAAACCTTCGTCGTTTTAAAATTCAAACAGTTGATGTCAATGTAGGACCTCTTCCACCATCCACTCCATTTTGGATAGGATCAGTTTATTCACAAGTAGAACCTTCAATGGCTTTTCAATTTGGTCTACCCTTATTATTAGTAAGGGAAGAAGATACTGACGTAAATAATGGAATTTGGGCAGGAGGAGTTGCCCCACTCAACCTATTTATAGTTTGGCATTCTGAAACTCAAACTGTAGATCAATTCTTTAACACTCCTGAATGGAGATCAGCCTTTGCAAATTGGAGTGCACAAGTAAGAAATGCTTTTTATATTCAGACAGAACCTAAGTTCAAGTACAGTTGTGAATGATAAACTGGCCCTTTAGTTTAATAAGTTTTCTAAGGAACACATGAATACTCTATACAAAACTAGTTATTATAACTCCACTTATTGGCATAAAAAAAGGATCTTCAATTCAAGATCCTTTTTACTACTTCTAATAGTTTTATTCATTTGCCATGGCATTAACTTTTGTTACATGTACAGTACCAAATGGATGATTAGGAGGAGCATATATCGAGTAAAGTTTTAGAGGAATATTACCTGTATTGGTTAGATTATGCCATGTTCCAGCCGGTATCATTATGGCATAATCATCATAGACATTTCTTTTAAAGTTTAAATTATCTTTACTCTTGCCCATTTGAACAATCCCCTGGCCTTGTTCAATACGTAAGAATTGATCAACGTTAGAATGCATTTCCAAACCGATATCTTCGCCAACATTGAGACTCATTAAAGTAACTTGTAAATGTGTTCCTGTCCATAAAGCAGTACGATAGGTGTTGTTTTGCTTCGTTGCTTCATTGATATTAACGACAAATGGTTTTGGTCCATAATCTGTTAACAAAATTCTTCTGTCACCGTTGGAAGAGCGAAAAGAATCAAATCTGTTTGCATGCTCTATCTCATTAGGAAAAGTCCAGTAAACAGACTGTCTTCCATAGTTATACATTGGTATTGGTACATTAACATAATGAATATATTGATATGGATATATATAAGGATTATAGTGCATTTTCCCCAATCCTTTCACGTTTTTACAAAATTATTCTATGCATTTGTTAAGGGAATGTACTTAGATTCAAGGTGACTTATTAAAAGTCCTCCAGATTGTTTAACTGGGGGACTTTTATGTTTACATAATTATCGAAAGCGGAAGTTACTTTTTAGATTGTAGTTTAAAGGTTTCTGTTTTATCATTCCAACTCATAGTAATCTTTATTACATCATTTTTATTAGTTATGGTACAACCTCCACAAATTATTTTAGTTTTAATAGAGTTTTGATCTAGTGAAACATTTCCGTCCCCTTTTCCACTACCATCAGTTTCATATTTATATTCAACATTACCTTTAATTTCTGAAGGATCCCCTTTATAAATTAGAGTAAGTTCACTTGCTTCATTATTTCCATCATATGTATAGCCTTGGTACGTACCCTTCCAATTTTCACTCTCACCTTTAAGGGTAAACCACTTATCATTAGAACAAGCTCCCAATATAAATATTATTAATACAAACAAAAACCTTGTTTGTCTCATCAAATCCTCCTATATTCTTTAATTCTTACACTTCCATTTTATTACATAAATTTCACAAGAATTACTAAGGATTTTAATGTATATTTTATTCATGATCAGTTAACATAACGTCTCATTATCGGTAGCAAGGATAAAGGCGGACCCTTACTCTCACAAGGGATTCGCCTTTTTTCTTTTTGTGATTCTATGCATCGTTTTATACATTGTAGAGATACTAAGGTTTTTCAGGTTTACGAATATCCTGTATTAGTACAAAAAATTGTATAAAATCTTGTATAAAAAAAGGTAGTTAATTTACTGTGTTCTACTCCGACCAATTTTAAAATTAAAGGTAATTCTCTTAAATTTTCGAATAATCATTGAAGAGCGGGTGAACGAGCGCCCACAAGAAAATTTGTGATATTCTAAAGAGTGAGGTGATAGCTTGAAAGAATATGAATATGTCTTGTTAAACAAAGAAATGAGTGAACGATTAAATATTGGGGTAAGTACTTTAAGAAAGTGGGCTGCCGCGCTAGAAAAGAACGGATATTACTGGGAGAAAAATGATGATGGTACTCGCTATTATACTCACTATGATCAAGATACACTCATACTGTTTAAAAGTTTAGTACAAGAGCAAAAATTCAACTTAGAACAAGCTGCAAAAGTTATTATATCTAAGCGTGAAGGAAACCGCTCTTCATCAAGAACGGGGGACGCTCTCCAAGAAATACAACAAGAATTTAAAAGTGAAGCCCACTCTTCTAGCCGTTCTCTAACTCCTGTGACAAATGAATCTATACAAAGTTTAATAGATTATATAAAAGAGCAAGACAAACTTAATAGACACCTATTAGAAAAAATTGAAGAGATGGAGAAAGAACGAAAAAGTGATAGAGAAATTTTAGAACGTATGGAACATCAACTTACTCGACAAGAAAACCGAGCAAATGAAAGAGATAAAATGTTGATGGAAAATATACGAAGTATTCAACAGCTTGCAATCACAAAACAAAAAAAATCTTTGTGGAATCGTTTATTTAATAAATAAATAAAAAGGCTCACTCTTTGTTATATAAGGAGTGAGCCTTTTTGTTTACTGCCGATAACGAGAATTATGTAAAAAACTAGTATGGATCTAGTTTTTCTTTTTTGTTTATGGATGTTTTAACCTCTATATTTAAAGTGTTTTGAATGTATACTTTTGTTAGTGATTTTGCTAAAAATAGCTAAAATCGGATAAGGTTAATGAAATCAATGTTTTGAAAGTAAACTAATAACAAAAAGTTTACATTCGATTTGCATGAAAAATAAAAAGAACTTGTAGTATTTCTACAATTTCTTTTTAGGTTCATATCCGATAACAGGGTAATCAAACAAACCACGTAAACATTCTAAACATGAAGAACGGAGAGTTCTTCTTAGGAACTAACATGATATTGACACGTTCATTATATAACATATATTAACAATTATAGAATATATTATCGAAAAATTATTTGAACTTTTAAAATATATAGCAGAATTTGTCTTGGAACATGAAAAATAATCGGTTATAAAATAACATAAAACCAAACGGAAAAAGTATGAAACTTTTCTAAAGTAGCCTCTTTAATTTTATATAATGTATTTAAGGCGTTTAGAAAGGGGAATATTCATATTAGAAAGATAGAACGTTTTACAGAACCTTATTTTAAAACTGTTGGCGAACGAAATAAGACATATAGAGTAATTGGTTGCAAAGATGGAGAAGAAAAACCTTTTCCGATTATATTTAAAACATTAAAAAAGGCAAGAACGTTCAACCACGGACATGCTCACAGAAACCCTGAATGGCTAAATGCAAATGGTGATATCAGTGAGTATAATGTTAAACTGGGTAGAGATGAATATAAAAATGTCTGGCATGATAATGTTATAGAAAATGTATATAAAAATTACGCTGATTTCAATGATTGGATAACACATGGGTAAATCGTGACAAGTATTATTATAGACTAGCAAAGAAGTCCTTAATCTTGGTAGGAATAAAGAGGAAGTGGATATGGTTTTTAAGGTATTAACGAGAAAATAATGTCCGCTAATGCCTTATTACGTGATTCGGTTTCACTGCTATACAGATCCTAAAGTTTTTCTGTTAGCTTGATAGTGATAGGGGAGCACTACCATTAATAATTAAAAGCTCTGTAAAATAGGGCTTTTTTTATTTTATTGAAAAGTAAAATATGGTATTTTATGATAAAAATTTATAAAAACACTTGTTTGTTCAAATAAAATAAGTGATAATTCATTAAATATAAAGTTATGCAGGAGAACTTAGTTTGAACTATATATTTTAAATAATGTTATGAGTAAAAAACACAAGTTAAAAGTTAAAGGAGCAATTAATAAAATGAATATTGCATTTTTTCTTACACCTAAGAGTGAACTTGCATATATAAATATAAATTCAACGATGCGCCAGGCTTTAGAAAAGTTGGAACACTATCGATATACAGCTATCCCCTTAGTTAATGATAAAGGGGAATATGCAGGTACACTTACAGAAGGAGATTTACTTTGGAAACTCAAAAACACATCATCTTTAAGCTTTAACAATACTCATCAAGTTCTCTTGAGTAAAGTTTCTTTACACCGTTTTAATGAACCAGTTTCTATTAATGCAGAAATCGAAGATCTTTTATTAAGGGCTATGGAGCAAAACTTTGTTCCTGTTATAGATGACGAAGGAATTTTTATAGGAATTGTTAAAAGGAGAGACATTATTCACTATTGTGCACAAGGGTTATTACTTAAGTAAAATTCTGTTTGAGTTATTTTGATTTTTCAATTTAAATTTAACAAAAGAAGAATCCATTTTGATTTTGGATTCTTCTTTTAATGATATTGGAAGTAAACTTCTAATAAAAAGTTTA
Source organism: Bacillus sp. FSL R10-2780 (assembly GCF_038006125.1). Lineage (NCBI taxonomy): Bacteria > Bacillati > Bacillota > Bacilli > Caryophanales > Bacillaceae > Bacillus > Bacillus sp. FSL R10-2780. The sequence goes on from NZ_JBBOUQ010000006.1 coordinate 6,041, forward strand.
CATTTGAGAATAACAAAAACGAGGATTTAGGTAGCACGACTTGGACTAGCAATTGTACTTGCCGAACCGCTTAGATCGGCTGTCCATGAATTTAACTCTTACTTTAGATTTCTATGACACTAAAAGTGGCTAGTCCCTCGCTTCGCTTCACCCCAGCCACTACCTCACACCCAAAAACAAAGGAAGATTTGATTTTTATCCGTTTGCTCCTACTGCTCCACCGTTCTTCCTTTGCCCCAATTCTTGATCTAATAACAATAAAGCAGCTGGATTATCCTTTGCTATTTTTAACCGTTCTACAATGGTTAAGGTTTGATTTTCCTCTTCAATTTGTTCCCTTAAAAAATCTAGAATAATAATCAGGGTTTGAGAATCTACTTGAGTAATATAATCATAAGCTCGCCGGTATGCGTTTGTTACAAAACGTTCATGTTCTAACGCCTTCTCAAAAGTTTCTAATGGTGTTCCAAAATCTGTAGATTGTGCTGGTATTGCAAGTATTTGTACGATTCCATCTTTTCCTGCTAAGTAATCAATAAGCTTTAACATATGTTTTCGCTCTTCGTCTGACTGAAGCTTTAACCAATGTGCCATACCAGTATAGTTTTTACGATTCGCATCGGCAGACATGGCTAAATAGATGGAAGACGATAAATTTTCGAGTTGAATTAAATCATTAAGAAGCTTTTGAACTTGTTCCTTAATCATTTGAATCACACCTTTTAGTTATTTGTCACAAAGTATTTTATGAAACTATTTTTTATACGGTTAATAACTAAGGTTTCTATTTGATTAGGTATCCCCGTAGTCCTTATGTCCTCAGCTAATAGAAGCTACTCATTTATTCCATAAAAGGGTGCGATTGTAGAACAAAATAGGGAGAAAATGATTAAACTTTATTTCAAAGCAACATTAGATCAGTTACCCATAAAGTACCTCTTACTCTATATTTTTATGACACTATAAGTGGCTAGCCCCTCGCTTCACCCCATTCTTTGCACTCACACCCCAAAACAAGGGGAAAGCGCAAAGAATGGATTTCGGCGGGGGCATGTCGCCAAACCGAACAGACTAAAAACAAGAGAATGTTAATAAAATGGAATTGTTGTAAAAGTAGTAGGATATATACTTTGAGATGTATATTCTATAGCTGGATAATATTGTATGGTTTCATGATAAGGTATAGCTGGATGATGATAGTATGGCATATGTTGCATTGCATGATATACTGCATGCATTGTTGCTTGAGCTCCATGGGTTGTATAGACTCCGCCTATTGCCCTGTTTTTAATATAGTAAGGATTTATCATAATAATTCACCTCAGTTAATAATTAAATAAACATTTATATAATATGTCTAAAAACTAAACGGGGTCACGTCAGGGGAATGGTTATATTGCTTATGACAGAAGATTTAATGATTGATTGGAACAACTCGCGAAATGATTATTGGGAAAGGGAAAATAATCGGTAAGTGTCAACGGTAAGCGGACTGGAATGGTTCAGCGGTTTGTGCTGATCCATGAAAGGAGCATTAAGGAGTTGATACGTGCAGCTGAAGTATCACCCTCTTGGCATTTCCTCAAAACGAACCGTTTTGGGGATGCCAACCGGCGAGGGAGCCCCTCAAGGATTGAGGGGTTGGGGAGTTCGATTAAGGGGGTCTGGGGAAGAATTCCCCAGTAGGTTTGGACAAAGTCCAAGGTCTGGTTTTGTCATGCTAAGCATGGCTCGGCGAAGCCGACAAGCGTCGCAGACCCCTATCGATTTTGATGCGATAGCGTCAAAATACGTATAGGGTTACGTCAATTGACACAATTTCGTCGCCTTGCTAGACTTATTGTATCAATTAATCTAGGGGAAGTGGTGGCACTTTATGTTGTTCTCTATCTCATTTAATCAATCTCACCAAAGTTCATTAAGCCATAATAACAGAGAAAACATTTATGGGAATCCTGGCATCGATCTATCCAGGTTAGACGAGAATATCTATTTTGTTCAAAAGGATATCCGAAGTGTATACAAGGATGTCTTTCAAGAAGCGGTGGACAAGTATAATGAGAAGCAAAAACGAAATGACCGTAAGATTCAGGACTACTATGACAAAATACATAAAAATGAAAAGACACATGAGCAACGAGAATTGGTTGTAGCGGTTGGAGAGGGTAAAGACGACCCAAAGTATAGGGGAGCAAAAAAGGAAGCGTTAAAACAGTATGCTGAGGCGTTTCAAAAGCGAAATCCAAATCTAGTAGTTTATAACATGGTTTTACATGATGATGAAGCCAATCCGCATTTACATATTAACTATGTACCGAATTTCGAAAATAGTCGAGGATTAACGAGGCGTGTCGGAATGGATAGAGCTTTGCAACAACAAGGTGTCGAGGGAACGGGAAGAAAGTTAATTGCACATTGGAGAGAATTAGAAACGGCCTATATTGAGCAATTGGCTAAAGAACACATTCCGAATTTTGAACGTGCTAATGTAGGTTCACATAAGTACATGAAAGTCCGTCAATACAAGGAATATGCAGAAACAAAATCAATTGTTGAGAATCAAGTACAAGAAAAAGAAACGCAGTTACAAACGATTGATCATCATTTAAAAAATGTTGAAGAGAAAACAAATGAATTACAAGTAGCGAAAAAGAGTTTGGAAAGTGATGTCGTTGATAACTACAAAGAATTAGAGATAGTGAAACAACAAGTAGAGAGTGAAAGTGAAAAGCTGCAGTTAATTGGCCAGCGTCATGTAGAGTTAGAAAAAAGAGTAGAACAAATGCAAATAGAATTAGATAGTGCTACGGATCAAGTACCAAATGAACCTGTTGTGATTCCGTTTTTGCGTAGAGAAGTAATAACACAAGTACAGGATAAAATGATTGGGAAAGCTGAAATCACGAAGAAACAGACAAGAAATTATGTGTTATCACCAGAACAATATCAAGAATTTACAAAACAAGTGAATGCAGCGGTTACTATTAAAAAGGATTATGAGAGTTTGAAAAAGACAGATTTTGTGAAAGAGAATGAGAGTTTAAAAGTGTATGCAGAGGGATGGATGGAAGATAATCGAACATTGAAAGAAGAAAGAAATCAGTTGCAAAAAGAAGTTGGTGTATTAAATAGAGAAATCAGCTCATTAAAAGCTCATATAAAGGGTTTACAGACGAATATAAGAGTTTTGTATGTACAAACGAAAAAAGTTTTTAAAGAGCAATTTAAGGCGTTTAGAGGGCTTATTAAAAATGAATTGGGTAGCAAGGGAATAGATAATCAATTTGAACGTGAACATAAGAGAGAAATAAGCAGACATCGAGATTTTGATAGAGAAAGATAGGAGTGATAATGATGAAAGCATTGAATTGCATGAGTTTGAAGAAGAAAAAGAGGGTTGAATGTTGTGTTTTTGCAAGAGACGGAAAGTTTTAACAAGGTGTTTCATGTTACTATAGAGAAAGACGTATAAACGAGAAAAACCGCTCTAGCTTTGGACGGCGAGACGGTTTTTCATAATAAGGTTGGAATCAACCATTTATATATTCTATATACATTCTAACATATAAAAGTTGATTCCTTCCACTAAGGGAGAGAATTATTTTATGACAAAAGTTGTAGATTTTGGACAAGCTGAAAAAAAAGCGAAAATAAGAGATAGTAAGATTGATAGTATTTATGACCAGTTGCAAGCAGGTGGTTATTCGGAAGAAGAAAAAATAATGCTTTTGCAGTTGTTAAGTAAGGCGACTGGTGGGGAAGAATATTTCATTGGTAAAAAGAAAAAGCCTACGGATAGGGTGAAGTTTGTGCAAATGATTACGGATAATTATAATTACTTAGCAAAAATAAACTATCTCACAAATGCTGAAAAGGCTTTTCTAATGGATTTAGTGCCTTATGTAGAATTTAAAACGAATATTCTTGTAGAACGAGCAAATGAGGAAAATGAATTTGATTCAGACAATGCTACACCTAGTTATTTAGCAAAAGAATTGAAGAGAGATCGTTCAAGGGTTTCAATGATGATGAATTCTTTAATGGAAAAAGGAGTATTGGCGGTTGCGGAATCTGGAATGACAACAGAAGATGGACGTATTTGTACGAGTCGTACATGGTTTATAAATCCTAATATTATGTGCTGTTCTCCAAAAGATGGGGTAGACAAAGCTACACAAAGAATTTTTAAGAAGTCTCTTAAAAATTTTGTTGCTGAAGATGGTAAAAAACATAAATTACCAGTCTATTTATTTTAGGAATGAGAAGAAATGATGTCATTGACATCTTTTTTTTTATGTGTTTTTCCATTTTTTAGGTGTTGCTTTTTTGCAACACAGGTGTTGCTTTTTTGCAACACCCCCTACCTCATAAACCCTTGCTATTACTGACTTTCTTCACTTTGCTCTTCTCACTCTTATATATATAGCTAAAAGTTCCGCAAGGAACGGGTCGTATTTTTGAAAAAACCACTCAAAAATCTCCACCCTCAACATCAAAAAATCGGTTCGTTAATCCTCACCTAAAGGCTACCGCCTTTTCTTTTTGATGTTGTCCTTGCAAAACTTTTTTCGGCTCGTGTACTTTTCTCGCCAAGCCGACAGACAAAAAGCAAAGCAATGGTTCTCGACTTGGACTAGCAAGTATACGAGCCGAACCGCTTAGATCATTCGTCCCAAGATAGTTCTTATTTTAAAAATAGATACGTAATACGTGGGGTTTCGCCCCCACACGACGAGCCAGCACTCTAGCCAAAAAGCAAATTTTAAACCAAAAGATCAAAACAAAACCACGTTAAGTAAAAAAATAATAAGCTGTCCATATGGACAGCTTATTTACATAATTATCGTTATAGGTAGTAAATCTAAAGAGTGGAAATTTTCTAATATTTTTGATATTTATATATATATAAATTTTTAGGAGTGATAGCAATGGATGATATTGAACTAATTTTACCTAGCTTGGAATTCGAACAAGAGATTATAGACTACAAGAAAGAGTTCCCCTATAGCCCAAACGGGATCAATGGATCTTCCACCTTAGCTTTTAAAAACAGTGTAACAGACTGGATAGATTATTTGGAAACATTAACAGCTCGGGAGACACTTCCTGCTAACCGAGTACCAAGTGTTCAGTATATTGCTGTTAAAAAGAGTGATAAATCAATTGTTGGCATGATTTCTGTTAGACTCGAGTTAGATGATTATTTGCTGAACTACGCTGGACACATTGGTTATTCTGTTAAACCAAGCGAAAGAAGAAAAGGCTATGGATCAAAAATGCTGGCGCTAGCTTTAATTGAAGCGAAAAAAAGAAACCTGAACAAAGTTCTTGTCACATGTGCGGACGACAACGAAGCTTCAGCTGGTGTCATCGAAAATAACAACGGCTTATTAGAAGATAAACGATTAGAACCTGATGATAGGGAATTGTTAAGAAGATATTGGATAGCCTTGTAATTAAAACTATGTTTTTGATTTATTAATGTACATAAAGTAATGAATACTTCATACATCACTAGTTAACATAACGTCTCATTATCCTCATAAAAAAGAGTCCTAGAAATCGAGGACTCTTTTTTATGATTTGAAAGTAAATTTTTGAATAAAAGACTACTTTCATTCTCAAGAAACAAACTATGTTGTAGTAGGGTTTATATATTTACAGCTGTAATTTTACAAGTTGAAATAGCAAATCTATAATCGGTTGGATTAGATGGATTTATAGAAAAAGTACCTATCACGATTCCAAGACCTGTTCGTTCCACGTTAAAATCTCCTGTAGTAGAACCATTACTTAATAAAAGGTCCACTGTAGAATTAATACGTATATCAAGTACTTGTCTAATTGGTCGTTCACGACAATCACATTCGCACCCTGAATCTGCAGATGAAAGTAATGTTATAGGTGGTCCTGGTGGTAAAAATCCTACTCCTATTACATCAGAGATATTGACCATATAGAATGTAGTGCCATTTGTAACTGTAACTAAAAAATTATTCACGGAAGTAATAGTGAATAAAAAGAAACGAGGTATTGTGTTTGGTTGGTCTGCAATAGTGCCAAGAATGACAGTTTGCCCGATAAGTTGTTGTAAAACGTTCTGCATAGGTGAAACACAGCAATTACAAAGGCCACCTTTTCTTGGAATAGGATCAGGAATAGGAAACGCTATCGGAAATGGCTTTTGAAAAAAGTCACTTGAACATCTATTTTTTCTAGACATCAAAAAACTCCTTTTACATTGTGTATATAATAATACTCAGTATATGAGTAAAATAAGACAAGTGTTTGGGTGATTGTCTAATAAATAATCATTATGTATATGATATACATAATGAGTTTACATAACACAAAATTATCGGTAGCGAAGACAAGGTGGAATCCTTGTGTTTACTTGGTTTCTTGTTTTTACACTTGTCCAATTAATATGCATGATTTTATACATTGTTGTTATAGCAAGGATTCTAGGGGTCTTTGCTATTTTCTTTTTCTGTTTTTTTGTATAAAAATTTGTATAAATTACTAGATTGGTAGATGCAAAAGAAAATGTTATGTAGCAACTATAGAACGGTTGATAGCAGCTATGGACAAGAAGAACATAACATTAGAACAGGCTATAAACTTAGCAATATCAAGCACTGAAGAAATTGACGTAGCAACTGTTGCTATAGGTAGCATAGCAGACATAGAACAGAAGAAATCATTTTGAAGTTGTTTTTTTTAGTGAATAAATTTAATAAAAAAGAAAGAAGAATTTTTTAGGATTCTTCTTTCTTTTTGGTGCATGAAGATTTTTAATTAGCAGCGACCAACTCGTACTTGTTGAGTTTGTAATACTTTTAAAGTAAGATCAAGAACGATTTTTTCACGTAATTTGTCAAATTCTTTCTCATGATCTTTTTCACATGAATCATGATGACCATAATCAAAATCATCATCATGATCACATGGTGAAAAATCAAGTTCATAAAATTCTGCACTAATTAATTCACAGAATGGTTGTTCATTATAGAAAACATTATTTTCAAAGAAGAATTTGTCTAGACGAGGAACATCAGTATTTTTTGGATTAATGAAACGAGCTTTATTTTCCGAAGCAAAGGCTAATATTGGGTTAGAAAGAAAGTCACCTGCAGTTAAATCAGCGAAACCAGAGAATCGAACTTTTGCAATTTTATCATGAATCACGCCATTGCAGTCTTTAGCAGCGTATTCAATATTTTTACGAATGAAACCTTCTACAAACAATTTTGCTCTTGTTACTCGAAAATATCCTGTTTGATCAATTGGCTCATATTCAACAGGTACTAGTTTACATTGTTGTAAAAATACATCTTTTAATACTCTTTTAATTTCTACTGCTGGTGGATGAAGTGGAATTGTTGCTTCGACTACAATTTGAAGCGTTCTTTCTGCTAATACAACTGGAATTTTAACTATTGGATTGTTTGTAAGAACAGGTGTTGCTGGAGTATCACTGAATGGAGTTTGTGTTTCTGATTTAACCTTACAATCTTTGTGGTGATCATCTGAATGATAGCTTTCTTGGTTATTCAATTAAAAAAACCTCCGTTTATTTTTTATTTAAAGTTATTCGCTTTAATATAATATTTAATATATCTATTTGTGTGAGGGCCTGTATAATAGTTATTTTTCTCATTTTGAAATATAACAAGCTAAATTAGATTAATAAAATTAATGTTTTTTGTATTAGATTTTACTTAGTATGTGTTTTCGTTAAAATTTTGGTAGGTTTTCTTATATTTTAAAAAAGATAAATAATACTAAAGTCAATTGCACTATTTTGAATAAGAAAACATAAATTATAGTGTGAGACGAGTAGTGGTGCACTTGTTTATGCTTTTATTGAAATCTCCTTGGAAAGAAAGGAAGTTACTAATAGGTTTCCTTTCTTTTTTAAATATAATGGATATTGTTTTAGATGATTTGAAAGTAAACTAATATTTAAATATTCAAATATTTAAATATTAGTTAGTGACTGTAAAAGGTAATAAAAACATTTCTTTAAATTTGAAAAAAAGGTGTTACCTTTTTAAAGAAGGAAAACACTATATAGCAACTAAAGAACAGCTTAGAGCAGAGGGAGGACAAATTATGGCTCAAACTTATTGGGGATCAGAGGTAGCCAAGAACTTAGGGATTGGCTCAAGTACTTTACGTAAATATTGTCTTGCCCTGGAAGAAGCCGGGTATCCTTTTGAGTGAGGTAATAAATAATTCTAGAGTCTTTTTTCATAAAGACGTAGCAACTATAGAACGGCTAATAGCAGCTATGAACAAGAAGAGTATAACACTAGAACACGCTGTAAATTTAGTGACATCAAGTGTTGAAGAAAATGAGGTAGCAACAGTTGCTACGGATAGTGTAGCAGACACAGAACACATAAAAGCATTAGTAGAACGTATAGAACGATTGGAACAACTTAATTTAGAGTTGATTCAAAGATTGGATCAACAAAGTAAACTTTTATAGGAAACAGATGCTCAACGAATAATAAGAGAAAAACAAAGAGATGTTCAATTAATGCAGGTATTAAAAGAAATATAGGATAGCAATCGCTTAATAGCAGCTTCAGAACAGAAGAAGTCATTTTGGAGTCGCCTGTTTGGTAAAAAAATTAAAATCTAATGATAAAGAGACTCTTGCTTTTTATTTGAAAAAAGATAAGAAGTGAGTTTTTGTCTATTATTAATAATGATATTGAATTTTTAGCACTATAAATGTTAATCAAACATATATTGTAGTATTGGAATAGGTTTCGCTCACTTATTTCATCTCATTTTATTTTATAATTTCCTTTAAAAAGAACACCAATGGGCATTGGTGTTCTTTTTAAGTAGGTTGGTTTTGAAAAATAAGAAGTTTTCTTTGTTTTAAATTTGTACTTGTTGTACTTGTAAAACTTTTAAAGTAAGGTTTAATACCATTTTTTCACGAAGAGTATCAAATGGTTCGTTTAAGTCTGTTAGATAAGGAGAAAAGTCTAATTCAATAAATTGAGCACTGACTAATTCGCAATATGGTTGTTTGTTATAAAAAACTGTATTTTCGAAGAGGTATTTTTCTAAATTTGGTAAATCACCGTTTTTAGGATTATTAAAATGAGATGTAGTATCTGAGGAAGCAGCTATTAAAGCTAGAGATAGAAAATCATCCTCTATTAGATCTGCAAAACCAGAAAATGGAACATTGGCAATGTGGTTATATATAATTCTATTATATTCATCATTTATATATTCAATATTTTTACGAATATATCCTTGTAAAAATAGTTTAGCTTTTGTAACTAGGCGGTAATTTGTACCTGGTATTGGAGTAAATTCTAGAGGAATTAACTTACCTTGTGTCAAAAATACGTCATTTTTTAAGATACGTTTAATTTCAATTGCTGGAGGATTTAATGAAATATTGGATTCTACAACAATTTGAATTGTTCTTTCAGTTAATACAACTGGTATTTGTACAAGCGGTGCTTCTGTAGTAATAATTGGTGCTGCAATTCTATTACTTAATGGTGTTTGAGTTTGTCCTACCACCTGACATGATGCATTAATTGGACATTGTTCACTCATGTTATTTTAATCTCCTTTTTGAAATTACTTTAGATTTTTAACGAATTTACAGAAAGAATTTTCCTTCCTCAAGCGTGTGAAGGGCGATAGCCCAACGGTAGGTGGGAGATGAATTTTGATTTGGCCATAGCCAAAAACTTTTTATAAACTAGCTATATGAAGTTCTTTGATAACTTGATATATGAGGTTGCAGGAAGAAAATAGAGTGCGAAAACCAAGCCATTCGGTTCCTGCGTAAAATATCAACCGTACCAAGAGAGCGTCCAACGCTCGCTCAGGGAGACGAAAGGTTACTTTCGTCGTGGAACTGAGAAGCTCCCACTTCAAGCTTTGCTAAGTGGCGAGTAGTTCACAACTGTTCAATGCCCATGTATTTATTTTTTTCATTTATGTATATGTATGTATAACAGCTTTTGCAATTTGTTTATTGAAGTTTATTAATGAACTACAGACAATAATTTATGATTAACTATATTTTTTTATATATAAATAAATTAATAAAATGTTATTATAATAAAAAGAGTGATATGAGTTTTGTGTATTTGAGTCTTTCGATTTCTTTATTTATATCAATAGATTTCGCTTTTTTTTTTGGTTATCATTCTATGCATGATTTTATAGATTGCAGAGATGATGGTTTTTTTAGGCTTATGAATGTCCAGTATTAGTACAAAAAATTGTATAAAATCTTGTATAAAAAATAGTGGAATTACTATGTTCTAAAGTGAAAAGAAATAAAATAAGCCTTGCATATAAGCAAGGCTTATTTTATTTCCAGAATTTCCACCAATGATGTTTATTTTCTGTAGTAGGAGCAACTAGTTGTTTAGTTTCTTGAATAGATCGTATGTTATGTAATAGTTGCTCATCTCTTTCTTGTAACAATTGTTCATGGTGTTTTTGATATATTTGTATACCGTCTTTCAATGTTTGAAATTCTTCTTGAGTTCGTCGTAGTTCTTCTTTCATGGATTGAAGTTCTTTTGTTATTTCTTCGCGTTCCTCACGCAACAATTCACGTAACAAATTAGTGTTGTTTTCGCGTTCCAATATTTCTTTATCTCTTGTAATAAGCAAGGATTGGGAATCCATTGGATCATGGGACGTTCCACTCGTGTTCCAATTTTCATTATTTATGGTTATTGCTACGGTTTTGGCAGCATCGGCTTTGTTATATCCGGCATCTTTCATAAGTGTTTGAAATTGTTTCAAAGCTTTTATATCTTTTGAAGTAAAGGTTCGATACTCGCGATTACTTTTAGGATCACGAACTTTTATAAAGATGTATTCATGTTTTTCTAACTCTAAACACCATTTACGTAAATAGCTTTCGCTAATACTTAACATTTCTGCTACTTCCTTGGTTAGGAAAGCCGGGAGTGGCTCGGATTGTATACCATTCCGCGTTCCATCAGACATCGTTCCTCACGCTCCTCTTAATGTTCCAATTGACGTTCCTAAAGTTACATTATACATGATAAAACGAAATACCTTTGAAATGTGAAATTTGTCGGTAATATCGGCTAAGGGCAAAATATCTTATTATTTTAAAATGCAAAACATAGACTAGTAAACAAGCTGTTTTTAACTTTTAATCATAGAATATGAGGAATTCTATTGTTAAGAGGAGGTAATCATATTTATGGGATGTAATTGTAATTTCAGACATTGCAGAGATTGTAATAGATTTTGGGATGATTTAATGTTTTGCAGACGCAGACATAGAGATTGTGATGATCGTCGTTGTAGACGTGACCGCGACTGTGATTGTGATGAATGTCGTCGCAGACGTAATCATGATCATGACCGTGATCATGATGATCGTCGGGATTGGTAAATTTCTTTCAATGAGTGTGTTTCTTCACAGCACTCTTTTTTATTTTTATAAAAATATGGATTGGGTAGTGTATTTATTTTAATAATTGTATTGTTTATTTTTTAAATTAACTAAAATGTACATCAAAAAAAGATATAGTACTCTAGTTCCTGCTGGTTTGCTATGAATAAGTGGTGTTATGCAAACTTTATTTTTAAAACGAATTGGTTAATTGATTTGGAACATTTTAATAAAATATTGAATACTATGAAACTGTAATCTATAGGTTATTAATCCTTTAATTTAGTAGGAGGTGAATTTAAAATGCCTTTCTCTACTGGTCCTATTGAAAACGTAGGAAATCAACCTACTAATGCAACTAGAGCTAGGGTTAAAATTCTCAATCGTACTGCAGGTCCACTTACTGGGGTAGTTAGATCTTTTAAACTTGACGGTACAAGAACATTAATCGAACAGATAAACTTTAATGTGGCTGCTAATGCTTCTGAATTTATAAATCTCAGTTTAGTTCACTCTACTTTGGGACAAGCACTTCAATATGAAGTTGAAATTGTTCCTAATCAAAACGGTGGTTTATACAGTGTCTACGGAATAGCACCTGGTAATGTTATTATTACTGCACAACGAGTTTTGAATTCAGAACTAACGCAGATTCTTTAGTTTTTAAATAAGGGTGGGTTACCTAAAAAATAACCCACCCTTATTTAATTGTTGATAATCATAGATTGAATTAGCTATAATTACTTCTTTATTTGTAGTGTTTTGAATGTATACTTTTGTTGTGTATTTTGAGGATATCAAGGGAATTGGTTTGAAGGCAATATTTAAGGGGATTTGAATGTAAACTAATATTGAAAAGTTTACATTGGAACTTATAATTGAAATCCAACATACAATGCTATGAGCATTTACATCTTAGTTTTAGTCGGTCAATAAGAAAAACCACAGCAATCGCTGTGGTTTTTCTTATTGACGAAACTGAAAGTAAACTTCTATTCAAAAGTTTACTTTCAAATTAGAAGGGGATAGCCTCTATAAATCAAATGTTATTAAAAAAACAATAGAATGCAGAAAAAATGTATTTTTATAGGATATCAAGAAAAAAGAACAAGTATATATTGTATTATATTCCTCATAGAATAGAACTCCTTATAAAAAAATACCCCTAATATTTTAATATTAGGGGTATTTTCGAGAAAAAATCTCTCGAAAACCTCTACCTTTTTCTGCTTCGCTTCACCCCAGCCATTGCACTTACACCCAAAAACAAGAGGGAACAACTAAAAACCACTAATAATTAAAAAACTTTTTACATAACAATTTAATCCATTGAAGAAAACTACGCGAGGGCATTTTCTTCAATGAGTATTCCATTTGAGGTCTAATCAATTTATTAAATGAGATTTTGGGGTATACATTGATGAACACCAGAATTTCTTAATGAGTTAAATAAAGCTGCACTGATGATTAATATAACAATTTCATCAGTTCCATCTTCTAACTCATAGATTGCCCAGTATGCATTATCAACTGTAAAAATACATTTTCGTTCTAAGTGAAATCCAGGTGGTACAGTTGGAAGTGTAATAACCGGTTCACATACGTTTGTATCTCCTTCATCTCTGATGAATTCGAAAGTTTGCTGGTCAATTTCATAAATATTAAGTGGATCAAGCTCTACACCTTTATCTGGAACTTCAATTTCATCTTCAACTAATAGGAAAAAGCGTTCGTTTCGAAAATTGAAAAGACATCTTGCCCCAATTTCAAATGTTGCCATTTTATATTCGCCTCCTTTGCAATTCTTTTATAGATTCAAAGTCGCGTTTACATAATATGCTAGATTAATAAATCTGGTTACAGCTCGTATCTACATAAATTACTAACTTAGTAATTTATGTAGTCTCTCGGCTTGTCTGAGAGATACATAACAAATTTAAGTGATGTTGGTTTTATAGAAAAAAGAGAGCAAAATGAAAGCGATCAGTAGAGGCGATTGCGTGTGTTGGTCAATCAAAACGGACCTAGCGAAGCGAAGGGAGTATTTGACTTGACCAACTGGACTACACCCGAACCCTCTTGGCACTGAACAAACAACCGTTTGTTCCTGCCAACCGGCGAGGGAGCCCCTCAAGGATTGAGGGGTTGGGGAGTTTGATTGAGGGGGTCTGGGGAAGAGTTCCCCGGTGGGTTTGGGCAACGCCCAAGGTTTTGTTTTGCCACGTAACACGTGGCTCGGCAGAGCCGAAGAGCGTCGCAGACCCCTATCTGTTTTGATGCGATAGCGTCAAAACACGTATAGGGTTACGTCAATTGACTCCATTTCGTCGCCTTGCTAGACTTATGGTATCAATTAATCTAGGGAAAGTGGTGGCACTTTATGTTGGGGTCTATCTCATTTAATCAATCTCACCAAAGTTCATTGAGCCATAATAACAGAGAAAACATGCATGGTAATCCTGGCATCGATCCATCAAGGTTAGACGAGAATATTTACTTTGTTCAAAAGGACATCCGAAGTGTATACAAGGATGTCTTTCAAGAAGCGGTCGATAAGTATAATGAGAAACAAAAACGGAATGACCGTAAGATTGATGATTATTATGACAAAATACATAAAGACGATAAGACACATGAGCAACGAGAACTTGTTGTAGCGATTGGAGAGGGCAAAGACGACCCAAAGTATAGGGAGGCTAAAAAAGACGCGCTGAAGCGCTATGCTGAGGCGTTTCAAGAGCGAAATCCAAATCTAGCAGTTTATAACATGGTTTTACATGATGATGAAGCCAATCCGCATTTACATATTAACTATGTACCGCATTTCGAAAGTAGTCGAGGATTAACGAGGCGTGTCGGAATGGATAGAGCTTTGCAACAACAAGGTGTCGAGGGAACGGGAAGAAAGTTAATTGCACATTGGAGAGAATTAGAAACGGCCTATATTGAGCAATTGGCTAAAGAACACATTCCGAATTTTGAACGTGCTAATGTAGGTTCACATAAGTACATGAAAGTCCGTCAATACAAGGAATATGCAGAAACAAAATCAATTGTTGAGAATCAAGTACAAGAAAAAGAAACGCAGTTACAAACGATTGATCATCATTTAAAAAATGTTGAAGAGAAAACAAATGAATTACAAGTAGCGAAAAAGAGTTTGGAAAGTGATGTCGTTGATAACTACAAAGAATTAGAGATAGTGAAACAACAAGTAGAGAGTGAAAGTGAAAAGCTGCAGCTAATTGGCCAGTGTCATGTAGAGTTAGAAAAAAGAGTAAAACAAATGCAAAAAGAATTGGATAGTGCTACGGATCAAGTACCAAATGAAACTGTTAAAATTCCATTTTTACGTAAAGAAGTAGTAGTAGAAGTACAGGATAAAATGTTTGGAAAAGCTGAAATCACGAAGAAACAGACAAGAAATTATGTGTTATCACCAGAACAATATCAAGAATTAACAAAGCAAGTGAATGCAGCGGTTACTATCAAAAAGGATTATGAGCGTTTGAAAAAGACAGATTTTGTGAAAGAGAATGAGAGTTTAAAAGTGCATGCAGAGGGATGGATGGAAGAAAATCGAACATTGAAACAAGAAAAAAATCAGTTGCAAAAAGAAGTTGGTGTATTAAATAGAGAAATTAGCTCATTAAAAGCTCATATAAAGGGTTTACAGACGAATATAAGAGTTTTGTATGTACAAACGAAAAAAGTTTTTAAAGAGCAATTTAAGGCGTTTAGAGGACTTATTAAAAATGAATTGGGTAGCAAGGGAATAGATAATCAATTTGAACGTGAACATAAGAGAGAAATAAGCAGACATCGAGATTTTGATAGGGAAAGATAGGAGTGAATGTTGTATTTTTGCAAGAGACGGAAAGCTTTAACAAGGTGTTTCATGTTATTATAGAGAAAAACATACAAACGAGAAAAACCGCCCAAGCTTTGGACGGCAAGGCGGTTTTTCATAATAAGGTTGGAATCAACCAATATATATTCTATATACATTCTAACATATAAAAGTTGATTCCTTCCACTAAGGGAGAGAATTATTTTATGACAAAAGTTGTAGATTTTGGACAAGCTGAAAAAAAAGCGAAAATAAGAGATAGTAAGATTGATAGTATTTATGACCAGTTGCAAGC
>NZ_JBBOUQ010000007.1:0-10700 GCF_038006125.1 Bacillus sp. FSL R10-2780
TTTCGAATTCCCTTAAACATTGACTTCTTAACAATTCTCCTGATATCCTCAATTTATATAACAAAAGTATACATTCAAAAAACTATAAATAAAGAGGTCAAAACCCATGAACAAAAAACCACATCTCATTGATGTCCAACCTATCCGAACAAAAGAACAGATCGAAGATATGAAATGGGCCCTCAAACGTCATTGTTCCGAACGAGACTATATCCTATTTCTAATTGGCATTCATACAGGATTACGTGTAAGTGATCTACTTCAACTTGAAACACAAACAATAGTAAATCTAAAACGAAAAAAGAGGAAAGAATTCAAAATTAAAGAGGGAAAAACAAAGAAAGAACGCATGATTAATCTTACTTCTATTTTTGATGAGATCTATTCGTATACCCAAACACTAGAAAACACCTGGTTATTTCCTTCTCGAAAAGGAGACAAACCCATTAGTAAAATCCAGGCTTATCGACAATTACAAAAAGCCGGAGACTTTGCCGGTATAGAATCTATTGGGACCCACACCATGCGCAAAACCTTCGGTTATTGGTTCTATAGACAAACAAAAGATGTCGCTATGTTGCAAGAAATACTAAATCACAGCACACCACAAATTACACTCAAATACATTGGAATCAATAAAGAAGAGAAAGACAATATTCTAGATACATTTTATATTTGATATAATAAAATCTGTATGTATCAATTTACAAAAGGAGATAATATAACATGAATCATAATATTGAAACTCAACATGCAAATGAAATAAAAGAACAAAAGATTTATATAGAAAAGTTAGAAAAAGAAATTCAAATTTTAAAAGAAAATAGAAATACAAAAAAAAAATACGAATTTAAAATAGGTGGTAATATAGGATTAATAATTATTATCTGTTTAATAGTAATAATATATAAAATTAACTAAAAAAAGAGCAAACACTTGCTCTTTTTTTACTCTGAAATAATTTATAAATTATTGTCTTTCAAATTGCTGTTTAATAACTTTTTGATAATACTCATGATTACTTAATAACTCATCATGCGTTCCAAAACCTGTAATTCTACCATCCTCTAATACAATAATTTGATCAGCATCTACAATAGTAGACAACCTATGTGCTATTACAAAAGTTGTTTGTTTATGAATTAATGTATTTATAGCCTTTTGTACTTGCTTTTCTGAATCAGAATCTAGATTTGCTGTAGCCTCATCTAATAACAGAAAATCAGCATCACGCATTAAAGCTCTAGCTATAGCAATACGTTGTTTTTGTCCACCTGAAAGTTGATTACCTCTTTCTCCTACCTGCGTATTATAACCATCCGATAAACCAACAATAAATTCATGTGCATTTGCAAATTTTGCAATTTCTATCAATTTATCATCTGTAACCTTATCATTTTTTCCATATAAAATATTATCTCTAACTGTACCTGAAAAAATTGGAGTATCTTGCGAAACATAACTAAATTTCTGTCTCCATTCTTCTACATGTATATTTTTATAAGATACGTCATCTAATAAAATATCTCCATTAGTTGGATCATAAAATCTTTCTATTAACGAAAATACGGTACTTTTTCCAGAACCACTTGGTCCAACTAGTGCTGTTAAAGATCCTTTCTTAATTTTAAAAGAAATATCTTCAATAACATTCTCTTTTTCATCATATCCAAACGAAACATCTTTAAACTCTAATTGTGTTGGGGATCCAATACATGTTTTAGTAACAACTTGAACTTCCTCTTCTTCTTCTAAAATGTCAAATAATCTTTTCATAGATCCTTTTGCCTCTTGAAAACTCGTTAAAAAATGATTCATTTGTATAAAAGGAGACATAATTTGAAACAAATACAATAAAAATGCTACTAACTCACCAGAACTAATAAGACCTTGATCTACCCTCCAGGCACCAAAACCTATTACACCAATTAAAACTAAAGTAGTAAATGTTCCTAAAACTGGAGTTAATATAGAATTAATTTTAGCCCTCTTTATTCCATTCTTATAAAGAAACTCAAAATGTTTTTTTCCATTTCCCGCTTCTTTCAATTCAGTATTATAAGATTTCACAAGCTTTATTTCAGAAAGAGTCTGTGATAAATAAGCCGTCAACTGAGACATTTTATTTTGTTCTTGAAAAGAAAGGTCATATACCTTCTCTCCCAAAGGAATTACGATAAAAAGGGTTATCGGTACTACTAAAATCAAAACTAATGTCATTGGAACATCTAACGTAAATAAAATAATTAAAGAAAGTATTAATGTTATACAACTCGTGATTAAATCAACAATTTCAGATGAAATAATATTCACTATTGCAGTAGTATCACTAGTTATTCTACTTACCATCTCACCAGATTTATTATCGTTGTAATATTTTACAGGTAATTTTAAAAACTTCTCCCAAAGTTTATCACGCAAGTTTTTCACTATTTCTTCCCCTACTTTAGATAGTAGATAAAGAGAAAAAGCTGAAAAAATTATTTCCAAAATTAATAAAATAGAAATTTGACTTATTAAACCAAAAGATATACCTTTCGAAAGTTCATCCATTATATCTTTTATTAATAAAGGTATTATCAATGAAATTACACTTGAAACAATAGATAATACTAATCCTGAGATAAAATGAATTTTAGAAGGATTAGTTATCTTCCACATTTTCTTAATTGAAAAATTTTTTTCCTCTTCCATATTCTGATTACTCCTTTAAATTGCTTAATTTAAATACTATTTGAACAGAACAATATAATTCTTGTAAACACAAAATACCATTTTATCATTATAGAGCGAAATACGGAACAAATATAGAAATTTATAGTTTTATTTCAAGTTTTTTCTTTTTTTGTAATAAAAAAGAAAAAAACTATTCAAATATACAACATTATATGTTAATATTTAAAAAGTTAGTTTTACATTTCAAAAAGTAAATATAAAACTATATAATATTTAAAAAGGGGTGTTATAAATGGGGATCGCTATTAAAATCGGTGTTAAAGTTGTTGTTAAAATTATCAAGAAAAAATAATTAGTAAGAAAAGCAACAATGATTATTGTTGCTTTTTTTATTACTTATAACTTATTTTCATGCCGAAAAAAGACAATTAATAAATAATTGCCTTCTTTTAACACAATTATCAAATATAAAAATTTAACGATTATCCAAAAAAAATAATAGAATTACTTAGTAAACTATTATTTCTTTTTACCGCCACCTTTTTTGATAATTTTAATACCAATATTAACACCAATTTTAATAAGTCCGCCCATATATAACACCTCCGCTCTAATGATATTTTAATGAATCAATACCAATATATTACCATATTAAAATCACATTTCCAACATTATTATGGAAAAAATACCATTTAATCACATAAAAACAACGAAAAAACAACATAAAAACAACAAAAAAATGCTAAAGAACAAGGTGTTTTTATAGCAAGGAAATGCTTGTAGACTGATCTATACTGCATTCCCTTATTGTATGTATGCTATATTTCTATTCTTCTTTTTCCGACATTAGAACCCTACAAAAATATCAATCATATTTAATTTTTAAACAAACCGAAAAAACCTTTCCGTTTTTGTTTCTGATTTTGCTTCTGCATATCTCTAATGTTTTCAAGCAATAACTGATCTCGCTTCTCTAGCTTCTTCTCTATAAAAACTTCTAATTCACTGTTTTTACCTTCTACTTCAGTTAACTTTTTCTCCGTATTCGCTAAATGCTCTTTTGTCGTAACCAATTCATTCGTAATTTCTTGTAATTTTTGAACGAGTGCTTGATTGAATTGATTTTGTAACTGCTGATTTTCTAATACTTCATTCAATTTCTTTTCTAATTCTGATTTTTCTTCTTTTGAAACAAACGAATCAAGTTCTCCGTTTCGCCATGCCCGAACTTGATCGTAAGACCATTTTTGCACCTGTATTTTTTCTTTTATTGCTTTTAATTCTTCTATATTTTCCTTCGAGTATCTGCGATGCCCTCCCTGGCTTCGCTCCGTTTGTATGTTAAATTCGTTTGACCATACCTTTAGTAAATCGGGTGTGACCCCTAAAAGATCCGCAACAATTTTCGGTGTATGCATTTCCGATTTTAGTTCCATTTTTCATTCCTCCCCCAAAAACGGAATACGTTTTCCACGCACAAAACACAATTAAATCAACATTCCAATCAAAATCGGAATGCACTTGCAACCGATATGACAATCGATTTTAAAAACGATTTGATTTCGAAATACATTCCGATTTTAACACTGATATGTATTACTTCTCGATAATAACATCAAAATCTTTTTTATTTATACAAGATTTTATGCAAAAAAAGAATAACAAAGATCCTCCGGATCCCCACTATATCAACCATGTATAAAATCATGCATATCAATTTTACTAGAAAAGAAAAAAGAACCCCATAAAAACAAGGATTCCTCCTTTATCCTTACTACCGATAATGATACGTTATGTTAACCGATCATGTATAAGATATACATCATGAATTTTATTAGATGAGCGTAAACAAGCATACAAGCCAAAGTACTAGATTCGAATATAGATAATTATATTAAATTTCGAAAAAAAGGAGATGAATTGTTTTGAACTCATATTTTTCAAAACAAAGATGCTGTCATAGAATTTTTCCTGCTTTTCCACCTGCTGTCCCTCCGATCCCAGAACCCCAAGGACCACTAACGATCATGACATGGAACATCTATTTTGGAACTATCTTATCGCCTTTAGTAGGAACCACTCCAGAGCAAATCCCACAACGTGTTACTGAGGTCTTTAGACTGTTTCAAGCAACAAATTTTCCGGTACGAGCAGGGGCTATTGCTGATCAAATTGCAAGAAAAAAACCAGATATAATAGGTCTTCAAGAAGCAGTAATATGGCAACTTTTGTTACCTCAAAATTCTGAAGTAGCAGTAGAGTATGATTTTGTTTCGATCCTTCTCAAGGAGTTAGAAAAAAGAGGATTGCATTATGAAGTTTTAGCAATAGTAGACACTACGGATGTTACGTTACCTAGTAGCACCGGCTTCAACGTTCGATTTGTAGATCGAGATGCGATTTTGGTGCGAAAAAATTCAGGACTTAATTTCTCAAATATACAAACAAAGATTTTTGAAGCTTTTCTTCCCGTTCCAGTTGGCGGTAATGTTGAAAAACTCCTGTTTGGTTTTATATCTGTTGATGTCAAAATATCCGGAAAGAAATTTAGACTCGTAAATACTCATTTACAACCCGTTATACCTGAAATCCCCCAAACACTTCCAATACAACTCGCTCAAGCTCGCGAACTTTTAACTGGCCCGGGAGCGACTGATCTTTCCCTAGTATTCATAGGGGATTTCAACTCAAATTCTGACGGCAGTGGTCCATCTTACAACCTTTTGATAAATGCTGGATTTAAAGATACATGGACTATCGCAGGAAAAGACAATGGATTAACATGTTGCCAAGATGCTGATGTATTAAATTTGATCTCGCAACTATTTGTTAGAATAGACTTAATTCTCTTTCGAGGCGATTTCAAAGTTAAAAAAGTGGACGTTGTAGGAGAAGAGCAAGATGATCGTACACCAACGGCACTATGGCCTTCTGACCATGCAGGAGTTGTGGCTAGCTTGATTCTTCCCTCCTAAAGAAAGGACTATATTAAAAGACTCTGATAAATAAAGAATACAGTCAGAGAAATATGAATAACGATAAGCTGCTCCCCTAACTATAGGCGGTGATATTGTGATGGGATCTATCATAATTTATTTAATTAACTACCGATAACGAAAATTATGTAAATAAGCTGTCCGTATGGACAGCTTATTATATTTTTTGCTTAGCGTTGTTTTTTTCCGAAATGCTGGCGGTACCCCATATAATTCTATTTTTGTTTTAAAGTTCGAAATGCAATTGCACCCGAAATAATTTGTAGAATTACTGGAATTATTAAAGTGAATACTGACATAAATAATGTTACTAATGGAAGTATTATCATACAAACCCCATAGACTATATTGTTAACCTTATTTACCAAACATGCTAAAACTAACAGTCCTATTTCAATAATTAATACAATAGAAATATAAGTTAAAAGGGCATTGTCAGTGTAACCTTCCATACCATATATAGCTAAAGACATTACAATCACAGAACCTATAACCCCAAAAATACCACCAATTAAACCAAGTACAAATTCAGCTGTTCTTTTCAATTCTTAATACCATCCTAACTATTACTATATTATGTTTTTGATATCCGATTATCTATATTAACAAATAATAATTAGAAATACTATAAATAAACACCAAAAATCTCTTCTTTATCTTTAATCTAAAAATTGCGTTTTGGCTAGAGTGCTGGCTCGTCGTGTGGGGGCGAAACCCCACGTATTAAACGTATCAACATATTGAATAAGAACAATTCTTGAACGTTTAATCTAAGCGATTCGGCTCGTATACTTGCTTATCCAAGTCGATAACCATTATCTTGCGTTTTGTCTGTCGGCTTGGCGAAAAAAGCATATCGAGCCGAAAAAAGTTTTGCAAGGACACAATAAAAAAGAAAAAGCATTAGCTTTTAGGTGAGGATTAACGAACCGACTTTTTTTATTGTGAGGGTGGAGATTTTTGAGTGTTTTTCTCAAAAATACGACCCGTTCCTTGCGGAACTTTTAGCTATATATATAAGAGTGAGAAGAGCAAAGTGAAGAAAGTCAGTAATATCAAGGGTTTATAAGACATGAGGTGTTAATTTTTTTTAACACCTGTGTTAATTTTTTTTAACACCTAAAAAATGTAAAAACACACATAAAAAAAGATGTCAATATAAAATCGACATCTAAAATAAATAAATTGGTAGTTTATGTTTTTTCTTATTACCTTCAATTTTGATATTGCGTAGCGCTTTTGAAAAAATTTGTTGAGTTGCTCTATCAATATCATCTTTAGGTGAATTACATAATATATTGGGGTTAACAAACCAAGTTCTTGCTGAACAAGTCCTTCCATCTTCAGTTATTACACCTGTTTCTGCAACTCCTAAAACCCCTTTTTCAAGCAATTCATTCATTATTTTTGAAATAGAAGTCCTTGTTTTCCCTAATTTCTTAGCTAAATAACTAGGAGATGCCGTATTCGGTTTTATATCATCTTCTTCATTTTTTTCAACAATGACATTTGATTTAAATTCTAGAAATCTTGAAATATCAAATAAAAATGCCTTTTCTGGTTGAGTTAAATAGCCAATTTCACATAAATAATCAATATTCTCTGTAATCATTTGGACAAATCTCACCCGATCTGTAGGTTTTTTCTTCTTCCCTATAAAATACTCTTCTCCACCAGACATTTTACTTAATACTTGTAGCATAATGACTCTTTCTTCTTCAGAAAGTCCACCACTACCTTCAAGCTTTTCATAAATGCTATTAATTTTACTATCTCTTTCTTTTGCCTTTTTGTCAGCTTGTCCAAAATCAATATTTTTTTTTGTCATATCTAAGTTAATTCCTCCTTAATTGAGGGAATCAACAAAAACACCTATTTTTTGCTATTTGATTATAAATCAAATTATGATAATCTATAATCAGATAATTGAATTCTAGGTATTTTCGTAGAATACCCTATGAAAAGAGTCATGTTCCCGCATGGCTCTTTTTTTCATTCTATCACGTTTTCAATAACCTGGTTTACCGTTCCATATCAAATCCCCTAGGTTTATTAATTTCTTTCTTATGTTCATTCTCAAAATAATTATTAATTCCCTTTCTATCCAAATTTTCTTTAATAAGCCCCCTAAACGCCTTAAATTTCTCTTTAAAGACTTTTTTTGTCTGTTGATATAAAACCCTTATGTTTGCCTGTAAATCCTTTATATGAACCTTTAACGAGCTTATTTCTCTATTTAATACACCAACTTCTTTTTGTAACTGACTTTTTTCTTGTTTCAACGTTCGATTCTCTTTCATCCATCCCTCTGCATACACTTTTAAACTCTCATTCTCTTTCACAAAATCTGTCTTTTTCAAACTCTCATAATCCTTTTTAATAGTAACCGCTGCATTCACTTGTTTTGTAAATTCTTGATATTGTTCTGGTGATAACACATAATTTCTTGTCTGTTTCTTCGTGATTTCAGCTTTCCCAATCATTTTATCCTGTACTTGTGTTATTACTTCTCTACGCAAAAACGGAATCACAACAGGTTCATTTGGTACTTGATCCG
This sequence comes from Bacillus sp. FSL R10-2780, assembly GCF_038006125.1. Taxonomy (NCBI): domain Bacteria; kingdom Bacillati; phylum Bacillota; class Bacilli; order Caryophanales; family Bacillaceae; genus Bacillus; species Bacillus sp. FSL R10-2780. The sequence continues at coordinate 8,230 of NZ_JBBOUQ010000007.1, forward strand.
TAGCACTATCTAATTCTATTTGCATTTGTTCTACTCTTTTTTCTAACTCTACATGACGCTGGCCAATTAACTGCAGCTTTTCACTTTCACTCTCTACTTGTTGTTTCACTATCTCTAATTCTTTGTAGTTATCAACGACATCACTTTCCAAACTCTTTTTCGCTACTTGTAATTCATTTGTTTTCTCTTCAACATTTTTTAAATGATGATCAATCGTTTGTAACTGCGTTTCTTTTTCTTGTACTTGATTCTCAACAATTGATTTTGTTTCTGCATATTCCTTGTATTGACGGACTTTCATGTACTTATGTGAACCTACATTAGCACGTTCAAAATTCGGAATGTGTTCTTTAGCCAATTGCTCAATATAGGCCGTTTCTAATTCTCTCCAATGTGCAATTAACTTTCTTCCCGTTCCCTCGACACCTTGTTGTTGCAAAGCTCTATCCATTCCGACACGCCTCGTTAATCCTCGACTATTTTCGAAATTCGGTACATAGTTAATATGTAAATGCGGATTGGCTTCATCATCATGTAAAACCATGTTATAAACTACTAGATTTGGATTTCGCTTTTGAAACGCCTCAGCATACTGTTTTAACGCTTCCTTTTTTGCTCCCCTATACTTTGGGTCGTCTTTACCCTCTCCAACCGCTACAACCAATTCTCGTTGCTCATGTGTCTTATCGTCTTTATGTATTTTGTCATAATAATCATCAATCTTACGGTCATTCCGTTTTTGTTTCTCATTATACTTATCGACCGCTTCTTGAAAGACATCCTTGTATACACTTCGGATGTCCTTTTGAACAAAGTAAATATTCTCGTCTAACCTTGATGGATCGATGCCAGGATTACCATGCATGTTTTCTCTGTTATTATGGCTCAATGAACTTTGGTGAGATTGATTAAATGAGATAGACCCCAACATAAAGTGCCACCACTTTCCCTAGATTAATTGATACCATAAGTCTAGCAAGGCGACGAAATGGAGTCAATTGACGTAACCCTATACGTGTTTTGACGCTATCGCATCAAAACAGATAGGGGTCTGCGACGCTCTTCGGCTCTGCCGAGCCACGTGTTACGTGGCAAAACAAAACCTTGGGCGTTGCCCAAACCCACCGGGGAACTCTTCCCCAGACCCCCTCAATCAAACTCCCCAACCCCTCAATCCTTGAGGGGCTCCCTCGCCGGTTGGCAGGAACAAACGGTTGTTTGTTCAGTGCCAAGAGGGTTCGGGTGTAGTCCAGTTGGTCAAGTCAAATACTCCCTTCGCTTCGCTAGGTCCGTTTTGATTGACCAACACACGCAATCGCCTCTACTGATCGCTTTCATTTTGCTCTCTTTTTTCTATAAAACCAACATCACTTAAATTTGTTATGTATCTCTCAGACAAGCCGAGAGACTACATAAATTACTAAGTTAGTAATTTATGTAGATACGAGCTGTAACCAGATTTATTAATCTAGCATATTATGTAAACGCGACTTTGAATCTATAAAAGAATTGCAAAGGAGGCGAATATAAAATGGCAACATTTGAAATTGGGGCAAGATGTCTTTTCAATTTTCGAAACGAACGCTTTTTCCTATTAGTTGAAGATGAAATTGAAGTTCCAGATAAAGGTGTAGAGCTTGATCCACTTAATATTTATGAAATTGACCAGCAAACTTTCGAATTCATCAGAGATGAAGGAGATACAAACGTATGTGAACCGGTTATTACACTTCCAACTGTACCACCTGGATTTCACTTAGAACGAAAATGTATTTTTACAGTTGATAATGCATACTGGGCAATCTATGAGTTAGAAGATGGAACTGATGAAATTGTTATATTAATCATCAGTGCAGCTTTATTTAACTCATTAAGAAATTCTGGTGTTCATCAATGTATACCCCAAAATCTCATTTAATAAATTGATTAGACCTCAAATGGAATACTCATTGAAGAAAATGCCCTCGCGTAGTTTTCTTCAATGGATTAAATTGTTATGTAAAAAGTTTTTTAATTATTAGTGGTTTTTAGTTGTTCCCTCTTGTTTTTGGGTGTAAGTGCAATGGCTGGGGTGAAGCGAAGCAGAAAAAGGTAGAGGTTTTCGAGAGATTTTTTCTCGAAAATACCCCTAATATTAAAATATTAGGGGTATTTTTTTATAAGGAGTTCTATTCTATGAGGAATATAATACAATATATACTTGTTCTTTTTTCTTGATATCCTATAAAAATACATTTTTTCTGCATTCTATTGTTTTTTTAATAACATTTGATTTATAGAGGCTATCCCCTTCTAATTTGAAAGTAAACTTTTGAATAGAAGTTTACTTTCAGTTTCGTCAATAAGAAAAACCACAGCGATTGCTGTGGTTTTTCTTATTGACCGACTAAAACTAAGATGTAAATGCTCATAGCATTGTATGTTGGATTTCAATTATAAGTTCCAATGTAAACTTTTCAATATTAGTTTAC
>NZ_JBBOUQ010000008.1:0-6614 GCF_038006125.1 Bacillus sp. FSL R10-2780
CATCTTTATTATTATATTGGCCGATTGAACTCTTCCAAATGTGAGCAACTTGGACTCTTAGTCTTTTTGGAACTTTATCATATACATATACATCACTGATTTTTTCTTGTTTTGATTTGCGTAACCTTTTAGAAAAGACTTCAAACATATTTATATTCTCCCTCACCTTTTATTTTTATATTTTATTATACAAAACATATGTCAATTTTTGTTTCTTGTAAATTTAAATTTGGTGTATGGACGTTTTATATATATGGGGAATATTTATTTATGGAAATACTGAAAAACCATCTCCTTTTTACAAGAGATGGTTTACGCATGCTGCAATCAAGTTGAAAAGTCCACCTAGGAATCCTAGGACGGCCAAAGTTAACTTAACTTTTCTAAAGATTTTCATGTGAAATCCCCCTTTATCGATAATCACCAAAGCATTTTGGTAAAAAAACACTTTTTCGCTCTGGTATTCATAAAGGGGATCCCTTGTTGAATAAGAACGGATATTATCAATAATGTCATTTGGCTAAATGACTGGGCTTGACGCAACAGGAATATTCTATCATTATGTGGGTTTTTTTGTAAACAAAATTATAGATTTTTATTTTTTTGATTTCGTTTTAACATAGCTTGTACTCTACCAAAATGTACCGCGCTTATTAACGGCTTGTGTTGTCCTTTTGTTTTTACATCGGCATGTATTATCTCGCCTTTGTAGAACGGATTTCTTAGGATTGTAGCGATACTTTGTTGAGAGAAGCTATTCCCTCTAGCAGTTTTGTATCCTTGCCCTTCCAAGTGCGCTCGTACTTTACCAATTGATTTCAATTCGTAATACTTCTTGAATATGCTTCGTACAATTTCGGCATTTGGTTCATCGATTATGACAATTGGTGTTTCTACTCCGTCGTGCTGCCATTGATAACCTAGTGGAACATTACCGCCACCTTTGATTCCACTTTTCGCTTTGGATCGTCTTCCTTTTGCTAGTTTAAGATTAGTGTTCATGCGGTCGTATTGGTCTAGTAATTCGAATAAACCGTTCGTAAGAAAGTCATTTGGGTCTTTGTCGTAAATAGAATACGTGGATTGCTCTACGCTTAATACTTCAGCTTCGGCTTTGATTAATTGTCGCTTAATCATCACTTTAGCATTATCAGAACGCCATAAACGGCTTGTATTCATAACTACAACTGTTTTTGTATCTGTAAAACTAGAAAGCAGGTCGGCTAATCCGTTTCTATCTATCGTTGTACCGCTGATTCCTTCGTCTTTGAATATTTCGATTAACTTTAATTTGTTACGTCTGCAATAGTCCTTTATTGCGTTCTCTTGTGTATGTAATCCGTATCCTTTTTCTGTTTGTGTCTCCGTACTAACACGAATATATCCATATACTTCTTTCATGTTATCTCCTCCAAGTTTTATTCTAATTTACTTTTTATTTTTTATCAATTCTCATGAATGACAGTTGATAAAAATAATAGATAAACGTTTGTATACCAATGAAATATAGATTTTCATATACTTGAAAACTATATTCTACATTTCTCTCATCTCCTTTCATGTAGTTGTGAACCATCGTCATAGATGGGGTGGGCTTGAAAAGATTGTCACAAGTAAACTTATATTAAATAACCTGCGCTCGAAAAATTTCAAAAAAAATAGCCCTAATAGGAACATTTGTAGAATTGAAGCAGTATTTCATCTATTACACCCACATCGAAATAAGGTCTGAAATGTAAAGAATTGAAAAAATACAGAACGCTCTTTACAAACTAAGGTCAAGTGGGTATGTTCTCCTCAACAAATAAGAAGGTGGTCAAAAAAATGGTCAAGATAAAAAGAGATGTAGCTAAATATTACGAGTCGACAAGAGGTAAATACCACGTTGGCTACACGTTGGGGCAGTCGTTCCAAGTGGGTTTGATGGAGCGAAACATGAAACAAGCGGACTTTTCACGATTTGCCAAAATGAATGAATCACTAGTGAGCCAATACATTCAACAAAAGCGTATTCCATCGAAAAGGGATCTCATTATTATTGATGCTTTCTTGCGTGGCGGATGGGATAAGCAACTAGATGCAATCATCATTAAACCATTCCAGAAAAAGCGGTTGTATGACGAATTGCTAGAATTGAACAAGGCAACAAGATGACCGTATACGAATACAGTCATGACCAACGTAACTATTTTCGTAGCTTAATTGTCGATTGGCAGAAGCAAAACGAATTGAAGACAACGAGTGAGTCTATAAAGCGTGCTAATTTGGAACGCATGAGAATGCTAGAATACATGATTTACTTACCAAAACAAAAATGACTAATGAAGGAGCAATACAAAATGTACAAAAACAAACATAGTGACGAAGAAATACAATACATGCAGGAGAAGGTCGCTAAATTACAGCGAGAAAACTCGTTTGGGAGCACATTGGAATCACAAGTGCAGGCGAATTTATGGGTTATCAAGCAACTTGAGATGTTTATAAACCAAAAAGTATGTCTAGATGAGGGGTATGTGCGTTTGGATATGGTTGCAGAGAGCATAAAGGACAAAAACTTTAGATGTACACCAAATAAATTGCTAAGTGCATAGTGGAACGTTTATGCCGTGAAAGTTACTTTATTATGAGAAGTCCTTGCATTACACTCCGAAGGTTATGGGGGCGGGAGTGCTTTTTTCCCGTCCTCATGTCCTTTGGGGTGCAGGGGCAGAGGCTCATTGTAAAGTAAACCATGGAATAAAAAAGTGAAACGGACTAGGGGTGTAAAAATTCCACCCCTTCTTTTATTTGTTTGCAGATGCTTGTATTGTTTAAATAAACAAGTTGAAGGGGGATTTAAAATGGAGAAAAAAGATGGAGTGGAAGAAGCTAAACGTCTTGAAAAGTTAAGAAGGGAAATGGAAGAGTTTGAAGCGGGTTTTCCGGATGGGGTGTATGCAGCTCCTTCTTCTCCTAATGAACCTAGAATTAAAGTGAAAGCATTGTTTGAGTATTGCGGAGAAAAGGGTGTTGATCCAGAAGATTTAACGGATGAAGAAAGAGAACAATTTTTGGTGTATCCGAGTGAGGATTAAAAAACTTCACGATGAGGGATGGGTTTTTAGCCGAAGGCCGACCGAAGGTTTCAGTTTTATGTGGACAAGGTTCGGCAAAATGTAGCATGATAGATTTATAGATTTTTTCTATTACTTGATATATTAGAAATAAGTCGGGGCACGGGCAGACTTATTATACGCTTAAAAGTGCTGTTTGTCCCTTATATACCAAGGATTCCGGCAATCTTACTTATTTCTAATTTCGTTTAAAAAAACGAAAAAAATTCACTAGTAAAAGGGGGATAGTATGTTACTGGATGATGTCATAATCGAAAATGTTTTTCTTGAAAAGATAGTGAAGAACCGAGAATATAATGAATTAATTCAGATTCATTATGAGCGGTTACATAAAGAAATGAAAGATGACAAACTTAGACGTAAGCGAGATAGTTTGAAGGATTGTAATGCTCTTTGGATATTGGATAAATATGAGATAGCCAAAGTGAAAGATTTCAAAAAAACTAATCTTTGTAAAGACAAGTTCTGTAATAACTGTAAAAAGGTTAAACAGGCTTCTAGGATGGGGAAATTTATTCCGTTAATTCGACCATATGCAAAGAATATGTATCAACTGACTTTAACAGTGCCGAATGTTAAAGGGGAACAATTAGGTGAGACGATAGACAAGCTGTTTAAGGCGTTTACTAAGTTAGTTGAGTATATGAAGGGTAAAGAGAAGATAAAGGATGTGGACTTTTCTAAACTTGAATATGAAGGGGCTATACGATCATTAGAAATTACATACAAGGGAAATGAGTACCACCCGCATTTACACGCTTTGATTGTATTGCATGTTAATCCTTTGGATGATTGCATGATATTAAAGCATAAAAATGTGTATTCGAAAGATTTTAAAGGAAAACGAGAAGAGCGGTTATTCTCTGATACTGAAATATTGATTCAAAAGATATGGTATTTGCTAATCAATAAACAGAAGGTAACGAAAAAGGCTATTGATTCATTGAAGAAAGGTTATTCATGTCAGTTAGATAAATTTAAAGAAGCAGACTTTATAGAACTGTTTAAGTACATGACAAAGGCAACAAATGAAGATGATGAATCAATGAATTATAGACAGTTTAAAATATTGTATTATGCTTTATTGAATCGTCGGCAGATACAAGGCTATGGATGTTTTTATAATTTAAAAGATGAGGATATAAGCGTTGAGGAAGTAGAGAAACTTTATGACCAACTTATTGAGGAATTACAACAAAAAGAAAGCCCATTAAGTGTTTGCGAGACACCTAATGAGCTAATGCAGGATAATGAATACATCTTAATCAGTCGGAAAAGAGTATATTCACACCTCAAAAAAATAAAAGATTAAATTTGATAATTAAAGTATAACCGATTTTATGTATTTATTGCATTATGAAATTAAAAAGCCCCAGCCGGTTACGGTTAGGGGCTTTTATTATGAATCAAATGGTATTAACTAAAGGAGCAATATTAAAGTAACCATTTTAGCGTTATAACACAATCAACTCCAAGGATATTTTAGTGGAATAAATGACAATCTGTTTTTTTCTAGTTGATTGTAGTAGATTATCCTTGATTCTGATTTATTTTAGTTCTCATCTTTGAATTTCCATCCTTTTTCTTTTTTATCTTTCATAATTGAATCAAATAATTGTTTGTGACTTTCGTCTTTAATGAATTCAGATTGTGGATCTTTAGCACGTTCTCCGTATTTTTCTTCAATTTCTTTATGTTCTTTATCGGTGATTCGTTTCATGGGATTCATTCCTCTTTGTTTTTAATAATTTATATCATTTTTTACTGATTAGGAGATGTATTAAACAAGCGTTTGTTTAACTGTGTAAGTGCGGCGCCCGTGTTTTTGCGATATACTCGTCAAATTGTTACGAAGCTCTACATGGCTCCCTAGAATACTACTGAAACGGCTCAGATTAGTTTGTGTTCGACGTTTTGACGAATCTTAGGGATTTATATGTGCGGTGCCCGTAGAATCACAACATTATGATTTAACAGAAGTCATGCATTTGCATGACTTTTTTTGTTACTAATGCCGTGGCGCCTTGTATATAGTAATGACCCGACATTTTAGATTAGTGCGCCTATGTTTTTGTATTGGCAATACAAGTACGGTCTATTATTTATGGTTGACGTCCTTATTAAAGTGTAGAAACAGTCAAACAAACAGAAGCAGAGTTGTATTTAATACAGAGTGTTATGCGTCTGTTTTTATAGTGATTTCCGTTACTAAGGTGCCACAAAACAGGTATTCAAGGACGAATAGAAAACGTAAGGAGAAATTCAGCTTTACGGATGCCACCTATATATGAAGAGTTACACCGAAATTTCAATTGATGGTGCGCCTATATTAACGTAACGGATTGATTGAGTGTGACAAAGTGGATTGTTGTCTGTATATATTTCTGTGGCTCTAAAAGACAAGCCGGTGCGTTTATATATGGGCGGGGCAGTGTGATCATTTTACAAGAAAAGTATAAAAAATTTTATATTGGCACCTGTATTAATGGTTTGTGTCACGACCCGTATAAGAGAACATCCTAATTTTTTTTATAGGAATCTAAAATTATTTGGTTGTTCTCCTATATTACTTATACCAAAGCTTTTATAAGAGAAGGAGTGATATATTATGAAGAAATTTATGATTGCTGTAACTCTAGTGGGTTTACTTGCTGATGTGATTACGATTGGTCTTTTTGTAGCGCTCTTTGTTTGATCATTGTTCAAGCCCTTGTTTGGTTACAAGGGCTTATTTCTACTAGGATTCTTTGTATGCTTTTATTAGAAATACAATGTTTGTTGCGGCTAAGTTGATGGCATATTCAACAAAGTATGGTTCTACTTTTATTGATTCAGTACCTTGTCCGTGACCAGCTTGTTTATTTCTAACTGTTGGTAAGCCAGCTTCTAATGTGTTTCTTAAACCAGAGAAGTGATTGCGTAAGTATTCAGGGATTAAGTTATTGTCAAATAGGATTGTAATTAATTTTTGTGCAGTATCGCTACCTTTGTTATATGTATATCCTTTTTTATCGCAAATTGTTTTCATTGTGCTTTCGAAGGATTTTAATGCCTCTACTAGAGCGTTTTTGTAATCGCCTTTTCTGTAATGTGAGTGTGCTTTTAAAAATTCTTCGGCGGCTCCTTGGAAATCTTCTTCAAATAATAAAGTTATAGCTGGTTTTACAACTTCTTCGTGCATGTGAGTTTGATCGATGCGGATGATTTCTCCGTTCGTAAATTCATAACCTACATTATTATCTTTGAACCAATAGTTTATTTCTTTGATCGCTGATTCTGCAGATTGAGTAATTTTGTATTTTTCCCTTTCGTAATTACTGTAATTCGAGGCGGCTACATTTAGGACGACAAGTGATAATTCAATAATGTCTATAGCTTGTTCATGTGTACAAGATAATAAGAAGTCATGACAATGTTCATTTGGTTCTCGAAAACGTTCATCGGTTAAATTAAATAACCCTAATTCTTTAGATAATGTTTCGTTTATGAATTTCCATG